>JADJFK010000006.1 GCA_016708585.1 Sulfuritalea sp. | reverse complement strand
GTCGCCGGCAGCCTCGACGATCCGCAATTCAGCTATGGCGGGCTGATCTGGAAGGCCATCACCAATGTCCTGACCAAGATCGTCACCGCGCCTTTCCGCGCCCTGGGCGCGCTGTTCGGCGGCAGTGGCGAGAAGGTCGAGAACGTCGCCTTCGAGCCCGGAGCGAAGGTGCTGACGCCGCCGGAGCGGGAAAAGCTGCTGAAGGTGGCCGCCGTGCTCGGCAAGCGGCCGAAGCTGGCGCTGGCCGTCGGCGGCATCCATGCCGAGGTCGATCGCGTCGCCCTGCAGGAAGTCCAGCTGCGCCGCGCCGTATTGACCGCGTCCGGCCTGACGCTCTCGGAGCGGGGCGATCCCGGTCCGATTTCCCTGCGCCAGCCCAAGATCCAGGCCGCGCTGGAAAGCCTGTATGCCGAGCGGGTCGGCAAGAGCGACCTGGCGGCATTGAAGGAAGGCTTCCGCAGCGCCAACCCGGGCCAGCTCGAGGAAAGCGTCGGCGACAAGGTGATGTCGCGCCTGACCGGATTGCTGCGGGAAAAGAAGACCCTGGCCGAGAATGAAGTCGCGCAGCTCAAGGGCGCGGATTTTTACGCCGTGCTGTTCGAGCGGCTGCGCGAGAAGGAAAAGCTCGGCGCGGATGTCCTGCCGGCACTGGCCCAGGCGCGCGGCACGGGCGCGCTGGAGATCCTCAAGGCGGGCGGGGTCGCCGCGGAACGGATGCAGCTGCTGCCCCCGGAAAAGGGCGAGGGCAGCGACGCCGGGGTGCCGCTCAAGTTGTCACTGGAGGCCGACAAGGGCGGCGGCAAGGAAAACTGAGCACGGCGGGGCGCCTCAGGAAGCCCGGAAAGTCGGCGCCGGCGCCACGGCGTCAAGGGCGTCGCGCATGTCCGGCCGACGCAGGCCGCGGAGGATGGTCCGGGGCGGCGGTCAATGTCCGCATGAGGGTTCCTTGCCGTCCGGCCCCTTCAGATGCGGGTGGCGTCCCGTCGAATGCACGATGCCGGTATCGGCGTCGAACATTACGTCGAAGAACTCCTGGACACTCCAGCCGTTGCAGAACAGCCATGACCAGGCGATTTCATTGCGCCGCGAATAGAACTGCGTCCATTCCTCGCCCGGCGGACCGAGGATGCGCAGCACCTCGTCCTTGTGCATGCCCTGCCCGATGCGGTGGAACTGCGCATCCTCCAGCACCTTTTCGATGCGCTGCAGTTTGCCGTCCGGTCCGAGGTAGGCCATGAATGTCTGCGTGCTCGCGGGGCCGCGCGGGTAGGCCAGCTGTTCGCTGCCATCCGGATTCTTCCAGGCCATCGCCGGCCTGCCCATCGAGGCGACGACCTCGGGCCGCGTCGATGCCCCGGGCTTGAGGTCGCTGCCGCCGTAGCCGGCGCAGGCCGCCACGCACACGGCGCCGAGGATGGCCAGCCCGCGCTTTGCCGCTGAAAAGTTGTCCTCCATGTCGAACTCGCCTCCGCGCTTGATCCGGGTTGAATCCGATTTTACATACTCGCGGCAACACCACATGAGCGCCCCCGGCGGCATCTGCCGCCCGGTCCGCGCGAGCGCCGGGCACGCGGAATCGGGGCTCCCGTCAGCCAGGCCCGAGCCGTGGCCGGCTTGCTCCACCCTGCCACCCTGGCCAGTGCGCGGTTCCGGAGTGTGCCGGCCGGCACGGGAGATGTTTCAGAACGGCAAGGTGCATTACATGCTGTTGCACTTCCTGCCGCAACCCATGGGTCGGTCGCGCGTTCACAGTCTCATGAGGCAATCACGTCGAGTTTGTGGTTTTCATGAACCGTGTCCGAACGCTGGAGATCCCCAATGAAAAGCCCCGCCGTAAACAATGTCGCCAGGTCTGTCGCAATGCTGCTGGCGCTCATGCTTGCACTGCTTGTGCCGCAAGGCGGCGCATTTGCGCAAGACCGTCCCGCGTTCTCGCAGGCGCAACTCGAACAGATGCTTGCGCCGATTGCGCTGTATCCGGATCCGTTGCTGTCGCAGATCCTGATGGCGTCAACCTACCCGCTGGAAGTGGTCGAGGCCGCACGCTGGTCACGAAGTCATCCGAACCTGAGCGGGGAAGATGCGGTACGGGCGGCGGTGCATGAGAACTGGGATCCCAGCGTGAAATCCCTGCTGGCCTTCCCGCATGTGCTCGCGCGCATGGACGAGGACCTGCAATGGCTGCAGACGCTGGGTGACGCATTTCTTGCCCAGGAGCCGCAGGTAATGGATGCGGTACAGAATCTGCGGCGCAGGGCGCAGGTGGCGGGCAACCTGCGGTCGGACGAACGCCAGCGCATCGTCGAGACGGGGCCGATATTGGTCGTGCAGTCCGCCGATCCGCAAATCATCCATGTGCCCTACTACGATCCACGGGTGGTGTACGGGCCATGGTGGTGGCCGCACTATTCGCCCGTGTATTGGCGGCCGTTTCCCGGCTATGGCGCATGGCCGGGCATGGTCAGCGGCTTCTATTGGGGACCGTCGATCAGGATTTCGATCGGATATTTCTTCGGCGGCTTCGACTGGTCGCACCGCCATGTCCGTGTAGTGCACTCCAATTTCCATCATTACGGGGCTGCGCGTCACGGGGTCATCATCCACCATGATCGGCCACCGGGTGCGTGGCACCATGATCCCGTTCATCGCCGGGGCGTCGCGTATCGCGTACCGGAAGTGCGGCGGCAGTATGCCGATCATGCAACCCGGCCGGACGGCGGCAGGCGGCCGGACCGGGAGGATGCCCGGCGACAAATCCAGCAGCACGCGCCGTCCCAGCCAGGTTCGAACCGGCACGGCGAGTCGCGCAACGATTTACGTGGGGCCGCGGTCCAGCCGGTGCGGGACACACCCGTACAACCGGCGATCCAGCGGGTGGCAACGACGCAAGCGCATTCCGGCGCCCATCCGGCCAATCCACGTGGGGACCGGCGCGACCACGCCAAAGACCTCGAGCGCGGGGATCGCCGCGTGCCGGCAGAGCGTCGCCAATCCACCCAGACGGCCACCCAGGGGGCCATCCCCGCGACAGGCGCGCTTCCGCACGCGCAAGGCAATCGAAGCAACGCGATCCCCGCGCGTGGCGATCAGGCCGGACATTCCGCGCGGCCCGGTGCCGGCGAAACCGCACGGGAGCCGCGCTCCGCTCCGCCTCCGCGCCATGAAGCGCAACGGGAAGCCGGGCGACCGAAAGGGGCTCAGGGCGCTCCCGAGGCACGCCCCGGCCAGGGCTGGCCGCGCAGCGCGAGCGCCGACAGCGCGCTGCAGCAGACGCGCCAGCAGCGGTAGAAGGGTCTCGCGATTGCCTTATTGACACGCCGCACCGCGGTCCCGCTGGCGCCAGCGCCGTGCGTCCCTGCGGGAACTCTCGGCAAGGTCGCAAGCCGTGCAAATCCGGCTGGAGCCGACTCAATGTCGCGCCGCCTTTGCGGCGCCGCCCGACCGGCGACGCGATCGGGATCAGTTATTATCGACGCACAACGCGCGATCGCGCCGACCAGGGAAAGGCTCATGGACAACTCGATACAGTCACTCGATCAGGTGAAGGCGTCCGCCCTGGACATGGCGGTCAGGTTCGGGCCGAAGCTGGTGGTGGCGCTCATCATCCTGTTCGTCGGCTATCTGGTCGGACGCTGGGTGGGCCGGGCGCTGGAGGGCCTGCTGGTGCGCTTCAACCTCGACGCGCCGGTGCGCACCTTGCTGATCCGCATCGCCCGGGTCCTGGTGCTGGGGATCTTCGCCATCCTGGCCCTGCAAAACCTCGGCATCGAACTGGTGCCGCTGATTGCGGGTCTCGGCGTGGCCGGCGCCGCCGTGGCGCTGGCGATGCAGGGGATACTCGGCAATGTCGCCGCAGGCCTTACCATCATCTTCACGCGGCCCTTCCATATCGGCGAATACATTTCGATCGCGAAGGAAGAGGGCGAAGTGCTCGACATCAGCCTGTTCAGCACCACGCTGGGACACGCGGACCGGTCGAAGGTGGTGATCCCGAACCGCAAGATCGTCGGCGAGATCCTGCACAATTGCGGCCGGATCCGGCAGCTCAACATCGCGGTGGGCGTGTCCTACGGCACCGATGTCAACGTCGCCCTCGGCCTGGTGGAGGAAATCCTGCGCGCCAATCCCCGCGTGCTGCAGGACCCGGCGCCAGGCTTCGGGATCACGCGGCTCGCCGAGTCCGGCGTCACCATCAGCGTCTGTCCGTGGGTCAATGTGCCCGACTACATCGCGGCCGTAAACGAGCTCAACAAGACCATCCTGGAGACCTTCCGCGCGCGGAACATCGTCATCCCCCTGCCGCAGCGCGAGGTCCGCATGCTGGGGTCCGAGGGTTCAGCGGCTTCGTGACATGGTTCGCGGCAAGTCGGCCGGCGACATGGTGCCGACTCTGTTTGTTGCGCTGGAACCCCGGATCGTCGTGCCGGCGGGACGGCAGGGCGTCGTTCCCCTCCCGCGATTCGTTCGATCGGAAAACGATGCACGAACATGAAGCGACCGCCTGGCGGCACGACCACGCCTCCAGCCAGGGCAACCCGGCAGCCGAGCGAGGCACTCCATGGGTGGAACGAGGAGATCCATCATGCGTCATGCATTGACTGTCCTGGCGCTTGCCGTGGCAATCCCCATGCCGGGCCTGGCTGCCGCACCGGATCCGGAGTCATCGGTCCGGAACTCGCCAAGCTACTCCGTTCATCCGGTGGGCTGGATCAGGAAATCTTCCGGCAAGACCTACATCGAGATCGAGCAGCGCTATCAGCCGGCGCTGATGGGCGTTGAGGAGTTGCGGTCGATCTGGGTGCTGTATTGGTTCGATCGCAACGATACGCCTGAAAAGCGGTCGGTCTTGCAGGTCCACCCGCGCGGCAATCCCGACAACCCTTTGCGCGGCGTGTTTGCGACCCGCTCGCCGCTGCGTCCGAACCTGATCGCCCTCAGTCAGGTCGGCATTCTCGGCGTGAAAGGCAACCTGATCGAAATCGACGGCATCGATGCCTTTGCCGATACGCCGGTGCTGGATTTGAAACCGTAGCGTCCTGTGTGGCGGACAGGCTTTTTGACACGCGGGATCGCCGTGTCGCCGGCGCCGATTTTTCAAGCTTTGCCGAACTGCCCGCTCAGCCGCTCCACCGCCGCGCGCTCGCCGCGCACGCGCAGGAAGGCGCCATCTTCGTCGGCGCGCTCTTCCAGTACTTCGCAACTGGCGAAGATCCGGCCGCGTTGCTGCTGGGCCGACCAGGGCAGGAATAGCTCGGCCTCGGCCTGGTCCTGGCGGAAAAAGCCGACGATGGCCGCGTGCAGTGTCGCCACGTCCTCGGCGCGGCGCGCGCTCATGACGATGCAATCCGGGTAAGCGTCACGCAGCGCCGCTGCGAGTTCGGCTTGCGCCGCGGGGTTGCCGCGGTTATCGACAGTGTCGATCTTGTTGAAGACGCGCAGGCGCGGCACGTCCTGCGCGCCGATCTCGGCCAGCACCTTGTCGGTGACTGCCAGCTGGCGCTCGAAGCCGGGGTCGCCGGCGTCGATCACGTGCAGCAGCAGCGAGGCATCGAGCGCCTCTTCCAGCGTCGATTTGAAGGACGCGACCAGTCCGTGCGGCAGGTTCTTGATGAAGCCGACGGTGTCGCTCACCAGCACGCGCGGCCTGCTTTCCGGCTGCAGCGCGCGCACCGTGGTGTCGAGCGTGGCGAACAGCTTGTTCTCGACCAGCACCTCGCTGCCGGTCAGCGCGCGCATCAGCGTGGACTTGCCGGCGTTGGTGTAGCCGACCAGCGCCACGCTGGCGAGGCCCTGGCGCTCCAGGCGGCGCGCGCGCTGGGTCTTGCGCTCGGCGTCCATGGCGACGATTTCCTGCTGCAGCTCGGCGATGCGGTCGCGGATCTTGCGCCGGTCCAGCTCGGTGTGCGATTCGCCGGCGCCGCGGCCGCCGGTGCCGCTGCGCTGCCGGCCCTGCGGCCCGGCCAGCTTGGCCGCCTCGCGCAGGCGCGGCGCCATGTAGCCCAGCCGCGCGATCTCGACCTGGGCGCGGGCGGCGCGCGAGGTGGCGTGGCGGTGGAAGATTTCGAGGATGACCATGGTGCGGTCCATCACCTCGCAGCCGGTTTCCTTTTCCAGGTTGCGCGCCTGCGAGGGCGAGATTTCGTGGTCCACGAAGAGGGCTTCGATGCGGCCGGCCGCCAGGTCGGCGGCGCCATGCAGCGGCTTCTCGAAGGCGCCGGGCGCGGGTTCCATGTCGACGAATTCGCGGATTTCCTCGCGCTTGCCGGTGCCGAGGTAGGCCGTGGCGTCGAAGCTGGTGCGCTTCTGGGTGAAGGTGGCGACGATGGCGAAGCCCAGCGTCTTGGCCAGGTCGCGCAGCTCGGCCAGCGAGGATTCGAACTCGACGTCGTCGACCTGCGGCAGTTGCACGGCGGCCACGATGGCCGGGCGGGGCGATTCCTTGCTGTCGGTTTGCATGCGGGACGGGCGGCTTGCGGAAGGGGAAGGCGGATAGTAACCGCCAATCCGTCCGGACGGCGGCGGACGGAGGCCGGCTACTCGTCGTATTGCCGGCGCAGCCGGTTCAGCCCCTGGCGGAAGGCCTCGGCGTCGCCGTAGTCGAAGAAGCGCGGGTAGCGCTCGTGGGCGCCCTTGATGCGGCGCGCGTACTTGATCGGGCACCAGTACTGTTCGGTGCGCGCCGCGACTTCGCGCAGGTAGGCGGCGACGCCGTTGCCGTACGAGCAGTAGAAGCAGTTGAACTTCTCGATCAGGTTGAGGTAGGGCAGGTCCTCGCGGTCGAAGACGATGTAGTCGGCGCGCTTCACCCGGGGAATGCGGTAGATCGGGAAGCAGACCCACTGATAGACCGTGACGAACAGGTCCATCAGCAGGAAGGGAATCCAGCCGGCGTAGATTACCGGTGCGGTGAGCGCCACCAGCAGCCGCGAACGGACGAGGAAGCGCAGCAGGCCGACCTTGTAGCGCCGCTGCTGGCGCAGGAATTCGTCGGCCAGTTCGGCGCGCCGGCGCAGGAAGTCCTCGCGGTGCTGGCGGTAGTCTTCCTCGACCTCTTCCTGCAGGGTCTGGATGCGTTCGAGCAGTTCGTTGAGTTGTTGTCGCATGGATGATAGATAGGGGTGGTCGTGGCCGGTTCAAGGCGGCCGCCCGGCGCCTTGCCGGTTGGCGGGCAATGCGCCTGAATCCCGCGGTTCGCGGGGTGGATTCCGGCACTGGCCCTGTTTTTCGAGCCAGTACACGACATTGCCGATCACCACCACGCTGCCGGAGATCACCGCCGACGCCGCGGTCACCGCACCTGCGGCGACCAGGAGAACCGCGCAGCCCTCGTCCTGGCATCCCATCAGGGATCCGACCTGGTGCGGCTGCATGGTCGCCTTGCGCTCGTAAATCCCGCAGTCCGGGTCGTAGCGGGTGGTGGTTTCCGGCAGGTACAGGCAGCCGCCCAGCAGTGCCAGGCTGCAGGCGGAGCCGAGGCATCGGGCAAAGCGATTCATCCGGCCAGACCGTCGAAGACGAGCTTCGTTCCGGCCGCCAGCAGCGTCCAGGCCGTGACCAGGTTGAAGCCGCGCATGTCCACGGCCTGCAGCAGGCGATAACCGGCGAAGTAGCCGATGGGGATCGCCGGCGCCAGCAGCAGCGAGACCGCGAGATTGGACAGGTCGACCAGGCCGAGCTGGGCATAGGGGCCGAGCTTGGCGAAATTGACCGCGGTGAAGAAGATCACCGTGGTGCCGACCAGGCGCATCTTGTCCATGTTCTGCGGCATCAGGTATTGCATGATCGGCGGCCCGCCGGCGTGCGAGATGAAGCTGGTGAAGCCGGCGACCCCGCTCCAGAGGATGCCGGGCAGAAAAGTCGGCGCCGACGGCACGGCGATGGCGGCATTGCGCGCGGCGCGGAAGCGGTCGAGGGCGAAGGCGATCGCCTCGATGCCGATCAGCAGCTTGATCCAGCGCGCATCGACGTGGCTGAAGGTCAGCCAGCCCAGGGCGACGCCGAGCATGGCGCCGGGCAGGATGATGCGCAGGTTGGCGGTGTCGGCCTTGCCGCGGAACACCACCAGGCCGATCAGGTCGATCGCCAGCAGGATCGGCAGCATCACGGCGGCGGCGAAGGGCGCCGGCACGGCCAGGGCCATCAGCGGTACGCCGAGGCTGCCGGCGGCGCCGCCGAAGCCGGCCTTGGACATGCCGAACAGCAGGGTGGCGATGACGGCCAGCAGCCAGAAGGCGAGGGGGAGGGTGGCGGCGTGGTCGAACATGCGTGGATCATCGCTCAATCGGCATTAACGATCCAGTCCGCCGTGACGGCGGTGCAGTCAGGCCGGTCAGTTGAAAAGTCGGCGCTGGCGGTACGGCGGTTGGCAGGTGATAGGGGGGGGCGCGTTACTGCTTTGTGCCCGAAGCGGTCTTACGCCATGCCGGAGGTTCTATGGCCGGTTATTGAGCGGAGCTGGCATTCGTGATGACTGCTCGCCGACAAGTCCTCGGCCTTATGTGGAACTCCATAATTTGATGAATCAGCCAGATTCCCGGCTTACATGATCGAGAATTGGCATGCAACACCGGGCTGATTCGCCATTTATTTAGTGACATGTGAGTTGTGTGGAGTGGTATGCCATTAATGGGAACAGATCTAATATGATCGAACCATGCGCCTGCTGATCATCGAAGACGACCGCACCATTGCGGAGAACCTCTACGAGTACCTCGAGTCGCGTGGCCATCAGTGTGACTACGCGGACTGCCTGGCGACCGCCTCGCGGCTGCTTGACGAGCAGGTGTTCGAAGCCGCTGTGCTCGACCGCAACCTGCCTGAGGGCGACGGCCTTGCCCTGGCACGCCGTCTGCGAGCCAAAGGCAATCCCCTGCCTCTGTTGATCCTGACCGCGCGCGACACCCTGGAAGACAAACTGCTTGGCTTCGATGCCGGGGTGGACGACTACCTGGTCAAGCCCTTTGCCCTGCAGGAGGTGGAAGCTCGTCTAGCGGCGCTGGCAAGACGCAGCGGCGCGCGCAAGACGGCCGGCATCCTGCGCCTGGGAGCGCTGGAATATGACAGCGCGGCCAAGGCGGTGCGTTTCGCCGGTCGGGCGCTGCAACTGCCGCCGAAAGCGCTGCGGCTGGTCGCGGAACTGTTGTCGCAGCCCAACCGGGTGTTCTCGCGGCGCGAGCTGGAGATCGCGATCTGGGGCCACGAGCAGGAGTCCAACGACAATCTGCGCAGCGTCCTTTACACGCTGCGGCGTGCCGTTGGTGAAGACGCCGGCATTGAAGTGGTGAATATCCATGGCATCGGATACAAGCTCATCTGCCGCTGAAGCGGGCCTGCGCCCGGCTTCCCGTCGGTGGTTGCCATCGAGCATGCGGATGCGCATTGCCGTATCGATATCTGCCGCCTTGCTGTTGCTGATACTCGGCCAGGCCATCGCTCTCCTGATGACGTATGAAGAGATGGAGCAGGATTTCATCGACGAAATTCTCGCCGGTCAGCTTGCCTACAGCATCGAAATTTCCCGCAATTCACCCGGACTGGTCCTTCCCAACACGCCGACCATGAAACTTTACCGGCTGGTGTCTGGCGAACCCCTGCCCGCTGCATTACCACCTGCGCTCGCGGACTTTCCGGTCGGCAATCACGAATTTCGTGAAGGCGATCGCGAATATCAAGTCGCGGTGCGGGAGGCAGATGGCTCCCGTTTCATTCTGCTCTACGACTGGTCGGAGACTGAAGCCCGGGAAGCTGCGTTCAGCACGGTGGTGATTGTCAGCGCGCTCAGCCTGTGTGTATTGGCGGTGATTCTGATGTACGCCATTGCCGGACGCCTGACACTGGGGCTCGAATCCCTGGCCTCCCGGGTCGTGGAGGGACGTGGTGACACGCCGTTCGTGCAGCCAGACATGGAGTCTGAACTGCTTGCCGTGGCCCTGGCGCTGGACGCCGCCGAAATGCGCCAGACCGAGTTGCTGGCGCGTGAGCGCGACTTCAGCGCCAACCTGTCGCACGAACTGCGTACCCCTCTGGCCGGCATTCGCAGCGATGCCGAAATGCTCGCCACCAACGAAGCCTTGCCCGACGGCGTGCGGCGGCGCGCGGCAAGGATCATCACCGCCACCGACAGTACGACGCAGTTGGCCGAAACACTATTGCTGCTGGCCCGCGAGGCGCGTCCGCAGCTGCTGGAGGCAGTGAGCGTGGCCGATGCGACTCGCCGCGCCTGGGGCGCCATCCAAAGCCAGTCGACCAAACCGGTCAAGCTCGAACTTCAGATACCGGAGTCGGCGGTGTTGCAGGCAGATTCAGCGCTTTTGCAAATAGTTCTGCGCAATTTGCTGGCGAACGCGTTGCGGCACGGCGAGGGACTGGGGGTGAGCTGCGTGCTGGAGGGCAGCCGGCTGTGCGTGCAGGATCGCGGCCCCGGCCTCCCGGAAGGCGACTCGGATCGGATTTTCCAACGCTTCCATCGTCGCGGCCAGAAGCCGGGTCACGGCCTTGGCCTCGCGCTCGTCAAGCATATCTGCACGGCTTGTGGTTGGTCAGTGCTGGCATTCAACCGACCTGGCGGCGGCGCTTCCGTCGAAGTGGACTTCGGCGTGGCCGTCAATCTCTGACGGCCGTTTTCCGGGGCGATATTCGCGCCCCAGCATCACAATTTCCTCACTTTTCGCTCACTGATTCCTCACAGCGACAAGCATAGATTGCGGAGGTCATCTGCTGCCGTTCGCCGTGCTGCCGCTGGCCATCCTGCATCGCCTGCGCTTGCGTCGGCGCAGCCTCGGCCGCGGCATCTTGCTGCGCAGCGGGGCGATCCTTCTTGCTGCAATGATCGGCACCGGCGCGCTGTCGCTGGTGTTCAAGGGCTTTGCCGCGCAGATGCGTGATTATTGTTAATTTGGGGAACCTCATCAATGCCAGCACTGCCTTCACTTGCCAGTATCAGCCGCTATTATTTGATCACGTGGCTCGGCGTGATTGCCCACGTCAGCCGCTTCACTTCGCGCGACCAGTACGCCGACCCGTTCACTGCCCTGTGGACGCTGGCCGTGACGGCAAGCTATTCGATGTTCTACCTGCTGCCGGCGATCGCCGGCGGCTACCTGTGCTACTGGTTGCTGCGTCGCTCAAAACGGCCGCGCTCCGGAAACCTGCTCCTGGCGACGACGCTGGTCGCGCTACCCGGGCTGACCCATGTCGCGCTGTTTGCAGATCGCATGATCCACGACATGTACGGCTTCCACATCAACGGCTTCGTGGTCGATCTCCTGCTTACGCCGGGCGGCATCGCTTCGCTGGGCGCGACCCGCAGCACCGAACTGACGGCCACCCTGATCGTCGTGGCCCTGCTGGCGTTCCAGGCCCTGCTCTACTACTGGCTGGTCGCGCGCTCCGCCGCCTCGTCGCTCCCCCTGCCGCGGCTGCTGCGGTGGCGCTGGGTGTTTTTCCTCATACTGGCGGCAAGCATGGGCGAACGCGTTGCCTACGGCTACAGCTCCGCGATCAACTACCAGCCCATCCTGTTTGCCAGCGAACACTATCCGATGTATTTGCCGATGTCCTTTCGCAAGCTTGCCGCCAGAATGGGCATCGGCGAGGCCGAAAAAACTTCCAGCGGGATGCAGGTAAAAAACAGTGCACTCAACTACCCCCTGAAGCCGCTGGACATCGACAGTTCCGTGCGGCCGCCGAACATCGTCTGGCTGGTGGCCGAGTCGCTGCGTTTCGACATGCTCGATCCGACGATCATGCCGCAGCTGTGGGACTTTTCGCAGCAGGCACTGCGCCTGGAGAAGCACTACAGCGGCGGCAACCTGACCCAGATGGGCGTCTTCTCGATGTTCTACGGGCTCTACGGCAATTACTGGTTTCCGATGCACTCCGCGCGTCGTTCCCCGGTGCTGATGGACGTGATGCAGCAGCGCGGCTACCAGTTCAGCCTGCACACCAGCCAGCTCTTCACCTTCCCGGCCTTCGACAAGACGATATTCGTCGGCATGAACCCGGCTGACATGCACCCCTTGTCCGGCGGCGCCCCTGCCTGGCAGCGCGACCAGGAGAACATCAAGAACCTGTTGGGCTTCATCGACAAGCGCGACGAAACAAAGCCCTTCATGACTTACATGTTCTTCGAGTCGACCCACGCCGCCTACGATTTCCCGCCGGATTCGGTGATCGCCAAGCCCTACCTCGAAGACCTCAACTACCTGACGACGGATTTCAAGGTCGATATCCAGTTGATCAAGAACCGCTATCTCAACGCGTCGCACCATGTCGACCAGCAGATCGGGCGCGTCATCGAGCACTTGAAGCAAAAGAAGCTGCTCGACAACACGGTGGTCATCGTCCTCGGCGATCACGGCGAAGAGTTCATGGAGCGCAGCCGCTGGGGCCACAGCGCCGAATTCAACCGTTTCCAGACCGGCACGCCGGCGGTCATCTGGGCGCCCGGCAAAAAGGCGCGCGTGGTGAGCGGGATCAGCAGCCACCTCGATATCCCGGCGACCCTGATGCCGCTGCTCGGCGTGCGCAATCCGCCATCCGATTATTCGCAGGGCATGAACCTGCTGGATCCCGCCTATCACCGCGACTACGCCGTTGCGGCCGACTGGAACCGGCTCGCGTATCTGGGCGAGAAGGTCAAGATAGCCTTTCCCATCAATGCCACCGGCGGCGCCAAACGCGATGAGGTCACCGACGGCAATGACCATCCGATTGCCGATCCTGCCCAGGCCAAGCGGGACATAAGTCCCGCAATCGCGGAAATGATGCAAAACCTGAGGCGCTTCAGCCGGCCGAAGGATTTGGCTTCGCAAACCCTGCCACCCGTCAGGCAGGGCGATGTGGCTTCGAATCGGGTTCAATGAAGGCGCAGTCGGCGTAGCGCCAGCGCCGACTTTTCGGGCACATCAATAAACGCAGGGCTTCGCCATGATCCTCAACCAGGTGCCTGCGCAGCCGGTGCCCAGAAACGCAGGGCCAGCCACACCAGCAGCAGGCCGGCGACCAGCCAGGCCAGGCCAGACAGCCAGACCAGCAGCGCGCCGACCGCAGGATCCTTGTTCACCTGCGCAGCCACCAGTCCCATGCGCGTGAAGGTGGCTATCGCCAGCAGGGCGAACAGGCCACCCGTGGCCGCGCCTTCGCGCCCGACATGACCGATGGCGATGGCCGCCGTCATCGCGCTCATCAGCACCGCCGCCCAGGCGCCGCCGGCGAGGAACTGCAGCGCCAGCAGCAATTCCAGCGACGGTGCGGCGGCGGCCAGCACCGAGGCGAGCGCGCCGGTCACGGCACCCGCGGCCATGATGACGGTACCGCCGAAGCGTTCGTTGGCGCGGCGCTCGTCAAGCACATCTGCACGGCTTGTGGTTGGTCGGTGCTGACATTCAACCGACCTGGCGGCGGCGCTGCCGTCGAAGTGGACTTCGGCGTGGCCGTCAATCTCTGACGGCCGTTTTCCGGGGCGATATTCGCGCCCCAGCATCACAATTTCCTCACTTTTCGCTCACTGATTCCTCACAGCGCCAAGCATAGATTGCGGAGGTCATCCGCAACCATGCACCGAAATGAAGGAATCCAGTCTCGCACTGACCACAACCCACAGCAACGACTCATGCTGTCAACCGCTGTGCCAAATTCCGGATTCGGCGACTGCCAGATTGTGGCGGGCTTGTTGTGGTTGGCGGCCGGAGATCAGTCAGGAAGCGCTGTTGGTGGCTGTGCTTCTGTTTTTTATTCTGGCCGGCAATTCTCTCTTCTGGAAAGCGCTCCTGGCCGACCGCTCCCTGGCAGATGCGGCCAGCTGGGGCTATTCGCTGGTAGTGGGGACCGGAATTGCCGCGCTACAGTTCATCATCTTCGCCCCGTTCCTGAACCGCTGGACGGCGAAGCCGCTGCTCGGCCTGCTGATTGCGATATCCGCTTTCGCCAGCTTCTACATCGACAAATTCGGGATCTACCTCAACCCCGAAATGCTGCGCAACGTGCTGCGCACCGACGTCGCCGAAGCGCGCGAGCTGTTCACCCCCGATCTCCTGCTGCATCTGCTGCCGTTCGCCGTGCTGCCGCTGGCCATACTGCATCGCCTGCGCCTGCGCCGGCGCAGCCTCAGCCGCGGCATCTTGCTGCGCAGCGGGGCGATCCTTCTTGCTGCAATGATCGGCACCGGCGCGCTGTCGCTGGTGTTCAAGGGCTTTGCCGCGCAGATGCGCAATCACAAGGAAATTCGTTACCTGATCACGCCCGCCAACGCCGTATATTCGCTCGGCCGGGTACTGGTCAATGATGCAAAGGCCGCGCAGCAGCCGCGACGCCCGATCGGCACCGATGCCGTGCTCGCACCGAGCTGGCAGCAGCGAGACAAGCCGGTGCTGTTCGTGATGGTGGTGGGCGAGTCTGTCCGCGCGGCGAACTGGGGTCTGAACGATCACAGCCCGCATCCGACCACCCCCGAACTGGCGCAGCGTGACGTGATCAACTTTGTCGATGTGGACAGTTGCGGCACCAATACCGAAGTCTCGGTTCCCTGCCTGTTCTCGATGCAAGGGCGGCGCAACTACGACGAAGACGCGATTCGGGGCAGCGAATCCCTGTTGCACGTGCTGCAGCGCGCCGGCCTGCAAGTGGTCTGGCGCGACAACCAGTCGGGCTGCAAGGGCGTATGCGAAGGCCTGGAGGTGCAGCGTCCCGATCCGCAGGCGAGCCCAAGCCTGTGCGACGGCGATCGCTGCCTGGACGAAGCCCTGCTGCAGGGCGCCGAAGGCTTGCTGCGCGACACCCACGGCAACCTGGTACTGGTGCTGCACCAGTTGGGCAACCATGGCCCGGCCTACTACAAGCGCTACCCAGCGGAGTTTCGCCGCTTCACCCCGACCTGCGACACCGACGATCTCAGCCGCTGCTCGCGCGAAGAGATCGCCAACAGCTACGACAACGCGGTGCTTTATACCGACCATGCGCTGGCCAGAACCATCGATATGCTGAAATCGCAGCAGGCGCATTACGACACTGCCTTGTTGTACGTCTCCGATCACGGTGAGTCGCTTGGCGAAAAGGGATTGTTTCTGCATGGCATGCCCTATGCCATTGCACCCAGCGAGCAGACAAAAGTACCGATGGCGATGTGGTTCTCGCCGGGATATGCGAAGAGCTTCGGGCTCGATCTCGCCTGCCTGCGTCTGCGTGCCCGACAACCGGCGTCGCACGACAACGTGTTCCACTCGATACTCGGCCTGCTCGACGTGCGCACCGGGGTGCTAGATCCATCCATGGATCTGTCGGCAACCTGCCGGAGCTGATCGCATATGTCCGACACACCAGCCACCTCGGCGCCCGTCCGCCCGTTGTCAACCGCGCCCTCGTGGATGGCAAAGCAGGCGCTGTGTCTGCTGATGGTCGCCGGGGTTTTACTGTGGGTGTTCCAGACAACAGACATCGACCGCCAGATCGCGCACCTGTTCTTCGACGAGCAGCAAGGGGTGTTCCCTCTGCGCCGCACCTGGCTGTTCGAGGGCCTGCTGCACCGCAGTGCGAAGGAGGTGACCTATCTCGCAGTGGCGGCAGCCTTGTACGTCTGCTACCTCGGCTACCGCGGCGCACTCGAATGGCTGCCGCCGCGCAACGCGCTGCTGGCCGCTCTCGGGATGTTGCTGATTCCACTGGGCACTACGACTCTGAAGGCGTTGATTAACCGCCACTGCCCGTGGGACATAATGGATTTCGGCGGCTACTCGCCTTATCTCCACCTGCTCGATGCGCCGCCGCCGACAATCAAGGCGGGCGTCTGCTTTCCGGCCGGTCATGCATCGACCGGCCTCCTGTGGATCGTTTGGGGGGTGGCGTTGCGACCTGCGGGCCGTGGCATGGCGCGGCTAGGGCTGTTGGCGGGACTGTTGCTGGGGGGCGTATTGGGTATTGCACGAATGGCCCAGGGGGCGCATTTCCTCTCGCACACTCTGTGGTCGCTCTGGTTCGCCTGGGCTATGAGTCTGGGACTGGCCCATGTCGTGGCTGCGGACCTCCGGCTGGGGACGGCACGCGCGCGGCAAGAATGAGCCGCCTCAGCCGCCTTCAACAAATTTCAGACTGTTCAAATCCGATACGCATGATTGGCGTGTCCTACGCTTACCGCCGCCACTTCGTCATCTGTAAGCCCTTCGTCTGCTTTCAGCAGAATGCGTGCTCGTGCCAACTTGCGCGCCGCACCTTTGCCTTTGCAAATCAGTCTCAGCAGTTGTTCGCGTTCCTCGTCCGTCAAATTTACCCGCTACTTGATCTGCATGTCAGCCTCCCGCTATGAAGAATTCCAGCGTAAGACTCACCAACAATGACCGTTCAACAGAACCGCCGCAATTTCCCCCATCAATTCTTCGATGACTGACTACTAGTTATGTCCATGCCGTTTGCCGCATCCTGGCACAGGAAGATAATCTTCCTCGCCGCTTTCGCTCTCATCGTCTCCAGCGCGTCCTTTCTGGCGTGGCAGCACTATTTTCCGGTGACTGCGGGCGCAGGTTGGACATGGAAAATATATCTCGACGACGTCGAGCTGATCAGCGCCCTGGCACGCGACGAGCAGGGCACCTTGTACCTGACCCAGGAGTTCAACAAACACCGTGGCAAGCTTCTGAAGCAGTTACCGAACGGTGCGCTGCAGGAGGTGTTGGTCGGGCTCGACAAGCCCGACGGGCTGGCAACATTCCGCGGCGGGATTCTGATCAGCCAGGAGAGCACCGAAAGTCCGGTGTTATGGCTGCACCAGGGCCAGAAAACCGAACTGTTCAGGGGCAGGCATATTGAGGGCATCGCCAGCGATGAGAAGTTCATTTACGCGATCGAGGATGTGTCCCAGGCGGGGCGTTTGTTGCGCTACGATCCGACGACCCGCCGGGTCGACGTGCTGCGCGAAGATCTGAAGGTCGGCGAAGGACTGGCAATCTGTCCCGACGGTCGCATCTTCTATACGGAAAAAAAGAGCGGCTGGATCAAGCTGTATCGCTCGGCGCTGGCTGTCGATCCGGTCGCGCACGGCGGACTCAACCAACCGGGTTTTCTGCTGTGCAACCAAGAGGGTCTCTGGATTACCGAGGACGCCACACACGGTGCGCGGCTCCTGCACGCCGATACGGGCGGCACGTTGCGGGTTATCCTAGAACATCTGCGTTCCGGGCAGACCATTCTTTCCGTCGCGCCCGGCCGGCTGCTCGTGGCCGAACAGGGGCGCAAACGCATCCTCGAAATCAGCCGTATTCCTCCAGGTAAACAGTGACATGTCCGCATCGCCCTTGACCCCATCCAGCCAAGGCCGCATCGGCCTGTCGCAACACATTGCGTACACGCTTCTCGCCGCACTGCTCCTGCTGGCCATGCATGCATTGCTGCGACTGGCGCTGCTGCTTTACAACAGCGAGCAGGTCGGGGCGACCATGGGGGCCGACCTGGCCGAGGCCTTCTTCAACGGATTGCGTTTCGACCTGCGCCTGGTCGCCTTGCTTTGCCTGCCGCTGGTTCTGGCCATGGCCAGCGCGAAGCTGATGAACGCCCGCCGCTGGATGCACGTCTGGCTCCTGGCCTGGGCCAGCCTGTCGCTCTTCCTCGGCGTCGTCGAGCTCGATTTCTATCGTGAGTTCAACCAGCGCCTCAATGGTCTGGTCTTCCAGTACATGAAAGAAGACCCGAAGACGGTACTGAGCATGCTCTGGTTCGGCTTCCCCGTGCTGCGTTACCTGTTGGCCTGGGCCCTCGCCACCTGGCTGATGGCTTATCTGCTGCGCAAGCTGGACCGGATGACGCGCCAGGCGGCGCCGGTATCGGCGACCGATAGCGCGGATAGCGCGGGGAGCCGCGCGGCTGCCTGGCATGTGCGGGGGCCGGTGCTGCTGGTCTGCCTGGCCTTGACCATCCTCGCCGCCCGCGGCACGCTGCGACAGGGTCCGCCCCTGCGCTGGGGCGATGCGTTTACCACCGATTCGATGTTCGCCAACCAACTCGGGCTGAACGGCACCATTTCGCTCGCCACGGCGGCCATGGCCCGGATGTCCAGCCACCGGGACAACATCTGGAAGTCCAGCCTGCCGCAGGCCGAGGCAACCGGCCACCTGCGCCGGCTGCTGCTCACGGCTCAGGACAGCCTGGTAGATGCCGACCGCGCGGCGGTGCGCCGCGATTACGTCCCGCCCGCCGACAAGGTTTTGCCGGTGCGCAACGTGGTCGTGATCCTGATGGAAAGTTTCTCCGGCCGGCATGTCGGCGCGCTGGGCGCGTCAGGCAACATCACGCCCTATTTCGACAAGCTCACCGAGGAGGGCGTGCTGTTCAACCGCTTCTTTTCCAACGGCACCCACACCCATCAGGGCATGTTCGCCAGCTTCGCCTGCTTTCCCAACCTGCCGGGTTTCGAGTACCTGATGCAGCAGCAGGAAAGCAGCAACCATTTTTCCGGGCTGCCCCAGCTCCTTGCGGCCCGCAACTACGACAACCTGTATGTCTATAACGGCGACTTCGCCTGGGACAACCAGTCCGGTTTCTTTGGCAAGCAGGGCGTCAGGAACTTCATCGGGCGCTTTGATTTTGTGAATCCGGTGGTGTCGGATCCAACCTGGGGCGTATCCGACCAGGACATGTTCGAGCGGGCGGCCGCCGAACTGGCGAAGAAACCCCGCGACAAACCGTTCTATGCCTTGCTGCAAACTCTCTCGAATCACACGCCCTATCCCTTGCCGCCGAAACTGCCGATGGAGCGGGTAACGGGTTTCGGTGCGCTCGACGAGCACCTGACCGCGATGCGCTATTCCGACTGGGCTCTCGGACAGTTCTTCGAGAAGGCGCGGCAGTCTCCCTACTTCAAGGACACGCTGTTCGTCATCGTCGGCGACCACGGCTTCAGCAGCGGAGAACAGCACACGGAAATCAATCTGGCGCGCTTCCATATTCCGCTGCTGCTGGTGGCGCCCGGCATCCGCCAGGCCTTCGGTGCGCAACGCAACACGGTGGGCACCCAGGTCGATATCGTGCCGACGATCATGGGTCGGCTGGGTGGCAAGCTGCGGCATCAATGCTGGGGCCGCGACTTGCTTAACCTGCCTGCGGACGACACGGGGTTTGGCGTCATCAAGCCCTCCGGCAGCGACCAGACCGTGGCCCTGATCAAGGGCAGCCGGATTCTCGTCGCATCCAAGACCAAGGAAGTAAAACTTTACGACTACCGGCTGGGTCCCACGATGACGGCAGTCGTTACTCATGACGACGGGGTCAGCGGCGCACTCAAAGCCGAGCTGGATGCATACATCCAGACTGCGACGCGCAGCCTGATCGACAACACCGCAGGTAGCGTCGCTTCCCGCTAACAATGCATGCGTCGTGGCGCCGCGTGACTGAACCGCTCACCGCAAATGTACGGCAACGCACCATCTGCGTCGCTGTCGCTGCCTGCGTCTGCGTGCCCGACAACCGGCGTCGCACGACAACGTGTTCCACTCGATACTCGGCCTGCTCGACGTGCGCACCGGGGTGCTAGATCCATCCATGGATCTGTCGGCAACCTGCCGGAGCTGATCGCATATGTCCGACACACCAGCCACCTCGGCGCCCGTCCGCCCGTTGTCAACCGCGCCCTCGTGGATGGCAAAGCAGGCGCTGTGTCTGCTGATGGTCGCCGGGGTTTTACTGTGGGTGTTCCAGACAACAGACATCGACCGCCAGATCGCGCACCTGTTCTTCGACGAGCAGCAAGGGGTGTTCCCTCTGCGCCGCACCTGGCTGTTCGAGGGCCTGCTGCACCGCAGTGCGAAGGAGGTGACCTATCTCGCAGTGGCGGCAGCCTTGTACGTCTGCTACCTCGGCTACCGCGGCGCACTCGAATGACCGACACTTACCGATGTAGCCGGTTAGACCGATCAGCACGTCTTGGGTATCCGGCAAGTTTCAGAGTAGTGCAGCCGCTCGAATGTCCTTGGGAGATAGAGGCTGACCGGCAACTCCTGGCCGTACTGAGTCTTTGGACTAACAAGCCCTGGCCGAAGTCCTGTAAGGCAGATCATCGCTGTTGAAGTAACTCTTTCGGCCTGAAGTGCACGCCCGACGAATTGCCGAAATGCCTTACTCGCCATCCATCCAGTCCGCCGCACGTTGCAGTGCAGTCTGCAGCGAATGCCGGGCTGCGTCGCTGAGGCTTTCGCCGAGTTCGAAGCGCTCGCCGCGGATCGCCAGCAGCCAGGCCGGCGGCGGCGCGCCGTCCTCGATATCGGTGTAGACCTTGAGCACCGCCTGCGGGCTCATGGCGTGGGTGGTGAAGCTGTCGTCGCGCGCGGCTTCGATGCGGGCGAGCGAGCAGGGCGCCGGCGCGTCGAGGCTGGCATCGACGAACAGCACGCGGCGGCGTCCCTGCAGGTCGAGCGCATGTTCGACCTGGAGCTGGAAATCGGTGAGGCATTCGACCTCGCCCCATTCCGGATGGCGGCGTGCGAGTTCGGCGAAATGTTCTACGAACAGCGGGCCCAGCGCATCGTCGCCGCGGCTGGGATTGCCCCAGCCGAAGATCAGTGTCGGCGCGGTCAAGGGATGTGGTGAGTGAGGCCGCGATGGTCGCGCGTGGCGGAATCGATCACCGTCCCGCCGGCGTCGACTATCGCGACTTCAAGCGGCATCTGCCCCAGCGCATGGGTGGCGCAGGAAAGGCAGGGGTCGAAGGCGCGGATGGCGATTTCGATGTGGTTGAGCAGACCCTCGGTGACCTCGCGTCCGTCGAGGTATTGCTTCGCCACTTCGCGCACCGCCGTGTTCATGGCCTGGTTGTTGTGCGTGGTGGAGACGATCAGGTTGGCGCGAATCACCTGGTCGTTGCCGTCGACGCGGTAGTGGTGGATCAGCGTGCCGCGCGGGGCCTCGATCACGCCGACGCCGCGTTCCTGGCGTTCGCCGCTGGCCATCAGGTCGCTGCCGGTGATGTCGTCATCGTGCAGCAGGTCCTTGATGGTTTCGGCGGCATGCAGCATTTCGATCATGCGCGCCCAGTGGTAGCCCAGCGTGGCCCCGGCGGCGCTGCCGCCGTCGAAGGCGAGGAATTCCTCGCGCGCCTTGTCCGCCAGCGGGGTCGGGATGTTGTCGCACAGCGTGACGCGGGACAGCGGGCCGACGCGGTAGGAGCCGTCGTCGGCGCCGAGCGCCTTGAAGAAGGGGAACTTCATGTAGGACCAGGGCTTGACGTCCTCGGCGATGACGTCCCAGTAGCGGCCGTAGTCGAAATGGTCGAACAGGGTCTTGCCGTCGATGTCCTTCGCGCGCAGGCCGCCGTGGTAGAGGTCCATCGCGCCGTCGGCCCGCACCAGGCACATGCCGGCGGAACGGAAGCGTCCGAAGGCGTTGTACTCGGCGAGGTTCTGCTCGAACAGGACGCGGATCAGGGCGACCGCGTCACGGCTCCAGGCCACCATCTGGTAGGCGTCCTTGAGCAGTTCGGCGCGCTCGTCGGCCGAGAGCGACTTGTTCACGCCGCCGGGGACCGAGCCGGTGCCATGCACGCGCTTGCCGGCCGTCATGCGGATCACTTCCTGGCCGTACTTGCGCAGCAGCACGCCTTTCTTCGCAATTTCGGGATGGGCGGCGACGACGCCGACGATGTTGCGCGCGGCCACATCGGAACCGAAGCCGAACAGCAGGTCGGGCGACGACAGATGGAAGAAGTGCAGGGCATGGGATTGCAGGATCTGGCCGGCGTGCATCAGGCGGCGGATCTTCTCGGCGGTCGGCGTCAGCTGCCTGACGCCGAGGATCATGTCCAGCGCCTTGGAGGCGGCAAGGTGGTGCGAGACCGGGCAGATGCCGCACAGGCGCTGCACCATGACCGGCACTTCCCAGTACGGCCGGCCCTGGATGAACTTCTCGAAGCCGCGGAATTCGACGATGTGCAGGCGCACCTGATGCACCTTGTTGTCGGCGTCGAGCAGGATGGTGACCTTGCCGTGGCCCTCGACCCGCGACACCGGATCGATGGCGACGCGGCGCAGTGTTTCGGGGGACTTGGCGGTTTCGAGTTCGAAGCTCATGTCTGCCTCAATCGTAATGGAGCAAACCGTGGCCCAGCGTCGGCGTGCGGCCGGCGAGCAGGTCGGTCAGCAGTTTCCAGAAGGCATCGGCGGGCGGCGGGCAGCCGGGCAGGAAGTAATCCACCTTCACCACTTCGTGGATCGGGTGCACCTTGTCCAGCGGCAGCGGCAGTTCCGGGTCGTTGGGAATGCCGGCGCGGCCGAGCAGGTATTCGGTCTGGTACACCTCTTCGAGCACGTCGCGCAGGTCGAGGTGGTTGCGCTGCGCCGGCAGGCCGCCGTTGATGGCGCAGGCGCCGACGGCGACCAGGATCTTGCAGTTCTTGCGGAATTCGCGCAGCACATGCACGTTCTCGGCGTTGCACAGGCCGCCTTCGATCAGGCCGAGGTCGCAGGGGCCGCAGTGCTTGATGTCGGTCAGCGGCGAGCGGTCGAACTCGACCAGTTCCAGCAGCTTGAGGATGCGCTCGTCGATGTCGAGGAAGGACATGTGGCAGCCGAAGCAGCCGGCGAGGCTGGTGGTGGCGACCTTGAGCTTTTTTGCCGCGACCGGCGCAGTATTCATGGGCGCGTTCATGGCGTGGCCTCCTTCAGGGGCTCCTTGACCTGTTCGTTGATCGGCGCTTTGTCGTAGCGGCGCTCGCCGATCGGCACGGCGAAGCCCTTGCGCTTGGGCAGGATCACGCCGACCGGGCAGATGCCTGCGGCGCGGTCGGTGAGGGCGAAGTCGGTGTCGGCCAGCTTGCCCGATTCGCTGTTGATGTGGATGCGGCGGCCGAGGATGCCGCGTCCGCCCATGGCGAAGACGTTCTTTTTATCCACGTCGCGCGAGGCGGTGACGCACAGGCTGCACATGATGCAGCGGTTGAAGTCGAGCAGCACGTCGGGGTGCGAGGCATCGACCGGACGGTCGGGATAGAACATGTCGAAGTGCGGCGACATCATTTTCAGTTCGTAGGCCGTGGCCTGCAGCGTGCAGTCGCCGCTCTTTTCGCAGGACGGGCAGAAGTGGTTGCCTTCGACGAAGAACATCTGCAGCAGGGTGCGGCGCTTGTCGTCGAGTTCGGCCGTGCGGTTCTCGACGACCATGCCGGCCTGCGCTTCCATGGTGCAGCCGGAACCGAAGCGGCCGTTGGCTTTGACGGTGCACAGCTTGCAGGAGCCGTGCGCGGGGAAGTCCGGATGCCAGCACAGGTGCGGGATATACACGCCGGCGGCCTTGGCGGCCTGCATGATGGTTTGGCCCGGCGTGAAGGCGATGTCTTCGCCGTCGAGCTGGAATGTGAGATCGGTAGTCATGCTTCGGCCTCGTTCGTCAGGTGGGCGGCGGCATCGTCGCGCCCGGTCATCTGCCTTGCCTGCGACAGCGCGGCATCCAGGTCGAAGGCCGGCTCATAGTCCAGCGACTTGAGGCGCCGCTCGTAGGCGGGGCGGAACTTGTTCAAGGTGTCGAACACCGGGTTGCAGGCCGAGTTGCCCAGCCCGCAGTGGCTGGCGCCCTGCATCACGCGGTGCAGCTTGAACAGTTCGTTGATGTCGTAGGGCGAGCCGTGGCCGCGCGCGATCTTGTCCATCAGGTTGCGTACCAGGGTCGTGCCGACCCGGCAGGGGGTGCAGAAGCCGCAGGATTCGTGGGCGAAGAAATGGGCGAAGTTGCGCGCCACCCCGAACATGTCGCGCGATTCGTCGAAGACCATGAAGGCGCCGGCCGTGGCGAGGTCCTCGAAGGCGATGCGGCGGCCGAATTCCTCGGCGGCGACGCAGATGCCGGACGGGCCGGAGATCTGCACCGCCTGGGTGTCGGTTGCGCCGCAGTCCTCCAGCACCTGGCGCACGGTGACGCCGAACGGGTATTCATAGAGGCCGGGCCGCTCGCAGTCGCCGCTGACCGACAGGATCTTGCTGCCCGAGGATTTTTCCGTGCCGTGTGCGGCGAACCATTCGCCGCCGTGCAGGGCGACCAGGGCCGCGCTGGCAAAGGTCTCGACGTTGTTGACGACGGTCGGCTGGTCGAGGTAGCCGTTGGTGACCGGGAAGGGCGGGCGGATGCGCGGCCGTCCCGGCTTGCCTTCCAGCGACTCGATCAGCGCCGACTCTTCGCCGCAGACATAGGCGCCCGCGCCCAGATGGATCTCGATGTCGAAATCGAAGCCCTGGGTGCCGAGGATGGAGCGACCCAGCAGGCCGGCTTCGCGCCGTCGTGCCAGGGCATGTTCCAGGGGTTCCAGCAGGTAGCGGTATTCGCCGCGCAGGTAGATGAAACCCCGTGTCGCGCCGATGGCGTAGGCGGCGACCGTCATGCCCTCGGCCACCAGGTCGGCGTGGGATGTCAGCAGCACGCGGTCCTTGAAGGTGCCGGGTTCGCCCTCGTCGGCATTGCAGACGACGATGCGGGTATGTCCGGCCTTGAGCGGGGCATTGCGGCAGGCTTCCCACTTCATGCGCGTGGAAAAACCGGCACCGCCGCGGCCACGCAGCCTGGACTTGCCCATTTCGTCGAGCATGGTCAGGGGCCCGGCCATGCCGGCGGGCAGCGATTCCTTGACCGAGCGGAAGTTGGACGCTTCCGTGGCGTAGGCGGTGGCGCGGGAGAGTGCCGCCTTGAGCGCCGAGCCGGGGACGAAGTCGCCGCCGAGCAGGATGCCGGCGCGGCGCACGTTGTCTTCGACCTTGAACCACTCGGCCGGCCATTCGGCGACGGGCTTCTGTTCCCTGATCAGGCCGACCATTTCACCCAGCCTGGCCGTGGTCATGCCCGTCACGGCGCGGTAATTCACCAGCAGCGCCGGACCCTGGTCGCACATGCCGGTGCAGGAGGTGGTGTTCACGCTGACCAGGCCGTCTTCGGAGACGCGGCCGGGTTCCAGCCAGAGCTTCTTGCACATGGCGTCCATCAGTTCCGCGTTGCCCAGCATGCGGTCGGTGATGTTGTCCGACCACAGCACGCAGTATTTGCCGCGCGGCCGGGTGTGGAAGAAGCTGTAGAAGGATGCGGTGCCGCTGACCATGGCGCGCGGCCAGCCGATGCCTTCAGCCACTCGTGTCAGCGTGGCCGGCGAGAGCCAGTTCAGCTGTTCCTGGATTTCGCGCAGGATCTGCACGAGGCGGGTGCCGTCGCGGCGGTGTCGATCAAGAACGGCATCGATGGTATCGGTTTCGGTCATGACTGGGCCTCGGAAATGCATGCGGGGAACATGTAGGGAAAGTACTCCCGCAACGCAGCATAGCGCGATGGTGCCGCGCCAACTTAATCTGGGTCAACAGATGGTGCGTGCCAAATTAATGGCGCCAAATGAATTCTTTATATCGGTCTGATAACATTTGCGTTTCACGCCAAATGCACCGCATGAACCACGACAGCCCCTTTGCCGCGCTGGGCAATACCCGCGACACCGCCGAGGTGGAGGCGCAGGTGGCTGCGATCGTCGGCAGCTTTGCACCGGGCCATGACCTGACGCGCGTCGGCGGTGCCTTCGACCTGCTCGACCGGGCCTTCGATGGCCGGCTTTCCGGCTACCAGAAGCTGAAGACCCTGTATCACAACCGTACGCACACCAACGAGGTGGTGCTGTGTGCCGCGCGCATGCTGCACGGCCTGCACCTGGCCGGCCACGGCCTGGACGGCGACCACATCGATGCGGCGCTGATCGGCGCCCTGATGCACGATGTCGGCTATCTGATGAGCGACGAGGAAGCCAGCGGCACCGGCGCCCAGTTCACCGCCAGCCACGTCATGCGCGGCGTCGAGTTCACGCGCCGGCATCTGGCCGACCTGCCGGCGGATTTGCTGGAAACGACCACCAAGGTGATCATGCTCACCGACCATCGCAAGCGTCCCGACTGGGTGACCTTCGACAACCTGCAGCAGCAGCGTGCCGCCTACGCCACGGCTACGGCCGACCTGATCGGCCAGATGGCGAACCGGGAATACCTCGAGCGCGTACTGCTGCTGTATTTCGAATTCGTGGAAGCCCGGATGGGCGGCTTCGCCGACATCCACGACCTGCTGGAAAAGACCACGGCCTTCTACCGCCTGACCAAGGGGCGCCTGGACCAGGACCTGAACGGCATGTCGGCCTGCCTGGCGCGGCATTTCGCCGAGCAGCAGGGCACCGAACGGAATTTCTACCAGGAATCGATAGACCGCAACCTCGATTACCTGGATCGCGTGGTCAGGACCGAGCGCGAACACCGCTTCGAAAGGCTGAAGCGCGGCGGCGTCGTGGAAAAAGTGCTCGAACTCGGCGGGAGCGACTGAAATCGAGCGCATCACCATTTCCCTTGACGCCGAACTCGCTGCCGAGTTCGACCGGCTGATCGCCGTGCGCGGCTACAAGAACCGCTCCGAGGCCGTGCGCGACCTGCTGCGCGCGCATCTGGAACAGGCGCGCCAGAACCGGGGCGGGGCGGGCCATTGCGTCGCCAGCCTGTCCTATGTCTACAACCACCATGAACGCGACCTGGCCGAGCGGCTCACGGCGCTGCAGCACGGCCAGCACGACCTGACCGTGGCGACCCTTCATGCCCACCTCGACCACGAGAACTGCCTGGAGAGCGTGATCCTGCGCGGGCCGACGGCCGCCGTGCAAGGCTTTGCCGACGCGCTGATCGCCGAACGCGGCGTGCGCCACGGCCAGCTCAACCTGATCGACGTCGAGGTCGATGCCGGCCATGCCCACGGCCACGGCTACCGGCCCGCCGGCAGCGGCCACGGGCACCTGCACCTGAAGCCGAAGACTTGATGTCAGCGGTGGTCGAACCCGATCACCTGGTCCTCGCCGCGCGCGACCTCGATGCCGGTGCCGCCTGGCTGGAATCGCTGCTGGGCGTCAAGCTCGCCCAAGGCGGCAAGCACGCGCGCATGGGCACCCATAACCGCCTGCTCGGGCTGGGCGACAACTTCTACCTCGAACTGATCGCGATCGATCCCGATACCGTTGCGCCGGGCCGGCCGCGCTGGTTCGGGCTCGATCGGGCGGACTTGCCGGCTGATCGCCCGCGCCTGATCCACTGGGTGGCGCGCAGCGGCGACATCGAGGCCGATGCGGCGCGCAGCGCGGAACCACCGGGAGAGATCCTGCCCATGGAGCGCGGCGACTACCGCTGGCGCATCACGGTGCCGCCCGACGGCTCACCTGCCGGGCGACGGTCTGGTGCCGACGCTGATCCAATGGGATGTACCCTTCCATCCGGCCGAACGATTGCCCGATGCCGGCTGCCGGCTGATGAAGCTGGAGGGTTTCCATCCGCAGCCTTTACGCATCAAGACTGCGCTGGACAGCCTTGGTATCGGCGCTCGGCTCGATGTGCATCGCTGCGCTGCCGGCGAACCGGCGCAACTGGTCGCCTATCTGCGAACGCCTGCGGGCCTGAAGGAACTCGATTAGGCGGAGCTGGCTCAGTCGGCGGTCGCGCCGGCCAGTCGCTCGCTGCGTGCCAGCCAGTTGCCGACGATGAAGCTCGCCGTCAGCACGACGATGACGCCGATGCCCACCAGCAACTCCTTGCCTTCGTACCATTGCGAAACGTCGGTGCGCAGCCAGCGGGCGAGGCCGAAGCCGGCGACGGCCAGGCTGATCGCCGCGACCATCAGGCCCATGACGCGCGAGGCGATGCGCGCGCGGTGGTCGGCGCGGCGCAGCAGGCCGGCGATCCAGAGGCCGTTGGCGCCGTCGGCCAGCAGCATGCCGACGGTAAAAGCCGCCCCCAGCGCCAGGGTGTGGGCCACCCCACCATGCTGCGTGGCGGTAACGGCGAACAGCGCGGCCTGGGTCAGGGTGTCGAAGGAAAGGGCGAACAGGGCACCCACGGCGGCGATCGCCAGCGGATGCGACGTGGCCTGCAGGCGGCGCAACAGGCCGGCCTTGAGGCCTACCGTCGCCACCATCTCGCCGGCCGGCGCCGTCAGGACCGCGCGCAGGTTGAGGGCGCCGAGCAGGGTGAGGAAGCCGATCGAAATCCAGGTGCCAAGGTCTTCCATCCATGCCGGAACCTGCCACTGCCCGGCGGCCACGCCGACCGCCAGTGCGATCAGCATGACAATCGCGCCATGTCCCAGCGAGAACAGCGAGCCGCACCAGCGTGCGCGGGACGGGGCGATGCGCAGGTTATGGCGGGTCAGGCCGTCGATGGTGGCGAGATGGTCCGCGTCGAGCCCGTGTTTGGCGCCGAGGACAAACACCAGGGCAAGCAGGGCAATCCACTCGTTGGGCAATTCCATGGGGGGTGACCTTTGGCGATAAGCAGATGCGGTAGGAAGTCTAATAAATTCTTCATACAATATCCATGCCTGCCATGCATGAAATAAAAACGCATATTAATCAGCAGGGTAATTCCATTCGCTGGTTTGGTCTGATTAGCCACTAAGCGCCGGACGGCGGCAGCTAACCGGATGGTTCGAGGTTTGGTCATGATCAAAAGTCGGCGCTGGCGCTACGGCAATTCACCCGACCGAAAAGCCTGCAAGTACCGCAAACGGCAAAACCGCCGCCAATGAAAAGACCGGCGCGCGGCCGTATGTGCTAAGGTCGTCGACCCCCGTTACCCAGTGGTTTTGCATGCCCGCCAACTCCTTTTTGAACAGCGACACGCTGGCCGAATTCGCCGGCCGCTTCGACGGCGCGACCCTGCAGCGCGGCCGCGCCTACGCCGGGGAGGGTCGCGTGCGGGTCAGGCACGTCGAGCGGGCGACCGGCGAAATCCACGTCGAAGCCGAGGTGCAGGGCACGCGCAAGCATCCCTATGAGGTCGATCTGTGGCTGGAACTGGACCCGGGCGGTGCAATCGTCGACGTCGACAATTCCTGCATGTGCCCGATGCGGGAAAACTGCAAGCACGTCGTCGCGACGCTGTTGAACCTGGGGGAGACCACCGATATCGGCCGCTTTGGCGGAAACGGAAACGCCTCGGCGCGGGATGATGCCGGCTATCCCGAACCCAGCCCGGCGACGCTGGACTGGCTGGACGCCCTCGACCAAGCGCCGGTGCGGACGGCGCCGGCAAAGGCTTCCGGGGCGCGCGTGGTCTATCTGTTGCGGCCGGGCAGCCCGCCCAGCCTCACCCTGGGCAAGAGCCGGCCGCTGAAGAAGGGCGGCGCCGGCAAGCCGGCCGTGTATCGGCCCCAGCCCTACGACCTGGGCAGCACGCGCAGTCGCGACTTCATCCTCGACGAGGACATCCCGCCCTTGCGCCTGTTTCTCGCCTTGCAGGCCGGCGGCGGCTATTTCTACAACGAAGCCGTCGACCTCACCGGCGAGACCGGCGCCTTGCTATTGCGGCTGGCA
The DNA here is from genome assembly GCA_016708585.1 of Sulfuritalea sp. Taxonomy (GTDB): domain Bacteria; phylum Pseudomonadota; class Gammaproteobacteria; order Burkholderiales; family Rhodocyclaceae; genus Sulfuritalea. The sequence continues at coordinate 339,683 of JADJFK010000006.1, read as the reverse complement.
CTGCGCACGGGCAGGCTGTACCTCGACAGCCTGGTCGAACTGCCGCTCGAATCCGGTGCGCCACGGCCGCTCAAGCTGTTGTGGGCGCACAACCTGGCCGGCCTGCAACAGTTGGCGTTCGACCTGCCGCCGGCCCTGCAGATGATTCCGACCTGGCCGCCCTTCTATCTGGATACGGCGGCCGGAATGGTCGGCGAATTGCAGTCCGACCTCTCCGCCCGCTTGTTGCAGCAGATGATGACGGCGCCGCCGCTGAACGAAGCCGACGCGCCGCTGGTGCGCGAGCGCCTGATGCAACTGGCGCAAGAGCGGCAGGTCGCGCTGCCCCTGCCGGATGCACCGCAGGCAATGGCGGCCGGCAAGCCGGCCGCGCGCCTGGTGCTGACGCGGGGTCGTTTCCGCCACCTGGCCATGAGCCGCCAGCACGACGACCTGGCGCTCGCGGTACTCTACTTCGATTACCCGCAGGGTCTCACCGTCGTCGGCGTCGAGCAGCCGCCGTCGCTGATGCGGCAACGGCTGGAGGGCGAGTGGCGGACGCTGCAACGCGACCTGGCGGCCGAGGGCGAGGCATGGCGGCAGGTGCGCGCCGCCGGGCTCGACGGCTGGCAGCGCAGCCTGGCCAACTGCCAGCGGCTGGAGGGCACGGAAGATGGCCTGATGCCCTTGCGCAATGACGCCGTCGGCTGGCTGGCCTTCCTCAGCGAAGGCGTGCCTGAGCTGGAGCGCCAGGGCATCCCCGTGGTTTTTGCCGATGATTTCCCGTATTGCGTTGCCCAGGCGGAAGACTGGTTCGTCGCGGTCGATGAGTCGGTCGGCAGCGACTGGTTCGATCTGGACCTGGGCGTGACGGTCGCCGGCGAGCGCATCAGCCTGGTGCCGCCGCTGCTGCGCCTGCTGCGCGAGGAGCCCGACCTGCTGGGCGTAGTGCGCGGCCTCGCAGACAGCCAGACATTTCCCGTGGCGCTGGACGCGCGGCGCATCCTGCCGGTGCCGGCGGGTCGACTCAAGGCCTGGCTGCTGCCTTTGCTGGAGTTCCTCGACGAGGACCGGCCGCGCCTGTCGCGCCACAATGCCGTGGTCCTCGCCGGGCTGGAGCAGCAGCCGGCGCAATGGACGGGCGGCGAAGAACTGCGCGCCCTGGGGCGCCGCCTCAACGATTTTTCCGGCCTGACGCACCACGCGCCGGCGCCTGGCTTCGCGGCCACGCTGCGTCCCTACCAGCAGATCGGCCTCGACTGGCTGCAGTTCCTGCGCAAATACGGCCTGGCCGGCATCCTCGCCGACGACATGGGGCTGGGCAAGACCGTGCAGACCCTGGCCCACCTGCACCTGGAAAAGACCTCGGGCCGTGCCGACCGGCCCAGCCTGGTGGTGGCCACCACCAGCCTGATGGCCAACTGGCGCGACGAAGCCGCGCAGTTCACGCCCGAGCTGAACGTCCTGATCCTGCACGGCAAGGACCGCGCCGAACGCTTCGGCGAGATCGCCGCGGCCGACCTGGTGCTGACCACCTACCCGCTGCTGGTACGCGACCGCGAAACCCTGCTGGCGCAGGACTGGCACCTGCTGGTGATGGACGAGGCCCAGTTCATCAAGAACCCCAAGGCGCAATCGCACCAGGTGGCGCGCTCCCTGCGCGCGCGCCATCGCCTGTCGCTCACCGGAACGCCGCTGGAAAACCACCTCGGCGAACTCTGGGCGCAATTCGACTTCCTGATGCCGGGCCTGCTCGGCAATGCCAAACGCTTCACCCAGGTGTTCCGCACGCCGATCGAAAAGCTGGGCGACGAGGAAATGCGCGCGCGCCTCGCGGAGCGGGTACGGCCCTTCCTGCTGCGGCGGACCAAGGAGCAGGTGCTGAAGGACCTGCCGCCGCGTACCGAGATGGTGCGCTGGGTCGAGATCGAGGGCGGCCAGCGCGACCTCTATGAATCCCTGCGCGTGGCCTTCGACCGCAAGTTGCGCCGGGCGCTGACCGAGCAGGGCATCGGCCGCAGCCAGATCATGATTTTCGATGCGCTGCTGAAACTCAGGCAGATCTGCTGCGATCCGCGCCTGGTCAAGCTGCCGGCGGCCGAAGCGCTGGTGAAAAAGGGCCACGCCCATTCGGCCAAGCTGGACACGTTGATGGAAATGCTCGTGGAATTGCTCGACGAAGGCCGCAAGGTGCTGCTGTTCTCGCAATTCACCTCGATGCTGGGGCTGATCGAGCCCGAGCTCGAAAAGCGCGGCATCCTGTATTCGAAACTCACCGGCCAGACCCGCGATCGCGAAACGCCGATCAGCGACTTCCAGGAAGGCCGCGTGCCGCTGTTCCTGATCAGCCTCAAGGCGGGCGGCACGGGCCTCAACCTGACCGCCGCCGATACGGTGATCCATTACGACCCGTGGTGGAACCCGGCGGTGGAAGAGCAGGCCACGGCGCGCGCCCACCGCATCGGCCAGGACAAGCCGGTATTCGTCTACAAGCTGATGACCCAGGGCACGGTGGAGGAAAAAATCCTCGCCCTGCAGGGCCGCAAGCGCGGCCTGGCCGACCAGTTGCTGAAGCAGGGCGGGGCGGGCGGCGAGGGCGGCGGCCACCTGCTGACCGCCGGCGACCTGGACGTGCTGTTCCAGCCGCTGGGCTGAAATCCGCGGCAGGTGACGGACAATCCCGCGCGGGTTCGCGGCGATCCAACGAAAACGGGGACCGTGGTCCCCGTTGGCGCAATCAGGATTGTGTCCGTGCTTTGTCAGTCTTCGTACTTGAAGGACATCGAGACGCGGGCGCGATAGGCGACCACCTTGCCGTTGTCGATTTTCATGTCGAACTTGGTGATCTCGGCGACGCGCAGGTCGCGCAGGGTCTTGGCCGCCGCCTCGACCGCCGAGCGGGCTGCATCCTCAAACGATGTCGAGCTGGAGCCTACGACTTCGACGATCTTGTAAACGGGGTTGTCGTTCTTCGCTTTCTTTGCCATGGTCACCTCCGGTATATGGGTTATGCGCTGATTTGTGTCTTCAGCACGGCCATCATAGCCCAAACGAATGGAATGCGACGCCGCCTTGCGGCGCCGCCCGGCGGTGGAACGCCGCGCCTCAGCCGCCGGCGATGATCGGCACCAGGCTTACGCGGTCACCGCTGCGCAGCGCCCGGCCGCGTTCACCGGAGAGCACCATTTCGCCATTGACCGTGACGTTCCAGGTCGGATCGTCGAGCGCCGCGTGCGCTCCCGGCAGGTGGCGGCGCAGGGCGCTGCGCAGTTCGCTGACGCTGCTTACCGCCTCGTCGATGACGATGGCCTTGTCGGGCGCGCCGGGCAGCGGCTTGGGCAACTCGACGCGCACGGCGAAGCCGGTCGCGGCCAGCGCCAGTTTCTGGTGCCATTCGGCGTTCGGCACGCCTTCGCTGTTGAGGCCGGTCAGCGCGTAGAAGCGCGCCTTCATGGCCTCGAACTCGCGGCGGTCGATCTTCTCGCCCTTGAACGGGCCGTTGTCGATGGCTTCGTCGAACCAGCGCGCGGGCAGGGTGTCGTCCTTGGCGCGCAGGCCGAGGCGGAAATTCAGCATGTGTTCGAGGCCGGTGATGTTGCGCCCGACCTCGTCGAGTTCTTCGGCGCTCACCGGCTGGCCGATCATGGTGGCGAGCTGGGTGGCGAAATCGCCGCAGTCGGGCAGGGTCGGCGAGTTGAACAGCTTGGTGTTGAAGCGGCACATGCCGACCGAGTCGCCGACGGCGAAGGTGTTCTCGCAGCGGCGCACGGCGATTTCCTTGCCCTCGTAGCTGTTCGGCTGCGGCGCCACGGTGCCGCCGTAGAGCTGGGCCTTGAACGGCGCGTCGTCGTTGACGCGGGCGTTGATTTCCAGCGTGACGCGGTTGCGCAGGTGGTCCATGCCGCGCGTGGCGACCGAGAGGCCGAGGGCGAAGGCCTTGAGGATGCGCGCGTCGTGCGGGTCGGACTGGAACAGGCCCTTGACCGCCATGCGGTATTCGAGCGCCTCCTGCGGGTATTTGCCCTTGTCCACGGCGCGCGCCGAATCGGCGATGGTATCGCCGAAACCTTCGCGCTTCGCGGTCATGAACAGCAGCTTTTCGATGGTCTCGTAATTGCCCCAGGAGAGGTCGAGGCCGCCGGTATGGCTGGCGTCGATGATGCCGCGCTGCCAGAGTTCCATGGCCCAGGAAATCGCGCTGCCGGTCGAGGCCGAGTCGAGGCCGAGGTCGTTGAGGATGTTGTTCAGGCGCAGCACCTGTTCCGCTTCGCGCAGGCCGATCATCGGGCCGAACTTGCCGACCGTGACGTACTCGGGGCCGTCGCCCTTGTCGTACTTGTCGAACTTTCCGTCGCCCTTGATGCCCTTGTAGGTGCGCCGCTTGTGGTGGTCGATGTCGGCCTGGGCCTTGTCGTAGCTGGCGTTGCCCTTGAGCCCCATCAGCGCGGCCGAACCCCAGCCGCCCTTGCCCTCCGGCGTCATGTCGTTCTGGTTGCGGCACTGCACCGGGCACTTGAAGCAGCCGTCCATGGCCGGCCGGTAGGGGTCGAAATTGTCGGCATCGAGCGATTCGTGCCAGGCGGTGGTCTGGTTGTTCAGGGTGCCCAGGGCGCCCAGCACGCGCGACGGCTTGTAGAGGAAGGGCGTGCCGACCTGCTTCAGGGCGTTCTTGATCACCGAGGTCGAGGTGATCTTCCTTGCCGATGATCTTGTTGTGGGCCTTGAGTTCCTTCGCCATGGGCGCCTCGGCCGGCTTGCCCTGGATCATGATGGCCTTGAGCTTCAGCGAACCCATCTTGGCGCCGCCGCCGCCGCGCGCCCAGATCGACTTGATGCCGCCCATGATGCCGCTGCACAGCACCTGGTTCTCGCCGGCCGTGGTGATGCGCGCCAGCGCCATGTCCTTGCGTTCGGTGCAGTGGAAGTCGCGCTCGATGGCGGCGGCGGTATCCAGGTTGTCGAGGCCGACATAGGGCGTCGCGTCGAGGAATTCGATCGCGTCGTGCGAGATCTTCAGCAGCGTCCATTGCGCGGCCAGGCCGTAGAGCACGATATGGTCGTAGCCGAGGCGTTTGGTGAAGGCGGGAAAATAATCGCCGGCGCTGGAATCGAGGAAGGCGTAGCTGTCGGGCGAACGGCTGGTGAAGTTGCCGCGCGTGGCCGAGGGCATGTTGCCGGTCAGCGTGCCGGCGCCGAAGATCAGCGGCACCTCGGGATCGAGCGCGTCCTTGTTCTCGTCGAGCAGGTTGTAGAGCAGCACCATGTTGGCGCCGCGGCCGCCGAGGAAGGTGCGCATGATTTCGGTCGGGAGGTACTTGCTCCGCGTTTCGCGGCGTTCGAGGTCGACGAACAGCACCGCGCCCTGGGTCGGGTACTGCGGCGCATCGTGCATGCGCGCGCACAACTGCTCGATCTTGGTCCTGACGCTCATCGTTCGCTCTCCATGGCCGCACTCCGGCAATGGCGATTAGTCTACTATATAAATGATTGGAAGTCCATCAATATTGCGCGCAGCAGATCCATGGCCAGGAGGCCGTAATCGGGATTCAGCGATGCTGGGGGAAGACTTTTCGCAGCAGCGCGATGAAGCTGGCGCGCTCGGCCTCGCTGAAGTTTTCCAGCAGGCGCTTTTCGTGCTGGCTGACCTGGCGCTTCAGCTTGCGCAGCAGCGCGGTGCCGGCGGCGGTCAGGCGGATCGCGTTGGAGCGGCGGTCATGCAGGGCGACCCGGCGTTCGACCAGGCCGCGCCGTTCCAGGTTGTCGATCACGGTGACCACCGTCGAGCGGTCGAGTTGCGTGGCGCGGGCCAGTTCGCTTTGCTTGAGGTCGGGGTTGGCCTCGATGATGACCAGCACGCCGAACAGGCCGGGCGTCACGTCTTCGCCGCCGGGGCCCTGGGCGAAGTCGCGGAACAGGGCAATCTGGGCCATGCGCAACTGGTAGCCGACAAGCTCGGGCAGCATGCCGTAATTGGTGGCGGATTTCTTTCTGGCGGCGGAGGTGGCGGGCATGGCGTGGCCTGGTCGGTTCGGGGAGGTATGCGAACGCGCTGAATTCGCAGGCGGATTATGGCCGCGCCAAATACCCCGAGTCAAATAATGGGGTTTCCAGCAAAACCGTGCCGGCGGGTTTTCAGGGGATGGCCGCACCCGAAGGCGGGCCGGGAGCGCCGTATCGCCAGCGCCGACTTTTTGGCCTGCGCTCCCATCCGCAAAGTTCGGGTTTGCACCTCTCGACATAGCGGTGTTACCCTAGTGGCACCTTATGGCAACAGGTACCGAACAATGTCCACCACGTCGCTGAAACTCTCCGAGGAACTCAAACAACGCGCTGTTGCGGCTGCCGAAAGGAAAGGAGTGTCGCCGCATGCGTTCATGGTCAATGCGATAGAGCAGGCAGCCACGGCCGCCGAGTTGCGCGCCAGTTTCGTGGGTGAGGCCCTGGCGGCGCGGGAACAAATGGTGAGCACCGGGAAGGGCTACGATTCCCGCGAGGTGCATACCTACCTCAAGGCGCGGATATCGGGCAACAAGTCCGCGAAGCCGAAAGCCAAGTCTTGGCAAAGCTGATCTATTCGGGAAGAGCCTTTGCCGATCTCGAAAGGCTGACCGACTTCCTGATCGAGGCCGATCCGTCTGCCGCCGCCGAGACAGTTGGACTGATTGAGGAAGCAGTTGAACTACTGAGGCGCCATCCACTTATCGGCCGGCCCGTCGAAAATGGATTGCGGGAGTTGATCATATCCAGAGGGCGTACTGGGTATGTGGCCCTCTACAGCTTTGAGGAAGACCGGGATGCCGTCCTTATTCTTGCGATCCGCCATCAGCGTGAAGCTGGCTATTGGGGGCAGGACGACGGCTGAGTTCGGCCAGAAGCGGTCACGCCATAGCTTTACCAATATCGGACGGTGGCACCCCAAAAGCATGTCATTGAGATATATTTGAGCTGTGCCGCTTTTCACAGAAATTTAATATGATTGAAAATGCTCCCGATTTGACGAAAAACCATGCGAACAGGGGCTTTCCGAGGATCGCACACCGCCGAGTTACGCAGCACGCGCCTGAGTTATGGCGCAAAACTGTCGCCCTATATCAAAGTTAGGGCTCATCAAACGCACACGAGATCCATCCATGAGATCCTTTCCCAAGCACTTGTACGACTCGTTCATCCGGGTAAATGGCTGGCTCGTTGGGCTGGTGGGCCTGATCTTTTCAGTTGGGTCCTTCTTCTTTATCAAGCCAGATACGACGGTGGCCATTGGCTGGCTTATCTCAACAGTTATCGTAGCCATACTCGTGCTGGTTGTGGCGATGGATGCTGCCTACGTCGCATGGCGCTCGCTGAAGCGGGGTCTACCTGATGTCCGTAGGTCTCTCGCGCCTCCCGCCGCTTATGACGGAATAGATCTGTTGCTCCTTGTTGATCCGTCTGACCTCTTTGCCGTTGATGCAATGATCGCTGTGTACGTAAACGAAGACGACTACGAGCGTCTCCTTGCCGTCGGTAGAGTGCTCACCATCCAGACCAATGGCTTTCTTCAAGTTGGCATCAAGGCAACCGCCGATGCTGGAGATGACTCGCTTAGTAAGCTACGGTCGAATGACGCGAGCTTCCTGCGGAAGCTTCTTGTTAAGCCGTCGGTTCCGTCTTACGCCATTCAGGAGAAGTAGCCATGTCAGATGCCGCCCAGACCAGCAGTGCCGCCCAGGTCGCCAAAGTGCAAGACGAGTACACGGTCGTCATCAATCGTGGCCGCGAGCACGGCATCAAGGAAGGCGCTCGGTTTCTGCTTTATGGTCTCGGTGAAGAGATCATTGATCCGGCCACGAAGGAGTCTTTGGGGCAATTAGAGATCGTGCGAGGCATAGGCATTGCCACACATGTGCAGGACAAGCTGGCAACTGTGAAGACTTCAAAGACTCGCAGTCCGACCCCCACAATTCGCACTACAAAGCGAAGTCAAAAAGGAGGGGCTGCCGGCGTGCTCGCCAGCCTCTATGGCGGCGAGGAAACCACAGTAGAAGAGCGTCAAGGCGAGCCAACTCCCGTCCCGTTTGATGGGGTGAAGGATGGCGATTACGCGCGTCCGCTGTAGATGAGTCCTAACCCTGCGCCCAACAGCCGGCTTCGCCAGCTGTTGGGCGCGGGTTAATTCCACGTTTGCCCTCAGAACAACTACGCCGCCACTTGGATCAGGATCCGCTCATGTCAGAAAATTCATCACGACTACAAACCGCGCAGTGGGTGATCGAACGTCAGTTGGCATGGATCGTTGCAGCAGATGCAAAAGTAGCCGTAGTTGTAGCCATCGACACAGCGATGATCGCAGCCCTCGCCACAGCATTTGCGGCGGCGAAGAGCGCCACTCCTTGGGCAATTGCACTATCGTTAACGGCCGCGCTGCTTACTGTCGTTGCAATGGCGTGCGCGGCAACCTCTTTGCTTCCGAGAACAAGTGGGCCGCAGAGCTCGTTCCTTTACTTTGGCACTATTGCAAGGAGCCCCCCCGCTGACTACGTCGAAGCTTTTTCCAAAGCCAGCGTAGATGAATTGCTCCATGATTGGGCACTTCAAATTCATAGGAACGCAGAGATTGCGGCGCGCAAGCACCTTTGGTACGCCGGGCTGTCGGTTGGTCGTTTGCCGGCGCGTTCGCTTGGGTGTTCGCCATTGGACTACTGGTCCGCCCATAGGCAATCACACCGATGACCTTTCGGGAAGAACTCGATGAAAAGGTACGGCAATTCGCGCGGGAGTCCTGGGGTGACGTCCCGGACGGGTACGTCGTCCCCGTACCTGATGATCTGACCTTTGGCAACACAGGGCGTCGGCTCAATGCATGCATCTTGTACGCTGATATCCGCGGCTCTACGCAAAATGGTAGATGCTCTAAGCGATACCCTAGCAGCGGAGTACTACAAGGCATTTCTGCACTGCGCGGCGAAGATAGTGAAACGAAATGGTGGCGATATCACCGCATACGACGGTGATCGAGTAATGGCTGCCTTTCTCGAAACAGAAAAGGAAGACGCTGCGGTCGGTGCTGCACTTGAAATAAATTTTGCGGTGAATGAGATCGTAAACCCTCAGTTCGCATCCATCTACGCTATCCATCATCGAGCACTCCAGCACACAGTAGGTGTTGACTCCGGCAGTGTCCTCGTTTCAAAAACTGGCGTTCGGATAGATAGCGATTTAGTGTGGGTTGGCGCTGCTGCAAACTATGCCGCAAAGCTGAATAGCTTTGATGGCCTCGACTCTGATTATCCGCTTCGAGTTACCCATGAAGTCTTTACAAAGCTTAGTCGCTCGTCGCGTTTCGGAAGCAACGGCGAACCAATATGGGAAGGTCCATACACGAACATTGGCCAACGACAGCACTATCGCACCCGGTTTCAAAGGCAATTCGCTTGACCTTAAGTATCTGTTCACAACACACCAAGCCGATGAGGGCAAGCCCTGCGGTCGACCCCGTTCGCTTCGCTCTCTGGACGCTGCGCGATGAAGCCGCGCAGCGCCGGTCACCTACATGTTAGGTAGCACGGTGGATGTCAATACCCTTGCGCAAAGTGTCACCTCTCTGACGGCGCGCGCGGTCCAACGCCTATCGCAGTTTCTCCCTGACTGGAAGCAGCACGCCATTCTCTACATCCTCTTTGCACTTGCTATTGGATTCGTCATTGGCCGCTATCTTGCTGGACGCGCCTACCGTTCCCCCGTATTCCAGAATCGGGGCGAGGCACTGCTGTCCCGCGTCGCGAAGGCGAACTTCGGTGCTCCTGACTATCACCTGATGAATCACGTCACGCTCCAGTTGAAGGACGGGACAACTCAGGTCGACCACATCCTCATTTCGAGGTTCGGCGTGTTCGTTATCGAAACCAAGGACTACAAGGGCTGGATCTTCGCCAATGCGAATCAGGACAACTGGACCCAAGTCTTGTTCAACGCGAAGTTCAAGTTCCAGAACCCGATCCGTCAGAACTTTCGGCACGTTTGTGCGGTGCAAGAGCTCTTTGATTTCTTGCCACTTGGCGCAGTGAAATCGGCCGTCGTCTTCACTGGCGAAGCAGAGTTCAAAACCGAGGTTCCACAGGGAGTGTTCACCCTCTCCGGGTTCATCGACTACGTTCGCGGACAGACGAGCGAAATGATGTCACTCAATCGAGTTCAGTTCTGCGTGGGGCGGCTCGAGACTGCGCGCCTTGCTATCAGCGGTAAGACAGACGTCGAGCATGTTGAGGATCTTCAGCGAAGGCGCGGCCGTGCTGCCTAAGTCATACGCTCCTGAACGTCCGCTATCTCAGTCTGCATCCGACCGCTTAGGGCACGAAGGAGACACGGCCGATTTCATGGCTTGAACAGGCTTGCCGGAAGAGTTGCCGTGCCGCCAGCGCCGACTTTCAGAATTTCTGTCCAGTTCCCGAAGTTTCAAAAACTCCGTCACACCGGAGAACGCCGGTGTCCAGATGTCTTGCCGCACTGGATTCCGGCGTTCGCCGGAATGACGTATTGGGACGTCCTTAAGCTTCGCGGGGCCAGTTTCAGCTGGACCTGGCGGACCGAAGTCCGCCCGGCACGCTGCGGGTCAATCGAGCTTGACGTGAAAGCGCTTGGCCTTCATCTCGAAGCGCGGCAGCATGTTGCGCGCGACGTGGTGCACGCGCGGGCGGAAGGCCAGCATGGAATCCAGCTTGACGGCGATTTCATGCACCACCTCCGGGTCGGCCCCTTCGCAGAGCTCGACCTCGATGTCCATTTCGTCCATCTGCTTGACCTTGTTCACCGTGATGCGGAACTCGTCCACTTCGGCGAACTTGCGGATGATGTTTTCCACGCCGGCGGGGAAGACATTGACGCCGCGCACCGTGACCATGTCGTCGGCGCGGCCGAGGATGCCGCCCTCGAAGCGCAGCGAGGTGCGGCCGCAGTCGCAGCGGTCGAGGTTGACCTTGACCAGGTCGCCGGTGCGGTAGCGGATCACCGGGAAGCCCCAGCGCCCGAGGTTGGTGATCACCAGTTCGCCGCGCTCGCCCGGTGCCACGGCCTCGCCGGTCTGCGGATTGATCACCTCGGCGATGTACTCGCTTTCGATCAGGTGCGTGCCGCCGGGCTGGACGTGGCATTCGAAGGAATGCGCGCCGACTTCCGAGGCGCCGGCGTGGTCGAAGCACTTGGCGGTCCAGGCCGTCTGGATGCGGTGTTTGGTCGCCGGTATGTTGGCGCCGGGTTCGCCGGCATGCACCGTGGCCTTCATCGGGATCGTGCTGATGTCGAAGCCGATTTCGTGGGCTACTTCGGCCAGGCGCAGGGCATAGGTCGGCGTGCAGCACAGCACCGTGGCGCCGGCTTCGCGCATCAGCTCCAGGCGTTGCTGCGAGTCGCGCCCGCCGCCGGGGATCATCACCGCACCGATCTTGCGCGCGCCTTCGACGGCGGCCCAGAAGCCGATGAAGGGGCCGAAGGCGAAGGCCATGAACAGGCGGTCGGAAGCCGTGACGCCGGCGCCGGCCAGCACGTGGCCCCAGCAGCGGCCCCACCAGTCCCAGGACTCGTGGGTGTCCATCACCTTGAGCGGCACGCCGGTGGTGCCCGAGGTCTGGTGCATGCGCACGTAGGCTTCCACCGGATAGGTCAGGTTGCTGCCGAAGGGGCCGTTGGCGGCCTGGTCGTCCATCAGTTCGCCCTTCTTGGTGAAGGGCAGTTTGCCGAGGTCGTCGAGCGACTTGATGTCGGCGGGCTGCACGCCGGCGGCCTTCCACTTGGCGGTATAGAAACCGTTGCGGCCCCACAGCTCGGCCATCATCTTTTGCAGCTTGTCCACTTGCAGCGCCGCCAGTTGCTCGCGGGGCAGGGTTTCCGTCGCTTCGTCGAAATAGCTCACGTGCATTTCTCCTCGTTCATTTCAAGCGCCCGGGCATCAGGGCCCGGGTCGGCCATCAGGCAGCGGAATTCCACAGTCGTTCGGTGATGCGGCGGGCCAGCACCGGCGCCACGCCGCGGCGGTAGAGCATGTCCACCACCGTGGTGCGCATGGCGCCGGCGGCGATCTCGGTCTGCGCGGTGATTACCGCCAGCGCCGCGGCATCGAGCGGTTTGCCCTTGAGTTCGGCCAGGCCGTCGACCGCCAGCGGCCGCGAAGCCACGCCGGTGCAGGCGATGCGCAGGTCGTCGATGGCGTTGCCCTTGCGCTTCAGCGCCACGGCGACGCCGGCCAGCGGGAAGTCGATGGCGCCGCGCACGCGGACTTTTTCGTAGGCGCTGGTCCAGCCCTCGTGCAGCGGAACATGCACCCCGACCAGCAGCTCGTCGGGCGCCAGGGTCAGCCAGGCCATGCCGTCGTCGCGATAAAAGTCGGCGCTGGCGACACGGCGGCTGCCCTTCGGTCCGAGGATTTCGATTTCGGCGGCGAGCGCGATCAGGGCCGGCGCCACGTCGCCGCTGAAGGCGGCGTAGCAGCGCTTGGATTTCTTGGCGACGCGGCAGCCTTCGCCCTTCAGCTTCATGCAGTAGTCGTTGCTCTCGCGCCAGAATTCGCTCTGGTTGTAATAGACGCAGCGCGTGTCGAGGCAGAGGTTGCCGCCCAGCGTCGCCGCCGCGCGGTGCGTCGGGCCGGCCACCGCTTCGGCGGCTTCGGCCAGCGCGGTGTAGCGGGCGCGGATCGTCGCATCGCCGGCGATGGCCGCCAGCGTGGTGCCGGCGCCGATGCGCAGGGCATCGGTGCCGAAGTCGATGTGCGCCAGCTCGGCGATGCCGCCGAGGTCGATGACGACGCCGGGTTCCGCCAGGCCGCGGCGGATGTTGGGCAACAGGTCGGTGCCGCCGGCGATGTAGCGGCTGGCGGCGTTGGCCGCGCGCATGGCGACGGCATCGGCGGCGGTGGTCGGCCGCAGCAACTGGAAATCGGGCAGGGCGCTCATCAGGCTTGCTCCTCGTTGGTGGCGGCGGCTGCTGCTTCGTTACGGGCCTCCTGCAGGGCGGCGAACACGCGCGGCGGGGATATCGGCAGCGCCCTCACGCGCAGGCCGGTGGCATCCTCGACCGCGGCGGCGACCGCCGACATGATCCCGGACAGCGGTCCTTCGCTGGCTTCCTTGGCGCCGAAGGGGCCGTTGGGGTCCATGCTTTCGACGATATGCACCTCGATGTCGGGCGATTCGACGATGGTCGGCACGCGGTAATCGAGCATGTTGGGCACCATGTGGCGTCCGTTTTCGTAGATGGTTTCCTCGCACAGGGTCTGGCCCAGGCCCATCCAGACGGCGCCCTGCACCTGGCCTTCGACCGCCATCGGGTTGATCGCGCGACCGCAGTCGATGGCGGCCCAGACCTTGTCCACGGTGACGATGCCGAGGTCCATGTCGACGCTGACTTCGGCCGCCTGGGCGACGTAGGAGAAGCCCATCGACGAACCGACGGCGCCGCCGCGCTGCTTGCCGCCCTGGAATTCCGGCGGGCAGGTGAAGGTGCCCTTGACGTTGAGCGTGCCGGTGCCGACCAGGGCTTCTTCGGCGATTTCGGCGAAGGGGATGTGCCGTTCGGGATCGCTGGCGACGGCCGCGGCTTCGCCGTACCAGATTACGTCGGATTCCTCGACCTTGAGCCGGCGCGCGGCGGCGGTGACCAGCAGGCGCTTGAGGTTCTCGGCGGCATCCAGCGCGGCATTGCCGACCATGTAGGTGACGCGCGAGGAATACGAGCCGTTGTCCTTCGGCGTCACGGCCGAATCATTGGCGACGACGCGGATGCGGTGGTAGTCGATGCCGAGCACTTCGGCGACGATCTGGGTGACGACGGTCGAGGAGCCCTGGCCGATGTCCGAGGCACCGGTGAGGATGGTCACCGCGGCGTCGAAGTCGAGCTTGAGCACGATCACCGCGTGGGGTTCGCCCGACCAGTGCACCGGCTTGGCCGAACCGCTGACGAAATGCGAGCAGGCCATGCCCAGTCCCTTGCGGACGTTGCCGCTGCCCCCCAGCTTGCCCTTGCGCGCGGCCCAGCCGCTGACATCCTCGACCCAGTCGATGCATTCGCCGAGGCCGTAGGAAGTGACGCGCAGGCCGTTGATGGTCTCGGTCGGCGCCTTGAGCAGGTTGCGCCGGCGCACGGCGATCTGGTCGAGGCCGAGTTCGCCGGCCATCGAATCGAGCAGGGATTCGAAGGCGAAGCGGATGGTCACCGTGCCGTGGCCGCGCATGGCGCCGCAGGCCGGCGTGTTGGTGTAGACGCGGTAGCCGTCGTACTTGACCGCCGGGATGTCGTAGAGCCCGTTGATCAGCGCGCCGGCATAGAGGATGGTGACCAGGCCGTAGCCGCCGTAGGCGCCGCCGCGCTGCACGACTTCGGCCTGGCAGGCGGTGATGCTGCCGTCGCGCTTGAGGCCGAGCTTGATCCGCATCTGGCTTTCCGGGCGGCCGCGATGGGCGAGGAAGCTTTCCTCGCGTGTCTGCGCCAGGCGTACCGTGCCGCGCGCGGCACGGGCCAGCATGCCGCAGATGACCTCGAAGTTGAGGCATTCGGTGCGGTGGCCGAAGCCGCCGCCGCTGAACGGCTTGATGACGCGGATGTGGGCCGCTTCCATTTTCATGCAGCGCGCCAGCGTCAGGTGCACGTAGTAGGGCACCTGGGTCACCGACCACAGCGTCAGGTGGCCGCGCTCGGTATCCCAGGCGGCGAGCGCCGCATTGGGCTCCATCATGGCGTGATGGACTTCGGCGCATTCGTAGGTTTCCTCGCGCACCAGGTCGGCGGCGGCGAAACCGGCGGCGACGTCGCCGAACTCGTTATGCACTTCGCGTTCGATGTTGCCCTGCTTCTTTTCGTGCAGCTGCACGGCGTCGGCCTGGCGCGCGTCGGCCGCCTTGAAGTAGGCCGGCAGCTCGCGCACCTTCAGGCGGATGCGGGAAATCGCCAGGCGCGCCGTGGCTTCGTCGACGGCGGCGACGGCGGCGATCGGGTCGCCGATGTAGCGCACCTTGTCGCGCGCCAGCGGAAATTCGTTCTGCGCGATGGGGATCACGCCATAGGGCATGTCGCACTCGTCGCCGGTGATCACGGCGCGCACGCCGGGCAGCGCCAGCGCTTCGGAGATGTCGACTTCCAGCAGTTCGGCGTGGGCATAGGGGCTGCGCAGCAGCAGGCCGACCAGGGCGTTGTCGGCCGGCAGGTCGGCGGTGTAGCGCGCGGTGCCGGTGACCTTCTCGACGCCATCGACCAGCGGCCGGCGGGCGCCGACGCCGTGCGGCGCGGAGGCGTTGGCGATTTCCTTGACCTGGGTTTCCGGCGCGTTCATGTCGAGGCTCCGGCGGCGGCTTCGACCGATTCGATGATCTTGACATAGCCGGTGCAGCGGCACAGGTTGCCGGCCAGGGCGCCGCAGATCTCGTCGCGCCCGGGATGCGGGTTCTTGCGCAGCAGGCCTTCGGCGGCCATGATCATGCCCGGCGTGCAGAAGCCGCACTGGGTGCCGAGCTTTTCGTGGAAGGCGCGCTGCAGGGGAGAAATGTTGCCATCGGTGGCGAGGCCCTCGACGGTTTCGACGCGGCGTCCGGCGAGGCTGTGCGCCAGCGTGCTGCAGGCCAGGCGCGGCTCGCTGTCGACCAGCACGGTGCAGGCGCCGCATTCGCCGCCGTCGCAGCCCTGCTTGGTGCCGGTGAGGCCCAGCCCATCGCGCAGGTAGTCGAGCAGCAGCGCGTTTTCGGCGACGGCTTCCTCGCGCCAGCGCCCGTTGATCCAGAGACCCAGTATCCGCTTCATGCTTCCTCCTCCTTGTTCTGTCTGGTCCGCCTTGGCGGCGGTTGCTGCGGCTCAGGCCGCTTTCTGCGCCTTCAGGCGTTCGTACTTGGCCTGCAGTTCGTCCTTGCTTTCCTTGTGCGCCGGGTCGGGGACGATGGCGCGCACCGGGCAGACCTTGACGCACTGGCTGACCGTGAAATGGCCGACGCACTCGGTGCACTTGTCCGGGTCGATGGTGTACACATCGTCGTCATCGACGGAGATCGCCTTGTTCGGACAGGGCGCCTTGCAGACGTCGCAGGCGATGCACAGTTCGTTGATGATGAGGGCCATGCCGGGTTCCTTTCGCGTGTGGGGTTGGGTCGGGCTATTCCTGGGAGAGCGGCGGATCGGGGTCGTCGATCGCGCCGTCGTCCGGGCCGCAATCGGCGAGGCAGGACTCCAGCCAGCCGATGTGCTCGCGCTCTTCGGCGGCGAACTGGCTGGCGAGGATGCGCACCTCGTCGTCGCTGGCGCGCTGCGCGATGCCGGCATAGAAATCGCAGGCGCGCCGTTCGTGCACCAGCGCCAGTTCCACGGCGCCGCGTACCGAGAGCTTGTAGCTGACCTGGTCGATGGCGATCGCCTCGGGGCTTTCACCGGTGGCCCACTTGAAGTCCCAGGGTGCGTAATGCGGCAGTTCGTAGCGGCTGCACATTTCGTTCAGCTCGACCAGGTGCGCCTTTTCTTCCTTTTCCAGGCGGCGGAAGATGGCGGCGACACCGGCCTTGCGGTGGGTCTCCATCTGGTCGGCGAGTTCTTCGTAGCGCTCGGCGGCCTCGGTCTCCATGGCCAGCGCGTGCGCCAGCAGTTCCGGCAGGCTGTCGATCGCGGTGTTGGCTTGCGTGTCGCTCATAGCGCGAACCTCGCTTCGAGTTCGGCGACCGAACCGTCGGTGTGTTCGAACTCCGGCCGGAAAGGCGGCCGGCTGCCCTTGAACAGCACCTTGCCGACGTTGAAGCCGTCGTCGGTCATCAACCGGCGCGCGGCACGGGCCGCATCGTCGGTGTAATCGACTACCGCGGTGCGCACGATGTCGCGCCATTCGGCCTGTTCCGGACGGAAGGTGACGCAGGGGCTGAGCACCTGCACCAGCGAAAAGCCGGGATGGCGGATCGCTTCGACGATGATCTGCGCCATGTTGATCGGGTCGCTTGCCGACACCCGGGCGATGAAGTTGGCGCCCGAGGCGAGGCCCACCACCAGCGGCTGGAAGGGATTGATGCCGGTGCCTTCGGGGGTCAGCTTGCTGCCTTCCCAGTCCGGCGACGTGGTCGGCGAGGCCTGGCCCTTGGTCATGCCATAGACCTGGTTGTCCATCACGATGTAGGTCAGGTCGACGTTGCGCCGGCAGGCGTGGAGGAAGTGGTTGCCGCCGATCGAGAAGCCGTCGCCGTCGCCGCCGGTGACCAGCACCGTGAGGTCGGGGCGGGCCAGCTTGAGGCCGGTGGCGACCGGCAGGGCGCGGCCATGCACGCCGTGGAAGCCATACACGCTGGTGTAGGCGGGAATCCGCGAGGAGCAGCCGATGCCGGAGACGACCGCGACTTCTTCCGGCGGCAGCGCCAGTTCGGCCAGGGCGCGGGTGATCGAATTCAGTACGGTGTAATCGCCGCAACCGGGACACCAGATCGGCTTCAGGTCGGACTTGTAGTCCTTGGCTTTGTAGGCCTTCTTCTGCGCACAGCTTTCCATCAGGCGCTCCCGGCGTTGAGTTGGTTCAGTTGATCGAGGATCTGCTGCGGGCCGAAGGACAGCGGGCCGCCCTGGTGCAGCGACACCGTCTGTGCCGGCAGCTCGTAGAAGGCGCGCAACATGCGGTAGAACTGGCCGCTGTGCGACTGCTCGACCACCACCGCGCGTTTGATGCCGCGCAAGGCTTCGGCCATCTTCTCCGGCTGTACCGGGGCGATCAGGCGCACCGAAATCAGCCGCGCCTTGCCGCCGGCGGCCGACAGGCGTTGCAGGGCTTCGCGCGCTGGTCCGGTGGAGGAGCCCCAGGTGATGATCGCCGTGCCCCCCAAGGGGGCTTCCTTTGGGGCGTCGCCCGGACCGCCTCCAAAGTCCTCGATGTCGGCCCAGTGGTCGCCGTAGTTGTACTGGCTGATCTTGCGATTCCGCTTGTCCATCTGCGCCTGGTGGTCCGAGGCCTGCGAGGAGGGCGTGCCGAATTCGTTGTGTTCCAGGCCGTCGGCGGTGTGGGTCAGGCCCGGCGTGCCAGGGATCGCCATCGGCGAAACGCCGGAGCCGGTCATCGCGTAGCGCTTGTAGCGTTCGCCCTCGACGGCGGCCTTGGCGACTTCACGCTGGCCGATGAAGGCCAGTTCGGCCGGCCTGGGCAGGATGGCGCGGGCCTGGCCCATGGCCTGGTCGGTGAGGACGATGGTCGGCACCTGCATGGCTTCCGCCAGATGCACGGCCCACTGCGTGGTGAACAGGCAGTCGGACACCGAGTTGGCGGCGACCACGACATGCGGCGCGTCGCCGTGCAGGCCATACACGGCGATGTTGAGGTCGCTCTGTTCCGACTTGGTGGCGATGCCGGTCGAGGGGCCGACGCGCATCACGTCGACCACCACCAGCGGCACCTCGGCGGCGACGGCGAGGCCCAGCGATTCGATCATCAGCGACAGGCCGGGGCCGGAGGTGGCGGTCATCGCCGGCACGCCGCCGTAGGAGGCGCCGATGATCTGGTTGATCGAGGCCAGTTCGTCCTCGGCCTGCACCAGCATCCCGCCCACTTTTGCCAGCGACGGCGCCAGCCATTCCAGCACTTCGGTGGCCGGCGTGATCGGGTAGGCGGCGACGAAACGCACGCCGCCGCGGATCACGCCGAGGCCGGTGGCCTCGTTGCCGGTGATGCTCCAGCGCGGGCCGCTGGCGGCAGATACCGCGGGCAGTTTGGGGATTGCGGGCAGGTCGGCCGCGGCGGCGAAGCCGGCGTGGAAGGCGGACATGCTGGCGTCGATCGCGGCGGCACCCTTTTTCTTCAGCGCTTTTTCGACCACGGCCTGCATGGCTTCGGGCGGCAGGCCGATCATCGCGGCGATGGCGCCCAGCGCGACCATGTTGGGACGGCCGTTCTCGATCTTTGCGGCGATGTCCGTCATCGGCAGCGCCGCCTGCCGCGGGCGGCCAGCCAGCAGTCCGGCGGGGGCGTCGCCGTGGACCGGATCGCCGACGATCAGGCTGTCGGCGGTCAGCGGAATCTCGGCCGAGAAACGCGTGATGTTGTCCCAGTCGATCGCCATCAGCAGGTGGAAGCTGTCGTCGTGCGACATGATCGGCTCGGTGGCGAAGCGCAGCATGGCGGCGGCCTCGCCGCCGCGGATCTGCGGACCCGAGGAGCGGCTCATCAGGGCATACCAGCCGGCCTTGGCTGCCGCGTCGAGCAGCAGCGAACCGGCGGTAACCACCCCGGCGCCGCCGCTGCCGGCAATGACCAGGGAAACACTGTTGACTGTCACGAACATCCTCCTCCGGATTTCGCCGCGATTTCGATTCGCGGGCTATTGGTTTAACCCTGAAACTATTAATGCTAAATAACCCTACTGATGACAGAGAATAAACGCAAAAAAGGTGGAAGTCAAACTATTTGCGGTCCATCATAAAACCCTGATGCAGATCGCCGTGGCGCCGGCGCCAGCGCTCTGCGTCCCGCTGGGAACTGTCATGGACTGGGCGTTTGCAGGAAATCGCGGGTCGTTCCGGCCAGCACCAGGCAGGTCAGCACCCCGCTGCGGTAGGCGCCGGTATCGATGCCGATGCGGTTGTGCCGGATCTCGGGTTGGTCGCTGATGCTGTGGCCGTGCACGATCATGGCGCCGTGGTCGGCATCCGAGTTGAGGAAGGTCTTGCGGATCCACAGGCAGTCGCGCGCGCTCTGTTTCTCCAGCGGCACGCCGGGCCGCACGCCGCCATGGACGAAAAAATAATCGCCGGCGGCGTGGCTGATGCGCAAGCTGCGGAAGAAGTCCAGGTGGGACGCCGGGACTCGCGCGGCAAGGTCGCGGCCATAGGCGGCAACGCTGGCGTCGTCACGGGCCTCGCGGTCGGCAATGGCAACGCCATAGCCGGCGAGGGCGTCGAGCCCGCCATAGTCGAGCCAGTGGCGGCCCGTGTTGATCTCGCCATCGAGAAAGCGCAGCAGCAGGTCTTCGTGGTTGCCCTTGAGCGTGATGCGCTCGAATCCATCGGGCAGCCATCCGCGCACCCGGTCCACCACGCCGGCCGAGTCGGGGCCGCGGCTGACGTAATCGCCCAGATAGACCACCTGCCGGCGGCTCTCCGGGCGCCGCTTTGCGTCATCGGCAATGCTTTGCTGGATCCGTTCCAGCAGGTCGAGCCGGCCATGGATGTCGCCGACCGCATAGATGACCGTATCGGCGGGAGTCTGCGGCGTCATGCGGCGGGTGGCGGAAGATGCGGCGGCGCAGGAATGCCGTCAGCCGGCGACGTTGCGCATTTCCGCGTACACCGCCTGCTCCATCTTGAGCATGGCTTCGCGCTGCTGGGCGGGCCATTCGTACATCAGCGCGGTGGTGCTGACGCCGGTCCAGGACTGGTCCTTGGCGCCCATCACGTCCATTTCCCAGAGCATGATCGAATAGGGTGCCGAGGCATCGATGCGCTCCTTGACCAGGCGCGACTTGCCCTTGACCAGGAAGCTCACGTCGCCCGGGCCGATGACCTGGACCGAGGCCAGGCCGGTGCGCTGCAGGTTGGCCATCGACGAGCCGCCGACGTCGACGGCGAAGCGCAGGCGCTTGTCGTCGAGGGCCAGCGCCCAGGTGTAGGCGGAGGTGGAATAGCCATCGGCGCCGCTGGTCAGCAGCAGGGCCGGTGCGCCCGGACGCAGGTAGCCGACGAGTTTTTCGGGCAGGGTGGGGGTGATGTTGCCGATCATGGTGCGCTTCTCCTCAGGTTCCGGGCGGGGCGACGTGCCTCGCGCCAGTGTGAAATCGTTTCGGCGACGACGCCGTAAAACCAGTGGTCGGTCGCGGTGCCACCGGTTGGCGGCGGCTGCGACGGCAGTTCCATGGCGTCGAACAGGCGCGCATCGCTGGCATCGTCGCCGGCGCGCAGGCTCCCGCCGCTGGAATGGGCGGCGTAGGCGACGATCAGGACATCGACATCGGCCTGCGACCAGACGCCGAGCAGGCCGTCGAGCTCGATCTCCAGCCCGCATTCCTCCTGCGCCTCGCGGCACACGGCCGCGGGTACCGATTCGCCGCATTCGACATAGCCGGCGGGCGGCGCCCAGTAATCGGCGAGCGGCGCCTCGCTGCGGCGGATCAGCACCAGCTTGCCTTCGTGTTCGATCAGGGCCATGCCGACCGGCGCCGGATTGCGCCAGAGCACGAAGCCGCAGGCCGGGCACCGGCTGCGTTCCTTGCCGCCAAGCAGGGCCGAGGCCATCGGTGTCGCACAGCGACTGCAGAAGGTGGCGGTCATTCGATCTGCAACTGCAAGGTCACGCGATCGCCGTCGTTCAGATGCAGTTCCTGGCGCACGGCGACCGGTGCGACGATTTCCAGCTTGTCCGCCGGATAGTCCGCCACGTCGGGAAGGACTGCCGCGCCTTCGATCCGCCCGGCGATCCGCACGGCAAAGCACTTCGCGGCGCAGAAGCCGGGCGGCGGCTCGATGGCAATGCCCGCGGCAGCCTGCATCGCAGCGCGTGCCGTGTCCCAGTCGTCGCCGGCGAGGTTCAGGTTGAGGGTGCCGGGATATGCCCGGAAACCGAGCTTGGCGTGAAACTGGTGTTCGACCCAATCCAGTGCAGTGAAGCCGGCGCCTTCGCCCAGCCCGCTGCAAAGGTGGCCTTGCAGGGTCACGGCGCCGGCATTCATCAGGACGACTTGGCTTTCTCGCGTTCTTCGTTGCCGGTCCAGCGCTTGAAGAGGTTGAGTTCGACGCCGAGGTCGAACTGGTCGAGCGCCTTGTTCACCGACTGGTCGATGATGTCCTCCAGCGTCTTCGGCCGGTGGTAGAAGGCCGGCAGCGGCGGCACCAGCACCGCGCCGGCTTCCGTGACCTGGCTCATCAGGCGCAGGTGGCCGAGGTGCAGCGGCGTCTCGCGCAGCATCAGCACCGTCTTGCGCCGCTCCTTGAGGCAGACGTCGGCGGCGCGGATCAGCAGGTTGGTGTTGAAGGAATTGGCCAGGGCGGAGAGCGTCTTGATCGAGCAGGGCGCGATGACCATGCCGGCGGTCTTGAACGAGCCCGAGGAAATGCAGGCGCCGACGTCGTTGATGTCGTGCACCTGGCTGGCGAGGCCCTTGACCTGGTCTATCGTGTAGTCGGTCTCGTAGACGATGGTGCGCTTGGCCGAGTCCGACATCACGAGGTGGGTTTCCACGCCCGCCTGCTTAAGCACTTCGAGGATGCGCAAACCGTAGATCGCACCGCTTGCTCCGGAAATTCCAACGACCAGCTTCATCTTCTTGTCCTCGTCTGGGGGCCTGTTCGGAGTCGGCGCACGCATCGCCTAGCCCGCACAATCCCGAGTTCGGCCAGCACGGCCCTTGCCTTGGCCGCAGCGGCAGCCGGAATCGTGATCTTATCGAATTCGGGACCGTTGCCGCGCGTGGCGTCCATGCCCATGCGCGAGCCGGTGCCGCCGGCACAGGATGGATCGATCACATAGCCTTCCATGCCGGACAGGATCACCGTGTCGCGGTCGGGCTGGAAGCGCGTCGCCAGTGCCCAGGAAACCTCGCGCGGGTCGCGGATATCGACATCGTCGTCGACCACGGTGACCAGTTTCAGCCGCTTGTCCATGGCGAGTGCCAGGTGGATCAGGCGCCGCACATCGGTGGGTTTGGCCTTGCTCAAGGCAATGACGGCGGTGAAGCCGCAGGTGCCGGTGGTCAGGTCGAGATCGGCAATGCCGGCCATCTGCGTGCGCAACTGGCCCAGCAGTTCGGTGCCGGCGGCCAGCGACAGCAGGCTGTCGACGTCGGCGGTCCAGGGGCACAGGGCCGGATAGATGAAGTCGCGGCGGTGGGTGACGGCGGTGACTTCGACCACCGGGCTGATGTTGGAAAAGTAATAGCCGGTGTTCTCGCCGAACGGGCCTTCCGGCTCGCGCAGGCCCGGCAGGATCCGGCCCTCGATGATGATTTCGGCGCGTGCCGGAACATCCACGGCGACGGTTTCGGCGCGGATCATTTCCACCGGCGCCTGGCGCAGGGCGCCGGCGATGTCCATCTTGTCCGGTCCCTGCGGCCCCGCCTTGACCACGGCGGCGATCAGCAGCGCCGGTTCGACGCCGAGCGCCACGGCAATGTCCAGCGGCGTTCCCGTCGCTTCGGCATTAGCGAGGAAAACCGACAAGGGCGGATTGGCGAGCAGGATGCCCATGCGCGTGCCGCCCTTGACCATCATGCGATGGATGCCCATGCCACGGCGGCCGGTCGCCGGATCGGTGCACAGCACGACGCCGGTGGTGACGAAGGGGCCGCCGTCGCCGGCGTAGTGCGTCAGCACCGGCAGCAGGGTGCCGAGGTCGAACGGCGCCAGGTGGCATATCTCCTTGACCGGCGCGTCGTCGGTCCGGCGCGGGGCGATGCCCTGGCGCGTGCGCTGCAGGTAGGTCGCAGCCAGTTCCGCTTCGGTCGTGTCCAGCGCCTTTGCCACGCGCCGGCGGCTGGCGACGAGATTGCCGACCACCCGCGCACCCGGATGGCCGCTGACGTTCTCGAACAGCACCGCCGGCCCGTTGCCCGGCATGGCGCGCAACATGGCCGCCATCTCGTGCTTCGGGGCGAACGCCTGTTTGATGCCCAGCAGGTCGTCGCCGAGGTCGGCGAGGAAGGCGCGCAGGTCGGGGTAACTCATGATCCGGAAAAGTCGGCGCTGGCGCCACGGCGCCAGCGCCGACCTTGCATCTCCCCGATTATGAGTATTGCGGCGGCAGGCGCCGGATTTCCTCGATCACCTTGATCGAGAACTTCGCCGGGCTGAGCTGGCCGCGACCCATGCGCACCTGGAGCTGGTCCGGAAACTTGTCCAGCGTGCTCGATACCTGTGCGCGCACGTGCTTGTAGGTGTACTTGTGCATGCCGGGGTTGAGGGTGCGGATGCTGATCTCGATATCCTTGCCCTCGGCCAGCTCGCCCATGTCCATCACGAAAACTTCCCATTGGTTCATTGCATCGTCTCCTTATTTGACCGCCGGATAGCCGTAGGCCGTCCAGTTGGACAGCACCCGTTCCTGGATGTCCTTCGGGTACACATTCTTGAAGCTGACCAGGGTCGGCACGTCGTTGGTCTTGTCCCAATCCACCGGCCACAGGCAGTCGAACAGCACCTTGGAGCCGATCGAATACTTGCGCTCGTGCGGCGTGGCGAAGGGATAGAGCGGGGTGCCCGTGGTGTTGCGGTAGATGTGGATGCCGTTCTCGGGATGGCAGCGGGTGCAGAAGGCGTGATAGACCTCGTCCCAGTTGTAGATGTCGGTCTGGTCGTCCACCACCATGACCATGTGGAACCACGGCCCGAGCTTGGAGCCGAAGGCCAGTTGCGCGATCTGCTGGGCGATGCCGGTGTAGGCCGGCTTGACGCCGACGATCATCATGTGGTGCGTCGAGCGCGGATGCATGTACACGCCGGTGACCGGGATGCCCTGGCTGCGCAGCAGCTTTTCCAGCTCCAGGCCGAGCGAGAAGGAGCGCAGCAACTGGCCCTCGTCCTGCGGCACGCCCATGTTGGAAATCGTCATGGTCGCGTTGTTGCGGTAGGTGATGCAATTGACGCGGAAGGTGACGCGGAAGTCGCGCGGGCTGGTGCGGTAGCCCGTGTATTCGCCGAAGGGACCTTCCTCGACCTTGTAGTCGGGGCAGATTTCGCCTTCGATGATGATCTCGGCATCGGCCGGCACTTCGAGGTCGTTGGTTTCGCACTTGACCAGGCGCGCCGGCTCGCCGGAAAGCATGCCGACCAGTTCCGGTTCGGGGATCGGCGAGGGCGCGCAGGCGGCCATCGCGGCCAGCGGCGAGAGGCCGATGGCGGTGGCGAAGGGGCAGGAGATGCCGCGCGGCAGGTAGTACTCGGAGAGCTGCTTGCCGAGGTCGGAGAAGGGGAAGACCGCGCCCGACATGGTGCGCGAATCGAACATCATCTGCCGGTACATGCCCCAGTTCACGTCGCCGCGCACCGGGTGCTTGGTCACCACCGCGTGCCAGGTGCCGACGTAGCGGCCGCCGTCGCCGTCATGCACCAGCGGCACCGGCAGCTTGCACAGGTCGACGTCGGCGCCCAGCAGGATGTTTTCCTTGCAGGGCGCGTCCTTGCGATCGATCACCACCGGCGCGATCGGCTCGCTGTTGGTACGTTTCAGGTATTCCTTGCCGATCTCCGGCAGGCTCGACGCCGGATCCATGCCCAGCGAAATCGCCATGCGCCGGTAGGTGGACAGCGGCGCGCCGAAATAGCTGAAGCCCGGGTAGTCCTTGATCTTTTCCATGAAGGGCGCGGCGGCGCCCAGTTCGCAGGCGCGGCGCACGATGGCGCCGGCCTCGTTTTCCCAATCGACTTCCTGCTTGATGCGCACGGCGTCGCCGGCCTTGACGCAGGCCTCGATGAACTCGCGGTTGCTTCTCGGTGCTGATATCTTCGACACAATAAACTCCTGTTTGTTGGACGGTTGCAACGTTCGAATCAGGCGATCTTGGACAGGATCTTGTCCCACTTGTCCTGGGCCTTGAGGATCATTTCGGCCACTTCGCGCACCGCGCCGTAGCCGCCGCGCGCCTTGGTGACATAGGCCGCGTGCTTCTTCACGTCCTCGACCGCGTCGCCGACCGCGATCGGCAGGCCGACGCGCTTCATCATCGACAGGTCGACCAGGTCGTCGCCGACATAGGCCACCTGGGCGTCGGTGATGCCCATTTCCTTGAGCATTTCCTCGTAGGGTTCGGTCTTCTTCTTGATCCCCTCGTGGAAGCGCTTGATCTTCAGTTCCTCGGCGCGGTGGCGCACGGCGCCGGATTTCTTCGAGGTGATGATCGCCACCTCGACACCGGACATCATCATGACCACGACGCCCATGCCGTCCTTGATGTCGAAGTTGCGCGATTCCACGCCGTTGTCGTCGATCACGATGCGGCCGTCGGTCATGACGCCATCGACGTCGAGGATGACCAGCTTGATGTCTTTTGCCTTTCCATTTATGTCGTCGTCCTCAGTCGATGCCGTATTCGGCCCAGCGGCCCTTGATCCTGGCCAGCATTTCCTCGTCCATGCGCGCCTCGACCGGCTTCTGCTTCCATTCATAGGGAATGCAGGCGTCCATGATGATGCGCGAGGTGGTGAGCTTGTTCGAATCAGGATCGAGCGCCGGGTCGAGCGGCGTCGAGCGGCCGCGCTTCTGGATGTCGGTGCCGCGGGCCGGATCGTAGCGGCAGGACAGCGCCCACATCACGCGCTGCAGGTCGTCGGCCATGATGTCCTCGTCGACCGTGATGATGCCCTTGATGCCGTAGGAGCCGGTGTTGCTGCCGATCACGGCGTTCGCCACCTGGTTCGAGTGGCCCGGGTACATCTGCTTGACCGAGACCACGGCCCAGAAGCGGCCCGCCGATTCGGGCATGACGCAAACCGAGCTGATGCCGGGAATCTTCATCTGCTCCAGTTCGGTCCACAGCGTGGCGGTGCGCGTAAAGGCCAGCAGCATGTGCACGTCGGTGACCGGACGGCCCTGGCCGGTGGCCCACAGCACCGGCTTGTTGCGGTGGAGGATCTGCTTGACTTCCAGCGCCGGCTTGTTGATCACCTTGTGCAGCTCGTCGGTGTAGTAGCCGGTGTATTCGGCGAAGGGACCTTCGGGGCGGAAATTGTTCGGGTCGATCTCGCCTTCGAGCACGATCTCGGCGCCGGCCGGCACCGGCAGGCCGGTCAGCGGTGCCATGAGGAACTCGGCGGGCTGGCCGCGCACCGTGCCGGTGATGTCGAAGTCGTTGGCGCCCTTGTGCATCAGCGTGCCGGCCATGAAGATCAGCGGATCGCAGCCGATCACGGCGGCGGCCGGCATCTTCTTGCCCAGCTTGGCGTACTTCTTCATGATGCGCTCGCCGCGCTTGCCCGGCAGGATCTGCACGCCGCAGGTCTTGTCGTCGAGCATCTGCATGCGGTAGGTGCCCAGGTTGGTTTCGCCGGTTTCCGGGTCGCGCAGCACCAGGAACACCATGGTGCCGATGTAGCGGCCGCCGTCGAGCGGGAAGAACTTGGGCACCGGGAACATGTTGAGGTCGACCTTGTCGCCGCTGATGATGTTCTCCAGCACCGGACCGTCCTTGACTTCCCTGGCCTTGATCAGGCCCTCGGAGGTGATGGTCTTCTTCATCCAGGCCCGCGCCGATTCGCACATCGACAGGTTGTGCGGCAGGCCGAGCATGATCGCCAGGCGCTTGGTGGTGGCGAAGGCGCCGGTGAACACGGGCGAGGAATAGCCCTTGATGTTCTCGAACAGCAGGGCCGGGCCCTTTTTCTCTTCGGTCAGCTTCGAAACGTGGGAAATTTCCAGGTTCCAGTCGACTTCCGCCGTGACGCGCTTGAGTTCGTCGGCGGCTTCGCACTGGTTGATGAAATACCTGAGGTCCATTCGGGATGCTCCTTGGATTGAAGAAAATGGTGGAACGGGTTACTGGTTAATGCACCGCCTGGACCGACTCGATGACCGGAAAGCCCGCGTCCTCGAGCGCCTTGACCACGATCCGGGTGTTTTCGGAATGAAAGCGGATGATGACTTTCTTGCGGTGATGTTCCTGCGGGTTGACGTTCTCCGGCTTGCCGATCGGATAAATGGCCTGCACTTCCGCTCCCGCGGCTTCGACGATGTCGGTGATCTTTCCGATCATTCCCGGCTTGAGGTCCAGCGGCGCCAGGGTTACCCCGCTGCGCTTTTCCCAGGCGCCGAGAAAGTGGGCGGCCAGCGAGAAGATCTCGTTGGCCGAGATCATGCCGACCACCTGGCCCTGCTCCATCACCGGGAACTGCCCGATGCCGAGTTCCTGGCCGCGCCGCAGGGCGTGCTCCATGGTGTCGTTGGCGTCCACGGTCGCCGGGTTGCGCACCATCATGTCCTTGACCTTGATGCGCGTGGAATAGAAGTTGAACTCGTCGTTGTTCTGCGTGCGCAGCACGCAACTGGCTGCGCGCAGGCAGTTGGCGCGGGTGATGAGGCCGCGCAGGCGGCCGTCATCCACCACCGGCAGGCCGTGCAGGTTGTTCTCGGTCAGCAGCCGCTTGGCTTCCGAGAGCAGGGTGTCGCTGCCGATCACGACGGGGTTGGACTGCATCCAGTTGCGTACGATCATTGCGCTGCTCCTCCTAGCTCAGCTTCTTGCCGGCGATCAGGTTGGCGACGATGTAATCCATGGCGGATACGCTGCCGGTCGACACCGGGGCCTGCTGCCTGTTGCTCCAGATGGTTTCCGGCCGCGCCTGCAGGATGAAAATGTTGCCGCCGGCGGGAAGGTCCTTGTCGATGGCCCATTCGATGTCCATCGGGCGGCCGTAGTGCTTTTCGATCTTCTTGCCCATCCAGGCCAGTTCGGTGACTTCGTCGTCGATGATCGACTGCACGTTCTGGCGCTCGAAGGGCACTTCGGCGGCGATGGATTTTTGCGTCTTCAGGTCGACGGTGTAGGCGATCTCCTTGGTGGAAATCGTGCGCTCCATGATGTCGAGGGCGACCTTGTTCACCACGAAATGGTCGGGCGTGACTTCGCCGGAAACCACCGATTCGCCGAAGCCGAAATTCGAATCGATGACGATCACCGAGCGGTCGCCATTGGTCGGATGGACGGTGAACATCACGCCGGCAGAGAAGGAGTTGGCCATTTTCTGGATGCCGACGCTGATCGCCACCTGTTCGTGCGGGAAGCCCATCTTTATCCGATAGGCGATCGCCCGGCCGGTGTACAGGCTGGAAATGCAGCGCCGCACGTGGTGCATGACGTCGTCGATGCCGCGGATCCACAGGTAGGTGTCCTGCTGGCCGGCAAAGCTGGCGCCGGGCAGGTCTTCGGCCGTGGCGCTGGAACGCACCGCGACCGGTACCGCCGGAACGCAGCAGACGACCGACAGCTTGCGATAGGACTCGGCAATCAGGTCTTCCAGTTCGATGGAAATGGGACAGGATTCGATCATCTCGCGGATCACGCGGGAGGCTTCTTCCAGCTTGTCCATGTCTTCATGGTCGAGACCGGTCAGCAGCTCGCCCACCGCCGCCTGGATGCCCGCGTCGCGCATGAACTGGCGGAAACCGTGGGTGGTCAGGGCGAAGCCCGGCGGTACCCGCACGCCCGCGTTGATCAGTTCGCCGAGCGAGGAGCACTTGCCCCCCACCAGATCCACGGAGTCCTTGTTGCACTCCTGGAACCAGCACACCATGGGTGTCGTGCCATCCATCGCCGCCTCCGTGCCAGTTTCTGCAGTTGCCAAAGCGTTGCTCATCATCCGATTTCCCTCGACCCTAGCGGGTGATGGTTATCACGCCGGAAGAGCCGTCGACCCTGATCATCATCCCCGTCTTGATGACCTTGGTGGCGTGCCCGGTGCCGACGATGGCCGGCA
The DNA here is from genome assembly GCA_016708585.1 of Sulfuritalea sp. Lineage (GTDB taxonomy): Bacteria > Pseudomonadota > Gammaproteobacteria > Burkholderiales > Rhodocyclaceae > Sulfuritalea. The sequence goes on along the minus strand of JADJFK010000006.1, from coordinate 310,349 downwards.
GGCCGTACTCGCGGCAGACGATGGCGGCGTGGCTCATGACGCCGCCGACATCGGTGACCGCCGCCTTGATCTTGGCGAAGGCCGGCGCCCATGACGGCGAAGTGGTCGGCGCGACCAGGATCTCGCCTTCCTGCAGGTCGCGGATGTCCATCGCGCTGCGGCAGACGCGCGCCTTGCCCTCGACGATGCCGGGGCTGCCGGCAAAGCCCTTGAGCTGGGTGATGCTGTCGGGATCGCCGATGTCCTGAACCTCGGACCAGTCGGCCAGGGAACTGTTGGTAACGCCCCAGAGCACGATGGTGAAGGGCTCCTGGATCACTTCCGGCGCGATGCCGATGGCCGGCGGCGGGCTCCACTGGCGGAACTTCTCCATGACACCCTTGCGCCATTCGATTTCCGGCGGCCAGGAGAAGCTGCCGCGCGGCGTGACGCCGGTGGCCCAGGCGGTGACGACGTCCCACAGGGCCTGCTTGATCTCGTCGCGGCGCAGCAGCCAGATGTCCTCGATCTCCTTGATCAGGCCGTGCTCCTTGAGGATCGCCGCGACTTCGCGCATCTTGTTCCAGAACACCGAATGGAACCAGTGCTCGACGTAGAACAGGTGGTTTTCGACATAGGGGAACACCGTCTTGGCGCAGCCGAGCAGCTCGTCGAACTGTTTCAGGTCGGCTTCGTTGGTGATCAGCTCGCGGTACTCGGCGGTGATGCGGTCGCGCTCGGCCCGCACCTGTTCCGTCGGGCGGTCGATGTTGACGCCGGCGTCGAGCTTGGCGATATAGGTCTGGATGCCGGAGAGCGGGATGTCCAGGGTATCGTTCCAGCTGCGGTCGGTGTGGAACCAGCCGGTGCCGGTGGAAACGTTGAACCACGGGTAGCGGGCCTTTTCGAAGGCGGCCAGCCATTCCGCGCCCCCGGGCAGCTTTTCCACGGCGAGCTTGACGGCGACCCAGTCGCGGTTGCCCGCCACGGCCTGGGCGACGCCGAGGGCAATGGCCTTTTTCGCCAGTTCCTTCAACTCGTCATCCGGCTTGTACATGATCACGTCGATGCCCGAGATCATCTGCGTGATGCGCTGCAGCGGGATGCTGGGGAACAGCTTCTGCGTGAAGTCCATGAAGAAGACATAGGCCGCATAGCCGAGGTTGAGGAACTCGAAGTGGTACTGCCAGCACTTGATGCCGAGGTTGATCAGGTCGTCGTAGTTTTTGATCAGGTGGTAGCCCTTCGACTCGCCGAGGGCGTCGGTGACCACCGAGATGTCCTCGAGATCGGGCAGGGGCGAAATCTTCAGGTCTTCCAATTCCTTGATGGTCGCCTCCATCTTGACCTTCCACTTGGCCTCCAGCGCATCCCAGTTCTTGTAGTAGTAGCCGGCGCGCTCCATGAAGTTCGGCACGCGGCTGCCGATCTCGGCGCCGTCCTTGACCGGTACCGGCGAGATGTAGACGTAGCCGTTGATCATGCGGTGGTCCACGCCGCGCACCGGCGGCACCTGGAAGATGCGGTTGTTGAACTGCGACAGGGCGAGGTACCAGGCTTCGTCCCAGATCGTGTCGAAGGGATAGAGCGGCTCCGGATAGTGCAATCCGTCATAGAACCAGAAGGTTTCCTTTTCGTACTGGTTGCGCGCCGGATCGTCGGTGACGAACTGGTACTGGTACGGATACATCCTCTCCCAGCCCTCGGTCCCGGGAATGGTCTTGGTGCTTACGTCGTGTGGCACTGGAAACTTCACGGAATGTCTCCTTTTATAGCTTTTGTGGATATCGGGTCGGTCGGGTCCGGGTAGTCGTCCGGAGTCTTGACGCTAACGCAAGGCTTGGTCCACCCATGCTTGGTGCGATGCAATATACAAAGCCAATCGAAGAAGCCCGGATTGGTTGTGAGCCTTGCAAACAAAGGAGCGCAAAAGATTCGCGGGCGCAACAAAAATGCCAAAAAAATTGACATTGACGGAAGCGTCGGTGGGCAGGCAGGCGGGGTCGACTGCTGCTCAATTGGTCAAATTTGCCGCCACCATGCTTGAGATTTAACTTTTCCATGACTTGCCGGAAATCCGGCCGGCGACTGATGAAAACCCGATAGTTTGTTTTCAATCAACAAAAACCCGGGGATATACCCATACAATCACCGGCCGAGGAGTAGACACAGAGAGAGTGAGGCCATGACCAAACTCCGTAGCGTAGGGCGTTCCACCAGCGAGGATCTGCGCGCTCGCGTGCATTTTTGCGCCGAGACGGGGCAGATCTGGTTGCACGAACACCGCATGCTGCTGGTGCACGCCGAGGCGCAGGCCACCTTGCGCAAGGAACTGATCGACACCCTGGGCATGGAACGCGCGCGCGGATTGCTGACGCGCATGGGTTATGCGGCCGGCGTGCGCGATGCCGAGCTGGCGCGCACCCGCGCCGAGGATTCCACCGACCTGGAAGCCTTCATGACCGGCCCGCAGCTGCATACGCTGGAAGGCATCGTGCGGGCAACCCCGGTCAAGGTGGAACTCGATCGCCACGCCGGAACCTTCTACGCCGAGATTCTTTGGGAAAATTCCTGGGAAGGACAATGGCATCGCCACCACTACGGCATCCACAGCGAGCCGGTGTGCTGGACGCAGATCGGCTATGCCTGCGGCTACACCTCGGCCTTCATGGGGCGCACCATCCTCTACAAGGAAGTCGAGTGCACCGGGATGGGGCACAACAACTGCCGCATCATCGGCAAGCCGGCCGAGGAATGGGACGACGCCGCCGAGCAGATGCGCTACTTCAACAGCGAGTCCATCGCCGACCAGCTGATCGACCTGCAAACCCAGGTGGTTCAACTGCGTTCCTCGATCGGCGACCGCGACCAGCTGCCGCAGGACGTGGCCGGCATTTCCCCGGGTTTTCGCGCCGCCTACGATCTGCTCAAGCAGGCCGCCGGCAGCAACATCAGCGTCCTGTTGCAGGGCGAAACCGGCGTCGGCAAGGAGGTCTTCGCACGCAGCCTGCACGAGTTGAGTTCGCGCAGCGGCAAACCCTTCGTCGCCGTCAATTGCGCCGCGATCCCGCACGAACTGGTCGAGTCGGAACTGTTCGGCGTCGAGAAGGGCGCCTTCACCGGCGCGCTGGTGTCGCGCCCCGGGGCGCTTCGAGCGGGCCGATGGCGGCACCCTGTTCCTCGACGAGATCGGCGACCTGCCGGCCTCGGCCCAGGCCAAGCTGCTGCGCGTGCTGCAGGAGGGCGAGATCGAGCGCCTGGGTGACCAGAAGACGCGCAAGATCAACGTGCGCCTGGTGGCGGCCACCAACGCCAATCTGCAGGATCTGGTCAAGGCAGGGCGCTTCCGCTCCGACCTTTACTACAGGCTCAACGTCTACCCGATACTCATTCCACCCTTGCGCGAGCGCAAGCAGGACATCCCGCTGCTGGCCAAGCATTTCCTGGCCCGGCATACCGCAATCCACGGCAAGAAGCTGCGCGGTTTCACCGACAAGGCCAAGCGCGCCTTGCTCGCCTACCCTTGGCCGGGAAACATCCGCGAACTGCAAAACGCGGTCGAGCGCGGCGTGATCCTCGCCCCCGGCGGCACGCGCATCGAGGTCAACCAGCTGTTCATGTCGTGCAGCGAGGAACAGCCGCCCGAGTTCGGCCTCGGCAACGGCGGCGGCCTAGACGTCAACCGCTGGGAAACCGGCAAGGATCTGCGCGAAGCGGTGTTCAACGGTTCCTTGACGCTCGACCAGGTCGAAGCCATGCTGCTCGAAACCGCCGTGGACAAGGCGCGCGGCAACCTGTCCTCGGCGGCACGCATGCTGGGCATCACCCGGCCGCAGATCGCCTATCGCCTGAAGCGTTTGCAGGAAGGGACGGAAGCCGCGGGCGGTTCGCCCCCCGGCCCGTTCGACAAGACGCACACCGCGTCCGCCTGATGGCGGCGCAGATGCCGACCGGGTTGCCGCCGCAGGTGGCCGCCTATCTCGCCGGGCACCACGTCATGACGCTGGCCACCCAGGGACCGCAGGGCCCCTGGGCCTCCGCCGTGTTCTACGCCGGCGACGGCGCTTCGCTGATCTTCCTGTCCGCGCCGAATACCCGCCATTGCCGCAACCTGGCGCAGGACGCGCGCTGCGCCGCGACCATCCAGGAAGACTACCGCGAGTGGTCGCAGATCAAGGGCATCCAGCTCGAAGGCCGCGTCATCGAACTGCAAGGCGACGAGGAAAAACACGCACAACGGCTCTATGGCGAGAAGTTTCCCGTCGTCGGCGCGGTGGCCGACGTCCCGCCCGCCATCGTCAAGGCCCTGGCCAAAGTGCGCTGGTTCAGGCTGGTGCCCGAGCACTTCCATTTCATCGACAACAGCAAGGGCTTCGGCCACCGCGACGAGATCGACCTGGCGGTGAAATAGGGCTTTCGTCATTCCGGGCTCGATCCCGGATCGGTTCCGGGGCCCAGAAGGGGTGACGGCCATCCCATATCAGGACCGCCTCCGGGTGGGCGCATGGCTTCCGGTTTTGATATTGCGGTACAAATTGACGTAGCCGCTTGTATCGAATCCAGGAAATCTGATATGCTTATGTTGCCATAACAAAAACATATGCATCGCGGTGCCGGAAGGTGTCCGCCGATGCGGCTTCAAATCTCCAGCAGGCGTTTGACCCACCGACAAATCGACGCGCGATTCATGTTCGCCGTGCGCTTGTGATGGAGGACTGCCGATGGAGATTTGCCGCAACCCGCGCTGCCTGCCGCGCAAGCTCGCCCCGGGCCGAGCCCATGACTGACGCCACGCTGACCCTCGTGACGGAGCCCGCGGGCGCAGGTTACCCGCCCGGATCTGCGCCCGAGCCGGACAGCGGACTTGTCGGCCTCGTCATGCTGGCGCGCTTCCACAACATCGCCGCCGACGCCGACCAGCTCGCCCACGACTTTCGCGAGCCGGGCCAACGCTTCGGCGTGCCGCAGATCCTGCTCGCGGCGAAGCAGCTCGGACTCAAGGCGAAAAAGGTGGCCACCGATGCCGCCCGCCTTTCGCAAACCCCGCTGCCGGCGCTGGCCATCGAGAAGGACGGCAGCTTCGTCATCCTCGCCCGCGTCGACGAGCAGAAAGTCCTGATCCAGGACCCGCGCGTCGAACGCCCCCAGGTGTTGTCATTTGCCGACTTCGAAACGCGCTGGAGCGGCGAGCTGATCCTGCTTACCTCGCGCGCCTCGCTCGCCGGCGATCTGGCGAAGTTCGACTTCAGCTGGTTCATCCCCGCGGTAGTCAAATACCGCAAACTGCTCGGCGAAGTGCTGCTGGTCTCCTTCGTCCTGCAACTCTTCGCCTTGGTCACGCCGTTGTTTTTCCAGGTGGTGATGGACAAGGTACTCGTGCATCGTGGGCTCACAACGCTCGATGTCATCGCCATCGGCCTGCTGGTGGTGATGGTTTTCGAAGTGGTGCTCTCGGGCATCCGCAGCCATGTCTTCGCCCACACCACCAGCCGCATCGACGTCGAGCTCGGCGCGCGCCTCTTTCGCCACCTGCTCAACCTGCCGCTGGCCTACTTCCAGGCGCGGCGCGTGGGCGACACCGTGGCGCGCGTGCGCGAACTGGAGAACATCCGCCAGTTCCTCACCGGCAACGCCATCACCCTGGTGCTCGACCTGCTGTTCTCGGTGGTCTTCATCGGCGTGATGCTGCTCTACAGCGGCTGGCTGACGCTGGTCGTGGTGCTCTCGCTGCCGTGCTACCTGGTTCTCTCGCTCGGCATCACGCCGCTCCTGCGCGCGCGCCTGCACGAGAAATTCAACCGCGGCGCCGAGAACCAGGCCTTCCTGGTCGAGACCATCAACGGCATCGACACCGTCAAGGCCATGGCCGTCGAACCGCAGATGATGCGGCGCTGGGACAGGCAGCTCGCCGCCTATGTCGCCGCCGGCTTTCGCACCGCGACGCTGGGCACGCTGGCGCACGAAGGCGTCTCGCTGATCGGCAAACTCGTGACCCTGGTCACCATGTGGCTGGGCGCGCGGCTGGTGATGGACGGCAGCCTGAGCCTCGGTCAGCTGATCGCCTTCAACATGCTGGCCGGCCGGGTCGCGACGCCGGTGATGCGCCTGGCGCAGCTATGGACCGACTTCCAGCAGACCGGCATCTCGGTGCAGCGCCTGGGCGACATCCTCAATACCCGCACCGAGCTGGCGAAGTCGGACGGGCAGGGTGCTCGCAGCGGAACCGCCTTGCCGCCGCTGGCCGGGCGCATCGAATTCGACGACGTGGTCTTCCGCTACCGCCCCGACGGCCCCGAAGTGCTGCGCGGCATCCGTCTCGCCATCGCGCCCGGCGAGGTGATCGGCATCGTCGGCCGTTCCGGTTCGGGCAAGAGCACGCTGGCGAAACTCGCGCAGCGCCTCTACCTGCCGGAACGCGGTCGCGTGCTGGTCGACGGCATCGACCTCGCGATGGCCGACAGCTCCAGCCTGCGCCGGCAGATCGGCGTGGTGTTGCAGGAGAACATGCTGTTCAACCGCACGATCCGCGACAACATCGCGCTGGCCGATCCCGGCCTGCCGATCGAGGCGGTGATGGCGGCGGCCAAGCTCGCCGGCGCCCACGAATTCATCCTCGAACTGCCCGAAGCCTACGACACCCTGGTCGGCGAACACGGCTCGACGCTGTCCGGCGGCCAGCGCCAGCGCATCGCCATCGCCCGCGCCCTGATCGGCAACCCGCGAATACTGATTTTCGACGAAGCCACCAGCGCGCTCGACTACGAGTCGGAGCGCATCATCCAGAACAACATGAAGGCGATTTGCCAGGGCCGCACGGTGATCGTCATCGCCCACCGCCTATCCGCCGTGCGCGATGCCAACCGCATCATCGTCATCGACCGCGGCCAGATCGTCGAGCAGGGCAGCCACGCCGAACTGCTGCGCCACGAGGCGGGGCATTACTCGCGGCTGTACCGAATGCAGCAGGGGTAGGCGATGCTAGGTAACCGATACCTCGACATGCCGCCCCAGCGCCCGCGCTGCCGCCTCGATCTGGTCCAGGCGCGAAGCGTGCCGCAGATCGAACAGCCGATCCACCTGCGGCATGTGCCACCCCAGCCGACGCGCCAATTCGGACTTGCGGATGCCTTGATCCATCATGGCCTGATAGACCCCGAGCTTGGCGCATTCCAGCGCCGAAGGCCTCACCGTCTTCTGCCCGCGCTTCGGTTTGCTCGGGACCGGCAGGGGCTTGCGATCATCAACATAGAAGGACAGCGCGGATTCAAGCGCGTCGATGGCATACATCAATGCTTCATCCGTGTCCGCACCAAAGGTAATTGCCTCCGGCACGTCGGGAAAAGTTACCAGCATCGTGCCATCGTCCGGCGTCAGGATAACGGGGTAGTCAAACATGATTTGTCCTCACTTCAATCCAAGTTGGCGTTTGATGGCGGCCTCCAGACCCCTGCCGAGTTCCGCCGTGCCGTGCATGGGCAGGATGGTTTGCCGCCCATTCAGAAAAACCTTCAGATGAGAGCCCTTGGCCGGCAGGAACGTGGCGCCTTGCTGCTCCAGCCATTTCTTCATCTGCTTCGAGTTCATGGCGTCAATACTAAACACTTGTGTTGCTTTTTTCAAGGGCATTCGAAATGACCCAAGCCCTCTCCCTCCGCCTGCAAGCCGCCCTCGACCTGCTCAAGCGCTACGCCGCCGTCTTCGGCCACGTCTGGAAAATCCGCAAAGACCTCGACCCGCCGCAACGCCTGCCGCACGAGGCGGCCTTCCTCCCCGCCGCGCTCGAGCTGCAGGAAACGCCGGTTTCGCCCGCGCCGCGCATCGTTGCCTGGCTGCTGATGGCCTTCGCCGTGATCGCCCTGCTCTGGGCCGGCTTCGGCCGCATCGACGTGGTCGCCGTGGCACAGGGGCGCATCGTGCCCAATGCCGGCAGCAAGCTGATCCAGCCGATCGATACCGCTGCCGTCAAGGCCATCCATGTCGTCGACGGCCAGGCCGTCAAGGCCGGCCAGGTGCTGGTCGAGCTCGATGCCACCAGCGCGCAGGCCGACAGCGTGCGTACCGGCAACGACCTGAGCACCGCGAAGCTGCAGGCCGCCCGCGCCCGCGGCCTGCTCACCGCGCTAACCGATGGCCGCACACCGCGCCTCGCGCCGCCCGCCGGCATCGCCGTCGAGCGCATCGCCCAGGAACAGCGCCTCCTCGACGGCCAGTACGCCGAATACCAGGCACGCATCGCGCGCATCGACGCCGAGATCGCCCGGCGCGAAGCCGAGTACCGTTCCACCGGGGAGGTTGTGCGCAAACTGGAGCAGACCGTGCCCATCGCCCGCAAGCGCGCCGAAGACTACAAGGGCCTGGTGGACAAGAACTTCATCTCAAAACACGGCTACCTGGAAAAGGAACAGATTCGCATCGAGCAGGAGGCCGACCTCGAAACCCAGCGCAGCCGCCTCAAGGAACTCGCCGCCGCCATCGACGAAGCAAAAGGCCAGCGCAACTCGGCTGTCGCCGAAACCCGCCGCCTGGCGCTCGATACCCTCAACGAAGCCGAACAGAAAGCCACCGGCTTCGGCCAGGAACTGGTCAAGGCGGACACCCGCGGCAAGCTGATGACGCTCACCGCGCCGGTGGACGGCACCGTGCAGCAGCTCGCCGTGCGCACCGTCGGCGGCGTCGTCACCGAGGCCCAGGTGCTGATGGTCATCGTGCCCCAGGACGACGCGCTGGAAGTTGAAGCCTTCCCTGGAGAACAAGGACATCGGCTTCGTCAATGCCGGGCAGGAGGCCGAAGTCAAGGTCGAGACCTTCCCCTTCACCAAGTACGGCACGATCCCCGCGAACCTGGTCCACGTCTCGCGCGACGCCATCAACGATGAAAAGCGCGGCCCGATCTACTCCGCGCGCCCGCCTGCAGCGCGCCACCATGCAGGTGGAGGACAAGACCGTAAATCTCAGCGCCGGCATGGCGGTGAGCCTGGAAGTCAAGACCGGCAAGCGCCGCGTGATCGAGTATTTCCTGAGCCCGTTGCTGCAGCGGGGCAGCGAGAGTTTGCGGGAGCGGTGAGCTGATGAAAAATCCATACAGATTCGAATCCGGCTCTCGTCTCCGGATCAAGTCCGGGGCAAGCCATTCCGGACACCATCCGCAAACCCGTCATTCCTGGCCTGACCCGGAATCCGGTCGGCTTCCCCCGGATACCGGCGTGCGCCGGCATGACGATCTTTCCGGACACTCCACGTCACAAAGTCGGCGCTGGCGCGACGGCGACCAGCGCATTCGCGCCGGTTGCAAGCTGCGGGTTGCAACCAGTATTGAAAGCTCAAGCCGCGTGCAATTCCTCGCGCAAGATCTTGCGCAGCGCACCGATGGTCACGGGCGCATTGTTTTGCGCCAGCGACGCGGCAAGCGCCTCGTTGATCAGCGTTTGATAGCCCTTGCCCTCTTGCTCCGCACGGTGGCGAAAGGCTTCCAGAATCGCATCGTCCGGGTAGATCGTGATGCGGGTCTTGCCGGCCGCAGGCAGTACGGCGCCACGTTTGGCCTTGGTCATGTCGTAGTCAGCCTTCATGGCATTTCAGGCGGAGTTCATTTCCTCGCGGATAGCCTGACGCACCACGTCGGCCATGGACAAGCCCAGCGTATATTGTTTCAAGGCTTCGTTCATCATGGTCTGATAACTGCCGCCACTGCTCTCGGCGCGCGCCTTGAACGCGGCCAGGACCGCATTGTCCACGCGCATGGTGATGCGCGTCTTGCCAGCCATCTCGGCTTGCAGTTTCGCCAGATGGGGCACATCCCTGGCACGTTTGGCGCCGGTGAAATCATAGTCTTTACGCATAGCTGGTCACCTCTTTCCTGGTCGCCTTGCGGGCGGAAATCAAGCGGATCGTTTCGTTTCCGCGCAAGGTGTAACACACCGTCAACAGCCTTCCCGCCCGGCTCATTCCCAGCAGGATCAGGCGCTGTTCGTCCTTCGCATCGGGATCGTCTCTTGCCAGCGCGAGGGGGTCGAGCAGGCACGAAGCCGCCTCTTCAAACGACACGCCGTGCTTATTCAGATTGCTCGCCGCCTTCTTCGGATCGAACTCGATTCTCACGGGGTAATCGTATGCACAAAAGTCTGCACTGTCAAGAAGGTGGCAGTCCGGGAGTCAGGCTTCCGACCCGCAACTGGACCGGGCCAAGTTACTTCGGGCTCGACTCGCAAACTCGTCATTCCGGGCTTGACCCGGAATCCAGCGTTTTTTCCCTGCATACCCGGTCACGGCGCGGATTTGCGGCGGACACGAATTGAACAACAAGGATTTGGATTCTGAGAATGGAGGAAGCGACGATGGGAAACGAGAAGCGAAATGTCTCCTCCTTTGGCGGGCGACTGCGGACAGCTCAAGAAAGTCGGCGCTGGCGGGACGGCGAGCGGGGCACACCCGCGAACGAGCGATTTGCCGAAAGGAGGGCCGCGTAATGGGCTTCGTCGTCTTTGCGGTAATGGGGCTATACCTGCTGATCAGCATTGGCGTGGTGAAAGGCGCTATCGCCTACGCACGTGAGAGAGGCAAGAGCGTCAACCTCCTCCTCACCGGCGCCGCGATTCACGCCACCGGCAACGCCCTGGACAACATCCTCACCGGCAACGCCTTGGACAACGTCCTTACCGGCGGGGAAGGCAGCGACACCTACCGCCTCGCCCGGCAGTCGGGCGACGATCTGCTGATCGACAGCGGCGCCAACCGCATCGCACTCGACGCGGGACTGGACTTCGCCGACCTCACCGCCAGCCGCGACGGCGACGACCTGCTGCTGGCGATCCGCCGCGACACGGGAAGCTGCGCGTGCAGGGCTACTTCACCGACGGCACGCCCTGGCAGGTGAGCGATGCCGAGGGGAACGGCAGCACCACGGAGACCCTGCTCGCCGACACCGCCGCCTACGAGGAAGACCGCATCACCACCCTGGCGCGCGACTTCCTCGCCGACACGCGGCTCGCCATCGAACAAAGCCTGACGGCTCAGGGCTGGCCCGGCAGGCCAACGGCACTGGGCGCGCGCCACGCAGTGGGCGAACAACCTGCGCGTGACACAGACCGAGGAATTCACCACCACCACCTTGACGGGGCGGTTCAACAACGGCGTGGTGGCGTGGACCAGCACCGGCACCTCGCACGACGTCCACTGGACCCAGCCCGGCACGGCCTATCGCAGCCAGACTACGGCCAGAATTCTCCAGAGCCGGGTCAGCGCCGGCGGGGCGGAGGTTCATGCGCTGGGCGGCGACTATCAGCACGCCACGCAATGGCTCTGGGCGGAAGTCCGCTGGGGCGCGCCGCAGGCCGGCGGCACGACGAGCAATGTCAGCCAGACGCTGAATACCCCGTGGACCGTCAATGGACTGCCGGGATTTCTCGATGCGAGCTACAGCTATGACACGGTGACCACCCATTACAGGGCGCGCTCACCGGCCGCTATCTGGCCGGGTCGGGCGCCGACCAACCGCCGGCGGCGGTGACCCTGCAGGTCGATTCCGCATCGCAGATCTACCGGCTGGAAGAAATCGACCTGACCGACGGCAATCACATGGTCCATGCCAGCCTGCATTCGGCGGTGATCGGCGGCACGGGCAACAACACCATCTACAACGCCGGATTCGCCTACGGCGATACCGGCGACAGCACGATCTACAACGCCACCTATGCCTACGGCGGCATCGGCAATGCCCGCCTGATCGGCGGCAACCTGCTGGTCGCCGGGACCGGCGACCAGTGGCTGGAAAACGGCGCGACCATGGTGGTGGGCGACGGGCACAACACGGTGGTCGCGAGCATGAAAAGTCGGCGCTGGCGACACGGCGATTCGCGTGTTGGAGCTGCAAACGACCATGCATGGAGGATGGCGGCATGAACGCAAACTCGATTCGGAAATTGGCGGCGGCCTTGTTGATAGCGGCAGCGACGGCTGTCTACGCGCAAGCCACGCCCGCCACGGAGGACCCAAAGGCACGGCTGGCCAAGGCGGAAGCGATGTTTGCCGAGCGCTGCAAGAAGTCGGGCGAGTTCATTCATCGCACCGCAGAGAACGTCGAGGGCATCTTTCTGATGAAGCTGCGGCCAAAGGAAATCAACTTCGGGGATCAGTACAAGATGGATGACCCGTATGGAAGCACCTTCACCGGAGATGGGTATTTGGAAAGCTTTCTCTGGGGCAGAAATGAAAAAGGTGCGCTCGACAACACTAGAAGCGGTGGCTACCGCTACGTTGAAGTGGTCGACGAAAAGGAGGGCAAACGATATCGCTACACGGGTGGGATGAAAGTGGTTGGGCGTAAAGACCCGAATACGCCAAATCACCAGATATCTATTAGACATAACCCGAACTTTGATCTCAATAACTACGCTTTCGTCCTCGACAAAGTCCCCGCTCCTGCCACAGGCCAACCTCCCCGATATGGCGTCACCTACGACGACATCTCCACCCGCGAAGAACGTGAATACTGATGATCGCCTGGATCGCCGGCAGTTCGCTGAAAGTCATCGACTTGCGGACCAATGAAGTCATGGCGGAGCGCATCGGCTACATGATGGATAGAGGACAGGGCAATACATCGGGTGGCAGATCGCCGTGGCTACTTGCAGCGGATAACGCCTGTCCAAAGTTTGGCCCGGAAAAGGTAGGAGCACCACGGTCTTTTCACCAACCACGTCAAACGCGGAATTTCGTAGAAAAAGTTCTTCACATCATTCAGGAGAAATGACATGCCAACGATTGCCGAGTACTTGAAATATGCAAACCTGCAAATGGCGGCGGAAGCCTTCCTTAATGACCCTGACACCGGTGACAAGAATTATTCTGGAACTGCATTGAAAGATGCGCTCGTTCGTGGCAATAGACACGCCTCCAAATTCACCGAAACCGAGGCGATCAAGTTCACTGCCGAATGGGAAGTCGTCGACCAACTCCCGAACACGACAACTGGCTTTTCCGGAACACTCTTCAAGAACAACCAAACCGGCGAACTCGTCATCAGCTTCCGCTCGACCGAGTTTGTTGACGACGCGATCCGCGACAGCGCGGCCACGAACGCGCTGGAGGTCTTCGGCACCGGCTGGGCCTTCGGGCAGATATCGGACATGGAGGAGTGGTACAAGACGCTGGCCGTCGATGGTGTGCCGCTCTCGCAGCGGCCGTTTTCCGTCACCGGCTACAGCCTCGGCGGCCACCTCGCCACCGCCTTCAACCTCCTGCATCCGGGCGCTGCGCAACAGGTCGTCACCTTCAACGGTGCCGGCGTCGGCAAGCTGAAGGAAGGCCATACGCTGCAAGGCGTCCTCGACTACTTCAACGATCTGCGCGCGAACCCGACGAGCATCAAGTCCGCGCTCGGCTTCACGCTTACCGGGCTGGCTGACTTCTACGACACCTTGCACCAAAACCTCGCCGACAACACCTGGACGGCCGCCGACGCCAAAGCCGCACTGGCCGGGCAACGGACAATCTATAGCGAGACCGACCGCCTGATCTTCGACGGCGAGACGCGGCCCCTGGACAAGGCCCTCGACGCCATCCTCACCTTGCAAGCCGAAGCCGAACGAATCGAGAACTTCACTTCCGGTGTCACCGCCGGCAGCACGACCGACCAACCCCTCAAGTCTGTGCCAACCTCGGAAATCCTCGCCCAGACCCTCGACTACCGGTTGGCCGTCTACCTCGCCAGCCAGCGGACCAGTGCCGAGCTCAGCATCGTGAGCAAAACCTTCGGTGACCCACTGCTGACCAACCAATGGGATCTGGTCGGCACGGAAACTTCCGAACCGTGGTCGGCCGTCGCCAACTCGGGCGTCCATTTCGGCACCGACGTCGACCTCTTTATCGAAGACCAGCCGCTGACGCGCGGCGATTTCGTCAAAGACTTTATTAAGGGCCTGACCGGCGGCGAAATCAACCTGCTGCAGGACAAGTACAGCCTCAACAACTTCGCCGACACCCACAGCCTGGTGCTGATCGTCGACTCACTCAAGGTGCAGGACGCACTTCTCAAACTCGTGGCGCCGGCGCAGCGCGCATCGGCCACCGACCTGCTGAACGACATCCTCAGGAACGCTTCATGGCGCAAAGCCCAAAGCGTCCTGGGCACCCAGGGCCAGGCCGAAGGCGACGTCCTGGAAAACGTCGTCAATGCGCTCGCCGCCCTGATCCTCGGCCCGCAAGCCAGAGCAGATCGCCTCAACGGGAACCCGATCGGCAATACCTGGTGGGATACGGCGAGCACCATCACCGGCGAAACGACCTACGGCGGCCGCGATGCCCTCTACGCCAAGCTGAAGCAGATCACCGACAGCCCGGTCTTTGCGGCCCTCGCCGGCCAACTCACCCTGACGCCATCCACCGGCAACCTGGCCGCCGATGCGCGCCAGAACTTCGGCGCCTACGCCGCGCTCTACAGCCTGAGCCCCTTCGTCCTGAGCGGCACGAACGAGGTCTTCGCCACCGCCCTCGCCGACCAGACGGCCAACTCCATGTACGCGGAATGGAACAGCGACCTGGAACTTCTCACCAATCCCGACCCAACAAGGATCTACGCCATCAGCGAGGAATGGCTCACCGACCGTGCGGCGTTCCTGACGCGCAAGAACTGGCACAACGCCAACAACGTCCTGCCGAACAACCCGACCCTGGACCTTAACCGGCAACGGCAACCCGGCGAAATCCATAGCCCCTACGAACTCGAGAACAGCTACTACGAAGATCGCGCCAGCAGCTACGTCATCCAGCAAGGGCCGAACCTCGACAACACCCGCCGCATCATCTTTGGCGACGAACGGGACGACGTCCTCGGTGGTGGAACCAACACCGACCACCTCTACGGCGCCGCCGGCGCCGACACCCTCACCGGCAACGCCGGTGCCGACCATCTCGAAGGCGGCGCCGACGATGACGAACTCAACGGCGGCAAGCACAGCGACACCCTCCACGGCGGCACCGGCAACGACACCTACGTCTTCACCAGCGGCGACGGCATCGACACCATCGACGACGCCGACGGCATTGGCCAGATCAAAGTCGCCGACACCGCCCTCACGGGGGGCAACCAGTACGGCGCCCGGCAATGGATCAGCGACGACAAACGCGCCATCTACAGCCTCACCGACGAAGCCGACGGCAGCCAGACCCTGGCCATCGCCATCGGCGGCGACCGCATCCTGGTCAAGCATTTTGCCGACAACGACCTCGGCATCGATCTCGCAGGCCCCGTCCCGCCCGCCGCCGTCCCGGCCGACCGCACCATCGACGGCGACCTCAGCCCCACCGCGTATACCGCCACCCTCGCCGGCGGTGCCGCCTACGGCGCCGACTGGCGCAACGTCGCAGTGACCAACACCGTCTACAGCTACAACGAGGCGGGCGAGATCACCGGGATAATTTCGCAGGATGTCAGCTACAACAAGGCCGACGACCTTGGCAACCTGATCGGCAGCCTGGGCGGCCCGAATCGCGACGACAACCTCAACGGCAGCGGCGGCGCCGATCTCATGCGCGGCCATGGCGGCGACGATACCCTGCTGGGCAATGGCGGCGCCGACCGCATCGAAGCCGGGATCGGCGACGACATGGCCAACGGCGGCGAGAACGACGACCAGCTCGTCGGCGACGACGGCAGCGACATCCTCCTCGGCGGAACCGGCAAGGACACCCTGCACGGCGGCATCGAAGCCCCCCTGGACCAGATTTACGACTACGGCGAAAACGCGGACGCCACCGGCGTCAAAGGCGACTGGCTCGACGCCGGCAGCGGCGATGACGTCCTGATCGGCGAACGTGGCAACGACGTGCTGCTCGGCGCCGAGGGCGCCGACGTGCTGTTCGGCGGTGCGGGTGACGACGTGCTGGACGGCGATGGCGCCGGCGGCAATGTCACGCCTGACTGGACCCCTGGTCGCGACGCGGGACACCGCCACGCATGGCGTCGGCTGGCATTGGACTAATGGCGGCAGCTTCGGCGAGGTGGCCGCCAACGCAGGCGGCGTTGATGCCCTGTACGGCGGCGCCGGCGACGACGTGATGGACGGCGGCGTCGCCGACGACTACCTCGACGGCGGCAGCGGTAACGACTTCCTGTTCGGCAGCCAGGGCGCCGACGTGCTCATCGGCGCGGCCGGCAATGATCAGATGCTGGGCGACAACAGCGCCAACGTTCCGGCCGAGGACGGAGCCGACTACCTCGATGGGGGCGAGGGCAACGATACGCTGGTTCTATGGCTACTGGAAAGTCGGCGCTGGCGACACGGCGATGGGATCGAGAGTGCAGCAAAACAATTCAACTGGAGGCAAGCGGCATGAACCGGATATCGATTGTTGTATTCGCAGCAGGTTTGGCGATCGCGGCTGGCCAGCCTTTGGCCGATACCGCCCAACGCGAAGCGACCGAGGCCCGCATGACCGATGGCAAGGCGCTCTTCGAAGCAAAGTGTCGCACGGTAGCCGGAGAAAAGATCTACCGCAAGGTGGAGAACGTCGAGGGGCTGTTGCTGATGAAGGTGAGGCCGCAAGCGGGTGACCGCGAATGGGCTGACCGCATGTGGCCGGGGGCGGCGTTTGCGCGGGAAGCGTGGGCAGAGCATTACATCACGACATTCTTAGGCTACGAGGAAGGCGGCTCTACCTTGAATGGTACCCCGACACCAGTTACGCCAGCGTATCGTGGATCAATCAACACCAATCGCAATCCCGGCGGCCTCCCCGGCTACCGATGGGTCGAAGTCATCGATGAGAAAGACGGCAAGCGTTATCGCTATACGATTGTCTACAAACCCAGACCGACTTCAAAGATAGGTTATATCGACGCCATTCTCGACAAAACCCCCAGCGCCGGCTCCACCCCACGCTATGGCGTCACCTACGAAGACCACGTCATCCCCGAAGAACGCTACCTTGGCGTCGCCAGCAGCACGGTCAAGGTGCTCGACCTCAAGACCAATGAGGTGATGGGCGAGCTGATCCGCTATGCCTGGAGTCCCGGCGCCCCCAGTCGCATCAATCCCAGCCCATGGCTGACCGCCTATCGCTGTCCCGATCACGCGCGCGGCACCGATGCCGCCACCCGCAAGTTCGTCGACCAGATTCTGATTCCCGCCAAGGAGAAGTGAAATGCCTACCATTACCGAATACCTTAAGTTCGCCAACCTGCAGATGGCTGCGGAGGCATTGTATGGCTACAACGCTACGCCTCCCGGCACTGTCTTGACTCCCGGAGACAAGCGCGCGAACGAAGTGATTGCGGTTCCCAATCTCACCGCTGGCAACCTCCACGCCAGCAAATTCACCGCCACCGAGGCCACCAAATTCGCCGCGCAATGGACGGTCGTCGAACACATCTCCAATACGACTACAGGTTTCTCGGGCACGCTATTCAAAGACAAGGACACCGGCGAGTTGGTCCTCTCCTTCCGCTCCACCGAATTTCTCGACGACGCCGCGCGCGACAACACCGCGACCAACGTCCTCGAAATCAAGGAAAAGGGCTGGGCCTTCGGTCAGTTGAGCGACATGGAGACGTGGTACGCCCACCTCGCCACTCTCCCTGAGGTCGCTGGCAAGTCGCTCACCGTCACCGGCTACAGCCTGGGCGCACACATGGCCACCGCCTTCAACCTCATGCATCCGGGCGTGGCGCAGCAGGTAATCACCTTCAATGGCGCCGGCATCGGCAAGATTGGCGATGGATCGCTGGCAACGACAATGACGAAGCTGCCGCAAATGATCGCGCGCTTTCAGTCGCTGCGGGCACAAGGCGAGACCACTGGCTTCATCGACCTCTTTCAATCCACGGAAGGCCGCGACGCCTATCTGTTGCTCAAGGCCGAACTCGCCGCAACCAGTGGCGTGCCTGGCGACAGCGTGACCGGCCAGTTCAATAGCCGGCTTGCCAACCTCGCCAACAGCGTGCGGCCGACCATGCCCGATGAACCGGACTACGCCGCGCGCCTGGACGACTACGGCCTGCTCTACGCCGCCGTATCGCGGATCAAGGAGGTCTTTGAATACGCGCACTACGCCCCGAGCCTCAATTCCGGCAGCGATGCCGGTCCGCCCAATCCGGCCAATATCAGGGACTTGGCGCCCGACGGCAGCCTCGCCATCGCCGGCGAATCGCTCGACTACCAGCTTGCCGTCCTGACCGTCGCCACCGAATTCAATACAACATCGCTCAGCCTCACAGGTGGCCTCGACGGCGCTTTGGGTAATCGTGCCATGGGCCAGGGCGTAGGCGACGGCCTCGCCAACCAGTGGGACGTTGCTGGCACCGAGATGAGTGCCGACAACCCGAAATTCATGGTGGCGCATTCCCAATACCGCTATGGGCAGGAAGCCCAAATCTTTATTGAAGACCAGCCGCTGTCACGGGGAGGCGCTGTAGGCAGTGTCACGGCGAACTTGTTCAGCAACTTCGGCATTCGCCTGCTATTCGACGGTTATGACAAGAAGGACTTTGGCGACACGCACAGTCTGGTGCTGCTGGTGGACGCTCTGAACGTCCAGAACACCCTGCTGCAACTGGTGCCCGAAGCACAACGCGCGGATGGCGCGCAAACGCTGAACACCATCTTCAAGAATGCATCCTGGCGCAAGAAGGAAGATGGCGACCTGTTCATCGGCGCCGCTCAAGGCCAAGCCGAAGGCGACGTACTGGAGAATGTCGTCAACGCCCTGGCCGAGTTCTGCCTCGGATCAACACAAGCCGCCGCGCTACGCCTCAAAGGGAGCCCCGACGGCAACACCTGGGCGGCAACAACTGATGCCGACGGCTACACCGGTCGCACCAAATTCTATGAAGCACTTGAAGCCATTGCGGCCAGCGATACATACCAAGCCCTTCTGGAAAAAGCCGAGATCGTCGCGCCCAGCACCGATGGCACAGACGCCCGCAACGACTTCGCCCAGTTACTGGCCCTCAATAGCCTCGCCCCCTTCGCGCTCAGCGTGACGGATTCCGATGCACTGACCCAACTCAAGGCCGCCAACCAAAACCTGGCCAGCGCGTGGGACGCCGATAACCAGCTCACCGCCGAACAGCAAGCCAGCGGCCTCGCCAATATCAGCGACCAGTGGCTAAAAGACCGCGCCGCCATGCTCGAACGCAAACTCTGGTTCGGCACGCAGAACAAGAACCCTGTCAATCCGAATGTGACATTCAGTCCAAGCAATCATCCCTTTGAGAATCAGTCCAACTACTTCGAGGATGTCGCCAGCGGTTACACGATCGCCCAAGGGCCGATCACCAATGCGACCCAACGCTACTTCTTTGGCGGCATCACCGACGATACTTACGCAGGCGGCGGCGTCGCCGACCATCTCTACGGCAACGCCGGCAACGACACCCTAATCGGCAACGCCGGCGCCGACCATCTCGAAGGCGGCGCCGACGATGACGAACTCAACGGCGGCAAGCACAGCGACACCCTCCACGGCGGCACCGGCAACGACACCTACGTCTTCACCAGCGGCGACGGCATCGACACCATCGACGACGCCGACGGCATTGGCCAGATCAAAGTCGCCGGCACCGCCCTCACGGGGGCAAACCAGTACGGCGCCCGGCAATGGATCAGCGACGACAAACGCGCCATCTACAGCCTCACCGACGAAGCCGACGGCAGCCAGACCCTGGCCATCGCCATCGGCGGCGACCGCATCCTGGTCAAGCATTTTGCCGACAACGACCTCGGCATCGATCTCGCAGGCCCCGTCCCGCCCGCCGCCGTCCCGGCCGACCGCACCATCGACGGCGACCTCAGCCCCACCGCGTACACCGCCACCCTCGCCGGCGGTGCCGCCTACGGCGCCGACTGGCGCAACGTCGCAGTGACCAACACCGTCTACAGCTACAACGAGGCGGGCGAGATCACCGGGATAATTTCGCAGGATGTCAGCTACAACAAGGCCGACGACCTTGGCAGCCTGATCGGCAGCCTGGGCGGCCCGAATCGCGACGACAACCTCAACGGCAGCGGCGGCGGCGCGATCTCATGCGCGGCCATGGCGGCGACGATACCCTGCTGGGCAATGGCGGCGCCGACCGCATCGAAGCCGGGATCGGCGACGACATGGCCAACGGCGGCGAGAACGACGACCAGCTCGTCGGCGACGACGGCAGCGACATCCTCCTCGGCGGAACCGGCAAGGACACCCTGCACGGCGGCATCGAAGCCCCCCTGGACCAGATTTACGACTACGGCGAAAACGCGGACGCCACCGGCGTCAAAGGCGACTGGCTCGACGCCGGCAGCGGCGATGACGTCCTGATCGGCGAACGTGGCAACGACGTGCTGCTCGGCGCCGAGGGCGCCGACGTGCTGTTCGGCGGTGCGGGTGACGACGTGCTGGACGGCGATGGCGCCGGCGGCAATGTCACGCCTGACTGGACCCTGGTCGCGACGCGGGACACCGCCACGCATGGCGTCGGCTGGCATTGGACTAATGGCGGCAGCTTCGGCGAGGTGGCCGCCAACGCAGGCGGCGTTGATGCCCTGTACGGCGGCGCCGGCGACGACGTGATGGACGGCGGCGTCGCCGACGACTACCTCGACGGCGGCAGCGGTAACGACTTCCTGTTCGGCAGCCAGGGCGCCGACGTGCTCATCGGCGGCGCCGGCAATGATCAGATGCTGGGCGACAACAGCGCCAACGTTCCGGCCGAGGACGGTGGCGACTACCTCGATGGCGGCGAGGGCAACGACTTCCTGGCGGGCATGGGCGGGGCGGATGAACTCTTCGGCGGTGCCGGTGACGATGAAATGGAAGGGGACACCGGTGCTACTCCGACGGCCTACCACGGCGATGACTACCTGGATGGCGAAGAGGGCAATGACACGCTGCGCGGCGACGGCGGCAAAGATACGCTGTTCGGAGGCACCGGCAACGACAGCCTGCGCGGCGATAGCTCGCTGATCGACAGCGCACTGCACGGTGACGACTATCTGGACGGGGAAGAAGGCGACGATACCCTGATCGGGGATGGCGGCAAGGACACGCTGATCGGTGACACCGGGAATGACCAGTTGTTCGGCGACTCGGACCAGACCGATGCGGCATATCACGGCGATGACGACCTCGACGGCGGAGAGGGCGATGACTACCTCCGGGGCTATGGCGGCAAGGACAGCCTGGTCGGTGGCGAGGGCGCGGACCAGCTCCTGGGCGAAGCCGGCGACGACAATCTGGACGGTGGCGCCGGGGACGACATTCTGCTTGGCGGCGCGGACAACGACGCCCTCGACGGCGGCGCCGGCACCGACTATCTCGATGGCGGCCTCGGCGACGACACCTACATCCTGAAAGTCGGCGATGGCGGTACGGCGGCCGACGGCACCAACGAAGCGATCGCCGACAGCGGCGGCACGGACACGCTGCGTTTTGATGCGGGCATCATGCTGGTCGGCATCGCCACCAGCCGGGCGAACGCCAACGACCTGCTGCTCGACATGGGTGCGGACCGGTTGGTGATCGCCCAGGGGTGGGGCGGCGCGGTGGAGCGTTTCGAGTTTGCGGACGGCACGCGCTATTCGTTCAGCCAGTTGGTGGGGCGGACGCTTGCATCGCCTCAGGTACAGATCAGCACGACGCCGGACGCAACGCTGTTGGGGGGAAGCGAAAGCGACACGCTGACTGCGAGCGGCGGCCGAGCCAAAGTGTCCGGCGGACAGGGCAATGACGTGTTGCGGGTGCTGGGCACGGACAACACGATCCTCTACGCCAAAGGTGACGGCACCGACCACGTCGCCACGGCGGCAGGCAGTTTCAATGGCAATGTGCTGCGCCTGTCGGGCGTGACGGCGGCGGATTTGAAGCTCGGGCTGGGTTCGCTGGCCATCCAGATCGGGGATGACGCGAATGACGTGATTCATTTTGAGGACTTTGATCCTGCCGATGCGTTGGCTCATCGGCCTTTCGACCACATCGAGTTCGATGACGGCAGCACCCTGAGCTACGACGCCCTGATGGCCAAAGGCTTCGACATCGGCGGCAGCGCCGGCAACGATCTGCTGACCGGCACCAGCGTGGACGACCGTATCAGCAGTGGCGCCGGCGATGACCAACTCGACGGCGGCAGCGGCAGCGACCGCCTGATCGGCGGCGAGGGCAACGACACCTACCGCCTGACCACCGCCGACGACGCCACCGACGAAATCATCGAAGCCGAAGGCCAAGGCATCGACACCGTCGAATCCGCCATCGACTACCAACTTGGCGATCATCTGGAAAACCTCCTCCTCACCGGCACCGCGATCACCGGCAGCGGCAACGCTCTGGACAACACCCTTACCGGCAACGCATTGGACAACGTCCTTGCCGGCGGGGAAGGCAGCGACACCTACCGCCTCGCCCGGCAGTCGGGCGACGATCTGCTGATCGACAGCGGCGCCAACCGCATCGCACTCGACGCGGGACTGGACTTCGCCGACCTCACCGCCAGCCGCGACGGCGACGACCTGCTGCTGGCGATCCGCCGCGACACCGGCACGCTGCGCGTGCAGGGCTACTTCACCGAGGGAACGCCCTGGCAGGTGAGCGATGCCGACGGGCTGCAGCGCGATACCGAAACCCTGCTCGCCGACACCGCCGCCTACGAGGAGGACCGCATCACCACCCTGGCGCGCGACTTCCTCGCCGACACGCGGCTCGCCATCGAACAAAGCCTCGCCGGCTCAGGGCCTGGCCCGGCAGGCCAACGGCACCTGGGCGCGCGCCACGCAGTGGGCGAACAACCTGCGCGTGACACAGACCGAGGAATTCACCACCACCACCTTGACGGGGCGGTTCAACAACGGCGTGGTGGCGTGGACCAGCACCGGCACCTCGCACGACGTCCACTGGACCCAGCCCGGCACGGCCTATCGCAGCCAGACCACGGCCAGAATTCTCCAGAGCCGGGTCAGCGCCGGCGGGGCGGAGGTTCATGCGCTGGGCGGCGACTATCAGCACGCCACGCAATGGCTCTGGGCGGAAGTCCGCTGGGGCGCGCCGCAGGCCGGCGGCACGACGAGCAATGTCAGCCAGACGCTGAATACCCCGT
The DNA here is from genome assembly GCA_016708585.1 of Sulfuritalea sp. Classification (GTDB taxonomy): domain Bacteria; phylum Pseudomonadota; class Gammaproteobacteria; order Burkholderiales; family Rhodocyclaceae; genus Sulfuritalea. The sequence continues at coordinate 287,305 of JADJFK010000006.1, read as the reverse complement.
GGACCGTCAATGGACTGCCGGGATTTCTCGATGCGAGCTACAGCTATGACACGGTGACCACCCATTACCAGGGCGCGCTCACCGGCCGCTATCTGGCCGGGTCGGGCGCCGACCAACCGCCGGCGGCGGTGACCCTGCAGGTCGATTCCGCATCGCAGATCTACCGGCTGGAAGAAATCGACCTGACCGACGGCAATCACATGGTCCATGCCAGCCTGCATTCGGCGGTGATCGGCGGCACGGGCAACAACACCATCTACAACGCCGGATTCGCCTACGGCGGTACCGGCAATGCCCGCCTGATCGGCGGCAACCTGCTGGTCGCCGGGACCGGCGACCAGTGGCTGGAAAACGGCGCGACCATGGTGGTGGGGGACGGGCACAACACGGTGGTCGGCGGCGCCGGCCAGGTAGTGCAGGTGGGACGCAACAACATCGGTCGCGACCTGGTGTTGGGGCAGGGCGACCAGACGTGGAACGTGCTGGATACGGTCTATCGGGCGCAGGGCATCGAAAACTGGCAGGAAGGCTACGAACACGGCGGGCAGTATTACCAGTCCAATGCCGAGGCCGGTGGGGAAGGGTATTACGATACGCTCGCCGCTCTGGAGAGCGAGCTGCAGCCTTGGGCGTCGCTATCGGATTTGCTCGAGTGGGGCGAGGTGAGGAGGATCGACTTTCTGCCGATCCTGATCAAGGTGCCGGGGAGCGCTTTGTCGCACAGCCCGCACTATGCGCACACTAGTGTGCCGGTCGTCACGCACAGTGCGGCGGACCTGGCGGGTTTGCAGCCCTTCTATGATTCGGGTGTGCTGGCGTCGCCCACGCTGAGCTTCGGCGCCGGCATCGCGCGCGCCGACCTGCAATTCTCCTGGGCCGAGGCGGTGTCGCCGCTGGACGGCTCGCGCCGTGTCGCGCTCGATATCGGCTGGGGTCAGGACCAGGGCATACGCGTGCTCGTTCCGCGCATCGTCGATCCGCTCGGCGCATCGATCAATGATTTCGTATTCGCCGATGGCGACCGCGCCTCGCTGGCCGAACTCATTGCGCTGGCGCCGCCGGCGCCGGACTTCGATCCGGATTTCTTCCAGTTCGCGGCCGGGATGGGGGCGCAAACCATGGGCGCCTACGACTATCCGGGTATCAGCTTCAATGGCGGGCTGACGCTCGCCGACGTTGCGCTCACCTATGACGGGAATGACGTGGTGCTGACCTTGGCCGGTGCGGGTGACAGTCTTCGCGTCGCGGGCGGGCGCCTGGACGGGATCGGCTTTATTACGTTCGACGACGGCACCATCTGGAGGCCCGATATCGTTCCGGCTCCGGAAATTGTCGGCACGGAAGGCGACGACTTGCTGGATGGCAGCGCCGGTGATGACACGCTGCTGGGCCTCGGCGGCAACGATACGCTGGATGGCGGGCAAGGCGACGATTTGCTGGACGGCGGTGCGGGCGACGATACATACAGGTTCGCCGTCGGCGGTGGATCCGATGCCATCGTCGATGTCGGCGGGATGGATCGACTGGTGGTTGGCACCGGCATCGTTGCGTCAAGCGTGACGGCCAGCCGTTCGGATTCGCGGGTGACACTTTCCGTTTCGGCGACCGACAATGTTTCCTTCGACGAAATCGGTCCTGGCCAGTACGTGGTTGAAAGCATCGTGTTTGAGGATCGGGTTTGGCATGCGTCGGATATCCGGCAGCTGGTGAATTCGGCGCCGAGCGGGGAAGTCGGCGTTGGCGGCACGGCGAGCCAGGGCGAAGTCCTGACCGCAAGCAACGATCTGGCCGACGCCGATGGCTTGGGCGCGATCGGTTATCAATGGCAGAGTTCGCCGGATGGCGACAGCTGGAGCGATATCGCCGGCGCCACCGGCGGCAGCGTGACGTTAACCGCGGCGTTAGTAGGCCGACAGGTTCGCGTCGTCGCCGGCTATACCGATGGCCACGGCACGGTCGAATCTGTCGTCAGCACTGCGACGGCGTTGGTGATTGGGCCCGCCAACAGTGCACCGATCATTGCCGCGCCGATTGCGGATCAGTCTGCCACCGAGGATCTGCCTTTTGCATTCGCGGTGCCGGTTGGCGCGTTCGTCGATGGCGATCCCGGCGACAGCCTGAGTTTCACCGCGACACTGGCCGACGGGACGGCCTTGCCGGCCTGGCTGGCCTTCGATGCGGCGACCGCGTCCTTTAGCGGTATGCCCGGTGCAGCCGATCCCGGCGTGTTGGCCTTGCGCGTCACCGCTACCGATACCGGCGGGCTTTCAGCGCAGGCCGATTTCAACCTTGCCATCGGGCGGCATCTGCGCGGCACGGGCAGCAGCGACACGCTGGATTATTCCGCCAGCGACTTTGTCGGTGCGAACCTTATCGACGGCGGCGCCGGCCGCGACACCATCACCGGCAGCGCCGGGAACGACATCATCGTCGGTGGCGCGGGCAGCGACACGCTCTTCGGCGGCGCCGGCGACGACATCTTCCTCGTCACCGGCACCCAGGGCGCTTACGACCGCTTCGAAGGCGGTGACGGCCGCGACGTGCTGCAAGGCAGCGCCGGCGACGACACGTTCCGCATGCGCGACTTCGGCGGCGCGGCGGCGGTCGAGCGCATCGACGGCATGGGCGGCTACGACGTGATCGGGGGAACGGGCGGCGCCGACACGCTGGATTTTCGGCGACCGAGCTGGCCGGGATTGCCTTGATCGATGGTGGCGCCGGCGCGATGTCATCACCGGCAGCGCCGGCGATGACGTCATTTCCGGTGGGGCCGGCGCCGACACGCTCTTCGGCGGCGCCGGCAACGACACCTTCCTCGTCAGCGGCACCCATGCCGCTTACGACCGCTTCGAAGGCGGTGACGGCCGCGATGTGCTGCAAGGCAGCGCCGGCGACGATACGTTCCGCCTGCGCGACTTCGGCGGCGAGGCGACGGTCGAGCGCATCGACGGCATGGGCGGCTACGACGTGATCGGGGGAACGGGCGGCGCCGACACGCTGGACTTTTCGGCGACCGAACTGGCCGGGATTGCCTTGATCGACGGTGGCGCCGGCCGCGATGTCATCACCGGCAGCGCCGGCGATGATGTCATCGCCGGCGGGGCCGGCATCGACACGCTTTCCGGCGGCGCGGGCAACGACGGCTACCGCCTCGGCCGCGGCGATGGTGTCGACACGATCGTCGAGAACGACGCGACGCCGGGCAATCGCGATGCCGCCGAGTTCCTCGCCGGCATCGGGCGCGAACAGATCTGGCTGCGCCATGTCGGCAACAACCTGGAAGCCCGGATCATCGGCACCAGTGACAAGCTTATCGTGCAGGACTGGTATCTCGGCGATCAGTACCGCGTCGAGGAATTCCGCAGCGCCGACGGCGGCCGGCTGCTCGACAGCCAGGTCGAGAACCTGGTGCAGGCGATGGCGGCCTTCGCGCCGCCGGGCGCGGGACAGACTGCGCTGCCGCCGGACTACCAGGAGGCGCTGGCGCCGGTGATCGCGGCGAACTGGCAGTAGCTTGGACAGGCCGCAAGAAATTGCGGCCGTGGTCGATGGCGGTTCCGGATTCCGGCATGCGCCGGAATGACGGAGGATTCGTCCGTCAGCGCGGCAACCAGGGGTTCGGCGTTGCCGCGCCGGCAGGTTGGAAGTCGGCGCCGGCGTCACGGCGGCGCGGGGCAGTCGCGGCGATCAGCGGGCGTTGAAGCGGGCGGCGAGCTGCGCCAGTTTTTCCTGGCGCTTGCGCTGCGCTTCCTGCTCCTCTTGCGCGGCCTTTTTCGCCTGCTCCTCGGCCTTCCTGCGCTCGGCCTGCTTCTTGAAGCGCTCGCGCAGGGTGGTGGCGGCGACCTCGCGCTGTTCCGTCGTTACCTCGCCCGCCGCCGTGGCGTCCAGGTCGAAGCGCTCACCGGCGGACTGCAGCGCCTTGAGGTAGCGCGTCGATGCCGTATGCATGCGCAGCGCCAGGCGCAGTTGAGCGGTATCGACTTCCGGCATTCTTGCGCTGATCGCCTTGTGGATGCCCAGGGCCAGGGGCCGGCATTCGCGAAACACGGCGAAGTTCGCCACCAGTGTATCGAGCAGGGCGTTGCGCGACGAAGGTTTTGCCGGTGTGGAGGTCATGCTGGAGTGCGCTTGAAAGCCGATGCGCGGAGTTTAGCGGAGACCCGGTCCGGCGTCATATCCGGCGCAGCCCGAAAAGTCGGCGGCGGCGGGACGGCGATGCGCGGATGGGCGAGGGGCGAAATCCAGTCCGGCTGGCGCCGGCCGGTTCAGGCCGGCAGGTCTTCGCGCGTCAGCAGGAAGACCTTGCCTGCGGCGTGTTCGGTGTCGAGCCAGACCGCCGGCAGGTCGGGAAAGGCGGCGGTGACGAGGTCCTGGTTGTGGCCGACCTCGATGGCGATGACGCCGCCGGGATTGAGGTGGGCGTGCGCCGCGGCGAGGATGCGGCGCACCACGTCGAGGCCGTCCGGCCCGGCGGCCAGCGCCAGCGACGGCTCGTGGCGGTATTCCGGGGGCAGCGCGGCCATGGCGTCGGCCGTGACGTAGGGCGGGTTGCAGACGATGAGGTCGTAGCGCTTGCCCGGCACGGCGGCGAACAGGTCGGATTCGACCGGCTTGACGCGATCTTCCAGGTGGTAATCGGCGATATTGCGGCTGGCCACCACCAGCGCATCGGCCGAGATATCGATGGCATCGACGGCGGCATTGGGGAAGGCGTGGGCCATCAGGATGGCGAGGCAGCCCGAGCCGGTGCACAGGTCGAGCGCCGATTCGACGGCTTCCGGGTCCTGGATCCAGGGCGCGAAGCCGGTTTGCAGCAGCTCGGCGAAGTAGGAGCGCGGCACGATGACGCGCTGGTCGACGTAGAAGCGGAACTCGCCGAGCCAGGCTTCCTGCACCAGGTAGGCGGTGGGCAGGCGGTGCACCACGCGTTGCTGCAGGTTGCCGAGCAGCGCCAGGCGTTCCGGCTTGGTCAGGTGGGCGTCGAGCCAGGGCTCGAGCGTGTCGCGCGGCAGGTGCAGGGTGGCCAGCACCAGCCAGACCGCTTCGTCCCAGGCGTTTTCGGTGCCGTGGCCATAGCACAGGCCGGCCTCGTTGAAGCGGCTGACCGCCCAGCGCAGCCAGTCGCGCACGGTATGCAGTTCGTCGGTGGTGCTATCGATCATGAGCGTAAAGGGCCTCCAGAGCGGCGGACGAAGCGACCCGTTGCCGTCGAGCGCAGCGAGCTGACAGTCACCCCCGCCCGGGCGGGGGTTGGGGGGTGGGGGCGATCAATTTGCTTTCTTGTCATTGGGCGAGGCGCGGGAGAAAAGCAGGCGCTCGAAAGCGAGTTCGTAGATGCGCGCCAGCGGTTCCAGGTCGGCCACGGCGATGCGCTCGTCGACCTTGTGGATGCTGGCATTGACCGGGCCGAACTCGACCAGTTGCGGGCAGATGTCGGCGATGAAGCGGCCGTCCGAGGTGCCGCCGGTGGTCGACAGTTCGGTGGCGATGCCGGTTGCGTCGGCCGCGGCGGCGGCCAGCGCCGCGCAGAGTTCGCCGCGCGGCGTCAGGAAGGGTTTGGCGCCCAGCGTCCAGGCGATGTCGTATTCGAGGCCGTGGCGGTCGAGCAGTTGATGGACGCGCGCTTGCAGGCCTTCGACGGTGCTGGCGGTGGAAAAGCGGAAGTTGAAGTCGATCACGAAGCTGCCGGGCACCACGTTGCCGGCGCCGGTGCCGGCGTGGGCGTTGGAGATCTGGAAGCTGGTCGGCGGGAAATACTCGTTGCCGGCATCCCATGACGTTGCGGCGAGTTCGGCCAGCGCCGGCGCCGCCAGATGCACCGGGTTCTTCACCAGGTGGGGATAGGCGACATGGCCCTGCACGCCGCGTATCGCGAGCTTTGCCGAGAGCGAACCGCGGCGGCCGTTCTTCATGGTGTCGCCGAGCCGGCCGACGCAGGTCGGTTCGCCGACGATGCAGAAATCGATGGTTTGTTTGCGCGCCTTGAGCGTTTCGACCACGCGTGCCGTGCCGTCGATGGCGTCGCCTTCCTCGTCGGAGGTCAGCAGCATGGCCAGCGAAAAGTCGGCACCGGCGGGACGGCGACTTGCCAGCCTTCCATGGCGACGACGCAGGCGGCGATCGAACTTTTCATGTCGGCGGCGCCGCGGCCGTAGAGATAGCCGTCACGCACCGTGGGTTCGAAGGGCGGCGAGGTCCATTGTTCCAGCGGGCCCGTGGGCACCACGTCGGTGTGGCCGGCGAAGCAGATCAGTTTGCCGCCGGGTTTGCCGACGGGGCCGCGCCGCGCCCAGAGATTCGATACGCCGCCGGCGTCGATGCGCTCGATGGCAAAGCCCAGCGGAACCAGCCAGGAGGCGATCAGGTCGAGGCAGCCGGCGTCGTCGGGCGTGACCGAGGGGCGCGCGATCAGCGCCCGGGCTTTTTCCAGAACCGTCATTCGGGGTCCATGTTCAGCTTGAATTCGCTGAAGGATCCCGGCGCGACCGACTTGGTGTAGTCGGGCGCGGCGTTCGGATTGGCCGCCGCCGCCGCGGCGGGTTTGGCGGCCGCGGCAGGGGCCGCCGCGTTGTTGATCACCTGCTGCAGGTTGTTGGCGGAATCCGCATTGCCGAGCGCCTCGTCGAGCGTGATGACGCCGCTGCTGTAGAGCGAGAACAGGCTCTGCTCGAAGGTCTGGCTGCCCGGAACCATGCTTTTCTCCATGGCGTCCTTGATCTCGCCGAGGTCGCCCTTTTCGATCAGTTCGGCGATGTAGCGCGAATTGAGCAGCACCTCGATGGCCGGGACGCGCCCGCCATCGGGCTTCTTGCACAGGCGCTGCGAGATCACGCACTTCAGCGTCACCGACAGGTCGGCCAGCAGGGACGGGCGGTTCTCCAGCGGATAGAAGCTGATGATGCGGCTCATGGCGTGGTAGCTGTTGTTGGCGTGCAGCGTTGCCAGGCACAGGTGGCCGGACTGGGCGTAGGCGATGGCCTGGCTCATGGTGTCCTTGTCGCGGATCTCGCCGATGAAGATCACATCCGGCGCCTGGCGCAGGGCGTTCTTCAGGGCGATCTGGTAGGCCTTGGTGTCGGTGCCGACCTCGCGCTGGTTGACGATGGACTTCTTGTTCTTGAAGAGGAACTCGAGCGGGTCTTCCAGCGTCAGGATGTGGCCCGAGGCATGCTCGTTGCGGTGATCGATCATCGAGGTCAGCGTGGTCGATTTGCCGGAACCGGTGGCGCCGACCATCAGGATCAGGCCGCGCTTTTCCATGATCACGTCCTTCAGCACCGGCGGCAGGCCGAGGGTCTCGAATTTCGGGATGTCGACCGGGATGTAGCGCGCCACCAGGGCCGGCGTGCCGCGCTGGAAGAAGCAGGAGAGCCGGAAAACGCCGACGTCGGGCGCGACCACCCGCGTCTGCAGTTCCTTCTCGCTATTGAACTCGGCCAACTGGTCCTCGCTGAGGACTTCGGCGAGGAGGGTGCGCACCGTCGCCGCATCGAGGATGGCCGGATTGATCGGCACCGAATTGCCGAGCATCTTGATGGTGATCGGGGCGCCGACCGAGAGAAACAGGTCCGACGCCTTTTTTTCCGCCATCAACTGGAACAGCCGCTGCATCGTACCCATGCGTTTCTCCTTTGCCTTCCGTCCCTGTGACTCAGTCGCGCAGCAGTTCGTTGATGCCGGTCTTGGCCCGCGTCTGCGCATCGACGCGCTTGACGATGACGGCGCAATACAGGCTGTACTTGCCGTCGGCCGAGGGCAGGTTGCCGCTGACCACCACCGAGCCTTCCGGAATGCGACCATACATGACTTCGCCCGTGGCGCGGTCGTAGATCTTGGTGCTCTGGCCGATATACACGCCCATCGAGATCACGCAGTTGTCCTCGACGATGACGCCCTCGACCACTTCCGAGCGGGCGCCGACGAAGCAGTTGTCGCCGATGATGGTCGGGTTGGCCTGCAGCGGTTCCAGCACGCCGCCGATGCCGACGCCGCCCGACAGGTGCACGTTCTTGCCGATCTGGGCGCAGGAGCCGACGGTGGCCCAGGCGTCGACCATGGTGCCCTCATCGACATAGGCGCCGATGTTCACGAAGCTGGGCATCAGCACCACGTTCTTGCCGATGAAGCTGCCGCGCCGCGCCACGGCCGGTGGCACGACGCGGAAGCCGCCCTTCTCGAAGTTGTAGGTGTCGTAGTTGGCGAACTTGTTCGGCACCTTGTCGAAATAGCGCATCGGGCCGCCATCCATCAGCGCGTTGTTTTCGAGGCGGAAGGACAGCAACACGGCCTTCTTGATCCATTGGTGCGTGGTCCATTCGCCGGCTATCTTCTCGGCGACGCGCAGGGTGCCCGCGTCGAGTTCGCCCAGCACATGCGCCACGGCATCGCCGAAACGCGCCGGGGCGATGCCGGGGCTGAGGTTGGCGCGGTCTTCCCAGGCCTCTTCGATGATCTGCTGGAGTTCGTTCATTGCGGTCTTTCTTAACGTGAAACGACAGGATGGGCCGCGCATGAGAAGAGCAACGGGAGTGGCTTTCGAAGCCATGGGCGTTACAAGGACAGACAAAAATCGTTGATCCGCCGCGCGGCGTCGAGGCATTCCTCGTGGCTGGCCACCAGCGCGATGCGGATGAAGTTCGCGCCCGGATTGATGCCTGCGGCCTCGCGCGCCAGATAGCTGCCCGGCAGCACCACGACGTTCTTCTGCCGCAGCAGTTCGCGGGCGAAGTCGGTGTCGGCGATCGGGGTCCTGGCCCAGAGGTAGAAGCCGGCGTCGGGAATCCGGCAATCGAGGTGATGGGCGACCAGCGGCGTCACCTCGTGGAATTTTTCGGCGTACATGCGGCGGTTGTCGCGCACGTGGGCCTCGTCGCCCCAGGCCGCGATGCTGGCCGCCTGCACCGCGGGATTCATGGCGCTGCCGTGGTAAGTGCGGTAGAGCAGGAATTTCTTGAGGATCGCCGCATCGCCGGCAACGAAGCCGGAGCGCAGGCCCGGTACGTTGGAGCGCTTCGACAGGCTGGAGAAGGCGACCAGGTTGCGGTACTCGTGGCGGCCCAGTTGCGCGGCGGCGGCAAGGCCGCCCAGCGGCGGCTGCGTTTCGTCGAAATAGATCTCCGAGTAGCACTCGTCCGAAGCGATGACGAAGCCGTGGCGGTCGGAAAGCTCGAACAGGGACTTCCATGCCGCGAGGTCCATGACCTTGCCGGTCGGATTGCCCGGCGAACAGACATACACCAGTTGCACGTCGCGCCAGGTGCTCTCGGGCAGCGCGCTCCAGTCCAGTTCGAAGTCGTCGTGCGGCACGGTATTGAGGAATACCGGTTGCGCCCCCGCGAGCAGGGCGGCGCCTTCGTAGATCTGGTAGAAGGGATTGGGGCAGACCACGTTTGCCGTGCCGCCGGCACGATTGATGACGGCCTGGGCGAAGGCGAACAGGGCTTCGCGCGAGCCATTCACCGGTACCACCTGGGTCATGAAGTCGGGCAGCGGCACGCCGTAGCGGCGGGCGATCCACGCGGCGATGGCCTGGCGCAGCGCATCCGAACCCTGCGTGGTCGGATAGTTGGCCAGTCCGGCCAGGTTGTCGGCCAGCGCACGCTGGATGAAGGGCGGCGTCGGATGCTGCGGCTCGCCGATCGACAGCTTGATTTCGCGAAAAGTCGGCGCCGGCGACACGCCGGCGAACAGGTGGCGCAGCTTTTCGAAGGGGTAGGGCTGCAGGCGGGCGAGGTCGGGATTCACGGCGGATTGGTCGGCGAGGAATGGGCTGCATTATACGAGAGGGACCCGGGGAGAAAGCCGCGCGTCGACGGCCGCCGATTTCCGGTAAATTGCATGCTTTGCCGCAAACGAGGAGATGGACGTGGGACACATGATCGATTTCAGCCGGCCCGACGGCAGCGCTTGCCGCGGCTATCTCGCGACGGCCGGGCAGGGTCGTCCCGGCGTGGTGGTGATCCAGGAATGGTGGGGGCTCAACGACCAGATCTGCGGTGTCGCCGACCGCTTCGCCCGCGCCGGATTCAATGCCCTGGCGCCCGACCTGTTCAAGGGCCGCGTCACGCAACAGCCCGACGAGGCCAGCCACCTGATGAACGGCCTGGATTTTCCCGGCGCCACGCACCAGGACATTCGCGGCGCGGTGGATCACCTGCGCGCAATGGGTGAGAGTGGTTGCGGCAAGGTCGCCGTGATGGGCTTTTGCATGGGCGGCGCGCTGACCATCGCCGCCGCCGTGCATGTGCCGAATCTGGCCGCCGGCGTGTGCTTCTACGGCATTCCGCCGAAGGAGTTCGCCGACCCGGCCAACATCCGGATTCCCTTCCAGGGTCATTTCGCCAGCAAGGACGACTGGTGTACGCCGGCTGCGGTCGACGCGCTCGAAGCCGCGATGCGCGCCAAGGGTGCGATGCCGGATTTGTATCGCTACCAGGCCGATCATGCCTTCTTCAACGAACGCCGCGGCGAGGTCTACGATGCCGCCTGCGCCAACCAGGCCTGGAGTCGCACGCTGGCGTTTCTGGGCGGGACTCTGGGCTGATCCATGCCCTCACCCGAACTGACACCCGCCGACTGGGTGAATATCAGCCTCACCGAGGCGATGCTGGCGCGCGACGGTCCGCCGCTCTACGTCGCGGCCAAACTCGGTTGCGTCGCGGCGGTGCGGGTGATGTGCGAGGCCGGGACCAATGTCGAAGTGCTCGGCCCGAACAGGGAGCGGCCGCTGCACGCCGCCGCCGCGGGCGGCCATGAAAGCATCGCGGCGACGCTGGTCAGTGCCGGTTGCGACGTCGATGCCCAGGACCAGGACGGCAACACGGCACTGATCACGGCGATCCTCCATGGCCATGCCGCCCCGGTCGAACTGCTGCTGGCGGTCGGCGCCGACATCGGGATTGCCCGGCTCGACGGCATGACCGCGATCCACATCGCGCAATTGCCGGGCACGCCCAAGGCCATCTACGAACTGATCATGCTCGGCCAGGAGGAACTTTGAAGCGGAAGCCGGCGAACCGCGGCCGCCGGTTCCTGCGACGAATGGCATGAGGGGCGGCGCGTGAAGCTCTATCTGGCCGGGCCGGACGTGTTCCGTCCCGATGCCGCGTCCTGGGCCGGCCGGGTGCGCGAACTGTGCCATACCGCCGGGCACGAGGCCCTGATCCCCCAGGACGACGACATCCCGGCAACGGCGGCCGCCATCTACCGCAGCAACCTGCAGCGCATCGCCGCGGCCGACGCGGTGCTGGCCAACCTCAATCCGTTCCGCGGCGACGAGCCGGATTCGGGCACCTGCGTCGAAATCGGCTACGCGCTGGCGCTGGGCAAGACCGTGATCGGCTATGCCGACGACCTGCGGCCATTGCGCGAGCGCCTGCGCGCCATCGGGCCGGGCGCCGACGGGCGCTGGCGCGATGCGGCCGGCCACGCCGTCGAGGATTTCGGCTTGCCGCTGAACCTGATGCTGGCGGTGCCGCTGCCGCTGGTGCAGGGCGACGTGGCGGCGGCGCTGCAGGTACTGCCGCAATACGGCGGCAGCCGATGAAAACCATAGGCGTGATCGGTGTCGGCAACATGGGCCTGCCGATGGCCAGGGCCCTGATTCGCGCCGGTTTCGAGGTCGTCGCGCGCGACCTGCGGCCCGCGGCGGAAGCGGCGGCGCTCGCGGCCGGCGCGCGGCTGGCGACCAGCGCCCGCGATCTTGCGGCGCAATGCGAAATGATCCTGGTCGTGGTGGTCGATGCCGGCGAAATCGAGGATGCCCTGTTCCGCGAAGCAGAACCCGCCGCCGCCGGCTGGCGGCCGGATACGGTGGTCGCCCTGTGCAGCACCATCGCCCCGGAAGATGCCGAGCGGCTTGCGACGCGAATCGAGGCCACCGGCGCGGCGGTGCTGGATGCGCCGGTCTCGGGCGGGCCGCTGCGTGCCGAGCAGGGGCAGCTCTCGCTGATGCTGGCCGGCGCGGAGGCCGTGCTGGCGCGTGCCGAGCCGGTGCTGGCGGCGCTGGCCGACAGGCGGTTCCGGATTTCCGCGCGGCCGGGCGACGGCGCGCGCATGAAACTGGTGAACAACCTGCTGGCCGGGATCAACCTCGCCGCGGGCGCCGAGGTGTTGGCCATGGGCCGGCACCTCGGCCTCGACCCCGAACTGATGCTGGCGGTGATCGGCGCCAGTTCCGGGCAGAGCTGGATCGTCGCCGATCGACTGCCGCGCGCCTTTGCCGGCGACTTCGCGCCGCGCGCCCACGCCCGCATCCTGCACAAGGACGTCGGGCTGGGATTGGCGATGGCGGCGGCTGCCGGCTGTGACGCGAGCTTCGGCGAGCGCGCGCTGGCGCTGTTTGCGGAAACCCTGGAGCGCGGCTGGGGTGCCGAGGACGATGCCGTGTTGCTGCGCACCGCGGCTGCGAAGATCGCCGGACGGGATCCGGACTGAGGTCGGGCCGGGCCGGCCTCAGGGCACTGTTGGCGCCAGCCTGGTTTCCGGCGCGATGCGGGTGTTTTCGCCGTCGACGATCAGCCAGGCTTCGCCGTCCTGCAAGGTGCATTGCAACTGCATGCCGCGCGCGGCGAGGGCCGCCAGGGCGCGGGAATCCTCTGGCGACAGGTTGATGACCGCGAGATTGTCCTGCCGTTTCAGCGCTGCCTGGTTCTGCTGCCACCACATGTCGGCGACGCGGCCGCCGTAGCTCAGGACGACGACCTGGCGGGCGCGGCCGCAGGCGCGGCGGATGCGCTTTTCGTCGGGCAGGCCGACTTCGATCCAGAGTTCGATGGCGCCGGTGAGGTCCTTGCGCCACAGGTCGGGTTCGTCTTCCGCGGACAGGCCCTTGCCGAAGGCCAGGGCGGAGTCGGCGTACATGGCGAATGCCAGCACCCGGACCATCATGCGCTCGTCGGTTTCCGACGGATGGCGGGCAACGGTCAGGGCATGGTTCTGGTAGTAATTGCGGTCCAGGTCGGCAATCTGGAGTTCCGCCTTGAAGATGGTGGATTTGAGGGCCATGGCGGTTTATGAAAAGTGGGCCACATTAGACTACAGATCGGCCGTTGGACAGGGAAGGTCGGCGAATCGGACGGACGCAACACGGTCGTGCCCGGATTCGATTTGACATTGCGCACGCGGAGGCATACATTGAATCCGCGTTCGACTTGAAGGCATCTTCGGGAGGAACTTAGCGCTGAACCAAAATTCGCGACCTAGTGTTTTACCCCTTGATCCGGAGTCTTGCTGACTCCAGCCCCTGGTGGGCAGCGCCGATTTGAGTCTCAGCTTGCGGGCGCATTACAAGTCCGGCTAAAGCGTCAAGCGAAAAGCCCCTTTTGGTGATCCTGCCGAAACGGGCTTTTCGCCATTTCGCCGGTCTGGCGCCTTTCACGGGTGCGGCCGAAATCGCCTGAAGGAGCCGTCAAATGCAGGAAGCAGCAATCGCCGTGCCGCCAGCGCCGACTTTCATGGAAGCCCTGCGCTTCTGGTTCAAGCTCGGCTTCATCAGCTTCGGCGGGCCGGCCGGGCAGATCGCCATCATGCACCAGGAGCTGGTCGAGCGCCGACGCTGGATTTCCGAGCACCGCTTCCTGCACGCGCTCAACTACTGCATGCTGCTGCCGGGGCCGGAAGCCTGCCAGTTGGCGATCTACACCGGCTGGCTGCTGCACGGCCTGCGCGGCGGGCTGATGGCCGGGCTGCTGTTCTTCCTGCCTGCCTTCTTCCTGCTCTCGCTATTGGCCGGGCTGTATCTGGCCTTCGGCGACCTGCCGCTGGTGCAGGGCGTGTTCCAGGGCATCAAGCCTGCCGTGGTGGCCGTGGTGCTGTTCGCCGCCTGGCGCATCGGCTCGCGCGCGATCAGGAACGGCCTGCTGCTGGCGATCTCAGCCGCCGCCTTCGTCGGCATTTTCTTCTTCGACATCGGCTTTCCCTGGATCGTGCTGGCGGCGGGCATCCTCGGCGCCATCGGCGGCAAGCTGCTGCCGGCGAAGTTTTCCGGTGGCGGCGGCCATGGCGGCGGCAACAAGGGCTACGGCCCGGCGCTGATCGACGACGACACGCCACCGCCGCCGCACGCGAAGTTGTCTTTGGCCAAGCTGGCCCTGACCACCTTCGCTTTCGTCGCCGTCGGCGCCGCAATGCTCCTGGCGCTGCGCGGCAACGCCGACCTCTACCACATGGGCGAGTTCTTCACCAAGGCGGCCTTCCTCACCATTGGCGGCGCCTACGCCGTGCTGCCCTACGTGTATCAGGGCGGCGTCGAGCAGTACGCCTGGCTCACCGGCCCGCAGATGATGGATGGCCTGGCGCTGGGCGAAACCACGCCGGGGCCGCTGATCATGATCGTGACCTGGGTGGGCTACCTCGGCGGCGTGGCCAAGACGGTAGCCGGCGGCCCGGTCGCCTCGGGCCTGGCGGGTGCGGCGGTGGCAACCTTCTTCACCTTCCTGCCCAGCTTCCTGTTCATCATCGCCGGCGGCCCGCTGGTCGAGGCCTCGCGCGACGACATCAAATTCACCGCGCCGCTGACCGGCATCACCGCCGCCGTGGTCGGCGTGATCGTGAACCTCGCCGCCTTCTTTGCCTGGCATACCTTCTGGCCGCAGGCCACCCCGGCCGCCCCCTTCGGCGGACCCTTCGAAGGCCTGGCCGTGCTGATTGCCGCGGCCGCCTTCGTCGCACTGTGGAAGTACAAGCAGGACATCATGAAGGTGATCGGCATCTGCGCGCTGCTGGGCCTGGGACTGTCGTTGGTGAGGTAAGCCGCCATGAAATGGATCACCCGCGAACGTCCGAAGATCGACCGCATCGCCTGCCCCTGGCTGGTGGCGCGCTTCATCGACGAAAGCCCCGAGTTCCTCTACGTGCCGGGCGGCGATGTCATGAAGATTGCCGCCGAAACCGGCGCGATTCCCTATGACGTGCCGGGCGTCGAGCTCGGCCACCATGGGGAGAAATGCAGCTTCGACGCCTTCATCGCCAAGTTCCGGATCAAGGATGCCGCGCTGGACAAGCTGGCGCTGATCGTGCGCGCCGCCGACTGCGGCATGCCGCAACTGGCGAAGGAATCCCACGGCCTGTTGGCGATATCGAAAGGCCTCTCGCTCAATTTCGCCGACGACCACACGATGCTGAAGCACGGCATGGTCATCTACGACGCGCTCTACGCCTGGTGCGCCGACACGCCGCTGCAGCAGATCGGGCGCTTTCTCGGCATGAAATGAGCGCCGCCCGACGCGAGTTGCGCCTGCTGCTGCTCGGGCGCGGCCTGCGCGCCGGCGTCGATGGCTGCCTCGCGGTGCTGCTGCCGGCCTACCTGCTGGCGCTCGGCCATGGCGTATGGGAAGTCGGCGTGCTGAGCACGGCGACCCTGCTCGGCTCGGCGCTGGCGACGCTGGCGCTGGGCGCCTGGGGTCACCGCGCGTCGCAGCGCTCGCTGCTGCTCGGTGCTGCCCTTCTGATGGCCGCCACCGGACTGGGTTTCGCCGGGCTGACAGGCTTCTGGCCGCTGCTGCTGGTGGCCTTTTTCGGCACGCTGAATCCCGGCTCGGGCGATGTCAGCGTGTTCCTGCCGCTGGAGCACGCGCGCCTGGCGCAGGTGGGCGAGGGCATGGACCGCACGCGGATCTTCGCCCGCTACAGCCTGGTCGGGGCCCTGTGCGCTGCGGCAGGCGCCTTGGCCGCCGGCCTGCCGGACCTGCTGGCCGCTGCCGGCGTCGATCGGCTCGACGCCCTGCGCGGCATGTTCCTCGCCTATGCCGCCGTCGGCCTGCTGATCTGGCGGCTGTATGCGCGCATCCCGATGCCGCAGGCGCACGCGACCTTGCCGGCGCCAGCGCCGCTGGGCCCCTCGCGCGGTGTCGTCGTCCGTCTGGCGCTGCTGTTCTCGGTGGATGCCTTCGCCGGCGGGCTGGTGGTGAATTCGTTGCTGGCGCTGTGGCTGTTCGAGCGCTTCGGACTCTCGCTGGCGGCGGCGGGTGCCTTCTTTTTCTGGTCCGGGCTGCTGGGCGCCCTCTCGCAACTCGCGGCGCCCTGGCTGGCCCGCCGCATCGGCCTGATCAACACCATGGTATTCACCCACATCCCGGCCAGCGCCTTCCTGATCCTCGCCGCCCTGGCAGCGGACATGGCCTGGGCCATGGGCCTGCTGCTGGTGCGTGCAGCGCTGTCGCAGATGGACGTGCCGGCGCGCTCGGCCTATGTCATGGCGGTGGTTACGCCGGGCGAGCGCGCGGCGGCGGCCAGCTTCACCGCCGTGCCGCGCAGCCTCGCCGCGGCGTTGGGCCCGATGCTGGGCGGCGCCCTGTTCGCCGGCGGCTGGCTGGCGGCGCCGCTGGTCGCCTGCGGATGCCTCAAGATTGCCTACGACCTTGCGCTTTGGCGGATTTTTCGAAGGCATCCCGTGGAACATGTGGTTAGTCATGTGGAAACATGCTAACCATTTAATGTAATGCAACACATTAGATAAGTATCGTAATACACTAATTACACTACTTATAATTCAGCTTTATATATTGGCCCAAGACTTGCAGTAGCTTCCCTGTAATCAGGTCCGCACGTGGCCTGGCTCTTGGAGGGGACAGCAGACATGGGCAACATGAACGATATTTTCGACACCAGCCGCAAGACGCTGCAGGACGTCGAGAAACGCCTGGAAATGCCGCGGCGCGAATTCCTGCAGTTCTGCGCGACGCTCGCGGCGACCATGGGTTTGCCGGCCGGAGCGGAGGCCGCCGTGGCCAAGGCGGTGGAAGCCGCAAAACGGCCGTCGGTGATCTGGCTGCACTTCCAGGAATGCACGGGTTGCTCCGAGTCGCTGTTGCGCGCCGAGCATCCGACCCTGGAAAAACTCATCCTCGACGTCATCTCGCTTGACTACCACGAGACCCTGATGGCTGCCGCAGGCCACCAGGCCGAAGCCGCGCGCAAGGCGGCGATGAAGGCCAACAAGGGCAAGTACGTGCTGGTGGTGGAAGGCGCGATCCCGACCAAGGCCAACGGCATCTACTGCAAGATCGGCGGCCAGACCGCGATCGACATGGTCAAGGAATGCGCGGCCGACGCCGCCGCGGTGATTGCCATCGGTTCCTGCGCCTCCTGGGGCGGCATGCCCTCGACGATTCCCTCGATCTCCGGCGCCGATTCGAGTCCGACCGGCTCCGCCGGCGTTGCGGAAATTCTTGGCAAGCCGGTGATGACCATCCCCGGCTGTCCGCCCAACCCCTATAACTTCCTCGCCGCCGTGGTGCATTTCCTCACCTTCGGCAAGCTGCCGGAACTCGACAAGCTGGGTCGCCCCAAGTTTGCCTACTCGCGCCTGATCCACGAAAACTGCGAACGGCGCGCCCATTTCGACGCCGGCCGCTTCGCCATGGAGTTCGGCGATTCCGGCCACCGCCAGGGCTACTGCCTTTACAAGCTGGGCTGCAAGGGCCCCGAGACCTATGCCAACTGCTCGACCCTGGGTTTCGGCGATGCCGGCGAGAACAACTGGCCGGTCGGCTGCGGCCATCCCTGCATCGGCTGCACCGAAAAAGGCGTCGGCTTCACCAAGCCGATCCACCAGGTCGCCAAAATGCTCAACGTCGCGCCGCCGCTGCAATATCCGCGCATCGTCGAAGAGCAGGGCAAGGCCGCTTCCTTCGCATCCGCCGCGGCGGTGGCTGCGGTGGCCGGCGCCGCCGCGGGTGCTGCCGTGATGCTGACCCGCAACCTGGGCCTGTCCCACGCCGCCGAGGAGGCCGAGCGTGCCAAAGCCGCCGGTAAATCCGCCGACGACAAGGCCGGAGCCTGATCATGGGTACCCGGCGCGACTTTCTGAAGGGGGTGCTGGCGGGTAGCGCGGCGGCCACCGCCGGCGCCGTGGCGACTCCCGTCCTGGCGCGTGAAACCCGCCCGCGTCCGCCCGAAGCCCTGGGCCTGCTCTACGACAGTACCCTCTGCGTGGGTTGCAAGGCCTGCGTCGCGGCCTGCAAGGCCGCCAATGAAAACCCTCCTGAGTTTTCCACCGCAGATCACCTGTGGGACACGCCGCTCGACACTTCGGGCTATACCTTCAACCTGATCAAGATGTACCGCAACGGCACCATGGATGCCAAGGACCAGGAGACCAACGGCTTCGCCTTCATGAAGACCTCCTGCATGCACTGCGGCGACCCGTCCTGTGTCTCGGCCTGCCCGGTGTCGGCGATGACCAAGGACCCGGTGACCGGCGTCGTCGGCTACAACCCCGACAAGTGCATCGGCTGCCGCTATTGCGTCGCCGCCTGCCCCTTCGGCATTCCCAAGTACCAGTACGATTCGCCCACCGGCCGCATCGGCAAGTGCGAGCTGTGCCGCCACCGCCACAAGGACGGCCATTACTCGGCCTGCGCCGAGGTCTGCCCGACCGGCGCCACGCTGTTCGGCAAGACTTCGGTCCTGCTTGAAGAGGCCAAGCGCCGGCTGGCCATGAAGCCGGGCGAGATGAACCGTTTTCCGCGCGGGCACCTGCGCCACGCCCAGGAAAAGGCTCTGCAGGGCAAGCCGGACGGCAAGGGCGTGATGATGCGCGCCGGTTGGCGCGACGAGCCGGACCAGAGCTATGAAACCCAGGCCGGCAAGTACCTGCAGCATGTCTATGGCGAGAAGGAGTACGGCGGCACCCAGGTGCTCAAGCTGTCGGGAGTGAATTTCCAGAAGCTGGGCATGCCCGACCTGCCGCCCGATGCCGCGGCGGCGATGTCGGAAACCATCCAGCACACGCTGTACGGCGGGCTGCTGATGCCCTTCGCCGTTCTTGGTGCGATGACGTTCGTCGCCAAGCGCAATGTCAAGCCGGAGGATGATGAATCCGGCAAGGAGGGAACCTGATCATGGCCAACCACAATCATGCGGCGCCCGCGCCGGTCGGCGGCAGCCTGGTCAATGCGCTCACCCTGACCTGCGGCGTGCTGATCGCCCTGATGGTGGCGATCCTGATGGTGCGCTTCCTGTTCGGCCTCGGCTCCGTCACCGCGCTCAACGATGGCTATCCCTGGGGCATCTGGGTGGTGGTCGATGTCGTCATCGGCTCGGCCTTCGCCTGCGGCGGTTTCTCGGTGGCGATGCTGGTCTACATCTTCAACAAGGGGGAATATCACCCGCTGGTGCGACCGGCGCTCCTCGCCAGCCTGTTCGGCTATACCCTGGCCGGTGCCGGCGTCATCTTCGACCTGGGGCGCCCCTGGAACGTCTGGCACATGTTCAATCCCTGGTCCATCAACCTGAATTCGGTGATGTTCGAGGTGGCGGTGTGCATCTCGCTTTACATCGTCGTGATGTGGATCGAGTTCTCGCCGGTGATCCTCGAGCAGCAGGGCAAGCTCGAGCTGAAGAAGAAGGTAGGCAGGGCGATGTTCTTCATCATCGCGCTGGGCACCCTGCTGCCGATGATGCACCAGTCCTCGCTGGGGACGCTGCTGGTGGTGCTCGGGGTGCAGATCCATCCGCTGTGGCAAACGCCGATCCAGCCCGCGCTCTACCTGTTGAGCGCCATCACCATGGGCTATGCGGTGGTGCTGTTCGAGTCCTGCCTGACCTCGACCGCCTACCGGCGCAGGATCGAAGGCCACCTGCTGACGCCGCTGGCGAAAATCATGCTCGGCTTCCTCGCCGTGTACCTGGTGATACGCATCGCCGACCTGGTGATCCGCGGCGCGCTGCCCAGGGCCTTCGTGCCTTCGATCGAGGCGTTGTGCTTCTGGATCGAAATGCTGAGTTTCATTGCGCCGCTGATCCTGATCGGCGCCGAGGACAACCGCCGCAATCCGGCGCGGCTGTTCCTTGCCGGCGTGCTGCTGATGCTGGGCGGCGCCATGCTGCGCCTCAACGGCTTCCTGATCGGCTACGAGACCATCGTCGGCGATTCCGGCGGTTTCAGCTACTTCCCGACCCTGGCGGAGGTGCTGGTCACGGCCGGCATGTTCGCCCTCGAGGTTCTCGGTTACATCATCATCACCCGTCGCTTCCCGGTGCTGCCCCGGGAAGCCGCTACCCACTAGCCGTCATGACGTTGGCTTCGCCAATCATCATGAAGGCTAGCGGCGTTTATGCGGCCCCCCACCCCCGTTCCACGGCCGGCTTTGCACAGCCGGCCGGCTACGGCGGCGCAATGCGGTGCATTGCGAATTCCCGCCTGCGCCCCCCCGCCCCGGGGCGGGGAACAAAGTTTGCTCGCTGCGCTCGATATCACCCGGCGCGCTCTGCGTTGTATTCACGTGAAGTTCAGGATGGAGAAAGAAAATGTCCAAGCGCGTAACGATTGATCCCATCACCCGCATCGAAGGCCACCTGCGCATCGACGTCGATGTCGACGGCGGCCGCGTCAGGAAGGCGTGGTCCTCCGGCCAGATGTGGCGCGGCGTCGAACTGATCCTGCTCGGCCGCGATCCGCGCGACGCCTGGGCCATCACCCAGCGCATCTGCGGCGTGTGCACCACGGTCCATGCGATCACCTCGGTGCGCGCGGTGGAGAATGCCCTGAACATGGAAGTGCCGCTGAACGCGCAGTACATCCGCAACCTGATCATCCTGGCGCATGCGGTGCATGACCAGATCGTGCATTTCTACCACCTCTCGGCGCTGGACTGGGTCGACGTCACCTCGGCCTTGAAGGCCGATCCGGACAAGGCCGCCGCGCTGGGCGAGAGCCTGTCCTCCTGGAGCCTCAACAACAAGCACGAAATGCGCAAGACCCATGAGCGGCTCAAGCATTTCGTCAATGGCGGCCAGCTGGGCATTTTCACCAACGGCTACTGGGGCCATCCCGCGATGAAGCTCTCGCCGGAGGTCAACCTGATGGCGGTGGCGCACTACCTGCAGGCGCTGGAAGTTCAGCGCAAGGCCAACAAGATCGTCTCGATCCTCGGCGCCAAGACGCCGCACATCCAGAACGTGGCGGTGGGCGGCGTCGCCAACCCGATCGCCACCGACTCGCAGGCGGTGCTGACCGTCGAGCGCCTGATGGCGATCAAGGGTTTCATCGACGAGCTTTCCGATTTCGTCAAGAACGTCTACCTGATCGATGTCGCCGCGGTCGGGGCTTTCTATGCCGACTGGACCAGGATCGGCAAGGGCGTCACCAACTACCTGGCGGTGCCGGACATTCCGATGGACACCAGGGGCACCCAGTTTGCCCTTCCCGGCGGCTATATCGAGGGCGGCGACCTGGGCAAGTTCAAGCCGATCACCAAGTTCGGCGACGAGTATTTCACCAAGGGCGTCGAGGAGTCGGTCAAGCATTCCTGGTACGACTATTCCAAGGGCGGCGCTCTGCATCCCTACCAGGGCGAGACCAAACCGAACTACACCGACTTCAAGGACGACGCCAAGTATTCCTGGCTCAAGTCGCCGACTTTCTACGGCAAGGTGACCCAGGTCGGCCCCCTGGCGCGCGTCCTGGCCATGCTCGCGGCCGGCCACGAGCCGACCAAGAAGTACGCCACGGCGGCGCTCGATACCGTCTCGGCGCTGGCCAAGACCAAGGTCGGGCTGGACGCCATGCATTCCACCATCGGCCGCCATGCGGCGCGTGCGGTGTCCGCCGCGGTGCAGGTCGACATGCTCGGCGAGCAGTGGAAGGCGCTGGTGGACAACATCGGCAAGGGCGACGTCAAGACCTTCAACGCACCGGTTTTCCCCAAGGGCGAGGTGATGGGCGTCGGCTTCCACGAGGCGCCGCGCGGCGCACTGTCGCACTGGGTCGTCATCGACAACGGCAAGATCAAGAACTACCAGTGCGTGGTGCCATCGACCTGGAACGCCTGCCCGCGCAACGAAAAGGACGAACCGGGGCCCTACGAGGCGTCCCTGCTCGACACGCCGATCGCCGATGCCGAGAAGCCGCTGGAAGTGCTGCGCACCATACACTCCTTCGATCCGTGCATCGCCTGTGCGATCCACCTGACCGACAAGGAAAGCGATACCGCCATCACGGTAAAGGCGGTCTGATCGCGGGTAGCATAGTGGGGCCGGCGCTGTCGCCGGCCCCGTTTTCTTTTGGAGCGAATTCCATGCGCGCAGTCGTTCTCGGCGTCGGCAACATCATCCTCACCGACGAGGGCGCCGGCGTGCGCGCGGTCGAAGCGCTCGAACGCGGCTGGAAACTGCCGGAGAACGTGCTTGCGATCGACGGCGGCACCTCGGGCATGGAAATGATCGAAGAGTTGTCGAACCTGGATTTCCTGATCGTCCTCGATGTGGTCAAGACCGGCGCCGCCCCCGGCACCGTGGTCAGGATTGCCGGCGAGGAGATCCCGGTTTTCTTCCGCAAGAAGCTTTCGCCGCACCAGATCGCCCTGCCCGACGTGCTCGCCAGCCTGGAACTGCTGGACGCCATGCCGAAGGAGATCGTGGTGCTCGGGGTCGAGTTCATTTCCCTCGAGCTTGGCCTGGACATGACGCCGACCGTGGCGGAGAAGGTGCCGGTGCTGGCGGCGATGGCGGCTGAGGAACTGGCCGCACGCGGATATGCCGTGACGCCGCTGAAGAAAGCCGCCTGAGATGTGCCTCGCCGCGCCCTCCCGGGTGACCGAGTTGCGGGACGGCATGGCCGTCACCGAGTGTTTCGGCCAGGTGCGGGAAGTCAGCCTGCTGCTGATGAACGAAGACGTTGCGGTCGGCGATTACCTGCTGATCCAGGCCGGCGGGTTTGCTTTCGAACGGGTCGACCCGGCGCGCGCCGAAGAGGCCCTGGCCATGATGCGGGAACTGATGGAACAGGGAGGCGACGCCCGCAACTGGGGTGACGGTCTGGAGGCGGCATGAGTTTCCGGATCCACCAGACCAGCCCCGCCGAGGCGGTGGAGGAAGCCTTTTCCCGCATCGAGCGCGAGCAGATGGCCGATGTGCCGATCCTCAATCCGGCCCTGTCCGTGGAAGCCGTCGATTTCCAGCGCTGGCAGGGGCACTGGCTGGGCATCGTGGTCACGCCCTGGTGCATGAGCCTGCTGCTGGTGCCGGGCAGCGCCGAAAACTGGGTGTCGACGGGCGATAACCGGCGGCGTTTCGTCAGGTTCCCGGCCGGCGATTTCGCTTTTCTCGGCAGCGCGGAAGCGGAACTCGGCGAGTACCAGAGTTGTCCATTGTTTTCGCCGATGGGGCAATTCACGTCCCAAGCGGAAGCCACGATGACGGCACGGGCATCGCTGGTCGCAATGCTGACCGATCCGCAAGCGTCGCGGGCGGTGCCGGAGTCGGAAAAGCGGGCCGGTGAACCCTCGCTTTCCCGTCGCCGTTTCCTGGCTTTGCGCTAAGCTTCAAACTTCGAAACCGCCGGATCGGCAACGCGGGAAACAAAGCGTGCCGCCGGCATGGAAAGGGAATGCAGATGTCGAACATTGCGGAATTCAATTCTGCCGCGAATGCGGATGTCGACCGCGAGCACGAGGTCCAGCTCGGTTTGTTGCGCGCGCTGTGCGTGGCGGCCGGGGAGAACAGGGCGGCCGGCGAAATTGGCGAAATCCTCGATCACCTGATCGCCTACAGCGAGGCGCACTTCATGTCGGAAGAATTGCTGATGCGGCTCAAGAGTTATGACGACTACGAGGATCACGTCGAAGACCACCTGCAGATGCTTGACACCCTGCGCGGCATCGCCGCCAGCCATGCGGCGGGCGACACGGCGCTGGTCGCCGGGCGCGCGGCGGAATCCCTCGATTTCATCGGCCGGCACATCGCCACCCGCGATCGGCGCTTTGCCGACCATGTGCGCCTGGGACTCTAGCCCCCGTGCACGAGATGGCGCTGGCGGAGGGGGTGCTGCAATTGATCGAAGACGCGGCGCGCGAACAGGACTTTGCCCGGGTCAGCGCGGTCTGGCTGGAGATCGGGCAGCTTTCCGGGGTCGAAGTCGAGGCCATGAAATTTTGTTTCGATGCCGTCACGCGTGACAGCATCGCCGCCGGAGCGACGCTGGAGATCATCGCCGTGCCCGGCACCGGCTGGTGCATGGCCTGCGCCCGCACGGTGCCGATGGCGGAGGTATTCGGCGCATGTCCGCAGTGCGGCGGCTACCAGATGCAGGTGACCGGGGGTACCGAAATGCGGGTCAAGGAACTTGAAGTGGCTTAGGAGAAGCGAATGTGCACGACATGCGGCTGCGGCGCCGGTGAGGTGAAGATAGACGGCGAAAACGCCGACCACGAGCATGAGCATGTGCATGCCGACGGCACGCGCCACAGTCACGACCATGCCCACGAGGGCGATCATGGCCACGAACACTCGCACACCCACGAACACCGCTATGCGCCGGCCCACTCCCACGCGCCGGGGATGGGTGCGCGGCGCATGGTGCAGATCGAGCAGGACATCCTGGCCAAGAACAACGCCTATGCGAAGCAGAACCGCGAGCGCCTGGCCGAGCGCGGCATTTTCACCCTGAATCTCGTGTCCAGCCCCGGCTCGGGCAAGACTACGCTCTTGTGCAAGACCATCGAGATGCTCAGGGGCAAGGCCTCGGTATCCGTGATCGAAGGCGACCAGCAGACCAGCCAGGATGCCGAACGCATCCGCGCCACCGGCGCACCGGCCATCCAGATCAACACCGGCAAGGGCTGCCACCTCGATGCCCACATGGTCGGCCACGCCATGGAGAAGCTCGACCTGCCCGAGGATTCGCTGCTGATGGTGGAAAACGTCGGCAACCTGGTCTGCCCGGCGGCCTTCGACCTCGGCGAGGCGCACAAGGTGGTGATCCTCTCGGTCACCGAGGGCGAGGACAAGCCGATCAAGTACCCGGACATGTTCCGCGCCGCGACCCTGATGCTGCTCAACAAGTGCGACCTGCTGCCCTATCTCAGCTTCAAGGTCGATGCCGCGATCGAGTTCGCCCGCCGCGTCAATCCGGATATCCAGGTGATCCAGGTTTCGGCGACCACGGGGCAGGGCATGGACGAGTGGCTGGCCTGGATAGAAGTCGGCGCCCGCGACACGGCGGCGAAGAAGCTGGCGACCGTCGATGCGCTGAAGCGGCGGGTGGCCGAACTCGAAGCCCAGCTCGGCGCTCGATGAGCGCAGCGGCAATCCCGCTCGGTGGTCACTTCGCCGGCGCCGCGCCGGTGCTGGCGGCGGGCGCCTGGTTCAAGAATGCGCTGTGCGGCGTCAAGGGCGGCGAGGTACGGATGTCGCGCGTGGTCGGCGACCTGAATACGCCGGAAGCCTGCATCGCCCATGAAGCGGAGGCCGACGGGCTCCTGGCTTGGCTCGGCACGCCGGCGGCGATCGCCCACGACCTGCATCCGGATTTCCATTCCTCGCGCCATGCCGCCGGTATCGCGGCGCGGCTGGGCGCCACCGCCGTGCCGGTGCAGCACCACCATGCGCACATCGCCGCGGTCTGCGCCGAGCATGGCGAATGCGGTCCGGTGATCGGCCTCGCGCTGGACGGCGTCGGCCTCGGCACCGACAACACGCCCTGGGGCGGCGAACTGCTGCGGGTCGACGGTGCGCGCTTCGAGCGCCTCGGCCATCTCGCGCCGCTGGCGCTGCCCGGCGGCGACCGCGCCGCGCGCGAGCCCTGGCGCATGGCAGCCGCCGTGCTGCACGACCTCGGTCGCGGCAATGAGGTGGCGGCGCGCTATCCCGACGAGCCGGCCGTCGCCACGGTGCTGGCGATGCTGGAGAAGAACCTGAACTGCCCGCGCACCTCGAGCGCCGGCCGCCTGTTCGATGCCGCTTCTGGATTGCTCGGCTTGTGCCTGAAAATGGACATGGATGCCGAAGCGGCGATCAAGCTGGAACAGGCCGCCACGCGGCACATCGAGGCTGGCGGCTGGCCGCCGGCGATGGCCGATGGCTGGCGGCTCGATGCTGGTGTGCTCGACCTGCGCCCGCTGCTGGGCGAGCTCGCCGGCCAGCGCGATGCGGAGCAGGGCGCCGCGCTGTTCCATTCGACGCTGGTGGCGGCGTTGGCGGAATGGACTGCGCGAGCCTGTGCGGCGGCGGGAATCGAAACCGTGGCGCTTGGCGGGGGCTGTTTTTTCAACCGTCTGTTGGCGGCGGGTTTGCGTCGCGAGTTGGAGAATGTCGGGCTGCGCGTGCTGGCGCCGATCAAGCTGGTGCCCGGGGATGCGGGGTTGGCGTTGGGGCAGGCGTGGGTTGCGTTGCATGTGTTGGAAATCTGAGATGAAACCCTCGCATTTTGTTGGAGGATCGCGGGGGGATCGGACGCGCGTGCTCGCCTTCCGCCCACGGCTTGTGCATGCCGTCAGCGCGGAGCAGTGCTCCGCGGCCCCTTCTTTACTTCGCTGCGGGGAACACCCTACCATCCCGACCCAATGGCGCATTTGCATTGCGACCGTTGCACGGCAAAAGCGTATCCCGCCAAGGATGGTGGGTATCCGTCTCCGGTAAGTAAAGGAGGAGGGCCGGCGTTTTTTCGGCCCGGGGGACATGGACGGAGACGGATACCCACCGTCCTTGGCGCTGCCAGAGGAAACTAATATGTGCTTGGCTCTCCCAGTGAAAGTAATAGAAGTCGGCGCCAACGACACGGCGATCGTGGACCTTGGTGGCGTCAGGAAAGAGATTTCTCTGGCCTTGCTCTCCGACGTCAAGGTCGGCGACTACGTGATCCTTCACGTCGGCTATGCGCTGACCAGGCTCGATCCTGAAGAGGCCGAGAAGACCCTGGCGCTGTTCGCCGAAATGAACGCGGAAGCTGGCGCGGCCTCGTGAAGTACATCGACGAATTCCGCGATGGCGAACTGGCGAGGAATCTTGGTGCCAGCATCGCCGCCACGGTCCAGCCCGGGCGCAACTACAGCTTCATGGAGTTCTGCGGCGGGCACACCCATGCCATCTCGCGCTATGGCCTCTCCGACCTGCTGCCGTCCACGGTGCGCATGGTGCACGGGCCCGGCTGCCCGGTCTGCGTGCTGCCCATCGGGCGTGTCGACCTGGCGATCCGGCTGGCACTGGAGCAGGGCGTGATCCTGTGCACCTACGGCGATACCCTGCGCGTGCCGGCTTCCGACGGGCTTTCGCTGATGAAGGCCAAGGCGCGCGGCGGCGACATCCGCATGGTGTATTCGACCATCGATGCGCTGCAGATCGCCCGCGACAATCCGGATCGCGAAGTGGTGTTCTTCGCCATCGGCTTCGAGACCACCACGCCGCCGACGGCGGTGGCGATCCAGCAGGCCGATGCCGAAGGGCTGAAGAATTTCAGCGTGCTCTGCTGCCACGTGCTGACGCCCGCGGCGATCAGCAACATCCTCGAATCGCCGGAAGTGCGGCAGTGGGGCACGGTGCCGCTGGACGGCTTCATCGGCCCGGCCCATGTGTCGACGGTGATCGGCAGCCGGCCCTACGAGTTCTTCGCCGAGGAATACCGCAAGCCCGTGGTCATCGCCGGCTTCGAGCCGCTGGATGTGATGCAGGCCATCCTGATGCTGGTGCGCCAGGTCAATGAAGGCCGCGCCGAGGTCGAGAACGAGTTCGCCCGCGCCGTGACGCGCGACGGCAACCTCAAGGCGCAGGATCGCGTCGCCGAGGTGTTCGAACTGCGCCGCGAGTTCGAATGGCGCGGTTTGTCGGTGGTGCCCTATTCGGCGCTGCGCATCCGCCAGCGGTATGCGAGCTTCGACGCCGAGCGGCGCTTCAATCTCGACTACCGCTCGGTGCCGGACAACAAGGCCTGCGAGTGCGGGGCGATTTTGCGTGGCGTCAAGCGGCCGCAGGACTGCAAGATCTTCGGCACGGTGTGCACCCCCGAGAACCCGATCGGCTCCTGCATGGTGAGTTCCGAAGGCGCCTGCGCCGCGCATTACAGCTATGGACGTTACAAGGACATGCATTGAACATGGGAGAGGCACAGGGAAAAATTCGGCGAGGCTATGTGCGACCGCTCGACCTGAAGCACGGTCGGGTGGACATGACCCACGGTTCGGGCGGGCGCGCCATGGTGCAGCTGATTTCCGAGCTCTTCGCCAGGCACCTGGGCAACGACTACCTCGGCCAGGGCAACGACGGCGCCGTGTTGCCGGCGCCGACTTTTGACGGTAAGCCGGGACGCCTCGTGATGTCCACCGATTGCCACGTGGTCTCGCCGCTGTTCTTTCCCGGCGGCGACATCGGCTGCCTCTCGGTGCATGGCACGGTGAATGACGTCGCGGTGATGGGCGCCAAACCGCTGTACCTTGCCGCCGGCTTCATCCTCGAAGAAGGTTTTGCGCTGGCCGACCTCGCCCGCATCGTCGAATCCATGGCCGGCGCGGCGAAGGAAGCCGGCGTGCCGGTGGTGACGGGCGACACCAAGGTGGTCGAGCGCGGCAAGGGCGACGGCATTTTCATTACGACTACGGGCGTCGGCGTGCTGCCCGATGGGCTGGACCTGGGCGGCAGCCTGGCCCGCCCCGGCGACGTGATCCTGGTTTCCGGCTCGCTCGGCGACCACGGCGTGGCGATCATGAGCAAGCGCGAAAACCTCAGCTTCGACGCGCCCATCGAATCCGACACGGCGGCATTGAACGGCCTGATCGACGCCATGCTGGCGACCGGCGCCGGCCTGCGCTGCCTGCGCGATCCGACCCGCGGCGGCCTGGCCGCCACGCTCAACGAGATCGCCACGCAGTCCGGCGTCGGCATGATGCTCCACGAGCAGGCGATACCGGTGAAGCCGGTGGTCGCCGCCGCCTGCGAATTCCTCGGCCTCGATCCGCTCTATGTCGCCAACGAAGGCAAGCTGATCGCCATTTGCGCCGGCGCCGATGTCGAGCGGCTCCTCGCCGCCATGCGCGCCCATCCGCTGGGGCGCGGCACGGTGCGGATCGGCGAGGTCATCGCCGACGACCATCATTTCGTTCAGATGACTACGGCCTTCGGCGGCAAGCGCATCGTCGACTGGCTGGCGGGCGACCAGCTACCCCGCATTTGCTGATGGTCTGCCGATGCGGATCCTGCTCCTGACCCACGCCTTCAACAGCCTGACCCAGCGCCTGGGGGCGGCGCTGCAGGAACGCGGCCATGAAATCTCGATCGAGTTCGACATCGCGGACAGCGTCGCCGAGGAAGCCGTGGCGCTGTTCCGGCCGGACCTGATCGTCGCGCCCTACCTGCGCCGCGCGATTCCCGAGTCGATCTGGAAGCGCCATGTCTGCCTCGTCGTGCATCCGGGCATCGTCGGCGACCGCGGCCCCTCGGCACTGGACTGGGCCTTGCAGGAAGGCACGGCGGAGTGGGGCGTCACGGTGTTGCAGGCCGAGGCCGAAATGGATGCCGGGCCGGTCTGGGCCACGGCCGAATTCCCGCTGCGCGCGGCGAAGAAGTCCAGCATCTACCGCAACGAGGTGACACAGGCGGCGACCACGGCGGTGCTGGCCGCCGTCGACAAGGTCGCTGCCGGCCGGAGCCCGACGCCGCTCGCCGCGTGGCCGGATGCGCGGGGCCGGCTGCGGGCCTTGATGAAGCAGGCCGACCGCGCCATCGACTGGCAGCGCGATGACACGGCGACCGTGCTGCGCAAGGTCGATGCCGCCGACGGCTTTCCCGGCGTCGCCGATGCCCTGTTCGGCCAGCCCTGCCACATTTTCGATGCCTGGCGCGAAGAAGTCGGCGCCGGCGGTACGGCGGGCGAGGTCGTCGCCCGGCGCGAGACGGCGCTGTTGCGGCGCACCGTCGATGGCGCGGTCTGGATCGGCCATGTCAAGCGCCCGGACGGCATCAAGCTGCCTGCTACGCTGGTGTTTGCCGGGGAGGCTGCGGCGCTGCCGGAGGCGAAGCTCGATACCTGGTGGCGCGTCGACCACGCGACCTGGCAGGACATCGCCTATGAGGAATCCGCCGGCGTTGGCTTCCTCCACTTCGAGTTCTACAACGGCGCCATGTCTACCGTCCAGTGCGTGCGCCTGCGTGCCGCGCTGGCCTGGGCGAAGCAGCGACCGGTCAAGGTACTGGTCTTGCTCGGGGGGGCAGACTTCTGGTCCAATGGCATCCACCTCAACGTGATCGAGGCGGCGAGCCTCGACGACGGTTCGCCGGCCGACGAATCCTGGAACAACATAAATGCGATGAACGACCTTGCGCTGGAACTGATCGAAACCGGCGACCGGATCACCGTCGCCGCGCTGGGCGGCAATGCGGGCGCCGGCGGCTGCTTCCTGGCGCGCGCGGCGGACCGGGTCTGGGTGCGCGACGGCGTGCTGCAGAACCCGCACTACAAGAATATGGGCAACCTGTATGGCTCGGAATACTGGACCTACCTGCTGCCGCGCCGGGTCGGCGCGCAGGCCGCGCGCGACATCATGAAGAATCGCCAGCCGCTGACGGCGCGGCAGGCCGTGGCCATCGGCTTTTCCGATGCCTGCCTCGCCGCTGACCCGCAAGCCTTTCGCATCGACGTGGCCCGCCGCGCCGCGGAACTCGCCGCGAGCCCCGACATCGATGTCTTGCTCGCCGCCAAACGAGAGCGAAGAGTAAGCGATGAGGCGCAAAAGTCGCTGGCCGCCTATCGCGCCGAGGAACTGGCGCACATGCGGCGCAATTTCTACGGCTTCGATCCCAGCTACCACGTCGCGCGCCACCATTTCGTGCGCAAGTCGCCGGCCTCGTGGACGCCGCGCCACCTGGCGCGCCATCGCGACCTGAACTGGAAGATTCCGGCGTGAAACCCCGCGCTCCCCTGACGGTTCTAGTGGTCGACGACGAACCGCGCTCGCTGGAGACCCTGCGCCGCACGCTGGAAGAAGACTTCACGGTGTTCACCGCGCAGTCGGCCGAGGAGGGCGAGACGATCATGGCGCGCGAGTTCGTGCATATCGTGCTGTCCGACCAGCGCATGCCGGGCACCCAGGGCGTCGAATTCCTGCGTCGCGTGCGCGACCAGTGGCCCGACACCGTGCGCCTGATCCTTTCCGGCTACACCGATGCCGAGGACATCATCGCCGGCATCAACCAGGCCGGCATCTGGCAATACCTGCTCAAGCCCTGGCACCCGGAACAGCTCGTGCTGACGCTGAAGAGCGCCGCCGAGCTGTGGCGCCTGCAGCAGGAGAACCAGCGCCTGTTGCTGGACCTGCGCGACAGCCCGGAACAGATGGTGCAGCGGGTCGCCAGCCGGCGCGGCAGGCTCATGGCGCGCTCGGGCTTCGACCGGCTCAGCCGCGCCGCCGACAGCCCGCTCAACGCCGTCTGCGCCCTGGCGCAGAAGATCGCCGGGCACGAGCTGTCGGTGCTGGTCACCGGCGAATCGGGCACCGGCAAGGAACTGCTGGCGCGCGCGATCCACTTTTCCAGCGAGCGCGCCCAGCGCGCCTTCGTCGTCGAGAACTGCGGCGCCTTGCCCGATACCCTGCTCGAAGCCGAACTCTTCGGCCACAAGAAGGGCGCCTTCACCGGGGCCCATGAGGACCGCATCGGCCTGTTCCAGCAGGCCGACGGCGGCACGCTGTTCCTCGACGAGATCGGCGACACCTCGCCGGCCTTCCAGGTCAAGCTGCTGCGCGCCCTGCAGGAAGGCGAGATCCGCCCGGTAGGCAGCGCGCGCTCGGTGCCGGTGGACGTGAGGATCATCGCCGCGACCAACCGCGACCTCGAGGCCGATGTCGCCAGCGGCCGCTTCCGCCGCGACCTCTACTACCGCATCGCCGGCATCGGCCTGCACATGCCGCCGCTGCGCGAGCGGCCGCAGGACATCCCGCTGATCGTCGGCGCGCTGTTCAAGGAGTCGGCGCCGGCGGGACGGCGATTTTCGGACGCAGCATTGAAGGCCCTGTGCGCCCATGACTGGCCGGGCAACGTGCGCGAGCTGCAGAACGAGGTGATGCGCGCGCTGGCGCTGGCCGACTCGGATCCGGTCGAGGCCGATGCCTTCTCGCCTGCGCTGCGGCGTGCGCCCTGGCGCCGCCATGCGGAACTGCCGGACTTCGACCCGGCCGGCGCCAGCCTGAAGGAACTGGTGGACCATTTCGAGGGACAGGTGCTCACCGCCACCATGCGCCGCCACAAGGGCAACAAGACTCGCGTCGCCGAGGAACTCGGGCTGACGCGGGTCGGCCTGCGCATGAAGCTGGCGCGTCTCGGCCTCGCCGGCGGTGAGGCATGAACCTGCTCTGGCTGCAGTCCGGCGGTTGCGGCGGCTGCACCCTGTCGTGGCTGGGTAGCGAACATGGCTCCCTGTTCCGCGAACTGGCCGCCGAGGGCATCGAGCTGCTCTGGCATCCGAGCCTGTCCGAGAGCGGCGTCGACGAGGCGCGTGATCTGATCGCGCGGTGCGCCGACGGCCGTACCCGGGTCGATGTCCTCTGCATCGAGGGTTCGCTGCTGCGCGGGCCGCTGGGCAGCGGCGGCTTCCACCGCTTCGGCGGCGGCGCGCAGCCGATGATCGACTGGGTGCGGCAGATCGCCGCGCGGGCGCGGCACGTCGTCGCCATCGGCAGTTGTTCGGCCTGGGGCGGCATCACGGCGGCGGGCGTGAACCCCACCGATGCCTGCGGCCTGCAGTACGACGGCGAGGCCGCGGGCGGCCTGCTCGGGCCGGGATTCCGCGACGCCGCCGGACTGCCGGTGATCAACGTCGCCGGCTGTCCGCCGCATCCCGACTGGATCACCGAAACCCTGGCGATGCTGGCCCATGGCCGCCTCGGCGCGGCGCAACTCGACGACCTGGGGCGGCCGCGCTTTTATGCCGACCAGCTGGTGCACCACGGCTGCCCGCGCAACGAGTACTACGAGTTCAAGGCCAGCGCCTCGCGGCATTCGGAGCAGGGCTGTCTGATGGAGCAGCTCGGCTGCAAGGGGACCCAGGCCCATGCCGACTGCAACCAGCGCCTGTGGAACGGCGAGGGCTCCTGCCTGCGCGGCGGCTACGCCTGCATCCGCTGCACCGAGCCCGGCTTCGAGGAGCCCGGCCACGCCTTCGAGACCACGCCGAAGGTGGCCGGCATCCCGCTCGGCCTGCCCGCCGACATGCCCAAGGCCTGGTTCATCGCGCTGGCGGCCCTGTCCAAGTCGGCGACGCCGCAGCGGGTGCGCGAAAACGCGCATTCCGACCACCTCCTGCGCGCTCCCACGGTAAAGCGGACGAAAAGATGAGCACGCGGCGCGTCGTCGGCCCCTTCAACCGTGTCGAAGGCGATCTCGAAATCACGCTCGACATCGACGACGGACGGGTGGCCGCGGCCTACGTGAACTCGCCGCTGTATCGCGGCTTCGAGCAGATCCTGCAAGGCAAGCTGCCGGCCGATGCGCTGGTGCTGGTGCCGCGCATCTGCGGCATCTGCTCGGTCGCCCAGTCGGCGGCCGCCGCCCTGGCACTGGCCGATGCCGCGGGCGCCACGCCGCCGCCCAATGGCCGCCTGGCGGCCAACCTGACCCTGGCGGTGGAGAACCTGGCGGACCACCTGACGCACTTCTACCTGTTCTTCATGCCCGACTTCGCGCGCGAGGAATACAAAAGTCGGCGCTGGTACCACGGCGCGGCGCAGCGCTTTCGCGCCACCGCGGGCAGCGCGCCCAACGAGGTGCTGCCGGCACGCGCGCGCTTCATGCAGATGATGGGCCTGCTCGCCGGCAAATGGCCGCATACGCTGGCAGTGCAGCCGGGCGGCTCGACGCGGCCGCTGCAAAGCTCGGAGCTATTCCGCCTGCAGCGCAGCCTGCGCGAATTCCGCGGTTTCCTCGAACGGGTGACCTTCGGCGCCAGGCTCGAAGATGTCGCCGCCATCGCCAGCCGCCAACAACTCGATGCCTGGCGCGCACAGGCGGGCGGCGGCGACCTGCGCACCTTTCTCGACATCGCCGCGGACCTCGACCTCTGGCAGGTCGGGCGCGGCAGCGATCGCTTCATGAGCTACGGCTGCTATCAGGAGCAGGACCGGCGCCTGTTTCCGGCGGGGCTGTGGCATGGGGGCGCGCTGCCGCTCGACATCGCCGGCATCAGCGAAGACACCAGCCATGCCTGGTACGCCGCGGCCGGGTTGCCGCAGCATCCGGCCGCGGGCAGCACGCTGCCGGTGGCGGCGAAGGAGGGCGCCTATTCCTGGTGCAAGGCGCCGCGCCTGGCCGGACAGGTGGTCGAAACCGGCGCCCTGGCGCGCCAGGTGGTGGCCGGCCATGCGCTGGCCCGCGACATGGTTGCCGGCAGCGGCGCCAGCGTCGCCGCGCGCGTGGTGGCGCGCCTGCTGGAACTGGCGCTGGTGCTGCCCGCCATGGAGCACTGGCTCGGCGAACTGGCGCCGGGCCAGCCCTGGTGCATCACGTCCCAGCTCGCGGACGAGACGGCCGGCGTCGGCCTCGTCGAAGCCGCGCGCGGCTCGCTCGGCCACTGGCTGACCGTGCGCCGCGGTCGCATCCACAACTACCAGATCATCGCGCCGACCACCTGGAACTTCTCGCCGCGCGATGGCGCGGGTACGCCGGGCGCGCTGGAACAGGCGCTGGCGGGCCTGCCGGCCGACGCCGCGGCGCCGCTGCCGGCGATCATCCACCACGTCGTGCGCAGTTTCGACCCCTGCATGGTGTGTACGGTGCACTGAGGCCATCGGCGCGCGGGTGGAAAATCGACCAGCGAAGTGAATCCCGTCACGCCAAAAAGGTCATGTTCGCCGCGCCGGTTTGTGCCGGACCCGGGTGGATTCGGGTTAAGCTTCGCACCTGCGGCAAGGGCGCCGAAAAGCGGCTGGCATGGCGGCTCCGCAGCTTGATGTTTTTTCGTTTAGACGTGAAAATAGTGCCACTTTTCTGAAAGCCGCGTATCCGCATGGAACTCCTAGAAGTACCTGTCGAAAAACTGGCCTTCGGCATGTTCATTTCCAAGCTGGACAGGCCATGGACGGAAACGCCGTTTGCCTTTCAGGGCTTCGTGCTGCAAAAGGACAAGCAGCTCGAGGTCCTGCGGAAATACTGCAAGCATGTCTTCGTGGACCCCGAGAAGGCCGTGGTGCAGGACGTCGCCAAGGTCACCGCCGAAGACATCGCGAAAGTTCGCGGCACCACGGTGTACCGGGATGCGGCGAGCGTCGAGCACGAATTGCCGGTGGCGCAGAAGGCCTTCAGCAATACGTCCGTCGTTCTCGGCGAGATCTCGCGCGTGGTGGAAACCGGGAACACCATCGACAGTTCGCGCTCGCACGAGGCCGTGGCGCAGATCACCGCCAGCGTCGTGCGCAATCCGGATGCGATGGCGCTGCTGATCAAGCTGCAGGAAAAGAGCGGTACGACCCTGAGCCGGGCCGCTGAAGTTTCGGTGATGATGACCATCTTCGGCCGCTTCCTGCAGCTGCCGCCGGACCGGCTTGAGATCCTCGGCATGCTGGGACTGCTGCAGGACGTCGGCAAGCTCAAGCTGCCGCCCGAACTTGCCGCGCGCGGGCCGAGCGATGATGCGGAAATGGAGATCTACAAGACGCACGTGATCAATTCGGTGCGCATCCTCAGCGATACGCCGGGCCTGCCGCCGGAACTGCCCGGGCTTGCATCGCTGCACCACGAGCGTTACGACGGTGCCGGTTATCCGCGCGGCCTCAAGGGGGATGCCATTGCATTTCCCGGACTGATCGCCGCGATCGTCGATACCTTCGACACGCTGACCGCGCCGAAGCCGCTTGGCCAGGGCCTTTCGCCGGCCAACGCGCTGAGCACGATCTACAAGGAGCGCGGCCGGCAGTTCCACCCGGCCCTGGTCGAGCAGTTCATCCAGTGCGTCGGCGTCTTCCCGGTCGGCTGCGTGGTCGAGCTGAACAGCGGCGAGGTTGCCGTCGTGATCGCCCAGAACATGGTGCGGCGCATGCAGCCGCGCATCATGGTCGTCAAGGACATGAACGGCAACCCGATGCGACCCTACAAGATGCTTGACCTGATGAAGGAACCCAAGGTCAGGCCCGACGAACCCTACCGTATCCAGCGCTCCCTGGAGTACGGTTCCGTCGAAATCGACCCCAGAGAGTTGTTCCTGTGAGCGAGGCCGATCCGGTCTCGACGGCTGCGCCCGGCGGCGAAGCTGCGGCCGCCGTGCCTTTCATCGATGCGCTGCGGGCGCGGGTCGCGGAACGCCGGGCCGACGGCGGACATCTTGCCGTGCTGCTCATCGAATGCGGCGTGGTCGGCCGCATCGACGCGGTGTGGGGCTACCAGGTGGGCGATTCGGTGCGCGCGCGCGTCGCGGGATTGTTGCGTGCCGACGTGCTGCGTCCGGACGATCTGCTCGGCGAGCTGGGCCGGGACGATTTTGCCTGCGTCCTCTCCATCGTCGATGGTCCCGCCGTGGCGATGCTGGCGGCGACCAAGTCGCTGCGGGCGCTGAATACCCCGTTCTGGATCGGCGAGGACGAAATCTATGCCAGTCCCGCGATCGGAATCGCCATGTTTCCGGAGCATGGGGAGGAGGCGGAAACCCTACTGCAGCGCGCCAAGAGCGCCTGTGCCCTGGCCCGCGCCCTGGACGGCAGCATCGCCGACTACGGCGAGGACCGTGACCACCTTGCGGCATCCAGGCTTCTGTACGAAAACCGTTTGCGCAGCGCCGTCGCCGAAGATGCGATCAACCTGATTTTCCAGCCGCAATATGATTTGCGGCTGGGCCAGGTGATGGGGGCGGAAGGCCTGCTGCGCTGGCGCGATCCGGCGCTCGGCATGATTCCCGCGCTGGATGCGTTCGTCGCGGCGGAGTCGGCCGACGTGGTCATCCAGCTGGTCTCCTCGATACTGAACCGGGCGCTGCGCAACATCTCCGAGTTCCGCTACAGTGCCGGGCTGGATCTGCGGGTCGGCGTCAAGTTGCCGGCGCGCGTGTTGCGGCACCCCGAACTCATCGAAGTCGTCGAGCGCGCACTCGGCACCTGGAGCAGGCGGCCGGGTACGCTGATCCTCGAGATCGGCGAGACCTCGGTACTCGGTGCGGAGCCGGCGACGCG
The DNA here is from genome assembly GCA_016708585.1 of Sulfuritalea sp. GTDB lineage: Bacteria > Pseudomonadota > Gammaproteobacteria > Burkholderiales > Rhodocyclaceae > Sulfuritalea. Next base: position 250,451 of record JADJFK010000006.1, on the reverse strand, counting down.
GACGACTCTCGGCCGCCTGAAGGAACTCGGCGTGAAGCTGTCGATCGACGATCCGGGCATGGCATTTTCATCGCTGTTCTGGCTGGCGACCCTGCCATTCCAGGAAATCAAGATCGATGTTGCGGCGGGAAGCGACATCGCCGCCGGGTTGAAGTCGGAGCGCATCCTGCAGTCGATCATCGAACTTGCCCATCACCTGAGGCTTGCCGTGGTCGCTGTCGGCGTCGCCGACGATGCGGCGGCGGCCCGGCTCAAGGAACTGCGCTGCGACTTCATGCAGGCGGACTACAAGGGCCCGGCGCTCGCTCCGGCTGACTTCGTTGCGCGTTTCGGGGTCAAGGAAGACTGAAGCCCGGCGCGATGCGTGGCCATGGGCCGGCTGACCCGGCGTGGGGTACAGTGCGGTGATGGACGACGAATCCTTATCAGGGTCGGGCATTGCGGCGGGCGCCAAGCCGGAGGAGCCGCGTTCGGCACTCACGGTCGAGATGCTTGCCGCGGCCGCGGGGGCTTCGGCAGAGGACGGCATCTGGCTCGACGTGATCCGCAAGATGGACGAGGTCTATAACGACCTGCTGCAGTACGAAGTCGCGCTGGAGGAAAAGAACGCGACGCTGGAGGACACCCAGCAGTTCATTTCCTCGGTGCTGACCTCGATGTCGGACCTGTTGATCGTCTGCAGCCGTGCCGGCGTGATCGAGAGCGTGAATGCCGCGCTGGCCTCGCTGCTGGGCGTCGACGCCGACTCGCTGCACGGACGTCCGGTGTTCGACCTGTTCGCCGACGACGAGTCGCGCCAGCGTGCCGGACGACTCTTCGCCGACCTGGGCGGGCAGGCGGTGGAAGATGTCGAGATGCAGCTGAAGGCCGCCAACGGCAGCGCCATCCCGGTATCGCTCAACTGCACGCCGCGCTACAACGGCGTCGGCAAGATGCTCGGCCTGGTCATCACCGGCCGTCCCGTGGGCGAACTGCGCCGCGCCTACCAGGCGCTGCGGCGCGCCCACGAGGACCTCAAGACCACCCAGCAGCAGCTGATCCATTCCGAAAAAATGGCTTCGCTGGGCCGCCTCGTTGCCGGCGTCGCGCACGAACTCAACAATCCGATCAGCTTCGTCTACGGCAACACGCTGGCCATGAAACGCTATGCCGAACGGCTGGAACGCTATCTCGCCGCGATTCACGGCGACATGCCGCGCCAGGAGCGCGAAGCCCTGCGCGGCGAATTGCGCATCGACCGCCTGCTCGACGATCTGCCCTCGCTGATCGACGGTACGGTCGAAGGCGCCGAGCGCACGCGCGACATCGTCGATGCCCTCAAGCGCTTCTCGGCCCCCGATCGCGACGAGCGGCGCCCCTTCGACCTGGTCGAGGTCATCGAACGCGCGGTGCAGTGGGTGGGCAAGGCCACGGCAAACCAGTTCGAGGTCAAACTGAACCTGCCACCCGCGCTCGACGTTCTCGGTTCGCCGGGGCAGGTGCAGCAGGTGGTCATGAACCTGGTGCAGAATGCCGCCGATGCCACGGAAAACGCCCGCGAGCGGCGGCTGGAAATCACCGGGCGCAGCGAAGACGGGCAGGCGCTGATCGAGTTTCGCGACAGCGGCCCGGGGATCCCGGCCGCCAACCTCGACAAGCTTTTCGACCCCTTCTTCACCACCAAACCGGTCGGGCGCGGTACCGGGCTCGGCCTGGCGATCAGCTACGGCATCGTCGAGCGCCATGGCGGCAAGCTTGCGGCGGACAACCATCCCAGGGGCGGTGCGCTGTTCACCCTGCGTTTGCCGCTGGCATGAGTGGGGCCGTCGATCCCGGCTGCGTGCGGCTGCGGCTGGCCGTCGAAGCCGGGCGGGTCGCCGCCGTCGACGTTGCCAGCGAACGCCCGCGGGTCGCCGAGTTCCTGCGCGGTCGGGAAGCCGACTCGGCCGTGAAGCTGGTACCGCTGTTGTTTGCGCTGTGCGGCAAGGCGCAGGGGCGTGCGGCGGAACTGGCGCTGGCCGCGGCGCGCGGCCGGGAATGCGCGGCGCATCTCGATCCGGCGGTCCGGGCCGAGGTTACGCGCGAACATCTCTGGCGCTGGCTGCTCGACCTGCCGCCCTTGCTGGGCCTGCCTGCCGACCCCGAGGAGTTCGCCCGGCTTGGACGCGGCATCGCCGACGGGCAGCGCGATGCCGTCGCGGACTTTCTGGATGGTGAACGCATTGCGACGCTTCGCCGGCGGCTCGTGGAAATGGAAGACGCCGTGCCATCTCAGGGCTGTCTGCTGCCGTGGCTGGATGCCACGTCATCGCTGCGGCCGTGGCCGCAACTCGATGCCGGGTTTTGCGCGCGGCCGCAATGGCAAGGTCGGGCCGCCGAAACCGGCGCCATCGCACGGCGCCCGGACGTGGCTGCCGGATCTGCCTTCGCCGCGCGCTGGCTGGCGCGCCTGGACGAACTGCGGGACTGGGCGCACGGCCGCGAAAAAGTCGGCGCCGGCGGCACGGCGAGCGCGGCGCAAGCGGCGTCCGGACGCGGCCGTGCGCTGGTCGAAACGGCGCGCGGGCTGCTGATGCACGAGATCGCACTCGACGGCGAGCGCATCGCCGATTACTTCATCGTTGCGCCCACGGAATGGAACTTCCATCCGCAAGGCCCGATTGCGGGTTGGCTCAAGGGCCGCGACGCCGGCAACCGGGAGGCGCTGAACGCCTTTGCCGCGCGTGCCGTGGCCGCGCTCGATCCCTGCGTGCGCTGGGAACTGGAGTGGCTATGACGCCTTGCCGGCCGCCGCGACCAGGCTGAGCGCCACGGCCTCGGCGACCTTGATGCCATCCACCGCCGCCGAAAGAATCCCGCCGGCGTAGCCGGCGCCTTCGCCGGCGGGATACAGCCCCCGCGTATTCAGGCTCTGGAAGCTCTCGTCGCGGGTGATGCGCAGCGGCGACGAGGTGCGCGTTTCGACGCCGGTCAGCAGCGCGTCGTCCATGGCGAAGCCGGCGATCTCGCGGCCGAAGGCCGGCAGCGATTCGCGCAGCGCCGCGACCACGTAATCCGGCAGGCACAGCGCCAGATCGGTCATGCGCACGCCGGGCGTATAGGAGGGCAACACCGCGCCAAGTCCGGTCGACGCCCGTCCGGCAAGGAAATCGCCGACGCGCTGCGCCGGGGCCTTGTAATCGCCGCCACCGGCCTCGAAGGCGAGGCTTTCCCAATGGCGCTGGAAGGCAATGCCGGCCAGCGGGTCGGTGCCGCCGCCGGGGAAGTCGGCCGGAGTGATGCCGACCACGATGGCGCTGTTGGCGTTGCGTTCGTTGCGCGAATACTGGCTCATGCCGTTGGTGACGACGCGGCCCGGCTCCGAGGTGGCCGCCACCACCGTGCCGCCCGGGCACATGCAGAAGCTGTAGGCCGAGCGGCCGTTCGTGCAGTGGTGCACCAGCTTGTAATCGGCCGCACCAAGCAGCGGGTTGCCGGCGTTGGGGCCGAAGCGGGCGCGATCGATCAATGACTGCGGATGCTCGATGCGCACGCCGATCGAAAACGGCTTGGCTTCGACCTGCACGCCGCGCGCATGGAGCATCCCGAAGGTGTCGCGCGCGCTGTGGCCGACCGCCAGCACGACGTGCGTCGCGGCGATGAATTCACCGCCGGCCAGGCGCAGGCCGCGCACCTGTCCCTTGTCGATGTCGATCTCCTCGACCCGGCTGCCGAAGCGGATTTCGCCGCCCAGCGCCTCGATTTCGGCGCGCATGTTCTCCACCATGGTCACCAGCTTGAAGGTGCCGATGTGCGGCTTGCTGACGTAAAGAATTTCGGCCGGAGCGCCGGCCTTGACGAATTCCGTCAGCACCTTGCGCCCGCGAAACGCCGGATCCTTGATCTGGCTGTAGAGCTTGCCGTCGGAGAAGGTGCCGGCGCCGCCTTCGCCGAACTGCACGTTCGATTCCGGGTTGAGCTGGCCCTTGCGCCACAGCCCCCATGTGTCCTGGGTGCGTTCGCGCACCGCCTTGCCGCGTTCCAGGATCAGCGGGCGAAAACCCATCTGCGCCAGGATCAGCCCGGCGAACAGGCCACAGGGGCCGCTGCCGATCACCACCGGTCGCGCCGGCAGGGCGGTGGCCGGCGCCCGGGCCACGAAGCGGTAGGAGGTATCCGGCGTCGGCCCGACATGGCGGTCGCCGCGCAGCCGTTTGAGTATCGCTGCCTCGTTGTTCACCTCGACATCCAGCGTGTAGATGAAAGCGATCGCCGACGGTTTGCGCGCGTCGTGGCCGCGGCGGAAGATCGTGTAGCCGACGAGCTCGTCCGCCGCGATCGCCAGTCGTTTCAGGATCGCGTTGCGCAAGTCGTCGCCCGAGTGGTCGAGCGGGAGTTTGAGTTCGGTGAGTCGCATTGCCGTATCGCCGCGGGCGGTGGCGAAAAGGCTGACATTCTATCTTTCCGGGGCGCTTTGCCCCCGGCGGCGGGTGGCGTTTCCGGGAGTTTCAGTGCCGGATACGGTAAAAAGTCGGCGCCCGCGATACGGCGATCCCGCCCGCCGCTCAGGCGAGGCCGTCGCGCGCCGACCGCCGATGGAACCAGAACAGCGCGGTCGCCAGCGCGGTCATGGCGACGATGGGCAGGGCGTAGGTGTTGAGGCTGGCCCAGCCGGTGCTGGTGACCAGTACGCCCGATGACAGCGAGGTGAGGCCCTGCACGCCGAGCACGAGGAAATCGTTGGTGCCCTGCACCTTGGCCTTTTCCTCGGGGCGATAGGTTTCGGTGAGCAGCGTGGTGCCGCCGATGAACAGGAAGTTCCAGCCGATGCCGAGCAGCACCAGCGCCCACCAGAAGTGCATCAGCGTAACGCCGGAGAGCGCGATGCCGATGCAGAGGAACATCAGCGCGGCGCCGACGCCGAGGATGGTGAGCACGCCGAAACGCTTGATCAGGTCGCCGGTGAAGAAGGACGGCGCGAACATGCCGATGACGTGCCACTGCAGGATGAAGGCGGTATCGGCAAAGGGCAGGCCGCAGATGTCCATGGCCAGCGGCGTCGCCGTCATCAGCAGGTTCATCACGCCGTAGCCGCAGGCGGCGGCCAGCACGGCGACGACGAAGGCGGGCTGGCGCGCGATCCGGTGCAGGGGGCGGCCGACGGCCTTTTGGTCGGCGACCGACAGCGGCGGAATGTCCAGCCGGCTGGCGATCAGCATGGATACGGCGGCGAAGCCGATCAGCGCGGCGTAGCTGGCGAGGTAGGTCGGTTCCAGCAGGGTGCGCGTCAACTTGCCGACTTCCGGGCCGATCACGCCGCCGATGATGCCGCCGGCCAGCGTCAGCGAAATCGCCTTGCCCTTCCAGTCGAGCGGCGCGGCATCGGCCGCGGCGAAGCGGTATTGCTGGCCGAAGGCGTTGTAGATGCCGGCGAACACGGTGCCGAAGCAGAGCAGCCAGAAGCTGCCGATGCCGACCGCGAACGCCGAGATCGCCGCGCCGAGCATGCCGATGCCGGCGCCGAGCATGAAACCGGCACGGCGGCCGAAGCGCTTCATGAAGAAAGCGGCGGGCAGTGTCGCCAGCGCGCCGCCGATGACATAGGTGGTGATCGGCAGGGTAGCCAGGCGCTTGTCGGCGGCGAGTTGCAGGCCGAGCAGGCCGTTGATCGAAATCAGCATGATGCCGTTGGTCAGCAGCAGGGCCTGCGCTGCGGCGAGCAGCGCCACGTTCTTGCGATGGCTCATGCCGGCAGCGGATCGATCAGCGCGCGGTAGGCATGCCAGGTGGCATGGCCCACCAGCGGCATCAGGAAGACCAGGCCGATGAAGGCGGTGGCGACACCGACTGCCGTCAGCGCGACGATCAGCGCGGCCCAGACCAGCATCATCGGCAGGTTGCGCACCAGCGCGAGGAAGCTGGCCAGCATTGCGGTGACGGCATCCTGGTTGCGATCCAGCATCAGGGGAATCGAGACCACCGAAAAGGCAAATACCAGCGACGCAAAGATGGCGCCGACCACCAGGTAGGCCAGCAGGAATTCGAGGTTGTCGAACCGCAGGATCTGCGCCATGAAGCTTTCAAGGGTCGGCATGCCGCCCTGGTAGAACAGCGCGAACATGACCAGCGAGGCGCGCGCCCAGACCAGGTAGAGCACGATCAGGATCAGCGAGTAGATGCCGATGGCGGCGAGGTTGCGCCGCCACACCGCCAGCGTCGCCGCCAGGTCAAGCGCTTCACCGGCTTCGCGCCGGCGCGACAGCTCGTAGAGGCCGATGGCGAAAAACGGGCCGACCAGCATGAAGCCGGTGGTGACGGCGGTGACCAGCTGCACGGCATGGCGGAAGGCCAGCAGCAGAAGGATGCCGGTGCCGGCAAAGCACAGGCCGTAGAACAGGCTGGCAAAACCGCAGGTCTTGAGGTCGGCGGCGCCGCGCCGCAGCCAGTCGAAGGGTGCGGAAAGCGGCAGGCCGCTGCGCACGACCGGAAACGGCGGCTGCTGGGCTTCCAAGGGCTTCAGGCGATGAAGCTGCGCAAGGCGTCGAGCACTGCGTCGGGCTGTTCTGCCATCAGCGCATGGCCGGCGCCGTCGAGGCTGACGCTCCTGGCGTCCTTGATGGCGGCGGCGAGTTTCGTCGCCGCCTTGGGGTGGGTCATCATGTCCTTGCTGCCGCTGATGATCAGCGCCGGACAGGCCAGCGCGGCGGCGGCGTCCATGCCATGCGTGTAGGCGTTGCAGGCCGCCAGGTCGTTGTGCAGCACGCCGGGCTGCTGGCGTTCCATGAGGCGGCGCGAAACGCCCAGCAGCCACATGCCGGGCACGGTGTTGCCGCCGACGGTGCCGCGCGGCGAGTGCGACCAGGTGTTGATCATGCCGATCGCCTTGGGCTCCTTGTCGCGGGCCGCGCCCAGCAGTGCATCCGAGACCGGCATCGGCACGGCGGTGCCGACCAGGGCGATGCGCGCGATGCGGGCCGGGTGGCGCGCCGCGCATTCCAGGGCGGTCAGCGAACCCATGCTGTGACCGACGAGCGAGACGTTTTTTGCCGTGTCGCCGGCGCCGACTTTCTCCAGCAGCAACTCGATCCAGTCGGCCAGGTCTTCGATCGACGGCAGCGGCTTGCCCGCGCTGCGGCCATGGCCGGGCAGATCGACCGCCAGCACGCCGAAGCCGTGATGGGCGAACCAGCGGCTCTGCAAGCCCCAGACGCTATGGTCGTTCTGCGCGCCGTGGATGAACACGACGCAGGGCAGGGCGGCGTCGAAGGGCTTGCCGCCGGTGTAGGCGTAGGCGGCCTGGCCGTTGAGTTCGATCTGCACGGGATCAGGCTTTCGCTGCGGCAGCGAGGCCGCGATCGAGGTCTTCGAGCAGGTCGCCGCCATCTTCGAGGCCGATCGACAGGCGGATGGTGCCGGGATGGATGCCGGCGGCCACCAGCGCGGCGTCCGACATGCGGAAATGCGTGGTCGATGCCGGATGGATCACCAGCGATTTGGCGTCGCCGACGTTGGCCAGGTGCGAGAACACGCGCAGCGCCTCGATGAACTTGCGGCCTGCCGGCCTTCCCCCCTTCAACGTAAAGCTGAACACCGAGCCGGCGCCGCGCGGCAGCAGCTTCTGCGCCAGCGCGTGGTCGGGATGGTTCTCCAGTTCGGGATAGGCGACGCCGGCCACGGCCTCGCTCGCCACCAGGTGCGCGACGGCCTGGCGCGTGTTGGCGATGTGGCGTTCCATGCGCAGCGGCAGGGTCTCCACGCCCTGCAGCAACTGGAAGGCGGTGAGGGGGCTCATGCAGGCGCCGAAGTCGCGCAGGCCCTCGCGGCGCGCGCGCAGCAGGAAGGCGGCGACGGTCGATTCCTCGCTGAAATCCATGCCGTGAAAGCCCTCGTAAGGTTCGGTCAAGGTCGGAAATTTGCCGGACTTGTCCCAGTCGAACGTGCCGCCATCGACCAGCAGACCGCCGATGGCGACGCCGTGGCCGCCGAGGAACTTGGTCGCGGAATGGAAGATCAGGTCGGCGCCGTGATCGAAGGGACGCATCAGCCAGGGCGTGGTGAAGGTGCTGTCCACCAGCAGCGGCAGGCCGTGTTCGTGGGCCAGCGCAGCCACCTCGGGAATGTTCAGCACGTCGAGGCCGGGATTGCCCAGGGTTTCGCCGAACAGCAGCCGGGTTTCGGGACGGATCGCCGCGCGCCATGCGCCGAGGTCGCGCGGATCGACGAAGGTGGTGGTGATGCCGAAACGCGGCAGGGTGTAGTCGAGCAGGTTGTGCGAGCCGCCGTAGAGCGAACGGCTGGCGACGATGTGGCCGCCGGCACCCATCAGGGTGGCGATGGCCAGGTGCAGCGCGGCCTGGCCCGAGGCCACCGCGATCGCGCCGACGCCACCTTCCAGCGCCGCGATGCGCTCTTCCAGCACCGCATTGGTCGGGTTGGAAATGCGCGAATAGACGTGGCCGGCGCGCTCCATGTTGAACAGCGCGGCGGCCTGGTCGGAATCCTTGAAGACAAACGAGGTGGTCAGGTAGATCGGCGCCGCCCGGGCGCCGAAGGTTTCGTCGGGAACCTGCCCGGCATGCAGGGCGAGGGTGTCAAAGTTATATGTCATGCGTATTCGTCCGGATCGGGGTCGAGCATGCGCTCGATTTGCGAGATGCGGTCCTTGATCAGCAGCTTGCGCTTCTTCAGGCGCCGCAGCATCAACTGGTCATCCGGCGGCGCCAGCGTCAGGCGGTTGATGGCCTCGTCGAGGTCGCGATGCTCGATGCGCAGTTCGACCAGGCGGGCCTGCACGGCCTCGGGCGTATCGCTCGCATCGTTGGCGGCCATGGCGCGGATCGGGCCGGTTCAGCCGGCGATGTATTGTTCGAGCTGCTTGATCAGGAACGCCTGTTCCGAAATGGTTTCCTTGACCACGTCGCCGATCGACACCATGCCGATCACGCGCTTGGCCGTGTCGAGCACCGGCAGGTGGCGGATATGCTTCTCCGTCATCAGGACCATGGCTTCGTCGATCGTCTGTTCGGGCCGGGCGTAGAGCACCTTCTCGGTCATGATCTCGCGCACCATGGTTTCCCTGGACGACTTGCCGACCAGGATGATCTTGCGCGCATAGTCGCGTTCGCTGAAGATGCCCGCAAGCTGCCCGTCACGCATCACCAGAACGGCGCCGATGTTGTGTTTCGCCATGAGTTCCAGGGCGGCGAAGACGGTGTCGTCCGGAGAAACGGAAAGCGCCTCGCGTGCGGGGCGTTCATCAAGCAGTCTTTTAAGGGTCTTCATGGCGGTTCCTCCTCTGGTGGTCTGGCCCGTGATCCGGGGCCCGTGCTATTCGGTTGCTGTCCGCCCGGGGCGGCAACAGGTTTTCGCTATTGTGCAGGAAGACGCGGCTTCGGTGTTTCCCGGCGCAGGCCCGATCACTCCGCCAACCCATGCTCCAGGCCGTAGCGGATAAGCTCCGCCGTGCTCTTCAGCCCCATTTTTTCCAGCAGGCGGGCGCGATAGGTGCTGACGGTGGCGACGCCAAGGTTGAGTTGTTCCGCGACCTGGGTCAGGGTCTTGCCGGCGGCAATCATCACCAGCACCTGGTATTCGCGATCGGTAATGCGCTCATGCGGTGATTTTTCGGTGTTGTCCGAGATCGCCTCGGCCAGTTGCTGGGCGACCGCCGGGCTCAGGTACTTCTGACCCGAGGCGACCTGGCGGATCGCGGTGACCAGCAGTTCCGGCGCGCTCTGCTTGGTCAGGTAGCCCGAGGCACCGGCCTTCAGCGCGCGCACCGCGTATTGCTCCTCCGGATGCATGCTGAGGATCAGCACCGGCAGGCGCGGAAATTCCTTCTTCAGCTGTTTCAGCGTATCGATGCCGTTGCGGTTGGGCATCGAGACATCGAGCAGGAACACGTCCCAGGGCTGCTGCCGGGCCAGGCTCAGTGCCTCGGCGCCGTCGTCGGCTTCGCCGGTAACGAGCAGGTCCTCGGTTTCGGAAAGAATCTGCTTCAGACCCTGGCGCACGATGGCATGGTCATCGGCAATCAGGACGTGGATCTTTTCGGCCATGTTTCGGATGTCAAAATGCTGCGTGGTTTATTGAAGGCTGCCGCCCGGCGGTGTCTTGCCGCGGCTAGAACAGCCTGCTTTGCAATTCTTCCTCGCGGGGCGGTTCGGCGCCGGCGCACTCCGGAACGCGCAGAATCAGGTGGGTTCCGCCTTGCTCCGCCGGTCCGATCGAAAAGTTGCCGCCCAGACTCGATACCCTTTCCCGAATTCCGCGCAGGCCGAAGGATCTCGGCTTCTGCATGTCCAGCTCCGAAATGCCGCGGCCGTTGTCGCGGATCTCGAGCTGGATGTTACCGCTTTCGCGACGCAAACGCATGACCACCAGCGATGCGTGGGCGTGCTTGGCGACATTGGTCAGGGCTTCCTGGGCAATGCGGAACAGGGCCAGCGAGGTATCGGGTTCCGGCTCGATCGCCTCCTCGTCGCACTGCACCCGGCAGGCGATGCCGAAGCGCTGCGTGAAGTCCTCGGCCTGGCACTCGATGGCCGCGGGAAGCCCGAATTCCTTGAGGATGCCCGGACGCAGCTCGCGCGCCACGCGGCTGGCGGTGCTCATCGCCTGGTCGAGCAGGGTTTCGATCGAGCGCGCCTTTTCGCGCAGGCGCATCGCGTCGGTCGGCAGCTTGGCGGCCAGTTGCGCCGCCTCGATCTTGAGGAAAACCAGGATCGAGCCGAGTTCGTCGTGGATGTCGCGCGAGATCCGCTCGCGTTCCTCTTCCTTGGCGGCTTCGAGGTGGGTGGACAGCTCGGCCAGCTGCTGGCGCGATGCGCGCAGCTCGGCTTCGCTCTCCTTGCTCTCGGTGACGTTGCTGGCGATGCCGCGCCATTCAACGACGCCGTTGTCGAAACGATACGGGGTCGAGCGCAGGTTGATCCACTTCTGCCGGGTGCGGCCGCGGGTGCAGCCTTCCCAGTTGAGCAGTGCGCCGCGCGCGGCCGACTCGCGCAGGGCGTTTTCCAGGCTCTTGCGCCGTTCGCCGTCGAAGGCATCGAACAATTTGTCGGCCGAGGCCAGCAGATGCTGCTGCTTGAAGCCGAACAGTTTTTGACAGCCTTCGCTGACGAACAGGAAGCGATAGCCGCCCTCGGCATCGCGACGAAGGTGGAACAGCATGCCGGGCAGGTTGGAGGCCAGCGCGTCGAAGCGGGCCTGGCTTTCATTGAGCATGTCCAGGGCGGCGCGGTGGTCGGCGCGATGGCGCGCTTCCCGGACTTCCCGCTCGATCGCGGGCGGCAAGCGTTCCAGCCGGTCGGCGTCGATCACGTCGCGGGCGCCGGCCTTCATGGCCCGCTGCAGCGAGGATTCCTCCGCGGGGCCGGCGACCAGGATCAGCGGCAGGTCGAGGCCCGCGTCTTCTATCTGCCGCAGTGCATTCGGCAGCGGCAGCGCGACCACCGCGGAAAGATAGAGCACGGCATCCCAGGGCTGGTCGGCAAGCGCCGCGCGCAAAAAGTCGGCGCTGTCGACACGGTGGATTTCGTCCGACCTGCCCAGCACCGGCCGCAGGCGCTCCACCTCGGCCCCGGATACGGCGACGACCAGCAGGTGCAGGGCTTGGCGGGAAGGCGAACTGGCGACCATGGGCGACGGCGGAAGGAGTGAACGCGGAGTGTATAGCGGATCGGCTCCGCTATAATCCGCGGCGAGCCGGCATAGCTCAGATGGTAGAGCAACCGCCTTGTAAGCGGTAGGTCACCAGTTCGATTCCGGTTGCCGGCACCAGGAAAAACGGCTCCCTTGCGGGAGCCGTTTTTGTTCGAAAACAAGGGATCGGAGATGCGTCCGGTCCCTGTTAAATGGTGGAGGCGGCGGGAATTGAACCCGCGTCCACAAGTGCGCCACATACAGTTCTACATACTTAGCCGCGTCATTTGATTTGACCCGCAACACGCCGACGGACAGGCTGGCTTCAGGCGATTCGCTGGATTTTCGAACCGTGCGTCGCGACTCCGCATGGCCTTATCCCGCTGAATGATTCCGATGCAGCTTGCGCTGCCTGGCCCGCGGGATGGCCAGTTCGGAAGCCAGCCGGTTATTAAGCGGCTAGAGCGAAACGCTCGTCGTTGGCAGTTAGTGCTTTCCAGATGGATTTACGAGGTACCCGGATCCTCGGTATGCCCTGCATGCTTTGTCACCCATGTCGAAGCCATGTCGCCCCCTGGATGGTGCAGACCAGATGGTGTCCGATCCGCGGATTGCAAGCGGGATTCTAGCGCCTTGCCGCGGCGATGCCCAGAATTTCCGCGGGCGAGGCGGCGATGGCATCCGCGCCCCAGTGCGCCGGCGGCGTGCCGTCGCCCAGGTAGCCCCAGGCGGCGACGACGGTCTGCATGCCGACGACACGGCCGGCGATCACATCCCGCTCGTCGTCGCCGACGTAGATGCAGGCACCCGGCGCGATTCCCATCACCGCGCTGGCCAGATGCATCGGGTGGCCATGGGGCTTGGCGCGCCGGGCACTGTCGCCGCAGACGATGCAGGCGCAGCGCTGCCGAAGGCCGAGGCCTTCCATGAGCGGGATCGCAAAGCGCTGCGATTTGTTGGTGACGATGCCCCAGGGAATTTCGCGTGTTTCCAGTTCTGCCAGGTGTTCGGCCATGCCTGCGAAGAGGCGGGTGCCGACGCAGAGCGCGTCCTGGTAGATGGCGAGGAAGCGCTGCTGCAGGGCGGGGTAGGCGGCGTCGGCCGGCGTGATGCCGAGTCCGGCGCCGATCATGCCGCGCGCGCCCGAAGAGACATGCGGGCGCAGCTTTTCCAGCGGCAGCGGGTCGCGCCCCTGTTCCTGCAGCAAGCGATTGAGGGCCCCGCCGAGGTCGGGCGCGGTGTCGGCCAGCGTGCCGTCGAGGTCGAAGAGTATGGCTTCAGGCACTGCGCTGCGCCCGCAGCAGGTAATTGATGTCGGTATCGGCGCCGACGACGCCTTCGCGCGTAAACGGGTTGTAACGCAGTCCGGTGATCTCGAGCACTTCCAGCCCGGCCTTGCGGCAAAGCTGGGCAAGTTCCGCCGGCTTGAGGAAACGCGAGTAGTCGTGGGTGCCGCGCGGCAGCAGTTGCAGCAGGTACTCCGCGCCGAGTACCGCGATCAGGTAGGCTTTGGCATTCCGGTTCAGGGTGGACAGGAACACCTGCCCGCCGGGCTTGACCAGGCGGGCGCAGGCAGCCACCGTGCTGGCCGGATCGGGCACGTGTTCCAGCATTTCCAGGCAGGTGACGTGGTCGAAGCTGCCGGGGGCTGCGTCGGCCATGGCCTCCGCCGAGATCAGGCGATAGTCGATCACGTGCCCGCTCTCGTAAAGATGCAGGCGCGCGACGGACAAGGCCTTGTCCGACAGGTCGATGCCGGTGACCTGCGCTCCCAGCGCGGCCATGCCCTCGCTCAGCAGGCCGCCGCCACAGCCGATGTCGATCACGCGCTTGTCCTTGAGCTCCGCGTGTGCGTCGATCCATGCGACGCGGGCCGGATTGATGTCGTGCAGGGGACGAAATTCGGAGTTGGGATCCCACCAGCGATGGGCGACTTCCCCGAACTTGTCGAGTTCCTGCTGGTCGGCGTTGGCGGTTGTGTTCATCATGATGCTCCGTTGCGGGCCCGACTATCGTACGGGCCCGGTGGGCGCGGCGACATGGCGAAAAAAAGCCCTGCAGGGCAGGGCTTTTTCCGGAGTCAGGCGGGATTACTTGGTGCCGATGACTTCGATGTCGACGCGACGGTCGGGCTGCAGGCAATCGACGACCTTCTTGCTCTTCGGGCCCTTGCACTGGTCAGGCTTGGTGACAGGCTGCTTCTCGCCCTTGCCTTCGGCGTAAACGCGGTTGGCATCGACACCCTTGCTCACCAGATAGGACTTGACGGAAGCAGCGCGCTTCTCGGAGAGCTTCTGGTTGTAAGCGTCGTCACCGAGGCGGTCGGCATGGCCGACGGCGAGGATCACTTCGAGCTTGATGCCCTTGATGTCATTGGCCAGCTTGTCCAGCTTGGCCTTGCCTTCGGGACGCAGGTCGGCCTTGTTGAAGTCGAACAGGGCGTCGGCGGCCAGGGTCACTTTCTGCGCGGCGGGCTTGGGCGCGGCGGCCGGCGCCGGAGCGGCAGCTTTGGCGGGAGCGGCAGCCGCAGCGGGCGGCTCGCACTTGGCCTTGGGCATCAGGTCCTTGTCGCACTCGCAGCCGACGGGGAACTGGCCGTACATGACGCTTTCGGCCAGGGCCGGGGTCCAGTAGCCGGTGCGCCAGCACAGGCCGGTACCGCTCTTGACGACGACGCCGCGCGCGTCGATGGCGTAGGGCATGACATCGCCGGGCTTGAGCATCGCGGCGTTCTGGGCGAAGGCCGCAGCGGAGAGTCCGAGCAGCGTGGCGAGCAGCAGAGAATGTTTCGTGTTGATCATGTAGTTCCCCTTCTGTTGGGCAAAGTAATGTGACGGAATTCAGTGGTTCGCTTTTTTCCCTGAGCTCGATGCAAGGTCAGGACGTCAGGCGAGTATGCCACAAACCTGCGATGTCAAGCAATTCGGAAATATCGATTCGTGATGGCGCGCCATTGCACATTGCCAGCATGCCGGCGACCCAGGTATGGGTGACCTGTTCGCGTCCGGCGGCGTATACCAGGTGTGATGCCGGGTCGAAACACGGCTGCATCAGCCATTCGTCAAGGCGCACCGCGCACAGGTCGGCCGCCTTGCCGGGCAGCAGCGATCCGATCCTGTCTTCCAGCCCGAGCGCTTGCGCCCCGCCCAGTGTGGCGGCACGCAGTGTTGCATGCGCGTCCAGCGCCTCGGCGTTGTGGCTGGCCCCCTTTGCCAGGAGGGCCGCATGGCGCATTTCATGAAACAGGTCGAGGCGGTTGTTCGAAGCTGCACCGTCGGTACCCAGGCCGAAATTCAGCCCGCGTGCCTGGATGGCCGACAGCGGCGGGATGCCGCTGCCGAGTTTCAGGTTGGAGGTCGGGCAGTGCGCCAGGTGGCAGCCTTCATGGGCCAGCAGGTCTATTTCGCCGGCATCGAGGTGCACGGCATGCACCGCGATCAGCTGCGGTCCGAGCAGGCCCAGCCGGCGCAGCCGCTCGATCGGGCGCACGCCGTGCTGCGTCAGGCTTTCCTCGATTTCGTGAATGGTTTCATGGACGTGCATGTGGATCGGGATTTCCAGCTGGGCGGCCAGGGTGGCGATCTTTTCGAAGGTCTTGTCGGCCACGGTGTAAGGTGCGTGCGGCGCCAGGCAGAAGTCAAGCAGCGGATCGCCGCGCAGGGCATCGCGGAGCGCCAGGCCCTTGGCCAGGTAGTCGTCGGCATCGGTGGCGTAGCGGGTGGGGAACTCGATGGCAATGATGCCGAGGACGGCGCGCATGCCGAGCCTCCTGGCCGCGGCGGCGGCGGCCTCGGGAAAGAAATACATGTCGTTGAAGGTGGTGATGCCGCCGCGCAGCATTTCGGCGCAGGCCAGCAGGGTGCCCGCATGCACGAAATCCGGCGTCGCGTGACGCGCTTCGGCCGGCCAGATGCGCTCGGAAAGCCAGCGCATCAAGGGCAGATCGTCGGCGTAGCCGCGCAGCAGGCTCATGGCGGCGTGGGTATGCAGGTTGACCAGTCCCGGCAGCACGACCTGCCCCGGCAGGTCCAGGGTCTGCCGCGGATCGAAGCGTTGCGCGGCCGCTTCGTTCGGCAGCACGGCGACGATCCGCCCCTCGCTGACGGCCAGCGAATGATCGGAAAGGGTGACGCCGGCGGGTTCGATTGGAATGATCCACTGCGGACGGATCAGCAGGTCGATTTTGGCGGGTTTGGCGCCCGGAGCAGAGTGAGGATTCATGCGCTGATTCAACCAGATTTGCCGGTCCGCGACAACCCGCCGGGCTATCCCCGCATGCTAAAATCACACCCTTTTACGCCATCGTCCGCCGCAAGCCGGTTGAAGCCCCCTAAATGACATCGTTCGCCAAAGAAACCCTGCCGATCAGCCTCGAAGAGGAGATGCGTCACTCTTACCTCGATTACGCCATGAGCGTGATCGTCGGCCGGGCGCTGCCGGACGTGCGCGATGGCCTGAAACCCGTGCATCGGCGCGTGCTTTTCGCCATGCACGAGCTTTCCAACGACTGGAACAAGGCCTACAAGAAGTCGGCGCGCATCGTCGGCGACGTGATCGGCAAGTACCACCCGCACGGCGATACGGCGGTGTACGACACCATCGTGCGCATGGCGCAGGATTTCTCGCTGCGCTACATGCTGGTCGACGGCCAGGGCAACTTCGGCTCGGTGGACGGCGACAACGCGGCGGCGATGCGCTACACCGAAGTGCGCATGGCGCGCATCGGCCATGAACTGCTGGTCGACATCGACAAGGAAACCGTCGATTTCGGGCCCAACTACGACGGTTCCGAGCAGGAACCGCTGATTCTTCCGGCGCGAATCCCGAATCTGCTGATCAACGGTTCCGCCGGCATCGCCGTGGGCATGGCGACCAACATCCCGCCGCACAACCTCAATGAGGTGGTCGATGCCTGCCTGGCCCTGCTTGGCAAGCCCGAGACGACGATCGAAGAACTGATCGCCATCATCCCGGCGCCGGATTTCCCTACGGCCGGACTGATTTACGGCGTTTCCGGCGTGCGCGACGGCTACCTGACCGGTCGCGGCCGCGTGGTCATGCGCGCGCGCACCCACATCGAGGATCTGCCGCGCAGCGGACGGCAGGCCATCGTGGTCGATGAACTGCCCTACCAGGTCAACAAGAAGACCCTGCAGGAAAAGATCGCCGAACTGGTCAACGAGAAGAAGATCGACGGCATCGCCCACATCCAGGACGAGTCCGACAAGTCCGGCATGCGCCTGGTGATCGAGCTGAAAAAAGGCCAGGTGCCCGAGGTGGTGCTGAACCACCTCTACAAGCAGACGCAGCTGCAGGACACCTTCGGCATGAACATGGTGGCGCTGGTCGATGGCCGCCCGCGCCTGCTCAACCTGAAGGAGATGCTGCAGTGCTTCCTCGCCCACCGGCGCGAGGTCATCACGCGGCGCACGGTGTTCGAGCTGCGCAAGGCGCGCGAGCGCGGTCATATCCTCGAAGGCCTGGCCGTCGCGCTGTCGAACGTCGATGAAATCATCGCCCTGATCAAGGCCGCGCAGACGCCGGCAGAAGCCAAGCGCGGCCTGATGGCGCGCACCTGGCGCTCGGCCCTGGTGGAAGACATGCTGGCCCGCGCCTCGGCCGAATCCTCGCGCCCCGACGGCTTGGGCGCGGAGTTCGGCCTCTCGGCGCAAGGCTACCTGCTGTCCGATGCCCAGGCCCAGGCCATCCTCGAACTGCGCCTGCAGCGCCTGACCGGGCTGGAGCAGGACAAGATCGTCGCCGAGTACAAGGAGGTGATGGAGCAGATCGCCGACCTGCTCGACATCCTGGCCCGCCCCGAGCGCATCACGACCATCATCGGCGAGGAACTGAAGGCGGTGAAGGCGCAGTTCGGCGATGCGCGGCGTTCGGAAATCGTTCTGAGCACCGCCGACATCAACCTCGAAGACCTGATCGTGCGCGAGGACATGGTCGTCACGCTGTCGCACACCGGCTACATCAAGCGCCAGCCGCTGACCGACTACCGCGCCCAGCGCCGCGGCGGACGCGGCAAACAGGCGGCAGCGATCAAGGAGGATGATTTCGTCGATCGCCTGTTCGTCGCCAACACCCACGACTACATCCTGTGCTTCTCCAGCCGCGGCCGGGTGTACTGGCTCAAGGTTTATGAGGCGCCGGAAGGCCAGCGCGCCTCGCGCGGCAGGCCGATCGTCAATCTTTTTCCGCTCGAGGAAGGCGAGAAGATCACCGCGATCCTGCCGGTCAAGGAATTCGACGAAGAACATTTCGTCTTCATGGCTACGGCCATGGGCACGGTGAAGAAGACCCCGCTGACCAGTTTCGCAAATCCGCGCAAGGCCGGCATCATCGCGGTCGGCCTCGACGAGGGCGACCGCCTGATCGGCGTCGCCATCACCAACGGCGAGTGCGACGTGATGCTGTTCTCCGATGCCGGCAAGGCGGTTCGCTTCGCCGAGGATGACGTGCGGCCGATGGGCCGCGAAGCGCGCGGCGTGCGCGGCATGACGCTGGAGGAAGAGCAGCAGGTGATCTCCATGCTGGTGGCCGACAGCGAGGACTACAGCGTGCTGACCGCCACCGAGAACGGCTTCGGCAAGCGTACCCCGATCGCCGAATACACCCGCCACAGCCGCGGCACCAAGGGCATGATCGCGATCCAGACCTCGGAGCGCAACGGCAAGGTGGTCGCGGCCGTGCTCGCCGGCCTGGGCGAAACCCGCGAGGAGATCATGCTGATTTCAACCGGCGGCGTGCTGATCCGTACCCGGGTCACCGACATACGTGTCATGAGCCGCTCGACCCAGGGCGTGACGCTGATCAACCTCGATGAGGGCACGTTCCTCGCGGGTGTCGAGAAGGTCATCGAAACCGAAGACGAGGATCCGTCCTCGGATCTGCCGGTCGATGATGCGGCCGACTGATGCACGCCTTCCCGGCGCGGATCGACGTGACAACCCGGCAATTAATGTATACGGTATCCTGTATTCTTGTGATTTCCTGAATTTTCCAATCTGATTTAGTCACTTCCGGAGGCTGGCAATGGCACGCATTTTCAACTTCAGCGCAGGGCCCGCGGCCCTTCCCGAGACCGTACTCAAGCAGGCCGCAGACGAACTGCTCGACTGGCGCGGCAGCGGCCAGTCGGTGATGGAAATGAGCCATCGCGGCAAGGAGTACATGGCGATCCACGCCCAGGCCGAAGCCGACCTGCGCGAACTGATGGGCATTCCGGCCAACTACAAGGTGCTGTTCCTGCAGGGCGGCGCCACGCTGCAGTTCGAAATGATCCCGATGAACCTGTTCGCCGGCAAGGCCAGCGCCGACTTCGTCCATACCGGCGAATGGGCCAAGAAGGCCATCAAGGCGGCCAAGGCCTTCGGCAAGGTGAATATCGTCGCCAGCAGCGAGGACGGCAGCTTTACCTACGCTCCGGCACAGAAGGACTGGAAGCTGGACAAGGACGCCGCCTACGTGCACTACACCGGCAACGAAACCATCGGCGGCGTCGAGTTCCACTGGACGCCAGAAACCGGCGACGTGCCGCTGGTCTGCGACATGTCCTCGAACATCCTGTCGAAGCCGGTCGATGTCAGCAAGTACGGCCTGATCTATGCCGGCGCGCAGAAGAACATCGGCCCCGCCGGCCTGACCATCGTCATCATCCGCGACGACCTGATCGGCAAGGGCGTGCCGGCGCCGCAGACCATGATGGACTACAAGACCCACGCCGAAAACGACTCGATGTACAACACGCCGCCGACCTACGGCATCTACATCGCCGGCCTGGTGTTCCAGTGGCTCAAGCAGCAGGGCGGCCTGGCGGCGATCGAGAGGCAGAACATCGCCAAGGCGAAGATGCTCTACGACTGCATCGACGCGTCGAGTTTCTACGCCAACCCGGTGCGCAAGGAAGACCGCTCGCGCATGAACGTGCCTTTCACGCTCAAGGACGCCGCGCTCGACGAGGAATTCCTCAAGGGCGCCAAGGCGGCCGGCATGGTTCAGCTCAAGGGCCACCGCTCGGTCGGCGGCATGCGCGCCTCGATCTACAACGCCATGCCGGTCGCCGGCGTCGCCGCACTGGTGGCCTACATGAAGGAATTCGAGGCAAAAAATGGCTAAGCCGATCAATGTCCTGATCCTCAACCAGATCTCTCAGAACGGCCTCAAGCGCCTGCCGGCAGGGCGCTACCAGGTCGGCAAGGACGTCGCCAATCCGGACGCCGTCATGGTGCGCTCGGCCGACATGCACAAGATGGATATCCCGCCGTCGGTGCAGGCCATCGGCCGCGCCGGCGCCGGCACCAACAACATCCCGGTCAAGGCGATGTCGGCACGCGGCGTGCCGGTATTCAACGCGCCGGGCGCCAATGCCAATGCGGTCAAGGAACTGGTGGTGGCCGGCATGCTGCTGGCGGCGCGCAACATCGGCGGCGCCATGAAATTCGTCTCCGGGCTCGATCCGGCTGATCCGGAAATGGAAAAGAAGGTCGAGGACGGCAAGAAGAATTTCGCCGGCTTCGAACTGGCCGGACATACCCTGGGCGTCATCGGCCTCGGCAAGATCGGCTGCCTGGTGGCCGACGTGGCGATCAAGCTGGGCATGGACGTGCTCGGCTACGACCCGGAAATCACCGTCGATGCGGCCTGGAGCCTGCCGTCCCAGGTGAAGAAGGCCAACAGCGTCGCCGAGGTGCTGAAGCATGCCGATTTCATCTCGATGCACGTGCCGCTGGTCGATGCCACGCGCAAGATGATCAATGCCGACATGCTGGCGCACGCCAGGCATGGCGCCGTGCTGTTGAATTTCTCGCGCGAGGGCGTGGTGGACGAAGCGGCCGTGCTTGCCGCACTGGAGGCGAAAAAGCTTGCCGCCTACGTCTGCGATTTTCCCAGCCCGCATGTCAATGGCCATCCCCATGTCATCGCGCTGCCGCATCTGGGCGCCTCCACCGGGGAAGCCGAAGAAAACTGCGCCATCATGGTGGCCGACCAGCTGCGCGAGTACATGGAACACGGCAACGTGCAGAATGCGGTGAACTTCCCGAACGTGACCATGCCGCGCGAGTCGAACTTCCGCATCGCCGTTGCCAATTCCAACGTGCCCAACATGCTGGGCCAGATTTCGACCGCGATGGCCAATGCCGGCCTCAACATCCACAACATGATGAACAAGTCGAAGGGCGACGTCGCCTACACCCTGGTCGATGTGGACAGCGCGGTGCCCGGCAAGGTGATCGAGGCGATTGCCGGCATCGAGGGCGTGCTGGCCGTCAGGTATCTGCCGCTGGAGGGCTGAGGGTGGCCGACGATTCGCAGGAGCTGGCCCGGCTGCGCGACCAGATCGACGCGATCGACGGCGAGTTGCTGCGCCTGATCAACGAGCGGGCCGGACTGGCGCATCGCATCGGCGAGATCAAGCAGGGCAACATCTACCGGCCGGAACGCGAGGCGCAGGTGCTGCGGCGGATCGCCGAAAGGAATCCCGGCCCGCTGCCGGCGGCGGCGGCCCAGCGCATCGTGCGCGAAGTCATGTCGGCCTGCCTGGCGCTGGAACAGCCGCTGACCATCGCCTACCTCGGCCCGGCCGGGACCTATTCCGAATCCGCCGCGCGCAAGCATTTCGGCGGCGCGCCGACGCTGCTGGCATGCACCGGCATCGACGATGTGTTCCGTGTCGTCGAAGCCGGAAATGCGGATTACGGCGTGGTGCCGATCGAGAACTCGACCGAGGGCGCCATCGGCCGTTCCCTGGACCTGCTGCTGTCCTCGCCCTTGCAGATCTGCGGCGAGATCAACCTGCCGATCCATCACAAGCTGATGGGGCGGGGCGACGATCCGGCGGGTGCCACACGCATCTACTCGCACGCGCAATCCCTGGCGCAATGCCACGAGTGGCTGAATCGCAACCTGCCGCAGGTGCAGCGGGTGCCGGTGGCGAGCAATGCCGAGGCGGCGCGGCTGGCGGCGGCCGAGGCCGGCACGGCGGCCATCGCCGGCGATGCCGCGGCCGAACTGTATGGCCTGAACATACTCGCCGACAACATCGAGGACGATCCGAACAACACCACGCGCTTTGCCGTGATCGCCGGCCACGACGCAGGTCCTTCGGGATCGGACCGGACGTCCCTGGTCTGCTCGGCGCAAAACCGGCCGGGCGGGCTTTACCAGTTGCTGGCGCCCTTCGCCGACAACGGCGTTTCCATGAGCCGGCTGGAATCGCGCCCGGCGCGCGGTTTCGGCGGCAGCCGCTGGGAATACGTGTTCTACATCGACATCGAGGGCCACCGCAGCCAGCCCGAAGCCACGCGGGCCCTCGAAGAACTGCGCAGCCGGGCAGGTTTCGTCAAGATCCTGGGTTCCTATCCCAGGGCCGCTTACTGAAAGGTCCTTCATGAGCATCGTCGAGCAGGCTCCTTCCTACGTCCGCGCCATTTCGCCGTACGTTCCCGGCAAGCCGATCACCGAACTGGCGCGCCAGATGGGAATTCCGGTCGAGAAGATCGTCAAGCTGGCCTCCAACGAGAACCCGCTGGGCATGAGCCCGAAGGCGCGCAAGGCGGTCGAGGCGGCGCTGGCCGGCATCGAGCGTTACCCGGACCAGTTCGACCTGATCGCGGCGATCGCCGAACGCCATGGCGTGGCGCAGGAGCAGGTGGTGCTGGGCAATGGCTCGAACGACGTGCTCGACCTCGCGGCCCGGGTTTTTCTGGCGCCGGGCCGTTCCGCCGTGTTTTCCAGGCATGCCTTCGCCGTGTATCCGCTGGCCACGATGTCGGCGGGCGCCGAGTGCATCGCCGCGCCGGCGAAGAACTACGGCCATGACCCGGCCGCCATGCTGGCGGCGATCAGGCCCGACACGCATGTGGTGTGGATCGCCAACCCCAACAATCCGACCGGCAACTTCCTGCCGCAAGCCGAAGTGCGCGCCTTCATCGAGAAAATTCCGGCGCATGTCGCGGTCGTCCTCGACGAGGCCTACACCGACTACCTGGCCCCGGCCGACCGTGCCGACACGGTGGCCTGGATCAAGGACTTTCCCAACCTGCTGGTGGTGCGGACTTTTTCCAAGATCTATGGCCTGGCGGGTCTGCGCATCGGTTACGGCGTGGGGCGCAGCGAGGTAATCGACCTGCTCAACCGCGTGCGCCAGCCCTTCAACGTGAACAACCTCGCGCTGGCGGGTGCGCTGGCGGCGCTCGACGACCATGCTTTCCTCGCCGAGAGCTATGAATCCAACCGGCGCGGCATGGAACAGATCGTCGCCGGCCTCAAACGCCTGGGCCTGGAGCACATTCCCTCCCACGGCAACTTCGTCACCTTCGAGGTGGCCGACACCGCTGCGGTCAATGGCAGGCTGCTGAAGCAGGGCGTGATCGTGCGCCCGATCGGTGGTTATGGCATGCCCAACCACCTGCGCGTGACCATCGGCCTCGAAGCGGAAAACCAGCGTTTCCTCGAGGCCCTGCAACAATCGATCTGATGGCGCAAAGCAAGATCGTCATCTGCGGCGTCGGGCTGATCGGCGGCTCGTTCGCGCTGGCCTTGAAAAAGTCGGCGCTGGCGCTACGGCGCGACCTGCAAGTAGTGGGCATGGGCCGCACGCGTGCGCCGCTGGAGCAGGCGCTGCAACTGGGCGTGATCGACACCATCGCCACCGACTGGGCGTCTGCCCTGGACGGTGCCGACCTGATCCTGCTAGGCATGCCGGTGGGCCAGATGGAAGCCGTGATGCGGGCGCTGGCGCCGCACCTGCAGCCGCACACCATCGTCACCGACGGCGGCAGCACCAAGTCGGATGTGGTCGCGGCGGCGCGTGCCGCCTTCGGTGACAAGATTCGACAATTCATTCCCGGCCATCCGATCGCCGGCGCCGAAAAGAGCGGTGTGGTCGCAGCACAGGCGGATCTCTATGTCGACAAGCGCGTGGTGCTGACGCCGCTGCCGGAAAACTCCGCTGCGGACGTGAAGGCGGTGCGTGCGGTCTGGGAACTCTGCGGCGCAAAGCTTACGCAACTCGCTCCGGAGGAGCACGACCGCGTCTTCGCCGCCGTCAGCCACCTGCCGCACCTGCTGGCCTTTGCCCTGGTACATGACTTCGCGCAGCGCCCGAATTCGGACCAGTTGTTCGGTTTCGCCGCCGGCGGCTTCCGCGATTTCACGCGCATCGCCAGCAGCCATCCCGAGATGTGGCGCGACATCTGCGTCGCCAACCGCCACGCACTATTGCGGGAACTCGACGCCTACATGGTCGAACTGATGCGCACGCGGGTGCTGCTCGCCGGGGCCGACGCGGCCGGCCTCGAAGCGATGTTCAACACCGCCCGCGAACGGCGCGACGCCTGGCTGGATTCGCTGTTGCCGCCCGGCGAATGATGGACAGCCTGAGCCTGCCCGCGCTGACGCGGGCCGCCGGCACGGTACGCCTGCCGGGTTCCAAGAGCATTTCCAACCGCATGCTGCTGCTGGCGGCGCTGGCCGAAGGCACGACCGAAATCCGCGACCTGCTCGACTCCGACGACACGCGCGTGATGCTCGATGCCTTGCAAAAAGTTATGCGAAGCGGTATCCCCGGGGACGGCGTCGGCGTCACGGCGCTGGGCGGCAATGCATGGCGCGTCGAAGGCTGCAACGGCGTGTTTCCGGTCAAGGATGCCGATCTGTTCATGGGCAATGCCGGCACGGCGATCCGGCCGCTGACTGCGGCGCTGGCGCTGTCGGGCGGACACTACCGGCTCTCCGGCGTGACGCGCATGCACGAGCGGCCGATCGGCGACCTGGTCGATGGCCTGCTGCAGATCGGTGCCGACCTGCGTTACACCGGCAATCCGGGTTATCCCCCGCTGGCGGTTCATCCGGGGCAGGTAACGCTTGCCGCGCCGATCCGCCTGCGTGGTGACGTTTCCTCGCAATTCCTCACTGCCTTGCTGATGGCCTTGCCTTTGACCGGGCAGCGTGCGGTGATCGAGATGACGACCGAACTCATCTCCAAGCCCTACATCGAGATCACGCTGAACCTGATGGCACGCTTCGGCGTCAAGGTCGAGCGCGAAGGCTGGCAGCGCTTCACCATTCCTGCCGGGCAGCGCTATCGCAGCCCCGGCGTGCTGCATGTCGAGGGCGACGCCTCGGCGGCCTCGTATTTCCTTGCCGCCGGCGCCATCGGCGGCGGCCCGGTGCGGGTCGAAGGTGTCGGCAGCGCCAGCATCCAGGGCGATGTGCGTTTCGCCGATGCGCTCGCCGCCATGGGTGCGCGCATCGAATGGGGTGAGAACTTCATCGAAGCACGGGCGCCTGCCGCTGGCAAACTCAAGGCCTTCGATCTCGACCTCAACCAGATTCCCGATGCGGCGATGACGCTCGCCGTGGCTGCGTTGTTCGCCGACGGCCGCTGCGTCCTGCGCAATATCGCATCGTGGCGGGTCAAGGAAACCGACCGCATTGCGGCAATGGCAACGGAATTGAGGAAACTTGGTGCGACGGTGGAGGAGGGCAGCGATAGTCTCGCCGTCTCGCCACCGCCGACTTTTCAGGGCGGTGTTGCCATCGACACCTACGACGACCATCGCATGGCGATGTGCTTCGCGCTGGCGGCTTTTGGTGGCGTAGCGGTCACGATCAACGACCCGGCCTGCGTGAACAAGACCTTTCCCGAGTTCTTCGATGCTTTCGCAGGCATCGCTGCGCCGGTGATCGCGATCGACGGGCCTTCGGCGTCGGGCAAGGGCACGGTGGCGCAGCGCGTCGCCGATGCGCTCGGCTTCCACTTCCTCGACAGCGGCGCCCTGTATCGGCTGACCGCGCTCGCCGCGATGAAAGCGGGGGTAGCGCCGGAGGATGAGCCAGGTGTCGCCGCGATCGCCGCGAACCTGCCGGCGGAATTCGCCGGCGACCGGATTCTGCTTTCGGGAGAAGATGTTACCGAGGCGATCCGGGCCGAGGCGGTGGGCGTCGATGCCTCGAAAGTGGCGGCCTTGCCCACCGTGCGGACCGCGCTGCTGGAGCGGCAACGGGCCTACCGGCGCTTCCCCGGCCTGGTCGCCGACGGCCGCGACATGGCGTCGGTGGTCTTCCCTGAGGCCGCGGTCAAGGTGTTTTTGACGGCCTCCGCCGCGGCGCGTGCAGAAAGACGCCATAAACAGTTGATCGCAAAGGGGATGCCTGCTAACATGCACGCCCTTTTGCAGGATTTGCAGGAACGGGATGCGCGCGACGCCCGGCGCAGCGTGGCTCCCCTCCGGCAATGCGACGATGCCGAGCTCGTGGATACCACGGAAATGGGCATCGAAGCGGCAGTGGCAGCCGCCATGGCAATCGTCCGGCGGCAGTCCTTGTGATCCAGGTTTAAGGAATTGTCATACAAGCAACGCACCACTGGCAGTTAGTAACGGTGTCGCAAGGGCCGCCCGGCCCCTGCGGCAAAACTCAACCAACCCGTCACCCAGGTGACACCCATCCGTAAGGTCCCTCACTCAATGTCTACTGCAGCTATTGCCGAAGCTTCCAAAGCTTCCCCCATGGAGAGCTTTGCCGCTCTGTTCGAAGAAAGCCTCCAGCGCCAGGAAATGCGTGCCGGTGAAGTCATCACCGCCGAAATTGTCCGCATCGACCAGAACTTCGTGGTCGTGAACGCCGGCCTCAAGTCGGAAAGCATGATTCCCGTCGAGGAATTCCACAACGAACGCGGCGAACTCGAAGCCAAGCCGGGCGATTTCGTCCTGGTCGCGATCGAGATGCTCGAAGACGGCTACGGCGCCACGCGCCTGTCGCGCGAGAAGGCCAAGCGCATCGCCGCCTGGAACGATCTCGACAAGGCCATGGTCGATGGCGCCCTGGTCAGCGGCCTGGTTACCGGCAAGGTCAAGGGCGGCCTGACCGTCATGGTCAATGGCATCCGCGCCTTCCTGCCCGGTTCGCTGGTCGATACGCGTCCGGTCAAGGACACCACGCCCTTCGAAGGCAAGGAATACGAATTCAAGGTCATCAAGCTCGACCGCAAGCGCAACAACGTCGTCGTTTCACGTCGCGCCGTGCTCGAGGCCAGCATGGGTGAAGAGCGCCAGAAGCTGCTGGAAAACCTCCAGGAAGGCACCGTCATCAAGGGCATCGTCAAGAACATCACCGACTACGGCGCATTCGTCGACCTCGGCGGCATCGACGGCCTGCTGCACATCACCGACCTGGCCTGGCGCCGCGTGCGCCACCCGTCGGAAGTGCTCAACGTCGGCGACGAAGTCACCGCCAAGGTGCTCAAGTTCGACCAGGAAAAGAACCGCGTCAGCCTCGGCATGAAGCAGCTGGGCGAAGATCCGTGGGTGGGAATCGCCCGCCGTTACCCGCAGGGCACGCGCCTGTTCGGCAAGGTCACCAACCTGACCGACTACGGCTCGTTCGTCGAGATCGAGCAGGGCATCGAAGGCCTGGTGCACGTCTCGGAAATGGACTGGACCAACAAGAACATCCACCCCTCCAAGGTGGTCCAGCTCGGCGACGAGGTCGAAGTGATGATCCTCGAAATCGACGAAGACCGCCGCCGCATTTCGCTCGGCATGAAGCAGTGCATGGCGAACCCGTGGGACGATTTCGCGATGAACCACAAGAAGGGCGACAAGGTCCGTGGCGCCATCAAGTCGATCACCGACTTCGGCATCTTCATCGGCCTGCCCGGCGGCATCGACGGCCTGGTGCACCTGTCCGACCTGTCCTGGTCGGTCACCGGCGAGGAAGCCAAGCAGAACTTCAAGAAGGGCGACGAGGTCGAGGCCGTGGTGCTCTCCATCGACGTCGAGAAGGAGCGCATTTC
This sequence comes from Sulfuritalea sp., assembly GCA_016708585.1. Classification (GTDB taxonomy): domain Bacteria; phylum Pseudomonadota; class Gammaproteobacteria; order Burkholderiales; family Rhodocyclaceae; genus Sulfuritalea. The sequence continues at coordinate 223,045 of JADJFK010000006.1, read as the reverse complement.
GCTCGGCATCAAGCAGCTCGACGGCGACCCCTTCACCAGCTACGTGGCCACCCACGACAAGAACAGCCTGGTTGCGGGCACGGTCACCAGCGTCGACCAGCGCGGCGCGGTGGTCAACCTGGGTGACGATGTCGAAGGCTACCTGCGCGTGTCCGAGTTCTCGCGCGAGCGCATCGAAGACCTGACCCAGCACCTGAAGGTCGGCGACAAGATCGACGCCCTGATCATCAACGTCGATCGCAAGACGCGCTCGATCAACCTGTCGATCAAGGCCAAGGATCAGGTCGAGCAAAGCCAGGCGATGCAAAAGCTGGCGTCCGACAGCAGCTCGGCCAGCAGCGGCACGACCAACCTGGGCGCGCTGCTGAAGGCCAAACTCAACCAGCAGTAAGACGACGATCCCATGACCAAATCGGAGCTCATCGCCCGGCTGGCGGAACGCTTCCCCCAGCTCGTGGCGAAGGATGCCGACTTCGCCGTGAAGATGATCCTCGATGCGCTCACCTCGGCCCTGGTCAAGGGGGACCGCATCGAGATCCGCGGCTTCGGCAGTTTCGCGCTGAACTACCGGCCGCCGCGCATCGGCCGCAATCCCAAGTCGGGCGACAAGGTGCAGGTGCCGGCAAAGCACGTGCCCCATTTCAAGGCCGGCAAGGAATTGCGGGAGCGGGTCGATTACCGGACATGAGTCCTGCTGTTGCAGCATGCTTCAGGGCGGCACCCATGGCGGGTGCCGCTTTTTAGTTTCGGCCACTGCGTTTAACGCCGATAAAGCCGGCGTCAGCCAGCGCTGAAATTCCGCTACGCTCCATTTTTTCGCCCATATCCATTCGTGACCACCCTGCTCAAGCTCCTTGTCTGGCTGTTGCGCATCGCGGTTTTCATCGGGCTGTTCGGCCTGGCGATCAAGAACAGCGGACCGATGGAATTGCGCTTCTTCCTCGATCAGTCCTGGACGGCGCCGATTTCGGTGGTGATCCTCGCCGTGTTCGCCATCGGCGTCGGCGTCGGACTGACCGCGGCGCTGGGCGGTTTCCTGCGCCCGCAACGCACCTCCGATCGCGGGCCGCGCTGACACCATGGAAATTGAACTCTGGTGGCTGCTGGTCCTGCCGGTCTTTTTCGGACTCGGCTGGACCGCCGCCCGCATCGACATCAAGCAGCTCCTGAAAGAGTCGCGCGCCCTGCCGCGATCCTATTTCAAGGGCCTGAACTTCCTCCTCAACGAGCAACCGGACCAGGCCATCGAGGCCTTCATCGAAGCGGCGCGCGTCGATCCGGAGACCATCGAGCTGCACTTCGCGCTGGGCAGCCTGTTTCGCCGGCGCGGTGAAACCGACCGCGCCATCCGCGTCCATCAGAACCTGATCGAACGCGATGGCCTGTCGGCTTCCCAGCGCCTGCACGCGCTGTCGGAACTCGGCCAGGATTACCTGAAGGCCGGCCTGCTCGATCGCGCCGAGGAAATCTTCGTCAAGCTGCGCGGCACGGACCGCGACGAGGAAGCGCTGAAAAACCTGCTGGAAATCTACCAGCAGGAAAAGGAGTGGGCCAAGGCCGCGGCCATCGCCGAAGCCATGCCCAACCATTCCGACCACCTGTGGCAAAAGGCGATCGCCGAGTTCCGCTGCGAACTGGCGGCCAACGAAATGCTGCATGACCGGCACGATGCGGCGAAGCGCCTGCTCGACGAAGCCCTGGCGGCCAACCGCAAGTGCGTCCGCGCCACGCTCCTGCTCGGCGACCTGGCGGCAAAAGTCGGCGACGGCGAGACGGCGATCGACTACTGGAAACGCGTGGAACAGCAGAATCCCGTGTATCTCGCGCTGGCCGCGGAAAAGCTGATGGCCTCGCATATCCAGCTGGGACGCATGGAGCAGGGCATCCAGCTGCTGCGCGGCTGGCTGGAACGCCACCCCTCGCTCGACCTGCTCGATTCCGCGTTCAGGGCCGAGCTCGACCATGGCGGCGCCGAGGCGGCGTACGTGCTGGTGCGCGACGAGTTGCGGCGCAATCCGACGCTGCTCGGACTCGACAAGCTGCTCGAGGCGCAGATCCTCTTCGCGCCGCCGGAGCGTCGCCCCGACCTCGAGCTGATGAAGAACCTGATCCACTCCCACACGCGACGGGTCGCCCGCTACCGCTGCGATGCGTGCGGCTTCAAGGCGCGCCAGTTCTACTGGCGCTGCCCCGGCTGCGGCGGCTGGGAAACCTACCCGCCGAAACGCACCGAAGAATTCGACATCGCGCCCTGATGAAAACGATTCCCGATACCGCCACTACCCGCATCCTGATCGTCGGCGACGTGATGCTGGACCGCTACTGGTTCGGCGAGGTTTCGCGCATTTCGCCGGAAGCGCCGGTGCCCGTGGTCAAGGTCGAGCGCACCGAGGAGCGTCCGGGCGGCGCCGCGAATGTGGCGCGCAACTGCGCGGCACTGGGCGCACGCGTGACGCTGCTGTCGGTGGTCGGCGCCGACGAAGCGGGGCACAGCCTGGCGCAATTGCTGGGGAATTCCGGCATCGAGTGCGGCCTGCACGAGGATGCCACGCTCAGCACCACGGTCAAGCTGCGCGTGATCGGTCGCCAGCAGCAGCTGCTGCGCATCGACTTTGAAAATGCGCCGGATCACGAGGTTCTGCAGGCCAAGCTGGCGGATTTCGAATCGCGCCTGGCCAACTGCGACGTGGTGATCCTCTCCGATTACGGCAAGGGCGGTCTGGCCCATATTACGGAAATGATTTCCCTGGCCCGTACCGCCGGCAAGCAGGTATTGGTCGATCCCAAGGGCGAGGATTACGCCCGCTATGCCGGTGCGACCCTGCTGACGCCGAATCGGTCCGAGTTTCGCGCCGTGGCCGGCCGCTGGAAAGACGACGCGGAACTTGCGCAAAAGGCCGATCGCCTGCGCCGCGAACTGCAACTGGAAGCCTTGCTGGTCACCCGCAGCGAGGAAGGGATGACGCTGTTTTCAGACGCCGGAACGACGCATGAGCCGGCCCTGGCGCGCGAGGTTTATGATGTCAGCGGTGCCGGCGACACGGTGATTGCAACGCTGGCGGTCATGCTGGGCAGCGGTCTGGCACTGTCGCAAGCCATGCGCCAGGCCAATCTTGCTGCCGGCGTCGTGGTCGGCAAGCTGGGAACCGCGACGTGCTCGCTGGAAGAACTGAAACAGGTCAACTAGGAAACTTATGTACTACGTCGTCACCGGCGCCTGCGGATTTATCGGCGCAAACCTGGTCAAGGCGCTCAACGAGCGCGGTATTTCCGACATCATCGCGGTCGATAACCTGACGCATGCTGACAAGTTTCTCAATCTTGCCGATTGCGAAATCGCCGACTATCTGGACAAGCACGAGTTTCTCGGCCTGATCGAGAACGGTCAGCTCGATGGCGGCGTCGATGCCATCCTGCACCAGGGCGCCTGTTCCGACACCATGGAAACCGACGGCCGCTACATGATGGCCAACAACTACCGGTTTTCGCTGGCCCTGCTGGATTTCTGCGCCGAGCAGGAGACGCCGTTCCTGTATGCGTCGAGCGCCTCGGTCTACGGTGGCGGCGGAGTGTTCCGCGAGGAGCGCGAGTTCGAATCGCCGCTCAATGTCTATGGCTACTCGAAATTCCTCTTTGACCAGGTCGTCAGGCGGCGCCTGCCCGGCGCCGACTCCCAGGTGGCGGGCTTCCGCTATTTCAACGTGTATGGCCCGCGCGAACAGCACAAGGGGCGCATGGCTTCGGTGGCGTTCCACCATTTCAACCAGTACCGGGCCTCTGGCCGTGTCAGGCTGTTCGAGGGCTATGGCGGTTACGGCAACGGCGAGCAGCGCCGCGATTTCGTTTACGTCGGCGACGTGGTCAAGGTCAACATGGATTTTCTCGAAAGTCAGGCCTCCGGCATTTTCAACCTGGGTACCGGCCGCGCGCAGAGCTTCAACGAACTCGCCGCCGCGACCGTGAATGCCTGTCGTGCGCTGGAAGGCAAGCCGGCGCTGGCCGTGGGCGAACTGGTGGCCCAGGGCATCATCGAATACATTCCCTTTCCCGAGGCGTTGAAGGGAAAGTACCAGAGCTTCACCGAGGCCGATCTTTCCGGATTGCGCGCTGCCGGCTACCGGGGGAATTTCGCCACCGTGGAAGAGGGCGTCGCCGAGTACGTCGGCTGGCTGGCGCGATGAGTCGGACGCCATGAACTGGAAGACGCTCGAGGATTTCGTCGGCAACACGCCGCTGGTGCAGCTGAAGCGCCTGCCCGGCGCGGAAAATGCCCGGCGCAACAACGTGATCCTGGCCAAGCTGGAAGGCAACAACCCGGCGGGCTCGGTCAAGGATCGCCCCGCAGTGTCGATGATCGTCCGTGCCGAAGCGCGCGGCCGCATCAAGCCGGGCGACACCCTGATCGAGGCGACCTCCGGCAATACCGGCATTGCGCTGGCCATGGCCGCGGCGATGCGCGGCTACCGCATGACCCTGATCATGCCGGAGAACCAGAGCGTCGAACGCTGCCAGACCATGCGCGCCTTCGGCGCCGAACTGGTGCTGACGCCCAAGGCCGGCGGCATGGAAGCGGCGCGCGACCTGGCCGACCGAATGATGGCGGAGGGCAAGGGCATCGTCCTCGACCAGTTCGCCAATCCGGACAACCCGCTGGCGCACTACGAAACCACCGGCCCGGAAATCTGGCGCGACACCGACGGCCGCATCACGCACTTCGTTTCCAGCATGGGCACCACGGGCACCATCATGGGTTGCTCGCGCTACTTCAAGGAAATGAATCCGGCGATCCGCATCGTCGGCTGCCAGCCCGAGGAAGGCTCGCAGATCCCCGGCATCCGCAAGTGGCCGGAAGCCTACCTGCCGAAAATCTACGACGGTTCGCGGGTCGACCGGATCGAATACGTCGGCCAGGGCGCGGCCGAGGACATGGCGCGGCGCCTGGCACGCGAGGAAGGCATCTTCGCCGGGATTTCCTCGGGCGGCGGCATGGCCGTCGCCCTGCGCATCGCCAGCCAGGTCGAGAACGCGGTGATCGTCAGCATCGTTTGCGACCGCGGCGACCGCTACCTGTCGACCGGGGTGTTCCCCGCCTGATCGGGGCCGTCAGGCGGGCGGTGCGGCCGGCAGCGCGATCCTGTGGTCGACGCTGAACCGGTAGTCTTGGAATATGTGCTCGGCGGTGAGCAACTCGTACTTGCCCGACGCATCCTGGCGCGAGGTGTCCTTCAGGCGGTAGGTGTAATGGCCGCAGGTCCACAGTTCGAAATTGCGCATCTGGGTGCACAGGCAGGTCTTGTCCCACACCCTGACCTTTTTGGCGTCCGGGTGCAGCGCGACTTCGCGGTTATAGGCATCGATGTACTGGCAGTTGCCCTTGGCGTCGAGCAGGTAGCCGTAGGCCTCGCAGTTGGGGCGGATGCCGTCGCCGATGGCCGGGCTGCTCTTCAGCATGCGCATCGGGTAGCCGGTGGGCGAGATGCCGTTGACTTCGATGTCTTCCTCGTTGGCGGTGAAATAGTGCTGCTTGATGTCGTCGGGCAGCCCGCATTCCTTCGACACGGTGAAGCGCGTTGCCACCTGCACTGCCGCCGCGCCGTGCTCGAGGAAGGCGACCGCATCCGTTCCGGTGAAGATGCCGCCGGCGGGGATCAGCGGAATGTCGATTTGTTCGGCCTTCATCCATTCGCGGATTTCGGCGACGATGGTGGCCAGGTCGTACTGCGCCCAGTCCATGCCGAAGCCGAGGTGGCCGCCGGCCAGCGGTCCTTCGATCACCACGTAGTCGGGCAGGCGGTTGGTGCGCGCGCTTTTCTTGAGGAACAGCTGCAGCGCGCGCAGCGAGGACACGATGATGCCGAGCTTGACGTCGCGAAAGCGCGGATGGTCCTCGATCAGCGCGAACGAGCCGAGGTGCAGGCCGGCCGCCAGGGTGACGCCGTCGATGCCCGCATCCAATGCCGCCTTGAGACGGACGCGCAGGGTTTCCCTGGGGTCGTTCATGGTCAGCTTTTCCATGCAGTTGGCGAAGATCATGCCCCCGCCGCGCTTGGCTTCCATGGTGCGGCCGACATGCAGGGCGGTGGCTTCCGCCAGCAGGCCGAGGTCGAACTTGACCACGGCCTTCTCGCTATTGGCGACGTTGAACTTGTATTGCCGCAGCTTGTTCTTGACGTACTTGGTGTTGAAGCGGCGGTCGGAAACCGTAGGCACCATCGCGTCGGAGATGTGGCCGATGCCGCCCAGGCGCGCCACTTCCAGCGCCAGCTCCGCGGTCGAAATATCCACGCCCATGCCGCCGACCATGATCGGCACCAGTTCCTGTTTGCCCAGACGCAGGCGGAAATCATCGACGCGCTTCATTGCAGGCTTATCCGTGACTAGACAGCGTGACATTATCGCCCGTCGGAGCGAGGTTCTGCTTGCATGGAGCGGGAAAATTCTTCGATCCCGGGCCATGAACGTGGCAGGGGTTCTTTCCACCCCGGGGGGTCATCCGGCCAGCCGGCCGCGCAGCAGATGGCTGACGGCGTCGACCGCCAGTACCAGGAGCAGCATTGCGATCAGAACGGTGGCGGCCTGCGCCTGCTGGAACAGCGAAAGGTGGAAATACAGCATCTGGCCCAGCCCGCCGGCGCCGACGAAGCCAAGCACCGCCGCCATGCGGATGTTCATCTCCAGCCGATACAGGCTGTAGGCGATGACCTGCGGCCAGACCAGCGGCAACATGCCGTAGACGAAGGCCACCGCGCTGCCGGCGCCGGCCTCGCGCAGGCTGGCTTCGGCCGTGGCCGGGGCGTTTTCCATGGCCTCGGCAAACAGGCGACCGAGCACGCCGGTGGTATGCAGGGCCAGCGCCAGCGTCCCGGCAAAGGGGCCGAGGCCGGCCGCCAATACCATCAGGGTGGCCCAGACCAGTTCCGGCACGCTGCGCAGGACGTTCAGGCCGAAACGCGCCAGCGGTCGCGCCGCGACCCCCATGCGACCAGCGGCGGGAAGCGCGGCGACGAGGCCCAGCAGCGCCGCGAGCAGCGTGCCGACGGCCGCCACGGCGAAGGTCTGCAGGCTGCCGACGAGGATCTTTTTGAGGAAGTCCGGACCGGCATCCGGCGGGAAGAATGACGTGACGAAGCCACCCATGCCGGCGGCGGCCTCGTGCGAGAACAGGGCGCCGAAGTCGATGTCCAGCCAGGCAAAGCTGGCACCGATCGCCAGCAGCATCGCGCCGCTGGTCAGCAGGCAGGTCAGGCAGAAGTCGGCCGGCCCGCGCGGTCTGCAGTTTTCGGCGCCGGAGTTCATGCCAGGGCCTTGCGCAGCCCGGCGCTGATCGCGTCGGCGAGCAGCACCAGCAGCAGGAAGACCAGCAGGATGGAGCTCGCCTCGCCACCGTTGAGCATTTTCATCGACTGGTCCATCAGTTGCCCGAGGCCGCCGGCGCCGACGAAGCCCATGATCACCGAAGCGCGCACCGCGCATTCCCAGCGATAGACCGTGTAGGAGGTCAGTTCCTGCGCGGCGTTGGGGATCAGGCCGTAGGCCAGCGCAGCGAAGCGGCCGCTGCCGGATTGCAGCAGCGCCCGCGCCGGGCGCGTGTCGGTGGATTCGAGGATTTCGGCATACACCTTGCCCAGCATGCCGCCATAGGTGATGGCCAGCGCCAGCACGCCGGCCGCCGGCCCGAGGCCGAGCACCCGCACGAACATCAGCGCCCAGATGATTTCCGGGATCGCGCGCAGCATCGTCAGCAACGCCCGACAGGCACCGCGCATGGCCAAGCCGCGGCGGCGACCCGGCCCGGGACCGATGGCGGAGACGGACAGGGCGCGGGTGGCGGTCACGGCCAGCGGCGCCGCCAGCAGCAGCGCCAGCGTGATGCCGGCGGTGGCGATGGCCAGGGTTTCCAGCGTCGCCTTGAGCAGCATGCCGAGGAATTCGGGTGAACGCGCGGGCGGCATGAAACCGGCGAGAAAGCCTTTCATCACGGCCAGGTTGCCGGCTTCGAACAGGGCCGCCGGACGGAATTCGGCCAGTTGCAGCAGCGGCCACAGCAGCACCACGGCGAGCAGGGCATTGCCGAGGCGCCGTCGCGCCGCCGGGTCGCGCCCGAGCCCGGCATCGCCCAGGGCAAGCGGCGGCGCGACCGTCATCCGCGTCCCCGGCAACTGTCGAGATGCACCACGCGCGCGTCGGTCGGCGCCAGTTCGGCGTCGGCCAGGCCAAGCAGCAAGTCCGGATCGTTGCCCTGGGTGGGAACCACGCTGCCTTCGCCGGCGTAGAGCTCGCGCAGCATCGCGGTGTCGACCCGGGCCGCCGGCAGGTCGAAGGCGACCTCGCCGCCGCGCAGGCCGATCACGCGCGGGAACCATTTCAGGGCCAGGTCGACCGCATGCAGCGAGGCCAGCACGCCGGCGCCGCGCCGCTCGGCATCGGCGACGATCTGGCCGATGGCGGCATCGGCCAGGGTGGGATCGAGCGCCGATACCGGCTCGTCGGCCAGGATCAGTTCCGGCTGCTGGTAGAGCACGCGGGCGATGCCGACGCGCTGCAACTGGCCGCCGGAAAGCCGGTCGCAACGGTCGAACAGGCGGTCGGCCAGGTCGAGGCGCGCCAGCACCTGCTGCGCCCCGGCAATGTCGGCCGGATAGAGCAGCGAGGCCAGCCCTTTCCAGGCCGGCCAGGTGCCGAGCCGCCCGGCAAGGATGGCGGTGATCACCCGCAGGCGCGGCGGAATCGGCGGCGCCTGGTGGATGGTGCCGATGCGCGCGCGCAGCCGGCGCAGCTCGGCCGCGGAAAGCTGCCAGGGGTTGCAGCCGAGCAGTTCGACGCGCCCGCTGCTGGGCCGCAGGGCGCAGCCGAGCAGCCGGATCAGGCTGGTCTTGCCGGCGCCCGACGGCCCGATCACGGCGACGCGCTCGCCGCGGGCGAGGCTCAGGTCGAGGCCGTGCAAGGCGCGCAAGCCGTTGCCGTGCACCAGGCCGAGTTGATGGGTGACGAAGGACATGGTCTCTACTGTCGGCCAGCCCCGCGCGCCATCGCGCGGGCCGCGGCGCCGACAGTGCGATGCTACTTGATCAGCCCGGCGTTGCGCGCCGCCGCTTCGATGCCGTCGTAATTGGACGCTTTGGTGGCGACGAACTTCGAGGCGCGCTGCAAGTCCATCAACTCCTTGTGCGCCGGGTTGGCCGGGTCGAGCTTGAGGAAGGCGTCGGTCAGCTTCTTCACCAGCGCGGCGTCCATGCCCGGCCGCACGGTCCAGTTGTAGTCGTAGTAGGGCGGCGTGGTGGCGATCACCTTGACCCGTTTGGCATTGGCGTCGCCTTTCTCGATCAGCTTGTCCATCACCGAGGCATTGAGCACGCCGCCGTCGGCCTTGCCCGAGGCGACGAAAGCCACCGTCGCGTCATGGGCGCCGGAGAAGGCGACGTTCCTGAAATCCTTGTCCGGGTTGATGCCGTCCTTGAGCAGGAAATGGCGCGGCATCAGGTGTCCGGAGGTCGACGCGGGGGAGCCGAAGGCGAAGTTTTTGCCTTTCAGGTCGGCCACGGTCTTTGCCGGGCTGTCGGCCGGCACGATGAACTTGCTGGTGAATTTCTCGTCCTCGGCGCGCTGCACGATGGGAAGCGCTTCTCCGTTGGTGCGCAGCTTGGCCTGCACGAAGGTGAAGCCGCCGAGCCAGGCCATGTCGATCTTCTTCGCCGCGAGGCCTTCGACCACGGCGGCGTAGTCGCTGACCGGCGTGAATTGCACTTTGAGTCCGGTTTCCTTTTCCAGGTACTCGCCCAGCGGCTTGAACTTGCGCTGGAGTTCGGTCGGCGCTTCGTCGGGAATCGCCGATATGCGCAAGGTGTCGGCGAAGCAGGTGGCGGCGCCCAGCATCAGGGCGAGGGAAAGGGCGCTGCGGGAAATCAGTCGGGGCATGAGGAACATGGCTTTCTCCTGGTGTTGAAAAGGGACTACGCGCCGGGTTATAGGGTTGGCGTCGCCATGTTGTCAACGCTGGCTTTTCCCGGCTTTCATAATGCCGGCAGGGCAGGGGTCGGTGTCGCTGCCGATCGCGGCGCACAGGTTACGCGCCGTGGTCCGGCTATGGCGGAATCGGGTCGCCCAGCAGCCGCAGCAAGGCTTCGCCGTAGCGGTCGACCTTGGCCTGGCCGATGCCGGGAATGTCGAGCAGATCAGTCGCACTGACCGGACGCCGCACCGCGAGTTCGCGCAGGGTCTTGTCGTGCAGGATGACGTAGGCCGGCACGCCTTGCTCGCGCGCCAGCCCGGCGCGCCAGGCGCGCAGGGCGTCGAACAGCGGCGCATCGGCCGCGGCCAGCGCCGGCCCATCGCCGGATCGCCGTGTCGCCGGCGCCGACTTTTTACTGGCCATGCGCCTGGCCTGCTTGCGCAATGACAGGGTCGCCTCGCCCTTGAGTACCGGCCGCGCCGCATCCATCAAGCGCAAGGCGCCGTAGGCTTGCGCGTCGGCCTGGAGCAGCCCTGCGGCGAGCAGTTGGCGGAATACCGAACGCCAGCCGGCCTCGTCGAGCTCGGCGCCGGCGCCGAAGGTCGGCAGATCGGCGTGGCCGAACTGCTGGACCTTTTCCGTGGCCTTGCCGCGCAAAACGTCGATCAGGTGCCCGGCGCCGAAGCGCTGGCCTGTGCGCAGGGCCGCCGACATGGCCTTTTGCGCCGCCACCGTGCCATCCCACAATTCGGGCGGATCGAGGCAGGTGTCGCAGTTGCCGCAGGCCCCGGCTTCTTCGCTGAAATATCTGAGCAGCAGCGCGCGCCGGCAGGCCACGGTTTCGCACCAGGCCAGCAGGGCGTCGAGCTTGCTGCGCTCGACGCGCTTCTGCTCCTCGCCGGCCACCGATTCCTCGATGCGCATGCGGTGGATCACCACGTCGTTGAGGCCGTAGGTCATCCAGGCTTCGGCCGGTTCGCCGTCGCGGCCGGCGCGGCCGGTTTCCTGGTAATAGGCCTCGAGGCTCTTGGGCAGGTCGAGATGGGCGACGAAGCGCACGTCGGGCTTGTCGATGCCCATGCCGAAGGCGATGGTCGCCACCATGACGATGCCGTCCTCGCGCAGGAAGCGCTGCTGGTGCAGCTGGCGGGTGCCCGCGTCGAGGCCGGCGTGGTAGGGCAGGGCGGCGATGCCCTGCTGGTTCAGCCATTCGGCGGTTTCATCCACCTTCTTGCGCGACAGGCAATACACGATGCCGGCGGCGCCGCGGTAGCCGGCGAGGAAGTCCAGCAACTGGCGGCGCGGATTGTCGCGTTCGACCACGGTGTAGCGGATGTTGGGCCGGTCGAAACTGGAAATGAAGATGCGCGCTTCGTCGAGGCCGAGGCGGGAGATGATTTCCTGCTGCGTCAGCGTGTCGGCCGTCGCGGTCAGGGCGATGCGCGGCACCGCCGGGTAGCGCTGGTGCAGGGCCGAGAGCTGGATGTATTCCGGGCGGAAATCGTGGCCCCATTGCGAGACGCAGTGCGCTTCATCGATGGCGAACAGGGCGAGGCGCCCCCTGTCGTGCAGAAAATCCATCACGCCAAGGAAGCGCTCGGTCAGCAGGCGCTCGGGCGCGACGTAGATCAGGTCGAGCTCGTCCGTGCGCAGCCGCCGTTCGATCTCGGATGCAGCGGCAAAATCCTGCGAGGAATTGAGGAAGGCCGCGCGCACGCCGGCCTGCAGCAGGGCGTCCACCTGGTCCTGCATCAGCGCGATCAGGGGCGAGACCACGACGCCGACGCCTGGCCTCAGTATCGAAGGAATCTGGTAGCACAGCGACTTGCCGCCGCCGGTCGGCATCAGCACCAGCGCGTCGCCGCCGCCGGTCAGGTGGTCGATGATTTCCTCCTGCGGCCCGCGGAAGGAGGGGTAGCCGAAGACGCGGCGCAGGATATCGAGGGAGTCGGACATGCGGGAACGGGAGGGAACAGGAGGTAACTGAGGGGAAGCGCGGGCGTGCATTATGCCCGCTGGTATCATCGCTGCCTATTCACTGGAGTCCGCTCATGGCAACCAACCCCGAAATCACCAGCATGGCGCTGTTCTGCGACTTCGAGAACGTGGCGCTGGGCGTGCGCGACGCCAAGTACGCGCAGTTCGACATCAAGAAGGTGCTCGAACGCCTGCTGCTCAAGGGCAGCATCGTGGTCAAGAAGGCCTACTGCGACTGGGCGCGCTACAAGGAGTTCAAGGCGCCGATGCACGAGGCCGCCTTCGAACTGATCGAGATCCCGCACGTGCGCCAGTCGGGCAAGAACTCGGCCGACATCCGCATGGTGGTCGATGCGCTGGACCTCTGCTACACCAAGTCGCACGTCGATACCTTCGTCATCATCAGCGGCGATTCGGATTTCTCGCCGCTGGTATCCAAGCTGCGCGAGAACAACAAGCGCGTGATCGGCGTCGGCGTCAAGGCGGCGACCTCCGACCTGCTGGCGGCCAACTGCGACGAATTCATTTTCTACGACGACCTGGTGCGCGAACTGCCGGCCAAGAAGCCGCGCGGCGAGCGCAAGGCCGCGGCCAAGCCGGCCGCCAGCGCCGCCAAACCGAAGGCCGGGGAAAAGGCCGAAGAGAAGCCCGAAGACCGCAAGCGCCAGGAGGCCATCGACCTGGTGGTCGAAACCGTCGAGGCCCTGCTCACCGAGCGCGGCGAAGACGAGAAGATCTGGGGCTCGATGGTCAAGCAGACCCTGAAGCGGCGCAAGCCCGGCTTCAACGAGTCCTACTACGGCTACCGCTCCTTCGGCGAACTGCTGGAAGACGCCATGAAGCACAAGCTGCTGATCCTCGAGCGCGACGAGAAGTCCGGCCAGCACATCATTCGCCTTTCATCGGATGATTGAGTCCGGCAGGTGAGCCAGATTCCCGAAATCAGGCCGGAGCAGTCGCTCGAACTGCTCAAGGAACTGCACATCCTGACCCGCGACGGCAAGCTCAACCAGGACAGCCGGCGCAAGCTCAAGCAGGTCTACCACCTCTACCAGTTCATCGAGCCGCTGCTGGCCGAGGTCATGGCCGCGCGCGGCGACCTGACGCTGGTCGACCACGGCGCCGGCAAGTCCTACCTCGGCTTCATCCTCTACGACCTGTTCCTCAAGGCGCGCGAGCAGGGGCAGGTATTCGGCATCGAGACGCGCGCCGAGCTGGTGGCAAAGTCCGCCGAACTGGCTCAACGTCTGGGATTTGCGCGCCTGTCGCTGCTCAATCTGTCGGTCGAGGAGTCCATCGCCTCGCCGCAGCTGCCGCAGCAAGTGGACATCGTCACCGCGCTGCATGCCTGCGACACGGCCACCGACGACGCGATCCGCTTCGCCCTGGCGAAGCAGGCGCAATTCATCGTCCTCGTGCCCTGCTGCCAGGCCGAAGTGGCAGCCGTGCTGCGCCGGCACAAGGCCGAATCGCTGGCGAAGACGCCGCTGGCCGAGATCTGGCGCCACCCCATCCACACCCGCGAATTCGGCAGCCAGATCACCAACGTGCTGCGCTGCCTGCTGCTCGAAGCGCATGGCTACCAACTGACCGTCACCGAACTGGTGGGCTGGGAACATTCGATGAAGAACGAACTGATCATCGCCCGCCGCGGCGATGCCCCGCGCGGCAATGCCCGCGAACGGCTTACCCGGATACTCCACGAGTTGAACCTCGACGACCTGCGGGAACGCTTCGATTATTGAACGCAAAAGTCGGCGCTGACGGGACGGCGACCCCCCCCCCCCCCCCCCCCCCCCCCCCCCCCCCCCCCCCCCCCCCCCCCCCCCCCCCCCCCCCCCCCCCCCCCCCCCCCCCCCCCCCCCCCCCCCCCCCAGGATGATGGGCGCGGCTGTCGGCAGCCCGGAGCCACGCGACGACAACGTCATCCGTCGATATCGAAGCGGCGAAAGAACTGTTCCGCGCCGAGGATCGGGCAGGCGCATTTTCCGGCAAGACTCAGCAGGTCCTTGTCGCCGGTCACCAGCGCATCGGCCTTTCCCGCCAGCGCCAGTTCCAGAAAGATCACGTCGAATGCATCCCGACAGGGCGGCGTCGCCGGCGGCGGCACGGGAATGCGCACGGCCTTGCAGCAGGGAAGGTAGTCCGCCAGCAGTTCTTCCTGCTCGTGCGCGGCCAGCTTGAATTTGGGGTAGGCCAGGGCGCGGATCAATTCGGCGGCCGTGGCGCGCGATACCAGCGGCAGCAACCGCTGAGCCTGCCACGCCAAACGCAGCGGAGCGAGCCGGCCATTCGCGAACACCAGAGCCGACAGCACCAGATTGGTGTCGATCACTACCCGCGGCGGGTGCTTCATTTCTTGCGCGTGGTCTTGGCAGCCGACGCCTGCCGCGCCCATGCAACGGCGTCGGCAATGTCGTGTTCCTGCAAATCGAGCTCGGCAAGCTTGGCGCGCACGGCATCGCCGCGCTGGATGCGTACCGGCGTCAGTACGATGCGGCCGTTGCTGGCTTCGACATCGAAGTACTCCGCGGTACCGACGGCGGCGGTGATGCTCTTCGGCAGGGTCAATTGGTTCTTGGAGGTGAGCTTGGCGAGCATGGCGGTGGCTGATCTCGAAAGTAAGGAATTCTTACTTTACGCCAGGAATGCGGGGGCGTCCAGTGCGGCGAACCAGCGGCGCGAAAGTCGGCGCTGGCGATGCGGCGTTTTCCGTCAATCGACCTTGCCGTAGCGTGCCAGCAGGCGAGTGCAGGCAAACAGGATGACGCCGACCGTGGCGCTGATCGAGGCCAGCGGCAACAGCGTGCCGTCGTGGCTGCTGCCTACCCAGATGCCGGCCGCCAGCGCCGCGTACATGACGAGGCAGCCGAACAGGCCGGCGGCGGCGCCGGCTTTGTCCGAGAAGGGGGCGAGCGAGCCCGACTGGGTGCAGGCGAAGTTGATGCCGTGGGCCGTCATCACCACGAATTGGGCCGCCACCACCAGCGTCCAGTGACTGATACCGGCCATCACCAGCAGCAGAAAACCCAGGCCGCCCAGCATGCCGACCGTGGTGCCCAGCGCCAGCACGCGCGCCACGCCGATGCGGCCCAGCAGGCGGCGGCAGATCAGCGTGCCGCCCAGATAGCCGAGGACACCGATAGCGAACAGGTAACCGTAGTACTGGGCCGGTACGCCGAGCACCTTGATCAGGACGAAGGGCGTGCCCGAGATGAAGACGAAGATCGAGGCATAGGAGAGCGAGCCGGGCAGGGCGTAGGCCCAGAAGGCCGGGGTGCGCAGCACGTCGCGATAGGTGGCGGCAAGATGGCCCAGGCGCATCGCGTTCGGGTTGAGCCTGGGGTTGGATTCGGTCAGGTGGCGCAGCGAAGCCACCCACATCGCCAGGCCTGACAGCGCCAGGGCGACGAAGGCGGCACGCCAGCCGAAGGCCACCTGCAGGTAGCCGCCGAGGATCGGCCCGAGAATCGGGGCCAGGGCAAGCAGCGACAGCGCCCTGGCCATCACGCGGGCACCTTCGGCCGGCGAGTAGGCGTCGCGCACGATGGCGCGCGCCACCACCACGGCCGTGCAGCAGCCGATGGCCTGGACGAAGCGCGCCGCGATCAGCCAGCCCAGGCTCGGCGCCAGCGCGCAGGCCAGTCCGGAGACCAGGTACAGGGCGAGGCCGCCGATCAGCACCGGCCTGCGGCCATAGCGGTCGGACAGCGGCCCGCTGATCAACTGCGCGGTGCCGAAACCGAAGACGAACAAGGACAGCGTCTGCTGCACCGCCGCCGGGCTGACGCCGAAATCCAGCGCCATGCCGGGCAGCGAGGCCAGGTAAAGGTCGGTCGACAGCGGTTGCAGCATCATGCAACCGGTGACCAGCCAGAGCAGGGTGGTGGCGCTCATCGGTTCGCGCACCGGGCGCGCCTGGTCAGCCACGGCGATCGCGCATGACGCGGGCTTTCTCGCGCACCCAGTCGCGCTCCTTTTCGGCATCGCGCTTGTCGTGCTGCTTCTTGCCCTTGGCCAGGCCGACCGAGAGCTTGACGCGGCCCTTGCTGTAATGCAGGTCGAGCGGCACCAGGGTGTAGCCGGCACGTTCCACCTTGCCGATCAGCTTGCTGATTTCCGCCGCGTTGAGCAGCAGCTTGCGCGTGCGCACCGGATCGGGATGCACGTGGGTCGAGGCCGAGAGCAGGGGGGTGATGTGGGCGCCGATGAGGAAGACCTCGCCGCTCTTGACCACCACGTAGGCTTCCTTGATCTGCGCCCGCCCGGCGCGGATCGCCTTCACTTCCCAGCCTTCGAGCACCAGGCCGGCCTCGTAGCGCTCTTCGATGAAGTAATCGTGGAATGCCTTTTTGTTGTCGGCGATGCTCATGGGGCGGCGCGATAAAATGCGGCATTCTACTGCACCGGCTCCGCGCGACTTTGCGGTAATCCTGAATGGCTCTGGTCGAAAAATCGGTACTGATCGAACGCACGCCGGCGCAGATGTTCGCCCTCGTCGATCGGATCGAGGACTATCCGCAATTCCTGCCCTGGTGCGGCGGCACCGACTTGCACGAGCGCACCCCGACGCGCACGGCGGCGACGGTGCACATCAATTACCACGGCCTCAAGTCGCACTTCTCGACCGAGAACATCAAGGTCGAACCGACCCTGATGGACATCCGCCTGACCGACGGGCCCTTCACCCACATGGACGGCCACTGGCGCTTCACCCCGCTGGGCGAGACCGCCTGCAAGGTAGAATTCCGCCTGCACTACGAGTTTTCCAGCCATCTGCTGGAGAAGGCGCTGGGGCCGGTATTCCACCACATCGCCAACACCTTCGTCGATTCCTTCGTCAAAAGGGCGCAAACAGTCTATGGTTGAAACCATCCAAGTCGAAGTCGTGTATGCACTGCCGGCAAGCCAGGAGGTCGTCGGCCTGAACCTGGCCGCGGGCAGCACGGCGGGGCAGGCGATCGAAGCCTCGGGCCTGCTGGCGAAACATCCGGAAATCGACCTCGCGAAAAACAAGCTCGGGGTCTATGCCAAGCTGGCCAAGGCGGACACAGTCCTGCGCGACCGTGACCGGGTGGAAATCTACCGGCCCCTGATCGCCGACCCCAAGGAGGTGCGCAAGCAGCGCGCGGCAGAGGGAAAAGTGATGAAAAAAGGCGGCGGCGAGGCCGGCGAAGCCTGAGCCGCATGCAGGCCTTCGTTCCAGAAAAGTAGGCGCCGGCGATACGGCGTGGGGGCAAATAAGCTCCCCGTGCTCTCGCGTATAATGCCGCTTTGGAATCAAGGAAAACTACTATGCGACTGCTCCAGAAGGCGCTGACGTTTGACGACGTCCTCCTGGTACCCGCCCACTCGGCGATCCTCCCCCGCGACGTCAGCCTCGCTACCCGCCTTACCCGCAAGATCCAGCTCAACCTGCCTTTGCTTTCCGCCGCCATGGACACGGTGACGGAAGCCCGCCTGGCCATCGCCCTGGCCCAGGAAGGCGGCATCGGCATCGTGCACAAGAACCTCAACCCCAAGGCGCAGGCCGCCGAAGTGGCCAAGGTCAAGCGCTTCGAGTCCGGCGTGCTGAAGGACCCGATCACCGTGCCGCCGACCATGAGCGTGCGCGAAGTGCTCGCCCTGACGCGCAGCTATCGCATTTCCGGCCTGCCGGTGGTGGATAACGGCGTCGTGGTGGGCATCGTCACCAACCGGGACACCCGTTTCGAGACCAACCTGGATCAACCGGTACGCAACATCATGACACCGCGCGACAGGCTCATCACGGTCAGCGAAGGCAGCTCGCCCGAGGAAGCCAAGGCCCTGATGCACAAGCATCGCCTGGAGCGCGTGCTGGTGGTCAATGCCGGCTTCCAGCTGCGCGGCCTGGTGACCGTCAAGGACATCCTCAAGTCCAGCGAGCACCCCTTGGCCTGCAAAGACGAGCAGGGGCACCTGCGCGTCGGCGCCGCGGTCGGCGTCGGCGAGGGCACCGAGGAGCGCGTCGAACTGCTGGCCGAGGCCGGCGTCGATGTGATCGTGGTCGATACCGCCCACGGCCATTCCGAAGGCGTGCTCAAACGCGTGCAGTGGGTCAAGAAGACCTTTCCCCAGGTCGAGGTGATCGGCGGCAACATCGCCACGGCCAATGCGGCGAAGGCACTGGTCGGCCATGGCGCCGACGGCGTCAAGGTCGGCATCGGCCCCGGCTCGATCTGCACCACGCGCATCGTCGCCGGCGTCGGCGTGCCGCAGATCACGGCCGTGGAAATGGTCGCCAATGCACTGGCCGCCGACGGCATACCCCTGATCGCCGATGGCGGCATCCGCTATTCGGGCGACATCTCCAAGGCCATCGCCGCCGGCGCCAGTTCGGTGATGCTCGGCGGCCTGTTCGCGGGCACCGAAGAGGCGCCCGGCGAGACCGTGCTGTACCAGGGGCGCTCCTACAAGGCCTATCGCGGCATGGGCAGCCTCGGCGCGATGAAGGACGGCGCCGCCGACCGCTACTTCCAGGATTCCGACGCAAACGTCGAAAAACTGGTGCCGGAAGGCATCGAGGGCCGCGTGCCCTACAAGGGGCCGGTGGTTGCGGTGATCCACCAGCTGATGGGCGGGCTGCGCTCCTCCATGGGCTATGTCGGCTGCGCCACGATCGACGAGATGCGGGCGAAAGCCGAATTCGTCGAAATCACCTCGGCCGGCATCCGCGAGTCGCATGTGCACGACGTGCAGATCACCAAGGAAGCGCCGAACTACCATATCGACTGAACGGTAGGAAGGGGGTAACGGGGGAAACCTGGGTTTCCCCTGTTCCGAGTTTGCATACAGCGCCCGCCAGGGTCGCAGACGGAATAAAGCACATGTCCCATCAGAAGATCCTGATCCTCGACTTCGGTTCGCAAGTTGCGCAACTCATTGCCCGCCGCGTGCGCGAGCAGCAGGTGTATTGCGAACTGCATCCCTTCGACGTCAGCGAGGACTTCATCCGCGAGTTCAAGCCGCAGGGAATCATTCTTTCCGGCGGCCCCAACTCGGTCTATGAAGCCGAGGAATGGAAGGCCCCCGACATCGTGTTCAAGCTCGGCGTGCCGGTGCTGGGCGTCTGCTACGGCATGCAGACCATGGCCGCGCAACTCGGCGGCAAGGTCGAAAGCAGCAGCAAGCGCGAATTCGGCTACGCCGAGATGCGCGCGCGCGGCCACTCGAAGCTGTTCGACGGCATCCAGGACCGCACCAATGCCGAGGGCCACGGCCTGCTCGAAGTCTGGATGAGCCACGGCGACAAGGTCACCGAACTGCCGCCCGGCTTCAAGCTCATCGGCAGCAATGAATCGACGCCGATCGCCGCCATGGCGGACGAAGCGCGCGGCTTCTATGCCGTGCAGTTCCACCCTGAAGTCACCCACACCCTCAAGGGCCGCGAGATCTACGCCCGTTTCGTGCGCGACATCTGCGGCTGTCGCGGCGACTGGAACATGCCCAACTATGTCGAGGAGGCGATTGCCAAGGTGCGCGCGCAGGTCGGCAAGGAGGAGGTGATCCTCGGCCTGTCCGGCGGCGTCGATTCCTCCGTGGTCGCGGCGCTGCTGCATCGCGCGATCGGCGACCAGCTGACCTGCGTCTTCGTCGACAACGGCCTGCTGCGCCTCAACGAAGGCGTGCAGGTGATGGATACCTTCGCCCGCAACCTCGGTGTCAAGGTGATCCATGTCGATGCCGTGAGCCAGTTCATGGGCCACCTGAAGGGCGTTGCCGACCCGGAGCAGAAGCGCAAGATCATCGGCCGCGAGTTCGTCGAGGTGTTCCAGGCCGAGGCGCAGAAACTGCCCAACGCGAAATGGCTCGCCCAGGGCACCATCTATCCCGACGTGATCGAATCGGCCGGCGGCAAGACCAAGAAGGCCCACGCCATCAAGAGCCACCACAACGTCGGCGGCCTGCCCGAAACCCTGAACCTCAAGCTGCTGGAGCCGCTGCGCGAGCTGTTCAAGGACGAGGTCCGCGAATTCGGTGTGGCGCTGGGCCTGCCGCACGAGATGGTATATCGCCATCCCTTCCCCGGCCCCGGCCTCGGCGTGCGCATCCTCGGCGAGGTGAAGCAGGACTACGCCGACCTGCTGCGCCGCGCCGATGCCATATTCATCGATGAACTGCGCGCCGCCGACTGGTACGACAAGACCAGCCAGGCCTTTGCCGTGTTCCTGCCGGTGAAGAGCGTCGGCGTCATGGGCGACGGCCGCACCTATGAGTACGTCGTTGCGCTGCGTGCCGTGCAGACTTCCGATTTCATGACGGCGAAGTGGGCGGAACTACCGCACGAACTGCTGGGCCGGGTGTCCAACCGCATCATCAACGAAGTCCGCGGCATCAACCGCGTGGTCTACGACATCTCGGGCAAACCGCCGGCGACCATCGAGTGGGGGTGAGCCCGGGGACGGAGTTGGGCGAGGCCATCGCCGCACCCCCCGCCCCGGCGCCTTTAGCGCGCCTGGGCTTACTGCTGGCTCGCGGAGGGACTGCCGGTCCCCCCGCCGCCGCCCCCCCTCTCCCTTGGGTCCAGACGATCAGGGCGCGGACGTCAAACGGCTTTTCGCTTGCCGCCTTGGGGGTAACGTGCCAGGTGACCCACGATGTCGCCGCATTATTGCCAAGGCTCCTGACTGAGTGGATGTCCACCTTGATGCTCTTGCTGCCGGCGACCAGGTGTTCGATGATGGCTTTGACGCCTTCCGGCGTCCGGACGAACTCCTTTTGTCCCTCGCCGTGGATCAGCGCGTCGCTCCTGTGACCTGCGTCGCAATGTATTTGGCATCACCCCTGGCCCAGGCCGTTTCCAATGCGGCGATGCGCTCGCGGATGGCTTTTTCTGCGGCCCCTTCCGCGGCCGTTGCCATGGCTGGCATCAACACCGACGCGATCACCGCGGAGGTTACGATCAATTTTGCATAGAACACGGCAGCTCCTTTTCAGTTGAGAGACGACAAATAACAGATCAGCTTCCGGCGCTCGGCATCGGACTTCAGCCCTTCGAAGGGCATCGCGTTACCGGGAAAAACCTTTTGCGGCGATGCAAGGAACTCGTTCAGGCCAGCTTCGGTCCATTGCCCCGTAGCATTTGCCAGGGCTTCGGAATAGGGGAATCCGCCCGCCTTGCCGATGCCCCTGCCGACCAGCCGACGCAGATTCGGTCCGACCGTGGGTGTCGCGCCCGCTTCGACAACGTGGCAGATGCCGCACTTGTTGGCGAAGGTCTTTTGACCGGGGCCGGTGTCGCAGTCGCCTGTCATCGCCATGCCACCGATTGATAACAGGACAGGAAGCGTTGCCAGCAGTCGCATGCTGCTTCAGGCTTTCAAGAAATTTCGGACATCGCGCGCCGCGGTGATGCCCGACTCGATCGCACCATCGACGAACCCGCGCCAGCCTTCCGCCTGGTCGGCGCCGGCCATGAAGATTCCACCTTCGGCTTTGCGCAGTTCCGCGAGCCCCTGGGTAAGCTGTCCGGGCCGGTACCAACACCAGGTTCCCCGGGAATAGGGATCGGCTTCCCATTGGTAGCCGGTGACTCCGAGGACCTCGGCTTTCGGAATCAGGCCGCGAATGGCCTTCTGTACGGTCTCCTCGTCGGTGATGTCGAGTTTGCCCGGAGGGCCGAATGCGACCAGCACCGTGCCTTCGTCGGGATGCTTTTCGGTCCACGCCAGGGTGATTGGAAACGGATTGGGTGCACTGCCGACCCAGTTGCCGATCTTCTGACGAATGTGGATATAGCATTTCGACCCGTGCCCAGTGTGACCCGCCGCGGCCATCTGCAGCTTGGTGCTACCCAGCGCAGGCTCCATGCGGATCGACGAAAGCACATTCAGGGGCAGCGCAAGAACAACGGAACGCGCCTTGACGACCTGGTTCTGGGGGCCTGTGACTCGATAGGTATCGCCCTGTTTTTCTATGGACTTGACCGGCGCAGCCAGACGCACATCGGCGCTGGAGTCAGCCAGCATCCTGTTGGCAAGTTCGCTCATTCCTTCGCGGATGCCATAGCGGCCGAGTTTGTCGAACATGCGGCCCATGTCGTAGTCGCCGAGCGCCCACCAGCGCAGCATGTCGGCGAATCCTCCCTGATCGAGGGTGTTATGGCAATTGATGCTGAGTTGGGGGCTCAGGAGGTTGCGGATTTCCTCGCTGAATTTCATCTGCTTCATTCGATCGGCGAGCGACAGGACGTCCCATTTCACCAGGAGTTCCCGTTTGGCCAGCGGATCGTGGGCAAGCGGCAATACCTGACGCCCGCCCTGGCGATCGACATCGACGTAGGCGGTCATCGCATCACCGATGCGCTTCCATATCTTTTCGGCATTGGCATGGTGAAGGCGGCCGGCGGACAGGTAGGAGAATTTTTCGAGCGAGGGCGCCCGGGCTTTCTTCGATACCCAGGCCAGCGGATGATTTCGTTCCAGATGAAGGGTTGGCTCCAATGGACCCAGGTGCCTCCCATTTCGATCCGCTTGCCGGCGAACGAAGAGGTAAAGGTGCGCCCGCCGATGCGGTTGCGCGCCCAGCAGCAGGGGCTGGATGCCCGGCTTTTGACAATTCCCTTGCCGCCGTGAGTCCGGCGAAACCCGCACCGACGACGACGACATCGTAGTCCTCGCGTTTCGGTTTGCGTGCAGAAAGGTCGACGACAACGGGTGCCGCCAGCGCAGCGCCGCCCACGCTGGCGATTCCTGCCGTTGCGGCTGCCAGACTGAGGAATTTGCGCCTTCCACCAAAGCCTGCTTCGTCTCGGTCCATGCTTTCTCCTCGCTGGTGTGTGATTGCAATTGCTGCAATCAATTTTCTTTGCGGGCTCTATACTAGGTCAGCCGACCTAGTCATGTCAATGATCGGCTTCATCCTCGATATGCACTAAGCTGATTGTCGACTACAGATGGAAGCTAACCAGCTAATGATCAACGAATCCGATAGCCAAAGCCTTGCGCGAGTACCCAAGACGCAGCGCGGAAGGGAGCGTGTCGTCGAGATCCTGGCGGCAGCGAAGCTGCTGTTCATCCAGGGCGGATACGCGGAAATGACCATGCGTCAGGTATCCGAACGTGTAGGCATTTCCTTGTCCAACGTGCAGCACTATTTTCCGACGAGGGAGGCGTTGCTGCAGGGGCGTGCTTCACGAAGTCATGGATGCTATGACCCCGCGTACGCTGCAATCACGGCCGGGATACCGGATCCCCGTGCAAAGGCTTGAAGCGGTCCTTCGCTATCCGATTGCCGATGCCAGGAGCACCGGAAACGGAAAAACTCTTCGTCGAAATATGGAGCGTCGCGACGCGCGATGAGATGGCCCGCGCATCGTCGATCGAATGTACAGCCACCACCGGCGCAACATTGAAATCCTGATCGCCGCGGCCAATCCATCGCTATCGAAACCTTGCGCGTCAGTTTGCGGGCAGCAGTGATTGCGATGCAGGTCGAAGGTTTGATGCTGCTGATTTCAGATGCGAAACCCGGCATGCGGAATTGACGGGATTGAAGAGGCCATACCGCCATTCTTCGTATCGTCGACGCTCCCGAACAGACTCGAACCGACGACGCCCGTTCATGACCGAAAGGCTGACATCAGGGCAGAACCCGGTCATTGTTCCGCCAGCAGTTCCCCGATCTCATTTTCGTCCAGTCCCGCCGCACGCAGAATCTCCGCCCCATGCTCGCCGCGCCGCGGTACCGCACCAGGTTCGCCGGCCGGGGTGACCGAGAAGCGCGGCGCCGGGGCGGCCTGCAACACGCCATCGCGCTTGGCATAGACACCGCGGGCGGCCATGTGCGGATGCGCCATGGCCTCGGCCGGCGTCAGCACCGGCGCGAAACAGGCGTCGCTGCCCTCGAGCAGATCGACCCAGTGTTGGCGCGGCTGAGTGGCGAATAGCGCAGCCAACCGAACCCGCAGTCGGGCATAGCAGGCCGGATCGTAGGGATTGCCGAACTCCGGGATCGTCGCCGAGCCCGAGCTTGCTGAAGAGCAGGGCATTGAACTGCGGTTCCAGCGCCTGTACGCTGACGAAATGGCCGTCGGCGCAGGCATAGGTGCCGCACCAGTGCGGGCCGTCGAGGATGCCGCGACCGCGCTCGAACGGCATCCGCCCTGCAGCATGCAGGGAGAGCAGCAGGTTCATCAGGTTGGCGCTGCCGTCGACCACGGCCGCGTCGATGACTTGCCCGGCACCGCCGCGTTGCACATTGAGGATGCCGGCGAGGAGGCCCAGCGCCAGGTAGAGCGCGCCGCCGCCCAGGTCGCCGACCAGTGTCGGTGGCGCCAGTGGCGGCTTTCCAGGTTCGCCGGAGTACCAGAGGGCGCCGGACAGCGCGATGTAGTTGAGGTCGTGTCCGGCAGTTTGCGCCAGCGGTCCGCTCTGTCCCCAGCCCGTCATGCGGCCGTAGACCAGCTTCGGATTGCGCGCCAGGCAGATATCCGGCCCGAGGCCGAGGCGCTCCATGACGCCGGGGCGCATGCCTTCGATCAGTGCGTCGGCGCGGTCGATCAGGCGCAGCACGGCATCGATAGCCCGCGCATCTTTCAGGTCCAGCGCCAGCGAACGCTTGCCGCGATTGAGGATGGCATTCTTGCCCATGTCGAGCGGGTCGCCGGCCTTGCCGCTGGCCCGCTCGACCACGATGACGTCGGCCCCCATGTCAGCAAGCAACATGCCGCAGAAGGGCCCCGGCCCGATGCCGGCGATTTCGACGATGCTGATTCCGTCGAGAACTCCCATTTGCACTGCTCCTTTCCTTACTGCAAGAATCAGGGCATCACGCGCATGACACTATTTCGCCGGATTGCCGATTTTGGTTAGCTTGCGGCATTTGTCTCCGCCTAGAATTCCGCCCAGGGTGCCACGCCCTGTCCAGCCCGGATACAGGGCGAGCAGGCGGCACGATTCCGCAACGACGGACATTATGGCCACAGCGATCTTCTTGAATCCGTGAAGCCATGAAACACCGGTCAGGAATGGAGAAAACGCACCATGTCGGAAATTGAAAGATTTCTCAAGGCACGCGACTTCCTGCTGGCGAATCGCGGCGATTACGAGACCGCCTATCGCGATTTCCGCTGGCCCGAACTCGATCGATTCAACTGGGCGCTCGATTACTTCGATTCCATGGCAAGGGGCAATGATAAGCCGGCCTTGCTGATTGTCGAAGAAGACGGGTCAAGGCAGGAACTCAGCTTCAGGCAATTGAGCGAACGCTCCAACCAGGTGGCGAATTACCTGCGCCAACTCGGGGTCCGGCGTGGCGATTGCATCCTGCTGATGATGGGCAATGAGGCGCCGTTGTGGGAACTGATGCTCGCCGCCATCAAGCTCGGCGCGGTGATATCCCCGGCCACGACCCTGCTGACGAGCGACGATCTGGCCGACCGGATCAGGCGCGGCAATGTGAAAGTGGTGGTAACCCGCAATGTCGAAAAATTTGCCGCCATCCCGCACGCCTTCACTGGAATAACGCTCGGCAAGCCGGTGGCGGACTGGCATGGCTATGAAGACAGCCTGCGGACCGGCACGAGTTTCGTGCCGGAGGGAGAAACGCACGCCGAGGATCCGCTTTTCCTCTATTTCACTTCGGGGACCACGGCGCAGCCGAAACTGGTCCTGCATACCCATCAGAGCTACCCGGTGGGCCATTTGTCTACCATGTACTGGCTCGGATTGCAGCAAGGCGACATCCACTGGAACATCAGTTCGCCCGGCTGGGCGAAGCATGCATGGAGCTGCTTTTTCGCGCCATGGAACGCAGCGGCGACGGTATTCATCTACAACTATGCGCGCTTCAGCGCGCCCGACGTACTGCAGGCCCTGGTTCGTCACGGCGTGTCCACGCTTTGCGCTCCGCCCACGGTATGGCGCATGCTGATCCAGGAAAAGCTTGCCGATTATCCGGTCAAGCTGCGCGAAGTCATCGGCGCGGGAGAACCGCTCAATCCGGAAATCATCGAGCAGATCAGGAATGCCTGGGGCATCACCATCCGCGACGGTTACGGCCAGACGGAAACCACCGCGCAGATCGGCAATGCGCCGGGAGCCCTGCTCAAGCCGGGCTCGATGGGCCGCCCCTTGCCGGGCTATCGGGTCGAGCTGCTCGATGCCGACGGGCGGCCTGCCGCGGAAGGCGAGATCTGCCTCGAGTTGCGGCATCGTCCGCTGGGCCTCATGAGGGGCTATGCGGGAGACGAGGAGAAAAGCGCGGAAGTCGTGCGCGAGGGTTACTACCACACGGGGATGTCGCCAGCCGGGATGCCGATGGCTACATCACCTATGTTGGCCGGGCGGACGATGTTTTCAAGGCATCGGATTACCGCATCAGCCCATTCGAGCTGGAGAGTGTCCTGATCGAACATCCGGCCGTGGCGGAAGCGGCCGTGGTTCCCTCGCCGGACCCGATGCGGCTGGCCGTGCCGAAAGCCTTCATCGTGCTGGCTGCGGGCTATGAGCCGAGCCGGGAAACGGCCCGCGACATCTTCCGCTTCGCCCGCGAGAAGCTGGCCCCCTTCAAGAGAATCCGCCGGATCGAGTTTTCCGAACTGCCGAAAACCATTTCCGGAAAAATCCGGCGGGTCGATCTTCGAAAACAGGAAGAATCCAGAAGCCCGGGGGCAGAGAGAGGCTCTCTTGAGTTTTTCGAAGAGGATTCTTGACCTCTTGCCGATGCCAATTTGCATCCGCGCCACCGATTTCGGCCATCTGCCGATGCCTGCCTCTGCCTCGAATTCCGCCATGCGATACATGTCGGGAATGCGCGTGGCGAGGGCGGCAACGCTGCTGCTTGCAACACTGACCTCAGCCACGGCGCTGGCCGGCCAGACGGCTGCCACGGTGTATGCCCTCAACTGCCTGGGCTGCCATTTCCCGCCCGAGGAATTCACCCGTGACGCGCCGCCGCTGATCGGCCAGTTTGCCCAGACCGAAGGCGGCCGCGTCTTCTTCATCCGGATTCCGGCCGCCGGCGACAAGCCGCTCGACAAGGAACAGGACGCGCGCCTGCTGCGCGAGATACTCAACTGGAAAAAGAGTTGTTCGGTGATCCTGCAGGATGCCCCTTTGCTCAAGTACACGGGATCCCGATGAGCGGATGGCGGCGGATGCTCGGCGCGGTACTGACCGGATGCATGCTCGGCGGCATGGCGGCGCCGGGTGCCGCGCAGCCACCGCGCCTGGAACCCTTGCCGGCGCCGGCAACGGTCAAGCCGGCGTTGGTGAAGCTGGGCTGGCACCTGTTTTTCGGAACCGCGCCTGTCGGGCGACGGCAGCCGCAGTTGCGCGAGCTGCCACCTGCCGTCGCGGGGCTTTGCCGACGGCGAACCGTTGTCACGGGGCTACAACGGTACCGAGTATTTCCGCAATGCGCCGGGCCTGCTCTCGGTACGGCTGAAGACCCGGCTGATGTGGGACGGCCGGCTCGATGGCGCCGACCTGCCGACGGCGGTGCGCGACATGGTTACCGAGGCGCATTTCATGAATGCCGACGGGCGCCTGATCCAGGAGCGCATCCGCCAGATTCCCGAGCTGCTGGCGCTTTGGCGCGAGGCTTTCGGCGCGCAGAGCCAGCCCTACGGGCCGCAGATCTTCGTCGCCATCGCCGAATTCCTCAAGACGCTGGACGGCGGCGACACCTGGTGGACCGCGCCCTGCGCGGCGACAAGGTGACGCTGCCGGCGGCGGTGCGCGAGGGAATGGCCTTGTTCGCCGGTAAAGGCCAGTGCATCCGCTGCCACAACGGAGTGCTGGGCACCGATGGCAAGGCATATCGGCTCGGCGTTCCCGAGCATCCGGCGATCGCGGACGAGCCGCTGCGCATGATCACCCTGCTGCGCCACCTCGCCACCATGGGCGTACCGAACTACATGGCCGAACGCAAGGATCCCGGCAGCTATGTCGTGAGCAAGCAGCCGGCCGACCGCGGGCGCTTCGTCACGCCGGCCCTGCGCGGGCTCGCCCACACCGGGCCTTACATGCACAACGGCATGTTTGCCACGCTTGATGAAGTGGTGGCGTTCCACAATCAGGGCGGCGGCCCCGGCAGCGAATTGCAGCCGCTGGGGCTTTCCACGCGCGAGCAGGCCGCTTTGGTGGCTTTCCTGCGCGCCTGGTCGGCGCCGCAGCGGGCCATGGCCGAGCCGCCGGCCTATGACTACTGGGTGACGGGGCCGCCGAGAGGCGGTGTTTGGGACCCGGATGCAGCCGGATGGGCGGCGCTGCTCTGTTCGGCAGCGGTTTCCCTGGCGGCTGCGGCCGAGCCGGTGCCGGGCGGTCTGGGTCCCTTGCCGCCGGTGAGCATTCCCGCCGACAACCCGATGAGCCCCGCCAAGGTGGAATTGGGCCGCCTCTTGTTCTGGGACACGCGCCTGTCGGGCAATGCCTCGACCTCCTGCGCCTCCTGCCATGCGCCGCAAACCGGCTGGGGCGAGACCGAAGCCCTGTCGCGCGGCTACCCCGGCACGCGCCATTGGCGCAATGCGCAGACCATCCTCAACGCGGCGCACTATTCGCGGCTATTCTGGGATGGCGCCGTCGATAGCCTGGAACAGCAGGCGCCGTCGGCCGCAGAGGGCGCGGTCGCCGGCAACGGCGAGTCAGCCATGATGGAAATGCGCCTGCGCCTGGTGCCCGAGATATGTCACCCGCTTCCGCGAGGTGTTCGGCACCGAATGGCCGCGCCTGCACCACGCCTGGCAGGCCATCGCCGCCTTCCAGCGCACGCTGGTATCCGACCCGAAAAAAGTCCCCTTCGACCGCTGGCTGGCGGGGGATGCGACCGCGCTGGGCGCCGCGGCGCAGCGTGGTTATGCCTTGTTCATCGGCAAGGCCGGCTGTGTCCAATGCCACGGCGGCCCGCTGCTTTCCGACCAGGCATTTCACGCGCTGGGCGTCCCGCGCCATGCCCAGGCCGGCGGCAATCCGCTGGTGCAGATCACTGCGCGCTGGCAGAACCTGCAACGCGGTGTTGCCGAAGCACAATACAAAACCAGCGACGACGACCTGGGACTGGCCTACCTGACCCGCAACCCGGCGGATGCCGGCCGCTTCCGCACGCCGTCGCTGCGCGAATTGCGTTACACGGCGCCCTACATGCATAACGGCGTATTCGCGACACTGCGCGACGTCGTCGATTTCTTCGACAGGGGGGGCGGCGAGTCGCCGAACAAGGCGCCACAATTGCGGCCGCTGGGACTCAGCCTGGCAGAAAAGCAGGATCTCGTGGCTTTTCTCGAATCGCTCAGCATGGACCAGCCGCTGCTGCTGGCGCCGCCGCGGGTGCCCGAATCGATGCCGCTGACGGACGGAGGAAAAAATGCACACCCACGCTGAACCGGCCTGCCAGTCGCGCCGGGATTTTTTGCTCAGCGGCGGCAAGCTGGTCATGCTCGCAGCCGCCTCGGCAATCACCGATGCCGTGTGGCGCAGCGCGCCAGGGCATGCGCTGCTGGCAGTGGCCCGCCTGTCCGACCTCAAGCTTGGCGAACCGCACTATTTCGATTATCCGCAGGCCGGCGATCTCGCAACCTGCTGGTCAAGCTCGGCGTCGCGGCCGGCGGCGGCATCGGCCCGCAGGCCGATGTGGTGGCCTTCAGCACGCGCCGTACCCATCCGGCGGCCCGCTGCGCGGGGCGCTGCAGGCGGAAATACAGGTGCTCGGGCCCTGTCCGCGCCACCTGACCACCTTCGACCTGAGCCGCCATGGCGTGGTGATTACCGGCCATGCCACGGCCAGCCTGCCGCAAGTCGTGCTGGAACTTGACGGCGACAGCATCCGTGCCGTCGGCATGCAGGGGCTGGTGTATCCCGACAGGAGCCGGCATGCCTGAAATCCAGCCCGTGCCTTTGCCGCCGCTCGGCGCCGAGGAGATATCGACCGCCTGCGACTATTGCGTGGTGGGATGCAGCTATCGCGTCTGGCGCTGGAAAGTCGGCGCTGGCGGAACGGCGAATACAGCCGTGCCGTGGGCCAATCCGTCCCAGCACAACATCGTGCAATGGCAGGGCGAGCCGCACCATGTGCTGGTGCTGCCGGATCCGCAAGCCAGGGCGGTCAATCCGATGGGCAACCATTCGATGCGCGGCGGTACCCTGGCGCAGAAGTGCTACAACCCGGAAAATAAACGCGCGAGCGGCTGACCACGCCGCTGCTGCGGGTCAAGGGCGAACTGCAGCCGGTGTCCTGGGACACGGCGCTGGACATCATGGCGGCGGTGTCGAAGCATGTGCTGAAAATCATGGCGAACACGCCTGGGGCGTCAAGGCCTACTCCTACCAGTATTTCGAAAAACCTACGCCATCGCCGGCTGGCGCTGGATGCCATCGGCACGCCGGCCTTCGCCCCGCACGACAAGTGCGCCAACGGCAACGACGCCGCGGGGCTGATGATGCCGGCCTCGAAGCCTTCGCGCCCGCCTACGAAGACTGGGGCGCCTGCGACGTGCTGTTCGTGTCGGGCACCGATCCTTCGAAACCAAGAGCACGTTGTTCACCAGCTGGATCATGCGGGGCGGGGCGCCGAACAAGACCTGATTTTCGCCACGCCGCATCGCAGCATGGGTGTGGCCTGGCGGAGCAACGCGGCGGCTTGTGGCTGCCGGTAATTCCGGGTACGGATACCCTCCTGCACAACGCCATCGCCCGGGTGATCGTCGAACGCGGCTGGCAGGATCAGGCCTTCATCGAACGCTGGG
Organism: Sulfuritalea sp.; assembly: GCA_016708585.1. Classification (GTDB taxonomy): domain Bacteria; phylum Pseudomonadota; class Gammaproteobacteria; order Burkholderiales; family Rhodocyclaceae; genus Sulfuritalea. Next base: position 192,413 of record JADJFK010000006.1, on the reverse strand, counting down.
TGGCGAAGCGCTGGAAGTCGATCAGGGCTATGGCCGCGGCATCCGCAACACGCCCTGGCAGTGGCGCACCACCTGGGGCACCTGGCAGAGCGACTGGGAGGATTTCCGCCAGTTCCTCATGTCGCGCGACGAGCACCGGCGTGGAGCACGCGGCACGCATCACCGGCGTGTCGGCCGCGCTGATCGAACGGGCCGCCGAACTGCTGGCCAAACCCTATGCCGACGGCACGCGACCCAAGGCGTCCTTCATGCTGGAGAAGGGCAATTACTGGTCCAATAACTACATGAACAGCGCGTCCCTTCGCCGCGCTGGGGCTGGTCTGCGGCGCCGGCAATCGCAAGGGGCAGATGATCGGCCGCGGCGGCGGCCACCAGCGCGGCATGATTTCCGCAGCTGGAATCCCGACTGGCTCTCGCCTGAAAAATATCCCGGCCGGCGCAAGAAGCCGCTGAATCTCGACCGCTGGCTGATGGACGGCCAGCTGCGCTTTGCCTGGGTTTTCGGCACCACCTGGATCGGTGCCATGGCCGCTTCCGACGAACTGGAGCGCCACATCGACCGCCTGACCCGCGGCAGCCCGCACCAGCCGCAGCAGGCGACGGTCGCGGCAGCGACCGCGGCACTGATTGCCCGCGCTGATTCGGGGGGCATGGTGCTGGTCGATTCCGACATCTATCCGGTAGAGCCGCTGGGCACGAGCTACGCCGACATCGTCCTGCCGGCGGCGACCTGGGGCGAGGCCGACTTCACGCGCTGCAACGGCGAGCGCCGCCTGCGCCTTTACGGCCGTTTTTGCGATGCACCGGGCCAGGCGCAGCCCGGACTGGTGGGCAGGTGCAGGCGTTTGCCCGGCGCATGGGCTTTGGCGACAAGTTCGCCTGGAAGAACGGCAACGACGTCCTCGAGGAAGCCGCACGCTACGGCCGGGGATCGCCTTACGACTATTACGAGCTGGTCGAGCAGGCGCGGCGGGGAGGGTGACGGGGCACGAGTATCTGCGCCGGCTGGGCGGTGACGGCATTCAGACACCGGTCTGGCGCCAGGGGAACCATCGCCGGCACGGTTCTGCCTGCACGATCCGCTGACCCGGCAGGGGCGGAACCCGGCGCCTTCCGCAACAAGCTGCTGAATGCCTTCAACACCCACAGCGGCAAGGCGGTGCTGCTCAAGACACCGTGGAACTTTCCCGGCTGGAGCGAGTTCTACGCCGCCGCGCAGCCGCGGCTCGAAAAGCAGGAGCTATGGATTACCAACGGCCGCATCAACGAAGTCTGGCAAAGCGGCTTCGACGACTTGCGCAACCCTATACCGCGGCGCGCGGCCTGCCGCAAATCCTGTTCATGATCCCGAAGATGCCCGCCGGCGCGGCATCGAAAGCGGCGACCGGGTGCGGGTCAGCAACGACACGGTGGCGTGCAGACCGGCATGCCCCTGGGCGTCACCGAGCACGAGATGAATTTCAATGGACTGCTGGCCGCGGGCTACATCCGGGTCACCCAGGGAAGTTTCGAGGCGGTGGCGATGCTCGATCCCGGCATGCGTCCCGGCGTCGCCAAGGCCGGCTTCAACGCCCGCGGCAGCCATGCCAACGCGGTGAGCCATGCGGTCCCCGATCCGATGACCAACAACTATCGCTACAAGCTGGGGCGGGGGCGCGTGGAACGCCTTGAAGCGGCTGCGGAAAAGACTGACCTCATGGGACCGAGCCTGAAACCGCGCGGCCTCGCCTGACGGTTATTGATTCGGCTGCAATCTGCTTGAACGTTCGCCCCGAACTTGTCGACGGGCGCATGGGCTTCGACAAGCTCAGCCCGAACGGAAGATTCAAGGTCACTCAGGCCGGATCAATCGCGCCGCGCCGCGCGCGCCGGCGCTCATTCCCGGCGCAGGGTGTCGGAGGGCAGTTCGCCGAACATGGCACGGTAATCGCTGGCGAAATGCGATAAATGCCAGAAGCCCCAGCGCGCGGCGACGTCCTGCCGAAGGCGCCGATTCGATGGGCGCGGCACGCGAAAGCTTTTCCAGCCTGTTCATTCCCGGTACCCTTGCGCTGGTCACCGCATTCGTTGGTTTCATCACCCTGGTGCTGATCCCGATCCCGATGATTCGCGAACTGGGTATCACGGCATCGATCGGCGTCGGATACAAGATCATCACCAATCTGATCATGCTGCCGGTCGTGGCCTCCTTCTTCCGCTACTCGCGGTCCTATGCACTGCATCTGGAGGAACTCCAGGCCAAACGCGGCTGATCATCGAGCGCCTTGGCTTCATTGCCGACATCAACCACGCGCGGCTGGTTCTCGGGGTCTCGGCGGTGCTGTTCGGCATTGCCGTATGGCAAAGCCATGGCCGCCACATCGGCGCATTGCAGCCGGGAGCGCCGAACTGCGCGCCGACTCACGTTACAACCAGGACGTGGAAAACATCGTCAGCCGTTTCGATCTCGGCATGGATGTGCTGACCGTGGTCTTTGAAACACCCAACGATTCCTGCAACAGTTTCCATGTCGTCAATTACATCGATCAATTTACGCAGCACATGACCCAGGTGCCCGGGGTGTTGTCGGTGACCTCCATCTCCACCCTGGCGAAGTTTGCCAACGTCGGCCTGAACGAGGGCAACCCGAAAATGACCGCGCTGCCGCGCGACAGCAAGGCCCTGCAGGTGGCCGTCGGCTACCTGCCGGAGGCGGGGGGGTTGTTCAATCGCGCCTGTACCATGATGGCGGCCAACGTCTATCTGGCCGACCACAAGGCGACCACGATCACCCCGGCCATCGCCGCGGTGAAGGAGTTCCGCCAGCAGGTCAACCCGGAAACGCTGGGCATCAAGGTGTTGCTGGCCTCGGGAAACATCGGCGTACTGGGCGCCACCAACGAGGAGATCGAGGCACGCGAGCTGCCGATGATGCTGTACGTCTATGCGGCTATCATGATCCTGGTGCTGCTCGCCTACCGTGACTGGCGGGCCATGCTGGCCTGTTGCGTACCGCTGACAGTGGCGACTTTCCTCGGCTACTGGTTCATGAAGACGCTCGACATCGGCCTGACCGTGGCCACGCTGCCGGTGATGGTACTGGCCACCGGTATCGGCGTCGACTACGCGTTCTACATTTACAACCGCCTGCTGATTCATCTGTCCCAGGCCAGCCGATGAGGGCGGCCCTGGAAGGCGCCTTGCGGGAAGTCGGCATCGCCACGATATTCACGGCGATTACCCTGTCGGTCGGTGTCGCCACCTGGTCGTTTTCCGACCTCAAGTTCCAGGCCGACATGGGCATCCTGCTGACGTTCATGTTCATGGTGAACATGGTGATGGCGATTACCGTGCTGCCCGCGTTCGCCGTAAAGCTCGATTCCCTGTTCCCGCGCAAGGGGCCTGTCAAGGCGCCGGCCATCGGTCATTGACCGGTTCTGATCTGGATGTTGAACATGAAACTCAAGCTGCCCGTTGTCGCACTGGCGCTGTCAGCCCTGGTCTGGTGTTCTGCGACCTTCGCGGTCGAGACCTCGCCGGCGCGCGCCAGTGTCAGATTGAAGGAGGCGCCACGCCTTGTGCTGCCGCATAAAGCGCAGCTGATCGCGGCCACGCCGGCCGGCAAGCGACTGGTGGCCGTAGGCGATTATGGCGTCGTTATCCTGTCCGATGACGGCAAGACCTACCGTCAGGCAAAAGCGGTGCCGACCCGGGCCGTTCTGACCAGCGTTTTCTTTATCGACGACAAGGGCGGCTGGGCCGCCGGCCACGACGGCACCGTCCTGGCTACCGCCGATGGCGGCGAAACGTGGCAGGTCATGCGCGAGGAGCCTGGCAAGGAACGCGTTTTGCTGTCCATCTGGTTCGAGAACGCGCTGCACGGAATCGCCATCGGCCAGTTCGGCCTGATGCTGGAAACCGATGACGGTGGCAAGACCTGGCGGGAACGCAAGATCGTGGACGATCCGGACCAGGCGGAAAAACACCTGATGCAGATCTTTGCCGGCGCCAACGGGCTGGTCTTTGTTACGGCCGAGTCCGGTTCGATTTTCCGTTCCGAAGACGCCGGCCGGACCTGGAAAGCCATCCAGACCGACAACAAGGGGCTCCTTCTGGACCGGCAGGGCACTGGCCGACGGCGGGCTGCTGGTTGCCGGCATGCGCGGACACGTGTATCGCAGCGATGATCGTGGTAACAACTGGACAAAAGTCGCCAGTGGCACCCAGCAGTCGATCACCGGCATCGACCAGCGCAGCGACGGCAGCGTGGTGATGGTCGGCAATTCCGGAATCGTGCTTGCCAGCCCGGATGGCGGGCGCAGTTTCTCGATCGCGATACGCCCGGATCGCGCCAATCTGACCGCCATCGTCGCAAGATCGGCGGGGGATGCGATATTCGGCCTGACGGGAGTCATTGCACCGGTTGCCAAGTGAGCCGACTCCCCGTGACGGCCTGACCGTGAATACTACGATGAGGAGGAGGTAACTATGCAGCAGTCCAGTTACGTGCATGGCGCCAGTGACAAGCCGCTGATCGGCAGCACCATCGGCAGCTATTTCGATGCGGCTTGCGCCCGTTTTGGCGCTCGCGATGCCCTGGTGGTCGTGCATCAGAACGTTCGCCTCAGTTTTAGAACTCAAGGCCAGAGTTGATGCGTTGGCATGCAGCCTGTTGCGACTCGGCCTCACACCGGGTGACCGCATCGGTATCTGGTCACAAAACAACCTGGAATGGGCGCTGACCCAGTTTGCGACCGCCAGGCTGGCCTGGTCATGGTGAACATCAATCCGGCCTACAGGCGCGCCGAACTTGAATACGCCCTGAACAAGGCCGGTTGCCGTGCCGTGATTCTGGCGCCCGAATTCAAGACCAGCAATTATCTGGAAATGATCGGCGACCTCGCTCCGGAACTGGCACACGCCGCGGTGGGCAGCCTCAAGGCGGTTCGCCTGCCGGCGCTTGAATACGTGATCCGGATGGGTACCGCGCAGACTCCGGGCATGCTGAACTTCGATGAACTCCTCGGCAATCCGTCAGCCGCCGAAATCGAGGCCCTGGAAATGCTCGGCGAGCGCCTGCAGTTCGACGATGCGATCAACATCCAGTTCACTTCAGGCACCACCGGCGCGCCGAAAGGCGCAACCCTGTCGCATCACAACATTCTGAACAACGGTTACTTCGTCGGCGAGGCGATGCGCCTGACGGAAAATGACCGGCTGTGCATTCCCGTCCCGCTGTACCACTGTTTCGGCATGGTCCTCGGCAACATGGCGTGCCTGACCCACGGCACGACCATGGTCTATCCGGCCGAAGGTTTCGACCCGCTCGCCACCTTGCGCACCGTCGCCGCCGAACGCTGTACCGGGCTGCACGGCGTGCCGACCATGTTCATCGCGATGCTGGATCATCCCGATTTCGCCAGCCATGATTTATCCACGCTGCGCACCGGAATCATGGCCGGTTCGCCGTGCCCGGTGGAAGTGATGAAGCGGGTGGTGAGCCAGATGAACATGCGCGAAGTGACGATCGCCTATGGCATGACCGAAACCTCTCCGGTCAGTTTCCAGAGTTCGACCGACGACCCTTTGGAAAAACGCGTATCGACGGTGGGTCGGATCCATCCCCATGTGGAAGTCAAGATCGTCGACGACAACGGCCGGATCGTGGCGCGGGGACAGCCCGGCGAACTCCTGACGCGCGGCTATTCGGTGATGCTGGGTTATTGGGACGATGAAGAAAAAACCCGTGCTGCGGTGAATACCGCGGGCTGGATGCATACCGGAGACATGGCGGTGATCGACGAGCAGGGCTACTGCAACATAGTCGGCCGCATCAAGGACATGATCATTCGAGGCGGCGAAAACATCTATCCGCGTGAAGTCGAGGAATACCTGTTTCGCCATCCCAAGGTGCAGGACGTCCAGGTGGTCGGCCTGCCGGATAAAAAATATGGCGAGGAGTTATGCGCCTGGATCGTGCTGCGCGAAGGGCAAAAAGCCACGGAAGCAGAGATTCGCGCGTTCTGCGACGGACAGATCGCCCATTACAAGATTCCGAAATACATCCGCTTTGTCGAGAGCTTTCCGATGACCGTCACCGGGAAGGTGCAAAAGTACCTGATTCGCCAGAAGATGAAGGACGAACTGGCGCTGGAGGAAGCCAAGACGGCATGAAGGCATCGACCGCTGGCCGGCAATGCGGCGGATTCCGTGAACGAAAAGCCGCACGCCAGAGTCCGTCTGGCGGCTGGCGTGGTTGCAACAAACCCTAGGAAACCACAGCGGAACTGGTCTGCCCTTCGGTTCCTGCCCTGCGCGCGGCCTCGGCCAGCTGGACCTCTTCGACCTTCTTGAGGAACTCGCTGATAGCCGGAAAGTTATGTCGCAACGCCACATCGGAAGCCCGGCCTGACGGCCCGCTCAGCAAGGGTGACGCGCCGCATTTGATGAACATCTGCACCACCTTGAAATTGCCGCGCTCGGCGGCGCGCATCAAGGGTGTCATGCCTTGATCATCGACGGTGTCGAGATCGAACTGCATGGTCAGGAGGGTCCTGATGTAGGGCAGATTATCGCGCGCGATGGCGTCGAGCAGGACATGGGTTGCTTCGGTATTTTGCTTGCGCGGTTTCGGTTCCAAACCTGAAGGAAGCATTTTTGCACCGTAGTTGAGCAAGGACAGCGCAACCATCATGATCAATGCCACCAGCATCGGAAACTGGCTGATGCCCAGGCTGTTGGCCCACTGGTCCGGCAGGTTGGCGCCGACGGCGAGCAAGGCATACAACAGGAAGAAAAAAAACCTGACATAGAGAAACAGGGCGATCACGACCATCACGCCCAGCAGCGCCATCAACACGCCGGAATCCAGCCCGATCCGATCGACCAGATGACGGGGCAGGTTGGCGATCAATGCCATCGCCCCCACAAGCCCCAGCAAGGTCCATTCCCTGATTTGTTTTTGCCTGACGATATCCATGCTCGATCCCTTGCCGACGCTCCACCCCGGGGCGCGTGCGGTGTCGCCCGCGTTCGAGGGAAGAACTTATGCAGCCATGCACGATGGACCGGGGCGCCACAGATTGATCCCGGATTTCCGGTTTATAGCGCATCTTGCGCCCGGATGGAATTTTCTTATCCGGGAGAAAATCGTTTACATCGTGAAATTATTCCCGCGACGACCATAGAATGGCAATATTTGTGCACGGCGGAAATTTGATTACTTCAGCGGAATGGGGGAGACGGCAATGAAGCAGAAATGGGTGTTTGCATTCGAGGATGGCGACGGCAAAAACAAGATGCTGCTGGGCGGCAAGGGCGCCAACCTGTGCGAGATGACGCAGATCGGCCTGAATGTTCCTCCGGGCTTCACGATTACCACGGACGCTTGCCTTGCCTACCTGGAGCACGATGAACTGCCCAAGGGCGCCTGGGAGGAGATCCTGAAGAACATGAAGGATCTCGAAGCCAAGACCGGCAAGACTTTCGGCGGCGCCGAAAATCCTTTGCTCGTATCGGTCCGCTCCGGTTCTTCGATGTCCATGCCGGGCATGATGGATACCATCCTCAACCTGGGGCTGAACAAGACCACCCTGCAGGGCCTGATCAAGCTGACGGACAACCCGCGTTTCGGCTACGACGCCTACCGTCGTTTCATCCAGCTCTACGGCAAGATCGCCCTCGGCGTCGAGGACAAGCATTTCGACGACGCCATGGCGGCGATGAAGAAGAAGGTGGGCATTTCGCAGGACGTCGACCTCAAGGCCGAACATCTCGCGGAACTGGCCGACCAGTTCGCCAGGATCATCGAGGCCAACACCGGCAAGCCCTTTCCGGAAGATCCCTACAAACAGCTCGAATTGGCGATCCAGGCCGTATTCCGCTCCTGGAACGGCAAGCGGGCGATCGACTACCGCAAGCAGTTCAGGATCACCCGGGCCCAGGCCAACGGTACGGCGGTGAATATCTGCACCATGGTGTTCGGCAACATGGGCAACGACTCCGGCACCGGCGTCGGCTTCACGCGCAATCCCGGCACCGGCGAAAACCTGATCTACGGCGAGTACCTGGTCAACGCCCAGGGCGAAGACGTGGTTGCCGGAATTCGCACCCCGAAGGCCATCGCCGAAATGGAGAGCGACATGCCGGAGATCTACCGGCAACTTCTGGAACTGCACAACCGCCTCGAATCCCACTACAAGGAAGTTCAGGATTTCGAGTTCACCATCGAGCGGGGCACCCTCTATTGCCTGCAGACGCGCAACGGCAAGATGAATGCCACGGCGATGGTGCGCACGTCGGTCGAGATGTTCAAGGAAGGCCTGGTCACCAAGGAAAAGGCGCTGCTGCGCATCGATCCGGCGATGCTGGAACAACTCCTGGTGCCGCAACTGGCACCGGATTTCAAGGGCAAGCCGCTGGCCGTCGGCCTGCCGGCTTCACCCGGCGCCGCTTCGGGCAAGATCGTGTTCGACGCCGACACGGCGGAGGCGCGCGGCCGCAACGGCGAGCGCATCATCCTGGTGCGCGAGGAAACAAAACCCGAAGACATCCACGGTTTCTTCCAGGCCCAGGGCATCCTCACCAGCCGCGGCGGCAAGACTTCGCATGCAGCGGTGGTCGCGCGCGGCATGGGCAAGCCCTGCGTTTCAGGCTGCGATGCAATCCACATCGATGACATCAAACGCTGCGCGACCATCGGCGACACGACCCTGCACGAGGGCGATGTCGTCACCATCGACGGCGGCAACGGCAAAGTGTATGCCGGAGAGGTGCCGACGGTGCAGGCCGAGTTCAACGAGTACATGGAAACCCTGCTCAAGTGGGCCGACCAGGTGGCGCGGCTGAAGGTAATGGCCAACGCCGATACGCCGGATGATGCGGCCAAGGCCCGCGGCTTCGGCGCCATGGGCATCGGCCTGTGCCGCACCGAGCGCATGTTCAACGCTACCGACCGCCTGCCCATCGTGCAGGAGATGATCCTCGCCGAGTCGAGCGAGGAACGCCAGGCCGCGCTCGACCGCCTGCTGCCGATCCAGCGCGCCGATTTCAAGGGCATCTTCAAGGCCATGAAGGGGCTGCCGGTGACGGTGCGCCTGATGGACCCGCCGCTGCACGAGTTCCTGCCGACGGCCGCCCAGCTCGAACTGGAAATCGCCCACCTGCACCACTTGCGCGATTCGCTGAAGGCGGTCGAGGAACTGCCGGAAACCCTCAAATTGCTGAGCCCGCGCCTGTACCAGCAGTATGCGGATGGGTTGAACAAGCTTGGCCGCGGCATGGAAGAGTTCAAGGACAGCCACCTCGAGGAAGATGTCATCCACAAGAAGGAAAAGACACTGAAAAAGGTGCGCGCACTCTCCGAGGTCAATCCCATGCTAGGCCACCGCGGCGTGCGCCTGGGGATCACCTATCCCGAGATCTACGAGATGCAGATCAAGGCGATTCTGGAAGCCGCTGCGCTCTGCGCCAAGGAGGGCATCGAGGTCCATCCCGAAATCATGGTGCCGCAAGTCGCCACCGTCGAGGAACTCAAACGCATTCATGGTTACGTGCAGCGCATCCACAAGGTGGTCGAACTGACCCACGGCATCAACGTCGGCGTCAAGTTCGGCAGCATGCTGGAAGTGGTGCGCGCCTGCCTGCGCGCCGGCCGCATGGCGGAAGACGCGCAGTTCTTCAGCTTCGGCACCAATGACCTGACCCAGGCGACGTTCTCCTTCAGCCGCGAGGATGCGGAGAACAAGTTCCTGCCGGCCTACATCGAGACAGGGATCCTCGAGGACAACCCGTTCGAGGTGCTCGACCAGAAGGGCGTCGGCGAGTTGATGAAGTTTGCCGTGGCCGAAGGCCGCAAGACCAATCCGGAGCTCAAGGTCGGTATCTGCGGCGAGCATGGCGGACATCCGGCATCGATCCATTTCTGCCATGGCATCGGCCTCACCTACGTCTCCTGTTCCGGGCCGCGCGTACCGATTGCACGCCTCGCTGCCGCACAGGCGCAACTGATGGACTCGGGTGGCACGGTCAGCAAGAACGCCTAGGGCAAAGATACCGGCGGCAATGCCATAATCGGCCCCATGGATGACAGTGAATTCATGGGGCTGGCGCTCGATCTGGCGCGCGAGGCGGGCGCCTGCGGCGAAGTGCCGGTCGGCGCTCTGGTGGTGATCGACGGGGAAGTGGTCGGACGCGGCTTCAACCAGCCGGTCGGCCGCCGCGATCCCACTGCCCATGCCGAAATCGTCGCCTTGCGCGATGCCGCGGCCCGGCTTGGCAACTACCGTTTGCCGGGCTGCACCCTCTACGTAACCCTGGAACCCTGCGCCATGTGCGCCGGCGCGATCATGCATGCGCGCGTCGCGCGCGTCGTGTTCGGTGCGCGCGACCCGAAGACGGGGGCAGCCGGCAGCGTGGTCGACCTGTTCGCCGAAGCGCGCCTCAACCACCATACGTCGGTGTCCGGCGATGTGCTGGCGGACGAATGCGGCAGCCTGCTGTCGGCCTTCTTCGCCGCGCGGCGCGGGCGCACGCTGGTGGCGTGAGCCCTCCCGCCATGCGCATCCGCATCAGCCTGCCGCAACAAACCCTCGAACTGCACGACGAACTCGGCATGCTGCTGCGCCGCTACCGCGTCTCCACGGCCAAAAACGGTCCCGGCGAGCAGAACGGCAGCTTTTGCACGCCGCGCGGACGGCATATCGTGCGGGCAAAAGTCGGCGCCGGCGCGACGGCGAACACGGTCTTCGTGCGCCGCCGTCCGACCGGCGAGACATGGACGCCGCAACTCGCCGAGCAGTTTCCCGGCCGCGACTGGATCCTGACGCGCATCCTCTGGCTGTCGGGCAAGGAGCCGGGGCGCAACCGGCTCGGCGAGGTCGACACCATGCGCCGCTACATCTATCTGCATGGGTCGCCCGATACGGTGGCGATGGGCACCCCCGGTTCGATCGGTTGCGTGCGCATGCATAACAGCGACATTATCGAGTTGTTCGACCTGGTCCCTGCGCGCACGCCGGTGGATATCGTCGAGTTCGGCCTTGTGTCCGGTTCATGGGATGAACTCGGCGGGCCGGCGCGGCAGGTGCGCGAGTCGGTCTTTGTCGAGGAACAGAACGTACCGCGCGAAATCGAACTGGATGAGCACGACGCCGTGAGCCGCCATGTCATCGCCCGCGATGCCGACGGCGGGGCGATCGGTACCGGGCGTCTGCTTGCGGACGGGCACATCGGACGCATGGCGGTGCTGGCCGACTGGCGCGGCAAGGGTGTCGGCCGCGCCCTGCTGGAACGCCTGCTGGAAGAGGCGGCCAGCCGCAGCGTGCGGCACCTGGCCCTGCACGCGCAGACGCATGCCAGCGGCTTCTACCGCCGCTTCGGCTTCGTCGAGGAAGGGCCGGAATTCATGGAAGCCGGGATTCCGCACCGGGCCATGGTGCGTTCAAGCTAACGCTCATGGCTTCGACGGCCAACTGCAGATCGCGAAACGCTCGCAGCTTCGTCTTGTCATGAGCGGGCAAGCTCGGCCCGCCCCCCTTCGCCCCCCTCGCGGGGGGTTCCCAGATGGCTCGCTGCGCTCGATATCACCGGCGACCCATCTTTAACCGGTAACGCACCCGTCCGCCGGGTTTGGCACCGGGCAGCCAGGTCTGCTCGTCGAAGCTGATCCAGCCGTCTTCGCCCGTGCACAGCACCGTGGAACTTCGCGTACCGTAGTCCGGCGACCTGACGAAGGCCGCCGACAGCAGGCGCTCCCAGTCAAGCGGGATCCCGGTCTGCGGCAAATGCGCGTCAGGATGGATGCCGTCGTCGCGCAGCAGCGAAAACAGCGCGGTGTCGTCGGGCAGCCGCTCCAGGGCTTGTGTCAACGCCGTCTTGCCGGCGCCGACTTTTGGCCATGGGGTATCGAGCAGGTGATTGGATACGCCATAGATGCCCGGCCCGAGTTGCCGTGGTGAGCCGCCCATGTTCGAGGACCACCACAGGGTCTGACCATCACCTGCCAGCAGGTTGTAGCCATTGTAATCGCGGCCCCGCGCGGCAATGCGTTGGAGATAGCCCTGCGGCGCATCGCTTCCCGCCAGAAATTCCGCCACCAGCGGACCGCGCGAGGGGGCACTGGCGCGCATCTGGGCCGGATCGCGAAAATTGGTGAGTGCGGCGAAGCGTCCCGCACAGGTGACGCCCATCCAGGTGCCGCCGGCATCCAGGTCCCGCCCGGCAAGAACCTGCGGGGCATCCTTCCAGAAGGCCGCCGCCGATGTGGGACGGGCGAAGAACTCGTCGCGATTGGCCGCGACGACCAGAGGGAAGGCCGGATGCACCTTCCACGCGACCAGGATCAGGCACATGCGGGAAAATCAGCCCAGTGCGTAAGGCAGTTGCAGGAACTCGAGGACTTCTCCGGTCGGTGCGCCGACATGCACCTCGCCGGCTTCGACGGCGCCGATCTGGACGCAAACCAGGCATTCGAAACCGCCGGCCGGGGAGGGCGCCAGGCTGACGATCGCACCGCAATGCTGGTCGCCGGTTTCCGGTGCATAGACATGAGTGCCGGGCGTTGCGGCGGTCGCGAGCCTGGCGCGGTAGGTGCGCCGCTTGACCTTGCCCAGGTATTGCGTGCGGGCCACGATTTCCTGGCCGGGATAGCAGCCCTTGCTGAAACTTACCCCACCGACTGCGGCCAGTTCCATGTTCAGCATCTGCGGCACGAAGGCCTCCTGGGTGGCCGCAACGACGCTCGGCTGCCCGGCGGCGATCTCCAGCCAATGCCATGCGGCGGTACCGACCGGCCGGACGGACGTCGCCAGTTGCTGCCAGTTGGACGTCGCCGTGGCCGGATCAAGCACCAACAGCCACCGCGTTTCATCCAGCCGGATCGCCTGGGTCCCATCGATGCTTGTGACGCCGAAGCGTTCAAGCTTGTCGAGTTCTCGAGCAAAAGTCGGCGTTGGCGAGACGGCGCCGGAAAGTCCGATCAAGACCTTTTCTTCGCTCGCGTCACTCAGCTTGACTTTCGAGCGCAGCACGTACATCGACAACTTTTTCAAAATCATGGGCAGGATGTCGCGCGGCAGCATCAGCAGGAAATCGTCGCCCTCGCGCCAGATCAGCAGCAAGGCCAGCAGGCGTCCCTTGGCGGTGCAAAAGCCGGCGAAGCGCGCACCGTCGGGTCGGATGCCGTTGATGTCGTTGGTCAGCAGGTTGTGCAGGAAAACGGCGGAATCGACGCCGCTGACTCGGATCAGGCCGAGGTCAGCCAGAGGCGCCATGACGGCGCCGTCGCGCGCCGCAAGCAGTTCATCCGTAATGCTGCCGAAGTGGCTGCTGTCCGCTGCCAGCCCCTGGCCGGCAAGGTAGGAATTCCATTCCTGGGTCATGAAGTGCGTCCGGGTTGAGGGTTTCGAAATGCTATCATCGCGCGCACGGTAGAGATTGCGCCGGCCCCCTGTTTATTCAAGACTCCATGCGTACATTCAAGTTCGTCCTGCTTGCGGTGCTTCTCGCATTTCTGGCCGCGATCGCCGGTGTCAATTGGTTCACCACACGGCACCTGCCCATGCGCAGCGATCCGACCATGTTCTCGATACCGGCCGGCGCCAGCCTGCGCACGGCGGCACAGGTCATCGAATCCGCGGGCATCGATCTACCGGCCTGGCAGCTGGAAATCCTGGGGCGCGCCATGGGGCGCTCGGCGAAGATCAAGGCCGGCAGCTATGAGGTGGAAGAGGGCATCACGGCACTGGCGCTGCTGGACAAACTGACGCGCGGCGATGTCACCCAGGGCGAACTGCTGCTGGCAGAAGGCAAGACCTTCCGCCAGTTTCGCACCCTGCTCAATGAACATCCCGATCTCGACCACGACACCCTGAAGCTGAGCGATGCCAAGATCCTCTCCCTGCTGGGTGCAAAGGAAGCCCATCCGGAGGGCTTGTTTTTCCCCGATACCTATCTCTTCAACAAGGGCAGCAGCGACATCGACGTCCTGCGCCGGGCCTACAAGGCCATGCAGCCCAAGCTGGCCGCGGCCTGGGAGCGACGCGAAACCACGCTGCCGGTGAAAACACCCTACGAACTGCTGATACTGGCCTCCATCGTGGAAAAGGAAACCGGCTTGCCCGCCGACCGGCCCCAGGTGGCGGCGGTTTTCGTCAATCGCTTGCGCCGCGGAATGCTGCTGCAGACCGATCCGACGGTGATTTACGGCTTGGGAGAGCGCTTCGACGGCAATTTGCGCAAGGTCGATCTGCAGACCGATACACCGTGGAATACCTACACCCGTGCAGGCTTGCCACCCACCCCGATCGCCATGCCGGGGCTGGCTTCGTTGCAGGCCGCCGCCAAACCACCGCCGAGCGACATGCTGTACTTCGTCGCTCGCGGCGATGGCTCGAGCGAGTTTTCCGCCACCCTCGACGAGCACAACAGCGCCGTCGCCAGGTACCAGAAGCGCTAGCCGACCATGGCGCGCGGCCGCTTCATCAGCTTCGAGGGCATCGATGGTGCCGGAAAAAGCACCCAGCACGCCTGGATGGTCGATCGCTTGCGCCGAGCGGGGCATACCGTGGTCGCCACCCGCGAACCGGGCGGAACACCACTCGGAGAGAAGCTGCGTGCCCTGCTGCTGGCCGAACCCATGCACCTGGAAACCGAGGCGTTGCTGATGTTTGCCGCCCGCCGCGAGCATGTCGCGCAGGTGATTCAACCCGCTCTGGAACGTGGCGAATGGGTTCTCTGCGACCGTTTCGTCGATGCTTCGTTTGCCTATCAGGGAGGAGGGCGCGGACTCGACTGGAAAAAACTCGACGACCTGTCACATTGGGTATTGGGTGACCTGCAACCCGATCTGACGCTGATTTTCGATGCTCCGGTCGAGATCGCCCAGCAACGCCTCCACGCCGCGACGTCCAACCCGGATCGTTTCGAGCAGGAGCAAGCCGCGTTTTTCGAAAAGGTGCGCGCGGCCTACTTGCGCATTGCGCGGGAAAATCCCGCTCGGGTGCGCGTCGTCGATGCAACCAGGACCCCGGCTGCAATTAACAAAGAACTTGAGATAATAATTGCAACGATCTGATATATCGAATATAGATTGGAACACGGAGCTGCGCAGGCAGTTTCTCGGACAGAGCCTCGCCCGGCTTCCCCATGCGACATTGCTGATAGGCCCTTCCGGCGTTGGGAAGGTGGCATTCGCCGAGCAGGTCGCCGCCCTCCTGCTTTGCGAGTCGCCATCTTCCCCCATGACCGCTTGCGGTGAATGCGATTCATGCCGCTGGCTGGTAGCCGGCAATCATCCGGACTTCCGGCGAGTTGCGCCGGACGACGAGGGCGAGGCGGAAACGGGCCAGACTGAGAAGAGCCCAGAAAAGGGCAAGAAACGTAGCCCCGGCATTATCCGCATCGACCAGATTCGAGATCTCGAGGGATTTGTTTTTATCGGTAGCCACCGTAACGGCAATCGGGTCGTACTGGTCACGGAAGCCGAGGCGATGAATTCGGCTGCCGCAAATGCACTTCTTAAAATACTTGAAGAACCTCCTTCAAGCGTTTATTTCTTAATGATTTCTACGCGACATAAATCACTATTACCCACCCTTCGCAGCCGTTGCCGCGTGCTTGCCTTCGGCGCTCCGGACGCCGCTACCGCGACCGACTGGCTACGGGGTGCCGGCCTGGAAAAGCAGGCGAGGCGCTATCTCGGCCTTGCCGGCGGAGCACCGATGCGCGTAGCCCAGTGGAAAGAGGAGGGACAACTGGCACCGATCGACGCATTGGTCGATACCCTGATTGCCCCGCCGGCAGATCCTGGTCAGCTTGCCGCCCGTTGGGATGCTTTGCTCAAGGGCGACGGCCAGTTTCGCATGGAGCACTTGGTCGAAGGAATACAGCGTTGGCTTTTCGATCTGGCGCAGGAACGTTTGACCGGCGAGGTTCGTTATCACGCCGGCTGGCCGCGCCCGCAGGGCATCGACGCCCTGAATCCGATGGCCCTGCTGGCCGCCTGGCGCGAGCTTGGCCAGTTTCGGCGCAGTGCGCGTCACCCATTGAATCAATTGCTTTTTCTGGAAAGTATTGCAAGCCATTTTTTGCGCGCCCTGCGTCCTGCCACCGCATGAATTCCCTTTTGGTCGATTCCCACTGTCATCTCGATTTTTCTGATTTTTCGGGTCGGGAGGACGAACTGCTGGCCGCGATGAAGGCCAATGGTGTCGGCTGGGCACTGGTCGCGGGCGTGACACTCGAGCGTTTTCCCGACGTGCTGGCATTGACCGGACGTTATCCCAACCTCTATGCGGCCGTCGGCGTCCATCCCGATACGCAAGATGGACGGGATCCGGATGCGGAAACGCTGATCCGGCTTGCGGATCATCCCAGGGTCGTGGCCATCGGCGAAACCGGTCTCGATTATTACCGCCTCGAGGGCGATCTGGATTGGCAACGCGAGCGCTTCCGTACCCATATCCGTGCCGCGCGGGAAACGCGCAAGCCATTGATTATTCATACTCGCGAGGCTGCTGCCGATACCTTGCGGATACTCGAAGAGGAGGGGGCCGCAGCTGTCGGAGGCGTATTCCATTGCTTCACCGAAACTCTGGACGTTGCCAAGGCCGCCCTCGCACTCGGCTTTTACATCTCCTTTTCAGGCATTGTCACGTTCAAGAATGCCCTGCAGATCAAAGAGGTTGCACGCTTCGTTCCGCTTGATCGGCTTCTTGTCGAAACCGATGCCCCCTATCTGGCGCCCGTCCCGCACCGCGGCAAACTGAACCATCCGGCCCTGGTGCGTCACGTTGCCGAAGAAGTGGCGACGTTGAAAGGGATCGGGTTGGAAGCCTTGGCCGATGCCACCACCACCAATTTTTTCCGCCTGTTCGGAGTCGAAGGCAATGCGTAACTTCCTGGTCTCATGTGTTTTATCCGTGGTTTGCTCGATTGCCCACGGCGGCGCCTACGAAGACATTCTCACTGCGGCCAGCAATGACGACACGGCAACGGTCGTCAGTCTTTTGCAACGAGGGATGGATGTGAACACGGCCGACCGTGCGGGCAATACGCTGCTCATGATCGCTTCCCGTAGCGGCAACATACCCTTGGTGAAATCGCTGCTTGCCAGCCGTGCCAATGTAAATCGACGCAACCAGCACGGCGACACGGCCTTGCTCATGGCCGCGATCAAACCCGACGTCGAGGCGGCAAGGTTGCTGATCGAACATGGCGCCGAACTCAACCCCTCGGGTTGGGCGCCACTCCACTATGCGATGTTCAGCGGCAGCAGGGACATGACCGCAGTGCTGATTACCAAGGGCGCCAAGATCGACGCACCTGCGCCGAATGGACAAACGGCGCTGATGCTGGCGGTAAAGTTCGGAAAGCTCGAACTGGTTCAACTTTTGGTCGAGGCCGGAGCGAAGAAGGATCTGGCGGACCCGGACGGGCTTACGGCCATTGGCTTGGCCAAGAAGCAGGACCATTCGGACATCGTCACGTACTTGCGCAAGGCAGGCGCCTTCGAATAGGTGATCGACCGCGGCCTACATCGAGATTTATATGCGCATAATTGGCATTATGTAAAACTACTGAGATAGCCGGATTAGCGTCCATCGACGGTTCACGCACCATTAAAGCTCAAGCTGCAAGGCAGCCAGCCGCGCATATAACCCGCCCTGGTTGCGCAGATCATCCGGGGTGCCGGTCTCGACAATGCGCCCGCGCTCCATCACGACGATCCGATCGACCTTCTGCACGGTCGCCAGACGATGGGCGATGATCAGCGTGGTACGGCCTTCCATGGCGGCGTTCAGGCCTTTTTGCACCAGTATTTCCGATTCGGCATCGAGCGCGCTGGTCGCCTCATCGAGCAACAGCAAGGGCGCGCCTTTCAGGATCGCGCGCGCGATGGCGATGCGCTGGCGCTGTCCGCCAGACAAGCGTGTGCCCCGTTCGCCGAGGAATGTCAGGTAACCATCGGGCAAACGGTCGATGAACTCGTCCACCAGCGCTGCACGGGCTGCCTGCATTACCTCTTCGTCGCTCGCCGTCGCCCTCCCGTAGCGAATATTTTCCAGGGCATTGGCAGAAAAGATCACCGGATCCTGCGGCACGATGGCTATTCCGCCCCGCAGGTCGTGCAGGCTGAGTTGGCGGATATCCTGCCCATTGAGGCGGATGCTCCCGTCCGACACCTCGTAGTAGCGCAACAGCAGCTGGAACATGCTGGTCTTGCCGGCTCCCGACGGGCCGACCAGTGCGACGCTTTCGCCCGGTGCAATGTCCAGGCATACGTCATCCAGCGCGCGCATTTGCGGTCGTGCCGGATAGCTGAAACTGACGTGGTCGAAGCGAATCTCGGCCTGCGCGGGATGCACGGGCGTCTCTGGATCTGCTACCTCGTGTATGGCCGGCTCCGCGTGCAGCAGTTCCAGCAAGCGCTCCGTCGCCCCGGCGGCGCGCATCACGTCGCCCCAGACTTCGGCCATGGTCCCTACCCCGCCAGCCACCAGCATTGCGTAGAGCACGAAGGAGGCCAGTTGCCCACCGGACAAAATGCCCTCGTTTACCTGGCGCGCACCTACCCAAAGGACGAAGATGAGGGTACCCATCACGGCGGTGATGATGAGCACCGTCAGCGCCGAGCGCACGCGGCTACGTTTTATCGCCGTGAAAAAACTGCGTTCCGTGCGTTCGGCAAAGCGCCTGGCTTCCGGCTTTTCCTGTGTAAATGCCTGCACTGTCGGCATGGCATTGAGGATCTCGCCAGCCAGTGCCGAGGCATCTGCAATACGGTCCTGCGATTCACGCGAAAGCCTCTTCACCTTGCGCCCGATGGCGAGGATGGGCAGTACCAGCAGCGCCATCAGGCCCAGGTTCAGGGAGAAAAGATGGAAGCTGGTGACGGCCAGCATGACCATGCCGCCGATGAACTGGAACATGCTGCGCAGGCCCATGGAAATCGAACTGCCGACCACGGTCTGGATCAGCGTCGTATCGCCGGTCAGCCGCGACAGCACCTCACCCGTTTGCAGCGTCTCGAAGAATTGCGGCGATTGCCCCAGCACGCGCTGATAGACGGCATTGCGCAAGTCTGCCGTTACCCGCTCGCCGATCCACGACACGATGTAGAAACGCGCCGAAATGACAAGCGCCCAGAAACCTGCCAGGCCAAACAGGGCGAGGAAATGCCCGTTCAGGCTCAGGGAGCCGAGCAGGCCCCCGCTCGGCCGCACGTTGTCGCCGAAGCCGAAATCGATCAGGTCGCGAAATGCCAGCGGCACCAGCAGGATGGTGGCCGACCCGAGGCAGAGCAGCATGAAAGCCAGCGCAACGCGCGCACGGTAAGGACGCAGGAAGGGCAGCAGGCCTTTCAGCGGCGAAAGGCGTCGCGGCGTCAGGGACGGAGTTGCATTGTCTGGGAGCATGCGCAATTATCCTTGCTCCTCGAGCACCCTGCTCGCCAACGTCGATCGCCCCGCCGCAGCCGCTCTCCCGGCCGTCCCGCCAACCAAGACAGATGGCTCAGGGAGCGGGGGCGCGTCGAAAACCAAAACGCAGCGCAACGTCGCGCCGCCGGATGCGCTGCAGCGGCATACCTTGCCAGAACAGCTGCGCGTCCCCGGCAATCGCGGCGAGCAATGCCTCATCCGTCGCCGGCGTGCCACGCGGATCGACGCAGGCGCCAAGAAAATCCGCAAGATCGCGGTCGTCCAGCAGTCCGACCCCAATCGAAGTTTCCAACAGGGCATTGCCCTCATCATCGACGTATGCGGCTGTCGCGGCACCAGCCGCGGCACCGGTGTGCACGATCAGCACGCCATCGACTTGCAGGCGCAACACCAGCGGGGTGTATTCGAGAGCGACGTACACCGCCTGTGGTCCGTTGCTGAATATCCAGTTACCCCATTCGTCCGGGCCATAGCGGCTGTTGATGAATGCAATCAGGCCGGCATGGCTGACGATCTCGCCCTTCAAGCGCCAGCGTCCGCGTCGGTCGAGGGAAAGCCATCCGTAGCACGCCGGAACATCAGGCCACTTGACCGTGATGGCCGGATCGGGGGCGCATGTCATGATGTGCCACACGAAAATGCGAAGGGGGCCGCGGCCCCCTCCTGTTCAAACGGGTCGGCAAGCCTCAATGATGATGTCCATGCTCGCCATGGACGTGGCCATGCGTAATCTCTTCCGCAGTCGCCATGCGTACTCCGGTTACTGTGCAGGAGAACGTGAGCGAGATGCCGGCCAGCGGGTGATTGCCATCGACCACCACCTTGTCATCGGCGATGTCGGTGATCGTGAACAAACCATCCTCGCTCTCGCCATCCTCGGCGCCGCGCTCGAACTGCATGCCGACTTCAATGTTTTCAGGGAACAGCTGGCGCGGTTCAATCGCCACCAGGTCCGCGTCGTATTCACCAAACGCGTCTTCGGGCTCCAGCTTGACTTCGAGTTCATCGCCGACCGCCTTGCCCTGCAATTCCTCCTCGATGCGGTCGAATATGCCTCCATAGCCGCCATGCAGATAGACCAGCGGATTGGTGCCTTCGTCGATCGAAGCGCCCTCCGTGTCGCGCACGCTGTAGTTGAGGGTGACGACGGTATTCCTAGCGATGAGCATGATGCGTTCCTTTGCCGTTAAGGCCCTTGACGAGTTGATAGACCTCGGCGGCATGCCCTTTCGGTTGCACATCGTAGAGGGCGTGACGAACTATGCCTTCCTTGTCGACGATGAATGTCGAACGTATTACACAGAGCTTCTTGTGACCGTCCCGCTCGCGGAACTGGGACACGCCGAACTTGCGGCAGACTTCGCCCTCCTCGTCCGACAGGAGCCGCACCGAAAGGCCATGCTTGTCGCGGAAATCCGCGTGCGAAAGGCAATCGTCGCGCGAGACGCCGAGGATGACGCAGTCAAGCCGCGCAAATTCGCTTTCATGGTCGGAAAAGTCAGCCGCCTCCAGCGTGCAGTAGGGCGTCCCGTCACGCGGGTAGAAAAACAGTACCGCATTCTGCCGGCCGCGCAGCGATGTGAAATCGAACCATTCCATGTCGGCGTCCGGCAGTGAAAATTCCGGGGCCTTCTCTCCTTGGTGCAACATGCGGTTCTCCTCCTCAGGGGAACTCGATTCATTCTAACCGAGTCTGCCGGGAAGAAATCAAGCACCTCCAATCGCATTGTCGAGCGACAGGACGTCTTCGCGGCGATGCGGGCTGGCGAGGTATTCCAGCGAGCGCATCTCGATCAGGCGACTCACCGTGCGCTTGAACTCGCCGGCCTGCGTGCCTTGCGTGTACAGCTCTTCCGCCGGGCAGGCGGCGCTGACGATGAGCTTGACGCGGTGGTCGTAGAGCACATCGACCAGCCAGGTGAAACGCCGCGCCGCGCTCGCCATGCCCGCATCCATGCGCGGCACGCCGGAGAGGAACAAGGTGTGGTGGCGGTTGGCCAGCCAGAGATAGTCGTTCTGCGAACGCGGACCGCCGCAGAGCTCGGCAAAATCGAACCAGATCACGCCGGGCGCGCGATGCACCACGGCCAGTTGGCGGCCCAGGACTACGACCGGCTCCGCGTGGCCGGGGCCGCCCGACACCTGACGGAAGGTTTGCTCGATGGCGGATTGCGCCACCGCGTCGTTGCTGGTGAGAAATACCTGTGCCTGCTCCAGCGCGCGCAGCCGGTAGTCGATGCCGGCGTCGATCTCGATCACGTCCAGGCGCTGTCGCAGCAGCGCAATGGTAGGCAGGAACAGTTCGCGCTGCAGGCCGTTCGGATACAGGCCATCGGGAGGATAGTTCGACGTGATGCAGAACACCACGCCGGCGTCGAACAGGGCCCGCATCAGGCGGCCCAGCATCATGGCGTCGGCGATATCCGAGACATGGAACTCGTCGAAGCACATGAGCCGCGTTTCGCGCGCGATGCGCGCGGCGACCTTCGCCAGCGGATCGGGTTCATTGCGATGTTTGCGCAGGGAGTCGTGTATCTCGCGCATGAAGGCGTGGAAATGCACGCGGCGCTTGCGCTGGTAGGGCACGGCGGCGAAGAAGCAATCCATCAGAAAGCTCTTGCCGCGCCCCACGCCGCCCCAGAACCAGACGCCGCGCGGCAGTTCCGGGCGCACCAGCAGCTTGCGCAGACGGCCGCGGCGCGCCGCCTTCAGCGCCAGCAGTTCGTCATAGAACTTCTGCAGGCGCATCGCGGCGATCAGTTGTGCCGGATCGGCAACGATGCCGCGCGCGGCCAGCGCGGCGTTGAAGCCTTCGATCATGCCGTCCTTGGGGACGTTGAGGATTCTGTGCGGCATCAATGAAAAGGGCGGCCGGGAAAACCCGCCCGCCCTGTTACGGGGTTGGCCCGATTCTAGAAGTGCAGCGGCCGCTTGTCGACCGCCAGCGCCGCTTCGTGCACCACTTCCGACAAGGTCGGGTGGGCGTGGCAGATGCGGGCGATGTCTTCCGACGAGGCATTGAACTCCATCGCGGCGACGGCTTCGGCAATCAGCTCCGAAGCGTTGGCGCCGATGATGTGCACGCCGAGGATGCGGTCGGTCCTGGCGCAGGCCAGCATCTTGACGAAGCCGGTGGTGTCGCCCTGCCCCAGCGCGCGACCGTTGGCGGCGAAAGGAATCTGGCCGCTGCGGTAGTCGACGCCTTCGTTCTTCAACTGCTGCTCGGTCTTGCCGACCCAGGCAATTTCCGGGTGCGTGTAGATGACCCAGGGCACGGTGTCGAGGTTGACGTGGCCCTTCTGGCCGGCGATGCATTCGGCGACCATGACGCCCTCTTCCATGCCCTTGTGCGCCAGCATCGGGCCGGGCACCACGTCGCCCACCGCCCAGACGTTGGGCAGGTTGGTGCGGCAGTTGTGGTCGACGTTGATGTAGCCGCTGGGGCGCAGTTCGAGGCCGACGTTGTCGGCGCCGAGCCCTTGCGTGTTCGGCACGCGACCGACCGAGACGATCAGGCGATCGCACTGCAAGGTCCTGGTCTCGTCGCCAAGTTCGTAGTCGATCGTGACCCCCTTCTTGCCGGCCTCGACCTTGGTGATCTTGACGCCGAGCTGAATGTTGAGGCCCTGCTTCTGCGTGAAGGTCTTCCACGCTTCCTTGGCCACGGCCTGGTCGGCGGCAGCGAGGAAGTCGGGCATGGCTTCGAGGATGGTTACTTCGGAGCCGAGGCGCTTCCAGACCGAGCCGAGTTCGAGGCCGATCACGCCGGCGCCGATCACGCCGAGGCGCTTGGGCGTGGCGTCGAAGGACAGGGCACCGGCGTTGTCGCAGATGATCTTGTTGTCGACCGGGATGCCCGGCAGGTGGCGCGCCTTGGAACCCGTGGCGACGATGACGTGGGTGGCTTCGACGATCTCGCCATTGACGTCGACGCGCCAGCGGTCGTCCTCGCGGCTGACGAACTTGCCGTGGCCGGGCAGCAGCGTGACCTTGTTCTTCTTGAACAGGCCCTTGATGCCGCCGGTGAGCTGGGTGACGATGTTGTCCTTGCGCTTGATCATGGTCGCCACGTCGATCTTGACGCCCTGCGCCGAGATGCCGTGCATCTGGAAGCCGTGCTGGGCTTCCTCGTAGAGCTCGGAAGAGCGCAGCAGCGCCTTGGACGGAATGCAGCCGACGTTGAGGCAAGTGCCGCCGAGACGGATTTCGCCTTTCGGGTCGGCATAGGATTCCGACTCGATGCAGGCCGTGGACAGGCCGAGCTGTGCACAACGGATGGCCGCGATGTAGCCACCGGGGCCGGCGCCGATTACAACGACATCAAACTGTTTGTTTGCCATGTCGCGATCCTCAAACGTCGAGCAGGAGGCGGGCCGGATCTTCCAGCGCTTCCTTCATGGTGACGAGGCCCAGCACCGCTTCGCGACCGTCGATGATGCGATGGTCGTAGGACAGCGCGAGGTAGTTGATCGGGCGCACCACGACCTGGCCGTTCTCGACCACGGCCCTGTCCTTGGTCGCATGTACGCCGAGGATGGCGGACTGCGGCGGATTGATGATCGGCGTCGACAGCATGGAACCGAAGGTGCCGCCGTTGGAGATCGAGAAAGTGCCGCCCGTCAGGTCCTCGATCGAGATCTTGCCGTCCTTGGCCTTCTGGCCGAATTCGGCGATCTTCTTTTCGATCTGGGCCAGGCTCATCTGGTCGGCGTCGCGCAGGATCGGCACCACCAGGCCGCGCGGGCTGCCGACGGCGATGCCGATGTCGAAATAGCCGTGATAGACGATGTCGTTGCCGTCGACCGATGCGTTGATCACCGGAAACTTCTTCAGCGCGGCGACCGCGGCCTTGACGAAGAAGGACATGAAGCCGAGCTTGACGCCGTGTTCCTTCTCGAAGCGGTCCTGGTACTTCTTGCGCATTTCCATCACCGGCGCCATGTTCACCTCGTTGAAGGTGGTCAGGATGGCGTTGGTGGATTGCGACTGCACCAGGCGCTCGGCGACGCGGGCGCGCAGGCGGGTCATCGGCACGCGCTGTTCCGGACGGTCGGCGATGATCGCGTCGGCATTGATCACATTGGGCTGCGGCAATGCAGGCTTGGCCGCGGAAGTCGGCGCCGGCGACACGGCGGCCGGAGCCGGTGCGGGTGCCGCGGGCCGGGCGGCACCGCTGACGTCTTCCTTGAGGATGCGACCACCGCGGCCGCTGCCCTGCACGTCGGCGGCGGAAATGCCCTTTTCATCCATGATCTTGCGCGCGGCGGGCATCGCCGTGGCGCTGCCGGCCGGTGCCGGTGCGGCGGCCGGGGCCGCGGCAGGCTTGGCGGCAGCGGGCGCCGCGGCAGCAGCCTTGCCTTCGGTGTCGATCCGGGCGATGACTTCTCCCGACGCCACCGTCTCGCCGTTTTGCTTGATGATCTTGACGATCACGCCGGCATCGGGGGCTGGCAGTTCGAGCACGACCTTGTCGGTTTCGATGTCGATCAGGTTCTGGTCGCGGGTGACGGCATCGCCTTCCTTGACGTGCCAGGCGGACAGCGTGGCCTCGGCCACCGATTCGGACAACTGGGGGACTTTGACTTCGATGATCATGATTTCTCCGTTATTCCTTGATGCCGAGGGCAGCGTTGACGACTTCCTTCTGCTGCTGGACGTGTTTGGCGGCATAGCCGACGGCCGGGGATGGCGATGATGCACGTGCCACCGCGTCGAGGGTCTGGCCCTTCTTGATCAGCCGCTCCAGGCGATGGTGCTTGGCATACCAGGCGCCCTGATTCATCGGCTCTTCCTGGCACCAGATCAGCTCCTTGAGGTTGGGGTACTTCTCCATTTCCTCGAACAGGCGGCGGTCATCGAAGGGATACAACTGCTCGACGCGCACCAGCGCGACGTTGCCGATCTTCTTTTCGCGACGCGCGGCGAGCAGGTCGAAGTAGATCTTGCCGGCACAGGCCACCAGGCGCGTGACCTTCTTGGCATCCAGCTTGTCGGTTTCGCCGATGATGGTCTGGAAGGTCCCGTTGGCCAGTTCCTCCAGCGAACTGGTGGCGTCCTTGTGGCGCAGCAGCGATTTCGGCGTCATTACGATCAGCGGCTTGCGCTGCTTGCGCAGCATCTGCCGGCGCAGCATGTGGTAGACCTGCGCCGCGTTGGAAGGCACGCAGACTTCCCAGTTGAATTCGGCCGACAGCTGCATGTAGCGCTCGAGGCGCGCCGAGGAATGCTCCGGCCCCTGCCCCTCGTAGCCGTGGGGCAACAGCATCACGAGGCCGCAACCACGACCCCACTTGGCCTCGCCCGAGGACAGGAACTGGTCGATCACCACCTGGGCGCCGTTGGCGAAGTCGCCGAACTGGGCTTCCCATACCACCAGCTCGTTCGGCGCCGCCGTGGCGAATCCGTATTCGAAGGCGAGCACGGCCTCCTCGGACAGCACCGAGTCGAAGCACATGAAGCGGCCCTGGTTTTCCTGGATGTTCTGCAGCGGCCAGTAGGTGCCCTCGTCCCACTTTTCGCGGTTCTGGTCGTGCAGGGCGGCGTGGCGGTGGAAGAAGGTGCCGCGGCCGACGTCCTCGCCCGAGACGCGGATGTTGTAGCCGGCGGCCACCAGCGTGGCATAGGCCAGGTTCTCGGCCATGCCCCAGTCCACGGACAGCTTGCCTTCGCCCATCTGCTTGCGGTCGTCGATGATCTTCTGCACCCGCGAGTGCAGCGTGAAATTGTCCGGAACCGCGGTGAGTCGCTTGGCCAGCCGCTGCATCTCGGTCATCGAGACCGTGGTGTCGCACTTCTCGGTGTAGGGCACGTTGATGTACGGCGTCCAGTCGATCGCGAACTTGCTCTGGTAGTCGCTGATCACCGGGTCGATCAGGTGGCGGCCCTCGTCGAGCGCGGCACGATAGTCCTTGATCATCTGCTCGGCATCGCCGGCCGCGATCACGCCCTGCGCCGCCAGCCTGTCGGCATAGAGCTTGCGCGTGCCGGGATGCTGGGCGATCTTCTTGTACATCAGCGGCTGGGTCACCATCGGCTCGTCCTGCTCGTTGTGGCCGAGCTTGCGGAAGCAGACGATGTCGATGACCACGTCCTTCTTGAATTCCTGGCGGTACTCCATGGCGATCTGTGTCACCAGCGCCACGGCTTCCGGATCGTCGCCATTGACGTGGAAAATCGGCGCTTCGATCATCTTGAAGATGTCGGTGCAATACAGCGAAGAGCGGTAATCTCGCAGGTCGGAGGTGGTGAAGCCGATCTGGTTGTTGACCACGATATGGACCGTGCCGCCCGTGCCGTAGCCGCGCGTGTTGGAGAAGTTCAGCATCTCCTGGTTCACGCCCTGGCCGGCCACCGCCGCGTCGCCGTGGATCAGCACCGGCAGCGCCTGCTTCTTGCCTTCGACGCCGCGCCGCACCTGCCGGGCATATACCGAGCCGACGACGACGGGGTTGACGATTTCAAGGTGCGACGGATTGAAGGCCAGCGTCAGGTGCACCGGGCCGCCCGGCGTGCCGACGTCGGACGAATAGCCCATGTGGTACTTGACGTCGCCGGCGGAAAGCGCCGACTTCTTCTTGCCTTCGAACTCGTCGAACAGCATCGAGGGCAGCTTGCCCAGCGTATTGACCAGCACGTTGAGGCGGCCGCGATGGGCCATGCCGATGACCATCTCCTGCACGCCGACGACCCCGGCGGTGCGGATCAACTGGTCCATGGCAAGGATCAGGGCTTCGCCGCCTTCCAGTGAAAAGCGCTTCTGGCCGACATACTTGGTGTGCAGGTAGCGTTCCAGGGTCTCTGCCTGGGTCAACTGGATCAGGAAGCGCTTCTTTTCGTCGGCGCTGTAGGCCGGCGTCGAGCGGATCGGTTCCAGCTTGGCTTGCAGCCAGCGCTTCTGGCCGACGTCCGACAGGTACATGAACTCGACGCCGATAGTGCCGCAGAAGGTCTGCCGGCAGGCTTCGAGGATTTCGCGCAGGGTCGCCGATTCCGGCACCGCGGCAAACGATCCGGTCTGGAACTGCTGGCCCAGGTCGGCCTCGGTAAAGCCATAGTGCGAAGGCTCCAGTTCGGGGATCGAGGGCCGTTCGCTGCGCTTCAG
The DNA here is from genome assembly GCA_016708585.1 of Sulfuritalea sp. Lineage (GTDB taxonomy): Bacteria > Pseudomonadota > Gammaproteobacteria > Burkholderiales > Rhodocyclaceae > Sulfuritalea. Next base: position 164,894 of record JADJFK010000006.1, on the reverse strand, counting down.
CGGATCCAGTTGTGCCCAGCGATTGCCCAGGAAACGGTAGGCATTGATCATCTGCAGCACCTTGACCTGCTTGCCGTCGGAACTGGCGGTGCGGGCGGATGCCTGCAGCGTACCGTCCTTGGCGCGCTGCGCGAAGGAGGTGATCACCGGGTAGTGGGCCACGTCCGGACCCGTGTAGTTGCCGGCGCCCGGCAGCGTGCCGAGCTTGTCGAAATAATCCCGCCAGGCCGGCTCGACGGAGGCCGGGTTGGCGAGGTAGGCGTCGTACAGCGCCTCGATGTACGGCGTGTTGGTGCCGAACAGATACGAGTTGGCCAGCATCTGCTTCATCATTGCGTCACCTGCTCATGTATTGGGGAAAAAAACCGGGGGGCGTCGGCCGCCCCCCGTCTTGGCCGAAACCGGATCAGCGCTGATTGAGCGCCTTGACGTCGCGCCTGGCCGCGCCGGTGTACAACTGGCGCGGACGGCCGATCTTGTATTCCGGATCGGTGATCATCTCCTCCCACTGCGTCATCCAGCCGACGGTACGCGCCAGCGCGAAGATGCAGGTGAACATCGAGGTCGGGATGCCGAGCGCCTTCTGCACGATGCCCGAGTAGAAATCGACGTTCGGGTACAGCTTCTTCTCTACGAAATACGGGTCTTCCAGCGCGATCTTTTCCAGTTCCTTGGCCAGCTTGAACAGGCGGTCATTCTCCAGGCCAAGTTCGCCCAGAACATCGGCGCAGACCTTGCCCATCAGCTTGGCGCGGGGATCGAAATTCTTGTACACGCGATGGCCGAAACCCATCAGCTTGAAGCTGTCGTTCTTGTCCTTGGCGCGCTTGATGTACTCGCCGACACGCGAGACGTCGCCGATCTCTTCCAGCATTTCCAGGCAGGCCTCGTTGGCACCGCCGTGTGCCGGGCCCCAGAGGCAGGCGATGCCGGCCGAAATGCAGGCGAAGGGGTTGGCACCGCTTGATCCGGCCAGGCGCACGGTCGAGGTCGAGGCGTTCTGTTCGTGGTCGGCGTGCAGCGTGAAGATCGTGTCGAGGGCATGCACCAGCACCGGATTCGGCTTGTATTCCTCGCAGGGCGTGCCGAACATCATGTGCATGAAATTGGCCGTGTAGTCGAGATCGTTCCGCGGATACATGAAGGGCTGGCCGGTGTTGTACTTGTAGGCCATCGCAACGATGGTCGGCAGTTTGGCGATCAGCCGGTTGAACGAGATAGTGCGATGCTCGGGATCGGAAAAGTCGGTGACGTCGTGATAGAAGGCCGACAGCGCGCCGACCACGCCGACCATGACCGCCATCGGGTGCGCGTCGCGGCGGAAGCCCTGGTAGAACTTCACCAGTTGCTCATGCACCATGGTGTGGTTCTTGATCGTACTTTCGAATTCGGTCTTCTGCGCAGCGCTGGGCAATTCCCCGTGCTTCAACAGCCAGGCCACTTCAAGGAAGTTGCATTTTTCCGCCAATTGTTCGATCGGGTAGCCGCGATACAGCAACTCGCCCTTGTCGCCGTCGATGAAAGTCACCTTCGACTGGCAGCTTGCCGTGGAAAGAAATCCGGAGTCGTAGGTGAACAAGCCGGTCTTGGCGCCGAGGGTGCGGATGTCAATCACGTCCTGGCCGTGGGTGCCCACCATGACAGGGAATTCCACGGTCTTGCCGTCGATGGTCAGGGTTGCGATGCGATTCGTGCTCATGATCAGATCCTCTTTCAGGTCCGTTGATTGCCAGTGCTACTCGAAATTGGCTATGGGTGAAATTTCCCGTAACCGCTCAATCATTGCCGCCATCCGTGGATCGCCGGTGATCTCTCTTCCGCTCACCAGGGCCCATAGATCGTGGTCTTCCAGTTCCAGCAAACTTTCCAGTGCCGCCTCTCCTTGCGCGTCGAGCGTCTCTTCGTAGCGCTCCCAGAAACGGTCAAACACCAGGTCCAGCTCAAGCAGGGCGCGCCGGCAATGCCACTTCAGGCGATTGATGCGTGCCCTGCGATCCTCAGTCACGGTCAGACGGCCCGCCGGACCATCATTTCCTTGATTTTGCCGATCGCCTTGGTCGGGTTCAGCCCCTTCGGGCAAACATCGACGCAATTCATGATGGTGTGGCAACGGAACAGGCGATACGGGTCTTCCAGGTCATCGAGCCGCTCGGCGGTGGCCTGGTCACGCGTGTCGGCGATGAAGCGGTAGGCCGCCAGCAGGCCGGCCGGGCCGACGAACTTGTCCGGATTCCACCAGAAGGACGGGCAGGAGGTCGAGCAGCAGGCGCAGAGGATGCACTCGTAGAGGCCGTTGAGTTCCTCGCGGTCCTCCGGCGACTGCAGGCGCTCGCGCTCGGGCGGCGGATCGTTGTTGATCAGGTAGGGCTTGATCGAGTTGTACTGCTTGAAGAACTGCGTCATGTCCACGATCAGGTCGCGGATCACCGGCAAGCCGGGCAGCGGACGCAACACGATGGGCTTGCCTTCGGGGAAGCTGTCCATCGCGGTGAGGCAGGCCAGGCCGTTCTTGCCATTGATGTTCATGGCATCGGAACCGCAGACGCCCTCGCGACAGGAGCGGCGGAAGGAAATCGAGTCGTCCTGCGCCTTGAGCTTGACCATGGCATCGAGCAGTTTGCGGTCGGTGGACTCGAGTTCGACCGTGATGTCCTGCATGTAGGGCTTGGCGTCCTGATCCGGATCGTAGCGATAGATCTTGAACTGGACGGTTCGGTTGGCATTCGTCATCGTCATTCCTTGTCAGTAGGCGCGCTTCTTGAGTTCGATGGTGTCGACACTCATCGGCTTCATCTGCACCGGCTTGTAGTCGAGGCGGTTGCCTTCGCGGTACCACAGCGTATGTTTCAGCCAGACCTTGTCGTTGCGTCCGTCGGGCGTTTCGGGACTGTCGACCGCATCGTCGCGGACGTGGGCGCCGCGCGACTCGGTGCGGGCGTTGGCCGAGACGATGGTGGCCTTGGCCACCTCGATCAGGTTGTCGAGTTCCAGCGCCTCGATGCGCGCGGTATTGAAGACCTTGGACTTGTCCTTGATCTGGGTTTGTGCGACCTGCCCGGCGATCTCGTTGATGCGAGTGACCCCTTCGGCCAGCATGTCCTTGAAACGGAACACGCCGGCATGCTTCTGCATGGTACGTTGCATCGCGAGGCGGGTCTCATGCACGTCGGCACCGTCCTTCTGGTTGTTCAGGCGATCGACGCGGGCCAGCGTGCGGTCGATGGCGTCCTGCGCCAGCGGCTTGTGCGCCTTGACGTTGTTCTTCAGGTCGTTGACCGCCGTCTCGCCGGCCGACTTGCCGAACACCAGCAGGTCGAGCAAGGAATTGGTGCCGAGGCGGTTGGCGCCATGCACCGAAGCGCAGGCGCACTCGCCGGCGGCGTAGAAGCCCAGCACCGGTTCGCTCTGGTTGCCGCCCCTGGGGACCACGACCTGGCCCAGATAGTTGGTCGGAATGCCGCCCATCTGGTAGTGGCAGGTCGGCACCACGGGCAGCGGTTCCTTGAGGCAGTCGACGCCGGCGAACTGGATGCCGATCTCATGGATGCCGGGCAGTCGCTTCATGATGGTCTCGGGCGGCAGGTGGGTGATGTCGAGCAGCACGAAATCCTTGTTCGGCCCGCAGCCGCGGCCTTCGTTGATCTCGGTGGTCATGGCGCGCGAAACCACGTCGCGCGAGGCGAGATCCTTGGCATTCGGCGCATAGCGCTCCATGAACCGCTCGCCGTCGGAATTGCGCAGGATGCCGCCCTCGCCGCGCACGCCCTCGGTGATCAGCACGCCGGCACCGGCGACGCCGGTCGGGTGGAACTGCCAGAACTCCATGTCTTCGAGGGGGATGCCGGCACGCGCCGCCATGCCGACGCCATCGCCGGTATTGATGAAGGCATTGGTCGAAGAGTAGTAGATGCGCCCCGCGCCGCCGGTGGCGAAAATGGTCGCCTTGGCGTGGAAGACGACGATCTCGCCGGTTTCCATGTCCATCGCGGTGACGCCCATGACGTCGCCCTCGGCATCGCGCACCAGGTCGAGCGCCTGCCATTCGACGAAGAACTGGGTATTCACCTTGACGTTGCGCTGGTACATCGCGTGCAGCATGGCGTGGCCGGTGCGGTCGGCCGCAGCGCAGGAACGGCGCACCGGCTTCTCGCCAAAGTTCGACATGTGGCCGCCGAACGGGCGCTGGTAGATCTTGCCGTTGTCGAGGCGGTCGAAGGGCATGCCGTAATGCTCGAGTTCGACCACGACTTCGTTGGCCTTGCGGCACATGAACTCGATCGCGTCCTGGTCGCCGAGCCAGTCGGAACCCTTGACGGTGTCGTACATGTGCCAGTGCCAGTGATCCTCCTCGGAGTTGCCCAGGCTGGCGGCGACGCCGCCCTGAGCGGCCACGGTATGCGAGCGCGTCGGGAAAACCTTGGTCAGCACGGCGGTCTTGTAGCCGGCTTCGGAGAGCTGGATCGCGGCACGCAGGCCGGCGCCGCCGGCGCCGACGATGACCGCATCGAATTTGCGAACGGTGTAATTCACTCTCACAGCCTCCAGATGATCTGTATGGCCCAGCCGGCATAGCCGACCAGGGCGAGCAGCGTCATCACGTGCAGGAACAGACGCAGCGCCGCGGAATTGAGGTAGTCCATCCAGATGTCGCGCACGCCGACCCAGGCGTGCCAGCAAAGGCTGACGATGAACAGGAAACTGAGGAAGCGGATCAAGCCGTTGGCCATGAAGGCCTGCCAGGCTTCGCGCGAGGACATCGCACCGCCCAGCGCGGCGGCGAACATGATCAGCGTGAATGCGGCCATGACAACGCCGGTAACGCGTTGCGCCAGCCAGTCCTTGAGGCCGTAGCCGGCCCCGACGACGAGTCGGTTCATGTCAGTAGGCTCCCAGCAGTTTGAGGCCGAAGATCGCTGTCAGTGCCAGGCTGACCACCATCACCGTCATTGCGGACGAACGTGCCTGCTCCCTCTCTACGCCGACATGGATGTCGATCAGCAGGATGCGGATGCCCATGCAGAAGTGGTGCAGGAAAGCCCAGATCAAGCCAAGCAGGATCAACTTGACCAGCCAGTTGCCGGTGATTGCGGCGAACAGTTCGACGCTGCCCTGGGTCGAGCCCAGGGACAACTGCAGCAGCCAGATCAGCAGCGGCAGCATCAGAAACAGGCCGGCGCCGCTGATACGATGCAATATCGACGCGAAGCCGGCCAGTGGCAGTCGGATCTCGTGTAACGCCAAGTGCTTCGGGCGCTGTTTGGTCATCTCTGGCATAGATCTGTTTCTCCGTTTTTGGTTTCGGCGTAACGCCCGCCCCTGCCGGCATTAGCCTTCACTGGAATTTCGCTTCACTTCACTTTGATGCAGCGCACTATAAAACAAACCGTTTATGTTGAAAACAAAATCTATTTCGTTGTCTATCCAAGCTCGTTGAAATAGCAATGCTCATTCGTCGAATACAGGCCGCGCCGCCACTCGACGGGCTTGTCGGCATAGGAAAAGCTTACGCGCTCGACCGACAGCAGCGGGCTGCCCTCGGCCACATTCAGGAGTTCGGCGCTGGCACGGTCGGCAGGCACGGCGCGCAGGCGCTCCTCGGCACGGATCATGCGGATGCCGAACTGGTGTTCGAAGAAACTGTAGAGCGAACCCTTGTAATCCCGGAGCATTTCCAGGGTTACGGTGCCAAAAATGCTGCCCGGAAGATAGATTTCATCGACCACCACCGGCTTGGCCGAAAACTTGAGCAGGCGGCGCACGATCGTGACCGGGTCTCCGATGTTCAATTCCAGCATGCGCGCAACTTCCGGTCCGGCCTTGGCCCGCCAGCATTCGAGGGGCACGCTTTCGGTCTGCTCGATGCCGCCGGACAGGGGCACCACGCGCAGAAAACGAAAGAAGGCACGGGGGTCGTCGTGTGAAGCGACGAAGGTGCCCTTGCCCTGACGCCGCAGAAGCAGGTTTTCCGCGGCCATCTCGTCGATCGCCTTGCGCACCGTACCCTGGCTGACGCTGAAGCGGAGCGCGAGTTCCGACTCGCTGGGGATGGCTTCGCCTGGTCGCCATTCGCCGGATTCCAGCCGCTGCATGAGCAGGCTCTTGATCTGGCGGTACAAGGGGCTGAATGTCGGCGCGGGGGTCGCGCCGACGGAGGGCTCTTTTGAAGGCGTCGTGTTCGAACCCATATCGTGCTTTACGGAGAAGGAATCTGCCTTGGCGAGTGAACGAATTTCGGCATGAGCGGCATTTGACCATACTTTTACTTAGACGTCCACACCTTATCTTATATCTTATATAAGATATATGTTAACTATTGACACAGCGCACCATATTTCGTAATATTCCTCCATTGATCGTATCGTATGATTCGCCGCCTCGGCCGCAGCATAATCCACGAACCGATCAGCCGGCTTACTTGATGTCTTGACCAATCCATTCAAACTGATACAGGAGTTCTACAAATGGCAAAAGCCCCCGTTCGTGTCGCAGTGACCGGCGCCGCCGGCCAAATCGGTTACGCCGCAATCTTCCGCATTGCCGCCGGCGACATGCTGGGCAAGGATCAACCCGTGATCCTGCAACTGCTCGAGCATCCCTCCGAAAAGCCCCAGGCCGCACTCAAGGGCGTGATGATGGAACTCGACGACTGCGCCTTCCCCCTGCTGGCCGGCATCATCGGCACCGGCGACGCGAAGGTGGCCTTCAAGGACGCGGACTATGCCCTGCTGATCGGCGCCAAGCCGCGCGGACCCGGCATGGAGCGCAAGGACCTGCTGATGGACAACGCCAAGATCTTCATCGAACAGGGCGGCGCCCTGAACGATGTCGCTTCGCGCAATGTCAAAGTGCTGGTGGTCGGCAATCCCGCCAACACCAACGCCTACATCGCCATGAAATCCGCGCCCGGCCTGCCCGCCAGGAACTTCACCGCCATGCTGCGCCTGGACCACAACCGTGCCGTGTCGCAACTCGCCACCCGCACCGGGAAGTCGGTGAACGACATCGAGAAGATGATCGTCTGGGGCAACCATTCGCCGACCATGTATCCGGACCTGCGCTTCTGCACCGTCGCCGACCAGGCCGCTCCGGCCGCCGTCAATGACGATGCCTGGTACAAGAACGAGTACATCCCGACCGTCGGCAAGCGCGGCGCCGCCATCATCGCCGCCCGCGGCGCATCGTCGGCCGCCTCGGCCGCCAATGCCGCGATCGACCACATGCGCGACTGGGCGCTGGGTACCAACGGCAAGTGGGTCACCATGGGCATTCCGTCCGACGGCAGCTATGGCATCCCGAAGGACATCATCTACGGTGTGCCCGTCACCTGCGAGAACGGCGAGTACAAGCGCATCGAGGGCCTGGCCATCGATGATTACTCGCGCACCATGATGGACAAGACCCTGGCCGAACTGCAGGAAGAGCAAGCCGGCGTCGCCGGCCTCCTCGGCTGATGGCTGGCGGCAGGATGACGCGGAGCACACCCCGGTGACCTTCGCGCCTCATCCTGCCGCTGTTTTGTATCAGGGCGCCAGACCCTTTCCGGCGCTTGCCGCCTGCGAGCACTTCGCAGGCTCCGAAAAAAACATCCTCAAGGCCCTGCAACTGCAATCCGATTTGCTGGTCGATGACCGGCCGATATTCGATGTCACCGCAGATTGCGAGGACGGCGCTCCCGCGGGACGCGAGGCCCAGCATTCTGCGATGGTTGCCGACCTGCTGCTGGACCCGGCAAATCGCCACGCCAGGCTCGGCGCCCGCATCCACGACGTGACCCACCCTCACTGGCGCGAGGACCTGCAAATCATTGTCGGTCGGGCCGGACACAAGCTGGCTTACCTGGTCCTGCCGAAGGTTTCCGGCGCCGACGATGCCCTGGAGCAGATCGCCGCCCTCGACGATGCGCGCAAGGAATATGACATCGAGCGCGAAATACCCGTCCATGTCCTGATCGAAACACCCGGCGCGCTGCACGAAGTCTGGCAGATCGCCGCCCTGCCCCATGTCGAATCGATCGACTTCGGCCTGATGGATTTCGTCAGCGCGCATCACGGCGCCATCCCGGGCTCGGCGATGCGCTCGCCGGGCCAGTTTTCCCACGCGTTGATCGCGCGCGCCAAATGTGAAATTGCCGCCGCCGCGCTCGGCAACGGCGTGATCCCGGCGCACAACGTGACCACCGAACTCAACGATCCGGATGTCGCGCGCGACGATGCGCGCCGCGCGCGCAGCGAGTTCGGCTTCCTGCGCATGTGGAGCATCCATCCGCGCCAGATCCAGCCGATCGTCGATGCAATGCGGCCGGACTATGCCGAGGTGACGGAAGCCGCCGGCATCCTGCTCACCGCGCAAAACGCCGACTGGGGACCGATTTCCTGGGAGGGCAAGCTGCACGACCGCGCTTCCTACCGCTACTTCTGGGAACTGCTGCGGCGGGCACATGCCACCGGCGCCGCATTGCCTGCCGAAGCCCGACACAGATTCTTCAACCCCGCCGCACACGATCCACATTCCCACTGATTCCAACGAGAGGACGTCACCATGCTTGAAGCCTATCGCCAACACGTCGCCGAACGCGCCGCCCTCGGCATACCGCCCCTGCCCCTGAGCAAACAGCAGGCCAGCGACCTGGTCGCACTGCTGAGGAACCCGCCCAAGGGCGAAGAGGCGACCCTCATCGACCTGATCACCCAGCGCGTGCCGGCCGGGGTAGACGACGCGGCCAAGGTCAAGGCCGAATTTCTTGCCCGCGTGGCGAAAGGCGAGGAAGCCTGCACGCTGATCTCGCGCGAAAAGGCCACCGAACTGCTCGGCACCATGGTCGGCGGCTACAACGTCAAGCCGCTGATCGACGTGCTCGACGACGCCGTGGTCGGCGCCGTCGCCGCCAAGGCGCTGAAATCCACCCTGCTGATGTTCGACTTCTTCCACGACGTCGCCGACAAGGCCAAGGCCGGCAGCGCCAACGCCAAGGCCGTGATGCAGTCCTGGGCCGATGCCGAATGGTTCACCCAGCGCCCCGAAGTGCCGAAGAAGATCTCCGTCACCGTGTTCAAGGTCACCGGCGAAACCAACACCGACGACCTCTCGCCCGCGCCCGATGCCTGGAGCCGCCCCGACATCCCGCTGCATGCGCTGGCCATGCTGAAGAATGCCCGCGACGGCATCACGCCCGAGAAACCCGGCGAACGCGGTCCGATGAAGCTGATCGAAGACCTGAAGAAAAAGGGCCATCCGGTCGCCTATGTCGGCGACGTGGTCGGCACCGGCTCGTCGCGCAAGTCGGCTACCAACTCCGTGCTGTGGTGGACCGGCGACGACATTCCCTTCGTCCCCAACAAGCGCTACGGCGGCTTCTGCCTGGGCAGCAAGATCGCCCCGATCTTCTTCAATACCCAGGAAGATGCCGGCGCCTTCCCGATCGAGTGCGACGTCGCGCAGATGGCCATGGGTGACGTGATCGACATCTACCCCTATGACAAGAAGGTCGAGAAGAACGGCGCCACGATTTCCACCTTCGACTACAAGTCGGAAGTGCTGCTCGACGAAGTGCGCGCCGGCGGCCGCATCAACCTGATCATCGGCCGCGCCCTGACCGGCAAGGCGCGCGAATTCCTCGGCCTGCCCGCTTCCACGCTGTTCCGCCTGCCGCAGGCGCCGAAGGATTCCGGCAAGGGCTTCTCGCTGGCGCAGAAGATGGTCGGCCGCGCCTGCGGCTTCCCCGAAGGCAAGGGCGTCCGCCCCGGCACCTACTGCGAGCCGAAGATGACCAGCGTCGGCAGCCAGGACACCACCGGCCCGATGACCCGCGACGAACTGAAGGACCTCGCCTGCCTCGGCTTCTCCGCCGACCTGGTGATGCAGTCCTTCTGCCACACCGCCGCCTACCCCAAGCTGGTCGACGTCAAGACCCACCGCACCCTGCCCTCCTTCATCACCGCGCGCGGCGGCATTTCGCTCAAGCCCGGCGACGGCGTGATCCACTCCTGGTTGAACCGCCTGCTGCTGCCCGACACGGTCGGCACCGGCGGCGACTCGCACACCCGCTTCCCGATCGGCATCTCCTTCCCGGCCGGTTCCGGCCTGGTGGCCTTTGCCGCCGCCACCGGCGTGATGCCGCTGGACATGCCGGAATCCGTGCTGGTGCGCTTCAAGGGCTCGCTGGCGGAAGCCGGCAAGCGCGGCATCACGCTGCGCGACCTGGTCAATGCCATCCCCTACTACGCCATCAAGCAGGGCCTGCTGACCGTCGCCAAGCAGGGCAAGAAGAACATCTTCTCGGGGCGCATCCTGGAAATCGAAGGCCTGCCCGACCTCAAGGTGGAACAGGCCTTCGAACTCACCGACGCCTCCGCCGAGCGTTCCGCCGCCGGCTGCACCGTGCGCCTGAACAAGGAACCGATCGTCGAGTACATGCGTTCCAACATCACGCTGATGAAGTGGATGATCGCCGAAGGCTACGAAGACAAGCGCGCCCTGGGCCGCCGCGTCAAGGCCATGGAAGACTGGATCGCCAAGGGCACCCTGCTCTCCGCCGATGCCGATGCCGAGTACGCCGCCGTGATCGAAATCGACCTGGCCGACGTCAAGGAACCGCTGCTGGCCTGCCCCAATGATCCGGATGACGTCAAGACGCTGTCCGACGTGGCCGGCGAGAAGATCGACGAAGTCTTCATCGGCAGCTGCATGACCAACATCGGCCACTTCCGCGCCGCCGGCAAGGTGCTGGAAGGCAAGAGCGACATCCCGACCCGCTTGTGGATTGCCCCGCCGACCAAGATGGACGCCATGATCCTCAACGAGGAAGGCTACTACGCCATCCTCGGCAAGTCCGGCGCGCGCATGGAAATGCCGGGCTGCAGCCTGTGCATGGGCAACCAGGCGCAGATCAGGAAGGGCAGCACGGCGGTGTCGACCTCGACCCGCAACTTCCCCAACCGGCTCGGCATCGACACCCGCGTCTATCTGTCTTCCGCCGAATTGGCCGCCGTGACGGCGCTGATGGGCAGGATCCCGACCATGGCCGAGTACCTGGAGCAGGTGCAGGCGGTCAATGCCAAGGCGGCCGACGTGTATCGCTACATGAACTTCGACCAGATCGCGGAGTTCAAGGAAGTGGCGGATACGGTGACGGTGTAATCCTCAACCCGGCGCGTATTTGCCGTAGCGCCGGCGCCGACTCTTCAAATCAAACGCCCTCGTGGAGTACACCACGGGGCGTTCTCACGCGACAAGTCCGCGGAAAAACCAGTGCCGCAACGAAGGTGGTGGCCGGGCCTTTATCGGGGGATCAAGCGGGCACCAGGCAATTTCCCGAGTTTGCGATCGAAAGTCACCAGTTCGTGGCCCGCGCTCGCGCTTTCCGCCAGGATCATGCAGTCGGCGAAGTCTGTATTCGCCGCAAGATAATTCTGGAGCGCCGCTTGAAACACTTCCCGGCGCTGCAAATGGAAAGCGGGATGGTCGGCGATTGCACCGAGGGTGTGTTGCAGGCTCGTTTTGCCCAGGCCATACGCGCTGACGAGCACCCAGACCGTTTCTATCTGCACCACCTGGGAGACAAAAACTTCGCCGGCCTCGCTCACGACCTGGCGTGCTGCCCGACACTGGTCGAGCGCCGCCGGATCGTCGACCAGCACGCGCACCAGCACATTCGTATCAACCGCGAGCATGGCGGCCGCGGCCGGCGGCGATGGCGCCCTCCATCTGCTCCAGCGTCACTCCCTTGCGCGTCTTGACGATTCCGAACACCGCTTCGATGGCTGTTTCCTGACGCTGAAGCACGATCTTGCCGCCCTCATCGACAAATCCCACGCGGTCGCCGGGCTTGATGCCCAGCTTTTCGCGAAGTTCCATGGGAATGGTGACTTGCCCCTTGGTAGTGACCGACGAACTCAGCATGGTAATCTCCAGTAATACTGTTTAAACGGGTATTACTATAGCAACCGGTAACACTCATGACAAGGAGCGAGCCTGCCGCCACCGTGCAGCCGTTCGCGCCCAGGCCGCCCCCCCCCCCCCCCCCCGCCCCCCCCCCCCCCCGGGGGCCGCGGGGGGGGGGGGGGGCGGGCGGCGGTCCGGCCCCCCCCCCCGCCCCCGCGCCGCCGCCCCCGCCCTCCCCCCCCCCCCCCCCCCCCCCGGGGGGGCCCGGCGGGTCCCTCCTCCCCCCGCCCCGCCCCCCGCCCCGCCCCCCCCCCCCCCCCCCCGCCGCCCCATGGGCGCCCGCTCCCGGGGGCGGGGGCCCTGCGCCACCCGGCCGTGTGCCCCCGGGGAAAGGCCAGGCGACCATCGCCCCCACAGCCCCCTCCGCGACCGGGCCCCGAAGACGGCGCGCCCCTGGCGATGAGCGTCGGCGGTGCCCCCACCCCCCCGCGCCCCGCCGCCCCCGCGAACCGTCCCCAACCGCGGGTCATCCCGAAAGGTCGAACTGCACTATCAATAACGGCGGAAGGAGCATCCTGGCGCCGTAGCACCGGCGCCGACTTTTCAAGGCGCCATCGTGGAGTCATCCGCGGGGGCATTTTTCATTGTGGCGGAGGAGCCGTTAAGATACGGCCCACTTCCTACCTTCAGGGCCGTCCCATGAGCAACGACAAAAACTCCCGCGCCGGTTTCGCCACCCGCGCCATCCATCACGGCTACGACGCCTACGCCGGCCACGGCTCGCTCAACCCGCCGGTCTATCTGAGTTCGACCTATACCTTTCCCACGGTCGAGGACGGTGCTGCGCGCTTTGCCGGCGAGCAGGCCGGATTCGTCTATTCGCGCGTCGGCAACCCGACCACGGCACTGCTCGAAGCAAGGCTGGCCGAACTCGAAGGCGGCGAAGCGGCGCTGGTGACGGCCTCCGGCCAGGGCGCCACGACCTCCCTGCTATGGACCCTGCTGGCGCCGGGCGACGAGATCATCGCCGACAAGACGCTCTACGGCTGCACCTTCGGCTACCTCAACCATGGCCTGGCGAAGTTCGGCGTCAAGGTGACTCACGTCGACCTCGCCGATCCGGCCAACCTCGACGCCGCGATCAATCCGGCCACCCGCGTGGTGTTCTTCGAGTCGCCGGCCAATCCGAACATGCGCCTGGTGGACATCGCGGCAGTGAGCGCCATCGCCCGCCGCCACGGCGCCTTGACGGTAGTCGACAACACCTATTGCACGCCTTATTTGCAGCGCCCGCTCGAACTCGGCGCCGACTTCGTGCTGCATTCGGCGACCAAATACCTCGGCGGCCACGGCGACCTGCTCGCCGGCGCCATCGTCGGCCCGGCGGAAACCCTGACCCAGGTGCGCTTCTACGGCCTCAAGGACATGACCGGCGCCGTGCTCTCGGCGCAGGACGCCTTCCTGGTGTTGCGCGGCCTCAAGACCCTGGCGCTGCGCATGGATCGCCACTGTGCCAACGCGCAGGGCGTGGCCGAATTCCTCGCCGCCCACCCCAAGGTTTCAGTGGTGCATTTCCCCGGCCTGCCCGGCTTTCCCCAGTTCGAACTGGCGCGGCGCCAGATGGCGCAAGCCGGCGGCATGATCGCCTTCGAACTCAAGGACGGCATCGAGGCCGGCCGCCGCTTCATGAACGCGCTGAAGTTATTCACCCGCGCCGTCAGCCTGGGCGATGCCGAAAGCCTGGCCCAGCATCCGGCCAGCATGACGCACTGCTTCTACACGCCGGAAGAGCGCGCCGAGCACCTGATCGGCGAAGGGCTGGTCAGGCTGTCCATCGGCCTGGAAGATCTGCCCGACCTGCTGGCCGACCTGGAACAGGCGCTGCGGGCGGCATAGTCACTGCAGCGCCGTGGCGTCGGCGCCGACTTTTGGCATCGACAAGCGGCCCCGGAAAAATTTCTCGGGGTCGTTTTATCGGGCGGGAGCCGACTCCGGCGGCGGCTGGTTCTGCTGCTGGCGGCCGCCGCGCCTGCGTTCCGGATAGAGATCGCGCCCCGCCTGATCAACATCGCGGCGCAATTGGCGCCGCTCTTCCTTCGACATCTGCCCGCCACGAGCTGCGGCGGCGTCATCGGCCGCAAACTGCGCAGGGCGCGCCGCCGGTGCCATGCCCTGCGGGCCGCTGCCGTCGCCGGGCCCGCGCTGCTTATGCTGCGGCCCCTGCCCCATGCGCTGCCTGCCGGCACCGTCACCCTGATCGGGAGGGCGATGCTGTCCCTGCGCCGAAGCGTCGAACGCGAGCAGCAGCATGGCCACCACCAGTCCCGTCGACTTCGCCATCCACGTCATCAAGCTTTCTGCCTTCACTTCCGTTCCCTGCAATTCCATCAGCGAAGGATACTGTAAATCCGCTCGCCTGCAAGCTGGCCGGCCGCCATCAACTGGTCGACGCTCGCCTGCGGCTCGGCGCCCCAGAGCGCCAGCCCGATGCCCAGTGTCATGCTGAATAACAATGCCTTCATGATCGCCTCCGTACGCCGTTCAGCCCTTGCCGTCTTTCCGGCACGCTTGCATTCTCGGCGGCGCCCGTAAGGCAATTGTTGCGGGTGGCCGGGTTTTGTAATCGTTTGTAAAGCCCGCTGGCAGGATGCGCGCGATCCGGCTAGGATTGGCGCCCATGAACGAAACCAAAGCCAAGATTCTTGTCGTCGATGACGACCTGCGCCTGCGCCAGTTGCTCGAGCGCTACCTCTCCGACCAGGGGTTCACGGTCAAGGCCGTGCCGGATGCCCAGGGCATGGATCGCGCGCTGGAACGCGAGTTGTACGACCTGATCGTGCTCGACCTGATGCTGCCGGGCGAAGACGGCCTCGCCATCTGCCGCCGCCTGCGCGGTGCGGCCAACCCGGTCGCCATCATCATGCTGACCGCCAAGGGCGACGAAGTGGATCGCATCGTCGGCCTGGAAATCGGCGCCGACGACTACCTGCCCAAGCCCTTCAACCCGCGCGAACTGGTGGCGCGCATCCATGCCGTGCTGCGCCGCCGCGCCGCGCCGCCGCCGCCGGGGGCGCCGGCCATCACCGAGGAAAGCGTGAGTTTCGGCAAGGTGACGATCAACCTGGCGACGCGCGAACTCGAACGCGAGGGGACCAGCACCTTGCTCACCTCGGGCGAATTCGGCCTGCTGCGCGTGCTGCTGGAACATCCGCGCCAGCCGATGAGCCGCGACAAGCTCATGGAACTGGCGCGCGGCCGGGAATACGAAGTCTTCGATCGCGCCATCGACGTGCAGATTTCGCGCCTGCGCAAGCTGGTCGAGGAAGATCCCGGCAAGCCGCGCTACATCCAGACCGTCTGGGGCTTCGGCTATGTTTTCGTTCCTGACGGCAAGAAACACGACTAGCACACTGCCGCAATGAAGCTCCTGCCGCGCACGCTGCTGTGGCGCACTTTCCTCCTCGTCGCGCTGCTGATGATGATTTCGGTGGTGGCATGGTTCGCCATTTTCAGGAGCTACGAGCGTGAACCGCGCGCCCGGCAGCTCGCGCAAACCATGGTCAGCGTCGCCAACCTGACGCGTGCCGCGCTGGTTTCGGCGCGCCCCGAAGCCCGCCGCGAACTCTTGCGCGAGCTGTCCGACCGCGAAGGCATCCGCATTTATCCGGCAGAACCCACGGACCGGGTCGAGCCCCTGCCGGACCGTTTTTTTCTGCACCGCGTCGAGGAACTGGTCCGGGAACAGCTCGGCGCCCACACCCGTCTGACCCTGGAGCGCGAAGGTGAGCATGCCCTGTTCGTCAGCTTCCGCATCGACGACAGCGACGACGGCGATTACTGGCTGGCCCTGCCGCGCGAACGCATCGATCGGATATTCCCGCTGGGCTGGCTCGGCTGGGGCGTCGCCGCGCTGCTGCTGTCGCTGCTCGGCGCCTGGCTGATCGTGTTCCGCATCACCCGTCCGCTCAAGGCCCTGCAGGAGGCCGCGCAAAAAGTCGGCGCCGGCGAGACGCCGCCGCGCCTCGACGAAGGCGGCCCGACCGAACTGGCGACCGTGGCCACCGCCTTCAACCAGATGAGCGCCGACCTGGCGCAGATCGACCAGGATCGGGCGCTGATCCTGGCCGGCGTCTCGCACGACCTGCGTACGCCGCTCACGCGCCTGCGCATGGGCATCGAAATGTCCGCCGACGAAGGACTGCGCGAAGGCATGACAGCCGACATCGAGGAAATGGACAAGACCATCGGCCAGTTCCTCGACTTCGCCCGTTCGGAAGGCGGCGAGGCGCCGCAGGCCGTCGATCTCGCCGCCTTGCTGGCCGATCTCGCCAGCCAGTACCGGCGCCGCAGCTTCGCGGTGGATGTGTCGGCCGCCGTAGCGCAGGAGCCGACTTTTGGGGCTGACCTCGCGCTGCGGCCGCAGGCCCTGCGCCGCGCCGTCAGCAACCTGATCGACAACGCCCTGCGTTATGCCGGTAGCGACAACCCGGTCGAACTGAAGCTGGGCGCCGGCGCCGGCGAAGTCGCGATCGAAGTATGCGACCACGGTCCCGGCATTCCGCCGCAGGATGTCGAACGCATCAAGCGTCCCTTCGCCCGGCTCGATGCCGCGCGCAGCAACGCCGCCGGCGCCGGCCTCGGGCTCGCCATCGTCGAGCGCATCGCCCGCTCCCACAACGGTCGCCTCGAACTGCTGCCGCGCGAGGGCGGCGGCCTGGTCGCGCGCCTGGTGCTGCGCCCCATCGAATCACGCGCCACTGCCGCACCATGAATGACGCGGCCACCACCCCATTTGTCCGCATCGGCGGCGAACCCGCCGTGCGCCGCCTGGTCACGCGGTTCTATGAACTGATGGATACCCTGCCCGAGGCCTACGGCATCCGCAAGCTGCACCAGCCCGACCTCTCCAGTGCCGAGGAAAAGCTCTTCATGTTCCTTTGCGGCTGGCTCGGCGGCCCGCAACTCTATGTAGAGAAATACGGCCACCCGCGGCTGCGCGCCCGGCATCTGCCGTTTGCCATCGCCAGCGCTGAAGCCGAGCAGTGGATGCTGTGCATGCGCATGGCCATGGCCGAAGTGATAAGCGACGAGGACTTGCGCGCGCGGCTGGACAAGGCGCTCGACGACCTGGCCCTGCACATGCGCAACCGCAGCGATCCGCCGGCGGCCTGAGGCCGCCGTTTTACAAATCCGCGCTGGCCTGCACCCGGCGCAGTGCCTTGGCGTGGCGGTGGCGCGCCATCAGGCGCGGATCGGTAATGATCAGGCCGATGGTTTCGCCGATCACCATCACCACCCCCAGCACCGGCAGCACCAGCATCAGGCCCGGCACGCCGGCCACCGCGCCGCCGGCGAAGATCATCAGTACCGTGATCAGCGGGTGAAGCTCCAGGCTCTTGCCGATGGTCATCGGCATGTACACGAAATCGTCGAGCAGGCGCACCAGGCCGAACAGGCCGATCGCCCAGTAGGCCATGGACGGATCGGATGGAAAATCCGTCGCCGCCACCAGCACCACCAGCAGGCCGCCGAGGATCGAACCGACATAGGGCACCCAGGCCAGCACCGCGCAGATCAGGCCCAGCGCCAGCGGCCCGGGGATGCCCAGCAGCCAGAGCCCGGCGGCCAGGGTCACGGTGTCGAGGATGGTCAGGTTGATCAGGCCCTGGAAGTAGGCGCGCGCCGTGCGGTCGATCTCGTGCAGCAGGAACAGGGTCTTCTCGAAAAACGCATTCGGCACCGCAGACCCGAGAAAACGCTTGAAGCGGCGGCCGTCACGCAAAAAGAAAAAGGCCAGGAAGGGCGCCAGCAAGAGCGACGGCGTCCACGCCATGATGCCCAGCGCCACCGGCTCCAGATGGTCGGCGATGCTGCCCGTGCTCTGCGCCAGGCGTGCGGCGACGGTGTCGGCCAGTTTGGCGCGGGCCAGCGGCGGCGAGTGGCGTTCCAGGCCGCGCAGCGAGGCATCGAGCAGCTGGGTGCCGCCCTGTACGTAACGATCGACCGTATCCTGCCAATGGGTCAACTTGCTCGTCAGGCGCGGCATCAGTGCGATGCCGACGATGCCCACCAGCACCAGGAAGGCCAGGGTCACCAGGCTGGCCGCGCCATCGCGGCTCATGCCGCGGTAGATCAGCGACCTCACCGCCGGGTAGAGGAAGTAATAGAGGATCAGCGCCAGCAGGACCGGCACCACCAGCCACAGCACCTTCTGGAACACCAGCAGCAGCAGGCAGGTGACGGCGATGATCGCCGCCCAGACCACGGGGCCGGAGCCGTGGTGCGCCGGATGCGGCGTCGCCATACCGTTCGCTGCTGCGCTCATGGCCGCTGCTTACACCAGGTGCTGGTGGGCGCTCATCGACAACGCCATCGCCCGCATCCGCGTGCCGAGGTGGCGGGCCAGCTGGCGCGAGATCTTGGAGGAGATGCGGGCGTGGGTTTCGAGCAGGCTGACGAAATCGTCGCGGAAAAAAATGATCAGCTCGCAGGGGCTGGCGGCGCGGGCCTGCGCCGAGCGCGGCGAGTTGTCGAGCAGCGCCAGTTCGCCGAAAAAGGTGCCGGGGCCGAGCTGCGCGACGCGCCCGGTGTCGCCCTGTCGCCGCAGCGGATGGGATGGCGCTGGACTGGCACCGCCCTGCTGCGTCGCGTGCCGGCCATTGCCGTGGTCCGGCAGGGAAATCAGCACTTCGCCCGAAGCGATGATGTAGATGGCCTGCCCTTCCTCGCCTTCGTCGAAAATCACTTCGCCTTCGAGGTAATGACGCTCGTGCAGCAGCCCGTCGACAATCTCCAGTTCGGCCGGCGTCAGGTTGACGAACAGGCTCAGCTCGTGCAGGCGCTCCTGGCGCGGCGTCGTTTTCCTGAAGCGGAACAGTTTGACCACGGTGATCGGCTCCCCAATGTTGCCCGGCTGTGTTGGCTGCGGCCGTCGCGCCGCGACCGCTGCAATGGCCGGATTCTAATTCATCCGCCGTCCGGCTCCGCGAGTGCAAAGCGGGCCAGCGTCCGGTAAGTCGCGGCGGAAGGATGCAGGTGGCTTTCGACCAGGGCGAATTCGTCGACCCGCCAGCCGATCGGCGTTCCCAGCCGGGGCAGCGATGCGCAGCGCGCGCGGCGCGCCAGCGTAATGTGCGGCACCAGGTCGGCGCCGGAACGGTGATCGATGGCAAAGCCGGCGGCGCGCAAATCGGCCGCCAGCGCCCCGGCCAGCCGGCGCAGCGGCGCCGGTGTCTGCCGGCAACCCGCCCACAGGATGCCGCGCTGCGGCCAGAAGCCGAGCCGATCGAGGCACAGATCGAAGGATTCGGCGCGAACCCCGCCGGCGATTTCTTCAAGCCGGGAAAGTTGGCCCGGTGTCACCGCACCGACGAATGCCAGCGTCAGGTGCAGCGACGCCGGGCGCATCACCCGGCCGCCGCCGCGCGTCGTCAGTTCGTGTGCCAACGCGGACAAATGGGCGGTCGCCTCATCATCGGGCCAGAGCGCAAAGAACACCCGGTGCGAGCGGGCCTCGCCCATTCAGCTTTGATCCGCGCGCACCAGCAGCACCACGGCATGTGCCGCGATGCCCTCGCCGCGCCCCTCGAAACCCAGGCGTTCGTTGGTCTTGCCCTTGACGTTTACGTCCGTGGCCGCAATGCCGAGGTCGGCCGC
The DNA here is from genome assembly GCA_016708585.1 of Sulfuritalea sp. GTDB lineage: Bacteria > Pseudomonadota > Gammaproteobacteria > Burkholderiales > Rhodocyclaceae > Sulfuritalea. The sequence goes on along the minus strand of JADJFK010000006.1, from coordinate 145,358 downwards.
GATGTTGGCGCGCATCGCCGCGACATGCGGCGCGATGCGCGGCGCCTGGGCGATGACGGTGGCGTCGACGTTGCCCACCTGCCAGCCGGCGGCACGCACGGCGGCCATGGCCCCGCGCAGCAGTGTCCGGCTGTCCGCGCCCTCCCACTGCGAGCCGGTGTCGGGAAACATGCCGCCGATGTCGCCCAGGCCGGCACCGCCGAGGATGGCGTCGGTAATCGCATGCAGCAGCGCGTCGGCATCCGAATGCCCGAGCAGGCCCTGATCATGGGGAATATGCACGCCGCCGAGGATCAGCTTGCGCCCCGGGGTCAGCGCATGCACGTCATAGCCCTGGCCGACGCGATAGGGCAGCTTCATTTCAGGAATCTCCTTTTGTCGCGACGACATCGATCTCGCGCAGCGCCTGCTCGATGGGCTGTGCATCTGACGGGCGCACCAGGCGCGCGACCTCCGACCCCTGCCGCAGGAAAATCAGCGTCGGCCAGAGTTTGACGCGGAAAGACCGCCCCAGCCTGCGACCGGGGCCATCTTCGACCTTGATGTGCCGCACACCGGGATGCTGCGCCAGCGCCTGCGCGATCAGCGGCTGGGCGGCACGACAGTGGCCGCAATGGGACGCGCCGAATTCGATCACGGCCGGTTCCCGTAGCGCATCAATTGCGTCGCGCGCAGGCTCGCCGGCCGGATCACGGGGCGCGTCGGCCGGGCTCATTGCGAACCGGCCGCCTTCCGGACCTGCACTATCCACTCGGCAAGCTGCAGATCGAACGGATACGTGACCTTCAGGTTGCCGGCATCGGCCGCCACCAGGCGCGGCAGCAGCCCCAGGGTCTCGATGGCGCTGGCCTCGTCGGTGACCTGCGGCGCGAAATCGAGCGCATCGAGCAGCAGACGATGGCGGAACATCTGCGGCGTCTGCGCCTGCCACAGCCCTTCGCGCGGCACGGTCTGGAGGACGCGGCCGTTTTCGTCGGCGCGCTTCAGGGTGTCGGCGACCGGCACCGCGAGCAGGCCACCGGCATCGTCCGCGCCCACCGCGGCGATCAGGTTTTCGACCATGGCCACCGTCAGGCAGGGTCGCGCCGCATCGTGCACCAGCACCCAATCGTCGCCGATTTCAATCTCGCCGCCGAGTTCGCCGGCCATCGCCCGCAGGCCGTTGGCGACACTTTGCGCGCGGGTATCGCCGCCGCAGCGCAGGACGCGCAATTTGGGGCCGAGTTCCGCCATCGCGGCCGCCGGCCAATGGCTATCGTCGGGTGCCAGCACGACGAACACATGTTCTATCGCCGGCGTGGCGCACAATGTCGCCAGGGCGTGGCGGATCATGGGCTGGCCGGCCAGCGGCAGGTATTGTTTGGGCACGGCGTGACCCGAGAGCGCATGCATGCGCGAACCCGAGCCGGCGGCGGGAACCAGTGCGTGATAAGCCATGTCCCAATTCTATACAATCAGCCCGTTGCTGCTGATCCGAGTGAGATGACCATGAGCACTGCCACCGCCATCCGCCCCCCGGCCGTCGCCGGCATGTTCTATCCCGGCGAGCCGGATACCCTGCGCGACGATCTCGCCACCTGTCTCGCCGTACCGCCGGCGCCGACTTTTTCCGGCCGGCTCAAGGCCGTCATCGTGCCGCACGCCGGCTACGTCTATTCCGGCGGCACCGCCGGCAAGGCCTATGCCCTGCTCGCGCCGCTGGCCGGACGCATCCGCCGCGTGGTGCTGCTCGGCCCCTGCCACCGCGTCGCCGTGCGCGGCGTCGCGGCACCCACGGTGCAGGCCTTCGCCACGCCGCTGGGCAACATCCCGCTCGACCGCGCCGCGCTGGATGCGCTGGCCGACCTGCCGCAGGTCGTCGCCTCCGATGCCGCCCACGCCCAGGAACATTCGCTGGAAGTGCAACTGCCCTTCCTGCAGACCGTGCTCGGCGACTTCACGCTGGTGCCGCTGGCCGTCGGCCAGACCGGCGCCGCCGAAGTCGCCCAGGTCATCGCCCGGCTCTGGGGCGGGCCGGAAACCCTGATCGTGATCAGTTCCGACCTCTCGCATTTCCACGGCTATGCCGAAGCGCAGAAGATCGACCATGCCACGGCCGACCACATCCTGGCCCTGGAACAGCTCACCAGCTTCGAGCAGGCCTGCGGCGCGCTGCCGATCAACGGCCTGATCGCCGTGGCAAAGCAGCGCGGCCTGCGCATCGAGCGCATCGCCCAATGCAATTCGGGCGATACCGCCGGCGACAAGTCGCGCGTGGTCGGTTATGCCTCCTTCGCGCTGTATGAACCCGAAGCCGTCGCCGCCGATCCCGGTCCGGCCCTGCTGGTGCGTGCGCGCAATGCCATCGCCGCCCGCCTCGGGCAGCCGACGCAGGCCGAGCCGGCGCATCCGGCTTGAACCAGCCCGGCGCGACCTTCGTCACGCTGACGCAGAACGGCGCGCTGCGCGGTTGCATCGGCTCGCTGCAGGCGCATCGCCCGCTCGATCAGGACGTGCGCGCCAATGCCGTCGCCGCGGCATTCAGCGATCCGCGCTTCGCGCCGCTCAAGGCCGAGGAACTGCCGCGCACCCGCGTCGAGGTTTCGCTGCTGACCGCGCCGCAGCCGATGACATTCAGCGACGAAGCCGACGCCCTGCGCCAGTTGCGGCCGAATGTCGACGGCGTGATCTTCATCGCCGGACAGAGAAGGAGCACCTTCCTGCCGCAGGTCTGGGAACAACTGCCGCAAGCGCGCCAGTTCATGGCCCATCTCAAGCAGAAGGCCGGCCTGCCCGCCGACTACTGGTCGTCCGAAGTGCAGTTGCAACGCTACGAGGTGCAGAAATGGAAAGAAGCGCCGATCCCATAAGCGGAGTGCCCGCCCGCTGGTGGCACAAGCTCGACGACGGCCGCATCCAGTGCGACCTCTGCCCGCGCGACTGCAAGTTGCACGAGGGCCAGCGCGCCGCCTGCTTCGTCCGCGCCATGCAGGGCGGCGAAATGCTGCTGACCACCTACGGCCGCAGTTCGGGCTTCTGCATCGACCCGATCGAGAAGAAGCCGCTCAACAACTTCTACCCCGGCTCCAGCGTGCTGTCCTTCGGCACCGCCGGCTGCAACCTGGCCTGCAAGTTCTGCCAGAACTGGGACATTTCCAAGTCGCGCGACATGGACCGCCTGATGGACGACGCCACGCCGCAGGCCATCGCCCGCGCCGCGCAGAAGAACGGCTCGCAGAGCGTGGCCTTCACCTACAACGACCCGGTGATCTTCGCCGAGTACGCGATGGACACCGCCGACGCCTGCCATGCGCTCGGCATCAAGACCGTGGCGGTGACGGCCGGCTACATGCATCCCGAACCGGCGCGCGAGTTCTATTCGAAAATGGACGCCGCCAACGTCGACCTCAAGGCCTTCACCGACGACTTCTACGTCAAGCTCTGCGGCGCGAAGCTGCAACCCGTGCTCGACATCCTGGCCATGATCCACCACGACACCGACTGCTGGCTGGAAATCACCACCCTGCTGATCCCCGGCAAGAACGACGGCGACGACGAGCTCAAGGCCCTGGCCGCCTGGGTGGCAAAGGAACTAGGCCCCGACGTGCCGGTGCATTTCAGCGCCTTCCATCCCGACTGGAAGATGAGCGACATCCCCGCCACGCCGCCGGCGACGCTGGCCCGCGCCCGCCGCATCGCCATGGACGCCGGCCTGCGCTACGTCTATACCGGCAACGTGCACGACAAGGCCGGCGACGAAACCCTTTGCCCCGGCTGCGGCAAGGTGGTGATCCAGCGCGACTGGTACCGCATCCTCGGCTACGCGCTCGACGACACGGGGCATTGCCGGCATTGCGGCACCGCGATTGCCGGGCGCTACGGCAAGTTCGGCAAACCCTTCGGCCCGCAGCGGATTCCGGTCAGGCTGCACGCCGGCGCCTGACATCGATCGCCGCCATCCCGAGCTCTGCCTGACTTCGCTTTGAGTCACGGGAATGCCACTTCAGAGGCCATCCGCGCATAAAAGCTTGCATTAATTAGTTATTCAAGGGTAACATTTACGCCGTTGGAGGTTCGTAATGTTACTTTCAAGCAACTTAAAAGAACTGGGAACCCTGTTTCGGGCTGAACGCAAGGCGACCGGAAAAACCCAGGCGGACGTGGCAAAGGCGTCCGGCCTCCGCCGCGAAACCATCATCCGCATCGAGGCGGGTGAAAACATCGACATGATCACCTTTCTCAAGGCACTGTCGGCCATCGGCAAAGGAATCCGGCTCGCGGATCGCCGCGTGGATTACGACAGCATCAAGGGGGTCTTCGATGAAAGTTAAACGCCTGGTGGTAACGACTCCGCAAGGCCTTGCCGGTGCCCTCGAAAAGGAATCGCGATTCGTTTTCAACTATCAGACCACCGATCGCAAGTGCGAGGCTTCCCTGCTGATGCCCCTTCGCGCCGAAAGCTACTCGGATGGACGACTCTTTTCGGTCTTCGAGATGAATCGCCCCGAAGGCTATCTCCTCGACTACCTGCGGCAACGCTTCGGCAAGCACGAGACGCTGGATGACATGCGCCTGTTGCAGATCACCGGTGGCAATCAGATCGGTCGCTCCGCTACTCGGAAGATGGGCGCGCGGTCGCTCGCGAGGCAAGCGTCCCCCGGGCGGAGATCATCGCCAGCAAGGCCTCCGCCGAATTGTTCGCACACCTGGTGGATATCTGGTTCGCATCCGGCATTTCAGGCTTCCAGCCGAAAGTCCTGGTACCCGACAGCGAATCGGGAATGGTCGAAAAATCCACCATGGCCACGTCGGACCTGGTAGTCAAGTCCGCCGGGGACGATTACCCGTTTCTCGCGCAAAACGAGTTCATGTGCATGGAGGTCGCCCGGCGCGCCGGCTTGCGCGTCCCGGAATTCTGGCTATCGGAAGATGGCAGCCTGTTCGTGATGACCCGCTTCGACATCGAAAAAGGTGTTCAACTGGGCCTCGAAGACATGGCGGTGCTCATGGGGAAAACGCCGGAGGAAAAGTACCGCGGCAGCTATGAAGGTATCGCCAAGGCTATCGACCTGTTCTGCACCGACGCCGTCGAGAGCAAGGCGCGGCTATTCGAGTATGTCGCGCTCTCGTGCCTGGTCAGGAATGGCGACGCACACCTGAAAAACTTCGCCTTGCTGTACGGGCATCCGACAGGACACATCACGCTATCGCCCCTCTACGACGTGGTGAGCACCGAAATCTACGAAATCGCCCACCCGCGGACAGGAGCGACAAAAACGGACAACACCATGGCCCTGAACATGAACAAATCGAAAGCCTATCCCCTGCCGAAAGAACTGGAGGACTATGGCAAATCCATCTGCCTGGTCAGGAATCCGCGCGAGGTCATCGAACGGATTCAGGAAGCGAGCTGGAAACATGGAAGGACCTGAAAGAGCGGATCGACCCTGGCTCAGGGACAGGATTGCAAAACGTGGGGCCTGAAGACCGGGACGCCGGCGTCGTGACGGGAAGCGCGTGGCCTCCAGCGCGACTGTTATCGCATCCTCGGCTACGCGCTCGACGACACGCGGGCCACTGCCGGCATTGCGGCACGGCCATCGCCGGGCGCTACGGAAAATTCGGCAAGCCTTTCGGCCCGCAGCGGATTCCGGTCAGGCTGCACGCGGGGGCATGAGCTAAACCGCCGTACCGCCAGCGCCGACTATTTGCGCACCAGTAGTGGTACTAACTTCTGCATGCGGCCAGTAGCGGACTGTGGCGACTCTTCTCCTTTGCGCCGACTGAACCTTTCGCAACTCCGGCGGAATCCGCGTACTGCAAACCGAATGCGGTCGGACCTCATTGTAGTGAATCCGCCAGTCTCAATGACGACCTGGCTTCGATCCGGTTGCGAAACCATTCCATCGCCAGGCACTCATCCCGAAACTTGCCGTTGAAGCTTTCGTTGGTGCCCTGCGTGCCGGGGCCTGTGCCGGGCCATCCCGACCCGAATTCCGCCTTGTCGAGCGGATGTAGCGGTGCGCCAGCACGCTGACCGTCGACTCAGGACGTCAGACGCGGCGCGACCGGATCGATCCGGCCACGTCGATGACCAGGCATTCCCGTGTATTCATCGACCAGCGTCAGGCATTTCAACTGCTGGCCATTGGCGCAGGCATCGAACACGAAGTCGTAGCACCACCGAATTCCTGGCGGCAGGCGCATGCGGCCTGGGCCGGTTTCCCGCAATGCGACGCCGGCGCCTCTTTCCCGGTACTTGCAGACCCGCCTTGGCCCAAAGCGAGGCACATCGGTCCTTGCCCACCACGATTCCCTCACGGGCCAGGCGCGGATGCGCGCTCCAGCGCCTGGCCCGAGCGCGCATCGCTCTCCCCCCCCCGCCCCTCTGGGGGGGCCCTTCCCTCTGTTGATACAAGACCGACTGACTTGCAGCAGCGCACCCTCCCGTTGGCTCAGCCCCGTTTCATTGCAAAACGGCTGTTCCCGGCAACCGGCCTCACCATTTTGCGCGATCCCTTCATCACTATTAGATCCGCTCGGCGACCAGCTTCTTCAGCCGTGTGTTCTCGGATGTCTTGAGCCGCTTTACATCACGCTGACCATCCGCAACCGCCGCCAGGCGTAGATCGATGCCTCGCTGACGCCGTGCCGCTTGGCAACATCAACCCCCCCCCCCCCCCCCCCCCCTGGCCCAACCCCCCGCCCCCCCCCCTTCCCTGCCCCCCCCTCCCCCCCCCCCCCCTCGCTGAGGAGCCATACGGCTGGTCCGAGAAATTCAGGACAGGTCAAGGGCACGATGCGGACCTCCCGCTGCATACCCTAATTCGCGACGCCCAACCCGAAAATCGGCGCTGGCGGGACGGCGACAATCGCAACTACAGCGTCACCCGCGTCCCCAGTTCCACCACCTGGTTCGGCGGCAGGCCGAAGAAGTCGGCGGCGGTGCCGGCGTTGCTGTACATCCGCGCAAACAGGGCCTCGCGCCAGTAAGGCATGGCGTCGCCGACCTGCGGCACCACGGTTTCGCGGCCGAGGAAGTAGGAAGTGGTCATCGGATCGAGCTCCAATCCCTGCTCAGCGCACCACTCCAGCGCCGCCGGCACATCGGGCGCGTCCATGAAGCCGAAGTGGATGCCGACGTGATAGAAGCGCTGGTTCAGTCGCGCCACCGCCACGCGCTGTGCGTCGGGTATGCGCGGCACCGATTCCACCGTCACGGTCGCCAGCACCACCTGTTGGTGCAGCACCTTGTTGTGCTTGAGGTTGTGCAGCAGGGCATGCGGCACGTGCTCCGGGTAGGGCGTCATGAACACCGCGGTGCCGGGCACGGTGATCGTATCCGGCGTTTCGATGGCGGGGATGAAATCGCGCAGGCCCAGCGCCTGGGTATGGAGGCACTCGTGCAGCAGCTTGCGTCCCTCCTTCCAGGTGGTCAGCAGCAGGTACACCGCGCCGCCGAACACCAGCGGGAACCAGCCGCCGTCGAGGATCTTGGTCGAGTTGGCGGCAAGGAAGGTCAGGTCGAGCACCAGCAGCGCGCCGAACACCGGCAGCGCCAGGCGCTTGCGCCAGCCCCACTGGCGGCGCGCGACGAGGTAGGCGAACAGCGAGGTGATGATCATGGTGCCGGTCACCGCGATGCCGTAGGCCGCCGCCAGGTTGGTCGATGACTTGAAGGCCAGCACCAGCGCGATCACGCCCAGCAGCATCAGCCAGTTCACGCCGGGCATGTAGATCTGCCCGATCTGGCTGCCCGAGGTGTGCAGCAGTTCCATGCGCGGCGCATAGCCGAGCTGGATCGCCTGCTGCGTGATCGAATACACGCCGGTGATCACCGCCTGCGAGGCGATCACCGTGGCCGCCGTGGCCAGGCCCACCAGCGGCAGCAGGAACCAGTCGGGCGCCATCAGGTAGAAGGGATTCCTGATCGTCGCCGGGTCGGCCAGCAGCAAGGCGCCCTGGCCGAAGTAGTTGAGCAGCAGCGCCGGCAGCACCAGGCCGAACCAGGCCAGGCGGATCGGCCGCCGGCCGAAGTGGCCCATGTCGGCATACAGCGCCTCGGCGCCCGTGACGACGAGGAAGACGCTGCCCATGGCGAGGAAGCCCAGCGCCGGGTCGGCAACCAGGAAAGCCAACGCATGCTGCGGCAGCAGAGCTGCGAGGATGCCGGGATGACTCGCGATCTGCATCACGCCCATGGCGGCGAGCGCGCCGAACCAGAGGCAGGTGATCGGCCCGAAGGCGACGCCCACCTTCGCCGTGCCGTGGCTTTGTATCCAGAACAGGGCGACCAGGATGCCCAGCGTGACCGGCACGATGTAAGGCGCGAATAACGGCGTCGCCACCTCCAGGCCCTCGACGGCGGAAAGCACCGAGATCGCCGGCGTGATCAGGCCGTCGCCGTAGAACAGCGCGGCGCCGAACAGGCCGAGCAGGATCACCGCCTGCCGCGTGCGCCCGGTGATCCCTTCGTCCGCCAGGACGCGGGCCATCAGCGCCATGATGCCGCCCTCGCCCTTGTTGTCGGCGCGCAGGATCAGCGCCACGTACTTGAACGACACCACGACGATCAGCGACCAGAACACCAGCGAGAGGATGCCCAGCACGTTCTCCGGCGTGATCGGCACCGGATGGTGGGCGTTGCCGAAGACTTCCTTGAGGGCATACAGGGGGCTGGTGCCGATGTCGCCATAGACCACGCCGAGGGCGGCCAGCGCGAGGACGGCGGTGCTGTCTTTTTGTTCTTCGTGGCTCATGGAACACTGTCCTGGAGTTGGAAACGGTAGCCGACGCCGGTTTCCGTCAGCAGGTGGCGCGGCCGCGCCGGGTCGGCTTCGAGCTTCTGCCGCAAGTGGCCGATGTAGATGCGCAGGTAATGCCCGCGTTCGGCATGCCCCGGCCCCCACACTTCCTTGAGCAACTGGCGGTGCGTCAGCACGCGGCCGGCATTGCCCAGCAGCACGCCGAGCAGGCGGTATTCGATGGGCGTCAGGTGGATCGCCGCGCCGTCGCGCGTCACCGTGCGGTGCACGCGGTCGACGCGGATGGCGCCGAACTCGATCACCGTCTCGCCGGCGCCGACTTTCTGCCGCCGCAGCAGGGCGCGCACCCGCGCCTGCAGTTCGAGCACGCCGAATGGCTTGGTCAGGTAGTCGTCGGCGCCGGCATCCAGTGCCCCGACCTTCTCCGCCTCGGCCGAGCGGGCGGACAGGACCAGGATGGGCAAAGGGTTCCAGCCGCGCAGTTCGCGGATCAGATCCACGCCGTCGCGGTCCGGCAGGCCGAGGTCGATGATGGCCAGCGCCGGCGTCTGCCCGCTGAAGGCTTCCAGCGCCGCGGCGGCAGTCGCGGCTTCGCTGACGCGGCCTTCATCCTCCAGCGCGGCGCAGACGAAACGCCGGATCTGCGGCTCATCCTCGACCACCAAAATCAGGGGCCGCTGTTCACTCACCGTCTTCCTCCTCCAGCAGCGGCGGCGTGCCCAGCGGCAGGGTGAACATCATGCGCGTGCCGCCTTCGGGGCGCGGCTCGGCACGGATGCTGCCGCCATGCACCTCGACGATCGCACGGCAGATGGCCAGGCCGAGGCCGACACCGGCCGCCGCATGGCTGCCGCGCTCGAAGGGCTCGAAGACGCTGTCCCCCAGATTCGCCGGCAGGCCCGGCCCGGCATCGGCGACGGAGACTTCGACCGTCTCACCGGCCACTTGCGCCGCGATCACGATCGCGCCCTGCGGCGCATATTTCGCCGTGTTCTCCAGCAGGTTGCAGAACACGCGTTCCAGCAGCACGGCGTCGAATTCCAGCGGCGGCAGGTCGGGCGCCAGCTCGACGCGGATTTCGCGTCCCACCAGCAGCCCCGCCATGGCCTGTAGGCTGCTGCCGACGACTTCCTCCAGCGGCTGCCATTCCTTGTTCAGCACGAGCTTGCCGGTCTGCAGGCGCGCCATGTCGAGCAGCTTGTGCACCAGCTCCGACAGGCGCAGGGCATGCTCGCGGATCGCCGCCGCCGATTCCAGCGCCGCCGGCGGCAGCGCCGGACGTGTCAGCGTCAAGGCATCGGCCATGCCCACCAGCACCGTCAAGGGCGTGCGCAGGTCGTGCGATACGGCCGACAGCAGGGCGCTGCGCAGGCGCTCGGATTCCATGCGCAGCGTGACTTCCTGCAGCACCTCGCCGTAGTGCAGGCGCTCGACGACGATAGCGGTCAGCGACGCCACGGCATCGAGCAGCGGTCGCCGTTCGGCGGCGCAGACCTGCTCGGCATGTTCGCCGAACACCAGCAGCACGCCGCGCGTGCGCAGCGGCGAGGCCAACGGCAGCGCCAGCGCGGGGCGGTAGCCGCTCTCCTCCGCCGCGAGGAACATCGACCGGCCTTGCGCATGGACCGCGCGTACGTGGTCCTGGCAGCACTCGCCGCCTTGCGCCGCCGGGATCGCCAGCAGCGTGTCATCGGCGCGCGGGACATAGAGGACGGCCTCCAGTTGAAGCCGGCGGGAAAGGAAACCGCGCACGATGTCGGCCACCTGCTCCGCGGCGATGGCGCCGGACAGTTCCTTGGCCATGTCGTAGAGCGCGCGCATCTCCTCCTCGCGCTGCGCCGCGAGCACGGCCTTTTCGCGCAGACGCGCGGCGAGCTGGCCGATCACCAGGGCCACCGCCAGCATCACGGCGAAGGTGATCAGGTACTGGGCATCGGCCACCGCCATCGAGAAATGCGGCGGCACGAAAAAGAAATCGAACAGGGCGACACCGCCGAAGGCGGCGAGGATCGCCGGCCCGCTGCCCAGCCGGACCGCCACCAGCGCCACCACCAGCAGGAAGATCATGACGATGTTGGCGGCATCGACCACGCCCCGCAGGGGCAGCGTCAGCGCCGTTGCCGCCAGGCAGGCCAGTGCCGCCTTGAAATAGCCGCCGCGAACGGGCGATGAATGCAGGTCGACCATGAATTCATGCTACGCCGCGCGCCGTAAAAAGAGCGTAAATATTCTGCCCTGCCTGGCCACCCGGATGGCGACAAGTGCAGTCGAGGCTACCGGGCGCCCTTCGGCCCGCAGCGGATTCGGGTCAGGCTGCACGCGGGGGCGTGAGCTAAACCGCCGTACCGCCAGCGCCGACTTTCATGTTTGCAGGCGGCGCCTGCATGCTCCCGGAATACTCGCCCGCCGAGCCTGAAACCCGGTCCGCGGTCCGTCAAACCCCGACTATTGCCGCCCTTCCGTGACTTTTGACCGTTTTGCGGCCAAACGGACGTCGTATCATCGGCCGGGAAGTTTTTGTCCGGCACGGTCGCACGGGATTGCAGCGCCAAGCGATGGTGCGGATGTTCGACGTACCCGGCTTGCATGGGATTGATGCGGAATTGCCAATTGTGAACAAACGGTTCGCTGCGCGTAGCCTGCTTGACCTGAAGACCACGATCGCCACCTTTACCGTGGTGCTGTTCGTCAGCACCATCTGGGTCCTGGCGCACGACATGGGGGTCAAGGTCCGCGACAGTTTCAAGACCAGCCTGACGGCGCAGCAGTCGCAGATCGTCAGGCACGTGGCCGGCAACCTCGACGAGGCGATCAACCTGCGTATCAGTGCGCTGGGGGATGCCGCCGCGCAGATAACTCCCGAGTTGATGGCACATCGCGGCCGCTTGCAGGGGCTGCTGGCGACCGGCAAACCCGCCGAGCGCCTGTTCAATGCCGGCATGTCGGTCATCTCGGCGAAGGGCGTCGAACTTGCGAACACGGCGAACCCGGAGGGGCGCGACGACGGCGAGCCCGCGAATCCGGATTTCTTCCGGAAAGTCATGGCCTCGGGAAAGCCGGCCATCGGCAGGCCGGTCCTCGATCGGCGCACGGGCAAGCCGGTCATCAACATCGCCGTGCCGATCAGGAATCAACGGGACGAGGTCGTCGGCGTACTCGCCGGCTCCAGCCAGGTCGCCGGCCAGGATCTGCTGAGCGAGATCCTGCCGTCGAAGGTTCGCATGGAGGGCGACCTACACGTCATCTCGTTCGTCGATGGCGTGTTCGTGTCATCGACCGATCCGGCCAATATCCTGCAGCCGGAACCGCCGCCCGGGGTCAATACCATGTATGACCGTTACAAGCAGGGTCATGAAGGTTCCGGCATCGCCATCGATGCCCAGGGCGCCGAGATCCTGAATTCGGCAAAGCGCGTCACCAGCACGGGCTGGCTGGTCTTCGCCACGCTGCCGACCTCCACCGCCTTCAAGCCGATCGATGCGCTGCAGCGCGAAATCTACAAGAATGCCGCGCTGGCTTCGGTGGTGATCGCCGTGCTGATATGGCTCTTCCTGCACAGCCAGCTCAGTCCCCTGGGCCGCTCGGCGGGAACCATCGATGCGATGACGGCCGACCAGGAACCGCTGCGCCCGCTGCCGCTCGAGGGAGGCAGGGAAATCCGGCTGATGCTGGACAGCTTCAACCGGCTGCAGGAGCGCATCCGGCAACAGCAGCAGTCGCTGGTCAACCGCGAGGAGCAGTTGCGGGTCGCCGCTTCCGTCTTCGAAGGCACCAGCGAGGCCATCCTGATCTGCGATGCCGACAACCGGATCATCAGCGTCAATCGGGCCTTCTGCAAGATGACGGGCTATACCGAAGGGGAACTGGTGGGACAGACCCCGAATATCCTCAAGTCGGGACAGCATACCCGCGGTTTCTACCAGGAGATGTGGGCCGCGCTGCAGAACGCCGGCCAATGGCAGGGGGAAATCTGGAACCGCAGAAAGAGCGGCGAGATCTATCCGGAACGCATCACCATTTCGGCGCTTTACGATGATGCCGGCCGCGTGCTGCGCTACATCGCGATCGCCGCCGACATCACCGCCAGCAAGAAGGCGGAGAATGAAATCAACAGCCTGGCCTTCTACGATCCGCTGACCGACCTGCCCAACCGCCGCCTGTTGCACGATCGCCTGCGCCAGGCGATATCCTCCAGTTCCCGAAGCTCGAAGCACGGCGCATTGCTGTTCATCGACCTCGACAACTTCAAGACCCTCAACGACACCCTGGGCCACGATACCGGCGACCAGTTGCTGCGCCAGGTCGCGCAGCGCCTGACCAATTGCGTGCGTGACGGCGATACCGTCGCCCGCCTCGGCGGCGACGAGTTCGTGGTGATGCTGCAGGACCTGAGCGGCGATCCGCTGATAGCCGCCAGCCAGGCCGAAGTCGTCACCGAGAAGATACTCAACCAGTGCCGCCAGCCCTACCAGCTCGGCGGCGCCTTGCATCACAGCACGACCAGCATCGGCATCGCGCTGTTCGCAAAAAGTACCGAAGGCATCGACGAGCTCATGAAACGCGCCGACCTGGCGATGTACCAGGCCAAGGCATCGGGACGCAACAGCCTGCGCTTTTTCGATCCGGACATGCAGGCGGCCATCATGCTGCGCGTCGCGCTGGAGGCGGACCTGCGCGAGGCGGTCAAGAACAGCGAGTTCCAGCTGTACTACCAGACGCAGGTCGACGCCGACGGCCGTGCCACCGGCGCCGAAGCGCTGCTGCGCTGGCAGCATCCGGAACGCGGCCTCGTCTCGCCCCAGGTTTTCATTCCATTGGCCGAGGAGACCGGGCTGATCCTGTCCGTCGGCCACTGGGTCATGGAAAGCGCCTGCAACCAGCTGGCGGCATGGGCGCAACGTCCCGAGATGGATCACATGACGATCGCGGTGAATGTCAGCGCGCGCCAGTTCCACCACAGCGAATTCGTCGGGCAGGTGCTGGACGTGATCGCCCAGACCGGCGCCAACCCGCAACGGCTGAAGCTGGAACTGACCGAGAGCCTGCTGGTGCGCGACATCGAGGATGTCATCGAAAAGATGACCGCCTTGCGGGCCGCGGGCGTCAGCTTCGCGCTGGACGATTTCGGCACCGGGTACTCCTCGCTGTCCTACCTGAAGCGCCTGCCGCTGGACCAGCTCAAGATCGACCAGGGCTTCGTCCGCGACATCCTCACCGACAGCAACGATGCCGCCATCGCAAAGATGATCGTCTCGCTGGCCGAGGCCATGGGCCTGACGGTTATCGCGGAGGGCGTGGAAACCGAGGCGCAGCGGGGATTCCTCGCCCGCCAGGGCTGCCGCGCCTATCAGGGCTACCTGTTCAGCCACCCGCTGCCGATGGACCGGTTCGAGGCCTTCCTGCGCGCCGGCTGAGCCTCCGTCCGCGGCGCGACCAGGCCCGATCCGCGGCGCAACGCCCGACCCGCCTCGCCGCGGCGGGAAAGTCGGCGGCGGCGGGACGGCGCTGCGTATCCCACCAGGAGATACCGTCTGCCTTCCGTTGGTTGGCAGACATATAATTCGCGCCTCTTTGCCTGGCGCTTTCCATGAAGTCCCTGTTGTCGCTCCCCGCCCTGCCCAAACCGGGCCAGCGCCTCGACCTGCCGCCGCTTTCCGCGTCTGCCGACGCCCTGGCGCTGGCGCAACTCGCGCAGCCGGGGCGCCTGCTGGCAGCGGTCACCGCCAGCCCGCTCGAGGCACAGCGCCTGGCGGAGGAAATCGCCTGGTTCGCGCCCGGGCTGCGCGTGCATCTGCTGCCGGACTGGGAAACCCTGCCCTACGACAGCTTCTCGCCGCACCAGGACCTGGTCTCTGAGCGGCTGGCGACGCTCTACGCGGTGTCGCGCAATGAATGCGAGGTGCTGATCGCGGCCGCCTCGACCGCGGTCACGCGCCTCGCGCCGCCGGCCTTCCTCGCCGGCCACACCTTCTTCATGAAAAAAGGCGAGCGGCTCGACCTCGACAAGCTGCGCGCGCAGCTCACGATCGCCGGCTACCAGCACGTTACCCAGGTCGTCGCCGCCGGCGAGTACAGCGTGCGCGGCGGGCTGCTCGACCTGTTCCCGATGGGTACCCAGCTGCCTTACCGCATCGAGCTGTTCGACGACGAAGTGGAGACCATCCGCAGCTTCGACGTCGACAGCCAGCGCAGCCTCTATCCGGTGCCGGAAATCCGCCTGCTGCCGGCGCGCGAGTTCCCCGCCGGCGACGCCGGCCGCACCACCTTCCGCCAGCGCTTCCGCGAAGCCTTCGAGGGCGATGCCTCGCGCGTCAGCCTCTACAAGGATGTCTCGAACGGCATCCTGCCGGCCGGCATCGAGTACTACCTGCCGCTGTTCTTCGAAACCACGGCGACGCTGTTCGACTATTTGCCCGCGCATGCCACGCTGCTGCTGCACGGCGACGTCGCCGGCGCGATCGCGGAGTTCTGGAGCGACCTGCAGGGCCGCTACAAAATGCTCGGCGGCGACCGTTCGCGGCCGGTGTTGCCGCCCGGCGACCTGTTCCTGCGCGACGAGGAATTCTTCGTCGCGGCCAAGGCGTTGCCGCAACTCTTGATAAAGGTCGGCGTTGGCGACACGGCAAGTGCGGCGGGGTCCCTGCCGCCGCTGGCCGTCGACCGCAAGGCCGACGATCCGCTGGCCGCGCTGCGCGGCTTCCTCGCCGGTCAGGCCGACCGCGTGCTGCTGCTGGCCGAATCGCCGGGCCGACGCCAGACGCTCGCCGACTACCTCGCCGAGTACGGCCTCGCACCCGAGCCCTGCGTCGACTTCGCCGCCTTCCTCGCCGGCGCGGACGCCTTCATGCTTGGCGTCGGCCCGCTCTCCGGCGGCTTTCGCCTTCCCCCTCCCTTTCAAGGGGAAGGTCGGGATGGGGATGGGACCGGCATTGCCATCGTCACCGAGAACGAGCTTTACGCCGCCACCGCCCGCCCCCGCGGACGGCGCTCCGATGCCCGCCGCGCCAACCTCGAAGGCTGGCTGCGCGACCTGTCCGAGCTGAAGGTCGGCGACCCGGTGGTGCATGAAAGCCACGGCATCGGCCGCTACCTCGGCCTGGTGCACATGGATTTCGGCGAAGGTGACACCGAATTCCTCCACCTCGAATACGCCAACGACGCCAAGCTCTACGTGCCGGTGGCGCAACTGCAGCTCATCTCGCGCTACAGCGGCGCGGACCCGGATGCCATCCAGCTGCACACCCTGGGCTCCGGCCAGTGGGAGAAAGCCCGGAAAAAAGCTGCCCTGCAGGTGCATGACACGGCCGCCGAACTGCTGCACCTGTATGCCCAGCGCGCCGCGCGCGAAGGCCATCGGTTCGATTTCAAGCAGCACGACCTGGAAGCCTTCGCCGACGGTTTCGGCTTCGAGGAAACCCCCGACCAGCAGGCGGCGATCAATGCCGTGATCGAGGACATGAAATCCGGCAAGCCGATGGACCGCCTGGTCTGCGGCGACGTCGGCTTCGGCAAGACCGAGGTCGCCATGCGCGCCGCCTTCGTCGCCGTGGCCGACGGCAAGCAGGTCGCCATCCTGTGCCCGACCACGCTGCTGGCCGAGCAGCATTACCAGAACTTCAGCGACCGCTTCGCCAGCATGGCGGTGAAGATCGCCGAGATCTCGCGCTTCAAGTCGGCCAAAGAGCAGGACGAAGCCGTTGCGCTGCTGGGACAGGGCAGGATCGACATCCTGATCGGCACCCATCGCCTGCTGCAGAAGGACGTGAAATTCGATCGCCTCGGCCTCATCATCATCGACGAGGAACACCGCTTCGGCGTGCGCCAGAAGGAGGCGCTGAAGGCGCTGCGGGCACAGGTCGACGTGCTGACCCTGACCGCGACGCCGATCCCGCGCACGCTGGGCCTCTCGCTCGAAGGCCTGCGGGATTTTTCGGTGATCGCCACGCCGCCGCAGAAGCGCCTGGCGATCAAGACCTTCGTCGCCAGGTGGTCGAGCGGCCAGGTGCGCGAAGCCTGCCTGCGCGAGTTCAAGCGCGGCGGCCAGGTGTATTTCCTGCACAACGAAGTCGACACCATCGAGAACATGAAGGAGCGCCTCGAAACCCTGCTGCCCGAGGCGCGCATCGTGGTCGGCCACGGCCAGCTGCCGGAGCGCGAACTGGAGCGCGTGATGCGCGAATTCACCCAGCAGAAGCACAACCTGCTGCTGTGCTCGACCATCATCGAGACCGGCATCGACAACCCGCACGCCAACACCATCGTCATCAACCGCGCCGACAAGTTCGGCCTCGCCCAGCTGCACCAGCTGCGCGGCCGCGTCGGCCGCTCGCACCACCAGGCCTACGCCTACCTGCTGACCCACGAGGACGCCAAGCCGACCGCCCAGGCCAAGCGGCGGCTCGAAGCGATCCAGGCCATGGAGGAGCTCGGCTCGGGCTTCTTCCTCGCCATGCACGACCTGGAAATCCGCGGCGCCGGCGAAGTGCTCGGCGAATCGCAAAGCGGCGAGATCCACGAAGTCGGCTTCGCCATGTACACCAACATGCTCAACGCCGCCGTGCGCGCGCTCAAGGCCGGCGAGAAGGTGCCCGACCTGACGCAACCGCTGGCCATCACCTCGGAAATCAACCTGCGCGTGCCGGCGCTGCTGACCAGCGACTACTGTCCCGACGTGCATGAGCGCCTGACGCTCTACAAGCGCCTCGCCAACTGCGACAGCGAGGACGACCTGCGCGCCATGCAGGAGGAACTGATCGACCGCTACGGCGAAATGCCGGCGCAGACGCTGGCCCTGATGGAAACCCACCGCCTGCGCCTGGCCGGCCGCGCGCTGGGTCTGGCCAAGCTGGACGCCGGGCCGCAGGCGATCAGCCTGCAATTCGTCAAGAACCCGCCGCTCGACCCGGCCGACATCATCCTGCTGATCCAGTCCGATCGCAGCTTCAAGCTGGCCGGCCCGGACAAGCTCACCTGGCAGAAGCCGACCGCCGCGCTCAGGGAGCGGGTGGCGGCGGTGAAGGAACTTTTCCGCAGGCTGAAGCGCTGACGCGCCTGCGCCGGTCGGCGGGCCTCGCGAGGGCCGACGAGGGCCCGCTCGGAAAATAGTGCCGGCTCCCGTCGCCGCAAGCCCGGGCGCAACCGTGCTGGACTCGTGCGCGACTCCCGGTGTATCTGCATGTCGCCGATCCTTGCGCTATGCTTGCACCATTGGAAGGCAAAATTCTCGAGGGAAGCGGCATGCCGAAGCTGGTTATCAACGCGAATGGTCAACTGCTCGGGGAATTCCCGATCAACAAGGACCGGCTGGTCATTGGCAGCAAGGCGTCCAATGAGATTCCCCTCGACAATGTCAATGCCGACAACGAGCATGCGGTAATCACCCGCTGCGGCGATCTCTACGTCATCGAGGATCTTGGCAGCGTAAATGGCACCTTCGTGCACGACAGGAAGATCACCCGGCTGCTGCTGAGCGACGAGGACCTGATTTCGGTCGGAAACTGCCAACTCCGCTTCGTCGAGGAAGATGTCAAGCGCGGCGATGCCGGCCCGTCGGCGAACAAGGCCAGGGCGCCGGCGGCAGACGCAGGCAAACCGCCACAGGCGCCGCAGGCCAGGCGACCTGCGGCACCGAAGGCCGCCGGCGCCGCACGGGCGGCAGGCGAATGCCCGCACTGCGGCTACAAACGGCAAGCCAAGGACGCCAAGGCGCCGGAAGGCAGGTGCCCGTCCTGCAAGATGGGCTATGCCACGACGCCGGGCGTCCTGATGAGCGCCGAGTCGAAAACCGGCGACCGCCTCGAAGTCTATGACAAGGAAGTCGTGATCAAGCGCAAGATGGGCATGAAAGTGCTGCTGCAGAGCCTCAAGGGCGACCTGCTGGAAGGCATCAAGGGCGACAAGAACATCCCCATCGACGCGATCGCCTCGATCCAGCTGAAACCGGCCAGCACCTTGCTGGCGGGCTACATCACCATCGTCCTGCCGGAATCGAAGGAAGGCTTCTTGCTGGCGGGTCTGGACGACTGCACCGTCGAGTTCGTCAAGCGCGAGGAGCCGAAGTTCCTCGAGATCAAGGCCTTTCTCGACGAAAAGATCGGCCGCTAGCCGTCGCCAGGGCGCGGGGTCAGTATCCCGTGGCCAGTTCGCTGGTCGCCTGCGCCAGCCGGTCCACCAGGATGTTCATGAACGAGCGGTTGAACCGCAACTGGCAGTTTTCCGACGCCTTGTGCAGGGAGTCGGCCCTGATCTTGAACAGGGTGACCGGCGTGTCGGCGACGATGGTGGCGGTGCGCGTCAGCGCCCCCTGGCGGATGTAGCACATCTCGCCGAAGCAGTGTCCCTTGCCCAGGGTGCTCAGCTTCTTGTTGCCCTTGACCACGCCCACGTTGCCGTCGGCGATGACGAAAAAGAAGTTGCCCGTGGTCCCCTCATCGACCAGGAAGGTGCCGGCGGGCACGCGCCCCCAGATGCTGATGCGCAGCACTTCCCACAGCTCGATTTCGCTGAAGTCCTGGAAGAACGGCAGCGCCTTCAGCATGTTGAAGCGCTGGGTCTCGGAATCGGCTTCCTGCGGCAGGTCCAGTTCGGCGATGGTCGACAGGTCCTCGGTGAATTCGCGCCAGTTGGCATGGCGCTCCGGCGTGTTGCGGCGCAAGGCCTTGGTCACGATGTCGGCCAGCCGCGCCGACAGCGCGGGGCGATGGGTGCGGATGCTGGGCGCGTCTTCGTTCAGTATCTTTTGGGTCAGCCCGTAGTTGGTGTCGGCTTCGAAGGGCAGGCGGCCGGTGAGCAGCTTGTACATCACCACGCCCAGGGAATAGATGTCGGTCTGGTAGCTGAGGGTGTCGTTGCGCACCTGCTCCGGCGACATGTAGGAAGGTGAGCCGACCCCGGTCAGCTGCGTCTCGTCGTTCTTGGCCAGGATCGCGGCGCCGAAGTCGGCGATCTTCACCGCGCCATCCTGGCAAAGCATGATGTTGGCGGGCTTGATGTCGCGATGGATGATGCCGTTGCGGCTGGCAAAATCGAGCGCCAGGGCGCACTTGAAGACGATCTCGATCACCTTGTCCACGGGCAGCAGGTGCTCGACATGGCAGTATTTTTCCAGCGTTTCGCCCTGCACGTATTCCATGACGATATAGCCTTCGTCGCGGCCCAGCGCCGCGTCGTAGATGCCGACGATGTGCGGGTGGTTGAGGCGCCCGGCCAGGGCGGCCTCGTTGGCGATCAGCTTGCGGTAGGTATTGCCGTGTTCGGGATCGGACAGGATCTCGGGCTTGAAGACCTTGATCGCCACCTCGCGATCGTTGAACGTATCGTGGGCGAGGTAAACAATGCTCGTCGCGCCCCTGCCGAGCTCGCGGGCGATTTGATACTTTTCGATGCCGATTTCAGCAACTTGCGCCATTTACCCCGGGCTCCTCGTGAAGGCCAGTAAATCCAGCTGTCTCGCCGGGAGTGTGCCTGACGCTGCATGCAGCCGTCAATCGCCGATTTTTGGTCCGGTCGCGTCACGATTTGCAGCGCCGGCGGCGGCAGTCCGGAGTCCGGGCGCCGGCACCGGCGGAACAGCCGCCGTATCGCCAGCGCCGACTTTCGATATCGGGGTATACGACCGCACTCGCCGAATGCGGCCGGAGTCACTCGCCCCAAACGACGCTGCTGCCATCTGCAATTTGCCGTTACCATGCCTTGACCCGCCGTTGTTGGTCATTTAAAATGACCAACAATCAGGGAGTCCCCGCCATGCAGCAATTCAACATCGCCGAAGCCAAGGCCCATCTCTCCGAGCTGGTGCAGAAAGCCATGATGGGCGAGGAAATCGTCATCGCCCGCGACAACAAGCCGCTGGCGATGCTGGTGCCCATCCAGCGTCCGGCGGGCAAGCGCATTCCGGGTTCGGGCAAGGGGCAGATCCTCTTCATGGCCGACAATTTCGACGCGATCCCGGAGGGCTTCGAGGACTGCACCGGGTGATTGCGCTGCTCGACACGAATGCCTTCCTGCGCTGGGTGGAAGGCGACGACAGGTTGTCGACGCGGGCCAAATCCTGCATCGCCAATCCGGACAACGAAATCCTGGTCAGCGTGGTGCTTGCCTGGGAACTGGCGGTCAAGGCCGGCCAGGGTGGCATCCGTCTGGCGCAACCGGTGGGCCGCTATGTGGCGAGCCACATCGAGGCCAACGGTTTTCGCCTGCTCGGCGTCGAACTCGACGACGTGGCCGCCATCGAAAGCCTGCCCCTGCATCACCGCGACCCCTTCGACCGCCTGCTGGTCGCACAGGCAAGGAACCGCAAGCTGCCCGTGGTCAGTTCCGACCGGGCCTTTTCCGACTACGGCATCAAACGCATCTGGTAACCGACATGCAACAGACCGAAAACCTCAACATCGAAGCCTTCGACCTCCTGCCGACGCCGGAGGACGTCCATGCCCGACTGCCGCTGTCGGATGCCGCCGCCGAGTCGGTGCTGGCGGGACGGCGCGCCCTGCAGCGCATCCTCGACGGCAGCGACCCGCGCGTGTTCGTCGTGGTCGGCCCCTGCTCGATCCACGATCCGGTGGCGGGCCTCGACTACGCGCGGCGCCTGAAGGCGCTGGCCGCCGAAGTCGCCGGCACCATGGTCCTGGTGATGCGGGTGTATTTCGAGAAGCCGCGCACCGCCACCGGCTGGAAGGGCTACATCAACGATCCGCGCATGGACGATTCCTTCCACATCGAGGAAGGCCTGCACAAGGCGCGCGAATTCCTGCTGGCGGTGAATGAACTCGGGCTGCCGGCCGGCACCGAGGCGCTCGACCCGATCGCGCCGCAGTACCTGGGCGACCTGATCGCGTGGACCGCGATCGGCGCGCGCACCTCGGAATCGCAGACCCACCGCGAGATGTCATCGGGATTGTCGACGCCGGTCGGCTTCAAGAACGGCACCGACGGCTCGCTCGACGCCGCCGTGAATGCGGTGATTTCCGCTTCGAGCCCGCACAGCTTCCTCGGCATCAACATGCAGGGCCGCTCCTGCGTGGTGCGCACCGCCGGCAACCGCTACGGCCACCTGGTGCTGCGCGGCGGCGGCGGCCGGCCCAACTACGACACGGTCAGCGTCGCGCTGGCCGAGGCCGCGCTGGCCAAGGCGAAGCTGCCGCACAACATCGTGGTCGATTGCTCGCATGCCAACAGCTACAAGAAGCCTGAGTTGCAGCCGCTGGTGATGCACGACTGCATCAACCAGATCTGCGACCAGCGCAAGGCCGGCCATCGCTCCATCGTCGGCCTGATGATCGAGAGCTTCATCGAGGCCGGCAACCAGCCGATCCCCGCCGACCCGGCCTTGCATGGCCAGTTGAAGTACGGCTGTTCGGTCACCGACGCCTGCGTCGACTGGCCGACCACCGAAAAAATGATCCGCGACGCCGATGCGGCGCTACGCGGCGTCCTCCCCACCCCTGCCCGAGATCCAAAATGAGCCTGATTCGCCCCTTCCGTGGTTTGCGTCCCGCCGCCGGCCAGGCCGGCGCCGTCGCCGCGCCGCCCTATGACGTGCTCTCCAGCGACGAAGCGCGCAGTATTGTCCATGGCGGCGCCACCGGCAAGCCCTGGTCCTTCCTGCACATCTCGAAACCCGAAATCGACCTGCCGGCGGATACCGACCCCTATGCGCCGGAGGTCTATGCCAAGGCCGCGGAGAACCTGCAGAAGATGCTGGCCGCGGGCATCCTGGCGCGCGACGCGACGCCCTGCTACTACGCCTATCGCCTGACCATGGGCGATCACGTGCAGACCGGGCTGGTGGCCGCGGCGAATGTCGCCGACTACGACAGCAACCGCATCCGCAAGCATGAGTTCACGCGACCGGACAAGGAAGACGACCGCGTGCGGCAGATCGAGGCGCTCGACGCCCAGACCGGCCCGGTGCTGCTCGCCTACCCGGCATCGGCGACCGCCGATGAGCTGATCGACGCCATCGCGCAGGGCGCACCGGCCGCCGACGTCACCGCCGACGACGGCATCCGCCACCAGATCTGGGTGCTGACCGACGCCGCGCGGATCGCGGCGATCACGCAGGCTTTCGATGCCATGCCCGCGCTCTACATCGCCGACGGCCACCATCGCTCGGCCGCAGCCTCGCGCGTTGCCGCCGCGCGGCACCAGCAGGGGCGCGAACAGTCCGCCGACGCTTTCCTGTCGGTGATCTTCCCCCACCACCAGATGAAGATCCTCGACTACAACCGCGTGGTGAGGGATCTGCACGGCCTGGAAAAGTCGGCGCTGGTGGCACGGCTAGCCACCGCGTTCGCGGTCGAAGACAGCCCCGGACAAGTGCATCCGGCCCGGCCCGGAGAATTCGGCATGTATCTGGCGGGTCGCTGGCACAGGCTGGGCATCAAACCCGAACTGATCCCCGACGACCCGGTGGCCAGCCTCGATGTTTCGCTGCTCTCGGATCACCTGCTGGCGCCGATCCTGGGCATCGCCGACCTGCGCCGCGACAAGCGCATCGATTTCGTCGGCGGCATCCGCGGCCTGGCCGAGCTGGAAAAGCGCGTCGATTCCGGCGAGATGGCGGTGGCCTTCGCGCTGCATCCGACGCGCATGGACCAGCTGATGGCGGTGGCCGACAGCAACAACGTGATGCCGCCGAAGTCGACCTGGTTCGAGCCCAAGCTGGCCGACGGGCTGGTGTCGCACCTGCTGGATTGAACCACCTCGCCCGCGCCGGCGGCGCAATAAAAAAGGCAACCCGGAGGTTGCCTTTTTTTTGCGCCGGAATGCTTACTTCTTCTTGGCGGCGGGCTTCTTCGCAGCGGGCTTGGCGGCGGCCTTCTTGGCCGGTGCAGCCTTCTTCGCGGCGGGCTTCTTGCCTGCAACGGCGGCCTTCAGGCCGGCGCCGGCGGTGAACTTCGGCACTGCCTTGGCGGCGATTTTCAGCGGCGCGCCGGTCTTCGGGTTCTTGCCGGTGCGCGCGGCGCGATTCACGGACTTGAAAGTGCCGAAACCGATCAGGGCAACCGGGTTGCCTTTCGAGATCACTGCGGTGATTACTTCGGTCATCGCATCGATGGCCTTGTTTACGGCGGCCTTCGACAGCTCGGCGCGCTCCGCTACTGCGTCAATCAGTTCGCTCTTGTTCATTCAGTTCCCCTTTTGTTTTGGAAAAACGCATTGTTCCACTAAATCCGCTGCGGTTGCAAGCCCTGCGAGCGAATCTTGTTGCAAAATTTTCACGACTGTCGCAAGCCGCGCTCACCGCCCGGCCGCCGACCTCGGCAGGCCGGTCAGAGACCCTTTACCGCATATACGGCCGGCAGGTTGCGCCACGCACCCCTGACATCCATGCCGTAGCCGAAAACATAGCGGTTCGGCAGATGCACGCCGACGAAGTCGGCGGCAATGGGCTTGCCGTGACCGAGGTTCTTGTCGGCAAACACGGCGCTCAGCACGTCGGTGGCGCCTTGCGCCCGCAGGCGCCTGGCGATTTCGGCCATGGTCACGCCCTCGTCGAGGATGTCATCCACGACCAGCACGACACGGTCCGCGACGGGCGTCCGCGGCTCGACGATCCATGCCAGCTGGCCGCCCGTGGTGACATCGCCGTAGCGCGTGACATGCAGGTAGTCGAAATCCAGCGGAAAGGCCAGTTGCGGCAGGAGCTGGCCGGTGAATACCACGGCGCCGCCCATCACGGCCAGCACCAGCGGGTTGGCATCGGCAAGGCGCGCGGTAATCTCCGCGGCAACGCGCCGTACCGCCAGCGCCGACTTTTCGGCCGAACACAGCAGGTCGGCTTCGTCGAGAATCTTCTGCGCCTCCTGTGGGCTCATTACATGCTCTTCAGCATGGCGGCAAAGTCCTTCCCCACTTCCGGATGGCGCAGGCCGAAAGCCACGGTCGCCTCCAGGTAGCCCAGCTTGGAGCCGCAGTCGTAGCGCGTGCCCTGGTAGCGATAGGCCAGCACCTGCTCCTCGGCCAGCAGCGCGGCGATGCCGTCGGTAAGCTGGATCTCGCCGCCGGAGCCCTTGCCGATTTTCGACAGGTGATGAAAGATGCGCGGCGTCAGCACGTAGCGGCCGACCACGGCCAGGGTCGACGGTGCATCCTCCGGCCTTGGCTTCTCGACGATGCGCAGGACCTGCTCCAGCGACTCGCTCATCGACTTGCTGTCGACGATGCCGTAGCTCTTGGTGTCTTCGCGCGCCACCTGTTGCACGCCGATCACCGAGCTGCCGTGGGTGTCGTAGATATCCGTCATCTGCTTCATCACCGGCGGCTGGCCGTCCAGCAGGTCGTCGGCCAGCAGCACGGCGAAGGGCTCGTCGCCCACCGCCGGCCGGGCGCAAAGCACGGCATGGCCGAGTCCCAGCGCCTCCGGCTGGCGGATGTAGATGCAGTTGATGTCGCGCGGGATCATGTTGCGCACGAATTCCAGCAGTTCGGTCTTGCCGCGATGCTCGAGCTCGCTTTCCAGCTCGTAGGCCTTGTCGAAGTGGTCCTCGATGGCGCGCTTGGAACGGCCGGTGACGAAAATCATGTCGGTGATGCCGGCGGCGACCGCCTCCTCCACCGCGTACTGGATCAGCGGCTTGTCCACGATGGGCATCATTTCCTTGGGGCTGGCCTTGGTCGCCGGCAGGAAGCGGGTGCCCATGCCGGCAACGGGGAAGACCGCCTTGGTAACTTTCTTCATTTTCCCGACTCCAGACCAGGTTTGCGGGGCGGTCACGATTTGTGGCCGCCTGCGAGCAACTCCCTGAATTGTGCTTCATCCAGGATGGCAACTTCCAAGTCCCGCGCCTTTTCGAGCTTGGAGCCGGCTTCGGCGCCGGCCACCACGTAATCCGTCTTCTTCGACACCGAGCCGGCCACCTTGCCGCCCAGGGCCTCGATCATGTCCCGCGCCGCATCGCGCGTCAGCGTCGGCAGCGTGCCGGTAAGGACGAATGTCTTGCCGGCGACGGGCGAACTCACCGCCGCGACCGCCTCGCCCTCGGTCCAGGTCACCCCGGCCGCGCGCAACTGTTCGATGACCTCGACATTATGCGGCTCGGCGAAGAAGCGCACGATGGACGCGGCGACCACCGGGCCGACGTCGGGCACCTGCTGCAGGCGGTCGATATCCGCCGCCATCAGCGCATCCAGACTGCCGAAGAAGCGCGCCAGGTCCTTCGCCGTCGCTTCGCCGACGTTGCGGATGCCCAGGGCGAAGATGAAGCGTGCGAGCGTCGTTGCCTTGCTCTTTTCGATGGCGGCGAGGATGTTCGCCGCGGATTTCTCCGCCATGCGCTCGAGCGTGATCATCTTGAGCAGGCCGAGCTTGTACAGATCGGCCGGCGTCTTGATGATGGCGTTGTCCACCAGTTGCTCGACCAGCTTGTCGCCCAGGCCCTCGATGTCCAGCGCACGGCGGCCGGCGAAATGCAGCAGCGCCTGCTTGCGTTGCGCCGGGCAGACCAGGCCGCCGCTGCAGCGGGCGATGGCTTCGTCCTCGGGCCGCTCGATGGCGGAGCCGCAGACCGGGCAGTTTTTCGGCAACGCGAATGCGGAATGCAGGGCCTCATCTCCGGGCAGGTCCTTTTTCGGCCGCCGCTCCATAACCACGGCCACTACCTCGGGAATCACGTCGCCGGCACGCCGCACCACCACGGTATCGCCGATGCGCACGTCCTTGCGCCGCGCCTCCGCCTCGTTGTGCAGCGTGGCATTGGTCACCGTCACGCCGCCGACGAAGACCGGGGCCAGGCGCGCCACGGGCGTGATCGCCCCGGTGCGGCCGACCTGCACCTCGATCGCCTCCACCGTGGTCAATGCCTCCTCCGCCGGATACTTGTGCGCCACCGCCCAGCGCGGCTCGCGCGTGACGAAGCCGAGGCGCTGCTGCAGCGCCAGCGAATTGACCTTGTACACCACGCCGTCGATGTCGAAAGGCAGCGCATCGCGCATCTCGCGCATGCGGGCATGAAATGCGATCAAGCCGTCGGCGCCCGCCACCACGGCACGGTGCTCGCATACCGGCAGGCCGAAGGCGGCCAGCGCGTCGAGCACGCCGGCATGCGTCGCCGGCAGGTTCCAGCCACGCGTGTCGCCGAGGCCGTAGGCATAGAAGGACAAGGGCCGCTCGGCCGCCATCGCCGGGTCGAGCTGGCGGATGCTGCCGGCGGCGCCGTTGCGCGGATTGACCAGCGTCGCCCGCCCCCGTGCGCGCTGCTTCTCGTTGTAGCGCTCGAAGTCGGGACGGCTCATGAAGACTTCACCGCGCACTTCCAGCAGCGGCGGCACGGCGCCAGCCAGGCGCAACGGGATGCGCCGCACGGTGCGGATGTTCTGCGTCACCTCCTCGCCGGTCTCGCCGTCGCCGCGCGTCGCCGCCTGCACCAGCACGCCGTTTTCATAGCGCAGGTTGATGGCGAGGCCGTCGAACTTGAGTTCGACGGCATAGTCGACCAGGGCATCGCCTTCGCCCAGGCCCAGTTCGCGCCGCACGCGGGCATCGAAAGCCCTGGCGCCGCTTGGCTCGGTATCGGTTTCGGTGCGGATCGACAGCATCGGCACGGCATGGCGAACGGGGGCGAATTCGGGCAAAGGCTTGCCGCCGACCCGCTGCGTCGGCGAATCGGCGCTGCGCAGGCCCGGATGCCCGGCCTCCAGCGCCTGTAGTTCCCGGAAAAGCCTGTCGTATTCCGCGTCGGGAACGGTCGGCGCGTCGAGCACATAATACGCATGGTTGTGCCGCTCGATTTCGCGACGCAGGATTTCCGCTCGCGCGGCCGCCCGCTCCGGGTTCATCAGGAGAACAGTCGCAGGGCCCGCGTGCTGCCGGGGGCGATGCCGGCTTCATTCATGCGCGCCTGCAGTTCGCCGGTCCGGGCGCGGATCGCATCGATCATCGCATCGGCCAGCGGGGCGCGCTGCGCATCCACCAAAACCCCGCCCAGAACGCCGGCCAGCTGGCGCGCCGTCGCCAGCATGCGGTCGAAGGCCAGCTTGCCGTCCGTCACGCGCGGCACGTCGAGGCTCAGGGTCAGGCCGTGGGTCGCCAGCGACTTGATCGAATCGGCTTCGAGGCGTTCGGCGCCGAGGTTGGCCACGGTGAACAATTCGCCGCCATCCTCATCGCGGGCACGGAAGACGCCATCGCCCTCCAGCGCGAGCCCGGCCGCTTCGGCCACGCCGCGCAGCTTGGTGCCGGCGAATACGCCGCCGCCGGCTTCCACCACGTGCAGGACGAACTGGATATCGACCGCCGCACAGAATTCATCCAGCGCTTCCGCGCGCATCACCAGTTCGCCGCGCGGCGGCAGTTCCATCGTCGCTGCCGCCTGCTGCGCCACCGACTGTACGCCGTCGAAGAAGCGCGCGAGTTCGCCGTCAGTGACCGGGCCGCGACGATCGACGAGTTGCAATGCCACCGCCCAATGGCGGTAGCGCCCCGAGTCGTCGGCGCCGATGGAGCGCCACGATTCGCCGTCATCTCCTTTTGCCAGCCAGTGCAGGGGTTTCGAGAGTTCCCCGGCCCAGGCCGTCTGCATCGCCTGCACCGCCGGCGCCGGAATCGGTTCCGCGGCCGTGAAGTGCAGAACGCAGTCGGCGACCTCGTCCGCGACATCGGGCGGCAAGCCGGAGGCCGGCGCAGGCATGGCGGTTTGCGCCGGCGCGCCGGGTTCATCCTCCGCCGACGCGCGGTCCGCGAACCCCTCGTCCACTTGCGTTTCCGTGCCGAACTGCGGCTCACGCCGCGCAGTGTCCGCCGCGGCCGGCGCGGCATTGGCGGCCAGCAGGGCATCGCCTTCGCCGCCCTGGAATATCCGCTCCGCGGCCTTGCGGTGCTTGCGGTCCTGCCAGAGGTTGTAGCCCCAGACCAGGGCGACCCCCGCGATGCCGGCGCCGACCAGAGCTATTTGCAGTTCGCTGAATGCCATGTCAAGCCACCCCGTTGCCAGGCGTCATGCCGCCGCCTCCGCCAATGCTCCGATAGTCGATCCGGCGGCGCGTCGGCGGTTGGGCGGCATTCGCGGACGCTTCGATCCCGCTCGCTGCGCTCACGGGTCCCTCTCCGCTGCTCATGCCGCCTGCTGCTCGTCGGCGAGGCGCAGCGCCTCTTCGATATCGACTTCCACCACGCGCGACACGCCCTGTTCCTGCATGGTCACGCCGATCAGTTGCTGCGCCATTTCCATGGCGATCTTGTTGTGCGAAATGAAGACGAACTGGGTCTGCACCGACATGCGCTTGACCAGGTCGCAGAAGCGCACCGTGTTCGAATCGTCGAGCGGCGCATCGACTTCGTCGAGCATGCAGAACGGCGCCGGATTCAGGTTGAAGATGGCGAACACCAGGGCGATCGCCGTCAGCGCCTTTTCGCCGCCGGAGAGCAGGTGGATGGTGGTGTTCTTCTTGCCCGGCGGCTGCGCCATGATCTGGATGCCGGCGTCGAGGATTTCGTCGCCGGTGAGGATCAGGCGCGCTTCGCCGCCGCCGAAAAGTTGCGGGAACAGGGTGCCGAAATGCTTGTTGACCGTGTCGTAGGTCTCCTGCAACTGCTCGCGCGTTTCGCGGTCGATGCGGCGGATGGCGTCTTCCAGCGTGCCGATGGCCTCGGAGAGGTCGGCGGACTGCGCATCGAGGAAACCCTTGCGTTCGGAGGCCGTGGCCAGTTCTTCCAGGGCGGCGAGATTGACCGGGCCGAGCGCTTCGATCTCGGCGCCGATCTGGGCGATTTCGCCCTGCAGGACACTGTCCTTGAGACGGTCGGCGCCGCCGGCGTTGAGTTCGCCGAGGAAGGGCGCTTCGTCGGCCTCGCTGGCGACGTGGACTTCGGCCAGGCGCTCGCGGAATTGCTCCTCGTTGATCTGCGCCGCCTGCGCCTTGAGCCGCAGGTCGTTGATCCTGTCGCGCAGGGGAGCGATGCCCTGCTCCAGCTTCATGCGCTGCTCGTCGAGGCTGCGCACCTCCGCAGCCGCCGTTTCCAGCACATTTCGCCGTTCCGCCAGCGCCGACTCCTTGTCGCGCTTGCCATCCAGCGCGGCGTGCAGTTGTTCCTGCAGCACCGTATCGCTGATGCCGGCCAGTTCGGTGCGGGCGGCGCCGGTTTCGGCTTCGATGCGCTGCAACTGGCTGTTCGCCGTGGCGGCCGCACGCTGGTTGTCGTCGAGCTTGGACAGGCACTCGCGCTCGGAGAAGCCCGCCTCCTGGGCTTCGCGCCCGAGCTGGATTTCCAGCGCCCGCGCCTCGCGCAATGCCGCATCCTTTTGCCGATGCAGTTCCAGCGCCTGTTCGAGGCGTTCGCGCACCTCGCCGAGGCGTTCGCGCTGGCGTGCGCCTTCCGCCTCGGCGCGTTCGCGACGGGCCACTTCCGTTTCGTCCTGATGCCGCAGTTCAGCGAGGTCGCGGTCGATCTGCGCCGATCGCTCTTCGAAGCGGGCCTGCGCCTGGGTCAGCTTCAGCGCCGCCACCTGTGCCGCATGGAAGGCCTGCTGCGCCTCCTGCATCGAACGCCGCGCCGCGCCGAGCTGGCCTTGGGCTTCGGCCAGCGCCTGCTCGGCCGTGCGTTGTACTTCGCGCGCCGCGACTTCCGCGGCGATGCGCACGTCGAGTACGCCGGCCAGTTCGTCGATCTCGCGCTGGCGTTCGATCACGCCATGCGTCTTCGCATCCGGCACGTACAGCGTGAGGCCTGCGGGAGTCAGCAGGTGTCCGGCGCGCGATACGCGCTGGCCGCCGGCCAGCGGCAATTCGGCGGCGAGATCGTCGGCGACGGATACGCCGGACAGCCATTCGTCGAGTACGCCGGACCAGCGCGCATCGTCGCAGCGCACTTTGCCGCGCAGGCTGTCGGCAACTGCGGAAGTTGCCGCGGCGCTGCCCGCCAGCGCCAACGTCAGAATCGAGGGTGGCGGCGAGGCCAATGCCGCACGCACCGTATCCGCATCCGCCGCCAGGGCCGAGAAGCGTTCGCGCAGGACGGCTTCGACCGCGGTTTCCCAGCCGGCTTCGACCTGGATCGCCTGCCACAGGGGTTTGGCAGCGGCCAGTCCGCGCGCCTCGAGCCATTCGCCGATCTCGCCGTTTTGTGCGACCTTGGCCTGCAACTGGGCCAGCGCGTCGTGCCGGGCGCGCGTCTCGGTCAGGCTGCGATGGGCCGCCTGCAAGGCTTCGCGGGCGGCGCGCAACTGTGCCTCGGCCGCCGGTACGGCGGCCTGCAGGGCCGCCAGGCGCTCCTGCGCCACCGCCAGGGCCGCCTCTGCGGTCCGCTCGCTCTCCAGCGACGCGGCCAGCAAGGCCGGCTCCGGTGCACCCAATGCCTGCCTGTCCTGCTCCAGCCGGCTGCGTCGCTGCACCAGGTTGTCCAGCGCACGCTGCGCATGTCCCTTGTCGGCCTCGGCCAGGCGCAAGGCCTGCTCGGCCTCGCTCAGGCTGCGGCGGGCCTCGGTGACATCGGTACCCGCTGCCTGCAGGGCATCCTCGGCCGCGGGCAGGCGGGCCGCGGCTTCCTGGTGGCGGGCGGTGGCGGTGGCGGAACGGCTACGGGAATTCTCCAGCAGGAGATTCCAGCGCGCCGCATCCTCGGCCAACTGGCTTTGCTGGCCATGCCAGTGGGTGTCCTCGACGCCCAGTTGATCCAGGCGCGTTTCCAGCCGCGAGCGCGAATCGCGCAAATGGCCGATCTCGGATTCGAGGCGGCTGACTTCGGTATTGGCCGCGAACATTTCGGCCTGCGCCGCATGCAGGGCGTCCGACGCCGAATAATGGCTCTCGCGCGCATGCTCGACACGCGCCTCGATTTCGCGCAGTTGCGCCGTCTCCGCCTCGACGCGATTGACGGCTTCATCCACATTGCGCGCCAGGCGCTGGCTGTCCTGCCGGGCGTCGTTGCGCTTCTTCAGCCAGAGCAGGGTCTGCTTGCGCGACATGCGCTGGTGCAGGTCGCGATACTGCTGCGCCACGGTCGCCTGCGTTTGCAGATGGCCGACCTGCGCTTCCAGCTCGTTGCGGATGTCATCGACGCGGGCGATGTTCTCGCGCGCATCCTCCAGACGGTGCTCGGTTTCCTTGCGGCGTTCCTTGTACTTGGTGACGCCGGCCGCCTCTTCGAGGTAAAAGCGCAGTTCCTCGGGCTTGGCCTCGACGATGCGGGAGATCATGCCCTGGCCGATGATGGCGTAGGCGCGCGGACCGAGGCCGGTGCCGAGGAAGAGGTCGATCACGTCGCGGCGGCGGACGTGCAGGTTGTTGATGTAGTAGCTGGAGTTGCCCTCGCGGTCGAGCACTCGCTTGACCGTGATTTCGGCGTACTGGCTCCACTGCCCGGCGGCACGGCCCTGGGCGTTGTCGAAGAACAGCTCGACGCTGGCGCGGCTGACTTCCTTGCGGCTGCCGGCGCCCTTGAAGATCACGTCCTGGATCGATTCGCCGCGCAGCTCGGAGGCTTTCGATTCGCCCAGCACCCAGCGCACGGCGTCGATGATGTTC
This sequence comes from Sulfuritalea sp., assembly GCA_016708585.1. Classification (GTDB taxonomy): domain Bacteria; phylum Pseudomonadota; class Gammaproteobacteria; order Burkholderiales; family Rhodocyclaceae; genus Sulfuritalea. The sequence continues at coordinate 113,154 of JADJFK010000006.1, read as the reverse complement.
GACTTGCCGCAGCCGTTGGGGCCGACCACGCCCGCCAGCTGGCCGGGGAAAAGCACGGTGGTGGGCTCGACAAAGGACTTGAAGCCCGAAAGTTTCAGCTTGTTTAAACGCACGAGGGATGAACCGGGAAAATGATGACAGAAACACGACTCTGGAGCTGCGCCATTATAATCCGTCCCGCCCCTCTTACCCGGCCCCGCACAGCATGCCCCGCCCACAAAAACAGGCCCCCGCCAAGTCGCTCGAAACCTTCGCCAACCCGGCGTCGCACCGGGATTACCAGATCCACATGGAAATCCCGGAATTCACCTGCCTCTGTCCCAAGACCGGGCAGCCGGATTTCGCCGTGCTGACGCTGGATTACATCGCCGACAAACTCTGCGTCGAGCTGAAAAGCCTCAAGCTCTACATCTGGAGCTTCCGCGATGAAGGGCATTTCCACGAGGATGTCGCCAACCGCATCCTCGACGATCTGGTGCGCGCCACCCGACCGCGCTTCATGCGGCTCACCGCCCGCTTCTACGTGCGCGGCGGAATCTTCACCAACGTGGTTGCGGAACACCGCAAGAAGGGCTGGAAGCCTGCGGCGAAGATCGAACTGGCGGAATTCCCGGCGCAGTCGAACACGCGCGGCTGATTAGGCAAAAGTCGGCGCCGGCGACACGGCGGCTGTCAGCGCGCCGTCGCCAGATGCAGGGCCAGGCCGACGAAAATTACCGCGGCACAGCGGTCGAGCCAGACCGCAAGCCCGGGTTGCCGCTGCAGCCGCGCGCCGATGCTGCCGGCGAACCAGCCGAGGCTGCCGAAGATCACCACGGTCAGTGCCGCAAACAGCGCACCCAGCAGCAACATCTGGATCCAGACCGGGCCGCGCGACTGATCGACGAACTGCGGCAGGAAGGCGATGAAGAACAGGGCCACCTTGGGATTGACCACGTTGGCGATGAAGCCGCGGCGCAGGTGCGCGCCGAGCGGCTCGGCGCTGCCGTCGTCGAGCTTGATCACGCCCAGCTTTCCGGCGTAGCGCCAGGCCATGATGCCGATATAGACCAGGTAGGCGGCCCCCGCCATCTTCAGCGTGGTGAAGGTGGCTTCCGAGGCCAGCACCACGGCACCGATGCCGAGCGTCGCCCACAGCGTATGCGTGAAGCAGCCGAGCGCACAGCCGAGGCCGAAGCCGATCCCGGCGGCGCGGCCGCGGCTGATGCCGACGGACAGCACCATCAGGTTGTCCGGGCCGGGAGCGATGGTGATCAGCGCCGAAGCGGCGAGAAAGGCAAGCAGGACGTCTATCGGGATCATGTCGCGGGGCCGGTCAAAAGGAAGGCGATGGTAGCACCGGCAAGGTGGCGGACAGCTTACAAGCCGGCCATGGTCAGACACTTGATTTCAAGGTATTCCTCGATGCCGTGCCGGGAACCTTCGCGCCCCAGCCCCGACTGCTTGACGCCACCGAAAGGCGACACCTCGTTGGAAATCCTGCCGGCGTTGATGCCGACCATGCCGTAGTCCAGCGCCTCGCCGACGCGCCAGGCGCGGGCGATGTCGCGGCTGTAGAAATAGGCGGCGAGGCCGAACTCGGTGTCGTTGGCCAGGCGCACGGCCTCGGTTTCCTCCTTGAAGCTGAAAATCGGCGCCACCGGCCCGAAGATTTCCTCGCGCGCCAGACGCATCGCCGGCGTCACACCGGTCAGCACGGTGGGCTCGAAAAAGGTCCCGCCCTTCGCATGGCGCCTGCCGCCGCAGACGACGCGCGCACCCCTGGCGACCGCATCGGCCAGCAGTTCCTCGACCTTGGCCAGGCCCGCCCCGTCGATCAGCGGGCCTTGCGTGACGCCCTCCTCCAGCCCGTCGCCGACCTTGAGTCCGGCCACTTCGGCGGCGAGTTTCTGCGCGAAGGCATCGCGTACGCCTTCCTGCACCAGGAAGCGGTTGCTGCACACGCAGGTTTGCCCCGTGTTGCGGTACTTCGAGGCCATGGCCCCCTCAACCGCCGCATCGAGGTCGGCGTCGTCGAAGACGATGAAGGGCGCATTGCCGCCGAGTTCCAGCGACAGCTTCTTGATGGTCGGTGCGCACTGGGCCATCAAGAGCCGCCCGACCTCGGTCGAGCCGGTGAAGGACAGCTTCAGCACTTTCGGATTCGAGGTCAGTTCGCCGCCGATGGCAACGGGTTCGCCGGTCACGATGTTGAGCACGCCCGGCGGAATCCCCGCCTGCTGCCCCAGCCAGGCCAGTGCCAGGGCCGAGAGCGGCGTCTGTTCGGCCGGCTTGACCACCATGGTGCAGCCGGCGGCCAGTGCCGGCGCGACCTTGCGCGTGATCATCGCCGCCGGAAAGTTCCACGGCGTGATCGCGGCGCAAACGCCGACCGGCTGCTTCAGTACGATCAGGCGTCGATCCGTCAGCGGCGACGGAATCACTTCGCCATAGACGCGCCGCGCCTCCTCGGCGAACCACTCGATGAAGGACGCCGCGTAGGCGATCTCGCCGCGCGCCTCGGCCAAGGGCTTGCCCTGCTCGGCCGTCATCAGCCGCGCCAGGTCTTCCTGGTTATCCATCATCAGCTGGAACCAGCGCTTGAGGATCCGCGCCCGCTCGTCGGCCGTCTTCGCCCGCCACGGCAGGAAGGCCGCCTGTGCCGCGTCGATGGCGCGGCGGGTTTCGGCGGCGCCGAAGCTCGGCACCATCCCAACCAGTTCGCCGTTGGCCGGGTTGCGTACTTCAAGGCTGGCGCCGGTCGCAGTCAGCCATGCGCCGTCGATCAGGCAGGAATTGCGCAGGAGTTCGGGGTTCGTCATGAGTGCCTTCAATGTTTCGGGATGGATGTGGATTCTGCCGCATTGCGCCGCTGCGCGGTAGTCAGATCACCGCCAGATGCCTTGCCTTCGCTCCGGGAACCGCCTTCAGGGGTACGGCGCGATCCAAAGTCACCAGCCGTCCGTCGTGGTGCACAGCCAGCGCCAACAGATAGACATCGGTTACCTGGCGGGAGCCGAGCACGGCGTTCCATGCGATCCGCCCGGCATCGAGCATGCTGACCGCATCGGGCCAAAAGGCGTGATGATTTGTCGCCGTTGCCGCAGCCAAACGTTCGGCCACCGCGGTGGCAGGCAAGGCGTTCGGGTAGCCTGGCTGCGACATGATGCGGATGCAGCCATTCTGCGTCAGCGGGCAGGACGCCCAGCCGTGCCTGATATTTTCCTTCAGCCAGGCCCTGGCCCGGGCGTGATGCACATGGTCGCTGTCGAGCAGGGCGATCAGCACATTGACATCGAGCAAGGCATGCATCAGGTACCTTCTTCGTCGCGCAGTTTGTCGACCTGGTCATTGCTGACCACGCCACCCCGCGATGGAAACGGGCGGAACCCATAGGCTGCAGCCGGTTCCCTGGCGCCGCTGGCTGTCGTTCCGGCGGATTGGGTCAACGCCTGCCTTACCAGGTCGGAAATGACCCGCCCGGCGGTCGTGCCGCTGCGCCGGGCGAGCTCCTTGGCGGCAACCAGCACATCGTCTTCGATTTCGAGCGTGGTGCGCATAACCCCAACCCAAATATGTGATGTACTGATGCTACTGCATCAATGCATCAGACACAAGAAAAATCGCCGGCACATGGGGATTCCTCGTCGGGCCACTCACCGTGCCGCCGGCGCCGACTTCTTGCAGCCCCCGCCAACCGCCAGCGAGATCATGGTTCAGCGCCGGACCCGGCCTTGCCATTGCGGAACGATGCCGCAAGTTTTACCGCCGCACTGCGCAACAGCGTGGTGTCGCCGCCGACGGCAATGAAGCTTGCACCGCAATCGCGGTAGTGCGTCGCCGGCGCCGGATCGGTGACGAACACGCCTGCCGCCTTGCCCGTGGCGGCGATGCGGCGCAATGCATCCTCGATGGCGGCCCTGACCTCGGGATGCCCGGCCTCGCCGAGATGCCCGAGCGAGGCGGCGAGGTCGGCGGGGCCGATGAACACGGCATCGACGCCATCGACCGCGAGGATGGCGTCGAGGTTTTCCAGCCCCTGCCGCGTTTCCACCTGAACCACCAGGCAAACCTCGGCGTCGGCATGTTGCACATAGTCCCCGATCCCGGTCCAGTGCGCGGCGCGGGCCAGCGAGGCGGCGACGCCGCGGATGCCTTCGGGCGGATAGCGCATGGCGCGCACCAGGTCCTGCGCCTGCGAGGCGTCATCGACCAGGGGCAGCAGCAGGGTTTGCGCGCCGGCATCGAGATACTGCTTGATCAGCGCCGGGTCGTGGCTCATCGGCCGTACCAGAACCTGCACCGGGTAAGGCGCGGCGGCCTGTAACTGGGCGAGCACGGTCGCCGGATTGTTCGGCGAATGCTCGGCGTCGATCACCAGCCAGTCGAAACCGGCGCCGGCGAGAATCTCCATGCTGTAGCCGCTGGCCAGGCCGACGAAGAGCCCGACCTGCCACTGCCTCTGCCGCAGCCTTTGCTTGAAATGGTTTTTCGGCATGTCCATGACGGCTTTACTCCAGATCAAGACCCGGCTCCCGACCGAGGCCGTGGCCGGGTCGGTTCCCCGCGAAATTGGTGAAAATTTGTGTCCGCGTTCATTCTATGGGGAACGCTGTCTTACAATCCGACTCCAAGCGTTTTTCAACGGAGATTTTCATGAAAAGACTTGTCAAGCTGCTGTTTGTCGCATTCCTGTCCTCGCTCGTCCTGCCCGGAGCCGGTTTTGCCGCAGAGCCGCAGGCGGGAAAGGAATTCAAAATGATCAGCCCGGCGCTGCCGAGTCCCAAGGACAAGATCGAGGTCATCGAGTTCTTCTCCTACGGCTGCAACCACTGCAGCGACTTTCATCCGATCATCAGCCAATGGGCCGCAAAATTGCCGAAGGATGTCAGCTTCCGCCGCGTTCCGGTCAGTTTCAACCGCCCCGAATGGGCGCGTTTTTCAAGGATCTACTTTGCGCTTGAAGCCACGGGCGACCTGGCCAAGCTCGATGCCTCCGTCTTCATCGCCATCCATGAGCAGCGCGTCCCGTTCAAGTCCGATGAGGCCGTGATCGCCTGGGTAGGCAGCAAGGGCGCCGACGCCAGGAAGTTCGGCGAGGCCTTCTCCGGCTTTTCCATGCAGAGCAAGGTGCAGCGCGCCGACCAGGATGCAAGCGCCGCCCGCATCGGCGGCGTACCGTCGCTGGCCGTCGACGGCCGCTACCTGATCAACAACGAAGCCGCCAGCAGTTACGAGGACTTGCTGAAGATCACCGACAGCGTCGTGGCCAAGGTGCGCCAGGAGCGCAAGGGCAAGTAAGCCATGGGCTTGCTGCGCCTGCTGTTTGCGCCGCGCGGCCTGTTTGCAGCCACCGGGATCGCAGCCGCGGGCCTCGTCTGCGGCGGCCTGATCCTGGCCCACACCCTGAATCTGGCCGCCTGCCCGCTGTGCATCCTGCAGCGCATGCTGTATCTGCTGCTGGCACTCGAAGCCGTCGCGGCCTGGCTGCTGGCCGGATCCAGGTCCATGCTGGCGCGCCGCACCGCAGCGTTCGTCATGGCGGCCACGGCGGCGACCGGGGTCGGCATCGCGGCCTACCAGACCTGGCTGCAGCGCTTCGCCAAGGGCGCCAGCTGCACCGCCGACCAGCCCTGGTGGGAGCATTTGGTCAACTGGGCCGGCGCCCAGTGGCCGCTGATGTTCGAAGCCTCCGGCCTGTGCTCCGAAGCCGGCTGGAAATTCCTCGGTCTGTCGATTGCGGAATGGTCGCTGATCGCCTTCACCTCGATGACGATTGCGATGCTGGTGGCGCTGCTGGGCAAGGCCACCGCCGGCCGCTGAGCGAACGCCTGCCCTGCTTGTCCGTGCAACCGCGCGCTATGCCAGGTCGGGCTCGCCGCAATATTTCAGGATTTCCCGCCGTGTCGCATCGCGCAGTTGCAGCGCCGCCTGCCATCCCTCGCCGGTCGCCGTAATCGGCGCACAAAACGTGATTTGCACCGCAGCGCGCCGCGGCAACCATGATTCGTCGCGGAGTATTTCGCGGGTCCCTGACAGCGCCACCGGCACGACCACCAGCCGGTTCTGCACGGCCACCTGGAAAGCCCCCAGGCGGAAAGACCGCAGGCCCGGCTGGCGGGTGAAGGTACCCTCGGCAAAGAAGAACAGGGGTCGTTCGCCTGTCGTTTCGGCCAGCCGGCGCACGTCATCGACCCCCTGCCGGGCATCGAAGCGCTCGACGAATACGGCGCCCAGGCGCCGCAGCAGCGGCCCGGCAAACGCATGCGCGGACAGTTCCTGTTTCGCCACGAAACTGACCGGCATCGGCAAAGCCGCCGCCAGGGCGATGCTGTCGACATAGCTGGCGTGGTTGGCGACGAAGACCCCCGCCTGCGGCTGCAGATGTTCCAGCCCGGCGACCTGCAGGCGGATGCCGCACAGGCGCGCGCAAACCCGCGCCAGCGCGCGCGTGAAGCGCCAGCGCATGCCGGCGTCCGGCAGCAACAGGATGCCGGCCACGGCGGGCGGCAGCAGCAGGCCGAAGACGCTCCAGGCGTATGCGCCGTAAAGCAGATCACCGCCCTGACGCAACCCGCCGCGCAGGGTCTGCCACAACCCGGCCGTGCCCAGGCGCAGCACCTGCAGCCAGGGCGCACGGCCGCCGGCGCCGAAGCCATCGCCGCAATACACGTCGCGCGTTGCGGCACGGCGGATCTTGCCGCTCGAGGTCTTGAGCACGGCATGGGGCGGCGCCAGCACCACGTCGTCGGGCGGGGCGCCCAGCAGGTCCACTCCCAGCGCGTTGATGCGGCGGATCAGTTCCTGCCGTGCCGCTTCATCCGTCTCGCGGCTTTCGGCCACCACCACCAGCTTCTCGGTGCCCTGCCCGGCCGCGCCCACGCCGAACACCGCGACGCAGCCGCGGCGCACCCCGGGAATCCCGCCGACCGCAACTTCCAGCTCGTAGGGATAGAGGTTGCGCCCGCCGCGGATGATCATGTCCTTGATGCGCCCGGTGATGACGATGTCGCCGTCGGCGAGGTAGGCCAGGTCGCCGGAATCGAGCCAGCCGTCGCGGATCAGGCGCGCCGTGGCGGCCGGGTTGCGGTAGTAACCGCGCGTCGCGGACGGCCCGCGAAACTCCAGCCGGCCGACCCGGCGCGGCGGCAGTTCGCCCCCGGCCTCATCGACGATGCGGACTCCATGTCCCGGCAAGGGCCGGCCGCAGGCCACCAGTTGCAGGGCGTGGCTGTCGTCCGCCGACGCCGGCAGCGCCTCGCCGGCGCCCAGCGCTTCGCGCCGCACGCGGTCGATCAACGGGCCGCGTCCGGGCGGCGACACCGCGAGACCGACCGAGCATTCGGCGAGACCATAGACCGGGGCCAGCGCCTCGGCGCGAAAGCCGTAAGGCCGGAAGGCGGCGGCAAAGCGGGCCAGGGTTCCGGCCGCAACCGGTTCGGCCCCGTTGGCGGCGTAGCGCAGGGAACCCAGGTCCAGCCCCTGCAGCCGCGCCGGATCGAGATGGCGCAGGCAGAGCTCGAAAGCGAAGTTGGGCGCCGCCGTCACCGTGCCGCGATGTTGATGGATGGCCCACAACCAGCGTTCGGGCCGCGCCAGGAAATCCAGCGGCGACATCAGAACCAGCGGGCAGGCATGGTAGAGGCTGCCCAGCCAGGCTCCGATCAGGCCCATGTCGTGGTACAGCGGCAGCCAGCTGACCGTCACGTCGGCCGGGGTCAGGGCGACGGCGCGGCCCCAGGCGCGGATGTTGGCCAGCAGGTTGGCGTGATCCAGCGTCACACCCTTGGGATCGCCGGTGGAACCCGAGGTGTATTGGATGAAGGCGATCTCGGAGCCGTGCCCGCGGTGGTCGGCCGCCGCCGCGGCCGCGCTTCCCGCCGCGCGCAGCGCCTGCGGCGTCGTCACCTCGCGCAGCGTCGGCACCAGGCCGGAAAGGATGCGCGCCACCATGCGCGCCGCATCGAAGCTGATCAGTGCCGCCGCTTCGCAGTTTTGCAGGATGCCGGCCTGGCGGCGCAGATGGTCTTCGATCTGCCCCGGCCGCGTCGGCGGATAGATCGGCACCGGAATCGCGCCGGCGAGCAGGATGCCGTAGAAGGACTGCAGGAACTCCAGCCCCGTCGGCAGCATCAGGGCGACGCACCGGCCGGGAACGATACCGCCGTCGCGCAGGCCGCCGGCGACCTCGCGCGCCGCCGCCAGCAAATCGCCGTAGGTCAGCGTCTCGGTGTCCGTCGCGCTGCGCTGGAACAGCACATGCGGCCGCTCGGGATGCTGACGCGCATGCCATTGCAAGACCTCGACCAGCGTCGCCGCACCGTCCGGGCTGCCCTGCTCCGGCGCCGCCGGGGCCTGCCAGGCCACCCCGGGATGATCGACCTGCGCCGTGGCGGGCGCGGCGGCGGCAAGCGCCGCGAGCAGGTCGCGCGGGGTTTCCGCCGTGCCCAGCACCTCGTCGCCGAGGCGAACGTGGAACGCCTTTTCGATGCGCGCCAGCAGTTCCACGCGCGCCAGGCTGTCGAGCCCGAGGTCCTTGTCCAGCAGGCTATCGAGCGTCGCCCTCGCGTTGCAGCCGATACGCACTTCGGCGACCAGCGCATCGATGATGAACAGCAGTTGCGCCGGATGTTCCGGTGCCGGATCGGGCGCCGTCACGCGCGGTATCGCCGTGTCGCCGGCGCCGACTTTTTCAAAGTGTTCAGCAGCCCTTCCACTCCGGCTTGCGCTTCTGCATGAAGGCATCGATGCCTTCCTGCGCATCGTGCGCCATCATGTTGCAGGCCATGGTTTCGGCGGCCAGCTGGTAGGCGCCTTCGAGACCCATTTCGAGCTGCCTGTAAAACAGCTGCTTGCCCATGGCGAGCGCCACCGGAGTCTTGGCGCAGATCGAGTCGGTGAGCTTCCTGACTTCGGCGTCAAGCTGATCGAGCGGCACCACGCGATTGACCAGGCCGCGCCGCTGCGCTTCGGCGGCGTCGATGAAGTCGCCGGTGAGCAGCATTTCCATGGCCTGCTTGCGGCCCATGGCACGACCCAGCGCGACCGAGGGCGTCGAGCAGAAGAGGCCGAGGTTCACCCCGGACACGGCGAATTTTGCGCCTTCCGCGGCAACGGCCAGGTCGCACATGGCGACCAGCTGGCAGCCGGCCGCAGTGGCGATGCCGTGGATGCGCGCGATCACCGGCTGCGGCATTTCGGTCAGGGTCATCATGAGCTTGCCGCATTGCTTGAACAGCTTCTGCTGGTAGTCCTTGCCCGGGTTGGCACGCATCTGCTTGAGGTCGTGGCCGGAGCAGAAGGCCTTGCCGGCGCCGGCGATGACCACGGCGCGCACGGATTTGTCGGCGGCAATGACATTTAGTGTCGCCTGCAACTCGGCCAGCAATTCCTCAGAGAGCGAATTGAACTGCGCCGGCCGGTTCAGGGTCAGCGTCGCGACGCCGGCGCTGTCCTCGCGCAGCAGGATCGGCAGTGTGGTTTCGGGTGCGTTCATGGTTTTCTCCTTGCCGGTAAGGGTCGGGTTGTGGCGGTACGCGGCGCGCTGCCTATTCGATGGCCTGGGTCGACTTCGCCTTCTCGCGCAGCACGTACTTCTGGATCTTGCCGGTGGAAGTCTTCGGCAGCGCCTCGAAGATGAATTTCTTCGGCACCTTGAAGCGCGCCATGCGTTCGCGGCAGAACTCGGTGAGTTCCTCGGCAGTGACCGTCGCCCCTTCGCGCAGCTCGATGAAGGCGCAGGGCACCTCGCCCCACTTGTCGTCGGGCGTGGCCACCACCGCGGCGCCCATCACCGCCGGGTGGCGGTAGAGCGTGTCCTCCACCTCGATCGAGGAGATGTTCTCGCCGCCGGAAATGATCACGTCCTTGCTGCGGTCCTTGATCTTGACGTAGCCGTCGGGCTGCATCACGGCGAGGTCGCCGGTGTGGTACCAGCCGCCGCGGAAGGCCTCCTCGGTCGCCTTCGGGTTCTTCAGGTAGCCCTTCATCACGATGTTGCCGCGGAACATGATCTCGCCCATGGTCTGGTCGTCCCAGGGCACCGGCTGCATGGTTTCCGGGTCCATCACCGTGATGCCTTCCTCGCAGTGGTAGCGCACGCCCTGGCGACCGTTGAGGCGCACCTGTTCGTCGAGCGGCAGTTGCAGCCACTCCTCGTGCTTGGCGCAGACCGCCGCCGGGCCGTAGGTCTCGGTGAGGCCGTAGACGTGGGTGATGTTGAAGCCGATCGTGTTCATGCCCTCGATCACCGCGGCCGGCGGCGGCGCCGCGGCGACCAGCGCCGAAACCTTGTGGTTGATGCCGGCACGCCACTCGGCCGGGGCGCTGATCAGCATCGAATGCACGATCGGCGCACCGCAGTAATGGCTGACCCTGTGCTCGCGGATCGCGTCGAGGATCAGTTTCGCATCGACGCGGCGCAGGCAGACATTGGTGCCGGAATTGGCCGCCACGGTCCACGGAAAGCACCAGCCGTTGCAGTGGAACATCGGCAGGGTCCACAGGTACACCGATTGCGGCGGCATGCCCCAGGAGACGATGTTGGACAAGGCGTTGAGGTAGGCGCCGCGGTGGTGGTAGACCACGCCCTTGGGGTTGCCGGTGGTGCCCGAGGTGTAGTTGAGCGAGATCGCATCCCACTCGTCGGCCGGGTTCTGCCAGGCGTAGTCGGGGTTGCCACCAGCGATGAAGGCCTCGAAGTCGATGCTGCCGAGGCGCTCGCCGGGGCCGCTGTATTCCGGGTCATCGACATCGATGACGAGGATCTCGCGGCCCAGTTCCGCCAGCGCCTTCTTCACCATGGGCGAGTATTCGCGGTCGGTAATCAGTATCTTCGCCTCGCCGTGATTGAGCATGAAGGCGATGGTCTCGGCGTCGAGCCGCGTGTTCAGCGTATTGAGCACGGCGCCGCACATCGGCACGCCGAAATGGCACTCGAACATCTCCGGCGTGTTGTTGAGCATCACCGCCACCGTGTCGCCGACGCCGACTCCCCGTGCCGCCAGCGCCGAGGCCAGGCGCCGGCTGCGCTGGTATTCCTCCAGCCAGGTGTAGCGGCGGACGCCGTGTATCGATGCCACGCGCTGCGGGTAGATGTAGGCCGAACGCTCGATGAAGCTCAGCGGGGTGAGCGGGACGTAATTGGCCGGATTCTTGTCCAGACCGGCGGCGTAAGGATTGCTCATGAGATTCCCCTGGTTCGATGTTGATCAGGAACGGCAGCGTTTGACGAGGGCAGGCGTCGCCCGCGACAGTTCGCCCAGCCAGCCGTCCAGATCATCCGCCAAAGCATGCACCGCATCGCGGGCGCCTGCAACACCGCCGCGGGCATCCGGCGACGGCGCCGGCTTGCGGATCAGGAAGCTTTTTCTGGACAGGATCTCGCCACGGTGCATGGGCGTCAGCGCGGCGCGAACTTCCAGGATCGCCTTGCTCTGCCGGGGATCGTCGAAGCGCTGTTCGAACTCGTCGATCACCAGTTCCAGGCGGCAACCGTTACCGCTGGCATCGGCCTCGGGAAATACGAAGAAGCGCCGCTCGAGAACCGCTTGCAGCAACTCGGCCGGCGGCGCGGCCCAGCGACTTTCGGCATAGGTCAGGCGACGCAGCGGCTCGGCATAGGCAAGGCGATAATGGATCGCCGGTCCGTTCAGCGCAGGCACCGCCTGCACCTCGACCGCGGCGACCGGCAGCCGCGAACCGGAGCCGCCGCCGGAGAGGCTACCGAAATCATAGCGGACCGGCTCCACGGTCGCCACGTTGCCGCCGCAAGCCGTGAGCAATGCGCCTGCAATCATCGTGAGCAGAAGTCTCATTTCGTTTCTCCCTGTATTGCCGGAACGGAAAAGCCGGTTTCTCCAGGACCAGGCATCCCGCCGCCACGACCGAAGATCAGCATCTGCGGATTGTTCTCGATGCCTTCCAGCAGGCGCGAGAGGTGCCGCGAGCTGGTCGTCAGTTCGCGCATCAGCTCGTTGGCGCGCGGCAGCGTTTCGCGCGACAGCTCGTTGCCGACGCTACCGGCCAGCTGCTCGACGCGACGCGACATGCCGTCCATCGACTTGACCAGGTCGCGCATCTCGCGGGTCAGGGGCGCGGCCTCGCCAACCGTTTTCTCGACCTGCGCCAGGATCTGATGCAGCTTGCGCAGGTTGTCCTCCGACAGCGCCGCGCGCATCGCCGCCAGGATGGCCGGCATCTCGCGCAGGCTTTCCGACGCGTTTGCGACGTTGTCCAGCGTGCGCGAAAGATTCTTCACGTTCTTCTCGTCCAGCAGCGCATTCAGACGCTGCGACACCGCGCTGATCTGGGTGACGATATCGCCGGCCTTCTCGCCCAGCGTATCGAACAGGGTCGGCTTCAGGGCGATGCGCGGCGACTCGCCATCCTTGCCGCTCAGCGGCTCCGCCGAGGAGCCGTCGTCCTCGATCTGCACGTAGGCCAGCCCGGTCACGCCCTGGTAGCCGAGCTGGGCGGTGCTGCCTTTGGTCAGCTTGAAGCGGCTGCTGAGGTTGATGCGCACCAGGATCACCCGCGGGTCGGCTTCGTCCGGTTCGATGGCCGTCACCTTGCCCGCCCGGATGCCGCGATAGCGAACCTGGGCCTGCAGATTGAGGCCGGTGACGTTGCGTCGCGTTTCGAGGACGTAGCTGGTGGTCGACTCGTCGCTCTGCCCCAGCCACCAGATGGCGACCGCGGCGCAGATGCCGAGCAGGATGGTGAAGATGCCGGCCGCCAGTGCATGAGATCGGTTTTCCATGGTTAGCTCTTAGTGTGGCGCAACCGCGTGCCCTGAATTCTGCAAGGCCCGCACGCTGCGCTCGGAAAGGAAGAAGTTGCGAATGAACGGATGATCGAAATGCATGATTTCCTCGGTGGTGCCGTAGGCGAGTATGCGCTGCTCGGCGAGCACCGCGACGCGGGTAGATAGCGCGGCGAGAGTGTCGAGGTCGTGGGTGACGAGCATCACGGTGAGGCCGAGCTCCTCACCGAGCATGCGGATCAGCCGGACGAAGCTGTCGGAGCGGTCGGGATCGAGGCCGGCGGTCGGCTCGTCGAGCAGCAGCAGTTCCGGCTCCAGCGCCAGGGCGCGCGCCAGGGCCACGCGCTTGATCATGCCGCCGGAAAGCTCGGCCGGCATCAGCTTGCCGTGGCGCGGCAGTAGTTCGACCATGGACAGCTTGAGCATCACCAGGTCGTGGATCGCCTCCTCGTCATAGCGCTTCAGTTCGCGCAGCGGGAAGGCGATGTTGTCATACACGTTGAAGGCCGAAAACAGCGCGCCCTGCTGGAACAGCACGCCGAAACGCTGGCGCAGGGTGCGTTCGCGCGCCACGCCGCCGCCGAACAGCGGCTCGCCGAACAGCTCGATGCTGCCGCCGTCGGGCAGCAGCAGGCCGATCACCATGCGCAGCAGCGTGGTCTTGCCGCTGCCCGAGCCCCCCACCAGCGACACCATCTCGCCGCGCTCGACGTCGAGGTTGAGCCCCTTGTGGATCCACACCTCGCCGAAGCGGGTGGAGAGGTCGCGGATGCGGATGACCGGGGCTGTCATGCTGTTATCGCTTATCCGGGGATGCCGATGCCGCGCGTTGCAATGGCGAAAATGGAATCGAGGATGATGACCACGGTGATCGCCGTGACCACCGCCGCCGTGGTGTTACTCGACAGGCTCTCCGTATTGGGGCGCACGCGGAGGCCGAAATGGCAGGCCACCAGCGCGACGAACATGCCGAACACCGCGCCCTTGGCCAGGCCGATCCAGAGGTTGGCGGCGGGCACCACGCGCGGCAGGGTCTGGAAGAAGAAGCCGTAGGAAATGTCGAGCTGCATCTGCGCCGAGACCATGCCGCCGGACAGGGCGATGGCCGTGGCCCACAGCGTCAGCAGCGGCATGGCGATGGTCAGCGCCACCACCTTGGGGAATATCAGGCGCAGTCCGCGCGCCACGCCCATGGTCGAAAGCGCGTCGATCTCCTCGGTGACGCGCATCACGCCGAGCTGCGCCGTCATCGCCGAGCCCGAACGGCCGGCCACCAGGATGGCGACCAGCACCGGCCCGAGTTCGCGCACGATGCCGAGGCCGATGATATTGACGATGAAGATGTCGGCGCCGAACTGCTTGAGCTGCAGAGCCGACAGGTAGGACAGCACGACCCCGATCAGGAATCCGACCAGCGCGGTGACGGGCATCGCGCGCACCCCGCTCTTGTAAAGGTTGGCCGAAATCTCGCGCTTCGGCAGATCGGCCGGGAAACGGATCACGTGCACCAGATTCAGGGCGAACTGGCCGATCAATCCGACGAAATCGGCCAGGTGGCGCCCGACGCCGATCGTTGCGCTGCCGACCACGATCACACCGTTCAGGGGCGAGACCGGGACAACCGCGGGGCGCGGCTCGTGATCGGCGGTCTGGATGCGTTCGAATACCCGCCAGTGTTCCGGCTTGATCTCCAATTGGACGGGCAAGGCCCGTCCCCATGCACGCCAGAGCAGCATGGCGCCGGCACTGTCGATCGCTTCGAGGTCCAGGCAGTCCCAACGGGTGTCGGCTGCGGCAACGCGGCCCAGTTCAGCGGACAAATCGGCGGCCCGCAGGGATGTCGTGGCCAGCGTCCAGCGCCCGGCAAGCCGCACATGCTGTCCGCCGTCGCGAACGGTCACTTCAAGGTGAGCGGCTGACATCGGGCGGGGGCGTGCGCTCGCGGGATGGGAAGGTGCCGATTATAACCACGCTGCATCGTCCGGCCGGTCAAGGCAGACGATCGATCCGCAGGTCGCCGCCAATGCCGGCCCACTGCTGCGCCTCGTCCGCGAGGGCGGCCGTGGTCAGCGGCAGGACGTTCAATCCATCGGCGCCCAGGCTGAGGTGGAAACCGTTGCGGGTGAAGCCGGCGGAGAGCGGCGGCAAAGGCTGGTCATCGCGCGCACGGTGCAACATGACCGCCGTGCGCAGACAAAAAATCAGTGTCCATTCCGGAGCCTCCCCGCGCAATGGCTGGGCGCGCTCCAGCTTGCCGCGATGCGCCAGCACCAGCCGCGACAGGCGCGCCTGGTCGCGCCTGGAAAACCCCGGCATGTCGGCATTGGCGAGAATGTAGGCGCTGTGCTTGTGATAACTCGAGTGCGCCACGGATATCCCGACTTCGTGCAGGTTGGCCGCCCAGAGCAGGAACAACGCATCCGGATGGTCCGCCGCGCGACTGGTCGGCACCATCTGGTGAAGCAGGTCGAGGGCGGTCCGCGCGACGCGCGCCGCCTGGCGCTGGTCCACCTCGTAGCGCTGCATGAATCGGGTCACCGTGGCTTCGCGCAAGTCCTCGTGATGATAGCGGCCGAGCTGGTCATAGAGCACGCCGAGACGCAGGGCGCCTTCGGAAAAGGCCATGCGCTCCAGCCCGAACTCCTTGAAGATGGCCGACATGATCGCCAGGCCGCCGGGCAAGACCGGCATGCGGTCCGCACGCAAGCCCTGCAGTTTCATGCGCGAGGCTTCGCCGGCATGGATGAGTTCGTTGCGCAATTTCTCCAGGCCATCCCGCGTCAGGCCGTGATCGGACCAGCCATTCATTTCCAGCAGGTCGACGATGGCCTTGGCGGTGCCCGAGGAACCGATGGCCTCGTCCCAGCCGGTCTGGCGGTAGACATGGACGATGGTCTGCAGCTCGCGCCGCGCCGCCAGTTCCGCTTCCCGGAAGGACCTCTTGTCGACACGCCCGTCGGGAAAGAAGCGCAGGCTGAAGCTCACGCAGCCCATGTAAAGCGATTCCAGCCGGATCGGCTTGATGTCCTGGCCGATGATGAATTCGGTGGAGCCGCCGCCGATATCCACCACCAGCTGGCGCGTTTGCGGATTGGCCAGGGTATGCGCCACCCCGAGATAGATCAGTCGCGCTTCCTCGCGACCGGCGATCACCTCGATCGGGAATCCGAGCGCAGCCTCGGCCGCCTCGAGGAACTGGTCGGCATTTTTCGCCACGCGCAGGGTGTTGGTGGCCACCGCGCGCACGGCGCCGGGGTCGAAGTCGCGCAGACGCTCGCCGAAGCGCGACAGCGCATCGATGCCGCGCCGCTGTGCCGCCGCATCAAGTTTCTTGTCGGAAGTCAGCCCCGCCGCGAGCCTTACCGACTCCTTGAGTCCGTCGAGCGGGTAAATCTGGTTGGCCACAATGCGCCCGACTTGCAGACGAAAGCTGTTGGAGCCGAGATCGACCGCGGCTATCAATTCGTAGGCCATGACGAATTCTAACTCGGGCTGAAAGTTTGATCGGGTTCATACGACCGCAACAAAAGTGACACATAATTGGGGCGTGTTCACACCACGGCGACAAAGCGTTCCTTGTGCAGATCGTTGCACCGCGGGCCGCGAACCTTGCGCTGCATCCCGATCCGCAATGTTCGCGCCCGCCGAGGTAGTTTGAACACGCCCTATTCAATTCGATTCCGCCGGACACTTCCATGCCTCCCTCGCGCCAATTTCCCGCAGACCACTTCCTCAACCGCGAACTGTCCCTGCTCGCCTTCAACCGCCGCGTGCTGGCACAGGCGGCCGATGCCCGGGTGCCCTTGCTGGAGCGCCTGCGCTTCCTGTGCATCGTCTCGTCCAACCTCGACGAGTTCTTCGAGATTCGCGTCGCCGGCCTCAAGGAACAGATCAAGCTCGGCGGCCATGCGGTCGGCACCGACGGCATGCCGCCGCAGGATGTCTATCGCCAGGTCACGGAACAGGCCCACCATCTGATCGGCGAACAGTACGCGCTGCTCAACGACGTCATCCTGCCGGCCCTGAACAAGGAAGGCATCGCCTTCCTGCGCCGCAGCCTGTGGACCGAGTCGCAGCGGCAGTGGATCCATCGCCATTTCCATGACGAAGTGATGCCGGTACTGACGCCCATCGGACTGGATCCGTCGCACCCCTTCCCGCGGGTGCTCAACAAGAGCCTCAATTTCGCCGTCGAGCTGGAGGGCACCGACGCCTTCGGCCGCAACTCGGGTGCCGCCATAGTCCAGGCGCCACGCGCCCTGCCGCGTGTGATCCGCCTTCCCGGCGAGCTTTCCGGCGTAGCCCACGGCTTCGTCTTCCTGTCATCCATGCTGCACGAGTTCGTCGGCGAACTGTTCACCGGCATGAACGTGCTCGGCTGCTACCAGTTCCGGGTCACGAGAAACTCGGACCTGTTCGTCGATGACGAAGAAGTCAAGAACCTGCGCACCGCGCTGCAGGGCGAACTGCCGCAGCGTCACTTTGGCGACGCGGTGCGCCTGGAGATCGCCGACAACTGCTCGGAACCGATGGCCGACTTCCTGTTGCAGCAGTTCGGCCTCGACAGCAGCGACCTCTACCGGGTACCAGGCATCGTGAATCTGGTGCGCCTGATGTCCGTACCGGACCGCGTCAACCGCCCGGACCTGAGCTATCCGCCCTTCCAGCCCGGCCTGCCCAAGGTGCTGACCAAGCGCTACGACATCTTCGACAGCATTCGCAAGCAGGACATCCTGATCCACCATCCGTTCCAGTCCTTCACGCCGGTGATCCAGCTGCTGCAGCAGGCGTCCGTGGATCCACAGGTGATCGCGATCAAGATGACCGTGTATCGCACCGGCACCGACTCGGTGCTGATGGAGCACCTGCTGCGCGCCGCCGAGAAGGGCAAGGAAGTCACCGTGGTGGTCGAACTCATGGCGCGTTTCGACGAGGAGGCCAACCTCTCCATCGCCGCGCGACTCGAGGAAGTCGGCGCCCACGTGGTATACGGTGTCGTCGGTTACAAGACCCACGCCAAGATGCTGATGGTGCTGCGCCGCGAAGACCACGGCTATCGCCGCTACATCCACCTCGGCACCGGCAACTACCATCCGCGCACCACGCGCTTCTATACCGACTTCGGCCTGCTGACCGCCAATCCGGAGATCGGTGACGACGTCAACGAGGTTTTCAAGCAGCTTACCGGCCTCGGCAAGGCCACGGCGCTGAACCACCTGTGGCAGGCGCCGTTCTCGTTGCATCCCAACATGCTGGCGGCGATTCGCGCCGAAATCGATTTTGCCCGAGCAGGCCGGCCGGCAAGGATCATCGCCAAGATGAACTCGCTGCTCGAACCCGAGATCATCGAGGCCCTGTACGAAGCCAGCGGCGCCGGCGTCGATATCGACCTGATCGTGCGCGGCGTCTGCTCGCTGCGTCCCGGCGTCAAGGGCCTGTCGGAGAACATCCGCGTGCGCTCGGTGATCGGCCGCTTCCTCGAACACCACCGGATCTTCTACTTTTTCGCGGATGGCGAGGAGAAGATCTACCTATCGAGCGCGGACTGGATGGAGCGCAATTTCTTCCGCCGCATCGAAGTCTGCTTCCCGGTGCTGGAGCCCAGGCTCAAGCAGCGCGTGATCAAGGAGGGTCTCAAGTCCTACCTGAGCGACAACTGCCAGGCCTGGGAAATGGACGGCGACGGCGGCTACGTGATCCGGCCCAGCAAACGCGCGCGCAGCAGCGCACAGGAGCGCCTGCTGGCCGACATGGGAATCGGACCGATCAGCGTAGCGTGAACTGCGTCAAGGCGGCCGACAGGCTTTCGCCCATCTGGGCCCCAAACTGTTTGGCGAACTTCTCCGCGAAGTTCTGCTTGATGCTGAAATCGCGCACCTCGCTGGCCTTGATCACGTCGCGGGCCACGCTGTCGACCGTGCCGTAGCCATCCACCAGGCCCAGTTCGATGCTCCTGGCGCCGCTCCACATCAGGCCCGAGAACATTTCCGGCGTTTCCTTGAGCCGCTTGCCGCGGCCTTTTCTAACCACGTCGATGAACTGCTGGTGAATCTCGCCCAGCATCTGCCTGGCATGCGCCTTGTCGTTCTCGTTCTCCGGCGAGAAGGGGTCGAGGAAACCCTTGCTGACGCCGGCCGTCAGCAGGCGACGCTCGACACCGAGCTTGTCCATGGTGCCGGTGAAACCGAAACCGTCCATCAGCACGCCGATCGAACCGACGATGCTGGCCTTGTCCACGAAGATCTTGTCCGCCGCCACCGCCACGTAGTAGCCGCCCGATGCACAGACATCCTCGACCACCACGTGCAGGGGAATATCGGGATGCTTGGCGCGCAGGCGCCGCATCTCGTCGTTGATGATGCCCGACTGCACCGGGCTGCCGCCCGGACTGTTGATGCGCAGGATCACCCCCGCCGTGTGCTTGTCCTCGAAGGCCGCCTGCAGGGAACTGATGACGTCCTCGGCATTGGAGTCGCCCTTGGCCTTGATGACGCCGTTCAGGTTCACCAGCGCGGTGAATTTTTCACCTTCGGCGACCTTGTCGCCCGATCCGAGGTCCAGCGCCAAAACAAGCACCAGGGCCAGATAGCCGAAGCCCAGCAACTTGAAGAAAATGCCCCAGCGCCGGCCGCGCCGTTGCTCGGCAAGTGCTTCGAGCGCGAGCTTCTCCAGAACCTTGCGTTCCCAGTTCACATCGTTATTGCTATCCGACACCTTGCCCACCTTCCTCGATCAAGACAATCCACCCGTCATCTTCGGCCACCGGAACCGCCTCCAGCCCCTTGCCATTGCAGCGCCCGCCGAGACAGCGTCCCGAATCCGGGGCATACAGCGCGCCATGCGTGGCGCAAATCAAGTATAAGCCTGAACCGTCGAAGAACTCGCCCTGCTGCCAGTCCAGTTCGACCGGAACATGACCGCAACGGTTCAGAAATGCGTGGACGCGACCGCGAAAGCGAACCGCAAAGGCCGCTTCCTCGTTTCCCCGACGCGTGACGGTGAAACGCAGACCCGGGCCGCCTTCGACCAGTTCCCCGCTTGCGCAAATCCGGCGTCGCTTCAAGCCTGCTGCCGCAGCCACGCCGCCAGTTCCGCAACATTGCCCGCGCAATATAGGGGAGCTTCGGCCTCCAGTGCGTGGCGCGGGTGCGCGCCGTAGGCCACGCCCAAGGCGGCGACACGGGCATTGCGGGCCATCTGCAGGTCATGGGTGGTATCGCCGATCATCAGCGTCACCTCGGGCCCGACGCCGAACTCGGCCATCAGTTCGTCGAGCATCTGCGGATGCGGCTTGGAATGGCACTCGTCGGCGCAGCGCGACGCATGGAAACGCGGACCCAGCCCGCTGACCTCGAACGCGCGGTCGAGTCCCTTGCGCGTCTTGCCGGTCGCCACGGCGAGCATGTGGCCGGCCGCGGCGAGTTCGTCGATCAGCGCTGCGGCACCCGCGAACAGCAGCAGATCCTGGTCGCGCGCCATGTAGTGCTGCCGGTAGCGCAGCGCAACGTCCTGGTAGCGCTCTGCGGGCAGGTCGGGCAAGGCATGGCGCAGCGCATCGATCAGGCCGAGGCCGATGATGTGGCTGGCCCGTTCGTCGCTGGGCGGGGTTATGCCGAGATCCGTCGCCGCCGCCTTGATGCTGGCGACGATGGCGCCGGTCGAATCCATCAGCGTGCCGTCCCAGTCGAAGACGATCAGTTCAAAACGCCGGCCCATGGTCCCTTTTCTCGTTTCCATCAAGTATTTCAGTAAAGCTGCGCAGCTCCGCCGGTAGTGGCGATTCCAGTTCCACCGGGGCGCCCGAAAGCGGATGCGGCAACGCCAGCTTCGCCGCATGCAGGAACATGCGGCCGAGCCCGGTCTTCTGCAAGGCCTTGTTGAGCGGAAAGTCGCCATACTTGTCGTCGCCGGCGATGGGAAAGCCGAGATGAGCCAGATGCACCCGGATCTGGTGGGTACGGCCGGTCTTGAGTTCCACCTCGACCAGGCTGAAGTTCTCCCAGCGCGCCACCAGGCGCACGATGGAATGCGCGGCCTTGCCCTCCGGGTTGACGCTGACGCGGCGCTCGCCGTCGGCCGTCAGGTATTTGTGCAGCGGCAGGCGCACATGCTGCAATTCGTTGCGCCAACGGCCCTTGACCAGCGCCAGGTAGCGCTTGCTGATGCCGCCGTCGCGAAACATGTCGTGCAATTTGGTCAGGGCGACGCGCTTCTTGGCCACCACCAGCAAGCCCGAGGTCTCCCGATCCAGCCGATGGGCCAGTTCGAGGAACTTCGCCAGCGGCCGCGCCCGGCGCAACTGCTCGATCACGCCGAAGGACACCCCGCTGCCGCCGTGCACCGCCACACCGGAGGGCTTGTCCACCACGATGAGCGCCTCGTCCTCGAACGCGATTTCAAAATCCCTTGCTGGAACAGTTGCTTGGACTGGACGCTCGGCGGTGCGGATGGGTGGTACGCGCAGCCGGTCACCAAGCTGCAGCCGGTACTCGGCAGGAACCCGGCCCTTATTTACCCGTACCTCGCCGCTGCGCAGGATGCGGTAGATGTGGCTCTTGGGCACACCCTTGGCGATGCGCAGCAGGAAGTTGTCGATGCGCTGGCCTTCGGACTCCTCGCCGACCTCAAGCCATGTCACCGAATCTTTGCTCAAGTCCTTCATTTCCAATATACTGCGCTCTTGGTTAGCCGTCCCGTGACGGTGTGCCCGGCGGCCCGAAGCGGCGTCGGTGGCACGGTTTCCGGGATGTTGTCGCCGCCTTTGCTTTCGCTGTTCAGCGACCGTATGCAAAGAGGCGACAAACTTGCGCAAGCACCATCAGACAGCCGCCGGAATCACAAACCGACCGGCGCGCAAGCCGCGAACCACAGGGTATTTCGCTCGCCCGAAAGAGCGATACTACTTGATTGCGCGCTACACACGCACGGATTTGGGCACAGATTGCCGGACGCTGACTCGAGTCAGCGACCGCATTACCGAAGACAAGTCATCAACCCGTTTGCCACGTTAAACCAAAGGCACCATGAACCCGCCGAAGCAACCGCAAACCCGAGGCACACCGCCCGCGTCCTGACGCCCGCGATGTGCGACTTGTCGTGCCCGCCTGGCGTGAATGCGCGCGGGAGCACACATGAAACGCATGCTTTTCAATGCGACGCAGGCTGAGGAACTCCGCGTCGCGATCGTCGATGGTCAGAAACTGATTGACCTCGACATCGAATCAGCCAACAAGGAACAACGCAAAGAGCAACATCTACAAGGCCGTCATCACCCGCATCGAGCCCAGCCTCGAAGCCGCCTTCGTGGACTACGGCGCCGAGCGCCACGGTTTCCTGCCGTTCAAGGAAATCTCGCGCAACTACTTCAAACCGGGCGTCGACCCCGGCAAGGCGCGCATCCAGGACGTGCTCAGCAACGGCCAGGAACTCATCGTCCAGGTCGAAAAGGACGAGCGCGGCAACAAGGGCGCGGCGCTGACCACCTACGTCTCGCTGGCCGGCCGCTACCTGGTGCTGATGCCGAACAATCCCCGGGGCGGAGGCGTTTCGCGCCGCGTCGAGGGCGATGACCGCCAGGAACTGCGCGAGGTCATGGACCAGTTGGAGGTTCCGCCCGGCACCAGCCTGATCGCCCGCACCGCCGGCATCGGCCGCGGGCTGGAAGAACTGCAGTGGGACCTCAACTACCTGCAGCAGCTGTGGACCGCCATCGACGGCGCGGCCAAGGCCCAGAGCGGCGCCTTCCTGATCTACCAGGAATCCAGCCTGGTGATCCGCGCCATCCGCGACTACTTCCACGCCGAGATCGGCGAAATCCTGATCGACACCGACGACATTTTCGAACAGGCGCAGCAGTTCATGGCGCACGTGATGCCGGGCACGGTCAACCGCGTCAAGCGCTACCACGACGACGTGCCGCTGTTCTCGCGCTTCCAGATCGAGCACCAGATCGAATCGGCCTACTCGCGCCAGGTCACGCTGCCCTCCGGCGGCGCCATCGTCATCGACCATACCGAAGCCCTGGTCTCGGTCGACGTCAACTCGGGGCGCGCCACCAAGGGTAGCGACATCGAGGAAACCGCGCTGCGCACCAACTGCGAAGCCGCCGACGAAATCGCCCGCCAGTTGCGCCTGCGCGACCTTGGCGGGCTGATCGTGATCGATTTCATCGACATGGAATCGACCAAGAACCAGCGCGAAGTCGAAAACCGCCTGCGCGATGCCCTGCACTTCGACCGCGCCCGCGTCCAGACCGGCAAGATCAGCCGCTTCGGCCTGCTCGAGCTGTCGCGCCAGCGCCTGCGCCCGGCACTCGCCGAAACCAGCTACATCACCTGCCCGCGCTGCACCGGCACCGGCCACATCCGCAGCACCGAATCCGCCGCGCTGCACATCCTGCGCATCCTCGAAGAGGAAGCCATGAAGGAGAACACCGGCGCGCTGCACTGCCAGGTTCCGGTCGACGTCGGCACCTTCCTGCTCAACGAAAAGCGCGTCGACATCTCGCGCATCGAGGTGCGCCACCGCGTGAACCTGGTGATCGTGCCCAACCGCCACCTGGAAACGCCGGCCCACGAAATCGTCCGCCTGCGCCATGACCAGCTCAACGCCGAAGGCATCGTGCTGGCCAGCTACCAGATGGCGGAAAAGCCGGTTGAAGAGACCTATCAGCCGCCGTCGGCCAACGCCGAAGCCAAGCCCGTCAAGATCGAAGCCGCAGTAAAGGGCATCACGCCCGATTCGCCGGCGCCGATCGTCGAGCAAAAAACAGTGGCGCCCGTCGCTCAAGCCCCGGCTGCCAGCGAAGGCGGCTTCTTCAGCAAGCTGCTCTCCTTCCTTACCGGTAGTCCCAAGGCCGAAGCACCGGTCGCCAGCGCGGAAAAGGCCGACCGGCCGCCGCGCCGCGAGGGCAATCGCGACCGCAACCGCGATGGCGGTCGCGGCGGACGCGATCGCAACGGTCGCCGCGACGGCCGCGACAACCGCGAAGGCGGCGAGCGCAAGGAGCGCAGCGAACAGGCTCCGCGTTCCCAGGCAAAGCGCGACGAGCAGCCAGCCGAGGGCGGTAATCGCAAACCGCGTGAACCCCGTGAGCCGCGCGAGCCGAAAGAGGCCCGCGAGCCCAGGGAGCCGCGTGAGCCCAGGGAGCCGCGTGAGCCCAAGGAAGTCCGCGAGCCGCGTCCGCCACGCGAACCCCGCGAACCGCGTCCGCCCCGTGCCGAAGCCGGCGCAGTGCAAAACGGCGCATCACCGGCGTCGCCTTCTACCAACGACGGCAGCGCCGACGGTGAAGCCCGCAGCGGACGCCGCAGTCGCGGCCGCGGTCGCGGTCGCGGTCGCAGCGACGAAGGCAGCACGACGGAAGTGGCCGCCTCCGGCGCCGTTGTCGCCACGCTGACCGACGACGCCGCCATGCCCGCAGCGTTCGCGGAGCCGGCGATCCCGGTTACGGCAGTCGCATCGACGGCAGAACTGTTCGCTGTCGAACCCGCTGCGGTCGCCGCGCCACCCGCACCCGCTCCTTTGCCTGTCGAAGCCGCTGCTCCGGCGGTTGCCGAAGCCGCCGCTCCGGCGCCCGTCGAAGTCGCTGCGCCGGTGGCTGTCGAAGCCGTGGCTCCGGCGCCCGTGGTTGTCGAGCCAGCACCCCGGCCTGCGGTTGTACCCGAACCGGTGGTCGTGGCAATGCCGCCGCCAGCCGCCGATCCCATCATCGTGTCGCCGGCGCCGCAGCCTGCGGAAGTCGATGTCAAGGAGTCCCTGCAGCAGGTCGGCCTGGTGATGATCGAAACCAGCCACGCCGCACCGGCCGCGGACAGCTTCGCCCCGGCACAACCGCTGGGCCGCAAACCCAGGCCGGCGCCGGTGATCGCCAGCGAGCCGCTGCAAATGGTGGAAACCAAGCACGATTAGGTCTCCCACCGGCAACAAGACGACGGGCGCCCGCGGGCGCCCGTTTTTTTATCGCTGCTTGAGCCGCAGCAACAACTGCTCCACCGCATCCTCGACCAGATCAAGAACCCGCTCGAAGCCGTCCATGCCGCCGTAATAGGGATCGGGCACCTCGTCCTCATCGAAACTCTGGCTGAACTCCAGCAGCAAGGCGAGTTTGTCGTGATACAGCGGCGGGCAGGCGCGCTGCAGCCATTCCAGATGGTCGCGCCCCATGGCGATCACGTGGTCGAAGCGGATGAAGTCGAAGTCCGTCACGCGCCGCGCCCGCAGGTGCGCGAGGTCGTAGCCGCGCTGCCGCGCCGCGGCGACGGTGCGCGGGTCGGGCGTGTCGCCGACGTGGTAGCCGTGGGTGGCCGCCGAATCGAACTCGAAAGCCTCCTCCAGGCCCAGCTTTTTCACCAGGCCGCGTGCCACGCCTTCCGCCGTCGGCGAGCGGCAGATGTTGCCGGTGCAGACGAAAAGTATCCGGCGCGGCATCAGGCGGCATCCCCGGGGGCGTCGTGGGCCTCGCCGCCGAAGGCGAGGTGCTTGACGCGGAACAGTTCGTCGCGTGCCGCCGCCGCTTCCTCGAATTCCAGGTTCTTCGCATGTTCCTGCATGGCTTTCTCCAGTCTGCGGATCTCGCGCGCCAGATCCTTTTCGCTCATCACCTCGTAGCGCGCCGCCTCCTGCGCCGCCTTGAGATCGCGCACCGCGGTATCGGCATCATAAACGCCGTCGATGATGTCCTTGATGCGCTTCCTGACGCCCGTCGGCGTGATGCCCTCGGCTTCGTTGTGTACCAGCTGCCTGGCCCGGCGTCGTGCGGTCTCGTCCATCGCCCGTCGCATCGAATCGGTGATCCGGTCGGCATAGAGGATGGCCGTACCGTTCAGGTGGCGCGCGGCGCGGCCCATGGTCTGGATCAGCGAGCGCGTCGAGCGCAGGAAGCCTTCCTTGTCGGCATCGAGGATCGCCACCAGCGACACCTCGGGTATGTCCAGCCCTTCGCGCAGCAGGTTGATGCCGACCAGCACGTCGAACTCGCCCAGGCGCAGGTCGCGGATGATCTCGACGCGCTCCACGGTGTCGATGTCGGAATGCAGGTAGCGCACCTTGATGCCGTTGTCGGCCATGTACTCGGTCAGTTGTTCCGCCAGGCGCTTGGTCAGCGTCGTCACCAGCACGCGCTCGCCGGCGGCGATGCGCTTCTTGCATTCGGCCAGCAGGTCATCGACCTGGGTGCCGGCCGGACGGACCTCGACCACGGGATCGACCAAGCCGGTCGGCCGCACCAGTTGCTCGACCACCTGCCCCTGGTGCTTTTCCTCGTAGTCGGCCGGCGTCGCCGAGACGAACACGGTCTGCGGCATCAGCCGCTCGAACTCATCAAATTTCAGCGGCCGGTTGTCCAGCGCCGAAGGCAGGCGGAAACCGTAGTCGACCAGGTTCTCCTTGCGCGAGCGGTCGCCCTTGTACATGCCGCCGACCTGCGGGATGGTCACGTGCGACTCGTCGACGAACATGATCGCGTCCGGCGGCAGGTAGTCGTAGAGCGTCGGCGGCGGCTCGCCGGCCTGGCGCCCGGAAAGATGGCGCGAGTAGTTCTCGATGCCCTTGCAGAAGCCCAACTGGTCGAGCATTTCCAGGTCGAAGCGGGTGCGCTGCTCGATGCGCTGGCACTCGACCAGTTTCTGGTTGGCCTGGAAGAACTCGATGCGCTGGCGCAGTTCTTCCTTGATCGCCTCGACCGCCTTCAGCACCGTGGCGCGCGGCGTGACGTAGTGGCTCGACGGAAACACCGTGAAGCGGCCCAGCTTCTGCCGCGTGTGGCCGGTCAGCGGATCGAACAGCGTGATCGATTCCAGCTCATCGTCGAACAGCGTGATGCGCACCGCGCTCTCGGCGTTTTCCGCCGGGAAGATGTCGATCACGTCGCCGCGCACGCGATACACGCCGCGCTTGAAGTCCATCTCGTTGCGCTCGTACTGCATCTCGGTCAGGCGGCGGATGATCTCGCGCTGGCCGATCTTCTCGCCGGTGCGCAGGTGCAGGATCATGCTGTGGTAATCGACCGGGTCGCCGATGCCGTAGATCGCCGACACGGTGCACACGATCACCACGTCGCGCCGCTCCAGCAGGCTCTTGGTCGCCGACAGGCGCATCTGCTCGATGTGCTCGTTGATCGACGAATCCTTCTCGATGAACAGGTCGCGCGAAGGCACGTAGGCCTCGGGCTGGTAGTAGTCGTAGTAGGAAACGAAATACTCGACCGCGTTCTCGGGAAAGAACTCGCGGAATTCCGAGTACAACTGCGCCGCCAGCGTCTTGTTCGGCGCCAGCACCAGCGCCGGCCGGCCCAGCCGCGCGATCACATTGGCCATGGTGTAGGTCTTGCCCGAGCCGGTGACGCCGAGCAGGGTCTGGAACGAGAGGCCGTCGTTGAAGCCCTCGGTCAGCAGGCGGATCGCCTCGGGCTGGTCTCCCGCCGGCGGAAACGGTTGGTGCAGGCGCCACGGACTGCCCGCGAACTCGACCACCCTGCCCTTCAGTTCGTGAATCTCGGCCACAGGCTACCCGCTTGTTTATTTATGGAAACCCCGGAAAATCCTGATGAAACCGGCCCCGGCATTCGGGTATTATTGCGCGCTTTGCGCTGCAACATAAAATCGCCGTAGCGCCAGCGCCGACTTTTTAACCTTTCCCGCACCCGGAGCATTCATGTCCTCTCTCTTCGCCGCCGTCGAAATGGCCCCCCGCGACCCCATCCTGGGCCTCAACGAAGCCTTCAATGCCGACACCAACCCGAACAAGGTCAACCTCGGCGTCGGCGTCTATTTCGGCGACGACGGCAAGATTCCCCTGCTGGGCGCGGTCAAGACCGCCGAGAAGGCCCGCCTGGAAACCCAGCCGGCGCGCGGCTACCAGCCCATCGAAGGCATCCCCGCCTACAACAACGCGGTGCAGGGCCTGCTGTTCGGCAAGGATTCCGAACTGCTCGCCGCCGGCCGCGCCATCACCTGCGAATGCCTGGGCGGCACCGGCGCGCTCAAGGTCGGCGCCGACTACCTGAAGCGCCTGCTGCCCGAGGCCAAGGTCTATATCAGCGACCCGAGCTGGGAAAACCACCGCGCCCTGTTCGAATCGGCCGGATTCACGGTCGAGAACTACGCCTATTACGATGCCGCCACGCGCGGCGTCGATTTCGCCGGCATGAAGGCGGCGCTGGCCGCGATGCCGGCCAGGTCGATCGTCGTCCTGCACGCCTGCTGCCACAACCCGACCGGCGCCGACCTTTCGGCCGCGCAATGGAAGGAAGTCGTCGACCTGGTCAAGCAGCGCGACCTGGTCGCCTTCATCGACATGGCCTACCAGGGCTTCGCCGACGGCATCAAGCCCGACGCCGTCGCGCTCGACCTGTTCGCCGCCTCCGGCCTGCAGTTCGTGGTTTCCAGCAGCTTCAGCAAGTCCTTCTCGCTGTATGGCGAGCGCGTCGGCGCGCTGACCATCGTCACCGCCGGCAAGGACGAATCGGCGCGCGTGCTGTCGCAGGTCAAGCGCGTGATCCGCACCAACTATTCCAACCCGCCCACCCACGGCGGCGCCGTGGTGGCCGCCGTGCTCTCCAGCCCCGAACTGCGCCAGCAGTGGGAAGACGAACTGGCCGGCATGCGCGACCGCATCCGCGCCATGCGCAACAGCCTGGTCGACAAGCTGACCGCCGCCGGCGCCACCGGCTTCGACTTCATCAAGGTGCAGCGCGGCATGTTCAGCTACACCGGCCTCTCCGCCGCCCAGGTCGAGCGCCTGAAGAACGAATTCGGCATCTACGCCGTCAGCACCGGCCGCATCTGCGTCGCCGCGCTCAACACGCGCAACATCGACTACGTCGCCAGGGCCATCGCCACCGTTTTGAAATAGCCTATTGCGGCCGAAAACCGGCGCGGCTATAATCCGCGCCTCTTGAATATTCCTCGATAGCTCAGTCGGTAGAGCGCCGGACTGTTAATCCGTAGGTCCCTGGTTCGAGCCCAGGTCGAGGAGCCAGAATTCCATGCAGCAGGCCATCCTTCGGGATGGCCTTTTGCTTTCCCCTGCCGAGAGCCCCATGAGTACCCTGCCTCCGTGTCCCCAATGCGCGTCGGAGTTCGCTTACGCGGACGGCGCCAGTTACGTCTGCCCCGAATGTGCCCACGAATGGCCGCAACAGGCCGCGCCCGGCGCCGACGAGACGCGCGTGGTGCGCGACAGCAACGGCAACGTGCTGCGGGATGGCGACAGCGTCACGGTGATCAAGGACCTGAAGATCAAGGGCTCGTCTTCGGTGGTCAAGGTCGGCACCAAGGTCAAGAACATCCGCCTGGTCGATGGCGACCACGACATCGACTGCAAGATCGACGGCATCGGCGCGATGTCGCTGAAGTCGGAGTTCGTCAAGAAGGCATGAGCCAGGGCGCGGCTGCCCGGCGCGCCGGGGTGGCACGGCTCGTAATTCCGGTATAATGCCGGCCAGTTTGCGCAGCCCGACCTTGCTTGCCGGTTGGGCTTTTTGCATTCTGGACTGACCAAGGAAAAGCAGCCAACCCGCCCGTTCAATTCACCCACGGTTCGCCATGACATCCCACCCCGGATTCCACCGCATCAATTTCAGCGAAGTCGCCCTCGGCCAGCGTTTCTACGACCCGATCAGCGCGGAGTACTTCGTCAAGCAGAGCGAAACCACGGCCGCCATGGTCACCGGCCTCGGTGACGGCACCGTGCCCGACGAATTCGATGCCGACGATGTCGTCGGCATCGACCTGTAACCGCAAAAGGCTCCCGATGAACAAATTCAGCGCAGGCACCGCCGTCCTTCTCGCTGCCCTCGCCCTCCCGGCGGCAGCAGCCGAAGCGAAGGAAGAAAAGACCGCCTCCGGCATCTTCATCACCCGCATCAAGGAGGGCAGCGGCGCCAGCCCCAAGGCAAGCGATACAGTGAAAGTCCATTACCGCGGCACGCTGGTCAGCGGCAAGGAATTCGACAGCTCCTACGGGCGCGGGCAGCCCGCCTCCTTCCCCCTGAATCGCGTCATCCCCTGCTGGACCGAGGGCCTGCAGACCATGAAGGCCGGCGGCAAGTCGAAACTGGTCTGCCCGCCCAACCTGGCCTACGGCAGCAGCGGCAGGCCCGGCATCCCGCCCGATTCGACGCTGATCTTCGAAGTGGAACTTCTGGAAATCGCAAAATAGGCGCTTGACGCCCGGAGGCCTTCGCCACGGCGCGCTCCACCATCTTTCGTCCAAAAACCATCAATCGCCCCATACAGCCATGTCCCATCCTGCCAACATCTATTGTTACCACTGCGGCCGCCAGCATCCCAGCGCGGAAATGCGCCAGATCGAAACCAAGGGCGGCAAGAAGTGGCGCTGCATCAAGTCCATCGAAGCCACCAAGATCCCCAGCGCGCAGCGCGACGCCTTCGGCAAGACCGTCACCATGACCAACAAGGCCGAGCACCAGGCGCGGGTCAAGGCAAGGCTCGACGCCGAACGGCTGACCGCCGGCTAGCTCCGGCCGGGCGCGGCAGGCGCGTTTCGGCCGCGCCGCGCGAAAAGTCGGCGCCGGCGCAACGCCGATTGTGCGCCGGCCCGCAATGCGGGATAATTCGTTGTATACCGCATACAAAGGATGTTTCCATGACCGCCGCCCTTGCCAATCCGCTGCTTGCCACCCCCGCCCGCGCCCTGCCCCGCGCCGTCGCCATCATCGGCGCCGGCACCATCGGCCCCGACATCGGCTATTACCTCAAGAGCGCGCTGCCCGGGCTGAAACTGTTTCTCGTCGATGTTTCGCAAAAGGCCGTGGACAGCGCCTTGCTGCGCTTCCAGGAGTACTCGAAGAAGGCCGTGGCCCGGGGCAAGATGAGCGAGGCCGACGCCGCGGCGGTGACATCCAACCTGGTCGGCACGCTGGACTATGCGGACATCGCCGGCTGCGACTGGGTGATCGAGGCCGCCACGGAGAATCTGGCGCTGAAGCGCAAGATCTTCGCCCAGATCGAAGCGGTGGTGCGCCCCGACGCCCTGATCACATCGAACACCAGCTCCCTGCCGGCGGCGCAGATATTTTCCGCCCTGAAGCACCAGCAACGCGCCACGGTCACGCATTTCTTTGCCCCGGCCTGGCGCAATCCGGCGGTGGAAGTCATCGCCTGGGAGAAGACCGACCCGGCCGTGGTCGAGTACCTGCGCTGGGTATTCTGCATCACCGGCAAGGTGCCGCTGGTGACCGCCGACGTCGCCTGCTTCATGCTCGACCGCATTTTCGACAACTGGTGCAATGAATCCGCGCTGCTGCTCGACCGCGCCACCGCCGCCGAAATCGACAGCGTCGCCGCCGAGTTCGTGCACGCCGGCCCCTTCTTCGTGCTGAACCTCGCGCGCGGCAATCCGATCATCACCGAGACCAACACGCTACAGGCCGAGATGGAAGGATCGCACTACGACCCGGCGCCGATCTTCCGCTCGGTCGACACCTGGGTCACGGTGCCGCCCGGCAGGAAGGTCGACGTTGCGGCGGGTACGGCAAAAGCCATCCGCGAGCGCCTGCTCGGCATCCTGTTCTCGCAAAGCGTGGACATCGTCGACCGCAAGATCGGCGATCCGGCCGACCTCGACCTCGGCTGCCGGCTGGCGCTGGGTTTCAAGCACGGCCCGCTCGACCTGATGCGCAACCTGGGCGAGCCGACCAGCGGCCGCGCCCTGATGCGCCTGCGCGAGGAGCGCCGCGGCATGCCGATGCCGCAGCGGCCCTTCGCCGCCTACCAGGGCTTCCTGCGCCACATCCTGGTCGATGACCTGGACGGCGTCAAAGTCATCACCCTGCGCCGGCCGGAAGCCATGAATGCGCTGCATGACGAGATGAACGACGAGATCCTGTCCGTCATCCGCCGCTTCGAGCAAAAACCCGAAGTAAAGGGCTTCGTGATCACCGGCTACGGCACGCGCGCCTTCTGCGCCGGGGCCGACATCGGCCGCTTCGTCGACATGCTGGGCGATGCCCCGGCCTCGGCGCAATACGCCCGCGATTGCTCGCGCCTGCTGGTGCATCTCGATCAGATGAAAAAACCGGTGGTGGCAGCCTTGAACGGCATGGCGCTGGGCGGCGGCCTCGAACTGGCGATGCGCTGCCACGCCATCGTGGCGCTGAAGCGCGCCTGGCTGCAGCTGCCCGAAGTGACCCTCGGCATCGTCCCCGGCATCGGTGCCATGGTGGTGCCCTACCGGCGCTGGCCGCATGCGACGGCGACCTTCAACGCCATGCTGCGCCAGGCCGAACGCCTCAAGGCGGCGCGCGCCCACGAACTGGGGATCGTCAGCGGCCTCGCCGATGATTACCCGTCGCTGATCGCGATGGCGGCGGCGCGGGTGCGCGAACTCGCGAACAACATCGCGCCGATCGGCGATGCGCCGGTGGCCGTCGGCATCGAGCCGGCGGAAGCTCGCAGCGCCGGTGGCCAGGTACTCAGCCGCGAATGCATCGAGATCATGGAGCAGGCCATCCGCGAGGCCGCCGCCGCGCCGAGTTTCGCCGCCGCCCTCGAAGCCGGCTACCGGGCCTTCGGCCGCTCCGCGTGCACCGAAGCCGCCCGCGAAGGCATCACGTCGTTCAAGGAAAAGCGTCCGGCGGATTTCAGCAGGACAAAATAGCGGCGGGCTTCGGTCCGGCCGCTATTTCTTCGGCGGCACCAGCTCCGGATACTCCTGCGCCAGCGTCTCGCCATCCTGGCGCCAGGCATAACAATGGTTGACGAAGCCCAACGCGCTCTGGTCCGGCCATTGGCGCGGGTCGGCGGCCACCGCCATCTGCCGCGCGATGCGGTCGGGCCATGAAGCCTGCATGTAGGTGTTGGCCGCCTGCGCCACCAGTTCGGTGACGTGGGTGCAGCCTTCGATGCCGCCGACGCGCTGCTTCATCTGTTGCGTAAAGCCGGAACCGATGCGCAGGCCGATCAGTTTGCGGTAGGCATCGTCGGTGCCGCCGCACATGGTCCAGGGCGCGGTCAGCGTCGCCGCCCGCACGTCGCGGATCAGGAAATCGGCGTCTATGGTCAGCACCAGCGACATGCTGTGCATGCGGGCGCCCGGCTGCACCGGCGGTCGCGAACGGAAATCCACCCGCTGGCCCTTTTCGTCGCTCAGCGTGGCTTCGATTTCGAACCAGCCGTTCTTCAGGCGAAAGGCGCGGCAGGTGATCTGCCGCGTATGCACGAGTTCGCGTTCGAGTTCGCGTTCGGGTTCGTTCGAGTTCATTGGACACGTCAAGTTTCTCCATGCTATCCGGTGGTATTCGCCGTGTCGCCAGCGCCGCGCGGTGCGTCCCTTCGAACTTCCGGACTCGCAGCTTTCAAGGCGTCGATCAACGCGCGAAACGGCAGCAGCACGCAGCGGTGCCGGCTGGCGTGGGCGCGCGCCGGGACGAACATCGCCAGTTCGGGCCATGCCGCGGGGGCCGGCGCGGCGCCCTTGAGCATGGCGTCGAGTTCGTCGCTGACGGCTTCGACCGCGGCGGAATCCATCCCCGCCGCGCGCGCGCCGAGCAGCGAGGCCGCCGCCCGGCACAGCAGGCAGCCCTTGGTCTCGTGGGCGATGGCGGCGATGCGCCCGGCATCGAGTGCGACCTGCATGCGCACGCGGTCGCCGCACAGCGGGTTGTTCAGCTTCGCCTCGCCCGTGGCGTTTTCCAGTGTGCCGTGGCCGTGGGCGGCCTGGGCGAACTGCTTGATGGCGTCCTGGTAGAGCGAATCGCCGCTGTTCATGCCAGCTCCCGGCGTGCCCGGTCGAGACCGGCCAGCAGCGCCTCGATGTCGGCCTCGCCGTTGTAGAGCGCGATGCTGGCGCGGGTGCAGGCCTCCGCGCCCAACGCGGCCAGCAATGGCTGCGCGCAATGGTGGCCGCCGCGCAGCGCCAGGTTTTGCGCATCGAGCACCTGGCAGATGTCGTGCGGATGCAGGTCGGGTATGTCGAAGGAGACGATGGGCGCGCGCGCTTCACAATGATGCGCATGCTGCGGTCCGAGCAGGCGCAGGCCCGGGATGCGGGCAAGGCCTTCGATCAATTGCTGGCACAGCGCATCTTCGCGCTCGCGGATGGCGGTCCAGTCCAGCGTCATCATCCAGTCCAGCGCGGCGGCGAGGCCGATGGCCTGGGCGATGGGCGGCGTGCCTGCTTCGAAGCGTTGCGGCGGCGCGGCCCAGGTGCTGGCTTCGGGCGTCACCTCGGCGATCATGCCGCCGCCGCCGAGGAAGGGCGGCATCCGCGCCAGCGCTTCCGCCCTGCCCCAGAGCACGCCGACGCCGCCGGGGCCGAAACATTTGTGGCCGGAGAAGGCGTAGAAATCGATGTCCATTGCGCGCACATCCTGCGGCCCGTGCTGCACCGCCTGCGCGCCGTCGAGCAGCACTTTCGCCCCCACCTTGCGCGCCGCGGCGACGATGGTGGCGACGTCGGTCCACGCGCCGGTGACGTTGGAGCATTGCGTGACGGCGACGAGGCGGCAGCGATCGCCCATGAGTTCGGACAGGCGTGTCAGATCGAGCCGCCCGTCGGCACCGACCGGTATCGGCGCCAACTCGATGCCGCAGCGATCGCGCAGCATCTGCCAGGGGACGAAATTGCTGTGATGCTCGGCGACCGAGACCAACACGCGGTCGCCGGCTTTGAGCGTGCTGCCGAAGGCATGGGCGACAAGATTGAGCGATGCCGTCGCGCCCGGGGTGAACACGATCTCCCCGGCCGAACCGGCATTGAGGAAGCGCGCCGCACTCTGCCGCGCCTGCTCGTAAGCAAGGTCGGCGGCTTCGGCGAGGCGATAGGTGCCGCGCATGACATTGGCGCGACGGGTGGTTTCGTGGCTCACCACTGCGTCGAGGGCCGCACGGTGGATCTGGGCCGTGGCCGCGCTGTCGAGGTAATGCAGTTCAGGCGCTGCCGCCAGCAGCGGAAATTGCGCGCGCAGGTTTGCGGCGGTGTCACTCATTGCCGACTCATTTGTCAAGCAACGCGTCCAGCGCCGCCGGCGTATCGACATCGGCAAAAATCGCGTCGTCGTCGAAAGCGACTGCCTCGACCTGCGACGCGTGGCGCTGCAATACCTCGCGGGCGCCGACATCGCCCTCCACCGCCATCATCTCGGCGAAAAATTCGCGCGGCCAGAGGATCGGGTTGCCGCGCCGACCGTCCTTTACCGGAGCGACGATTTTCGGTTGCCGCGGATCGAAGGCGGCGAGCAGGCGATCGACGTGCCCGCCGTCGATGCGGGGCATGTCGGCCAGCAGCACCACCGCCGCGTCGGCATCGGCCGGCAGCGCGGCCAGCCCGCAACGCAGCGAGGAGGCCATGCCACTGGCGTGATCGGGGTTGTGCGCGAACTGCACCTCCAACCCGGCGAGGCAGGCCTGCGCCGCGCCCGCGTCCGCGCCGGTGACCACCAGCACCGACGTGCAGCGCGAGGCCAGCGCCGCATTCACCGCGCGGCGCAGCATGGCGATGCCGCCCACCGGCTGCAACAACTTGTTGGCGCCACCCATGCGCCGGCTGCTGCCGGCCGCCAGCACCAGCGCCGCCACCTTGCGTCCGGCGGGCGCGCGCTGCGGTTCCGGCTGGGTCGCCGCTTCGTCCTCGTCGGCTTCGGCCGGGCTGCGGATCAGGCCGCCGACGCCCATGGCCATGATCTCGGCGCGCCCCATGGGCAGGCCGGCCAGCATGCGCTGCAGCACCCAATCGAGGCCGTTGGTGCGCCGCGAGCGG
Source organism: Sulfuritalea sp. (assembly GCA_016708585.1). Classification (GTDB taxonomy): domain Bacteria; phylum Pseudomonadota; class Gammaproteobacteria; order Burkholderiales; family Rhodocyclaceae; genus Sulfuritalea. The sequence continues at coordinate 77,693 of JADJFK010000006.1, read as the reverse complement.
GCGCAGCCGGGCAGGATGATGACCGGCACTTCACCCAGACGCGCCAGCAGCAGCATGTTGCCCGGCTCGACCGGCATGCCGAAATGAAGTATCTCGCCGCCGGCGGCGACGATGGCGGCTGGTACCGTGTCGGCGCGATCCTTGGGCACGGTGCTGCCGGCAATCAGCAGCAGGTCGCAGCCGGCCGCCCGTGCTTCGAGCAGGGCGGCGGTGACGGCAGCGCTGCGATGCGCGCAGCGCTGCACCAGGCCGAGATGGGAGCCGAGCTCGTCGAGCCGGCGCCGGCTGCTGGTCACCGCCGCCGCGTAGTTGCGCGCCGGCTCGCCCGGCAGCCCGGTGACGATCAGCGCCGCACGCCGCGCCTGGAAAGGCAGCAGCGACATGGCTGTGCCCTGCCCCGCCGCCGCACTGCAAGCATCGATCACGCCACGGCCCACGGCCAGCGGGATGACCTTCACCGTGGCGACCACGGCGCCGGCCCGCACCGCTGTCAGCGGCGGCAAAGTGGCGACGGTAACGGACTCGTCGATGGCATTGATGCGGTCGATGATTGCAGCATCGACGCCGACCAGGCCGCGTTGCGTGGCGTAGAGGTTGCAGCGCCCGGCATGCGGTGCGCGCGCGGCGATGTCGGAGCCGGTCAGGGTGGCGGCAACCGCCGCGGCGGCGGCGTTCTCGTCGAGGTCGCCGGGCTCCAGCCGGGCGCCGTACACCCGCGTGATGCCCGCGGCGTCGAGGGCCGGAAAGTCGGCGCTGGCGAGACGGCGCCCCTTCTTGAAAATTCCGTCCGCCAGGCGCAGGCTGTGCGCCAGCAGCAGGCCTTCGCATTCCGCCAGCGGGAATTCGCCGAAGATCACGCGCCTGTTTCCACGCGGTCGCCCCGATAGCGGACCTGGATCACTTCGGCCAGGATGGACACCGCGATTTCGGCCGGCGCGCGGCCGCCGAGGTCGAGCCCGATCGGCGAATGGATGCGGCCCGTCAGGTCGCCCAGCCCGGCCGCGCGCAGGCGCTCCAGGCGCTTTTCGTGGGTGCGCCGGCTGCCCAGCGCGCCGATGTAGAACAGTGCGCTGGGCAAGGCCAGTTCCAGCGCCGGATCGTCGAGCTTCGGATCGTGCGAGAGCGCCACCAGTGCCGTCGCGGCGTCCAGCCCGAGGCGGGCCAGCGCCTCGTCGGGCCACTCGTCGCTGAGCTGCACACCGGGGAAGCGCTCGGGCGAAGCGAAGGCGCCGCGCGGATCGATGACGATGACCTCGAAGCCGGCCGCCGCCGCCATCGGCGCCAGCGCCTGGGCGATATGCACGGCGCCGACGATCAGGAGGCGCGGCGCCGGGACGTAGGCGCGCGCGAACAGACCCGCGGCGGCGGCCAGCCCGGCGCTGCGGCCGGCGGCCAGCAGGGCGGCGGCCTCGGCCGCCTGTTCCGGCGCCAGCGCCAGGTCGCCGCTGCAGCCGGCGGCATCGACCACGCACTGCGCGCCGTCGGCCAGGCGCGTGACGACGAGCAAGGCTTCGCGCTGCTGTTGCGCCCGGGCGATGCGGGCGAGCGTGGCGGCCTTCATTCCACCGGCTCGACGAAGACCTGCACGCGCCCGCCGCAGGCCAGCCCGACCTGCCAGGCCTGCTCGTCGCTGACGCCGAACTCCAGCAGTTGCGGCCGGCCGCTGGCCATGACCTGGACCGCGGCGTCGATCACCGCGCCCTCGATGCAGCCGCCGGACACCGAGCCGACGAAATGCCCGTCCGCATCGACGGCGAGGTGGCTGCCCTCGGGGCGCGGCGAGGAACCCCAGGTGCTGACCACGGTGGCCAGCGCGGCCGCCTTGCCGGCGGCGCGCCAGCCCTGTAGCGTGGCAAGGATCGAGTCGGCGTCGTTGTCCATCTGTTCATTCCATCCATGTCGGTTGCGGCCTGCCGATTGTGCCGTATTTGCGGCCGACGCAATACCTTCGGCAGCAAGGAAAGGCATCTGCCGCGACCGAAAAACCCTGCCGAAGAGATTGACACAAGCGCCATTATTTGTATACAGTGTCCTGTATCCATTTCATGATTTGTCGGCTGCAGGGGAGAAGCAGCCGTCGCGACGATCCGAAACGGCCAAAACAATTACGGAGGAGACACCAGATGAGCCAGACCCGCATCATGCTCGATGAAAAGGACATCCCGACCCACTGGTACAACGTGGTCGCCGACATGCCGAACCCGCCGCTGCCGCCGCTGGGACCCGACGGCAACCCGGTGGGGCCGGAGAAGATGCTCGAGATCTTTCCCGGCAACATCCTCGAGCAGGAGATGAGCGCCGAGCGCTGGATCCCGATTCCGGAGGAAGTGCGCGAGATCTTCAAGCTGTGGCGCCCGACCCCGCTGATGCGGGCGCATCGCCTGGAGAAGGTGCTCGGCACGCCGGCCAAGATCTTCTACAAGTACGAGGGCGTCAGCCCCTCCGGTTCGCACAAGACCAATACCTCGGTGCCGCAGGCCTACTACAACAAGCAGGCCGGCTTCTCGCGCGTCACCACCGAGACCGGCGCCGGCCAGTGGGGATCGGCGGTGTCCTTTGCCGGGCAGATGTTCGGCATCGAAGTCCGCATCTACATGGTGAAGATCAGCTACGAGCAAAAGCCCTATCGCCGCTCGATGATGCAAACCTGGGGCGGCAATGTCTTCCCCAGCCCGACCAACATGACCCAGGCCGGCCGCGATGCCCTGGCCCAGGACCCGAACAACATGGGCAGTCTCGGCCTGGCGATTTCGGAAGCGGTCGAAGAAGCCGCCTCGCGTGCCGATACCAACTACACGCTTGGCTCGGTGCTCAACCATGTGTTGCTGCACCAGACGGTGATCGGCCTCGAAGCCAAGAAGCAACTGGCCATGGTGGGCGAGTATCCCGACATGGTCTTCGCGCCCTGCGGCGGCGGCTCGAACTTCGGCGGTATCGCCTTCCCCTTCCTGGCCGACAAGGCGGCGGGCAAGAAGGTCCGCCTGGTCGGTGTCGAGCCGATTTCCTGCCCGTCGATGACCAAGGGAATCTATGCCTACGACTATGGCGATTCCTCCGGTTACACCCCGCTGATGAAGATGTACACGCTGGGCCACAATTTCATGCCCCCCGGCATCCATGCCGGCGGCTTGCGCTACCACGGCGAATCCCCCCTGGTGTCCCAGCTTTACCATGAAAAGCTGATCGAGGCCGTGGCCGTGCCGCAATTGGCAACCTTTGCCGCCGGCATCCAGTTCGCCCGGGCCGAAGGCATCATCCCCGCCCCCGAGTCCTGCCACGGTATCCGCGCGGTGATCGATGAGGCCTTGCGCTGCAAGGAAACCGGGGAGCCGAAAACCCTGCTCTTTTGCCTCTCGGGACACGGCCACTTCGACATGTTCTCCTACGACCGCTACCTGTCCGGGCAGCTCGAGGACTACGACTATCCGCAGGAACTGGTGGCAGAGGCAACGAAGGACCTGCCCAAGGTGGATTGGCCCAAGGCCGCCTGAACCCGGCAGCAACAAGAAGGCTGTTTCAAGGGAAAGAGAGCGTAAGCTCTCTTTTCTTTTTTCCAGGAGCCCATCGCCGTGACCCCCAGCCCCTTCGAATGCGACAAGCTGATCCGCTTCCACCACTGTGACCCGGCCGGCATCGTCTTCTACCCGCAGTACTTCGTGCTGTTCAACGAACTGGTCGAGGACTGGTTCAACCAGGGCCTGGGCATCGATTTCGCCCGCTTCCACGTCGAGGACGGCATGGGCGTGCCGATGGGCAGTATCACCTGCCGCTTCAGCTCGCCGAGCAAGGTCGGCGAGACGCTGCGCCTGTCGCTGTCGGTGAACCGCATCGGCAGGAGTTCGGTGGAAATGAACGTTACCGGCATATCGGGCGGCGCGGTGCGGGTCCAGGCCACGCTCACCGTGGTCGTCGCCGCGCTGAAGGACCACCGCTCGGTACCGATTTCCGCCGACCTGCGAAGCCGGCTGGAGCGCTACCTGGTGCCGCCTCCCGCCTGATTGTCCTGTCCTGCATGTTCCAGCAGGGCACGCTGGAATTCGGCAATCGCCTCGTCGCTGATTTCCTCGCCGCACTCGTAGCAATACGCCTTGCCCTTGAGCCGGTCGACCCAGCGGCAGCCGCAATGGTCGCAGGCCAGTTCCGGCGCGCCGCGCGGGTTGATGAAGATCACCGGCAGGCCCCGAGGAAGGCCAGGCCGAGCGATTCGAGGAAGTCCTCGTAGCCGGCGTCCTGCAACTGGGCCTTGTTCTTGAAGACGAAGAACATGATGTTGCCGCGCCGGATCGCCTTCTTGATCGTCGTCAGCGCGTTGCCGGCGAGGTCGGCGCGCGCCGCCGCCAGTGCCTCGGCATCGGCCACCAGCAGCAGGTCGACCTTCACCGTGGCCATGCCGGCAAAGCGCTCGATGCCTGCCTGCATGCCGCCGCCCTGCACTTCCCAGGCCAGCATGTCCACCTCGGCCGCGCGCTGCACGCCTTCGAGATGCTTGCCGGGCAGGATGCCCGAGGCCTCGCGCGAGACGATGCCGATGCGGGCGCCGTCGTCCATTTCGGTGAACACCTCGCGATGGCGGTCGAGCATCGCCTGCCAGTCGCAAAGTTCGCCGAAGCCGCCGAATTCAACAATTGCATTCATGTGTCCGGGACCGTCAATGTTTGGGTGTGGCCAATTCAAGATCCTCGATGAACTCGAGCACCCCGCCGCCATCCAGTTCCTCGCGTTGGCGCAGGACGAAGGCCTTGATGTCCAGCAGGCGCGCGTGGTGGGCCATGACCGCCGTGCCGCCGGCGCCGACTTTTTCGATGGCCGTGTCGTTCATCACCAGCAGCAGGCCCCAGTCGTCGGGGTAGCGGCCGTCGAAGGCCACCGGCCCCGCGGCGCGCGCGCGGCTGCCCGGCCACCAGAGCCAGGCCCGGCCGCGCTTCGCGGCATACGCCTCGCCGCTGATGAAGGCCACGGCAAGCGGCGGCCCGGCGGCTTCCTCGACCTCGGGCATGCGCGCCAGGATGCGTTGCCAGCATTCATCGTCCAAGCTCAGGCATCCGGGATCACGGCGGTGGCCTCGATCTCGACCTTCGCGCCGTGCTCGACGAAACCGGCCACCTGCACCGCCGTCATCGCCGCGTTGTAGTGCCCGATCAGGCGGCGGAACACGGCGCCGAGCTCCTTCTGCTTGGCCCAGTATTCCTCCTTGCTGCCGAGGTACCAGGTCATGCGCACGATGTGCTCCGGTTTCGCGCCGGCCTCGGCCAGGATCACGACGATGTTCTTCAGCGCCTGCTCGGCCTGGGTGACGATGTCATCGCCGGGGAACTCGCATTTTTCGTCCCAGCCGACCTGGCCGGCAACGAACACCATCTGCCCGCGCGTCGTGACGCCATGGGCATAGCCTTTGGCCAGCGGCCAGCCGGGGGGAAGCAATGTCTTCATCTAAGTTCTCCGTATGGCTAATGTTCAACGCGGTGATAGTCGAGGCCCAGCCTCCCCGCGGGGAGGTGGGAGGGCGGCCCTTTGCCAGTTTGCGGCGCTGCGAAGCTAGGGTATTTCATGATGCGGGGCAGGCGATCGAAGGCATTAGCGTTGGGCCTGGCGCAGGCGGAAGCGCTGCAGCTTGCCGGTTTCGGTGCGCGGCAGGCTGGCGACGAACTCCACCTGGCGCGGATATTTGTAGGGCGCGATGCTCTGCTTGACGTAGTCCTGCAACTCTTTCGCCGTCTCCGGCGTCGGCTCGGTGCCGGGACGCAGCACGACGATGGCCTTGACCACCTGGCCGCGCTCCTCGTCGGGGACGCCGATCACGCCGCACTCGGCCACCTTGGGATGGCGCAGCAGCGCATCCTCGACCTCGGGCCCGGCGATGTTGTAGCCGGCCGAGATGATCATGTCGTCGGTGCGCGAGTGGTAGTGAAAATAGCCCTGGGCGTCGAGCGCGTAGGCATCGCCGGTGTAGTTCCAGCCGTTCCTCACATAGCTGGCCTGGCGCTCGTCGGCGAGATAGCGGCAGCCGGTCGGCCCCTTGACCGCCAGCTTGCCGATCTCGCCCGTCTTCGCCGGCTTTCCGTCGTCGTCCATGATGCAGGCGACGTAGCCCGGCACCACCTTGCCGGTGGCGCCGGGCAGCGCATCCTTCTCGTCGGCCGAGATGAAGATGTGCATCAGTTCGGTGGCGCCGATGCCGTCGATCATCTCGATGCCGGTCGCCTCCTTCCACAGCGCCCGCGTCGCCGCCGGCAGGGCCTCGCCGGCCGAGACGCATTTCCTCAAAGTGCTGCCGCGCAAGGGGCCGGCGATCGCGGCGATGGCGCGATAGGAGGTGGGTGCGGTGAACAGGACGGTGGCCTTGTACTTGAGTACCGCATCGACCAGGTCCTGCGGCGCGCCCTGCTCCAGCAGCACGGTCGAGGCGCCGATCGACAGCGGAAACAGCAGCAGGCCGCCGAGGCCGAAGGTGAAGGCCAGCGGCGGCGTGCCCATGAAGATGTCGTCGGGCGTCGGCCGCAGCACGTGGGGCGGCCAGCAGACGCAGGAGGCCATGACGTCGCGGTGGAAGTGCATGGTGGCCTTGGGCTGGCCGGTGGTGCCCGAGGTGAAGGCGAGGATGCAGGTGTCGTCGCGCGCGGTATCGACATTGCTGAATTCGGCGGACTGCTTCGCCATCGCCGCTTCGAGGCCGTCGGCCGAGGCATCGTTGAACCAGCGGATGTGCCGCAGTTCAGCTCGGGCGAGTCGGCGGCGGCCAGCTTGAGTTCTTCCGCCAGGCGCAGGTCGCACAGGGCGTGGCTCACCTTCGCCTTGGCGATGACATGCTTGAGTTCCTTGGCGCGCAGCAGCGGCATGGTCGCCGTGGCGACAGCGCCGACTTTCATCACCGCGAACCAGCAGGCGGCCATCATCGGGTTGTTCGGCGCGCGCAAGAGCACGCGATTGCCGGGGACGATGCCGAGCTCATTGACCAGCACGTTGGCGATGCGGTTGGCCTTCTCCTGCAGGTCGGCGTAGGTCCAGCGCAGGTTCGGCGCCTGGATGCAGACGCGCCCTCCCCGGCCTTCCGCGACGTGCCGGTCGAGCAGTTCCGTCGCGCAGTTCATGCGCTCGGGAAACTTCAGCTCCGGCAGCTCGAACAGGAACTCCGGCTGCGCCGCTCGGGCGGCGGCAGGTTGTCGCGGGTAAAGGTATCGACATGCGCCGAATAAGCCATGGCCGCCTCCGATCAAATGCGAACGCCGAGCTTGTAGCCCTCCTGGATCGCCGCATCGAGGCCGCGCGGCACCGTGGCGTCGCCGCCGCCGTGCAGTTCGTCGATCATCCACTGGAATTCGTAGAACAGGTCGTGGTTGGCCTTGCGCGGGCTGGAGACGATGACGTTGTCGCAGGGCACGAAAACCTCCTCGCCCTTGGCCGTCTTTACCGTCGCGCCCTCGGCCGTGACCTTGACCAGTTGCGCCGAGCAGATGGTCTTGATGCCGAGCTCGTCGACCCAGGCGGTATGGCGCCACTTGAAGGTGGGCATGATGTCGCCGCCGATGCGCTTGTCCTTCTCGACCACGGTGACTTCGTGGCCGGCCTTTTGCAGGAATTCGGAGATGGTCAGGCCGATCGCGCCGCCGCCGAGCATCACCACGCGCTTGCCGACCTGCTTGCGGCGGTGGGCGACTTCCAGCGCGTCGATCAGCAGCTCGCTGCCCGGCATGTAGCGGAAGGATTCGAGGTCGGTGCGGGCGCCGGCGGCGACGATGCAGGCATCGTATTCGTGCAGCACGCTCCTCATGAACTTGGCGTTGGCCTCGGTGTTGAGGCGCACTTCGACGCCGAGCTTCTTCGCCATCACGCCGTAGTAGTCGATCACGCTTTGCAGGTCGGCCGGGCGCGCCAGGTCGTTGCCGGCGTAGGCGGCGAGGTTGCCGCCGATCTTGTCGTTCTTGTCGAACACGGTCACCGTGTGGCCGCGGCGGCGGGCGGTGATCGCGGCTTCCATGCCGGCGGGGCCGGCGCCGATGATCATCACGCGCTTCTTCTCGGTGGCCTCGGTGACGTGGTACTCGGGCTCGACTTCATGGCCCAGCATCGGGTTCATGGTGCAGGTGTAGGGCAGGTCGCGGAACAGGCGCGACAGGCAGTTGAGCGAGCCGATGCAGGGGCGCACTTCCTCCATGCGGTCTTCGGCGGCCTTGTGGATCATCTCCGGGTCGGCCAGCAGCGGACGGCAGACTTCCCAGTAGTCGAAAATATTGTCGCGCACGCACTGGTCGGCCATCGCCGGATCGGGCAGGCGGTTGCCGAAGGCGACCAGCACGTTGGGGAACATCTTCTTCGCCTTTTCGGAGAGGAAGTTCCAGTAGCCGGGTTCGACGTCACGGCCGAAGGAGGATTCCGGCGCTTCCTGCCAGCCGACGGTGACCGAGATCATGTCCACGCCGCAATCGACGGCCTGCTGCATGAGTTCGAAGGATTCGTCCTGGGTGTTGCCGCCCCATTTGTCCATCAGTTCGGCGCCGTTCAAGCGCACGGAGAGCGGATTGTCGGGGGTGGCCTGCTTGATGGCGTCGATCAGTTCGCGCATGAAGCGGCCGCGGTTCTGCACCGAGCCGCCGTACTCGTCGGTGCGCTGGTTGGTGAAGCGCGAGTTGAAGTTGGCCAAGAGATACCCCATGAAGCTGGTGATCTCGGTGGCATCGAAGCCGGCACGGATGGCGCGCTTGGCGGCATCGGCGTGCTGCTTGACCGTGACCGCGATCTGCTCCTTGGTCATCTCGCGCGGCGGGCGGAAATGCGGCAGGGTCTGCGGCACCACGGAAGGCTGGATGCAATAGCCGAGGTCGATGCCGCCGTAGCGGCCGGCATGCAGGATCTGTTGCATGGCCATGGCGCCGGCATCGTGGATGTAGCGCGCGATCATTTCGAACTGCGGCAGGAACTTGTCGTCGTGGATCGCCACCTGGCGGAAGTAGGCCTTGCCCTCGCCCCACGGGTCGGGATAGGCGCCCTGGTTGGTGATCAGGCCGCAGCCGGTGCCGGCGATGACGCGCACCCGCGCCAGTTCGCGCGGGGTGATGGTGCCGTCGCGGCCGTTGTAATTGGAGACGCAGCAGGCGCCGTACTTGATGCGGTTCTTGACCTCGAACTTGCCGACTTTACCCGGCTTGAACAAATCCTTGAGCCTGGCTTCCCCCGGTCGTTTCACGGCGATTGTTGTCACGGCAATTCCTCCTGATGGCCCGGCGATTGGCCGGGCATTGAATGTCTTAGTGGATACTGTATACATTAAGCTCAAAGCAAGAGCGCGTCAATACGACGCCCCAAAGATTTCGGGATGACTGTGCTCCCATGCCATCGCCAGCCGGGGGGCACGGCGCGTCATTTCCTCATGGTCGACCCGGCCGGTACGCGTCATGTAGCTGTAGGCGAAATCGATCGGCGACAGTTTGATCAGCTCGTCCATCCGCTCGTACCAGCGGATGCTGGCGCTGGCAGCATCGAGGATCTTTTTCATCGGCGGCAGGCGGCGTTCCTGGTAAAGCGCCAGGGCCTGCGGCAGGCTGCCCGCATCGCGCAAGGTCTTCCACAGCGCAATGGCATCTTCCATGGCCAGGCGCGTCCCCGATCCGATCGAAAAGTGCGCCGTGCGCAGGGCGTCGCCCATCAGGACGACATTGCCGAAGCTCCACTGCCGGTTGGTGATCGCCGGAAACTGGCGCCAGCAGGACTTGTTGGAAAGAATGGACTTGCCCTCCAGGTCCCTGGCGAACACCTGTTCGCAATGACGAATGGTCTCCTGCTCGTCCATGCGGGCGAATCCGGCCCGTTGCCAGGTCGCGTCCGTAACCTCGACCAGGAAGGTACTCATGCCCGGGCTATAGCGGTAATGGTGGGCGCAGAAAACGCCGTGTTCGGTCTCGCGAAAGGTCAGCGACAGGCTGTCGAAGACCCTGCGGGTGCCGTACCAGATGAAGCGGTTGGGACGCAGGTCGGTCTCGGTGCCGAACTCGGTCTCGTGCTCGTTGCGCACCCACGAGAACGCGCCATTGGCGCCGACTATCAGGTCCGCACCGGCCAGCGCCGGATCATCGAGCGACGTCACCTCGCTGTCGAACTCGATTCTTACGCCCAGCGCCTCGGCATGGGCGTAGAGGCGGCCCAGCAACTCCAGCCGCCCGATCGCGGCAAAGCCGTTGCCGGTGATCGGCACCGGCGTGTCGTTATGCACGATGGTCAGGTTGGGCCAGGTCTCCATCAAGGGCGTCAGCAGCTGGTACATCGGCTCGTCGTCGGCACGCAGGAACTCCAGCGCCCGATCCGAGAAAACCACGCCGAAACCCCAGGTCGCGTCGCGCGGGCCGCGCTCGAACACCATCACGTCATGCGCCGGATTCTCGCGCTTCATCAGCGCGCCGAAGTAAAGCCCGGCGGGCCCGCCGCCAATGATGCGCAGCTTCATGCGGCGGCCTGTTCGGCTTCGATCTTCGCCGCAATCATCTCGCGCAGTTGTCGCTTGAGTATCTTGCCCACCGGGCTCAGGGGAAACTCCTTGACCACTTCCAGCCGCTCCGGCAGCTTGAAGCTGGCGATCTTCTGCGCGCGCAGGAAGGCGATCAGTTCCTCGAAGCCCAGGGTCTCGCCATCCCTGGCGATGACGAAGGCGCAGGCCTTCTCGCCGAACACCGGATCGGGCATCGCCACCAGTGTCACGGCCTTGACCTTGGGATGGCCGAAGATCAGGTTCTCGACTTCCTCGCAGCTGATCTTCTCGCCGCCGCGATTGATCAGGTCCTTGCGCCGGCCCTCGGTGAACACGTGGCGACCGACTTTCCGCACGATGTCGCCCATGCGGTAGAAGCCGTCGGGCGTGAAGGCCTCGGCCTGCTTTTCCGGTGCGTTGTAGTAGCCCTGGATGGTATAGGGCCCGCGCGTCACCAGTTCGCCGGGCTCGCCGTCGGGCACCTCGTTGCCGTCGTCGTCCACCACCTTGATCTCGTCGTCCTCGCACACCGGCACGCCGGAGCTGGTGAGCAGCATGTCGTCGGGCGCGTCGAGCGGTACCATGTTGATCAGGCCCTCCGCCGTGCCGTAGATTTCCTGCGGCAGGCAGCCGAAGCGCTCGCGCATCCGCCCGCGCAGCTCGGGCGCCAGGCGCGCGCCGCCGTTCTGGATCACCTTCAGCGATGACAAATCGTAGTTGTCGGGAACCGGCGAATTCAGCCAGTTCGAGATCAGCGGCACCACGGCGGCGACCACGCTGACCTTCTCGCGCTGCACCAGCGCGAACACCTCGGCCGCGTCGCCCGAGGGCGCCAGCACCACTGTGCCGCCGTAGTAGAAGCAGCCGAGCATGCCGGGCGACGCCAGGTTGTAGTTGTGCCCCAGCGGCAGGATGGCCATGAACACCGTGGCCTCGTCGAAGCCGCCGGCACGGCCGCAGAGGCGGGCATTCAGCACGTAATCCTCGTGGGTGCGCGGGATCAGTTTCGACAGCGAGGTCGTGCCGCCGGAAAGCAGCATGAGGGTGACCTCCCCCGGATCGGGCTCGTGGCCGGCCAGCCGCGCCGCGACGTCGGCCTCCGTCAGCGGCGCGGCGAGCAGCGCGCGCAGGTCGATCTGCCCCGCGCCCGGCTCGCCGGCGACGAAGACATGGCGCAGGGCCGGCGCCTCGGGCCCGACTTCGCGCGCCATCTCGCGGTAGTCGAAGCTGCCGATGCGGTCGGGGATGACGTAAGCCGTGGCGCCGGAAGCCTTGAGGAAGTGACGGACCTCGCTATGGCGATGGGCGCGCAATGCCATCACCGGAATCGCGCCGATGCAAGTCAGGGCGAAGTAGGCGAAGACGAATTCAGGGCCGTTGGGAAGTTGCAGCACCACGCGATCCTGCGCCTTGATGCCGGCATCGAGGAAGCCGCAGGCCAGGCGCCGCGAACCGGCGACCAGGTCGGCGTAACTCAGGCGCAGATCGCCGCTGACCAGCGCCGTCTTGTCCGGAAGCCGCGCGGCAGTACGCTCCAGCAGTTGCGCAATCGTGATGCCTTGCCACCAGCCTTGGCGGCGGTAGCGCGCCGCCACGTCGGCGGGCCAGGGTACGCAGCCTTCGAGCATGTTTGCCTCCTCGTCTTGGCCGGGTGATCCCGGTCTGTGATGGGCGGACTCTAGGCCAGATTCCGCATTGCGCCTAGTGAATGACATGAATACAATACATTCACCAAATGAATATCAAGGATTTCGACCTCAACCTGCTGGTGGTGTTCGACGCGGTGCTCGGCGAAGGCTCGATCAGCCGCGCCGCCGGCCGCCTCGACCTCTCGCAGCCGGCGGTAAGCAACGCCCTGGCGCGCCTGCGCAAGGCCACCGGCGACCGCCTGTTCGTGCGCCTCGGCAACGGCGTGGCGCCGACGCCCTATGCCGCAAGCATCGCCGAGCCGATCCGCGCCGCGCTGGCGGCGATCGGCGCCTCGCTGGCCGGCCGCCAGGAATTCGACGCGGCCACCTCGCAACGCGATTTCGCCATCCACATCACCGACCTCGGCGAAGCCTTCTTCCTGCCGCGCCTGCTGGCGCGCCTGAACCGCAGCGCGCCGCGCGTGCGCCTGCGCAACCTCGCCTTGTCCACCGACGAGGCGCGCGAGGCCCTGCGCAGCGGCGCGGCCGACCTGACCATCGGCAACCTGCCGGATTTCGAGGCCGGCTTCTACCAGCAGCGCCTGTTCCGCGACCGCTACGTCTGCATCCTCAGCCGCGACCACCCGAGCATAGGCGCGCGCCTCACGGCGCGCCAGTTCGCCGCCGCCAGCCATGCCATCGCCATGCCGGGTGGCACCGGCCACGGCATCATCGAGCGCACCCTGGTCGCCCACGGCCTGGAAAGCCGCATCGCGCTGCGGGTGCAGAACTTCCTCGTGCTGCCCAGCATCGTCGCCGCCTCTGATCTGATCGCCATCGTCCCGCACAGCGTCGGCAGCCAGATCTCGCCGAAGGATGCGGTCAAGCTGCTGCCGCTGCCGGTGGACATCCCCGCCTTCGACATCCGCCAGTGCTGGCACGAGCGCTACCACGACGACCCCGGCCACCGCTGGCTGCGCCAGCAGTTCATGGAATTGTTTTCGGCGTGACCGGAAAGTCGGCGCCAGCGGGACGGCGATGAATCCGGGAAGCGGAAATGCTGTGTCGGTCTTTGGTGGCTGGCTCAGTTCGGCTACAAAGAGCCACTGGACATCAGCCTCCAATCCGAAACCGTTGTACGGCGATTGGACACACGATATACTGTGCTTCCGCTATCCTCAGAGGTGACACCATGCTCGCTTCCTCGAAGACACAACGGGTCGATTTGCGTATCTCGCCTGCCGCCAAGGAGATGATCCAGGCGGCTGCTCGAGCCCAGGACAAAACAGTCAGCGAATTTCTGCTGGACAGTGGCTTGACGTCTGCCGCCGAGACCCTGGCGGACCGGCGCTTGTTCATTCTCGATGACGCCCAATGGCAGGCATTTCAGGCCGCGCTTGACGCGCCGCCGCGCGCCCGGCCGCGGCTTTCCCGCCTGATGAAAACGGGCAAGTAATGGTGGCACGGAATGCCGGTTGGAGCATTCAGAAGCTTGATCGCACCCACGTAGTCGAGGATTTTGACTGTGGCTATGACGATCTCAATCGTTTCATTTCCCGTTTCGCTCTCAACAGCCAGTCTGCCGGTAGCGCACAGACCTATGTGGCGCTAACCGACGAAAAGGTCGTCGGCTATTACAGCCTGGCAGTCGGTGCGGTTGCCCATTCTCAGGCACCCGCGCGAATGGTGAAAGGTTTGGCCCGCCATCCTGTCCCGGTAATGTTGCTCGCCAGGCTGGCTGTCGACAACGGGGCCAAACGGAAAGGGTTGGGCGTGGCCCTGCTGCACGATGCTCTTGCCAGAACTCTTCAGGCTGCCGATATTGCCGGTATCCGCGCGGTCATTGTTCATGCCAAGGACGACGAGGCCCGGCGCTTCTATGAGCATTTCGATTTTGATCCAAGCCCGACCGACCCGTACCACCTGCACTTGTTGATCAAAGATCTGCGAAAAGCAACTCAAGGGGCGTGACATCGATTCCACGACAGCATGAGTCGCCGTGCCGCCAGCGCCGACTTTTGCTGTCAGGGTGGTTTGTGGTGAAACTGGCGGTCTCAGTTCGGCCATCAACAGCCGTAGCGGCCTCCGAAAACAGATGCGTTTGAACGGCGGGTAACTCATCAAATACCTGCCGTTCAGCCCAATTGGTTGTCGGGCTGTTGGTCGGCCACTGCCGCCGTTCGGCTTGCTGGCTGACTCAGTCGGCAATGAGGCGGTTAGCTGCCGGTCAGGCTTTACGGCAACTTTTTGTAGAATGAATTACAACTTATGCTGAGCGAAGCACCTTTGGCAGATGCCGGTGTGTTGGAGATCAAATGTGGCGAGGCTCATAAGAGGCGTATTTTCGCGCTATCCTGCTCTCTTTTCTTTATTCCCGATTTGCCAATATGCGGCACCCGGTATTTCTGATTGTTATCGCTCAACTTTTCGGCGCTTCCTTGTGGTTTTCCGCTAATAGTGCTGCAGATGACCTGATTCGCAGTTGGGGTATTACACCGGCAGACATTGGCACACTGACCAATGCCGTTCAGCTCGGATTTATCGTAGGTACGCTAAGCCTCTCAATTTCTGGACTTGCCGACCGATTCCCTGCAAGTCGCATCTTTGCAGTCTGTGCCACGCTTGGAGCGCTACTCAACACTGCATTCGCTTGGCTTTCGGTCGGCATGGCCAGTGGGGTATTGCTGCGTTTCTCGGTAGGGCTCTGTTTGGCTGGAATTTATCCGCTTGGGATGAAACTGGTGGTGAGTTGGGTGCCAGAGCGAGCAGGTGTAGCGCTAGCTTGGCTGGTTGGCATGCTCACTCTAGGCACCGCTTTGCCGCATGGAATCCGTTTTTTTGGTGAAAGCGCATCATGGCAATTAACCTTAACAATATCCTCTTGTTTGGCACTCCTTGCTGCAGTAATGATCTTTTTCCTTGGTGATGGGCCGCATCTTAGGAGGCGTCACGACTCACCTCCTCTACGGCTTGGGCGCGTATTGCTAATATTTACAGACCCAAAATTTCGAGCTTCGGCATTCGGTTATTTCGGCCACCAGTGGGAGCTCTATGCCTTTTGGACACTGGTGCCTGCGTTTGTTGTTCTATCAGGGTTAGCTAAACAAGCAACGCCCCCTCTTTTCGGCTTCGCTTTCCTGATCATCGGTATCGGTGCAGGTGGTTGCATACTAGGTGGGTGGTGGAGCAAGCGTATCGGTAGCGCCCGTGTTGCGGCCTCAGCGCTCGCCATATCTGCCTTGTGTTGCACTTTATATCCTCTCACAAGCGACTGGCCGAGTTCGGCAAAGATTGCTTTGCTCCTCCTCTGGGGAGCTAGCGTGGTAGCGGATTCGCCCCATTTTTCGGCAATGTCGGCTCGTGCCTGCCCGCCAGATATAGTTGGTAGTGCACTCGCTTTTCAAAATGCCATCGGCTTTGCTATAACCATGATCTCCATACAACTTAGTACACGTTGGCTAGTTGATTGGGGTGCCGACATCGCTTGGCTATTGCTGCCAGGCCCGCTCCTTGGTTTATTGGGATTACGTAGGCTTTTGTCTAACAACTGACACATGGCTGTGTCGCGGGGGGATTGCAGACGTCCGGCAGGCCAGCGGTCGTAGGTTCGCAAGTCAACTCGAACGACCGCTTGGTTTATCAGTCTATTGCCGGACTGTGTCCTCTGCTACCGGTCGAGCCATCAGCGGTTCAGTGGCGGGTATTCGAGTGGAACAGTCGCCAAACATTGCAATGAGGCTGAAATATGTACATTCGGCGCTTCATGTTCGCTATCGCACGTTCAATCATTCATGAATACCCCATACTGCAAACCCATAGCCACCTAGAACACGGAATATAAATATGGACTGGCAATTGCTGCATGGCGTGCAGCTCAAAAATGCGTGATGTCCCATGTCACCGCTTGGGCTGCACTATCTGCTCTCATCTTGTTCGTCCATCCTATGCCCAGCCATGCCACAGAAGAGCCCGACTACAAGGTAGTCCAGACGCTCGACAATATCGAACTACGCGAATATGCAACATACTCAGTCGCCGAGGTCGTAGTGCCTGGGCCAGCTGAAGAAGCTGGGAATCTGGCCTTTCCGATTCTGGCGGGCTACATCTTTGGCAAGAACACGGGCACACAAAAGTTTGCCATGACTGCACCGGTCACGCAGGCCGCTGAGCCGGTCACGCTAGAGATGACCGCACCCGTCACCCAAACAGTCGCACCTGGCGGCTTTCGGGTTCAGTTCGTGCTGCCAAAAGGCGTAACACGAGCCAGCGCCCCCGAGCCTCTAGATACGCGGGTTACACTGCGCGACATTGCACCCAGTCGCGTGGCGGTCATTCGTTATTCGGGATTTTGGTCAGATGCCAACTATAACCAGCACTTGGCCGAACTGCAGACTGCTTTGCGCGCGGCCAATCTGAATTGGGTGGGCGAACCCATTTACTCCCGCTACAACGCCCCCTTCACGCCATGGTTCTTGCGGCGAAATGAAATTTGGCTGCATCTGGCCGATACCCTATAAAACGTCGTAGCTGGCTCTCGGCCATTACTTGCGTAATGCAACCCCTAAATCTCAAACCAAGGAAATCTCTCATGCCCCAAACTACCGCGTTGATTGATTGCTTGAATTGGCGCTACGCCACCAAGAAGATGAACCCGGGCAAAAGGGTGTCGCAAGAAAAGGTTGAGCGCATCCTTGAAGCTGCCCGTTTGGCTCCCACTTCGAGCGGGCTGCAACCCTTCGAGATTGTGGTGGTCACCAGTGCCGAGGTGCGCACACGCATTAAGCCTATCGCGTGGAACCAGAGTCAGATAACGGATTGCTCGCACTTGCTGGTCTTTGCCGCATGGGATAACTACACACCTGAGCGTATCAATCACATGTTTGACCTGACCAACGAGGTGCGTGGCGTCAAGAATGAAGGGTGGAGAACTACCGGAACATGCTGCTGGATAGCTACCCGCAGCGCAGCGCAGAGGTCAACTTCCAGCACACCGCACGGCAAGCCTATATTGGGCTGTCGGCGGCATTGATCGCAGCGGCCTTTGAAGAAGTGGATGGCACCCCCATGGAAGGGTTCGACCCCAAGGCACTCGACGAGATTCTGAGTCTGCCTGCGCGGGGTCTGCGTAGTGTGGCGATTCTTCCCTTGGGCTATCGCCAAGAAGAAGGTGACTGGCTGGTTAAACTCAAGAAGGTACGCCGTCCGCGCGAGCAGTTCGTCACAGAAGTCTAATCAGCAGTCACATGCAGCCACATTGCAGCCATTGAAAATTTTAGGTGTCGGGGAGTGTCGGCTTACTGGCTGAAACGCCTACTCACCCAACCGGCCAGGAGCGGTCTGTCACCCTTCGCCGGAGGTTGTCATTCAGAGGGCCGCTTAAATCTGAAAGCTGCCGGATGGCCTACGGAAGTACCTCGGCCTGAACGGCCGTTGAAGTTGGTTGATATCAATGTCCGGTGTCGCGCAGGTTGCCGCCATTGAACTGCAAGCCACGTGAATGTCAGCTTCCATTTTCAATGAATGAGTGCTCGGTGCACATTCCGGCCATCCAGGTTTCTCCAGACCGGCCGCTCAGCCAAAACTCCGGTTCTGTGATTTGATTGCTACAAAGCGGCCGGTGGTAACCACACCCTGCCGGCCAGGAGCGGACCCAGGACAACTTTGCTCGAAGCAGCCGTTAGCGCGAAAGACCAGCACGATGACAATCGGTTGCGAGGCAGGCACCCGGCCAGCTTATGCCGCAATGGTGCAGCTCACTTCACGCTGGGCGCATTAGGCTGGAAAACAATGTGTCCACCGTAAATTCCAAAGCCGTTATTATGTGAAACGGAGGTAACAATGAAATTCCACATCCTTTCGGATCTACACCTGAGTGTGCACGACATGCCACCGCCACAAACCGACGCGGATGTGGTCATTCTTGCAGGCGATATTGCTCGCCCGGTAGAGGCTATCGCATGGATTCTGGCACTGGGCAAACCTGCTGTATACGTCCCGGGCAACCACGAGTTCTACGGCTCCAGCTTCCAGGCCACGGTACAAGAACTGCAGCGGCTGGCAGAAGGTACAAACATCCATGTGCTAGACAACCAAGTACTGGAGTGGCATGGCGTTCGTTTTGTGGGTAGCACGCTGTGGACGGACTTTCTCGCCGCAGGCACTGGAGCCGAACAAACTAGCGCCATAGCGCAATCGCTGGCGTTCAACCGAGACTTTAGTCGTATCTACAACGATGAGCCGCCCGACAGACGGCTATTCACACCACAAGACTCAGCCGCGCTGTTTGCGCGCAATGCCAGCTGGTTAGACTCAGTGCTACGCCAGCCCTTTGGCGGCTCAACGGTGGTAGTCACGCACCACGCTCCTTCGTTGCGCAGTGTCCCCGCCCGTTTTGCTGGCTCCGCTCTCAACGTCAACTTCGTCTCTGACGCCGAATACCTAGTGGGTCACGAACGCGCCTGCCTGTGGGTGCACGGCCACTTACACGACAGCTCAAACTACGAAATCAATGGCACGCGGGTGCTGTGCAACCCCAGGGGCTACGCAAAGGACGGGCTGAACGAAAATCAGTCATTCGATCCGCTGCTGACTGTTGAAATCATATAGGCCAAGAATACGTCAGCTTGCGTTGTTGCGAGGAAAGCCACGCAGCAAAGGTTCGCCCAACTCAAGCGTTGAAGGTCTGCTTTTCCAAAACGCCAAGGACCGCTTCGGGCACGGAGTACGCATTCGACAGAAGGAAATGCTGCCGTTGGTGATCATTCAAGGTTGAACGGCTGGAAAGCGGCGGTTTGCTGCCCGTTTGAGCGCCTCAGGCCAATGGCCGTTTTGGCCGAGGTCCTGTCAGTGAGCATCTTGCCGGAATGGCTGCTGTCCTCAGTTACCCGTCTTTGAACGCTCCGAGGGGCGACCGGCCGTTTTGGGCACGGAGTAGGCATTCGCCAGATAGGAAAGCCGCCGTTCGCGACCTCTTCGGGCTGAACGGCTGGTAAGCGCAGGATTGCAGCCCGATTGAGCGCGTTAGGCCAACGGCCGTTATGGCCGAACTGCTGTCGGATGGATGGTTCAGGTGAGCGGCAGCTATAGGATCAGTAACCTGCCGTAGCCCATGAGAACATCATCAGGCCGCTCAGGGCACATTCACGTCATTGGTCGGAACCCGTTGCGCCCAAGGTCATTGCCTGTTCCTGAAGGGTAGAGAGGATCAATTCGTCGATCAAACCGCCCTCCTCGGCCGGCAATGCGACAACGCCAATAGTCGGCGCTGGTGGTACGGCGACACGAGTTCATCGGGCGACTGCATTCATCGGGCCACTTGAACGAATATGGTTTTAAGTACATAATTCGTATATGAGTTGGACCGTCCTCTTTCACGACGATTTCGCCGCCGAATTCGCGGCCCTGGCCGAATCCCTGCAGGATGAACTGCTGGCCCATGCTCTGCTGCTGCGGGATTTCGGCCCCGGCTTGGGGAGGCCGACAGTGGATACGCTGAAGGGCTCGAAGCACGCCAACATGAAGGAGTTGCGCTTTGGCTGGGCGGGCGAAGTATGACGCGTCGCCTTTGCCTTCGACCCGGCGCGGCAGGCGATTCTGCTGGTGGGCGGCGACAAGGGCGGCGCGGATCAACGGCGCTTTTACAAACGGCTGATTGCATTGGCGGACGCGCGCTTTGACGCCCATCTGGTCACACTGGCCGCAACGAAGAAGGAGCATGGACATGGCAAAAAAACTTGATCACCTGCTGGAGCGACTTCCGGCCAAGCGCCGCGCCGCCATCGAGGCACGCGCGGGCGAACTGGCGACGCTGAAAGACTTGCGCCAGGCCGTGGCACAAACCCAGCAAGACCTTGCCGCCTCTCTGGGCGTGGGTCAGGACACCATTTCGCGATTGGAAAAGCGCAGCGACATGCTGCTCTCCACGCTGCGCCGCTACGTCGAGGCGATGGGCGGCAAGCTGGAACTGGTGGCGCAATTTCCTAACCGGCCGCCGGTGGTCATCGACCACCTGACACCCGGCAACGTGCCAAGCTCGGGTTCGCGCGGCAAAACGGTGGCCTGAGAAATATCAGAAAGTCGGCGCCGGCGGTACGGCGATATCGATGCACTGCTGACACGCCTCTTGGATACAGTCACGGTCAACAAAATCAAGAGCGCCAAGGCGGTTGCAATGCGGACAATATTGTCCGATACTGCGAACCACGAAAGGTAGCGAGTTCCTCAAGAGAATTCAAAAGCTGGCGAAGGAGAAATCCGTTGCCTGCTCCTGGCACCCCGATATGGGCAAGGGTTCGCATGGTGTCCTCAAGTACGGCGACAAAAGGACCACGGTGCGCAATCTCAAGGACGAACTCAAAACCGGCACGTATCACGGCATGCTCAAACAATTGGGCCTGACGGTAAACGACTTGACCTAGGAGCAGATCATGCAGCGATTCACCTATCCCGTGACCCTGACCCCGGACGAAAAAGATGGTGGCTTCGTCGTCACCTGCCGTGATGTCCCGGAACTTGTGACCCAGGGCGAGACGACCGAGGACGCCATCAGCGAGGCTGAGGGCGCTCTGGAAGCGGCCATCGAAATGCGGATCGAGGATGGCATCAACATTCCGGTGCCGTCCGCCAGAAAACGCGGCGAGTATCTTGCCGGTCTGCCGGTCGGCACGGCGATGAAAGCGGCGTTATACATTTCGATGCAGGAGCAGAACGTATCCAAGGCGGAGCTTGCGCGCCGGCTGGGCCTGAACGAAAAGGAAGCCAGGCGGATGCTTGACCCGAAGCACGGAACCAAGGTTCCCGCCCTGGAGCGTGCCCTGCATGCGTTGGGCAAGCGGGTTGAACTGGTGGTGATCTGATCGAGTTCGCCGCGGGTCAAAAAGCGCTCTCACATCATTCCGTTGCATCGGCTTGATGATGCAAGGAAACGTCATGGGCCAGGACAGCAAGCATGCCGCCCTGCCGGCTCAGAAAGTCGGCGCCGGCGGCACGGCGAGATCGAGGTTCTCGACGAAGCGGTTGACCGCCTCGATCACCGCCTGGGTCTGGTCCTTGTGCGCAGAGTGTCGGCAATCGGCGAGCTTCAGCAATTCGACGCCCGCCGAGTTGCGCGCCCCCGATGCAATCGCCTCGACCTGCGCCATGGTGCCGTATTCGTCGTCCTCGCCCTGGATCGCCAGGATCGGGCAGCGGATGTGCGGCAGGCAGTCCTCGATGTTCCAGGCGCGGAAATCCGGATGCAGCCAGATGTCATTCCAGCCCCGGAAGGTGCGATTGACATCGCGGTGGTACCTGCCGAGCTTGGCCGGCAGGTCGGTGGTCTCGAACGCCACTTTGGCCGCGGCGATGCTACTGATGGAAATGTCCTCGACGAAGCAGTGCGGTGCCATGACCACCAGGCCCGCCAACGGATGGCCGGCGCCGGCGTGCAGCAGCGCGATCGAGGCGCCGTCGGAATGGCCGACCAGCACCGGGTTTTCGATCTCCAGCGCGGCCAGCACTTCGGGCAGGGTCTCCCTGCCCTCGCGATGCATGTAGTCGGTGCCGAAAGGCTCCTGCAACAGATCGGACTGGCCGTAGCCGTAGCGCGAATACACCAGCGTCCGGCAGCCCGTCGCGGCGGCGAGGCGCGCCGGGAAGTCGCGCCACATCGCCACCGAGCCCAGTCCTTCGTGCAGCAACACCAGGGTCGGCCGGTTGATCTGGTGCGCCGGGATCAGCTGGTATTCGAGGCGGTGGCCGCCGGCGGTGAGGAAGCCGGAATGCACGAACTCAGACTCCCAAAAAGCGGTGCATCAGTTCCTCGTTGTCCGCGAGTTCCCGGGACTCGCCCGAGAACACCACCCTGCCCTTGACCAGCACCACGCTGCGGTCGGCCAGCGCCATCACCGCCGCATAGTTCTTGTCCACGATGACCGTGGCGATGCCGGAGGCGCGGATGGTCTTGATGATGTTCCAGATCTCGCGGGCGATCAGCGGCGCCAGGCCTTCGGTGGCCTCGTCGAGGATCAGCAGGTCGGGGTTGGTCATCAGCGCGCGGCCGATGGTCAGCATCTGCTGCTCGCCGCCGGAGAGCTGCGCGCCGCCGTTGGCGAGGCGCTCGCCGAGGCGCGGGAAGGTCTGGATGACGCGGTCGAAATCCCATTCGCGACGGCCGTCGACGCCGGCGCGCGCGGCCATGACCAGGTTCTCGCGCACCGAGAGGTTGGGGAAGATGCCGCGGCCTTCGGGCACGTAGGCGATGCCGCGGCGGGCGATGGCGTGTGTTGCGGCCTGCGTCATGTCCTCGCCGCGCACCCTGACCTGACCTTCGCGCGGCCGCACCAGGCCGAGCAGGGTCTTGATCAGCGTGGTCTTGCCCATGCCGTTGCGCCCCATGAGGCCGATGGTCTCGCCGCGGCGCACGGCGAAATCGACGCCGTGCAGGATGTGGCTGACGCCGTAGAAGGTATGCAGGCCGCTGCCTTCGAGCAGCGTGTCGGCCGCCGAGGCCGGTACGCCGGATGCGTTGGGGGTCTCAGTCATGCAGCAGTTCCTCGCCGCCGAGGTAGGCCAATTGCACCGCTGGGCTGGAGCGCACTTCGGCCGGCGTGCCGGATTCGAGCACCTCGCCGTTGACCATCACCGTGAGCCGGTGCGCCAGCGCGAACACGGCATCCATGTCGTGCTCGATCAGCATGATGGCGTGGTCCGCGGTCAGACTCTTGATCAGTTCCACCATGCGCTGCGACTCGTGCGGGCCCATGCCGGCCAGCGGTTCGTCGAGCAGCAGCACGCGCGGCTGGGTGGCGAGGCACATGGCGATTTCAAGCTGGCGCTGTTCGCCGTGGGAAAGCGTGGCCGCAACGCGCTGGGCGCGATGGGTAAGGCCGGCGGCTTCCAGCGCGGCGTCGGCGCGCCGGTTGATTTCGGCAAAATCGGCGGCGCGGCTGAAAACCTTCAGCGCATGGGGCGTGCGCGACTGGGCGGCCAGGCGCGCATTTTCGAAAACCGTGAAGGGCAGGAAGATGTTGGTCTTCTGGTAGCTGCGGCCGATGCCCATGCGCGAGATCTGGTCCGCGCTGCTGCCGGCAATGTCGCGGCCGCCGAACATCACCCGGCCCGAGGTCGGCGGCAGATCGCCCGACAGCAGGTTGGTCAGGGTGGTCTTGCCGGCGCCGTTGGGCCCGATCACGACATGGACTTCGCCGACATGCAGGTCGAGCGACACATCGCTGACCGCGACCAGGCCGCCAAAGCGCTTGGTCAGACCCTGCGTGCGCAGGATGGGTTCGCCGCTCACGGTCTGCGGCTTGTCACTCATCGGCGGCCTCCGGCGCGGGCTTGCCGCGGAACTTCTGCGCGAGGCCGGCCAGGCCCTGCGGCAGATACAGCGCCACCAGCATGATCAGGATGCCCATCGCCAGTTGCCAGTGCTTGGCCCAGGCGCCGAACCAGGCCTGGTTCGACAGCACTTCCTGGAGCACGATGAAGGCGAAGGATCCGATCGCCGCCCCGTACAGCGTGCCCATGCCGCCCAGGATCACCATCATCAGCACCGCCCCGGACTGGTGCCAGGACAGGATTTCAGGATTGACGAAGCCGTACTGCATGGCCGCCAGGTAGCCGGCGATGCCGGCCAGAGAACCGGCCAGCGTGAAGCTCGCCAGCTGGTAGCGGAATACCGGAAAGCCCAGGGCGCGCATGCGGTGCTCGTTGACCTTGATGCCGAGCAGCGCGCGGCCGAAGCTGGAACCGAGCACGCGATGCAGCAGCAGGTAGGTCGCCGCCATGAGGAACAGCGCCAGCCAGTAGAACTGTGCGGGCTTTTCCAGATTGGCCAGTTCGAAATCGCCCAGCTTCATGGAAGGCTTGACGTAGATGTAGGCGCCGTCCGATCCGCCGCCGAGCTTGGTATCGTGGAAGACGAAGAACAGCATCTGGGCGAAAGCCAGCGTCACCATGATGAAATAGATGCCGCGCGTACGCAGCACCAGCATGCCGGTAAACAGCGCGAACAGGGCACAGACCGCGACCGCTGCCGGCAGCGTCCACCACAGGCTGACGGCATCGTATCCAGGGGACATCAGCGCCAGGGCATAGCCGGCGAGGCCGAAGTAGGCGGCATGGCCGAAGCTGACGAGGCCGGTATAGCCGACCAGCAGGTCGAGGCTCATGGCGAAGATGGCCATGATCAGCACCTTGGTCAGCAACTGCATGTAGAAGGTGCTTTCCGTCAGGGGAAACAGGGCCAGCAGGCCGAAGGCCAGGTACGGCAGGTAACGCGACACGCGGGATTCCATCTCAGGCCTTGCCGAACAGGCCTTGCGGCCGCCAGACGAGGACGATGGCCATCAGCACGTAGACGATCATGCCCGCCACTTCCGGCACCAGCACCGTGCCGAAGGTTTCCGCCAGGCCGATCATCAGCGAGGCCGCCATGGCGCCCTTGACCGAGCCGATGCCGCCGATGACGACGACCACGAAGCAGATGATCAGGACGCTGCTGCCCATGTTGGGAAACACCGAGGACAGCGGCGCGTTGATCATGCCGGCGAAGGCGGCCAGCGCGATGCCCAGCGCGAACACCAGGGTGTAGATCAGCTTGATGTCGATGCCCAGCGACTGCACCATGTCGCGATTGCTGGCGCCGGCGCGGATCATCATGCCCAGCCGCGTCTTCTGGATCAGGAAATAGAGCGCGGCCGCCAGTAGCAGGCAGACGCCGGAAATGGCCAGCCGATACACCGGATAGGAGAGGTTCTCCGTCAGTGAAATCGAGGCATTGAGCAGGGCCGGCACCGCGACGCCATGCACGTCGTCGCCCCAGATCAGGCTGCGCAGTTCTTCGAAAACCAGGATCAGGCCGTAGGTCAGCAGCACCTGGTAGAGGTGGTCGCGCTGGTAGAGGTGGCGGAACAGCAGGCGCTCCAGCGCCATGCCGAGCACCACGGTGAGCGGGATCGCGAGCAGGATCGCGGTCGCCAGGTTGCCGGTCATTCCGGCCAGCGACCACGCCAGGTAGGCGCCGACCATGTAGAAGCTGCCATGGGCCAGGTTGATGATGCCCATGATGCCGAACACCAGCGTCAGCCCGCTGGCGACGAGGAACAGCAGCAGGCCGTATTGCAGGCCGTTGAGCAACTGGATCAGGAAAAAGGCGAAATCCACGGAAAGTCGGCGGTGGCGCTACGGCGATGAAAGCGGATGGGAAAAGTGGAAGGCGAAAAAACGGGGCGGTTGCGGCAACCGCCCCGTTCGGGGAAACGCCTTTACATCTTGCAGCCGCGCGCCGGATCGGCCAGCGCCTTCCAGGCCACACCCTGCACCTTGTTTTCCTTGCCGACCACCTTGCGCAGGTACATGTCCTGCACCGGATTGTGCGCCTTGGACAGCGTCCATACGCCGCGCGGGCTGTCGATCTTGGCGGCTTCCATGCCCTTGATCACGCCCACCTTGTCGGCGACATTGCCCTTGACGGCTTCCAGTCCCGCCGCCAGCAGCTGGCCGGCATCGTAGCCCTGCACCGCATAGACGTCGGGCTGCAGCTTGAAGGTCTTGGCGTAGGCGAGGCGGAAGGCCTTGTCCTTCTTGGTGTCGAGACCGTCGGCATAGTGCAGCGTGGTTTCCACGCCTTCGCCGGCATCGCCCACGGCATCGAGCACGCCGTCGGTGAGGAAGCCCGAGCCGTAGAGCGGGATCTTGCCCTTGAGGCCGGCGGCCTGGTAATCCTTGAGGAACTTGGCGGCGCCGCCACCGGCGAAGAAGGCCACCACGGCATCCGGCTTGATGCTGGCGATCTCGGTCAGCAGCGCCTGGAACTCGACCTGCGGGAAGGGCGTATACAGCTCCTTGACCAGCTTGCCGCCTTCCTTCTCGAAACCTTCCTTGAAGCCTTCCATCATCTCCTCGCCGGCGGCGTACTTCCAGGTGATGAACACGGCATTCTTGTGGCCCTTGGCCTTGAGCACCTTGCCCAGGGCATGCGTGGTCTGCCAGTTGGAGAACGAGGTGCGAAAGAAGTTGGGCGCGCAGGCGGCGCCCGTCATGGCGCCGGCGCCGCCGTTGGGGTTGATCCACAGCGTGCCGGATTCCTTGAGCACCTTGGCCATGCCCATCACCACGCCGGAATGCACGGTGCCGATGACGACGTCGACCTTGTCGCGCTGCACCAGCTTGTTGACGTTCTCCGGCGCCTTGGCCGGATTGGATTCGTCATCGACGGTGATGAATTCGATTTCGCGACCGGCCAGCTTGCCGCCGCGCTCTTCCACCGCCAGCTTGAAGCCGTTGGTGATGGCCACGCCGAGCTGGGCGAAGGTTCCGGTGTAGGGCAGCATCAGGCCGACCTTGAGCTTGCCCTGCTGGGCGAGGGCGGTCGCGGACGGCAACAGCGTGCCCGCCGCGGCCGCGCCGGCGACGGCGGCGGTTCCCTTCAGGAACTCGCGGCGATCGAATACATCCTTGTCGTTCTGGCTCATTGTTTTCTCCTCCTAGGTTAGATGTGCAGCCCGCCTTCCGGCCACGCCGCGGTGCGAACGACTATAACAGCATCTCGAATCCGCTGCGTCAAGCCGGGACGCGCCCGGGTGTGGGGTTTTTTGATTGTCCGGAAGTCGCGCCAGTATAGGAAGCAAACATCAAATCGCCGTCATGGAAATGTCAAATCTTCGTCAAATCAGGGCCAGGCTGACCCGGGTGCCGCCCTCCTCCCGGGGTTCGACCGTAATCCGCCAGCCGGCCTGTTCGCAGATGCGCTTGACGATGGCCAGGCCGAGGCCGAAACCGTCGCCGCCGCGCGCATCGCCGCGGTGGAAACGGCGGAACAGCTCGGGGATGCGATCGGGCGTAACGCCGGGGCCGGTATCGGTGATCTCCACGGCGCAGCCCCGGTTGCTGAGCGTCACCGAGCCGCGCTCGGTATAGCTCACCGCATTCGCCAGCAGGTTCGACAGCACCACCTGCAGCGCCCGCCGCGGCGCCCGCAGCCGCACCGCCGCACCGGACTCGACCAGCAGCGTCAGCCCCTTGGCCGCGGCGCGCTCGCGCACGCTCTCGGCGGCCTCCTCGATGCATTCGCGCAGGTCCACCTCGCCGCTGATGCCGTCGGCCTCCTCGCGCGCCATCAGCAGGAAGGCATTCACCAGTTCCGTCAGCCGCGTCGTGGCCGCGGAAATCTTGTCCACCCGGCTGCGCACCCTGGCCGAGAGGTCGGCGTCGTCGAGCATCAGCTCGCAGGTGGTCTGGATCGCGGTCAGCGGCGTGCGCAGCTCGTGGCTGACGTCGGCGGTGAAGGCGCGCTCGCGCTCCAGGAGGCGCACCGTGCGCTCGTGGTAGCCGTCGAAAGCCGCCGCCAGCTCGGCAACTTCGCGCTCCGGGTAATTGCGCTCCAGCGGCTCGCCGGCGTGCTTGCCGTCGAGCTGGCGCACGCGATGCGCGAGGTCGACGATCTGGCGCGTCAGGCGACCCGACAGCCAGAGCCCGACCAGTACCGTGACCAGTACGGTGATCACCGCGCTGAGCGCCAGGGCGCTGGTGAAATGCCATCCGCGTTCCTCGTGCAGCGATACCGAGTAGGCGACGACGAAGACGATGCTGCCGATCTCGCGGACTTCGACGCGATAGCGGTCGCCCCCCTGCCCGACGTCATGGAAGCCGGGCGCCAGGCTGCCCAGTCCGGCCGGCAGTTCGGCGCGCTCGGCGTCGTCGCGGGCGACGAAGCCCTGCACCAGCCAGCTGGCGCGGAACCACTTGCGCAGCGACAGCGCCTCGGTATCCGGGCGCACCTGGTAGCGTTGCAGGGCACGATAGGGCGGGCCGTCGAGGCGGCCCTGGCGTTCGTACTGTTCGAGCAGGCCTTCCATCTCGTCGGAAACGATCTGGTCGATCAGTTGCGCTTCCTGCTGGCGGTTGAGCTGGTGGATGGCGACGGCATGGACCAGCACCAGCACCAGGCCGGCCAGTGCAAACGTAAACGCAAACTTGAGGCGGAGGCTATGCCTGACGGCCATCGTTCACGGCGAAGCGATAGCCGACGCCGTGCACCGTTTCTATCGGCGCATGGCCGCGCGCATCGGTCAGGGCGCGGCGCAGCATGTGCATGTGGCTGCGCAGCGAATCGCTCTGGGGATGCTCCTCGCCCCAAAGTTCGTGTTCCAGTTCGGTGCGGGTGAACACGCGATGCGGGGCGGAAATCAGCATTTCGAGCAGGCGCAGGCACTTGCGCGACAGATGAACCGCCTTGCCTTCCACCGTCACCGAGTGCTTGGCCGGATCGTATTCGATGGCCTCGTAACACATCCGGCGATCCACCACGCGGCCGCGGCGGCGGGCCGCCAGCGCGTGCAGCCGCGCCTCGACCTCGCGCAGCGCGAAAGGCTTGACCAGGTAATCGTCGGCGCCGCAATCGAAGGCGGCGAGCTTGTCATCCAGCATGTCCCGCGCCGTCAGGATCAGGACCGGCACATCCTGCCTTGCCTCGCGCCGCAGCTTGCGGCAAAGGCACAGGCCGTCGACACCGGGCAGGCCGAGGTCGAGCACGATGGCGTCGAAGTTGCCGGATACCGCCAGGTGCATGCCGGTGACGCCGTCGCGCGCCAGATCAACGAGGTTGCCCCGCCCCTCGAGGAATTCGTAGAGGTTGGCGGCGATATCGAGGTCGTCCTCGATGATCAGGACGCGCATGGGCGAAGGTTCTATTAGCGCAGCTTGAAACGCTGTATCTTGCCGGTGGCCGTCTTCGGCAGCTCGGCGACGAACTCGATCCAGCGCGGATACTTGTAGGGCGCCAGCTTTTCCTTGACATGCACCTTCAGCGCCTGCTTGAGCTCGTCGGATGGCGCGACGCCGGGCTTGAGCACCACGTAGGCCTTGGGCTTGATCAACTGGTCGGTGTCGGCATGCGCCACCACCGCGGCTTCGAGGATGTCGGGATGGGTCATCAGCGCGCCCTCGACCTCGAAGGGCGAAACATAGATGCCCGAAACCTTGAGCATGTCGTCGGAACGGCCGCAGTACTGGTAGTAGCCGTCCTCGATCTCGATGTACTTGTCGCCGCTGCGCGTCCAGTCGCCCATGAAGGTATGGCGCGATTTCTCGCGGTTGTTCCAGTAGAGCGCGGCGGCGCTCGGGCCCTTGATCTGCAGCTCGCCGATCTCGCCCCTGGCCACCACGCTGCCGTCCTCGCCGACCAGGCGCACCTCGTACCCGGGCACCGGCTTGCCGGTGGTGCCGTAGCGCACTTCGCCGGCACGGTTGGAAAGGAAGATGTGCAGCATCTCGGTGGAACCGATGCCGTCGAGGATCTCGACGCCGAGCAGTTCCGTCCAGCGCTTGCCGATGTCGGCCGGCAGCGCCTCGCCCGCCGAAGCGCAGACGCGCAGCCGCGGCACCTCGGCGCGGACGAGCATCTCCGGGCTCGCCAGCAATGCGCCGTAAAGCGTCGGCACGCCGTAGAAGATCGTCGGCTTGTGCTCGCGCAGGCGCTGGAACACGGCCTGCGGCGTCGGCCGCTCGCCCATCAGCACCGTGGTCGCGCCGACCGACAGCGGAAAGGTCAGGCCGTTGCCCAGGCCGTAGGCGAAAAACAGCTTGGCCGCGGAAAACACCAGGTCGTCCTCGCGGATGCCGAGTATCGCCCTGCCATAGAGCTCCGCGGTCTGGATCAGGTGCGAGTGCAGGTGCACCGTGCCCTTCGGCGTTCCCGTCGAGCCCGAGGAATACAGCCAGAAGCAGAAATCGTCGCAGGTGGTCGGCGCCGGTTCGAAGCGCGGGCTGACGCCCATCATCAGTTCGGCCAGGTTGGGATAGCCCTTCTCGTCGCTGCCGGAGATGATCACGTGCTTGAGCGTCTTGTGCTTGCCGACGATGGAGGCGAACTGCGGCCACAGGGCCTTGGACACCACCAGGGCCTTGGCCCGCGAATCGCCGAGCATGAAGTCGTAGTCGGCGGTCGTCAGCAGCGTGTTGGCGGCGATCGGCACCACGCCGGCCTGGATGCTGCCGAGGAACGTGGTCGGAAAATCGATCGTGTCGAGCAGGCACAGCATGACCCGGTCTTCCTGCTCCAGCCCGATGCCGTTCAGTACGTTGCCGAAGCGGTTGACCCGCTCGGCGAGGTCGCCGAAGGTATAGCTGCCGTGGTCGTCGATGTAGGCGGTCTTGCCCGCCCGCCCGGCCTGCAGGTTTCGCTGCACCAGGTCCCAGGCGGCGTTGTACTGGCGCGGGATGCTCACCCGCGGCGGTGATGTGCTGTGATCGGCGCTGCTGAATTGCAACATGACAGTCTCCTCGTCCGCTCTGTGGCGGGTTTTGCCGATTACTTTACAACGCTTCGGATCGGTTTGGCAGCCGGCCCGCCATCAACTGAAGGCCTGGATCCCCGTCTGCGCCCGACCCAGGATCAGCGCGTGGATGTCGTGGGTCCCCTCATAGGTGTTCACCACTTCGAGGTTGACCACGTGCCGGATCACGCCGAACTCGTCGGAAATGCCGTTGCCGCCGAGCATGTCGCGCGCCATGCGGGCGATGTCGAGCGACTTGCCGCAGGAGTTGCGCTTCATGATCGAGGTGATCTCGACCGCCGCCGTGCCTTCGTCCTTCATGCGGCCGAGGCGCAGGCAGCCTTGCAGGCCGAGGGTGATCTCGGTCTGCATGTTGGCCAGCTTGAGCTGGATCAGTTGATTCGCCGCCAGCGGCCGGCCGAACTGCTTGCGGTCCAGCGTGTATTGCCGCGCCGCATGCCAGCAATATTCGGCGGCGCCCAGCGCGCCCCAGGCGATGCCGTAGCGGGCGGAGTTGAGGCAGGTGAACGGGCCCTTGAGGCCGCGCACGTCGGGGAAGGCGTTTTCCTCGGGACAGAAGACTTCATCCATGACGATCTCGCCGGTAATCGATGCGCGCAGGCCGACCTTGCCGTGGATCGCCGGTGCGGAGAGGCCCTTCCAGCCCTTCTCCAGCACGAAGCCGCGGATCTGGCCGCCGTCGTCCTTGGCCCAGACCACGAAGACGTCGGCAATCGGGCTGTTGGTGATCCACATCTTCGACCCGGAAATGCTGTAGCCGCCGTCGACCGCGCGGGCGCGGGTGACCATGCTGCCGGGGTCGGAACCGTGGTTGGGCTCGGTCAGGCCGAAGCAGCCGATCAGTTCGCCGGTCGCCAGCTTCGGCAAATACTTGCGCTTGGTCGCCTCGTTGCCGAACTCGTTGATCGGCACCATCACCAGCGAGGTTTGCACGCTCATCATCGAACGGTAGCCGGAATCGACGCGCTCCACCTCGCGCGCGGCGAGGCCGTAGCAGACGTAATTGAGGCCGGCGCCGCCGTAGGCCTCGGGAATCATGGTGCCGAGCAGGCCCAGTTCGCCCATCTCGCGGAAGATCGCCGGATCGGTCTTCTCGTTGCGGAAGGCCTCCAGCACGCGCGGCGCCAGCTTGTCCTGGGCGTAGGCGGCGGCGGCATCGCGCACCATGCGTTCGTCTTCGGTGAGCTGCTGGTCCAGCAGCAGCGGATCTTCCCAGTTGAAACTTGCTTTACCGGCCATGCTAGTGTCCTTTACGTTGATTACTTCGAGCGCCGCACCCATGAATTGTCGAGCGCAGCGAGCCGATTAGTAGCCTCCCCGCGAGGGGAGGATGGGGCCAATTTGCCCGATTTATGCGAGGCAAAGTTGCTCACCTTGATGATACGTTACGGTGCATCGAAGCCATTGGGGTCAATGGATTGTCATGCCGCCGTCGGCGGCGAGGATTTGGCCCGTGACGTAGGCCGAGGCGTCCGAGGCGAAGAAGATGAACACCGGCGCGATTTCCTCCGGCTCGGCCCAGCGACCCAGGGGAATGCGGTCGAGGTACTTGTCCTTGAACTTCTCGTCGGTGCGGATCACCTCGGTCATCGGCGTCGCCGCGCCCGGCGCGATGGCGTTGGCCGTGATGTTGTAGCGCGCCAGTTCCTTCGCCGTGCTCTTGGTCATGCCGAGGATACCGGCCTTCGCCGCGCTGTAGTTGATCTGGCCGATGGTGCCGAGCACGCCGGCCGCCGAGGTGACGTAGATGATGCGCCCGTACTTGCGTTCGATCATGCCGCCGACCACCGCCTGCAGGCAATTGAAGGCGCCGGTGAGATGCACGCCGACCACCTGGTTCCACTGTTCCGGCGTCATCTTGTGCAGCATCGCGGTGCGCGTGATGCCGGCGTTGTTGACCAGGATGTCGATGCGACCCCAGGCGGCATTGACCTTCGCCGCCATGGCCTCGACCTGCTCGCGGTTCGACACGTCGCAGGCGACGCCGATCGCCGTGCCGCCAGCGCCGACTATTTGGGCGGCGACCTTGTCGGCCGCCTCGCCGTTCATGTCGACCACCGCGACCCTGGCGCCCTCGCGGGCGTAGGCTGCCGCCACGCAGGCGCCGATGCCCTGCCCGGCGCCGGTGACGATCGCAACTCTATCCTTGAGTTGCATCAGCTCAGCCCTTCGGCTTCGCCATCACCTGCTCGGCGAACTTGTCGTCGAACAGCGCGCCTTCCGCCACCAGCTGGCGGAACTTGATGAAGTCGATCACGTCCTTGCCGGTCGGCTTCTTGGCGTCGAAGGCGTTGAAACCGAGCCAGGCTTCGTGGTTCATGTTGGCCGCGAGCCAGTGGCGGTTCGGCAGCTTCATCTGGTCCCAGAAGAACTTCTTCTTGCCGCGGATGCCGTCGATCGAGTTGATCAGGCAGTTCGGGAACAGGTTGGCGAACTTCCACACCAGGCGATTGACCTCGGCGTCGAGCAGTTCGAAGTCGGTCTTGCACTCGGCCATCAGCGCCTTGGCGGCGGCGACCTTGTCGGCGGCGACGGGCTCGCCGTAAACGATCTCGCCGTCATCGACATAGGTGTCGGTGCGCACCAGCGGGTTGCGAACCCACTGGCCGTCCTTCTTCAGCACCGGCACGGCCTTGGTGACGAGGCCCTTGGACTTCATCTTGTAGGCGGACCAGGTCTCGCAGGAGATGCAGTTGTACATCGCATCTTCCATGGAGAGGAACCAGGGCAGGAAGTCGGTCGAGCCGCCGACCGGCGCCGAGCCGTGCTTGGGGCCGGCCTGGCCGAAGACGGCGAGGTCGGAGGTCACCGTGATGTCGGTGGCCATGCCGATTTCCTGGCCGCCGGCGACGCGCATGCCATTGACGCGGCTGATCACCGGCTTCTTGCAGTTGAGGATGCCGTCGACCATGGCATTGAACAGGTCCATGTACTCGCCATACTCGTTGGGACGCTTTGAGTAGTAGGACGCATATTCGGCGGTGTTGCCGCCGGTGCAGAAGGCCTTGTCGCCGACCGCGGTGAACACCACGGCGACGATCTTGCGATCGCTCGATGCGCGCTGCATGCCGGCGATCACGCCCTTGACCATGTCGGTGGTGTAGGAGTTGTACTGGGTCGGGTTGTTGAGCCAGATCCAGGCCGAGTACAGGCCCGCCACGGCGGCGCCCTTGTCGTCGAGCACCGGACGCTCTTCGTAGATCACCGTCGGCGCGTCGCCACCGAAGTGACTGTTGTCGATCAGCTGGTGATCCTTGAGGTCATTTTCCCTGCGTAGCCATTCCAATGCCATGTCGTTTCTCCTCTGTGAATTCGTGGGTGAGCGTTGTCAGAAATCGGGGGTAAGAATCACGCGGCGCTTGAGCTTGCCGTGGTGGGCCTCGTCGAACACCTGTTCGATCTGGCTCATCGGCCGCGTCTCGACGAAGGGGCCGAGATTGATGCGGCCGTCGAGGCACATTTCAAGCACCTGCGGATAGAACTCGGGCGGACAGCCCCAGGTGCCAATAAGTTCGGCATCGAAGGCCATCAGCTTGGACAGCATGTAGCTGGTCTCATCGGTGCCGTAGCCGACCACCATCAGCATGCCGGTGAAGGACAGCAGCGACAGCGCCAGTTCCTGGCCGGGCTTGGTGCCGGTCACTTCGAAGATTTTCCAGCCGTAGTTGGAAGGCAGGCCCTTTTCCTTGCACCAGGTCTTGAAGGCTTCCTTGACTTCCTTGGCCGTCTTGCCCTTCGGGTTGATGGTGAAGTCGGCGCCGTAGCCCTTCATGAACTCCAGCTTTTCCTCGTTGATGTCGATGCCGATCACCGCCGCCGCGCCCATGCCCTTGGCCACCTGGGTCATGAAGCTGCCGACGCCGCCGGCGGCGCCGATGACGATGACGCGATCGCCGGGGGCAAGCCGCGCGCGACGCGCCGCCTGGTAGGGTGTGGTCACCGCATCGGCGATCACCGAGAGGTGCTCCAGCGGCACGTTGCCGCGATTGCCGACGACACACAGGTCAACGGCCGGCACCGGGATGTGGCTGGAGTAGCCGCCGTAGATGCCCATCGAATTGCCGGGCATCTTCTGCGCCAGGCAACGGTTGCCGCGCCCGGTCTTGCACAGCTCGCACTTGTTGCAAGGGAGCACGGCGGGAATGATGACTTCCTTGCCGATGTAACTGGCCTCACCGGCAACCACCACGCCGGAAATCTCGTGGCCCAGCGACAGCGGAGGCGGCTGGTCGGTGCGCACGCCCATGTAGAAGTAGGACAGGTCGGTGTGGCAGACGCCACAGCCCTTGACTTCGACCAGGACTTCGCCGGGTTGCAGCGTCGGCACCGGGATTTCGGTTTTTGTCAGCGTCCCCGGTACCGTCATCTGCCAGGTCTTGATGGTGCTTGGAATCATCGTCATATCCTTATTTGTTTTTCCAGACAGGCTTGCGTTTTTCCATGAACGAATTCAGACCTTCCACGGCATCCTCGGTGGCCATCAGTTCATGCAAATAGTGGTGTTCGACGTGGTGCAGCGCCTCGTAGAACGGACGGGTGGCCGCCTCCTTGACCGCCTTCTTGGTATGCAGCAGGGCCACGCGGGACAGCGTCGTGAATTGCTCCAGGTATTTCGCGCAATCGGCAGCAAAGCTTTCCGGCGCAAACACGGCATTCACCATGCCGATGCGGTGGGCTTCCTTCGCGTCGATGATGCCGCCGCCGAGCAGCAGCTCCATCACCTTGGTCATCGGCACCTGGCGCGGCAGCAGGATGGCGGCGATCGGCGGGAAGACGCCGAGCTTGATCTCCGGCTGGCCGAACTTGGCCTTTTCCGACGCCAGCACCATGTCGCAGGCGATGGCCAGTTCACAGCCGCCACCCAGCGCCGGGCCATTCACCACAGCCACGGTCGGGATCGGCACCAGCATCAGGCGCTTCAGCAGGCCGTGGAAGACGTCGATCATCTTCACCACCTTGTCCGGCGTGTGGTCCATCACATCCACGCCGGAGGAAAAGGTCTTGTCGCCGTTGCCGGTGATCACCAGCACCTTGGCGGTCTTGTTGTCCATCGCCAGGTCCAGCGCGGTGTTCATCTCCTCCATGGTGGCGATGTCGAGCACGTTGTAGGGCGGGCGGTTGATCGCGATGCGCAGCACATCGCCCTGCTCCTCGCAGGCTATGAATTTGAAATCGGCCATGCTCAGTGGTTCTCCTGTTCGTTGGCGGTCAGCGCGCATTCGGCGCGACGGCCGCCGGGTGTCGCATCGATACGGTAGGGGCAGACGGTGTCACAATCGGCGCAGCAGACTTCGCCCGAGGCGCTGATGTGCCACAGGTCGGCACCGCACAGCGTGCAGCGGCAGCGCGCCTCGGCCTTGGCAACCGAGGCCAGCGGGCGCGCGGTGTAAAAGTCGATCACGGCGCCCATCAGAACAAGTCGTCCATGTCGTCGCCGCCAACGCCCGGAGGCATGCCGCCGTACTGCTGCATGTAGGCCTGCACCATCTGGTTCTCGCGCTGGCTGAAGAAGGGTGCGTCCTCCCAGACGAAGTATTTGGCGACGTCGGCCTTGTCGAGCATGGCTTCGAGGCCTTCGCGCAGGTTCTCGACGCCCTTGATTACCAGCACCTTTTTGTCGGCATCGAGCAACTGATACACGCCGGATTCGGTCTGCACCGTGGCCACGTTTTCTGCATTCAACTCCAGCCAGGCCTCGGGCGGCAGGACCATGTCCTCGATCTTCGCCGCGAGATTGCACTTGAGGCAGCGCAGGGCCTCGGCACGCGCGGTCGCCTCGTCGAAACCGAGTTCGACCTCATCCCAGTTGTTGCGCTTGGCCGGATCGATGAAGATCGGATGCAGGCGCTTGCGCGTATTGAAGCCTTCCTCGCGGCCGATGTGCGGATCGGTATCCCAGTCCGGCAGCAGCTTCTCCTCGATGTTGCCGTCGCCGCCAAGATAGGCATCGATCGCCGCCGCGGCCTTGCGGCCCTGGGCGACAGACTCGATCAGCGTCGAAGGGCCGAGTACGCAGTCGCCGCCGGCATAGACGCCGGGACGGCTGGTGAGCATATTGTCCTCGCGCACCTGGACGCGGTTGTTCTTCGCCAGGTTTACGCCGTAACCCGAAATCGCTTCCGGACGCTGGCCAATGGCGCCGATCACCAGATCGACGTCCTCGGTGAACTCGCTGCCGGCAACTTCCATCGGGCGACGGCGGCCCGAGGCGTCAGGCTCGCCGAGTTCCATCTTGATGTAAGTGATCCTCAGGCGCGAGCTGCCGCTGTCGTTGAGTTCGATTTTCTTCGGCGCCAGCAGGAAGCGGAAATTCACCTTCTCTTCGATGCAGCCCTGCACTTCGTCGTCGCGGGCCGGCATTTCCTCGCGGGTGCGGCGGTAGATCATGTCCACCACCTCGGCGCCGAGTCGCCGCGCCGAACGCGCGTTGTCGGTCGCCACGTTGCCGCCGCCGATCACCGCGACGCGCTTGCCGATCACGATCGCCGTGTCGCCATCGCCGACTTTTCCCAGGGTCACGGCGCGCAGGAAGGTCGGGCTGTCGATCACGTTGGGCAGGTCATCGCCGGGCAGGCCGAGCGCGTCGCCGCTTTGCGCGCCGATACCGAGAAAGACCGCGTCGTAGCCCTGCGCCTGGAGGTCGTCGACGCTCTCGATGCGGGTGTTGAACCTGAATTCGACGCCGAGCTTCTCGACTTCGGCGACTTCGCCGTCGATCACTTCCAGCGGCACGCGGTACGAGGGAATGCCGTAGCGCGCCATGCCCCCCGCGGCGGGCAGCGCCTCGAACACCGTGACGGCGTGGCCCTTCTTGGCCAGGTAATAGGCGGCGGTCAGTCCGCCGGGACCGGCGCCGATCACCGCCACCTTCTTGCCCGAGGGCGGCAGCTGCTTCGAATACTGGCGCCAGATGCCGGTGTCGTTGTCCGCGGCGATGCGCTTCAAGCTGCGGATCGACAGCGGATCGTCGAGATCCTTGCGCCGGCAGGCCGATTCGCAGGGACTGAAGCAGGCGCGGCCGAGGATGCCGGGGAAGGGCAGCTTTTCGCGCACCACGGCGACCGCCTCGCCGTACATGCCGAGGCCCACCAGTTGCACGTAGCGCGGCACGTCGATGCCGGCCGGACAGGTGGCCTTGCACGGCACCTGGGTTTCTTCCTTGCGCGCCGGGTCGAGCGTGCGATCCATCAGCGCGCCGGTCGGGCAAACCGTGACGCAGGCACTGCAGAATTTGCAGCCGGATTCGAGCAGCGTCGGCGCGATGGTGCCGACCCAGGTGCGGCCGTCGGTGTTCTTGACTTCCAGGCAGCCGACGCCGCGCACATCGTTGCAGGCCACCAGGCAGCGCCGGCAGTCGATGCAGAGGTTGTAATCGCGATCGTAGAAGGGCTCGTCCTTGATCACCGGCAGCTGGACGTGCTTGTAGTTGGGCGTGGTCGGCGGAATGCCGACGTGATCGGCGACCTTGCGCAGTTCGCAGCTGTTGAAGATGGAGCAGCAGCGCTGCTCGACGGGGTTGCCGAAGGAACAGGTGGTGCGGCTGCAGCCATCGCGCTGCGGGCAGGTGAGGCAGACATGGGGATGCGTGCCCAGCGTCTTGGCGATGCGTTCCTTGCGGAACTTGTCGATCTGCGGCGAGGTGGTGCTGACCTGCATGCCGGCCTCGACCGGAATCGAACAGGAGGTGCGCATGCCGGTCTGGCCGGCGATTTCGACTACGCAGAGATTGCAGCCCGAATCAGTGCCGCCGCGCTGGCTGGCGGGCGGCAAATCGGGATGGGCGCACAGGGCGGGGATGTAGATGCCGGCGGCGCTCGCGGCGGAAAGCAGCGACGTGCCGAGCGGCGCCTCGACCTCCTTGCCGTCGATGCTGAGCTTCACGAGTTGGCTGTCGGCCGCCGCCGCAGCGGCTGCCGACTTGCCCTTGTACCACCTGATCTGCGACGTCTGTACCGCCTCCATGCCTTCCTCCTCGACGCTGTTCGCTGCCCGGCCCGGGATCGCCCGGGCGCGCCAATCGGTTACCGTCCTATCCTCCAGCGCCGCCCGTGTAGGGCGGGTAATACGCACCGCGGCAGGCGCCGGCCTTCACCGCGGCGATGAAGCTCGCCATGTCATGCACCGGCTGCGAAAACTTCGTCGCACAGCGCCCGACGGCCACCGTCTTGTGGCAATCGCTGCCGCCCAGCGTCGGCAGGCCCAGGTGGCTGGCCGTGCTGATCGCCAGGTCGTTGTCGCTCTCCTGGTTGACTCCGTTGTGCGACTCCACGGCGGCGATGTCCTTCAGTTCCAGCAAACCTTCCATCAGGCTGGCCAGCCCCACGTTGCGGAAGGGATGGGCCGGTGCGCAGATGCCGCCGAGGTCGTTGATGCGTGCTATCACCCCTTCCAGCGGCAGGTAGCTGTCGCGCCCCCAGATGTTCCAGCCGTCGTCTTCCACCCCGTAGGCCAGCAGATGCCCCCGGTCGGTCGCGATCTCCACCCCGCGCAGGACCAGGAAGCCCTCGTCGCGGCCCACCTGCTCCACCGGCGCCGAGGCCTCGTAGGAATAGTGCTCGGTGATCACCACGCCGTCGAGGCCCAGCGCCCTGGCGCGGCGTATCAGGTCCAGCGGTTCGAGCCAGTTGTCGTACGAGTATTTCGTATGACAGTGGGTGTCGATCCACATGGGCTTGCGCCGCACCGCCGGTCAGGGCAGCTCGTACTCGAGGTTGATGCGCTTCGAGGGCACGAACTTGTTGGCCTTGAAAAACTTCTCCAGCGCGAAATCGTCCCAATTGACCAGCGTATAGACCTTCTTCACGCCGGCGCCCTTCATGTTCATCATGAACTGGTCGAGCATCTCCGCGGCGACGCCGAAATTGCGGAAATCGGGGTGAACGCCGAGCGTATCGATGGTCGCCGTGCCGTCGGCGATGCCGAACTCGCCGAAGAACACGTAGCCCATGACGAAGCCGACCACCTTGCCGTCGATCTCGCAGACGATCGAGGTGTTGATGTTGGCGGCGCGGTTGAGGATCCCGGCAATCTTGCGCTCGTAGTACTCCTGGCGCGGCTCGCCGGAGGCGAAGGCGTCGATGGCGACGATGGCATCCAGGTCGCCCTGGCGCAGCACCCGCATTACTCTTTTCTGATCAGGCATTTCATTCCTCCTTGTCTGGTGGGTAGTGCCTCGGGCACTCCCCGATTCTTAAAACAATTCGTCTTCGCCGGTCGGTTCGTTGCGCTTGCGTATATAGACCGTGCCGTAACTGAAACCCATTTCCTGGCCTGCATCGAAGCAGGTGTTGCAGCCGCTTTCGCCTTCGGTCTTGAACTCCTCGACATGGACCTCGAAGCCCATGGCCTTGTAGTTCGCCACGATCTCCGACAGCCTCGGTTCGCCGATCACGGTCTGCCGCTTCCAACCGTCGCGCAGCAGTGCATCCTCCGGGCTGACCGTCTTCGCCTGGGCGATCGGAATGACACGCTTGGTCGTAGCCATGGGAATCACCCCGGTCACCACGAATGCTTGATCGCGCCCGGCGTGCAGGCGGTCATGCAGGGCAGACTGGTGTAGCCGCCGGACGGCTTGCAGTCGGCGCAATCGTAGGCCAACGTGCGGCAATTGGGCTTCTTGATCCAGGCCACCTCGTCGTCGTAATCATCGGTGATGATCTCGAACATCTGCTTCGGACAGGCCGTCAGGCAGGCGCGATCGGCAGTGCAGCCGATGCACTTGTCGGTGTCGATGCTGATGTAGTACTCGCCCGAGCCGTCCTTGTATCCGTAGTTGGCGATCATGTGTTTCCCCCTTAAGGTCAGGTCCGTGGGACGGCCGGCAGGCTGCCGGCCGTCGTTGCCTCCATCATGCAGCTTTTTTGGCTTGCAGCGTGTAGCCGAACAGGGCCGCACCCAGGGCGCCGGCGATCTGGCTGTCGATCTTGGTGTCCATCGCCTTGATGCCGAGCAGCTTCTCGATGCGCTTGACCACGCCCGGGTTCTTGGCGATGCCGCCGGTGATGAAGAAGCCCTCCTCGACGCCGATCCGCTCCAGCAGGGAAACCACGCGCTCGGCCATGGCCTGGCAGTAGGCGGCGATCACCTTGTTCTTGGTGTAGCCGGCCTTGAGCAGGCCCAGCGCTTCGGATTTGGCGAACACCACGCAAACCGAGGAAACCGCCTCGACGTCGCTGTCGATGTCGAAGGAACGCGGGCCCAGTTCGGCGATCGGGATCTGCATCAGGTCGGAGATGACTTCCATGCCGCGCCCGGTACCGGCGGCGCACTTGTCGTTCATCAGGAAGTTGGTGACCTTGCCTTTTTCGTCGCAATGGATGGCCTTGCAGTCCTGGCCGCCCATGTCGAGGATGGTGCGCACGCCGTTGCCGCCCATGTAGTTGGCGCCGCGCGCGTGGCAGGCGATCTCGGTGATGGCCTTGTGCGCGAAGGGCACGTTGACCCGGCCGTAACCGGTGCCGACCACGAAGTGGATGTCCTCCAGTTTCATGCCGCACTTGTCCATCACGCCCTGCAGCGCGTTCTTCGCCGAGTCCGGCGAGTTGTTGCCGGTGCGCATGCTGTTGTAGCCGTAAAGTTCGCCGTCGACCACCAGTACGGCCTGCGACGACACTGAACCGACGTCGATGCCGCAGGTGATGATCTTTGCGGTTTTCCAGTCCTTGGTCTCGTCGACCCAGACGTTCTCCTGCCAGCGCCAGAATTCCTTCTTTTCCGGTGCGGTCGGGGCTGCTGTCACTTCTGCATTCATCTCTTCGCTCCTCAAGGTTCAGTGCTGACGTTCGGCGGCAATCAGGGCGCAACCCAGCGCGCTGATGTACTCGGGCATGTCGGGCAGGGATACGGCGTCGACCCCCATCGCGGTCTTCAG
Organism: Sulfuritalea sp.; assembly: GCA_016708585.1. Lineage (GTDB taxonomy): Bacteria > Pseudomonadota > Gammaproteobacteria > Burkholderiales > Rhodocyclaceae > Sulfuritalea. The sequence continues at coordinate 36,461 of JADJFK010000006.1, read as the reverse complement.
CGACTGGACGAATCCGGCGTTATGCACCATGCCGCCGATCAGTACCACTTCGCCGTCGATGCCGACGCGGCGCACCATGGCGCAAACGCGGCTGGCAACGGCGTCGAGCACCGCCTTGGCGATGTCGTTCTTCGGCGTCGACGAGTGGATCAGCGACACCACTTCCGACTCGGCGAACACCGTGCATTGCGCGTTCATCGGGATCGACTTGTCGGACTTCAGGCTGGCATCGCCGAATTCCTTCAGTGTCATCTGCAGCGCGCGGCTCATCGCCTCGGCGAAGGACCCGGCGCCGGCGGCGCACTTCTCGTTGCCGGCGAAGTCAATCGCCTTGCCTTCGGCGTCGGTCTTCATGCCGCGGCCTTCCTCGGCGCCGACATCGACCACCGTGCGCGCCATCGGGAACATGAAGTTCGCACCCTTGGCGCCGGCCGTCATCTCGGTGATGCCCTCGGCGGAGAAAGCCACCTGCTTGCGTCCGGCGCCGGTGGCGAACACGGCCTTGACGTCCTCGCGCTTGAGGCCGGCTTCCGCCAGCGCCTCGTTGTAGGCCTTGTCGGCCGCAACGTCCTGGTCGAGGTCGCCCGGCATCATGATGTAGGCCTTCTTCACGCCGTATTTCAGCTGCGGCGCGCCATCCACCTTCAGTTCCTCCAGCAGCACCACCTTGATGCTGCGGGAGCCCATGTCTATTCCAGCGGTAATCATCGTGATTCCTCCTTTTGGTTCTCGTTTAGGCGGCCTGGCGACGCAGACCGAGCTGTTCCATGAAGGCATCGACGCGGGCCTGGGTACGCACTTCGTCGAACTCGCGCTCGTCGCCCATGTTGCCTTCGAAGGTCATGATCGGCACGCCGGCCTTGGCGATGCCGCCGCGGTTTTCCATGATGCCCAGCGACAATCCCTCGCAGCCGCGATTCAGGTGCAGCATCACGCCATCGACCTGCCATTCCTTGACGATGCGCAGCATCATCTCGGTCTTCAGGCGCGGATCGAAGAAGTGCTGCCACTGCGGCTTGGACAGGTTCCAGTCGGCGTAGAGGCGCAGGATCTGGTCGCGGGTGTTCATCTCGATGCCCTTTTCCCAGGGCAGCGAACGACCTCCCCAGCTGCCGTCCGGCTTGTCTTCCCAGATGCCTTCCAGCGCAAAGGTATAGAGCGAGCCGATCGACACCGCACCGTAGGTTTCGAGGTAGCGGAAGATCTTGAGGAAGGACCAGGGCGGCTGCGTGTCGGACATCATGCGGCACTTCTCGTTGGGCACGGCGGCGATGCCGCGCGCGACGCGATCCTTGACTTCGTCGTAGAGCTCGTCGTAGAAGTCGGCGCACCATTGCGAGGACTTCGACAGCGTGGCCAGAACGTAGAGCGAGTACATGGTCTTTTCGTCGAGCGGCGCCGGCTTGACCTTGTTCAGGGCGCAAATGTCGGCCCAGCGGCTGGTCGAACGCATTTCGTTCTTGACCGCCTTGAGGAACTTCTCGTCGTCGAACTTGCGGCCGGTCGACTTTTCGAGGAACTCGATGCCGTCATGCAGCTGGTTGGTGACGTAGTCGAGGCGCGCCGCGTTCATGTCCTTGTAGGGACCGACGCCGACGTCGACGTAGAACTGCGGCACCTTCTCTTCCTTGGCGACGTGCTGGTACCACTTCGAGTGCGAGCAGCAGATCTGCGTCTGGAAGATGAAGTCGGGCTTGGGAAAACTGCCGCCGTAGAGGTACTTGTCGAGGTGCATGCCACCCCAGTAGATGCGCATGTAGGAGCACAGGTCGCGGGCAAAGCCGACCGACTCGGCGGCGTCCATGCATTCCTTGGCGAACTTGCGGTCATGGGCGACGGCCGCCGCGTAGGGCTCGCCGGTCAGCGAATAGACGTCGTCGCCGAGGCCGGCCGGCAGCGCGTCCAGCGCCCAGGCCGAACCGGACCAGCGCAGGCCGCCGTTGTCCTTGGCACGGGAATAGTTCTGGTAATACTGCTCGCGCAGTTGCTTGGCCTTGCCCCACAGCTTGAGGGACTCGGTCGGGTACTTGTTCGGTGCATTCATCTGTCTCTCCCTCCAGGTCAGAACAGCTCTTCTTCGCTCAGCGTCTCGAGCATGGCTTCGACGCGGATACGGAAGGGGCCGATCGGGTTGGTAATGTCGAACTCGAGGAACAGCGTCGGGATGCCGTTCTTTTCCAGGTGTTCCTTGAGGTCCGGATAATCTCCCTCGTGCGGATCGCAGAACTTCTGCTGCAGGAAGATCGCGGCGCGCGCGTTGTATTCCTTGGCCAGGCCCAGTACGTGGTCGAAGCGGGTGTGGCTGGGGTAATCCTTGGTCGGGCAGGCCGGACGATCGCAGTAGCGCTCGGCGATGCGCTTGACCGGGTCGGCGTCCTTCTTCGATTCGTTCCAGAAGTAGCGGGTGCCCGAGCACTGGTCGTCGATGACGATGGTGGAACCCACCGACTCGACCATGGCCATGAAGGCAATGTCGTCGTTCTCGGAGCCGATGGTCATGAAGCGCACGCCTTCCTTGCGATCCATCTGGCGGCTCGGCAGCGCGGCCAGCACCTTCTTCAGCATCTCGTTGTGCTCGCGCTTGTCGATGAACTGGGCGGTGAGCGAAGCGTACAGCGCCTCGACGCCGGTGACCTTGGGGTTGGCTTCCTTGCGGTAGTCGAAGAGCTGGCGCAACAGGCGGCGATTCTCGTCGACCACGTCGGTGGCCTCGTGCAGCATGGCATCCGTCAGTTCCTTGCCGGTCAGCGCGGAAAGGAAGGTGCGGAAGGACTGGATTTCGGCGTAGTGCGCCTTCCTCGCGTGCGGGCTCTGCACGTCGTTGGGCATCGGCACGTAGTAGTCCCACTTCACCGTCGGCACGTTGCTGCGCCAGGAGCTGAAGGTCTGCCGGTACTGGATGCAGGACTGGGTCAGGGTCACGCCCTCGGCATAGTCGAAGCGGCCGAGCAGGCCCTGCGCCAGCGAGTCGCGGCAGAACGGGCAGAACATGCCGAAGATGTGCGGCTCGGTGACGTTCTGCGGTTCGTGGGCGCCGAGTACGCGCACCGGCAGCATGCCGGCGGCGATCAGCAGTTCTTCCGCGGTGTAGGTACACATCGTCGCTACGACCTGGCCGCCGGTGCGCGCTTTCCAGGCGCGGGCGTAGTCGTGGCGCTTCTCATACCAGTCCTTGAACTGGTCGAACAATCCATCAGCCATTGCTGCCTCCTTTGTTGTCCATCCGCCGCGAGGATCGCCGCGAATCGATGTTTCTTGATAAGAACGGAACTATTGTTCCTTGTCTGAACCATACTGCACAACTGGAGCGAAGTATGGGCAGCAAAACCCACCCTGTCAATAGCGTCATGAAATATTGTGCCGCAGCGCCGCAATCCATATAACTAGTTTATTTACAATATGTTACTGTATTTTTCTACCTACATTAGCGTTTTATGAAGTTACAGACAGTTGACATTTATCAAAAACATGCACTATAGTACTAGTACGGTCGCTGAACACTCAGCGAGGAACGGAATAATGGACACCGACACCAAAGACCAAACCGCGATTGCCCCAACCCTCCACGACGGGGTTGCCGATGCCGAGTTCATAACGGCGCTGGGCAACCGCGTGCGCGAGGCGCGCGCCCGGCGCGGCATGTCGCGCAAGGCCCTGGCCATCAGCTCCGCGGTGTCCGAGCGCTACCTGGCCCAGGTCGAGAGCGGCGAAACCAATCCCTCGATCATGGTGCTGCGCCATGTCGCCCACGCGCTGGGCGTCTCGCTGCTGGAACTGATCGAGCCACAACAGGGCTCCAGCGAGTACCGCCTGATCGCCCGCTTCCTCGAACAGCTTTCACCCAGCCGGATGGAAGAGGCCATGCTGCGCCTGATGCGCGACTTCGGCAGCGAGGATGCCTCGCGCCGCCGCCGCATCGCCCTGGTGGGCCTGCGCGGCGCCGGCAAATCCACGCTCGGCCGCGCCTTGTCTGGCGAACTCGGCGTCCCCTTCGTCGAGCTCAACGGCGCCATCGAGGCCGAAGCCGGCATGCCCCTCAACGAAATCTTCATGCTCTACGGCCAGCCCGGCTTCCGCCGCCTGGAGCGCCGCTGCCTGGAGAGCATCATCGCCCGGCACGAGGCCGCCGTGATCACCGTCGGCGGCGGCATCGTCTCGGAAGCCGAGACCTTCAACCTGCTGCTGATGAACTGCTACACGGTCTGGGTCAAGGCCAGCCCGGAAGAACACATGTCGCGCGTCGTCGCCCAGGGCGACCTGCGGCCGATGGAAGGCAGCGCCGAGGCCATGGAAGACATGCGCCGCATCCTCGTTGCCCGCGAATCGCTTTACAGCAAGGCCGATTTCACGCTCGACACCACCGGCCGCACGCCGGAGGAATGCCTCACCCAACTGCGTCAAACCGTCACCCCCACCCCCTGATCCCCCCCCAATCCCGACAGACAAAAACCCACAACGGAGAACCCCATGAACAGCCCCGAAGCCGTCAAGCCCGTGATCACCTACGACACCAGTCCCGCGCAGTACAAGCACTGGAGCCTTTCCTGCGACGGCGCCATCGCCACGCTGACGCTCAACATCAACGAAGACGGCGGCATCAAGCCCGGCTACAAGCTCAAGCTCAACTCCTACGACCTCGGCGTGGACATGGAGCTGCACGACGCCCTGCAGCGCGTGCGCTTCGAGCACCCCGAAGTGCGCACCGTGGTCGTCACCTCGGGCAAGGAACGCATCTTCTGTTCCGGCGCCAACATCTTCATGCTGGGCCTGTCGACCCACGCCTGGAAGGTGAATTTCTGCAAATTCACCAACGAAACCCGCAACGGCATCGAGGATTCCAGCCGTTACTCCGGCCTCAAGTTCCTCGCCGCCTGCAACGGCACCACGGCCGGCGGCGGCTACGAGCTGGCCCTGGCCTGCGACGAGATCCTGCTGGTCGACGACCGCTCCTCCGCCGTCAGCCTGCCCGAAGTGCCGCTGCTCGGCGTGCTGCCGGGCACCGGCGGCCTGACCCGCGTCATCGACAAGCGCCGCGTGCGCCGCGACCACGCCGACATCTTCTGCACCCTGACCGAAGGCATCCGTTCCCAGCGCGCCAAGGACTGGCGCCTGATCGACGATTTCGCCAAGCCGCAGGCCTTCGCCGAAAAGGTCAAGGAGCGTGCCGCCGCGCTGGCCGCGCAAAGCGACCGCCCCGCCGGCGCCAAGGGCATCGCCCTGACCCCGCTCAAGCGCACCGTCGACACCGCCGGCTACCACTACGAAACGGTGGATGTCAGCATCGATCGCGCCGCGCGCCGCGCCACGCTGACCGTCAAGGCCCCGGCCGCCGCAGTGCAATCGAAGATCGACGACATCGTCGCCGCCGGCGCCGCCTGGTGGCCGCTGCAAATGGCGCGCGAACTCGACGACGCGATCCTGATGCTGCGCACCAACGACCTCGAGATCGGCACCTGGGTGCTCAAGACCACGGGCGACGCCGCCCTGGCACTGGGCGCCGACGCGGTGCTCGACGCCAACCGCGGTCACTGGTTCGTGCGCGAGACCATCGGCATGCTGCGCCGGACCCTCGCCCGCCTCGACGTCACCTCGCGCACCCTGATCGCCCTGGTCGAGCGCGGCTCCTGCTTCGCCGGCACCCTGGCCGAGCTGCTGTTCGCCGCCGACCGCGGCTACATGCTGTCGCTGCCCGACGCGCCGGCCGAAGAAGGCAAGGTCACGCTGTCGACCATGAATTTCGGCGACTATCCGATGGTCAATGCCCAGTACCGCCTTCAGGCACGCTTCTACGGCGAAGAGGGCCCGATCGGCGCCGCCCGCGCCGCCATCGGCCAACCGCAGGGCGCCGATGCCGCGCTGGAACTCGGCCTGGTGACCGCCACGCCGGACGACCTGGACTGGGAAGACGAAATCCGCATCGTCCTCGAAGAGCGTGCCAGCCTCTCGCCCGACGCCCTGACCGGCATGGAAGCCAACCTGCGCTTCGGCCCCGGCGAGACCATGGAAACCCGCGTCTTCGGGCGGCTGTCGGCCTGGCAGAACTGGATTTTCATCCGCCCCAACGCCGTCGGCGAAGGCGGCGCGCTGAAGGTCTTCGGCAGCGGCAACAAGGCCAAATTCAACTGGGAACGCGTCTGACCCGTCCCGACAACCCCGACAACAACAACCCCCCGACCCCACTCAGGAGAGCACCATGAGCATCGATTACAGCCAGAAGATCCCCAACAACGTCCACCTCAACGACAACAAGACCCTGCAGCGCGCGCTGGAGCACTGGCAGCCCGAGTTCATCAACTGGTGGAAGGACATGGGCCCCGACGGCTCGCAGAACTTCGACGTCTACCTGCGCACCGCGGTCAGCGTCGACCCGTCCGGCTGGGCCCACTTCGACCACGTCAAGATGCCCGACTACCGCTGGGGCATCTTCCTCAACCCGGCCGAGGAAGGCCGCAAGGTGAATTTCGGCGCGCACAAGGGCGAGGCCGCCTGGCAGGAAGTGCCGGGCGAATACCGCAGCAACCTGCGCCGCCTGATCGTGACCCAGGGCGACACCGAGCCGGCCTCGGTCGAGCAGCAGCGCCACCTCGGCCTCACCTGCCCCTCGCTCTATGACATGCGCAACCTGTTCCAGGTCAACGTCGAGGAAGGCCGCCACCTGTGGGCCATGGTCTACCTGCTGCACGCCTACTTCGGCCGCGACGGCCGCGAGGAAGCCGAAGCCCTGCTCGAGCGCCGTTCCGGCGACGCCGACAACCCGCGCATCCTCGGCGCCTTCAACGAGCGCACGCCGGACTGGCTCAGCTTCTTCATGTTCACCTACTTCACCGACCGCGACGGCAAGTACCAGTTGTGCTCGCTGGCCGAATCCGGCTTCGACCCGCTGGCGCGCACCTGCAAGTTCATGCTGACCGAAGAGGCGCACCACATGTTCGTCGGCGAATCCGGCGTCGGCCGCGTCATCCAGCGCACCTGCGACGTGATGAACCAGCTCAAGACCGACGACGTGGCGAAGATCCGTGCCCAGGGCGTGATCGACCTGCCGACCATCCAGCGCTATCTCAACTTCCACTTCAGCGTGACCATGGACCTGTTCGGCGCCGACGTTTCGTCGAATGCGGCGACCTTCTACACCACCGGCCTCAAGGGCCGCTACGAAGAGACCAAGCAGACCGACGACCACCTGCTCAATGACGCAAGCTATGGCGTGCTGGAAGTCAATGACGGCAAGCTGGTCACCATCCAGGCGCCCTATCTCAACGCCATCAACGAGAAGCTGCGCGACGACTACGTCACCGACGCCAAGGCCGGCATCGAGCGCTGGAACAAGATCATCCAGAAGGCGGGCATCCCCTTCACGCTGTCGGCCCCGCACAAGGCCTTCAACCGCAAGATCGGGCCGCTTTCCGCCGCCAAGATCTCGCCCGCCGGCCAGGTGGTCTCGGAAGGCGAATGGACGCACCAGCACCTCCACTGGCTGCCCTCCGCCGAAGACCGCGCCTTCGTCGCCTCGCTGATGGGCCGCGTCGCCGAGCCCGGCAAGTTCGCCAACTGGATCGCCCCGCCCGCCCGCGGCATCAACAACCAGCCGGTAGACTTCGCCTACGTGCGCTTCAACTGAGCAGCAGCCCCGTCATTCCGGCGAAAGCCGGAATCCAGAGGTACGCAACTGGATTCCGGCGCCAGCCCCGGACGTGATCCGGGGGCCCGCCGCTTTCTCCGCTACCATTGGCACGCCCATAAAGCCAAGGAAAAAACCATGACCGCCGCCCCAGCGACCATCCTGCGCCAGCATTTGATCGACCCCGAGATCTGCATCCGCTGCAACACCTGCGAGGAGACCTGCCCGGTCGATGCGATCAGCCACGACTCGCGCAACTACGTGGTCGACGCGGCCAAGTGCAATCTTTGCTACGACTGCATCTCGCCCTGTCCCACCGGCTCCATCGACAGCTGGCGCAACATGCCGGCCGACCGGGCCTACCCGATCGCCGAGCAATTGCTGTGGGACAGCCTGCCGGCCCAGATCGCCCTCGACCAGGGCACGGAAGTCGGCGCCGGCGACACGGCGACGGACCTGCCCGACGACGTCGAACGCATCGCCGCCGCCTCCACCGCCGGCCAGGGCGGCACGGCGCCGCCGCCATGGTCCGCCGCCCATCCCTACATCAACCTCTACGGCATCCACGCCCCGGCCGTGGCCACCGTCAGCGGCAATTTCCGACTCACCGCCGCGGACGCATCGAGCGACATCCGCCACATCGTGCTCGACTTCGGCAACGCCTCCTTCCCGGTGCTCGAAGGCCAGACCATCGGCATCCTGCCGCCCGGCCTCGACGCCAACGGCAAGCCCCATCACGTCCGCCTCTACTCCGTGGCCAGCCCGCGCGATGGCGAGCGGCCGAAGTACAACAACCTCTCGCTGACCGTGAAGCGCGTTACCGAGGACCACGAAGGCAAGGCGGCGCAGGGTGTCGCCTCGAACTACCTGTGCGACCTGAAGAAGGGCGACAAGGTCAACGTGGTCGGCCCCTACGGCACCAGTTTCCTGATGCCCAACCATCCCGGCAGCAACCTGCTGATGATCTGCACCGGCACCGGCTCGGCGCCGATGCGGGCAATGACCGAACGCCGCCGGCGCAAGGCCGCCGCCGGCGAAGGCGGCAAGCTGATGCTGTTCTTCGGTGCCCGCAGCCCCGGCGAACTGCCCTACTTCGGGCCGCTGACCAAGCTGCCCGGGGAATTCATCGACATGAACCTCGCCTTCTCGCGCGTGCCGGGCGAACCCAAGCACTACGTGCAGGACCTGCTGCGCGAGCGCGGCGCCGACGTCGCGCGCCTGCTGCAGGACGACAACACCTACGTATACCTGTGCGGCCTGAAGGGCATGGAAAAAGGCGTCGAGGAAGCCTTCACCGCGCTATGCCAGGCCAACAACCTGAACTGGAACGCCCTGCGCCCGCAGATGCTGCAGCAGGGGCGGTATCACGTCGAGACGTATTGAGGCGGCAGGCAGATGTCCGCAATTTGACTGGGACGGAAGCTCACTGGGCAAGCGCCGCTGACCGCCTCGGCCGAAAAGTCGTTGCCGGCAGCACGGCGCGCAAGAGACAGGCCCCGCCAAGCACTCCGGGTAGAGGCTATTTGCCGGTCAACTGCGCCTTCGCCCAGGCGAGCGTTCGCGAGATCATCGCATCCAGGCGAGAGATATCGATTGCAGGAGGCTCGTCGGCAACCGTGACCTCGTAGCGCAGCACAACACCGAAGGGCGTAAGCGCGCCGAATTCCTCTGCATCAGGCGGCATCGGAATCCGGGCCTCGTTGAGTAGTTGCGCGAGCATGACCAGGTTATGCGTCCTCGGATACACCTGCCCGGCACCGGAAAGCACTGCCTTGAGCGACTTTTCCACGGCTTGCTGGGCGTGGAATCCGATCACCCAGGTCGGCGCCTCTGTATCTCCCTTCATGCGGCGGACGACGTAGAAGTCGTCGGCCCTCGCAAGCAGCGCCTACGCGTGCTCAAGCGGCGAATTCATGCACCTGCCCTTCGCGCGCGGCGCGCCAGGCGAGAGTATTGACGACGGCCTTTTGTCGCTCGAAGGATTCCGCGCTCATGACCACCACGTCCGCCGGAATCAGGCGCCGTCCCAGAGCGGCGGAAAGCCGCACCATTTGCGCAAAGCGGTCGCCTACCGCCGGCTCGACCACCAGCAAATCAAGATCGCTCTCCGCATCGGCTGTTCCACGCGCTTGCGAACCGAACACGATCAGCCGGGAACCGGAAGGCACTTCCTTTGCAAGACAGGCCAGCGCATCGTCGACAATGCTCATTGGAATATCCGAGTCCTGATGTATCCCATGATGATACAGGCAAAGATTGACAGCCGACGCACTGAAAAGTCGGCGCTGGCGATACGGCGAGCCAGCGTTTTTCAGCCCTGCCTGCGCACCCACGCCGCGTAGCGCGCCTTTGTTTCCTCGTTCGGCGGGTAGAGCCCGGGCAGCGGCACGCCGGCGGCGACCTCGGCGAGGATCCAGGCTTCCATGCGCTCCTGTTCCACGGCCTCGGCGATCACCTCGGCGAGCAGCGCGGCCGGGATCACGATCGCGCCGTCGGCATCGGCCACCACCACGTCGTTGGGAAACACCGCGACGCCGCCGCAGCCGACCGGTTCCTGCCAGCCGACGAAGGTCAGGCCCGCCACCGAGGCCGGCGCCGCGGTGCCCTGGCACCAGACCGGCAGCCCGGTGGCCATCACGCCCTGGACATCGCGCACCACGCCGTCGCTGACCAGCGCCGCCACCCCGCGCTTCTGCATGCGACCGCAGAGGATGTCGCCGAAGATGCCGGCGTCGGTCACGCCCAGCGCGTCCACCACGGCGATGCAGCCGGCCGGCATGGCCTCGATCGCGGCACGCGTCGAGATCGGCGAGGCCCAGGAGGCCGGCGTCGCCAGGTCCTCGCGCGCCGGCACGAAGCGCAGCGTGAAGGCGCGCCCGACCACGCGCACGGGCGGGGTCTGCAGGGGCCGCGCGCCGCGCATCCAGACGTTGCGCAGGCCCTTCTTGAGCAGGACCGTGGTCAGTGTCGCGGTGGTGACGCCCGACAGGATGCGGACGGTGTCGGTGTCGAGCGGCAGCGGATCGATGCCCATGCGGTACTCCTTGTTTGTTCCCGATCAGCTCAGGTAACAGGCGGCCAGTGCGGCGATCATCCAGGCAGGATCGAGCGCGCCGGCGCTTTCACGCGCGCTGTGCATGGCCCACATCGGCGAGCCGACATCGACGCCGGCAATGCCCAGCCGGGCCGCGACGACCGGACCGATGGTACTGCCGCAACCGAGGTTGCCGCGATGCGCGTACTGCTGGCAGGGCACGCCGGCGTGCCGGCACAGGGCCATGAAGCGCGCCGCGGTGGCCGCGGTGGTGGTGTAGCGCTGGTTGGCGTTGCTCTTGATCACCGGACCACCATTCACCATCACCTTGTGCCCGGGTTCGTAGGCCGCCGGAAAATTCGGGTTGTACGCATGGGCCATGTCGGCGCTGACGAAGAAGCTGTTGGCCAGCGCGCGGCGCCGGTCTTCGCCGTCCAGCCCCTGGGCGAGGCCGATGCGCGCCAGCACGTCGCCGACGAAGCTGCCGCCGGCGCCCGCCGCGCTTTCGCTGCCGACTTCCTCGTGGTCGAACAGGGCCGCGACGGTCGTCGCCGCCGGCCCGCTCACCGCCGTCAGCGCGGCCAGCGCGGCATGGCATGAAGCCAGGTTGTCGAGCTGCCGGCTGGCGATGAACTCCTCGTCGGCGCCCCACAGGCTGCCCGGCTGCACGTCGTAGGCGGCGAGTTCCCAGCTCAGCAGGTCATCCGGCGCACACTGCACGGCGGCGGCCAGCAGTTCGCGCAGGCGGGGATCGGCGTCGCCGTCCTTGTCCAGCAGGCCGAGCAGCAACGGCAGTTCGGTCTGCTTGTCGAACTTGAGCCCGGCTTCGTTGACCTCGCGATTCATGTGGATCGCCAGGTTGGGCAGGCGCAGCAGCGGCCGGTCGAAGCGCAGCAGGCGCGCCTGCGGCCCGGCCGCGCCACGCAGCATCACGCGCCCGGCGAGCGACAGGTCGCGGTCGGCGAAGGTGGCCAGGATCGGCCCGCCATAGACTTCCACCGCCAGCCGCGCCAGGCCGTCGCCGCCCAGTGCCGGCCGCGGCTTGAGCCGCAGCCCCGGCGAATCGGTGTGCGCGCCGACGATGCGGAAACCGGCTTCCGCCAGCGGCCGGCTGCCGAGCGTGAAGGCGATCAGCGAGGCGCCGCCGCGCAGCACGTAATGGCGCCCGCCCGGCGCCAGCGACCAGCGCGCGCCCTCCTCCAGGCGTGTGAAGCCGGCGGCCTGCAAATGCTGCTCGGCGCCGGCCGCCGCATGCCAGGGGCTGGGGCTGGCGTCGATGAAGGCAATCAGGTCGCGGGCGGTTTGGCGGGCGTGGTGCGGCAGGGGCATGACGGGGGATCCAGGTCGATCGAAAACCCAAGGATACTAGGACCCGCCGTTGTTTGCGCGGGCGCCGTGGTGGCCGGCGGCGCCAGGCGCCGCCCATCCACGGCAGGCTTTGCAGAGCCTGCCGGCTTCTATAGTTTCAGCGCGATCAGCGCAATCGAAGGCACGAATACGATCAGGGTGATGCGCAGCAGGTCCGAGGCGAGGAAGGGGATGATGCCGATGAAGGTCTCCTTCATCGAGGTTTCCTTGGCCATGCTGCTGATGATGAAGACGTTGAGTCCCACCGGCGGTGTGATCAGGCCGATTTCGACCACCATCAACGACAGGATGCCGAACCAGATCGCCTTGCTTTCCGGATCGAGCCCCCAGAAATCCATGCCCATGATGATGGGGAAGAAGATGGGGATGGTGAGCAGGATCATCGACAGGCTGTCCATGATGCAGCCGAGCACCAGGTAGATGAAAATGATCACGAACAGGATCAGTACCGGCGAATAGCCGAGGCCGACCACCCACTTCGCCAGTTCCGCCGGCATCTGCGTCAGGGCGAGGAAGACGTTCATGATGTCGGCGCCGAGCAGGATCAGGAAGATCATCGCGGTGGCCTGCGCCGTGCCATACACGCACTCGAGGAAGCCGCGCTTGGAGAGCCCGCCCGAACGCCAGGCGACGAAGGCGGTGGCCAGCGTACCGATCGAGGCGGCTTCGGTCGGCGTGAAGAATCCGCCGTAGATGCCGCCGATCACGGCGACGAAAATCAGCATCACCGGCCAGGTCTCGGCGATCGCCTTGAGCTTCTCGGCGAAGCTGGCCTGCTCGCCGCGCGGCGCTGCATTGGGGTCGACGCGGGCGATGATGCCGATCACGATCATGTAGCCCAGCATGGCGATGATGCCGGGAATCACCGCCGCCATGAACAGCTTGGCGATGTTCTGCTCGGTGAGAATGGCGTAGATCACCAGCGGCACCGAGGGCGGGATCAGGATCCCCAGCGTGCCGCCGGCGGCGATCGCCGCCGTCGCCAGCCGTCCGGAATACTTGTGGTTGCGCAACTCGGGCAAGGCCACCTGGCCCATGGTGGCGGCAGTGGCAAGCGAGGAACCGCAGATCGCGCCGAAACCGGCGCAGGCGCCGACGGCGGCCATCGCCAGGCCGCCGCGCCAATGGCCGATCAGCGTCGCGCCGGCGCGGAACAGCGCCTTGGACAGGCCGCCGTGGGTGGCGAACTGGCCCATCAGGAGGAACAGCGGCACGACGGAAAGATCGTAGATCGAGTAACGTGCCCAGGCCGCAGTCTTCATGTAGTTCAGCAGGGTTGCCGAACCGGCGATCCAGATGTAGCCGATGGAACCCGCCACCAGCATGGCCATCGCGATGTGCATGCGCAGGGCCATCAAAAGCAGCATCAGGGCGCCTATGGCCATGCCCTGTTCGATACCGGTCATGCGCGGTCTCCCGTCAGATCGACCCATGCCGTGTACAACGCAGTGCAGCCGAGCAGGAAGAAGGAAAGCACCATCGGCGCATAGCCCCACCAGGTAGGGACATTCAGCAGCATCGACGCGTCGCCGTTTTCGCGCAGGTCAAACATGCCGATGCCGATGCGCCAGGTGAAGGCAAATGCGGCGACGGCCAATATAAGGGAGGCAAAGACGTCGAAGACGCGATTGACTTTGCGCGGCAAGCCGACGGTGAAAAAATCGACGATGATGTGCCCGCGGATCATCTGGCAAAAGGGCAGCGACATGGTGACCGCAATGGCGGACATAATCTGCACCAGCTCGTAATCACCGAGGATCGGCTTGTCGAAAAGCGAGCGGCCGACGATGCTGGTCAGCGACATCAGTGCCATCAGGATCAGCATGATGCCGGCGCAGATCGCAAAAAATCGACAACTCGCGTTTAGAAGCCGGCCGACAAGCGCAGTCGGACGCGCATCAGAGTCCACAAAAATGGCGTCCGCCATGACCAACTCCTGATTTGGAAAGCCGTTGCCTGCGAGTTGCAGGGAACAGTCAGTCGTAATCCGGGTACCAGCACTCGCCAGTACCCGGAACTATTGCATCTAAGCTTGCTTACTTCGTATGTTTCTTGATCAGGTCCTGCGCTGCCTTGTAGAGCTTGGGACCGTCATGGCCGAGCTTGGTGGCGTTGGCGACCCAATCGTCGTCGAGAGTGCCGGTAGCCTTTTTCCACTTCTCGAGCTCCGCCGCGGGGATGGTACTGATGGTCACGCCGGCATCCTTGAACTTCTGGCGTCCGGGAGCATCGTCCGCTTCCTGCACCCGGCCGGCCATGGCCGAAAATTCGATACCCGAGTTGTTGTCGATCACCTTTTTCAGGTCGGCCGGCAACGAGTCGTATTTTGCCTTGTTCATCGCGACCACGAAGAAGGTCGTGTAAAGGGCCGGGTACTTGGGATCGGTTTCCGTGGCGAACTTGACCAGTTCATGCACCTTGAGGCTGGGAGCGACCTGGTAGGGAATCACGGCACCCTCGATCACGCCCTTGGACAAGGCTTCGGGAATCGCCGGCACCGGCATGCCGACCGGTGTGGCACCCAGCATGGCGAGCATCTTGTTGGTCAGCGGGGTCGGGGCGCGGAACTTCATCCCCTTGAAGTCATCCATCGACTTCATCTGCTTCTTGGTGGTGAACATCACGCCCGGACCGTGCACGTGGGCGGCCAGCAGATGGACGTCCTTGAACTCCTGCTGGCCATGGGCTTGCACGAATTCCCAGGCAGCGCGGCTGGTGGCTTCGGCATTGGTCATCGTGAAGGGCAGTTCGAAAACCTGCGACAGCGGGAAGCGGCCAGCCGCATAGCCGGGCACCGTCCAGACGATGTCGGCCACACCGTCCTTGGCCTGGTCATAAAGCTGTGGGGGCGTTCCACCCAGTTGCATGGCCGGGTATATCTGGCACTTGATCCGGTTGTTGGACTCCTTGGCCAGCTTCGCACACCAGGGCTCGAATACGCCTACCTGGATAAAGGTCGTCGGCGACAGAAAATGATGCACCTTCAGCGTCACCTCCTGCGCCTGGGCGACGAATGCGCTTCCTGCAAGCGATGCGGCGATCAGGGTTTTTGCGAACAGCTTCTTCATCTGCGTCTCCTCATGGTTTGGCGAACGGATCGCCTTATTAAAATTGCCCGGGTGCTGCAAAAAAACCTAAGACTGATTCCTTGAACCGCCCGGACACGGAACCCGGGCACTGCGTTTATCGCCCCTTGCGGGTCAGCCGGATAATATTACTTCAGCCGTAGGGTTATTCACTTAACGGACATCAATTATTTCGGCCGCCTGTCGATGACCCGCTTGGCCTTGCCGACCAGGGTGCGCTCCACCTTGTCGGTCTCGACCACATGGACGTCCGCGGTAACCCCCACCAGCGACTTGATGTGATGCTTCACCTCGGCGCCGATTTCCTTGCGCTGTTGCGCGCCGATCTTGTCGGACAGGTCGGCGCGGACCTCGACATAGACGTCCAGCTTGTCGAGATGCCCGTCGCGCGAAACCTGCAACTGGTACTGGGCGCACAGATTGGGGTTCTTCAGCAGCACTTCCTCGATCTGCGTCGGAAATACATTGACGCCGCGGATGATCAGCATGTCGTCGCTGCGGCCGGTGATCTTTTCCATGCGCCGCATGGTGCGCGCCGTGCCGGGCAGCAGGCGGCTCAGGTCGCGCGTGCGGTAGCGCAGGATGGGCAGCGCCTCCTTCGACAGCGAGGTGAATACCAGTTCGCCGATTTCACCGTCGGGCAGCACCTCGCCGGTTTCCGGATTGATGATCTCCGGGTAGAAATGGTCTTCCCAGATGTGCGGACCGTCCTTGGTCTCGACGCACTCGCACGACACGCCGGGGCCCATGACCTCCGACAGGCCGTAGATATCGACGGCATCGATGCCGAGCCGCTCCTCGATCTCGCGCCGCATTTCGTTGGTCCACGGCTCGGCGCCGAAGACGCCGACGCGCAAGCTGCTTTCGGTCGGCTTCATGCCCTGCTTGATCATCTCGTCGGCGATGGTCAGCACGTAGGACGGGGTAGCCATGATCACGGTCGGCTTGAAGTCCTGGATCAGTTGCACCTGCTTTTCGGTCTGCCCGCCGGACATCGGTATCACGGTGGCGCCCAGGGCCTCGCCGCCGTAGTGGGCGCCGAGGCCGCCGGTAAACAGGCCGTAGCCATAGGAGTTGAGGATGATGTCGTCGGCCGAGCAACCCGCGGCGCGCAGGGAACGCGCCATGAGGCCCGCCCACATCGCGATGTCATTTTTCGTATAAGCGACCACCGTCGGTTTGCCCGTGGTGCCGGACGAAGCGTGAATCCTCACTATGTCGCGCATCGGCGTCGCGAACATGCCGAAAGGATAGGTGTCGCGCAGGTCGAGCTTGGTGGTGAAGGGGAATTTTGCCAGGTCGGACAGCTGCTTCAGGTCGTCCGGATGCACTCCGGCGGCATCGTATTTCTTGCGGTAGTGCGGCACGTTGTCGTAGGCGTGCTTCAGCGACCACTTCATGCGCTGCAGCTGCAAGGCCTGCAACTCGTCGCGGCTGGCCTTCTCGATCGGATCCAGGCCCGTGGCCGGACTATTCTGCTTGCTCATGTTTCTCCCCCTAAACGGCTTCTCGATGCGCCATCTGTTTGACGAAGGCCAGATTCTCCACGACCTTGCCCTGAATGTGTGAAATCTGATCCGGACTCAGGTGGCGGAAGCGCCCCATCGCCTTGAGATACTCGGTGACCGGCAGCGGATCATCGACCGGCTTGGTGAAGTGCAGGCCGTCGGTCGGGTTGTATTCCCACAACATCACGAAATTGGTTTCGACCGCCTTGCGCGCGACTTCCATGTTCTGGTCGGTCGGGAAGCGCCAGCCCGTGGTGCAGGGCGAATACACGTGCAGGTAGGCGAAGCCGCGCTTCGAGGCCTGGATCGCCTTGTCGAGCTTGTCGTAGAGGTCTTCCATGTAGGCCGTCGACGCCGTCGCGACATATTCGCAGCGGTGGTTGACCATGATCAGCGGCAGGTTCTTGGCGTCCTGCGTCTTGCCCTGCGAGGGAATGTTGCCCGGGCCCTTGCCGATCGGCGTGGTCGACGTCCACGCGCCGTAGGGCGTGCAGCTCGAACGCTGCATGCCGGTATTCATGTAGCCCTCGTTGTCCACCACCATGAACAGGATCTGTTCGTTGCGTTCGGCCGCACCCGACAGCGACTGGAAGCCCACGTCGGACGCGCCGCCGTCGCCGGCAATCGCCAGCGCCGTGACATCGCGGCCGACCCGCTTGTACTGGCGCTTGACGCCGGCCAGCATGGCGGCGGTGTTGGTCAGCAGCGGATGGAACACCGGGATCTTGGTCCCGGTAGTGCCGTTGAAACCGACCGAGCCCATGCCCGGCACGCAACCCGGCGGTGTCGCCAGCACCGTTTCCGGTCCCACGCGGCGCAGCGTGTGGCGCATCAGCAGTTCGGTGTTGCAGCCCTGGCAGCCGGCGAGGCCGGGAGCGAAGAGATCCTCCCAGTCGCCGACTTCGTTATAGATGCGCGAGGTGGTGACGTAGGTCAGCGCATCGTGCGGGCAAGCCGGCACGCAGGCCGGCGCACCATCGCAGGTATCGCACTTGGCGACGTGGCCGGTGCCGGCATCGAGGGCGATGCCGGCATAGGCGCAGCCGACGGTACACAGCAGGCAATCGACGCACTTGTCCGCGTTCCAGTCGATCACGCCGTTGGCGTAGTTCTTGGTCAGCGCCGCCGCCGGACAGACCGTGACGCACTTCGGATCGGCGCACTGGCGGCACAGCGCCAGTTCAAAGCCCTCAGCCTCGCTGCCGACGATCTGGATGCGCGAGCGCGATTGATCGACAGTGCCGGTCTTGGCCGTGGCACAGGCCGTCATGCAATCGCCGCAGCCGTCACACTTGTTGGCATCGAAGGCGATGGTGTTATAGGCCCCTCCAAACATTCCCATGCTTATCTCCAGGTCTTCGACATCAGTTCGCGGCCAACGGCCAGGGGATTCGCCAGGAAGCGCTCCTTGACCGGCGACAGGTCGATGCGGCGCAGGATCAGCTGGCACATCACGCCGCCGTCGAAGAACTCATTGACGCCGTAGATCCCCGTCAGCCGGTTGTCGGCACTGAAAATCGCCTTCAGGTAGCGGCCAGTGGCTTCGTCGAACCGGGTCACCATCTCGCCGCCCTCGGGCACCTTGCTGCTGCCGACGGAAATCGCATGGCGGCCGAAGAAGTGATAGGTGTTGAGCGGCACGCCGCCGGGATATTTCTTCAGTCCCGGATCCTCGGCCATCGCCATGCCGGCGATGCGGCCCTGCTCCGTGGCGTCCGGCAGGATCGCATTCATGATTTTGGCATCGGTGTAGAAACCCTTGGCCTGCGCACAATCGCCGGCGGACCAGACATTGGCGACGCTGGTCTGCATGGTGTCGCTGACCAGGATGCCGCGGTCGTGTTCGACCCGGCTGCCCGCCAGATACTCCATGTTCGGCTTGACGCCGGTGGCGACCAGCAGCAGGTCGGCTTCGAGTGTCGTGCCGTTTTCCAGCGTCAGGGTGGCTCCGGTTGAAGAAGGCGCCAACTTGACTACCCGGCTGCCGGTCAGGATCCTGGCGCCGTTGTCGGTAAAGGCTTTCTCGATCAAGCCGGCCGCGATCGCATCGAAATAGCCGTCGGTCAGTTGCTTGGCCATCTCGACGATGGTGACCGAGGCGCCGGCCTTGACCAGGTTTTCGGCGGCATGCATGCCGACCAGACCCGCGCCCAGCACCACGGCCTGTTTCGAGTTCTTGATTGCGGCGTTGAGTTTCGTCGCATCGTCCAGCGTGCGCAGCACATGGTAGGACACCTGGTCGAGGCCGGGAATCGGCGGAATGGCGGGCGCCGCGCCGGTGGCGAGCAGGATCTTCTCGTAGGCGATCTCGCTGCCGTCGGCGAGTTCAGCCGCGTTGCGTTCCGCGTGCAGAGCTTTCAGCGCGGTGCCGCGCTTCAACTGCACCTTCTGTCTGGCAAAGAACTTCTCGTCGCGCAGAAATATGGCATCGGGCGCCGAGCGGCCGGAGACGACATAGGGCAGCACGGTCGGCGAATACGGCAGGTGCGGATCGCGCGTCAGCAACGTCAGGCTGCCGTCGGGGTCGTGCATGCGGATCGCCGTCACCGCTTCGAGCGCGGCGTGGCTGCTGCCGACCACCAGGTATTTGGTCTGTTCCATGGTCAATCCTTTTCGTTAAGCCAGACCGGCTCGATCGGTGCCGGATTGCTCAGTAGCTTTTCGGTGGCTTCGATGACGCGATGGAAATGGCCGACCGTGATGTCGGCGCCGGCCAGGCCGCCGATGAAGCTCATCGACGGAATGTGGCGTCCGAGGCGATACAGCACACCCATGGTTTCCTGGTACATCGGCCCGCAGTTCCAGCGGAAGCCCACCGAACGGTCGACCACGCCCAGCGCCTGGATCTTGGCGAAGGACTTGAGCAGTGCATCGATCGGGAAGGGGCTGAAGGTCTTGATCTTGATCAGGCCGACCTTCCTGCCGGCGTCTCGCGCTTCGTCGATCGCGTCCTTGGCGGCGCCGGTCATGCTGCCCAGGGTCATGATCGCGTAATCGGCGCCGTCGAGGCGGTATTCCTCGACCAGCGGCGCGAAGCGGCGGCCGAAGCGCTGCGCCCACTCCTCGTGGATTTCCTCGATCACGCGCAGCGAATTCTGCATGCCCTTGCACTGCCCCTTGCGGTAGCGGACGAAGGTCGACGGCCCCTTGCCGCCGGAACCGCCGGTCAGCGGGTCGACCGCCATCGGCCGCAGCGGATCGAGCGCCACGTGCCAATTCACGTCCTTGGCGCCCATGAAGGCATCGACGTCCTCCTGATTCGGCAGTTCGACGCGCGAGGTACCGTAGGAAAGGTAGTTGCCGTCGAGGCAGATATTCACCGGCAGCATCACGTCGTGGTGTTCGGCGATCTTGAAGGCCATGATGGTGGTGTCGAGCACTTCCTGCACCGTCTCGCAATACACCTGCACCCAGCCCACCTCGCGCACCGTCATCGCGTCCTGGTGACCGCCCCACACAGACTGCGGCGTGATGCCGTCGCGCGTGACGATGGACATGACGATCGGCAGGCGCATGCCGGAGGTGCGGAAATACGGCTCGAACATGAAGGCGAGGCCGGGACCGCAGGTTGCGGTGTAGGTCCGCGCCCCCGCCAGCGCCCCGCCTTGCAGCACCGAGAGCACGGAATGCTCGCCCTCGGCATCGACGATGTCGGCATCCATCTTGCCGTCGGCGATCAGCTTGGCGACGTGCTCGACCAGCGAGGATTGCGGCGTGATCGGATACACGGCGACCATGTCGGGGCGCGCCAGGGCGACGCCCAGCGCGGCGGCTTCGTTGCCTTCGACCAGCATGACCTTCTGCTTGGCCGGCTTGGCCTGGATCGGCGTTTCAAGGGTGGCGGTAGTCATGCGGCCTCCGAATCGAAAAAGTCGGCGCTGGCGATACGGCGATCCGGGCTCATGTGGCCGCCTCCGAACCGATTTCTGTAATTCGTATTACCGAACTGTCGGCGGCACGCGACATTCGCGGTCGCTACGCCCCCGTTCGCTGCGCTCACGGGTCCCCCTCCGCTGCTCATGTCGCCTCCGGAATCATGGTGATCGCGCGTTGCGGGCATTCGTTGGCGCAGATGCCGCAACCCTTGCAGGTTTGCAGGTTGAAATCGAACCAGGCCGGCTTTTCCTCGACGCATTGCACCGGGCAATACAGCCAGCAGACGGCGCATTTCACGCACTTGTCGCGATCGACTACCGGCCGCATGCTGCGCCAGTCGCCGGGCAGCATCGGGCTCATGACGGTGGCGACCGGACTCAGGTCGTCGGGCACATTGGCCTGGACCAGGTTGAACATCGGATAGCTGGTATGCCTGCTCATGCCGTCGCCTCCGGGCGATATGCAAAAAGAAGGGGGGGGGGGCCGCGGGGGGGGGGGGCCCCCCCCGGGGGCCCCCCCCCCCCCCCCGCCCCCCCCGGGGCCCCCCCCGCGCTCATGCCGCTGCCCTTTGCGGTATCTGGTACACGGCGGTTTCGTTGTAGCCGCGTTCCAGCGCGAGCAGGTTCTGCTTCAGCCCGGCATCGCGAAAATCCGAATCCTCGAGCGAACGCTTCAAGGCATCCAGCGAAACGACGCCTGTCGTCCTGGCAAAGGCGCCCAGCATCAGGGTATTGGTGATCGGCTTGCTGAAAATCTGCAGCGCGATGCCGATCGCATCGCAAAGGCCGACCGTGGCGACGCTGGGAGAAAGCGCGACCTCGGCCAGCGGCTTGTTGGTGGCCTGCACCAGGGTACCGCCGGGCTTGAGGCCGCCGAAGATATCCACGGTCTTGGCCAGCGTCGGGTCGACGCAGATCAGGCAATCGGGCGTATAGATGTTGGTCAGCTGGCGGATCTCGCGATCGCTGCAGCGCAGGAAGGAAACCACCGGCGCGCCGCGGCGTTCGAAGCCGAAGGACGGAATCGACACCGCATACTTGCCCTCCTCCAGCAGCGCCGCCGCGAGCATCGCGGCCGCCGTAACGGCGCCCTGGCCGCCGCGGCCATGAAAGCGTACTTCGTACATCCCGTCTCCTCCGGTGCGATGGGGCTGCATGACCCCATCTGTTGTTTGCTTCCCTGAATCCTATTATGCGACTTATGTCCCCGCAACGGCCTTCCAGCCCGGTTTGACGGCGGGGCCCGCCGGCCCTCCCCCGCGCACCGGCAGGCGCAGCAGTGCCAGCCCCTGGGTAAATGCCGCACGCCTGACCAGGGTATATTTCAGCATCCAGCCGCCCGCAACCATCATGAGCCCGGCGGCAAAAACCAGAACGGCACGCCCGGGCACGCCCGCCAGCGCGAACAAGACAAGCAGTGCAGGCATGACATGGGACATGAGCATGAACCTCGGCGCAAATTCATCGAGGACCTTCAAGGCGCCATCGGGAGCGCCATCGGCGACCAGACCGGCGAGGTAGGCCTTCCAGAAATACGCGCGGACGGCGATCAGGATGACCAGGAAACCCAGCGCCACGGGACCGATCGGCATCGTGCCGAACGACACCACGCAAGCCAGGAAACCGCCACCTTCGGCGAGGCCGGTAGCAATCATCAGGGCAATGCTGCGCGAATTGCGCCAGGCCGGAATGCCCTTGTTGGCGGCAAGGATACGGGCCTGGCTGTAGAGGAAGGCCAGGCCCAGAATGCCGCTCAGCATGACCAGTAGCGGCTGCAGCGTCAGCAGCGCCAGGGCGCCCACGGGAAAAAGTACCAGCGCCACGAACGCTTCGCGCGTCATCCAGGATGTGCCGAAATGCCGATAGACATTCAGGGCGCGCCACGGCCGGCCGATCTCGAACCAGACGCAGGTCAGGCCGCCACCGATCAGCATCAGGCCGAGCAGGATCGCGGCACGGATCAGACCCGGCTCGACGCTGACCAGCGCATTGAACAACAGCAGGCCGCCGCCGGCGCCGCCGGCAATGAAGTTGGCCGCCGCGCGCCAGTCCCAGTTGCGCTGCTGCCGCGGCGACACGAGGTCGGAGATTCTCTTGGCCGGTTTCTTCATGACTGGTTCCATATGTAGTAGACGCCGGGTTCGGTGCCGAGTTCTTCGTGCATGCGGTAATGCTGGGTGCGCGCCAGAAGCTGGCTGACGTTGCTTTCGGGGTCCTCGATGTCGCCGAACTCCATGGCACCGGAAATGCAGGAGTTGACGCAGGCCGGCGTCACCTCCGGATGCACGCCGGGAATCCTTCCGGTGATGGCAGCCTCGTCGATGCGATCGACGCAGAAGCTGCATTTCATCGAAACCGCAACGCGCGCCGGATCGAAACCCTTGGCCTCGGATGGCAGCGGCTGGTCGCCGTATGAAAAGTGCGCGGCATGCACGATCGAGCGGGCGTCGTAAGGGCAGGCCATGACGCAGTTGGCGCAGCCGATGCACAGGTCGTAGTCGATCGCCACCAGGCCGTCGGCGCGCCGGGTGGTGGCCTTGGTCGGGCAAACTTCCTCGCAAGGGGGATTGGCGCAGTGCATGCAGGCCATGGGCAGGAAGGTGCGGCGCACATCGGGAAACTCGCCGGTCTCGATGTCGAGCACGCGCCGCCACTGGATGCCGGGCGGCGTCGCATTGGCGCCCTTGCAGGCGGCCGTGCAGGTCTGGCAGCCGACGCAGCGGCGCAGGTCGATGGTCGTTACATAGCGTGTCATGCTGTCGCCTCCGTATGTCCTTCCATCTTGCGTACCTGAACCTTGACGATGTCGGAACCGGAACCGGTGGCATCGGTCAGTTCCAGCGACATCGGCGCGATCGTGTTGAGGCTGGGCCGGTCGAGATCCTTGGCAAAGGGCTGGGCCCAGTGGTCGAACTGGCCGAGGATCACCAGCGTGTCCGGTCGCACCCCCTGCACCAGCACCGCGGCGCCGTAGGTCGCGCCGATATGCGAGCGAACCTCGATGCGGTCGCCCTCGGCGATGCCATAGCGCGCCGCGGTCTTCGCGTTCATGATCACGCCATCATGGCCGCGGATGTTCCGTGAGACCTCGGCCATCAGTTCGATGCCGACGTTGCCGCCGGCGTGGTACTGCATGCTCTTGCTGGCCAGCAGCCACAGCGGGTAGTCCTCTACCTTGGCGCCGGCATTGACCAGCGCCGCGTCCCAGCGTCCGGGAACGTCATGCCATTCCGGCAGCGCGACATACTCCGAGAGCTGGTGGTCCCACCAGGCCATCTTGTTCTCGTGCAGACGGTTCCTGAGCTCGCGCCCGACCCGAAGCAGACGCTCCTGGTAAGGCAGTTCGTAACGCAGGCCCTGCTTTTCCATGGTCGGCGACAGGTACCACTCCAGGCGCGACATCGGCACCGTATAGAAGCCGTGCTCCTTGAACCAGGCCAGATCGCGGGTCTCCCTGCCCTCGGACAGCGAAGTGGTTGCCGCGCGGCAGACCGCATCCCAGATCACTTCCGGCGTGTGCTCCGCCTTCGGATCCAGGCTGAAGTCGTAGTCGGCGCCCTTGAGCGGTGAAACACCCGCCGCGCCGCGATTGATCGCATCGTTGTACTGCTCGAGCAGGCCCATGCGCTTCGCCAGTTCGGTGGTGATCCAGGTGAAGTCGCGGGTGTCGCCTTGCGCATCGACTGCCTTCTGCCGCAGCGCGACGCCCTTGTGGTCCCAGAACTGCTCCATGAACTTGGTGCCGCCGACGCGGATCATCTGTGCCGACTCAAGATCCGTGGCTTCCGGCAACAGCAGGTCGGCCATGTAGTTGGTCTCATCGACCGTGTAGGCAAATGCGACCGTGAACGGGAAGGTGGCGATGGTCTTGACCAGGGTCTGGGTTTCCCAGAAGGAAATCGCCGGATTGGTGCGGTAGATGATCCAGACATCGGGCAGCGTCGGCTTGGGCATATCCGCCGACGGCTGCTCGCGCTGGAACATCCAGGCCAGCTGGGTCGGGCCCAGCGCCTGGCTCCAGGCAGTATTGCCGACGATGGGCACCAGCGTCTTGTGCATGTTGCGGCCGGTCGGCTTGACGGCCCAGTTGGCCTTGTCGGTGGCGTTGAACTTCTGCGCCATGAAGCCGTCTTCACCCGGCAGCACGCTCTTGTGGCGATTGTCGTGCGGACGGTTCAGGCGCACCGTGGTACCCAGCGTGCCGCCGGGATTCTCCAGCGCGCCGACCAGCACCGCCAGCACGGTACGCGCCCAGCAGCATTCGAAGGCGCCCCAGCCGTTGTTGACCGACTTGCCGAGAATCACCGCCACGGGCCGCAGGGGCAGCGTGACGCCGTCGATCACCGTGGTGGCGCCGACGCTGGCGTTTTCCAGGTACTCGTTGGCGATGCGCCGGATGTTCGCCGCCGGCACGTCGCACACACCCGACGCCCATTCCGGCGAATATTTTTCGATATGTTCGACCAGCTTGGTAAAGGCGGTCACGCCCTCGACGCTGCCAGCCTCCCTCACTTCATCATCGGCATCGACGCTGACCGCGCCGCTGACCGGAAACTTGCCGGACAGGGCCGGCACCGCGCCGGCGGTATCGAAGGGAACGGCCTTGCCCGACACCGTGTCCCAGAGCAGCGGCTTGCGGCTCGCCGCATCGCGCAGGTAGAGGCCGTCCGGGCCGACCAGATAGGGCGAGGACGTGCGGTCGCGCAGGAAGGGGACGTCCAGTTCATCGAGCTTGTGCTCGATCAGCAGCACATGGATCAGGGCGAACATGAAAGCCGGATCGGTCTTCGGCCGGATCGGCACCCACTCCGCGGAACAGGCCCCCGTCACCGACAGGTGCGGTTCGACCTGCACCCGCTTGTAGCCGCGCGTGCGCGCCTCGGCATGCCGCGTCACGGCGCAGGGACCGCCGGAGGATTCGACATTCGCGCCCAGCGAAATCACATAGCGCGCCGACGGCGTATCGCCGGCAACCGTAAAGGCACGGTGCCAGAACTCGCCATAGAGATGCTCGGAATGAACGCACTTGACGCCCTGCCCGGAGCCGAAACTGTAGTCGATCGGCCCCCAGGCGGAGAGGAAGGCCGGGAAGGTGCCCATGTACATGGCCGGCGTGCCGCCATGGCCGAAGGAAGCCGCCAGGCGCGGGACTCCGGATTCGTCGAGCACGCCCTTGGCACGCGTGGCCTTCAGCTTGTCGGCCAGCATGTCCAGCGCCTCGTCCCAGGAAATCGGCACGAAGCCGGGATCCTGGTCGCGCCCCTTCTTCGGATTGGTCCGCTTCATCGGCGACAGGATCCGATTCGGGTTGTAGGTCTTCTGCACCAGGCCGTAGGCCTTGACGCAAACCCTGCCCTTGGCCGGATGCACGTTCTCCGCCGCGAAATTCGGTTCCACCTCGGTCGCCACGCCATCGACCACCTTGACGGTCATGAAATCGGGACCGGAAACGCAGTTGTAGCAATAGGTCGGGACGTGCTTGACGGACTTTGACTTGGTTGCTTCCATGCTCATTTTGCTCACCCGCTTCCTTAATGAACGCGCTCAGGATGTGAATAGACGCAGTGCCGCTCGCCGCGCACGAAGCCGACCAGCGTGACCCCGGATTCGGTCGCCACCCGGACCGCCATGCCGGTGGGTGCGGAAACCGCGGCGACGACCGCGATGCCGACGGCTGCCGCCTTCTGCACGATTTCGTAACTGGCGCGGCTGGTCATCAGGACGAAGCCGCCGTCGAAGCCCCGGCGCTGCGTCGCCAGGGCGCCGATCAGTTTGTCCAGCGCATTGTGGCGGCCGACATCCTCGCGCACCAGTTCGATGCCGCCATCGAAATTGCACCAGGCGGCGGCATGCACCGCGCCGGTCAGATGAAACAGTTGCTGCGCGGCATGCAGCGCTTCCAGGGCACGCGGCAAGGCGCCGCGACTGAGGGCGGCGGATGACTGCACGGTGGCGGCACGCCTCGCCAGCTGGTCCAGGCTTTCGGTGCCGCACAGGCCGCAACCGGTGCGGCCGGCCATGGTTCGCCGATATTCCTTGAGCAAATGGGCGCGCTCGGCGGAAAGCTGCATATGAACTTCGATACCGTTTGCCTGCTCGACGATTTCCAGGTCGTGGATCTCGCCGGAACGCCCGACCACGCATTCACTCAGGCTGAAACCGAGCGCGAAATCTTCAAGGTCGGCAGGCGTGGCCAGCATCACGGCATGCGAGATGCCGTTATAGACCAGCGCCACCGGCACTTCCTCGGCCACCGTCTCGTCGCTGTGCGTGACAACGCGGCCGACATGGCGCAGCGCGCCGTAGCGGCCATGTGCCCCGTTAACCGGAATCGCCTCGTGTTGCATGACTCTCCTCGTCCGCCCATGCAGGGATCGTTTCGTCCCTGCTGCAAATACGATACACTTTATATCATAGCGAAGCAAGCTTTTTGTATCACATTAGAATTGTCTTATGCGGCATACCGGATACCGGCGCATCCAATAGAATGCATCGGCTCGCGCAAGCATCCGGCCTTGCACAACCCTGCCGAGCGCCACCGATAGTGCGAATGGGAACCACGTGAAGAGCCGATATCTCAACCAATGGATCAAGGATTTCCTCGATCAGCACCCGAGCCGCGCCAACTCGCTGATCATCACGATCTATGGCGACTTCATCGCGCCGCACGGCGGCACCGTCTGGCTTGGCAGCTTCATCCGGCTGGTGCAGCCGCTCCGCCTCAACGAGCGCATGGTGCGCACCAGCGTCTATCGCCTGTCGCAGGAGAAATGGCTGGTATCGGAACAACTCGGACGCAAGAGTTTCTACAGCCTGACCACGTCCGGCCGGCGCCGCTTCGAGCACGCCTATCGCCGCATCTACTTCGCCCCGCAGGACACCTGGACCGGCGAATGGCAGCTGGTCCTGATCCCGGCCTCGCTGGCCGGCGCGCAACGCGACACGCTGCGCAAGGAACTGGCCTGGGCCGGATATGGCGCACTGGCCTCCGGCATCATGGCCCATCCCTCGGCCAATACCGAGGCGCTGCTCGACATCCTGCAGGAGACCGGCGCCCACGACAAGGTGGTCGCCATGAAAGCCGCGAACATCAGCGCCCTGGCCAGCAAGCCGCTGCAGGAACTGGTCCATGACTGCTGGAGCCTGGATGTCCTGGCGGCGAAATACACCGACTTCATCGAACTGTTCCGCCCGGTGCTGCGTACCCTGCGCGCCGCCGGCAGCCTCGATCCGGAACAGTGCTTCCTGGTGCAGACGCTGCTCATGCACGACTTCCGGCGCGCCCTGCTGCACGATCCGCAGCTTCCTTCGCAACTGCTCCCCGCCAATTGGAGCGGCGGCATCGCCCGCCAGCTTTGCGAGGACATCTACCGCATCACCTGCCCCCTCGCCCAGCAGCACCTGCTGGCGGTCTGCCAGACCGCCAACGGCCCGCTGCCCCCCGCAGCGCCCTATTTTTACGAACGCTTCGGCGGGCTGCAAGCGCCCGCTGCCGGGAGCCGTACCGGTGACGCAAAAATTTGATGGAACTCAACCGATACATATTTAATTAGTTTTTCAGCTATTTCTGTATCTGTTATAGTTGCCCTGCTGGATGTATCCGGTCCTGTCGACCGAGCCGTACCAGGGGAGCCAACACCATGCATGCATCGCCATCGTCCGCCGCACTGGCGGCCAGCCTTATCCGCCAGGCCGGTGCGGCCGGGCGCGAGACGCTGAACCAGGCCGAGCTGGGCAGCCTGCTGTCGGCACTGGGCATCGCCTTCGGCCCGCCGGCGGCGACGCCGCCGGCCCCGGCCGCCGTCGATCTGCGCATCAGCCTGAATTTCACCCGGGAATTCGGCATGGTCATCAGCGCCGGCATCGGCGGCATCGATGCGGATCTGGACGAAGGCAATTTCAGGCAGGACCGCGCCGCGGTGTATGCCGCCGCCGAACTGACCGATGCGGCCGGCTTTTTCCGCCTGTTTCAGCGCACGCTGGGCTGGCAACGCCTGGCGGCGATCGCCCGGCGCGACGGGCTGCCCCTGCCCGACGCGGCATTGCTGGCCTGCTTCGAAGCCTTGCTGGCACTGGCCGGCGCATCCGCCAGTCCCGACGCAGCCTTCGTCCTGCGCAGCCTGGAACTCAACCCGGTCCGCGTCGACGGCGGACTGAGCGTTGCGCAGGCCCGCTGCGAACTGGGCGCACCGGCGGCGCGGCGCCTGCCGCGCCCCATCGGCAAGATCGAAAAGCTGATCCACCCCCGGTCGATCGGCATCATCGGCGTCTCGTCCGCCAACATGAACTTCGGCCGCATCATCCTGAAGAACCTGATGGGCAGCGGCTATCCCAAGGACCAGATGTGCATCATCCGCCCCGGCGAGACGGAGATCGACGGCGTCAGGTGTGTCGAGAGCCTCAAGGCGCTCGACCACAAGCTCGACCTGCTGATCGTCGCCGTGGCCGCCAGTGCCGTCTACGAACTCGTTGACGAGATCATCGAGACCGACGCGGTCGAATCGGTCATGCTGATTCCCGGCAGCCTGGGTGAAACCAAAGCCAGCCGCGAGCCCGCCGCCGCGCTGGCCGCGCGCATCAACGCCGCCCACGGCAAACCGGGCGGCGGCCCGGTATTCCTCGGCGCCAATTGCCTCGGCGTGGTTTCGCATCCGGGCAACTACGATTCCTGGTTCATCCCGCTCGAACGCCTGCCCAAACCGCAGAAGAAAGCCGAGCGCAACTCGGTGATGCTCTCCCAGAGCGGCGCCTTCATGATCACCCGCATCAGCCAGAACCCGTGGCTCGATCCGCGCTACATGCTGGCCCTGGGCAACCAGACCGACCTCACCCACGGCGACATGCTGGGCTACTTCGCCGAACTGCCGGAAATCGAAACCATCGGCATCTACATCGAGGGCTTCAAGGACGGTGACGGCCTCGACTTCGCCCGGGCGGTGCGCAAGGCGGTGAACAACGGCAAGCAGGTGGTGGTCTACAAGTCCGGCAAGACGGCGCCCGGCATGGGCGGCGTCATGGGCCATACCGCGTCGATCGCGGGCGGACCGGTGCTGTTCGATTCGGTCGTGCGCCAGGCCGGCGCCATCGTCGCGGAAGATTTCAACAGCTTCGACGACCTGTTCTACATCGCCGGCGCCCTGCACCACAAGAAGATCGGCGGCAACCGCCTCGGCGCCATCAGCGGCGCCGGCTTCGAGGCGGTCGGCATGGCCGACTCGATCGAGGCGGACAGCTTCGCCATGGAGATGGGCACCCTTGAACCCGGGTCCGTGAAGCAACTCGAGGAAATCCTGCTGGCGAAAAAGCTCAACGCCCTGGTCGAAGTCAGGAACCCGATCGACATCAATCCCGGCGCCGACGACGAAGCCCACCTGCAGATCGTCGAGGCCTTCCTGCAGGACCCGAACATCGACGCCGTCGTGGTCGGGCTCGATCCCACCGCGCCTTCCGTGCGCGCCCTGGAAACCAGCAAGCTGCGGCCCGGCTTCGACATCACCGACCCGAAAAGCACCGTGCACCTGATGCCGCCGCTGGTCGCTCGCAACGACAAGCCGGTGATCGGCATCGTCGATGGCGGGCAGCTCTACGATGCCATGAGCGCAAAGCTGATGGACCAGGGCGTCTGCATCTTCCGCAATTGCGCGCGCGGCACCCGGGCGCTGGTGCGCTACGCGGCAGCGCGCCTGTATGCCGATTCACTGAAAACCCGCCAATGAACCACACGCCACCAATCGAGGAGAAACCATGAGTGAAACCCTGAAAGCCGGCCTCAGCGCCACCCGCCGCGTCGAGATCGACCGCGATCGCACCATCAGCTTCATGGGCGACGACTGCCGCGTCTATTCGACGCCCAACCTGCTCTACGACATCGAAATGGCCTGCCGCGACCTGCTGCTGGCAAACATCGAAGCCAGCAAGGACTCGGTCGGCACGCGCGTCGAGCTCGACCATGTCGGCGCCACGCTGATGGGCATGTGGGTGGAAATCACCGTGACCCTGACCGAAGTCAACGGCGGCGCCGTGGCCTTCGACTTCACCGCGCGCGACGCCGTGGAAGAAGTCGCGCGCGGCAAGCACAACCGCTTCATCGTCGGCATCGAGAAGACCGCGCAACGCCTGCAGGCCAAGCGCGCCAAGGCCGGCGGCTGAGCCCCGGTCGATGGCGACCGGTTGCGGCCGGTCCCGCAAGGTACTGAAAAGTCGGCGCTGACGGCACGGCGGCAAATGCCGCCGGCGCCCTATTCGTCGACGACGCCGGGAAGATTGAGGACGTCGGTGTAGCCGAAGCGGCGAAAGTCGCGCACCCGCATCGGGTAAAGAATTCCATCCAGGTGGTCGCATTCGTGCTGCACCACGCGCGCATGGAAGCCTTCCACGCGGCGCTCGAAACGCCGCCCGGATTCGTCGTAACCTTCGTAGTACAGGCGCTTCCAGCGCGGCACCCAGCCGCGCATGCCGGGCACCGAGAGGCAGCCTTCCCAGCCCTCCTCTTCTTCGTCGCCGAAGGGTGTCAGCACCGGATTGATCAACACCGTCTCCGGCACCGGCGGCGCCTCCGGGTAGCGCGGATTCGACTGGCAGCCGAAGATCACCACGCGCAGATCGACCCCGATCTGCGGCGCGGCGAGCCCGGCGCCGTCCAGATGGGCCATGGTGTCGCGCATGTCCTGCAACAGCGCGCCGAGTTGCGCCGTGCCGAATTCCGTCACCGGCTGCGCCACCCGCAGCAGGCGCGGGTCGCCCATGCGCAGGACGTCGCGAATCATGGAGTGCACGTGCCTTCGATGATGCGGCGCACGCGGCCCATGGCAAGCTGCAGCACCGCCTCCAGGCTATCGAAGCGGATGCCGTGGGCCGAATCGCCGCGACCGGCCGCCCAGTTGGACACCACGCAAAGCGCCGCATAGGGCAGTTCCAGTTCGCGCGCCAGGGCGGCTTCCGGCATACCCGTCATGCCGACGATGTCGGCCCCGTCGCCCTGCATGCGATTGATCTCGGCCGCCGTCTCCAGCCGCGGGCCTTGCGTGGTGGCATACACCGCACCATCGAGCACCTGCTCTCCGGTGCGCTGTGCGACGTCGAGCATCAGCCTGCGCACGGATTGGTCGTAGGGCTCGGTGAAATCGACATGGATCACGGGGCCGTCGCCGCCCGACTGGAAAGTCATCTCGCGGCCCCAGGTGTAATCGATGATCTGGTGCGGCACCACCAGCGTGCCCGGGCCCAAATCGTCGCGGATACCGCCCACCGAGGCCACCGAAATCACCTGTGTCACGCCCGATGCCTCCAGGGCATGGATGTTGGCGCGGTAGTTCACCAGATGCGGCGGGATGGTGTGGCCGTAGCCGTGGCGCGCGATGAACACCACGTCCTTGCAGCCGATGCGGCCGAAGGTCAGCGGGCCCGAGGGTTCGCCATAAGGCGTGCGCGCCACCTCGCGGTGCGACACGTCGAGGTTCGCCAGTTGCGTCAAGCCGCTGCCACCTATGATGCCGAGCATAAATTTCCCTGAAAATTCAATCGGAAAACCAACTGTCGGGTGCTATAATTGCGGGTTCTTCCGCATTGCAACAAGCCCAACCATCCCTATGTCCCGCGCCCTCAGAAACATCGCCATTATCGCCCACGTCGACCACGGCAAGACCACCCTCGTCGACCAGTTGCTGCGCCAGTCCGGCACCTTCGCCGCCCACCAGGCCGTCACCGAACGGGTCATGGATTCCAACGACCTCGAAAAGGAACGCGGGATCACCATTCTGTCGAAAAACTGCGCGATTGACTACGAGGGCGTGCATATCAACATCGTCGACACCCCCGGACACGCCGACTTCGGCGGCGAGGTCGAGCGCGTGCTGTCGATGGTCGACGGCGTGCTGCTGCTGGTCGATGCCGTCGAAGGCCCGATGCCGCAGACCCGCTTCGTCACGCGCAAGGCGCTGGCGCTGGGCCTCAAGCCGATCGTCGTGGTGAACAAGATCGACCGTCCCGGCGCCCGCCCCGACTGGGTCATCAGCCATACCTTCGACCTGTTCGACAAGCTCGGCGCGACCGAGGAACAACTCGATTTTCCGGTGGTCTTCGCCTCGGCACTGAACGGCTTCGCCATGCTCGACGCGACCAAGCCCGGCACCGACATGCGCCCGCTCTACGAGGCCATCATCCAGCACACGCCGCAGCCCGACGTCGATGTGGACCAGCCGCTGCAACTGCAGATCTGCTCCATCGACTACAACAGCTATGTCGGCCGCATCGGCATCGGCCGCATCAAGCAGGGCCGCATGAAGGCCGGCCAGGAAGTCACCGTGATGTACGGCGACGAAAACAAGGGCAAGGCCAAGATCGCCCAGATCATGATGTTCACCGGCCTCGAGCGCGAGCAGGCGAGCGATGCGGAAGCCGGCGACATCGTGCTGGTCACCGGCATCGAACAGGTCGGCATCGGCGTCACCATCTGCGACCCGGCGGCGCCGGTCGGCATGGCCCCGCTGGTGGTGGACGAGCCGACGCTGACCATGAACTTCCAGGTCAATACCTCGCCGCTGGCCGGCAAGGAAGGCAAGTACGTCACCAGCCGCCAGATCCGCGAGCGCCTGAAAAAGGAACTGCTGTCCAACGTCGCCCTGCGCGTCGAGGAAACCGAGGATGCCGACGTGTTCCTCGTCTCGGGGCGCGGCGAACTGCACCTGACCATCCTGCTCGAAACCATGCGCCGCGAAGGCTACGAACTCGCGGTGTCGCGCCCGCGCGTGCTGTTCAAGGACATCAATGGCGAAAAGTGCGAACCCTACGAACTGCTCACCGTCGACATCGAGGCCGACAACCAGGGCGGCGTCATGGAAGAACTCGGCCGCCGCCGCGGCGAACTGCTCAACATGGAACCGGACGGCAAGGGCCGCGTGCGCCTCGAATACCGCATCCCGGCGCGCGGCCTGATCGGCTTCCAGGGCGAATTCCTGACGCTGACGCGCGGCACCGGCATGGCCAGCCACATCTTCGACGACTACGGCCCGATGGCCGGCATCATGGCCGAGCGCCGCAACGGCGTGCTGATCTCGCAGGACGACGGCGCCGCCGTCGCCTACGCGCTGTGGAAGCTGCAGGATCGCGGCCGCATGTTCGTCAGCCCCGGCGACCCGCTCTACGAAGGCATCATCATCGGCATCCACAGCCGCGACAACGACCTCGTGGTCAATCCGATCAAGGGCAAGCAGCTGACCAACGTGCGCGCCTCCGGCACCGACGAAGCCGTGCGCCTGGTGCCGCCGATCCTGATGACGCTCGAATCCGCCGTCGAATTCATCGCCGACGACGAACTGGTCGAGATCACGCCGAAATCGATCCGCCTGCGCAAGCGCTTCCTCAAGGAACACGAACGCAAGCGCGCCAGCCGCGACGCCACGGCATAAACAACGGGAGCCGAGGCTCCCGTTTTTACGTCACCGCTGCAAAAAGTCGGCGCTGGCGACACGCCGAGATGATTGCCGGCCATGAAGATTGGCGAATCAGCATGCGGCGCAAACTACGGGCTTGCCTGGATGTTTCCGGTCCATGTCGAAAATTCTCGATTTCGCCTTGAAGTGTTCGGTCTTCTGATAAACAGGCAAAGCGAGGCGACTTTGTCGGACAATAGCGTTTTTCAGCGGATTGTCATTTCATGCTCTGGATCGCCCCTGCCGAAAAAGACGCCGCCTCCACCTCGCTCGAAAAGCGCCTGTGGGATGCCGCCGACCAGTTCCGCGCCAATTCCGGCCTCAAGGCGCAGGAATACTCCGGCCCCATCCTCGGCCTGATCTTCCTGCGCTTCGCCGAAGTGCGCTTCGCCGTCCAGCGCGGCAAGCTCGAAGGCGCCGGCGCCAGTTCCCGGCGCGGCAGCCGCGTCGATGAACCCGCCGCCTACCACGCCGAAGGCATCCTCTACCTCGCCGCCGAGGCGCGCTTCGACTATCTGCTGACCCTGCCCGAGGTGGCCGACATCGGCGCCAGGGTCAACGCCGCGATGCGCGAGATCGAGAAGCACAACCCGCAGCTCGCCGGCGTGCTGCCCAAGACCTACAACCTGTTCACCAGCACCCTGCTGAAAGAGTTGCTGAAGAAGGTCTCCGAGATTCCGGCCACGCTCGACTACGACGCCTTCGGCCGCATCTACGAATACTTCCTCGGCGCCTTCGCCATGACCGAGGGCCAGGGTGGCGGCGAGTTCTACACGCCGAGCAGCATCGTCAAGCTGCTGGCCGAAATCATCGAACCCTTCCACGGCCGCATCCTCGACCCGGCCTGCGGCTCCGGCGGCATGTTCGTGCAGTCGGCGCTCTTCGTCGCCGAACACCAGAAGAACCCCGCCGCCGAACTCGCCATCTGCGGCGTCGAAAAGACCGACGAAACTGGCCGCTTGTGCCGCCTCAACCTGGCCGTGCATGGGCTGGAAGGCGACATCAAACACGGCGGCAACGTCAACAGCTACTACGACGACCCGCACAACGCCACCGGCCAGTTCGACTTCGTCCTCGCCAATCCGCCCTTCAACGTCAATGCGGTGGACAAGGAACGGCTGAAGGACATGGTCGGCACCGGTCGCCGCTTCCCCTTCGGCCTGCCGCGCACCGACAACGCCAACTACCTGTGGATTCAGCTCTTCTACTCGGCGTTAAACAGCCAAGGTCGCGCCGGCTTCGTCATGGCCAACTCGGCCTCCGATGCTCGATCCAGCGAACAGGAACTGCGGCAGAAGTTGATTGAAGCGCGGGCGGTGGATGTCATGGTCGCCGTCGGCCCCAATATGTTCTACACCGTCACGCTGCCCTGCACGCTGTGGTTTCTCGACAAGGGCAAGACGAAGACCAAGCGCGCCGACACCGTGCTCTTCATCGACGCCCGCCACATCTACCGGCAGGTCGATCGCGCCCACCGCGACTGGACCCCGGCGCAGATCGGCTTCATCGCCAACCTCGTGCGTCTCTATCGCGGCGAGGCGCTCGAAGCCCCGAAAGTCGGCGCCGGCGAGACGGCGGCCAAGCTTCGCGAGACATTCCCTCCCCTTCAAGGGGAGGGCCAGGGAGGGGATGGGTTGGCCTATCGCGACATCCCCGGCCTGTGCAAGGCCGCGACCCTGGCCGAGATCGAAGCCCAGGGCTGGTCGCTCAACCCCGGTCGCTACGTCGGCGTTGCGCCGGGCGAGGAAGTCAGTGATGAGGACTTCAAGGAACAGCTCGAAACCCTGAACGAGGAACTGGAATCGCTGAACGCCCAGGCGCGGGAACTGGAGCAGACCATCGCCGCGAATGTGGCGGGGATTCTGGAGGCGTGAAAGTGGCCGAGTTTTCGCGTATTCCCGTCGGTGAGCTTGTGGCATCAGGCGAAGCTGAATTCAAAGCCTGCCCTTCAACCAAAGGCAGTAAAGCACCAACGCAGAACGTGAAACACCTGTAATCAATGTCCGCAATATCGGCTTCGGTAGTATCAAGGCCGACAAATTGGAGTTCATTTCCCCGTCAACACGGTGGCTTCGTCCCACGCGGTCGAAACGGTGGATATTAGCTTTCCAGGTCGGAAGGGGGCGGTGGATAGGCATGTTCTTCCGCCTAGAGCAAAACGGGTGGTTTCAGGGATCCGGGATTGTCTTTGGCCCCGCTTCTCGCGTCCCACCGGTGGAATCTGGAGCCTACTGTTCACTATTTCCCTGACTTCGAACATCAACGCTGTATGATCACCAATGTTGCCCATCCGGCCGGCGGTGACGATGGCGTCACTGAACCAGGGCATCTTGGAGCGTATCGAGCTCCCACTCCCCTCGCTCCCCGTCCAGCAACGCATCGCGGGCATCCTGTCGGCCTACGATGAACTCATCGAGAACAGCCATCGGCGCATCAAGATTCTGGAGGCGATGGCCCGCGCCCCCTACCGCGAGTGGTTCGTCCACTTCCGTTTCCCTGGCCACGAAAACCACTCCCCGTCGCTTCTTCCTCGGTGAGATTC
>JADJFK010000005.1 GCA_016708585.1 Sulfuritalea sp. | reverse complement strand
CGGTGACCACCGGCACAGGCGGCACCAGCGCCCAGGCCGGCGATATTACGGTGACTTCATCGATCTCGAAGACAGTCGGCGGCAATGCGACGCTTACGCTGAATGCCTATGACGATATCGTGTTCAATGCTGGTGCCAACGTCAGCTCGTCGTCCAACCAGCTTGGCCTCACGCTCAACGCGGGAGGGGCGATCACCAGCGCCGCGGACATCAATACTAATGGTGGCCTGCTGACTTTCAATGCCGCAGGTGCCAGTTCCACGCAATTGGGGGTGGTCAGCGGCAGCGGAGGACTGACCAAGCAGGGCACGGGCCGGCTCACGCTTTCCGGCGCCAACAACTACACGGGCGCGACGACGGTCAGTGCGGGCACGCTGAATCTGCAAAGCGATACGGCTGCGGGGACAACGGCCGGTGGGGTAACGGTTGCCAATGGCGCCGCGCTGGAGTTGCAGGGCTGGATCACGGTCGGTGCGGATACTTTGAATATCCGGGGTACCGGGGTTCTTGCCAACTGCGCGCTGCGCAACGCCAGCGGCAACAACACCTGGGGTGGGGCCCTGACGCTCGCGGCAGCCACCGAGATCCAGTCGGATGCGGGGTCTTTGACGCTCAATGCACCCACTTCGGTAAGTGGCGCTTTCAATCTCACGGTTGATGGCGCGAGCAATACAGTGATGGGTGGTGTCATCGACACCGGCGCGGGGTCACTGACCAAGAACGGAATCGGTACCCTGACTCTGTCGGGTAACAATAACTACACGGGCGTGACGACGGTCAGCGCCGGCAGATTGAAGCTGCAGAACAGCAACGCGACGGGGACGACAGCCGGTGGTGTCACGGTCGCTACCGGTGCTGCCCTGGAATTGCAAGGTGGGATCACTGTCGCCGAAACACTGAGCATCAACGGCAGCGGCGTGAGCGGCAACGGCGCGCTGCGCAACCTCAGCGGAGACAATACCTGGAACGGCACAGTGACGCTGGCCGGGAACGCCGAAATCCAGTCCGACGCGGGCATCTTGACCCTGAGCGGAGCGCCGACCTCGGTAACCGGGGCCAATCGAACCCTGATCTTCGACGGTGCAGGCAATGGCCTCATCAGCGGCATCATCACAACGAGTTCGACGGGCGGCGCGCTGACCAAGACAGGCGCCGGCACCCTGACCCTGCAGGGAGCCAACAGCTATCAGGGCGCGACCACGGTCAGTGCAGGTAGATTGAACCTGCAGAACAACAACGCGACGGGGACGACAGCCGGCGGCGTGACGGTCGCCAACGGCGCCGCGCTGGAACTGGAAGGCGGGATCACGGTCGGTGCCGAGGCCCTGAACATCAGGGGTACCGGCGTTGGCGGCAACGGCGCGCTCCGCAACCTCATCGGAGACAACATCTGGGGCGGTACGGTGACACTTGCTGCGAACGCCGAGATCCAGTCCGACGCGGGCACCTTGACGCTCAGTGGAGCGCCGACCTCGGTAACCGGGGCCAATCGAACCCTGACCTTCGATGGCGCGGGCAATGGCCTCATCAGCGGCATCATCACGACGAGCACCACTGGAGGCGCGCTGACCAAGACAGGCGCCGGTACTCTGACGCTGCAGGGCGCCAACAGCTATCAGGGCGCGATCATCGTCAGCGCGGGCGTCCTCAACCTGCAGAACAGTACGGCCACGGGGACGGTGTCCGGCGGCGTCACGGTCGCCACAGGAGCCGCACTGGAATTGCAGGGCAATCTTACCGTTGGTGCGGAGACCTTGACGATCAGTGGCACCGGTGTCGGGGGCAGCGGCGCGCTGCGCAATATCAGTGGCGATAACAGTTGGGGTGGCACGGTCAGGCTGGCAGCGAATTCCGAGATCCAGTCGGACGGCGGAACATTGACACTCGGCGCGGCAAATTCGGTGACCAACGCCACCGGCACTGCGAGAAATCTGGCCGTGGACGGTGCCGGAAACACCACAATCAACGGCACCATCACCACCACGACCGGGACGCTGACCATGAACGGTATCGGCACCCTGACCCTGCTGGGTACCAATACGTACACGGGTGCCAGTGCCGTGAATCAGGGCATCGTGACCCTGGGCGGTGCCAACGGCTCGTCAACCGGCAGTGCGTTCAACGTCAGCTCCGGGGCGAAACTCGTGCTGGACAACAGTGCGGCCAACAACACCAACCGCCTTGGCGATGCGCTGGCGCTGACACTGGCGGGCGGAGAGTTCGCGGTGATCGGCAACGCCGGGGCCAACACGACCGAAACCATAGGCGCACTCACTCTCAACAGCGATTATTCGACGATTACCCTGTCGCCCGATGCGGCCACCAATACCCAGGTCACTTTTGCCTCGCTGGTGCGTGCTGCCGGCGCGACCGCCTTGTTCCGCGGCACCAATCTCGGCGCCAATACCGTGGCTTCGCAGACGGCGGGCACTTCGAACATCGTCTTTACCGCAGCCCCTGCATTGACAGGAGGCGGCGGCAATGCCGGAACCAATACGGTCAGCATCCTTGCGGGAGCAATCGGCGCCGCAGGCGACAGCAGCGCCGGAACGGATTTCGTCACCTACAACCCGCCGACCGATCCGGGCAATGGCCTGCGCCCATTGCTGGCGCTGGAATATGAAACTGATCCCGTGGGCGCGCTGACGCCCAATGCTAATCTCAGGCTTACCGCCAATCGCACGGCCGACGATACCGCATCCATAAACTCCCTGCTCCTGTCCGGTGGCGTCACCTACGACTTCGATTCCGCCGTTGGCGTCGACACATTGACAGTATCCAGCGGGAACGTATTTTCAACTGGGAACAACTCCATCCAGCCGACGCAGTCAGGCGGCGTCCTGGCTTTTGGTACAACCGAAGCGAGGCTGTTCGTCCTAGACGACACCCTGACCCTCGGCACAAATGCGTCCGTCACCGGTAGCGGCGGCTTGAGCAAGAGCGGGGCGGGCATTCTGCTTGAAAACAATTCGGTGACGATTTCCGGAGGGGTAACCGTCAATAGCGGAAGCTTGCTCCTGGGGACAGCCAATGCGTTTACCACAGCCCAGCCATGGACGGTAAGGGCACCAGGGACTTTTGATCTGAATGGTTTCAACAATTCGATCACCACGCTGACTTTGGCCAGTGGTTCCCAGTCCGGCGCGACAGTAGCTACCGGCGCGGGCAGCTTGACGCTTGGCGGCACAGTCACGCTGGTCGCAAACGGCAACGGCGGGACAGGAGCCTCGATTGGCGGCAACCTGAACCTGGGCGCCGCGACGCGGACCTTCAACGTTGCCAATGGCATTGCAAGCGAAGACCTCGCCATTTCCGCGCTCGTCACCGGTGCCGGAGGCTTGACCAAGACCGGTACCGGTACTCTATCGCTGTCCAATGCCGCCAACACCTATTCCGGCGCCACCACCATCACTACCGGAGTGCTGAGCGCGAGCGCTCTTGCCGATGGCGGTGCGGCGAGCAGCATCGGCCAGTCCACCAATGCCGCGGCCAACCTTGTCCTGGGCGGGGGTACGCTGCAATACACGGGCACAACGGTTTCCACCGACCGCAACTTCACGTTGAATGCCGCGACCACGAGTTCGATCGATGTCACTGACACGGCGGCAAACCTGACGATGAGCGGGGCCAGCACCAATACCACGGGTGCCCTGACCAAGCTCGGTAGCGGCACCCTTGCGCTTTCCGGAACGAACCTTACACCGGTCTCACGACAGTTAGCGCAGGTACCCTGGCTGCAGGAAGCAGCAACGCGCTTTCGAGCGGAGCGGTCACCGTGTCAGGCGGAATTTTCGACATCGGAACATACAGCGACAGCATCGGTATGGTGACGCTCACCAGTGGTAGCATCACCGGGACGTCGGGTACGCTCACGGGAACTTCCTATGCAGTCCAGAGTGGATCGATCAGCGCGATACTGGCGGGCTCGGGTAGTCTGACCAAGACCACGGCGGGTACCGTCACACTCACGGGGGCAATGCCTATACCGGGGCCACTGCCGTCAATGCGGGCACGCTGGTTGCGGCACATGCAACGGCGCTGGGAACCACCGCCGCTGGCACGACCGTGGCCGCCGGCGCCACCTTGAACATTTCCGGCGTTTCGATCGGCGCCGAGGCATTGACCTTGAGCGGCACGGACGTCGGTGCTGCCGGGGCCCTGACGGGTACGGGAAGCGCTTCGTCGAGCGGCACGATAACCCTGGCCGCCGCAACGGGAATCGGCATTCCGCTGTTTGGAGACAGCCTGGCCTTGGCCGGCACCATTGGCGGCGCCTTCGCATTGACCAAGGTCGGCGCGGGCACGCTGACACTGTCGGGTAGCAATATCTACACAGGTCTGACGACGGTCAGCGCGGGAACTTTGAACCTGCAGAACAGCAATGCGACGGGGACGACAGCCGGCGGCGTCACGGTTGCCAACGGAGCCGCGCTGGAGTTGCAAGGCGGAATCACCGTTGCCGAGACGTTGATCATCACGGGTACAGGCGTTCTCGCCAACGGTGCCCTGCGCAATCTGAGCGACACCAACACCTGGAGCGGTGCCGTCACCCTGACCGGAAATTCAAAGATCCAGTCGGATGCCGGTACCCTGACACTGAGCGCGGCGAACTCGATTACGGGAACCAACCGGACCTTGACCTTCGACGGTACCGGAGATGGCCTGATCGGCGGCATCATCGCCACCGGCACCGGTACCCTGACGAAGACGGGTGCCGGCACCCTGACCCTGCAAGGCACCAACACCTACACCGGAGCGACCGCGGTCAATGCCGGCGTATTGAATATCCAGAACGCACAGGCCACCGGCACAACGGCGGGCGGCGTGACGGTCGCTACGGGTGCCTCCCTAGAACTGCAGGGCGGCATCACGCTCGGCGCCGAGGCGCTGAGCATCAACGGCATCGGCATCGGCGGCACCGGGGCGCTGCGCAACATAAGCGGCAACAACATCTGGGGCGGTACGGTGACGCTGGCTGGAAATGCCAAGATCCAGTCCGACGCGGATACGCTGACACTGGCTGCGGCGACCTCGGTGGCGGCCACTACGCGCGCACTGACCTTCGATGGTGCCGGCAACAGCCTGGTGGTCAATGCCATCACCGGTACTTCGGCAACGCTGACCAAGAACGGTATCGGCACGCTGACGGTGCAGGGCACGAATACATATCAAGGCGCAACAGCGGTCAATGCAGGCGTATTGAACTTACAGAATGCACAGGGCGCCGGCACCACGGCGGGCGGCGTCACGGTCGCTACCGGAGCCGCGCTGGAATTGCAGGGGGGTATTACGGTCGGCACCGAGGCACTCAGCATCAACGGTAGCGGCGTGAGCGGAAACGGCGCTCTGCGCAATCTCAGCGGCAACAATACCTGGGGCAGCACGGTGACGCTGGCCGGGAATGCCGAAGTGCAGTCCGACGCGGGGACCCTGACGCTCAACGCGGCGAACTCGATCACAGGGGCCACCCGCACCCTGACCTTCGATGGCGCCGGAGACGGCCTGATCAGCGGAACCATCACCACCACCAGCGGGGGCTTGAACAAGCACGGTGCCGGAAAACTGACGCTTTCCGGAGTCAATACCTATTCAGGCATCACGACGATCAACGCCGGGACGCTGAGTGTTGACAGCATCGCCGACCTGAGTACCGGCAGTGCTCTGGGTGCACCGACGACAATAGCCAACGGCACCATTGCTCTGGCCGGCGGGGCCACGCTGCAGTACACAGGTACAGGCCATAGCAGCAACCGCGTCATCAACCTAACCAGCAGCGGAGGCATAGTGGATGCCTCGGGCAGTGGCGCCCTGGTTCTGGGCGGTGGCGTCACCGGCAACACTCAAAATATTACGCTGACAGGTACCGGCGCCGGAACCGAGAGCGGAGTAATCAACACCACGTCGGGCACGGTGACCAAGAGCGGTACCGGCACGTGGACGCTGTCCGGTAACAACAGTTACTCCGGCGCGACGACGGTCAGCGGCAGCACACTAATCGCTTCGCACGCATCAGCGCTTGGCTCCACCTTGGGCGGAACGAGTGTTGCAGGTGGCGCGACGCTCGAAATCACAAATGGCACCGTAATCGGGGCGGAAACTTTGAATGTCAGTGGAGCGGGCGTGGGCTCGAATGGCGCCCTGGTCGTCACCGCCGGCAGCGCCTCCATCGGCGGTGCGGTCACGCTTGACGCAAGCGCCAGCATCGGCGGCAATGGTAGCCTCACGCTCGGGGGCACCGTGGAAGATACGGTGCCGGGAACGTCGACGCTGACGCAAGTCGGCAGCGGTACGTTGACCTTCTCCGGCACGGTCGGTGCGACCAATGCCCTCGCCGGGATGACGACAAGCGTCGGGCAGACCACGGTCATCAACGGTGGTTCGGTAACCACCTCGGGTGATCAAAGCTATGCGGGCAGCCTTGCAACCGGCGGTGCCACGGCGCTTACGGCAACGGCCGGCGCGATAACCGCCACCGGCATCGTGACCGCAACGGCCGGCACGCTCACGCTTGCCGCGGCGTCGACAGGGGACATCTCTTTCAACAATGCCGGCAACAACTTCGGCACGGTCGCCATTACCAGCGGCAAGGATGTAATCCTCAGGGATGGCAACGACCTCACTCTCGGCACTTCAGGCTTCGCCGGTACGCTGACTGCGAACGCGAGCGGAAAGATCACGCTGGGCGGGAGCCTGACGGCAGGCGGCGCAGGTGATGCCATCGTGCTGGTGGCGGGCACCGACTTCGACAATTCCGGCAATCATTCGCTGAATCCGGGAACCGGCCGCTGGCTCGTGTATTCAACCGATCCAGGCAACGACACCCGCGGCGCAGGACTACTTGCCACGTATGACTTCAAGCAGTACAACACAACATTCGGCGGGGGAATCCTTGGCACCGGGGACGGCTTCATCTATTCCCTTGCCCCGACAATCACGGCGGGGCTGACGGGTACGGCAAGCAAGGTCTATAACGGCAACGCCAGTGCCGCCCTTGCCCCCGCCAACTACACGGTTACCGGCGTGGTTGATGGTGATACGGTCACACTCAACAACCCGGCCACAGGGTCGTATGACGACAAGAATGTCGGCGCTGGCAAGACGGTGACCGTTACCGGAATTGGCTTCGTCAGCACCGAAAACAGCGGCAAGCCGGTCTATGGATACCAGCTGGCGAGCACTACCGCCAATGCGAACATCGGCGAGATCACGCCCAAGGCGCTGACCTCGGTCAGCCTCACCGGCAGCGTGAGCAAGGTCTATGACGGCACCGCCACGGTAGCCAACCTGGGCACGGCCAACTACAGCATCGCCGGCTTCATCGGCGGCGAAGGCGCCACCATCACCAACACCACCGGCAGCTACGACAACGGCGCCAACGTGGCGGCCAACCCGGCGGGCAGCGCGGTGACCTCGACGGCGCTGGTGGCCGGCGACTACAGCGCCAACGTCGGCACCACGCTGAGCAACTACACGCTGATCACCGGGCCGGTGGTCGGCAACATCGGCGAGATCACGCCCAAGGCGCTGACCTCGGTCAGCCTCACCGGCAGCGTGAGCAAGGTCTATGACGGCACCGCCACGGTAGCCAACCTGGGCACGGCCAACTACAGCATCGCCGGCTTCATCGGCGGCGAAGGCGCCACCATCACCAACACCACCGGCAGCTACGACAACGGCGCCAACGTGGCGGCCAACCCGGCGGGCAGCGCGGTGACCTCGGCGGCGCTGGTGGCCGGCGACTACACGGCCAACGTCGGCACCACGCTGAGCAACTACACGCTGATCACCGGGCCGGTGGTCGGCAACATCGGCGAGATCACGCCCAAGGCGCTGACCTCGGTGAGCCTGACCGGCAGCGTGAGCAAGGTCTATGACGGCACCGCCACGGTAGCCAACCTGGGCACGGCCAACTACAGCATCGCCGGCTTCATCGGCGGCGAAGGCGCCACCATCACCAACACCACCGGCAGCTACGACAACGGCGCCAACGTGGCGGCCAACCCGGCGGGCAGCGCGGTGACCTCGACGGCGCTGGTGGCCGGCGACTACAGCGCCAACGTCGGCACCACGCTGAGCAACTACACGCTGATCACCGGGCCGGTGGTCGGCAACATCGGCGAGATCACGCCCAAGGCGCTGACCTCGGTCAGCCTCACCGGCAGCGTGAGCAAGGTCTATGACGGCACCGCCACGGTAGCCAACCTGGGCACGGCCAACTACAGCATCGCCGGCTTCATCGGCGGCGAAGGCGCCACCATCACCAACACCACCGGCAGCTACGACAACGGCGCCAACGTGGCGGCCAACCCGGCGGGCAGCGCGGTGACCTCGA
Organism: Sulfuritalea sp.; assembly: GCA_016708585.1. Lineage (GTDB taxonomy): Bacteria > Pseudomonadota > Gammaproteobacteria > Burkholderiales > Rhodocyclaceae > Sulfuritalea. The sequence continues at coordinate 157,040 of JADJFK010000005.1, read as the reverse complement.
CGGCGCTGGTGGCCGGCGACTACAGCGCCAACGTCGGCACCACGCTGAGCAACTACACGCTGATCACCGGGCCGGTGGTCGGCAACATCGGCGAGATCACGCCCAAGGCGCTGACCTCGGTCAGCCTCACCGGCAGCGTGAGCAAGGTCTATGACGGCACCGCCACGGTAGCCAACCTGGGCACGGCCAACTACAGCATCGCCGGCTTCATCGGCGGCGAAGGCGCCACCATCACCAACACCACCGGCAGCTACGACAACGGCGCCAACGTGGCGGCCAACCCGGCGGGCAGCGCGGTGACCTCGACGGCGCTGGTGGCCGGCGACTACAGCGCCAACGTCGGCACCACGCTGAGCAACTACACGCTGATCACCGGGCCGGTGGTCGGCAACATCGGCGAGATCACGCCCAAGGCGCTGACCTCGGTCAGCCTCACCGGCAGCGTGAGCAAGGTCTATGACGGCACCGCCACGGTAGCCAACCTGGGCACGGCCAACTACAGCATCGCCGGCTTCATCGGCGGCGAAGGCGCCACCATCACCAACACCACCGGCAGCTACGACAACGGCGCCAACGTGGCGGCCAACCCGGCGGGCAGCGCGGTGACCTCGACGGCGCTGGTGGCCGGCGACTACAGCGCCAACGTCGGCACCACGCTGAGCAACTACACGCTGATCACCGGGCCGGTGGTCGGCAACATCGGCGAGATCACGCCCAAGGCGCTGACCTCGGTCAGCCTCACCGGCAGCGTGAGCAAGGTCTATGACGGCACCGCCACGGTAGCCAACCTGGGCACGGCCAACTACAGCATCGCCGGCTTCATCGGCGGCGAAGGCGCCACCATCACCAACACCACCGGCAGCTACGACAACGGCGCCAACGTGGCGGCCAACCCGGCGGGCAGCGCGGTGACCTCGACGGCGCTGGTGGCCGGCGACTACAGCGCCAACGTCGGCACCACGCTGAGCAACTACACGCTGATCACCGGGCCGGTGGTCGGCAACATCGGCGAGATCACGCCCAAGGCGCTGACCTCGGTCAGCCTCACCGGCAGCGTGAGCAAGGTCTATGACGGCACCGCCACGGTAGCCAACCTGGGCACGGCCAACTACAGCATCGCCGGCTTCATCGGCGGCGAAGGCGCCACCATCACCAACACCACCGGCAGCTACGACAACGGCGCCAACGTGGCGGCCAACCCGGCGGGCAGCGCGGTGACCTCGACGGCGCTGGTGGCCGGCGACTACAGCGCCAACGTCGGCACCACGCTGAGCAACTACACGCTGATCACCGGGCCGGTGGTCGGCAACATCGGCGAGATCACGCCCAAGGCGCTGACCTCGGTCAGCCTCACCGGCAGCGTGAGCAAGGTCTATGACGGCACCGCCACGGTAGCCAACCTGGGCACGGCCAACTACAGCATCGCCGGCTTCATCGGCGGCGAAGGCGCCACCATCACCAACACCACCGGCAGCTACGACAACGGCGCCAACGTGGCGGCCAGCCCGGCGGGCAGCGCGGTGACCTCGACGGCGCTGGTGGCCGGCGACTACAGCGCCAACGTCGGCACCACGCTGAGCAACTACACGCTGATCACCGGGCCGGTGGTCGGCAACATCGGCGAGATCACGCCCAAGGCGCTGACCTCGGTCAGCCTCACCGGCAGCGTGAGCAAGGTCTATGACGGCACCGCCACGGTAGCCAACCTGGGCACGGCCAACTACAGCATCGCCGGCTTCATCGGCGGCGAAGGCGCCACCATCACCAACACCACCGGCAGCTACGACAACGGCGCCAACGTGGCGGCCAACCCGGCGGGCAGCGCGGTGACCTCGACGGCGCTGGTGGCCGGCGACTACAGCGCCAACGTCGGCACCACGCTGAGCAACTACACGCTGATCACCGGGCCGGTGGTCGGCAACATCGGCGAGATCACGCCCAAGGCGCTGACCTCGGTCAGCCTCACCGGCAGCGTGAGCAAGGTCTATGACGGCACCGCCACGGTAGCCAACCTGGGCACGGCCAACTACAGCATCGCCGGCTTCATCGGCGGCGAAGGCGCCACCATCACCAACACCACCGGCAGCTACGACAACGGCGCCAACGTGGCGGCCAACCCGGCGGGCAGCGCGGTGACCTCGGCGGCGCTGGTGGCCGGCGACTACAGCGCCAACGTCGGCACCACGCTGAGCAACTACACGCTGATCACCGGGCCGGTGGTCGGCAACATCGGCGAGATCACGCCCAAGGCGCTGACCTCGGTCAGCCTCACCGGCAGCGTGAGCAAGGTCTATGACGGCACCGCCACGGTAGCCAACCTGGGCACGGCCAACTACAGCATCGCCGGCTTCATCGGCGGCGAAGGCGCCACCATCACCAACACCACCGGCAGCTACGACAACGGCGCCAACGTGGCGGCCAACCCGGCGGGCAGCGCGGTGACCTCGACGGCGCTGGTGGCCGGCGACTACAGCGCCAACGTCGGCACCACGCTGAGCAACTACACGCTGATCACCGGGCCGGTGGTCGGCAACATCGGCGAGATCACGCCCAAGGCGCTGACCTCGGTCAGCCTCACCGGCAGCGTGAGCAAGGTCTATGACGGCACCGCCACGGTAGCCAACCTGGGCACGGCCAACTACAGCATCGCCGGCTTCATCGGCGGCGAAGGCGCCACCATCACCAACACCACCGGCAGCTACGACAACGGCGCCAACGTGGCGGCCAACCCGGCGGGCAGCGCGGTGACCTCGACGGCGCTGGTGGCCGGCGACTACAGCGCCAACGTCGGCACCACGCTGAGCAACTACACGCTGATCACCGGGCCGGTGGTCGGCAACATCGGCGAGATCACGCCCAAGGCGCTGACCTCGGTCAGCCTCACCGGCAGCGTGAGCAAGGTCTATGACGGCACCGCCACGGTAGCCAACCTGGGCACGGCCAACTACAGCATCGCCGGCTTCATCGGCGGCGAAGGCGCCACCATCACCAACACCACCGGCAGCTACGACAACGGCGCCAACGTGGCGGCCAACCCGGCGGGCAGCGCGGTGACCTCGACGGCGCTGGTGGCCGGCGACTACAGCGCCAACGTCGGCACCACGCTGAGCAACTACACGCTGATCACCGGGCCGGTGGTCGGCAACATCGGCGAGATCACGCCCAAGGCGCTGACCTCGGTCAGCCTCACCGGCAGCGTGAGCAAGGTCTATGACGGCACCGCCACGGTAGCCAACCTGGGCACGGCCAACTACAGCATCGCCGGCTTCATCGGCGGCGAAGGCGCCACCATCACCAACACCACCGGCAGCTACGACAACGGCGCCAACGTGGCGGCCAACCCGGCGGGCAGCGCGGTGACCTCGACGGCGCTGGTGGCCGGCGACTACAGCGCCAACGTCGGCACCACGCTGAGCAACTACACGCTGATCACCGGGCCGGTGGTCGGCAACATCGGCGAGATCACGCCCAAGGCGCTGACCTCGGTCAGCCTCACCGGCAGCGTGAGCAAGGTCTATGACGGCACCGCCACGGTAGCCAACCTGGGCACGGCCAACTACAGCATCGCCGGCTTCATCGGCGGCGAAGGCGCCACCATCACCAACACCACCGGCAGCTACGACAACGGCGCCAACGTGGCGGCCAACCCGGCGGGCAGCGCGGTGACCTCGACGGCGCTGGTGGCCGGCGACTACAGCGCCAACGTCGGCACCACGCTGAGCAACTACACGCTGATCACCGGGCCGGTGGTCGGCAACATCGGCGAGATCACGCCCAAGGCGCTGACCTCGGTCAGCCTCACCGGCAGCGTGAGCAAGGTCTATGACGGCACCGCCACGGTAGCCAACCTGGGCACGGCCAACTACAGCATCGCCGGCTTCATCGGCGGCGAAGGCGCCACCATCACCAACACCACCGGCAGCTACGACAACGGCGCCAACGTGGCGGCCAACCCGGCGGGCAGCGCGGTGACCTCGACGGCGCTGGTGGCCGGCGACTACAGCGCCAACGTCGGCACCACGCTGAGCAACTACACGCTGATCACCGGGCCGGTGGTCGGCAACATCGGCGAGATCACGCCCAAGGCGCTGACCTCGGTCAGCCTCACCGGCAGCGTGAGCAAGGTCTATGACGGCACCGCCACGGTAGCCAACCTGGGCACGGCCAACTACAGCATCGCCGGCTTCATCGGCGGCGAAGGCGCCACCATCACCAACACCACCGGCAGCTACGACAACGGCGCCAACGTGGCGGCCAACCCGGCGGGCAGCGCGGTGACCTCGACGGCGCTGGTGGCCGGCGACTACAGCGCCAACGTCGGCACCACGCTGAGCAACTACACGCTGATCACCGGGCCGGTGGTCGGCAACATCGGCGAGATCACGCCCAAGGCGCTGACCTCGGTCAGCCTCACCGGCAGCGTGAGCAAGGTCTATGACGGCACCGCCACGGTAGCCAACCTGGGCACGGCCAACTACAGCATCGCCGGCTTCATCGGCGGCGAAGGCGCCACCATCACCAACACCACCGGCAGCTACGACAACGGCGCCAACGTGGCGGCCAACCCGGCGGGCAGCGCGGTGACCTCGACGGCGCTGGTGGCCGGCGACTACAGCGCCAACGTCGGCACCACGCTGAGCAACTACACGCTGATCACCGGGCCGGTGGTCGGCAACATCGGCGAGATCACGCCCAAGGCGCTGACCTCGGTCAGCCTCACCGGCAGCGTGAGCAAGGTCTATGACGGCACCGCCACGGTAGCCAACCTGGGCACGGCCAACTACAGCATCGCCGGCTTCATCGGCGGCGAAGGCGCCACCATCACCAACACCACCGGCAGCTACGACAACGGCGCCAACGTGGCGGCCAACCCGGCGGGCAGCGCGGTGACCTCGACGGCGCTGGTGGCCGGCGACTACAGCGCCAACGTCGGCACCACGCTGAGCAACTACACGCTGATCACCGGGCCGGTGGTCGGCAACATCGGCGAGATCACGCCCAAGGCGCTGACCTCGGTCAGCCTCACCGGCAGCGTGAGCAAGGTCTATGACGGCACCGCCACGGTAGCCAACCTGGGCACGGCCAACTACAGCATCGCCGGCTTCATCGGCGGCGAAGGCGCCACCATCACCAACACCACCGGCAGCTACGACAACGGCGCCAACGTGGCGGCCAACCCGGCGGGCAGCGCGGTGACCTCGACGGCGCTGGTGGCCGGCGACTACAGCGCCAACGTCGGCACCACGCTGAGCAACTACACGCTGATCACCGGGCCGGTGGTCGGCAACATCGGCGAGATCACGCCCAAGGCGCTGACCTCGGTCAGCCTCACCGGCAGCGTGAGCAAGGTCTATGACGGCACCGCCACGGTAGCCAACCTGGGCACGGCCAACTACAGCATCGCCGGCTTCATCGGCGGCGAAGGCGCCACCATCACCAACACCACCGGCAGCTACGACAACGGCGCCAACGTGGCGGCCAACCCGGCGGGCAGCGCGGTGACCTCGACGGCGCTGGTGGCCGGCGACTACCGCGCCAACGTCGGCACCACGCTGAGCAACTACACGCTGATCACCGGGCCGGTGGTCGGCAACATCGGCGAGATCACGCCCAAGGCGCTGACCTCGGTCAGCCTCACCGGCAGCGTGAGCAAGGTCTATGACGGCACCGCCACGGTAGCCAACCTGGGCACGGCCAACTACAGCATCGCCGGCTTCATCGGCGGCGAAGGCGCCACCATCACCAACACCACCGGCAGCTACGACAACGGCGCCAACGTGGCGGCCAACCCGGCGGGCAGCGCGGTGACCTCGACGGCGCTGGTGGCCGGCGACTACAGCGCCAACGTCGGCACCACGCTGAGCAACTACACGCTGATCACCGGGCCGGTGGTCGGCAACATCGGCGAGATCACGCCCAAGGCGCTGACCTCGGTCAGCCTCACCGGCAGCGTGAGCAAGGTCTATGACGGCACCGCCACGGTAGCCAACCTGGGCACGGCCAACTACAGCATCGCCGGCTTCATCGGCGGCGAAGGCGCCACCATCACCAACACCACCGGCAGCTACGACAACGGCGCCAACGTGGCGGCCAACCCGGCGGGCAGCGCGGTGACCTCGACGGCGCTGGTGGCCGGCGACTACAGCGCCAACGTCGGCACCACGCTGAGCAACTACACGCTGATCACCGGGCCGGTGGTCGGCAACATCGGCGAGATCACGCCCAAGGCGCTGACCTCGGTCAGCCTCACCGGCAGCGTGAGCAAGGTCTATGACGGCACCGCCACGGTAGCCAACCTGGGCACGGCCAACTACAGCATCGCCGGCTTCATCGGCGGCGAAGGCGCCACCATCACCAACACCACCGGCAGCTACGACAACGGCGCCAACGTGGCGGCCAACCCGGCGGGCAGCGCGGTGACCTCGGCGGCGCTGGTGGCCGGCGACTACAGCGCCAACGTCGGCACCACGCTGAGCAACTACACGCTGATCACCGGGCCGGTGGTCGGCAACATCGGCGAGATCACGCCCAAGGCGCTCACGGTTACTGCCGACGATAAAAGCAAATCCGCCGGAACGCCCAATCCGCCCTTTACCGCAAGTTATTCCGGCTTCGTCGTCGGCGAGGGTTTGGCCGATTTGGGCGGGTCGCTGCTGTTTTCCACCCCGGCCACCGTCGCATCGCCCGTCGGGAGCTACCTGGTGACTCCGTCCGGCCTGACTTCATCCAACTACGCGATCGGTTTCATTGACGGGCTATTGTTCGTCACGGATCCCGCGACGGTGAGCAACCCGGCGGCGGCGGGCGCGATCGCCAGCATCTTTGCTACTGACGACCGTCTCATTCGCACATCGGTCGAGCCTGGCGGGGGCCTGGTCGACGCCCTCAACCCGCAGCCGCCTCCGACCGAGAAACAGGTCTCGGCCTTCATTTCCGTTGTCGACTGCGGGATCAACGTGCCGGGTTCGGTCTGTAACTCGCGCTGAGCCGCAGGCTGCGGTCACCGCTTGCCCGGCTTCATCACTTCGGCGATCAGCTGTCGGTAGGCGGGCAGGCTGTTGCGGTTGAAGGAAAATCGGGATTCGATTTCCTGCCGCGCGTTGCGGCGGACGACGTCGGTCTGCGCCTGGTCCTGCGCCAGCGCGGCCAGCGCCTTTTCGACCAGTTGCTCCTGGTTGAAGAAGTCGAACAGGTAGCCGTTGTGGCCGTCACGGATGACTTCCCGCACCGGCGCGGTGGCCGACCCGAGCACCGGTGCGCCGCAGGCCATCGCTTCCAGCATCGACCATGACAGCACGAACGGATAGGTCAGGTAGATGTGCAGCCGGCTGACCTGCATCAGCGACAGGTAATCCGCATAGGGCAGGCGGCCGACGAAATGCGTGCGTGCCATGTCCAGGCTGCCGCCCACTTCGGCCAGGAGTTGTTCCCGGTAGTGCTGGTACGGCGCGGGCGCCGCCTTGCCGTAGCTCACGCCGTCGCTGCCGACGATGACGAAGTGGGCATGGGGCAGTCGCCGCTGCAGTTCGGGCAGGGCGCGCATGAAGACATGGAAGCCCCGGTACGGCTCAAGCTGCCGGCTGACATAGGTGATTACCGTGTCGGCGCGCGTCAGTGTCTGCCCGCCGGCGAGGCGGAACGTCGCGCCCGGCTCCGGCCGGACGGTGTCCAGGTCGATGCCTTCGTGAATCGCCCGGATGCGCGACTGCTCGCGTGCGGGGTAGGTGCTGCGCTGCCAGAGCGTCGGGCTGATGCCGGCATCGCACTCCGATAGTGCGTGGAGCTGCGTGCTGTTGCGGATGCGCAGCCTGAAGCGGTCGTCGGCGGTGGATGGAAACTCCGGATCGAAGCCCACGTCGGCGCCGACGGCATGATAGAAGAATTCGAAGTAGGCGATCAGGCGCGCCGAGGGAAACACGTCCCTGATGAACAGAAGTTCGCCCCAGGCCGGGTGGCCGATGACCAGGTCGGGCACGAATCCCTTGGCCTGCATCTGCTGGCAGGCGAGCACCACATCCTGGCCGCGGCGGATGGCGGCCTCGAAGCTGGCGAGGTAGTGGTGCGAGGCGCTCTTCCTGGGTGGCCGCGCCCGATACCCGAACACCGGAAACGCAAAGGCGCCGGCCTGGCGGCTGACGTTTTCGGCGTCTCCCAGGCCCACCACTTGATGGTCCGGCTGCTGCGCGAGATGCGCGGCCAGCAGCTTGAACTGTCCCGGAAAGTTCTGGTGAATGAAAAGTATGCGCATGGGTCAGGTCCAGGTTTCAATGCAAGCATGGGCTGCAGTGGATGAGCCGCCGGACGAAATTATAGGAGCCCGGCTGGTCGAATCGAAGAATTGATGCCAAACCTCACCGGCCGGCCGAGGCAAGGAAGCCAGGACAACTGACGGAGCCCGAATTGCGGCATGCGCCCACCATCGTCGCCGTGCCGCCGGCGCCGACTTTTGCCGGGCCGGTCGCGCGTATCGTTCAGCCGGCAACGGATTCGCAGCGGGCCCCTTGCACCCCGGCGGGGCAGGCCTGCGGCGCCGGAATTTAGAGGGCGTCGCCTATGGGTTTAGGGTGTTCGCTCTACGCAGGGTCGTTAGAGTGGGTGCGCTGGAAGACCGGCCGCGTGGCCGGCCCGGGATAATGAAAGGAAACATCATGCTGAAGACCAAGAAACTGCTCCCCAGGAAACTGGCCGCCAATCAGGTCGTGGTTACCATGCAGGAAGCTGTCACCAATGTGATTTCGGCCAACTTGAACGTGCTCTACGTCACCCGCGACCAGGGCAGGAAAGTCTGGGTTGCACTCGGCACGACGGCCGGTACGCTGGCCGCGCAGAACCTGCGGTTGCTGAAGACCACGGTGGCTGCCGCCAACGACAAATCGGTCGCGGCATGGGATGCCGTCGAGCAGGCGCTCGATGAGCGCGTCATGCCGGTGCTGGACAAGGTGGGCTTGGCCGCCCCCGCGCAGTTCGGCGTCGATCTGTTGGGCAAGGGCGTGCACCGCGTCTCGGCGCAGGTGGTCGAACTGACCCGCGTACGCAAGGTAGCCGCCAGGCGCCCGGTGCGCAAGCCGGTGGCGAAGAAGGTGGTCGCCAAGCGCTCCGCGCGTTCCCCCCGTTCTGCCGTCAGGCTCGCCGCCTGAGCGGGTAGCACCCCCGGTGGCGCGGCGCGCTCGGCCCGCCACCGGTTGTTCCGGAGTGTGTGCCGCGTTCTCCGGTGGCGGGGTGGTCGTGCCCGCAACGCAGCGTATCCGCGCATGCGGACCAATGCGGAAGTGGTAAGCTTTTCGTCGGCGTTTCCGAGCGAACGATCGATGCCCCTGCAAATTGACTTGAGAAGTTCCGTGCATGCCCTGTCAGACGCTCTTGACCTGGTCGGGGTGGATGATTTCCAGCATGGCAAGCGCGTCGCAAAGATCGCGCGCGAAAGCGCGATCCTGCTTGGCCTGCCGGAATCGAGGCTCGACAAACTCGTTTGCGCCGGCCTGCTCCATGACGTGGGCGTTTCATCGACGGCGGCGCACCGGCGGCTGGTGCATGAAGCGCAGTCCGGCGACCGGCATGTCCATTGCGAAAGGGGGTACGAGCTGCTGCAGCCCTTCGCCCATCTCTCGCTCCTGGCCAACGCCGTCCGCTACCACCATACCCCCTGGGCGGAGCTGCCATCCGACCTCGACGAGGCCGATGCGGTCGACAGCAACCTGATCCTGCTCGCCGACCGGGTCGATAGCCTGCTGCTGAGGGAGGGGCTGGCAAATCCGCTGATGCACCGGGAATGCATTTGCGACGAAATCGGGACGCTGGCCGGGCGCGAGCTGGCGCCGGAGCTGGTGCGCGCCTTTCTCGGCGCCGCGACCAGCGAAGCCTTCTGGATTGCCCTGGTGCCGCGGCATGTGAAGGCCTGGCTGGACGAGTTGCCGCTGGCCAGCTGGCAGGTCACCATCGATTTCCCCCGCTTTCGCCACGTCGCCCGCCTGGTATCGAGCATCGTGGACGCCAAGAGCCCGTTCACCGCGGCCCATTCCCTCGGTGTCGCCCAGTTGGCGCGGCATCTGGCGGGCCGCATGGGTTTCCCCGAAGACGCCCTGGCCCGGGTCGAAATCGCCGGCCTCATGCATGACGTGGGCAAGCTGTGCGTGCCGGACGAAATCGTCGAGAAGCCCGCCCGCCTCACCCCGGTCGAATTCTCCGTGATGGAACGCCACAGTTTCGAGACCTACCAGATCCTGCGCCATGTCCCGGGGCTGGAGACCATCGCCGAATGGGCGGCCTTCCACCATGAGGCGCTGAATGGACACGGCTATCCCTTCCGCCACAAGGGCGGACGCCTCAGCATGGAAGCGCGCATCGTGGCCGTGGCCGATGTCTTCCAGGCCCTGGCCCAGGAGCGTCCCTATCGCGGGGCCCAGCCCGCCGGGGAAATTTCGGGCATCCTCGATGACTTTGTCGGCAAGGGCGTGCTCGACGGCGACGTGGTGGCGGTCGCCACCGAGGACCTGGCAGCCAGCTGGTCCGCCGCCACGCGGCCTCAGTGAAGCAGTCCGCGAGCAATCAGTTTGGTTTTTGTCCCGCGCCGGCCGGCACCGGTCTCGTCGCCGTGTCGCCGGCGCCGACTTTTCGGGCCGGGAATCCGGTGCCAGGCGTGTCCCATTGGTTCCTTTGACGCAATTCCGTTAGATTGCCGCCTTGGCCGGGCGTAATGCGATGGGGGGATCGATATGTCGGTAACGGATGTCATCTGGAGCGTGCTGGCGCTGGCTGCCCTGCTGCTTGTCGGCCTGGCCTTGCGCGCCGAGCGTCGCCGCTTTGCCGCGCGCGGCAAGGCCGGGGCCTGGCTGGGGGTGCGGCTGGCCAGCTTGCCCATCGGCCTCGCCGCCGCCGCGGCGGTGTGGCTGCCCGCCCGCGCCGTCGGCGGCCCGGAAGCGCTGGCGGCGTTCTACCTGCTGATGTTCTCGCTGGGGCCGCTGGTCTATTTCGGCCTGCACTGGCTTGCCGGGCGCATGGCCACACCCGCCCTGAGCGCCGGCGAATCGGCGGCGATCGGCGGCAGCGGCCTGCTGCTGGTGATTCTGCCGGCGCTGCTGGCCGGCATGGCGGCGCCCTGGGTGCATCAACTGGGGCTGGGCGCACAGCAGGCGCAGCGCAGCCTGGCCGCGGAAACGCCGCTGGCCCACCGCATCCTCGACCGCCGGCGTTTTCTGCTGCCCGACATCGGCGAGGTGCTGACCGAACATTGGCAGGCGCCGCCCGGCGTCAAGGTCGAGCGCATCGAATGGGAACTGGGCGGCCAGTACCTGCAGACCGGCGACAGCACCGGCAGCATCCTGTGCCGGGACGGCGAGGATTTCCATGTCTTCCGCCTCGCCGCCGCACCTGCCCCGCGCTGGCGCATGTATTGGCGCGACATGGCCGGCAGCACGCACCGTTCTGACTGGACATCGGCGCCGCCGGAGTCGACGCCGCAAGCCATGCCCCTGGCTCCGACCTGGACGCCGGACGGCTTCACGTTTCCGGTACGCATCCCGCGCGATTTCGTGACGGTCGAACGGCGCTGGGCCTCGGGCAAGGTGTTGCAGTCCAACGCGATGGATGGCCAGGCGCTCCCCGCCGCGACCGATACCTGCCTGCCGTCGCCCTACCGCAACCGCGATGCCGAAGCGGTGCTGACGGGCGTGGGGGTCAGGATGTGGCTGGCCGGCGCCAAGCGCATGGGGCTCGCCACCTTCAGCCGGCCGCCGGAGTGAGTGACCGTGACCCGAGCGCCGTCCCGCCGGCCGTCACCGGCAGGCCCGTGGCTCCGTCAGGGTTTCACATTCCTCCGCCCCGGGCCTGCCGGCGCCGGCCTTCGCCGTGTCGTCGGCGCCGACTTTCGGATGCATTGAAGACCTTATTGCCGGCTATGCCAGTATTGGCATATACTGTTCGCAATGGGCAATGATGAAAAACCGCTGATCTGGCTCGGAGGCTCGCGCAAGGATCTTGCGGCCATGCCGAAGGCGGTGCAGCGCGAGTTTGGCTATGCGCTGCATCTGGCGCAGATCGGCAGCAGGCACGCGGGCGCCAAGGTGCTGCGCGGCTTCGGCTCGGCGGGTGTGCTGGAAGTCGTCGAGGATTTCGCGACGGACACCTATCGCGCCGTCTATACAGTGCGCTTCGCCACCGCCGTGTATGTGCTGCACTGTTTCAAGAAGAAATCGACCAGAGGTATCGAAACCCCGAAACCCGACATGGACCTGATACGCAAACGGCTCGACGATGCCAAGCGTCTGGCCGAAGGAGAATGACATGACCCGCAAGACCAGCAAAGACAAAATCGACTACGAAGTCGGTTCCGGCAACGTCTACGCCGATCTCGGCTTCGCCGACTCGGCCGAGATGCTGGCCAAGGCAAGGATAGTGAGCGAAATCGCGCGCATCATCCAGGAGCGCAAGCTGACCCAGACCAAGGCGGCAGAACTGCTGGGCATCGACCAGCCCAAAGTGTCCGCGCTGTTGCGCGGGCATTTCCAGGGCTATTCGCAGGAAAGGCTGATCGGTTTCCTGACCAAGCTGGGAATGGATGTCGAGATCGTGGTGCGGCCGAAAGCCAGGAAGCGGCAAATGGCCGGGCTGGTTTCGGTGGTGTTTGCGTGACGGCGAATCTACTTGGCCGACCTCCTGTGATCGAGAAAGTATCCACCATGAAGGCTTGGCCCGTGCAAGACGCCAAAGCGCGTTTCAGCGAACTGCTGGATGCCTGCGTCACAGAAGGTCCGCAGGTCATCACGCGGCGCGGCGCTGAAACGGCCGTGCTGGTTTCTGTCCCCGAATGGAAACGGTTGCGCAACGCGGCGCGCCCTTCGCTGAAGGAACTCTTGCTGTCTGCCTCTGCCCGGTCGAAGCCGGCGCTGTCGGCGCGCGGCAGGGCGACGCGCCGTGCCGGTGGATCATCGGTACTACCACCGGCAGCAAAGAGGTGACGCGCATGCACAACCCGCCGCATCCCGGCGAAGTTCTAAAGGACGGCCTATTCACCGGAACCGGCATTACCGTCACCGACTTCGCGCGGCGCATCGGCGTCACGCGGGTGACGCTCTCCAAGGTGTTGAACGGCAGGAACGGCGTCAGCGCAGACATGGCGGTGCGCCTTGCCGCTGCGATCGGCGGCAGCGCGGAATCCTGGCTGCACATGCAGGCGCGGTACGATCTCGCTGCGTCGGAGAAATCGCTGAAGAAGGTGCTGGCGAAGATCGAGCCGCTGGAACTGCCCGAAGCTGCTTGATCAATTGCCCCGGCCGTCACCGGCAGGCCCGTGGCTCCGTCAGATTTTTGATTCCTCCGCCTCGGACTAGCCGGAGCCGGCCTTGTCGCCGTATCGCCAGCGCCGACTTTTTGGGTAGAGAATTCAATTCGACTCCTTTGATTTCCTCCAATTCCGGTACAGCCGATTTGATTCGGGCTGGCTCATCCAGTGAGCTTCGGCAGGCGTAGATTGCGATCTCCGGTGACGATTCGATATACCTACGGAGGTGCGCAATGATCAGCTTTCTGAAGGGCATTATGTGGGGACTTATCATTCTCAGCGTGATCATTTCGTCGCTCCGCGGGTTGTGGTGGCTTTTCCCGGCCGCAGTTTTTGTTGGCTGGATTGTCGACCGTGTCGCAAAGTCAATTTTTCAAGGGGATGAAGCGCAATGAGGAAAATCGTTCTGATTTCGTGCGTGAGCAAAAAGCTGGTACATGCGGCCAAGGTGAGAGACATTTATGTCAGCCCCTTGTTTCGGCTCAACCTCGCGTACGCCGAATCGCTTAAGCCTGACGCGATCTACGTGCTCTCAGCAAAGCACGGCCTGCTGCCGCTGGACGATCAGATCGAACCCTACGAACTGACGCTCAACACTATGGGAACCGGGCAGATCAGGGCTTGGGCCAGCGGGGTGGTGTCGCAGCTTGCAGCGGTGGCTGATTTGAAGCATGACCTTTTCGTTTTTCTGGCCGGGGACAAGTACCGGAAGTTTCTGGTTCCGCATCTGGCGCATTTCGAAGTGCCGATGGACGGCCTCACCATCGGCCGGCAACTCCAGTTCCTCAGCAGGCGAACATGAGCGACATCTGCGCCCAATTGCATCGGGCTCTGAGGGTGCTGGAGCGGCATCGCTTCCCATTCGACGCCAAGCGAATTCCGTTGAATGGACTTTATGTGCTGTTCGAAAAAGGCGAGACCGGCCACGGCGGTGATCGCATCGTGCGCATTGGCACACACACCGGCGAAGCGCAACTGCGATCCCGCCTCAAGCAGCACTTCATCACGCCGAGCAAGGATCGCAGCATCTTTCGCAAGAATATCGGTCGCGCACTGCTGAACCGCAATCACGACCCATTCATTCGCGAATGGGAATTCGACCTGACCACGAGGAAGGCAAAGGACGAGCTGGGGCCGCTGGTTGATTTCAGAAAGCAGGCCGAGGTGGAACGGCAGGTGTCAGACTACATCCAGGAACGATTCGAGTTCGTGGTGATAGGCGAGGCCGAGAAATCTGCTCGCCTAAGTCTTGAGGCAAGGATGGTTTCGACGGTGTCGCATTGTCGCGACTGTGGCGCTTCGGCGGGATGGCTTGGCTTGTCATCGCCCAAGGACAAGATTCGCGAGAGCGGCCTTTGGCAGGTCAATGAACTCTACGGTGAAGGACTTTCCGCGGCGGATCTGGAAAGAATCCTGGCCACGGTTAATAACTGATCCGGATGGCGGCCAAGCGATTCCGGCGTCGCTATGAAGACAGCGGGGATTGATTACCAAGGCGGCCTGATCGCCGTCCCGCCAGCGCCGACTTTTCGAGCAGAGAACTCAATTCGAGCCTCGCCCCCTTGATAGAGGGTTATTCTTTCACCATGGAGAGAGTTCCCGACAACTACTGCGTCGACGATCCCGAAATCAAAGAGGTTCAGGATATGGACTCCGGGGCCATCCTGACGGTGCAAGATGTCATCGGCGCTGACAAAGACAGGCTAATCCGGTTGCGGATGAACTTGGCCGAGGCTGGTGAGGAACGCGAGGACAAATACACCTGTCCGATCTGCGGCGTTGGCGTCTATCTGGTCTGCAGACGCAGAGGGGACGAGAAGCGGTTTTACTTTAGGCACCGGGTCGAGATAGGCAACTGTCCCGCAGTCACCCGCGAGCCGTTGTCCAAGGAGGAAATCGAGGCTCGGAAATACAACGGAGCCAAGGAGAGCCGTGCCCACATCCGGATGAAGGAAATCCTCGCCGAGAGCATCTCCCGCGATCCTGACTTCTCGGACCTGCAAATCGAGAAGGTATGGAAAGGCATGGAACGGGCGACCTGGCGTAAGCCAGACGTGTCCGCGGTTTGGAGAAACAAAATCCGTGTCGCCTTCGAGGTACAACTTTCCACGACTTTTCTCCACGTCATTGCCCAACGGAGAGTGTTCTATCGGAATCAAGGAGGGTTGCTCTGCTGGGTGTTCAAGACCTTCGACATCGAGGCGGCCCGCATGACGCAGGAGGACATATTTCACAACAACAACCGCAATCTCTTTCTCGCGTCAGAGAAAACATTGAGAGCGTCAAAAGAGTGCGGGGCCTTGATGTTGGACTGTCGCTGGGCGGAACCCAAGGCAGGCTCTGAAGCTGTCTCGTGGGGATGGAACGGAAGGCTCGCCGCCTTTTCCGAAATGACATTGGATCAAAACGGGCAGAGGGTTTTCCTTTCTGACAGAGATAGTTTGGACGCCTCTGAGATTCATGCGGCCGACGAGTCTGTGTTCAAGAAACGTTTTGCGGCATGGTGGGCTTCGGGAGATCGGGGCGACGCCGAGTGGGAATCGTTCCGGAGGGAGTTCCGCCGTCGCAGGGTCATTCTGCCGAGGTGGCCCCGCGAGGCGACGGGTGTTCTTAATGCCCTTTATACAGCCAAGGAAGGCCGTCCCGTAGGCTGGGATCATCCCAAGTTCATCTCGGCTGCGCACACCGTCGCCGGTAGCCACAAGAAAGTTCTACGTGCGTTTCGAGCGGCTCTGAGAGCCTATGGAAGGGCCAGCCAGATCAAGGCAGAGGATGCCGAGGGAAGGTGGGCACGCAAGGTCGCCGCCTACAAGGAGAAACTGGCTGCGCGTGACCCGGACTACGAACGGGACAGGAACTTTGATTCTCTAATAGCTTACCTTTTCCCCGAAACGTGGTCGATTCTTTCGCGGGAAGAGGAAGTTTGAATCATCCGGCGGGCGGCGGGGAGAGCGGCGCGGGGCCATATTGCGCACACGACGTCACTGAGAACTTCCCACGGACGGTTACCTATCCTGATTCGCCACCCCACTAACCACATGCCCCGTCGGCACCAGCCGTGACGCCGGCTCGCAGTGCCTTGTCTGGTCGTCGAAGAAGAAGTCGGGTTCGAATTCGCTGAGGAAGCGCGACTTCTCCAGGCCGCCGAGGAACATGGCTTCGTCGACTTCGACCTTCCATTCCATCAGGGTGCGGATCGCGCGTTCGTGGGCGGGGGCGCTGCGCGCGGTGACCAGCGCGGTGCGGATTTTCATTTGGCAGCCGGCGCTGTCGGCGCGCAGGCGGTGCAGGGCTGCCAGCAGGGGCAGGAATGGCCCCGGTGGCAGCGGGTGCAGGGCGCGGCGTTCTTCATGGTCCTGGAAGGCGGCGAGGCCCTGTTCCTGGAACACGCGCTCGGCTTCGTCGGAGAACAGCACGGCGTCGCCGTCGAAGGCGATGCGCACTTCCTGCGGGTGCTGCTCGGCTTCGGTCAGCGATGAGGAATACACGCGCGCGGCGGGGAAGCCGCCTTCGAGCGCGGCGCGCACGTCGGCCTCGTTGGCGGAAAGGAACAGGTTGGCGCCCAGCGGCTTGAGGTAGTGGAAGGGCGGCCGGCCGCGCGTGAACACGCCGCGCTCCAGTTGCAGGCCGGCGGCGTCGGCGGATTTGAAAATGCGCAGGCCGGAGACCGGGTCGTTGCGCGAGAGGATGACCACGGCGACGCGCTGGCGTTCGGGGGTGTTGAAGGCCAGCAGCTTCTGCACCAGCGGGAAGGCGACGCCGGGCCGCGCCGGCTGGTCCATGCGTTCGAGTTGCAGGCGCATGTAGGCGGAATCGTCCTGGTCCTCGAAGACGCGGTTTTCCTCCTCGAAATCGAACAGCGCGCGCGAGGAAAGCGCGACGACGAGCTGGCCTTCGAGGCTGGCGGGCATCAGGACCTTCCTCGCGCATGGGGCTCGCCGTGTCGCCGGCGCCGACTTTTCAGGGCGAACATGGACATCAGGGGAGTTCCTTGCTTGGTGACCCCGCCACCCTCGGATCGGCGCCGCAATGCCTGATCAGCAGCCGCCGACGCACTTGCCGTCGGCATTGAACTCCATGGTCTTGCCGGAAAGCGGCACGTGCACCGGCACCTTGCTGGCCTTGATGAAGGTCTCGGTGCGCGAACCGGGGCGGACCTTGCCGCCGACGGTGCCTACTTCATTGGCATGCGAGGCGATCACGGCATTCGGCTTGACCAGGTCGTTGATCACGTAGGCGGCTTCGGCCGGGCCGGTGGTGAAGGTGTCGCCGATGTTCATCACTGCCAGCTTGGCGTTGTAGTGGCCGCGCACCACCTTGTCCTGGTCGCCGGTGATGCCGGTGTCGCCGGAAAGGTAGGCGACCAGGCCGTTGCTGAACTTCAGCACGTAGCCCGTGGCCTCGCCGACATAGGCGCCGATGCCGGCGTCCTTGAGGTACTGGCCGAGCACGCCGCCGATCAGGTCGGGATCGAGTGCGTTGCTGTGGATCGCGGTGACGGTGACGATGCTTACGCCGCCGACTTTCTGGCTGCCGCCGAAGCGGGCGAGCATGGAGTTCTTCGGGTCGCCGCCGGCGGCCTTGAGCTTGTTGCCGAAGAAGCCTGCCATCTCGGAGCCGGTAACCATTTTCGCGCCCTTGGCGACGGCGATGTTCACCGCGCTGGAATTGGGCATGGCCGAGACCGAGGTATCGGGCTTGTCGCAGGCGCCGGAATTGGGCGCCTTGTTGTGGGCGTTGCCGACGTGGTCGCCGTGCATGTGGCTGACCAGCACCACGTCGATCTTGCCCAGGCGCGGGTCGTCGGCGCCGGCCACGGTGCGGCCCGGGTCGTAGAGCACGCGCGTGCCGCTCGGGTCCTCGAAGACCAGGGCGCGGTCCTGCGGGCAGAACTCGCCTTCCTGGCCGCCCAGCGGCGTGATCTTGACGTTCTGGGCAAAGGCGGGCTGGACGAGCAGCGCGCCGGCGGCGAGCGCGCAAAGCATTGATGCTGTTTTCATGGTGGGGCTCCTGTGGGGTACTTTTTTGGTCTGGATCCTGCGCGAAAAAAGGTACCACGTTTTTGGCATGAACACGAGTCGCAGTGCGGCAATTGGCCATGTTGCGGTCATGGAGATGGGTGGCTGCGCGGGCCGGCGGCGGTTGCCGGCGCGGCGGGGCGGGGCCGGCGATCAGGCTTGCTTCGGCTTCGTTGTCCTCGCGGCCCTGGGCGCGGCGGCATAGAGCCGTGTCATCTGCGCCGCCTCGTCGGCGACGCGCTGGCGCAGGTCGGGCGGGGCCAGCACTTCGACGTCGGCGCCGAACTTGAGGATGTCCATGATCAGTTCGCGGTGGTCGGCGTAGGGGAATTCGAGCAGCCAGGAACCGTCGGCCTGGTACCCGCACTTCTGCTTCGGGTGCCAGGTTTCCTGCGCCACCCAGCGCGCGCGCTTCGGGGTGAAGCGCAGTTTCGCATGCTGCAGTTTGCGTCCGGAAAAAATGCCGTAGCCGGCGCCGAGCACTTCGTCGAGGCTGCGATGCGAGACCTCGCGCGCCTTCCTTTCGATGACGTTGCATTCCCGGATGGAATCGAGGGAGAAGTTGCGGATGTCGTTGCGCAGGTGGCACCAGGCGTCGAGGTACCAGTTCTGGCGGTAATACACCAGGCGCTGCGGCGAGACTTCGCGCTCGGTGGTTTCGCCGCTGCCGCGGGCGAAGTAGGTGATGGCCAGGCGCTTGCGGCGCAACAGCGCGGCGCCGACCTTCTCGAAATGCGCGAGCTTGAGTTCGCGTTTGCCGAGGCCCACGATCAGCACGCGGCGGCGGATTTCCTCGGCGGTGTTTTCCGCCGTGCCGAGCAGGCTGTTGAGGCGCGCGATCAGTGGCCGGATGTGCGGGGTGAGGATGCCGCCGGGATCGAGGTCGGTCAGCAGGTGCTGCATGGTCAGCAGCGCATGCACCTCGCCCGAGTTGAACCACAGGCCGGGCAGCTCGTACTGGGCGCCGGCTTCGGCGTGCGGCGTATCGAAGCGATAGCCGCCGGCCTCACGATCCCAGACGATGGGCGCGTTGAGGCGGTTGCGCATGTATTCGAGGTCGCGCTTGAGCGTTGCGCGCGAGACTTCCAGCGCCGCCATGAGGTCGACGAAGGGCACCAGCTTGCGGTCGTGGATCATCTGGTCGATCTTGTAGAAGCGCTCAGTGCGATCCATGGCGGGACTCCGACGTAAATTGGCGGAAGTGGTCGAGGCGGCGTGGGTGGATGGTGCCTTCGGCCATGGCCTGCTTGATCGCGCAGCCGGGTTCGGCCAGGTGCTGGCAATCGCGGAAGCGGCACTGGCCGAGGAAGGGGCGGAACTCGGCGAAGCCGAATTCGATTTCCTGGGCGGTGAGGTGCTTCAAGCCGAATTCCTGCAGGCCGGGGCTGTCGATCAGCGTGCCGCCGGGGCAGGTGTCGTTCGGCAGGCGGTAGAGGCGGGCGTAGGTGGTGGTGTGCTTGCCGCTGTCGAGCGCGGTGGACAGTTCGCGTGTCGGTGCGGCGGCACCGGGCACCAGGGCATTGGTCAGGGTGGATTTACCCATGCCGGATTGGCCGACCAGCACCGAGCTTTCGCCGGCCAGCAGCGGCAAGAGCGGCGAGGGGTCGAACTTGGCCGAAAGCTCGACGACGCGGCAGCCCAGCGCGATGAAGGGCGCCAGCAGCTTGCGTGCGGCGGGGAGTGCCGACGTGAGGTCGCACTTGTTGAGGACGATGGTGGTGGTGAGGCCCTCGTGTTCGGCGGCAACCAGGGCGCGGGAGAGCAGCATGTCGGAGAAGGACGGATCGGTGGCGACCACCAGCAGCAATTGCGTGGCGTTGGCGGCGATCAGTTTCTGCCGGTAGGCGTCGCTGCGGTAGAGCAGGCTGCGGCGCGGGCCGTGGCCGGTGATCTGGCCGTCGACGGTAAGCTCGACTTCGTCGCCGACGGCGAAGGGACTTTTCTTGCCTTTCGGATAGCCGGTGGCGAGGCTGCCATCGGCCAGTTCGATTTCGTAGTGCCGGCCGAAGGCGGCGACGATGGTGCCGTGCCGGTTTGTCGACTTACTCAAGCCGGCTTACAACGTGAGCAGCGCATCGATCTTGGCCGCGCAGATGAAATCGTTTTCCGAGAGGCCGCCGATCGCGTGCGTGGTGTAGCTGACCGTGCACTGGCCCCAGCCGACCGCGAGGTCGGGATGGTGGTCTTCGCGATGCGAGATCCAGGCCGTAGCGTTCACGAAGGCCATGGTCTCGTGATAGTTCCTGAATTTGTAGGTCTTGCTGATGATGCTGCCTTCGCGCTGCCAGCCTTCGAGGGTGCCCAGCAGCGCGGCGGCTTCATCATCGGACAGCGGCGGCACGCCGCCTTCGCAGGGTTTGCACCTGCCTTTCGACAGGTCGCAGGCTTGGTTCATCGGGGCTCCGTTCAGAGTGGCTTCAGTCGCGCGATGCGCTGGCTGGCGGGTGGGTGGGAATCGTGGAACAGCGAGTGCAGCGGGTCGGGCGTCAGGGTTGCGGCGTTGTCGCGGTAGAGCTTGACCAGCGCGGTGATCAGGTCGCCGGCGGCGGTCTGCTGCGCGGCGTAGGCGTCGGCCTCGAATTCATGCTTGCGCGAGAGCGAGGAGGTCAGCGGCGCCAGCGGGAAGAGGAATACCGGCAGTACCATGGAGAACAGCAGCAGGCCCATTGCCGTCCCGCCAGCGCCGACTTTCAACCCGTCGAAGAACCACGGCTGGTCGATGATCTGGCCGAGCAGCCAGAGGAAGGCCAGGCTGAGGGCGGCGGAGAGTGCGATGCGCTTGATGACGTGGCGATGGCGGAAGTGGCCGAGTTCGTGCGCCAGCACCGCCTCGATTTCCTGCGGCGCGAGCTTTTCCAGCAGGGTGTCGAAAAAGACGATGCGCTTGCTGCGGCCGAAGCCGGTGAAATAGGCGTTGCCGTGCGCCGAGCGCTTCGAGCCGTCCATGACGAAAAGGCCCGAGGAAGCGAAACCGCAGCGCGCCAGCAGGGCTTCGATGCGCTGCTTGAGCGCGGCGTCTTCCAGCGGCGTGAACTTGTTGAACAGCGGCGCGATGACAGTCGGGTAGAGGAACAGGATCAGCAGGTTGGTGGCCAGCCAGACCAGCCAGACGTAGAACCACCAGTTCTTGCCCATGGCGTCCATCAGCCACAGCACGGCCAGCAACAGCGGGCCGCCGATCAGCACGGTGAGCGCGGCGCCCTTGGCCAGGTCGGCCAGCCACAGCGGCCAGGTCAGCTTGTTGAAGCCGAAGCGTGCCTCGATCACGAAGGTGCGGTAGAGGCTGGCCGGCAGGCCGATGACGAAACCGAGCAGGCCGGCACAGGCAAACAATGCCAGGCCATGCAGGTAGCCGCTGCCCAGCCCGTCGCGCAGCGCCTGGTCGATCCAGCCCAGCACCCCGCCCAGCGTCAGCGCCAGCAGGACGAGGGCATCGACGACGATTTCGGCGAGGCCGATGCGCACCTTCGCCGCGGTGTAGTCGGCTGCCTTGCGGTGGTCGACGAGTTCGATGCGGCCGAAGAAATCGGCCGGCACCTGCTCGCGATGCGCGCGGACATGGCGCAGGTGGCGCAGGTCGAGCCAGAGGCGCAGGCCGGTGGACAGGGCCAGGGCGGCAAGAAAGACGACGGTAAAGTGATTTGGGTTCATGGCTGGCGACCTGCTGTGCCAGAATGCGGCAACACGGGAACAGGTACCGGAAAATTATGGCACAGGATCAGAACGCGCTTGTCTGGCTGGACATGGAAATGACGGGGCTCAACCCGGACGGCGACCGCATCATCGAGCTGGCGCTGGTGGTGACCAACGCCAACCTCGACATCGTTGCCGAGGCGCCGGTCTGGGTGGTGCATCAGCCGGACGCGGTGCTGGACGGCATGGACGAGTGGAACCGCAATACCCACGGCAAGTCCGGCCTGACGGCGCGGGTCAGGTCCTCGATCCTGACCGAGGCCGAGGTCGAGGCGCAGGCGCTGGAATTCCTGCGCCGCCACGTGCCGCGGGCGACGACGCCGATGTGCGGCAATTCGATCTGCCAGGACCGGCGCTTCATGGCGCGCTACATGCCGAAGCTGGAAGACTGGTTCCACTACCGCAACCTCGACGTGTCGACGCTGAAGGAACTGTGCAAGCGCTGGAAGCCGGACGTGGCGAAGGGCCTCAAGAAGCACGGCAAGCACGAGGCGCTGGCGGACATCCTCGAGTCGATCGAGGAACTCAAGTATTACCGCGAGCATTTTCTCAAGGTCTAGCTACTTGTCGCGGCGATACAGCCGCAGCCGCTCGTCCCTGTCGCCGGGACGTGAGGTCTCGCGGATCAATGTCCAGCCGGGAAGGCCTTTTTCGCTGCGCGGCGCGGTCTGCACGATCAGCCAGCGGCATTCCTCGGTGCGGCTGCCGACGACGGTGCGGATGCCATCGAAGTAGTCGAGCGAGGCGCGCTGCGCCAGCCCCAGGCCGCGCCGGGCGATGCAGCCGGGACGGTTGCCGAGAGCCTCGCGAAAGTCGGCGCTGACGCTACGGTAACTTTTTCCGTAGTCGATCCAGGGCAGCAGGAGGGCAGTCAGCAGGATCCAGATCGTGGTCAGGCCGAGGCTCCAGCGGGCTGCGGCGCGCCAGGGCGTGCGCGGCGTGCGCAGCAAGACCGCGATCCAGCCGACGCTGACGGCGATGGCGATCAGGACGGCGGGAATGGAGACCTCGGCAATGAAGCCGGGAGCCAGCTTGCTGAAGTTCTTCGCGATCCGGGCCGGCGTGCCGCTCAGGATGGCAATGCCGCCCAGCCAGATCAGTGCCGCGAAGAGGGTGAAGGTCATCATGCCGAACCAGTCCAGGGCGTTGGCCGCACCGCGCCGCAGGCGACCGGCGGCGGAGGCTGCCAGCACGGCGAGCGGGACCAGCGCGGGGAACAGCGCGGTCGGCCGGGTCGAGGGGCCGGTGAGGAACATCAGCAGCGCCACCGCAGTCGCCGCCAGCAGCATTGCGGTCTCGGCCTTGAGCAGCTGTCGGCGTTCCAGCCAGAGGCTCCATACCGCGAGCGGCAGCACGGGCCAGCTGGCCCAGGCCAGGAGTTCCAGGTGGCCCAGGCTGAAACCGCGGCGTGATGTCAGGCTCGCCAGTTCGGCGGTCCACCAGATGTCGAACAGGGCAGGGGACTGCTGCCGGAGCAGCCAGGGCCAGGGCAGGATCAGGAGCAGCGCGCCGGTTGCGGCGGCGAGCCAGGCAAGGAGGCTGCCACGGACGCGCCATGCCGGGTGCAGCAGCAGAAGCACTCCCGTAGCCAACTGGATGGCGAGGCTGTCGACCCCGCTGCCGAGGAAGCCGATGCCGATCCCGACGCCGAACAGCGCGCCGCCGCGCAGCGGCTCGTCGCGCCACAGCGAGAGGCCCCAAAGCGAAACCGCACATCCGGCAAGTGCCACGATTGCCGGCTGGGCTTCGTGCAGCGGCACCAGCAGACCCAGCGTGCCGATGGCGAGCAGGGGGGCGGCCAGTCCGGCACTCGCCCCGTGATGCCGATGCGCAATGCGCCAGAGAACGGCGAGAAAGCCGGCGGCGAACAGCGTCGATGCGAGGCGCGCGGCATCGTGCCAGGGCAACAGCCAACCCAGCAGCTTGCCGCACAGGGCGGCGGTCCAGTGATACAGCGGCGGGGTGACCAGCCAGGGATCGCCGGCGACACGCGGCACCAGCCAGTCGCCGCCCGCCATGCCAAAGGCCACGCCGAGGTGCACCGCATCCTCGTTTTTCCACGGGTCATGGCCAACCACTCCGGCCAGCAGCCAGACGGCGCAAAGCAGCAGGGCGCCATACCGCGCCAGGATCGGCGAGGTGTCTGGGCTGCGTTCAGTCAGGTAGGGCACGGTGCGAGTTTATCAGCGCGGCTTGCGGACATACCCCGCAAGGGGGTACCGTCTCTGCCTCCGGCGGAGACATATCCCGCCGGGGGATACCGTCTCTGCTTCCAGCAGAGACATATCCCACCAGGGGATACCGTCCGCACTTCAAGTGCGGACATAAAAAAAGCAGCCGCGGGGGCTGCCTTTTTCGACATCGGGAAGGTCCGGCGCCGGGTCAGGCGGCCTTCTTGCTGTATTTCTGGCGGAAACGCTCGACGCGACCGGCGGTGTCCACGATCTTCTGCTTGCCGGTATAGAAGGGGTGGCAGGCGGAACAGACTTCGATGTGCAGCGGCTTGATGTTGGTGGATTGAGTCGAGAACTTGTTGCCGCAACTGCAGGTGACCTCGATCTCGGCGTACTTCGGGTGGATGGCGTCTTTCATTTCATTGTCCTTTGTTTGCAAGCGCGGCTCGTGGGTTTGGCGAACCGACAGAGGCCGTGATTATCCGCTAATTTACCGCAATGCGCAACGGCATCCGCGCATCAGCGCTGACGCATGGCGTCGAAGAACTCGCCGTTGTTCTTGGTGGCCTTGACCTTGTCCAGCAGGAATTCCATGGCCTCCATGTCGTCCATGTTGTACAGCAGCTTCCTCAGGATCCACATCTTCTGCAGCACGGCCGGGACCAGCAGCAGCTCCTCGCGGCGGGTGCCCGAGCGGTTGACGTTGATCGCCGGATAGACGCGCTTCTCGGCCATCTTGCGGTCGAGGTGGATTTCCATGTTGCCGGTGCCCTTGAATTCCTCGTAGATCACGTCGTCCATGCGCGAGCCGGTTTCGATCAAGGCGGTGGCGATGATGGTCAGCGAGCCGCCTTCCTCGACGTTGCGCGCGGCGCCGAAGAAGCGCTTGGGCTTCTGCAGGGCGTTGGCGTCGACGCCGCCGGTCAGCACCTTGCCCGAGGCCGGCTGCACGGTGTTGTAGGCGCGGGCGAGGCGGGTGATCGAATCGAGCAGGATCACCACGTCGCGCTTGTGTTCGACCAGGCGCTTGGCCTTCTCGATGACCATTTCGGCGACCTGGACATGGCGTGTGGCCGGCTCGTCGAAGGTCGAGGCGACCACTTCGCCGCGAACCGTGCGCAGCATTTCGGTGACTTCCTCGGGGCGCTCGTCGATCAGCAGGACAATCAGCGTGACATCGGGATGGTTGGCGGTGATGGCGTGGGCGATGTGCTGCATCATCACCGTCTTGCCGCTCTTCGGGCTGGCGACCAGCAGGCCGCGCTGGCCCTTGCCGATCGGCGCGATCATGTCGATGACGCGGCTGGTGATGTTCTCTTCGCTCTTGATGTCGCGTTCGAGCAGCATGTGCTCGGTGGGGTGCAGCGGCGTCAGGTTCTCGAACAGGATCTTGTGCTTCGAGGCCTCCGGCGACTCGCCATTGACGCGGTCGACCTTGACCAGGGCGAAGTAGCGCTCGCCTTCCTTGGGCGCGCGGATCTCGCCTTCGATGGTGTCGCCGGAGCGCAGGTTGAAGCGGCGCACCTGGCTCGGGCTGATGTAGATGTCGTCGGTGCTGGCCAGGTAGGAACACTCGGGCGCGCGCAGGAAGCCGAAGCCGTCGGGCAGGATTTCCAGCACGCCGTCGCCGAAGATGGCTTCGCCCTTGCGGGCTTCGTTCTTCAGCAGCGCGTACATCAGGTCCTGCTTGCGCAGCCGGTTGGCGTTTTCGATGTTGTTGGCGGCCGCCATCTCCAGCAGCTGGCTGACGTGATGGGCTTTGAGCTCGGATAAGTGCATGGACTACCTGCGCGGGATTGCCGGCGGATTGCGCCGGAACGGGGGGAATCTCGGGGGTGAATTCCGGGGGGAACTCGGTCAGAAGGGAGATCGATTCGGCGCTGCCAGGGCTTGGGCGCCGGATATTTCTTTGTGGTGCGGCGGCGGCCCGGAATCAGACTCCGGGCCGAAATGTAACGGGATCAGAGATTGCTGTCAATGAATGCGGTGAGTTGGGACTTCGACAGGGCGCCGACTTTTTGCGCCTCGACGTTGCCGCCCTTGAACAAAAGCAGGGTCGGGATGCCGCGGATGCCGAATTCGCCGGGCACCTTGGGATTGTCGTCGATGTTGAGCTTGGCCACGCGCAACTTGCCGGAATAATCCTTGGCCACTTCGTCGAGGATCGGGGCGATCATCTTGCAGGGGCCGCACCATTCGGCCCAGAAGTCGACCAGCGTGGGGAGGGCGGAATCGAGCACTTCCGCCTTGAAAGTGCTGTCGGTGACGTGGTGAATGTGTTCGCTCATGAATTCCTCTGGGAGTATTTGCGTTCCGGCGTTCCCGCAGGGGACCGGAGGGCGCGATGATTTGCTGCGACCCTGTCGCATGCAGGGCTGCATCCTAGCAAAAATTTTCCGCCGTGGCGAACTCCGCCTTGTGCCAATCCGGCGCGGCGATGGTAAATTGCCGGTTCGAACCGGAGCCAGAACATGACCTACGTCGTTACCGAATCCTGCATCAAGTGCAAATACACGGACTGCGTTGACGTTTGCCCCGTGGATTGTTTCCACGAGGGGCCGAACTTCCTCGTGATCGATCCCGAGGAGTGCATCGACTGTACCCTGTGTGTCGCCGAGTGTCCGGTCGAGGCCATCTTTGCCGAGGACGATGTTCCGGCCGGGCAGGAACACTGCATCGCGCTGAACGCCGAACTGACCAAGGCCTGGCCGGTCATCATCGAGCGCAAGGAGCCGCCGGCCGATGCCGACGAGTGGGCCGGAAAGTCCGGCAAACTCGGTTTGCTGGAGCGCTGAGACGATTTCCGGGGAACACGCTTCCCTGCGCAGCTGGAAAGCACCAGCTTTGCGGCCGGCACCTGATCGTCGCGCCGCATGATTTCCCGCAAATACCTTTACCTGATTGCCCTGGCGCGCGAAAAGCACTTCGGTCGCGCCGCGGCGGCCTGCCACGTCTCGCCCTCGACGCTGTCGGCGGCGATCCGTGACCTGGAAACCGAACTCGGCGTCGCCGTGGTCGAACGCGGCAAGCAGTTCGCCGGGCTGACGCCCGAGGGACGCAGCGTGGTCGAATACGCGCAGCGCATGGCCGCCAGCGCCGAGGGCCTCAAGCAGGAACTGGCGACGCTGCGCGACGGCCTCACCGGCCGCCTGCGGCTGGGCGTGATTCCGACCGCGCTGACGGTGGTCGCCGCCCTGACCGCCTCGTTCGCCCGCCGCCATGCCCAGGTCACGGCCGAGGTGCTGTCGCTCGCCACCGACGAAATCCTGGCGCGGCTGCGCCGCTTCGAGCTCGATGCCGGCATCGTCTATGTCGAGTCGGCGCAAGTGCCCGGCCTCGACATCGTGCCCGTCTGGCGCGAGCGCCACGTGCTGCTGACCGCCGCCGACGGCCGCTTCGCCGGGCGCGAGGCGGTGCGCTGGGCCGAGGCAGCGATGGTGCCGCTGTGCCTGCTGACGCCGGACATGCAGAACCGCAAGACCATCGACTCGGTGTTTTCAAAAGTCGGCGCCGGCGTCACGCCGATGCTGGAAACCAATTCCATCGTCAGCATCCTCGCCCATGTCGGTTCCGGCCACTGGTCCTCGATCGTGCCGCGCAGCGTGCTGGAACAGGTCGGCACGCCGCCCGGGGTGGTCGCCATCGAACTGGTCGAGCCGGCCGTCGATTGGGCCACGGGTCTCGTCACCCTGGCGCGCGAGCCGCAGCCGCCGATGGTGGCCTCCCTGGTCGCCGAGGCAAAGGCATTGGCCGAGGCCTTCGAAAAACCCGCATAGGCCTTCGCTTTTTCCCGCTTTCGCTTTTGCCGCAGGCGGCGTACAAAGTCGCATGGAAAGCTCTGCCATCGTCGCTCATATCATCGAGCAGCATCGCGTCCGACCCGGCGCGCTGCTGCCCATGCTGCACGCAATGCAGGACGCGCTGGGCTGCATCCCGCCAGAGGCGGTGCCGCCGATCGCGCAGGCGCTGAATCTGTCGCGTGCCGAAGTCCATGGCGTGATCAGCTACTACGCCCATTTTCGCCAGACGCCGCCGGGTCGCCACGTGGTTCGCGTCTGTTGCGCCGAGGCCTGCCAGGCCGTCGGCGGCGAAGCGCTGGCCGAGCATGCGCGGGAGCGCCTGGCTGGCAGCGGGATCACGCTGGAACCCGTGTACTGCCTCGGTTTGTGCGCCTGCGGACCGTCCGTGCAGGTCGATGAGACCACGCTGCATGCGCGGGTCACGCTCGAGAAATTGGACGCACTGATCGCTGCGCTGGAGTCGGCATCGTGAGGACGACGATCTTCGTCCCGGGTGATGCCGCCGCGCTGGCCCTCGGCGCCGATGCCGTTGCCACGGCCATCAGCGAAGAAGCGGCACGACGCGGGATTGCCATCAAGCTGGTGCGCAACGGTTCGCGCGGCATGGTCTGGCTCGAGCCGCTGGTCGAAGTCGCCACGCCGCGGGGTCGCATCGCCTATGGTCCGGTCGCGCCGGCAGAGGTGCCCGGGCTGTTCGCCGCGGGTTTCCTGACCGGCGGCGTCCATGCGCTGTGTCTCGGCCCGACCGAAGAGATTCCCTGGCTGGCGCGCCAGCAGCGCCTGGTTTGCCGGCGCGTCGGCGTCGTCGATCCGCGTTCGCTGGCCGACTACGTCGCGCGCGGCGGCGGCGAGGGCCTGCGCCGCGCACGGGCCATGGCGCCGGCCGAAATCGTCCGCGCCGTGACCGAGTCGGGCCTGCGCGGCCGCGGTGGCGCCGCCTTTCCGGCCGGCATCAAGTGGCAGACCGTGCGCGCCACCGCGGCACCGCAGAAATACGTCGTCTGCAATGCCGACGAGGGCGATTCGGGCACCTTCTCCGACCGCATGCTGATGGAGGGGGATCCCTACTGCCTGCTCGAAGGCATGGCGATCGCCGGCCTCGCGGTTGGCGCCGCGCAGGGCTACATCTATGTCCGCTCCGAGTATCCGCACGCGGTCGCGGCGCTCGAAGCGGCGCTGGCCGGAGCCGGGGACTTTCTCGGCAATTTCACGATCGAAGTGCGCGTGGGCGCCGGTTCCTATGTCTGCGGCGAGGAAACCGCGCTGCTGGAAAGCATCGAAGGCAAGCGCGGCATCGTCCGCGCCAAGCCGCCGCTGCCGGCGGTCGCCGGCCTGTTCGGCCAGCCGACGCTGATCAACAACCTGATTACCTTCGCCAGCGTGCCCGACATCCTGGCGCAGGGGGCGGCGGCCTACCGCGACCTTGGCTGCGGACGGTCGCGCGGCACGCTGCCCTTCCAGCTGGCCGGCAACATCAAACACGGCGGCCTGGTCGAAGTGCCCTTCGGCCTCAGCTTGCGCGAACTGCTCTACGATTTCGGCGGCGGCTCGCGCTCGGGCCGGCCGCTGCGCGCGGTGCAGGTCGGCGGGCCGCTGGGCGCCTATCTGCCGGAAGCGCAATTCGACACACTGCTCGACTACGAAGCCTTCGCCGCCATCGGCGCCGGGCTCGGCCACGGCGGCATCGTCGCCTTCGACGACACGGTGGATTTGGCCGGGCAGGCACGCTACGCGATGAAATTCTGCGCCATCGAATCCTGCGGCAAATGCACGCCCTGCCGCATCGGCTCGACGCGCGGCGTCGAAGTCATCGACCGCATTCGCGCCGGTGACGGCAGGCAAATCGCTTTGCTCGAAGAATTGTGCGAGACCATGACGCAGGGCTCGCTGTGCGCCATGGGCAGCATGACGCCGATTCCGGTGCTGTCGGCCCTGCGGCACTTCGCGGAGGACTTTGGAGGTAAATGCGAATGAACGCACCAGGGGAACTCGACCTCGGCACACCAGAAGTCGGCGCTGGCGACACGGTGACGTTGGAGATCGACGGCATCGCGATCAGCGTCACGGCGGGTACGTCATTGCTGCGCGCGGCCGCCGAGGCCGGCGTGATGATCCCCAAGCTCTGCGCCACCGACATCCTCAAGCCCTTCGGTTCCTGTCGCCTCTGCCTGGTGGAGATCGAGGGCCGCAAGGGCTACCCGTCCTCCTGCACCACGCCGGCAGAAGCCGGCATGAAGGTGCGCACCCAGTCGCCGCAACTGGCCAAACTGCGGCGCAACGTCATGGAGCTTTACATCTCCGACCATCCGCTGGACTGCCTGACCTGTTCCGCCAACGGCAACTGCGAACTGCAGACCATGGCCGGCGTGGTCGGCCTGCGCGAGGTGCGTTATGGCGCAGGCGAGAATCATTTCACCGACGTCGTCAGGGACGAGTCGAATCCCTATTTCAGCTACGACCCTGGCAAGTGCATCGTCTGCAACCTCTGCGTACGCGCCTGCGAGGAACAGCAGGGCACGTTTGCGCTGACCATCGCCGGGCGCGGCTTCGGCTCGCGCGTCATGGCGGGGCAGGGCGAGAGTTTTCTGGAATCGGATTGCGTTTCCTGCGGCGCCTGCGTCCAGGCCTGCCCGACCGCGACGCTAATGGAAAAGACGGTCGTCGAGAAGGGCCAGGCCGAGCGCAGCGTGACCACCACCTGCGCTTATTGCGGCGTCGGCTGCGGCCTGCGTGCCGAGATGAAGGGCGCCGAAGTGGTGCGCATGGTTCCCTGGAAGGACGGCCGCGCCAACGAAGGCCATGCCTGCGTCAAGGGCCGCTTTGCCTGGGGCTACGCGACGCATCCCGACCGCATCACCAAACCCATGATTAGGACGAAGATCAGCGATCCCTGGCGCGAGGTAACGTGGGACGAGGCGCTGGCCCATACCGCGCGCGAGTTCCGCCGCATCCAGCAACAGCACGGCCGCAACGCCATCGGCGCCATCGTCTCCAGCCGCTGCACCAACGAAGAGGACTACCTGGTGCAGAAACTGGTGCGCACCGCCTTCGGCAACAACAACGTCGACACCTGCGCCCGCGTCTGCCATTCGCCGACCGGCTACGGGCTCAAGCAGACGCTGGGCGAATCGGCCGGCACGCAAACCTTCAAGTCGGTGGCGCAGGCCGATGTCATCGTCGTGCTCGGCGCCAACCCGAGCGATGCCCATCCGGTGTTCGCCTCGCGCCTCAAGCGCCGCGTGCGTGAGGGCGCGAAGCTGGTCGTGATCGATCCGCGCGAGATCGACCTGGTCAGCTCGCCGCACATCCGGGCCGAGCATCACCTGAAACTCAGGCCCGGCACCAATGTCGCGGTGCTGTCGGCCATGGCGCACGTTATCGTGACCGAGGGCCTGGTCGACGAAGCCTTCGTCGCGGAACGCTGCGAAGCCAAAGCCTTCAACGATTGGCGCGAGTTCGTCGCCCGCCCGGCGAATTCGCCCGAGGCGCTGGAAGCCGCCAGCGGCGTGCCGGCGGCGACGGTGCGCGCCGCAGCGCGGTTGTATGCAACAGGAGGCAATGCGGCGATCTACTATGGCCTTGGCGTGACCGAGCATTCGCAGGGTTCGACCGCGGTGATCGCCATCGCCAACCTGGCCATGGCCACCGGCAACGTCGGCCGCGAGGGCGTCGGCGTCAATCCGCTGCGCGGCCAGAACAACGTGCAGGGTTCCTGCGACATGGGCAGCTTCCCGCATGAGCTGCCCGGCTATCGCCACGTGTCCGACACCGTCACCCGCGAGATGTTCGAGCGCGACTGGGGCGTCGAAATTCAGTCCGAGCCGGGCCTGCGCATCCCCAACATGTTCGAGGCCGCGCAGGACGGTTCTTTCCTCGGCCTCTACTGCCAGGGCGAGGACCCGGCGCAGTCCGATCCGAACACGCAGCATGTCACGGCGGCGCTGGCCGCGATGGAGTGCGTGGTGGTGCAGGACCTGTTCCTCAACGAAACGGCCAAGTATGCGCACGTCTTCCTGCCCGGCGCCTCCTTCCTCGAAAAGGACGGCACCTTCACCAACGCCGAGCGCCGTATTTCGCGCGTGCGCCGCGTCATGCCGCCGCTGGCCGGGATGGCCGACTGGGAAGTGACGTGTGCGCTTGCCAAGGCACTCGGCTACGAGATGCACTACGAAAGCCCGTCCGAGATCATGGACGAGATCGCACGCCTGACGCCGACTTTCGCCGGCATCAGCTACGACAAGCTCGAGCGCGCCGGCAGCCTGCAATGGCCCTGCAACGACGAGGCGCCGGACGGCACGCCGACCATGCACGTCGACGGCTTCGTGCGTGGCAAGGGCCGCTTCCTGATCACCCAGTACGTGCCGACCGACGAGAAGGTCACGCGCCGCTTCCCGCTGCTCTTGACCACCGGCCGCGTACTTTCGCAATACAACGTCGGCGCGCAGACCCGCCGTACCGCCAACACCGACTTTTACGGCGCCGACCTGCTGGAGATCCATCCGCATGACGCCGGGGAGCGCGGCATCCGCGAGGGCGACCGCGTCGGTGTCGAATCGCGCGCCGGCAAGACCGTGTTGCCGGCGACGCTGACCGAGCGAGTGCAGCCGGGCGTGGTGTATACCACCTTCCACTTTCCCGAATCCGGCGCCAACGTGATCACCACCGACAACTCGGACTGGGCCACCAACTGCCCCGAGTACAAGGTCACCGCGGTGCAGGTCGCGCGGCTCGGCGGCGCATGAAGGCCATCCAGCGACGCACTGTCTGGCGCGATGGCGCGGGCCGGTCCGATGACCTGGCCGAGGAGATGCCGGTCGCCTTCGAGTACAACGGCATCAGCCACGCGGTGATGCTGGCGACGCCGGACGACCTGGAAGATTTCGCCGTCGGCTTCAGCCTGAGCGAGGGCATCGTCGCGCGCCGCCGGGACATCTTCGACATCGGCATCCGTGAGTCGGCGGCCGGCATAAGCTTGCAGATCGAGATCGCGGGCGACGCCTTCGCGCGGCTCAAGGCGCATCGGCGCAGCCTCACCGGGCGCACCGGCTGCGGCCTGTGCGGGGTCGAGAGCCTCGACCAGGTGCGGCGCGAGCTGGCGCCGTTGCCGGCAACAAAACCATTTCCGCTGGCCGCGCTCCATGCCGGCATGCGCAGCCTGCCGGCGCAGCAACTGGTGCAGCAGGCCACCGGCGCCACCCACGCCGCCTGCCGCGTCGGCCGCGACGGTGCCATCAGCCACGTGCGCGAGGACGTCGGCCGCCACAACGCACTGGACAAGACGCTGGGCGCGCTGGCCCGCGACGGCATCGACGCCCGCATCGACACCGGCAGCGATGCCCTGATCATCACCAGCCGCGCCAGTTTCGAGATGGTGCAGAAGGCTGCGGCGCTGGGCATCGGCACGCTCGCCGCGGTGTCCGCACCGACGGCCGCGGCGGTACGGCTCGCCGACAAGCTGAATCTGAACCTGATCGGCTTCCTGCGCCAGGAAAGCTGCGTCACCTACAGTGGGCACGGCACCCTTGAGGAGGTCAAGGCATGAATCGCGCACACCTGATCAAGATGGCAAACCAGATCGGCGCCTTCTTCGAGGCCATGCCGGACCAGGCGCAGGCCGTGGCCGATGTCGCCAATCATCTGCGGCGCACCTGGGAGCCGCGCATGCGCACCGAGATCCTGAAGTCGCTCGGCACCGCCGAGGAAGCGCAGCTCAAGCCGGTGGTGCGCGATGCGCTGGTCACCCTCGGGCAATCCGGCGGCGACCTGTAAGACCCTCTTTTCCGGGGGCAGCGGCGAAGCCCGCAGCAACGGCCGTGCGGTCAGCATGGTAAGCTCCTGCTTCCATTTCCCTGTCTTCCCGGAGTAATTCAGCCTCCATGTCCGGCAATACCTTCGGCTCCCTGTTCTGCGTCACTTCCTTCGGCGAATCGCACGGTCCCGCGATCGGCTGTGTGGTCGACGGCTGCCCTCCCGGTCTGGAAATATCCGCCGCCGACATCCAGCTGCAGCTCGACCGGCGCAAGCCGGGAACATCGCGCCACGTCACCCAGCGTCGGGAGTCCGATACGGTCGAGATTCTTTCCGGCGTTTATGAGGGCCGCACCACGGGGACGCCGATCGGTCTCCTGATCCGCAACGAGGATCAGCGCAGCAAGGACTACGGCAACATCGCCGAGATGTTCCGTCCCGGCCATGCCGACTACACCTACTGGCACAAGTACGGGATTCGCGATCATCGCGGCAGCGGTCGCGCCTCGGCGCGCGAAACCGCGGTGCGCGTCGCCGCCGGCGCGATCGCCCGCAAGTGGCTGCAACAGCGCTATGGCGTCACGGTACGCGGCTGGATGAGCCGGCTCGGCGAGATCGAGATTCCCTGGCAGGACGAGGCCGCGATCGATACCAATCCCTTCTTTGCGCCGAATGCCGCTCTCGTGCCACAGCTGGAGGCTTACATGGACGCCCTGCGCAAGTCGGGAAATTCCGTGGGTGCCGAAGTTACCGTGGTCGCGCGCGGTGTGCCGGTCGGCTGGGGCGAACCGGTGTATGACCGGCTCGATGCCGACATCGCCTACGCCATGATGGGCATCAATGCCGTCAAGGGGGTGGAGATCGGCGCCGGCTTCGCGTCCGTCACGCAGAAGGGCAGCGAACACGGCGACGAACTGACGCCGGAGGGTTTCCTCGGCAACAACGCCGGCGGAATACTGGGCGGCATTTCCACCGGGCAGGAGGTGGTGGTGAGGATGGCGGTCAAGCCGACCTCAAGCATCCGCTTGCCGCGGCGCACGATCAACCTTGCCGGCGAGCCGGCCATCATCGAAACCCACGGCCGCCACGATCCCTGCGTCGGCATCCGCGCCACGCCGATCGCCGAAGCCATGCTGGCGCTGGTGCTGATCGATGCCGCCTTGCATCATCGCGCCCAATGCGCCGATGTCACATGTCCGACGCCGGTGATCGCCGGCAAGGCGCCGGGCGTCGCCTGATAGAATCCGCATGAAATTTTCGATAACACGATATACAGGGTAGGAAACCATGCACGTCGATCACCACGATGTTTATACCGAATTTCCCGATATGCGCGACGCCATCGATGCCTTGAAGGCGGGTGGTGGTTATATCGGCAGCCTGTTCGCCCGTTACAACCGCCTTACCGGCAAAGTCGAGGACCTCGAGGAACACGACATGCCGGTCGCCGATTTCACGCTGGAAGACATGAAGAAGGCGCGGGTCAAGCTCAAGGACGAGATCTTCCACCTGCTGCAGGCCTTCCGCGCCGGCCAGAAACACCCAGCTTGACCATCCTGCCGCACGGCCGCCTGGCCGTCTGGTATTTCTGGTACTTCGCGTTCATCGGCGCCTTCCTGCCGTATTTCGCGCTCTATCTGCAATCGATCGGGCTTTCCGCAGGCCGCATCGCGGTGCTGATGTCGCTCGGGCAGCTGATGCGACTCTTGTCGCCGTTGCTCTGGAGCTGGCTGGCAGACCGCGGCGGCCGGCGCGTGCGCCTCGTCATCGGCTCGACGGCGGCCGCGCTGGCGAGCTTTTGCGTGGTGTTCCTGACCGATGACTTTGTCGGCCTGCTGGTCGGCCTGGCCGTGCTGCATTTTTTCTGGAGTGCTTCGCTGCCCCTCGTGGAGGCGCTTACGTTGGGCCACCTGGCCGCGCATCCGGAACGCTACGGCCGCATCCGGCTGTGGGGTTCGGTCGGCTTCATCCTCGCGGTGATGGGCGTCGGCCTGCTGCTCGATGCGGCTCCGATCAGTTCGCAACTGTGGGTGAGCTGGGCGCTGCTGCTGGGCACCCTGCTCAGTGCGCTGACGCTGCGCGAAGTCAAGGGGCATGCCGACCTGGTTGCCGGTCCGATCGTCGCCGTGCTGCGCCAGCGCAAGGTGGTCTTCCTGCTGGCCGCCGGCTTGTTGATGACCGCCGCGCATGGCGCCCTCTACGTTTTTTACTCGATCCATCTGGTGGCCCACGGCTACGGCAAGGCGCTGGTCGGCGTGCTGTGGACGCTCGGCGTGGTGGCCGAGATCGTTGTGTTCTTGCTGATGCCGCGGATTTCGCTGCGGGTTTCCATGCGCCGCATCCTGCTTGCCTGTTTTGCCCTGGCCGTGCTGCGTTTCATGATGATCGGCTGGGCTGTCGATTTCCTCGTCCTGCTGGTTCTGGCACAGTTGCTGCACGGGGCCAGCTTCGGCGCCCATCACGCCGCCACCATGGCGGCCCTCAATCGCTGGTTCGCAGCAGGCCAGCAGGCGCGTGCGCAGGCGCTGTATGGCAGCGTGGCCTACGGCGCCGGGGGGCTTGGCGGCGCCTTGCTGGCCGGCGCCCTGTGGGAAAGCGCCGGCGCCGCGATCACTTTCAGCGCCGCGTCCGCACTTGCCCTGGCCGGCCTGATTCTGGTCTGGCGCGGCGTTCCGGGGGAATCGACCGGCGCGCCTGTGAGATAATTGCCCGTTCATGTCGATGCTTCGCTAATCATGTCGAAAACGCTTTACGAGAAACTCTGGGACAGCCATGTCGTCCATGTCGAGGACGACGGCACGGCCCTGCTCTACATAGACCGCCACCTGGTGCACGAAGTCACCAGCCCGCAGGCCTTCGAAGGCCTCAAGCTGGCGGGGCGCA
The DNA here is from genome assembly GCA_016708585.1 of Sulfuritalea sp. Lineage (GTDB taxonomy): Bacteria > Pseudomonadota > Gammaproteobacteria > Burkholderiales > Rhodocyclaceae > Sulfuritalea. The sequence continues at coordinate 120,448 of JADJFK010000005.1, read as the reverse complement.
AGCCCTGGCGCGTGTCGTCGATCGTCGCCACGGCGGACCACAACACGCCGACGTCGCACTGGGAGCAGGGCATCACCGATCCGATCTCGCGCCAGCAGGTGGAAACGCTGGACGCCAACATCCGTGAGGTCGGCGCGCTGGCCTATTTTCCGTTCAGGGACAAGCGCCAGGGCATCGTGCATGTGGTCGGGCCGGAGAACGGCGCGACGCTGCCCGGCATGACCGTGGTTTGCGGCGATTCGCACACCTCGACCCATGGCGCCTTCGCCTGCCTTGCCCACGGCATCGGCACCTCCGAAGTCGAGCACGTGTTGGCGACGCAATGCCTGCTGCAGAAAAAGTCGAAGACCATGCTGGTCCGTTTCGAGGGAAAAGTCGGCGCCGGCGTTACGGCGAAGGACCTCGTGCTGGCCCTGATCGGCCGCATCGGCACCGCCGGCGGCACCGGTTACGCGATCGAATTCGGCGGCTCCGCGATCCGCGGCCTGTCGATGGAGGGGCGCATGACGGTGTGCAACATGGCGATCGAAGCCGGCGCCCGTGTCGGCTTCGTCGCCGCGGACGAGACGACCATCGCCTACCTCAAGGGTCGCAGCTTCGCGCCCAAGGGCGAGGACTGGGACAAGGCCGTGGCCTGCTGGCGTACGCTGGTGTCGGATGCCGACGCCCGCTTCGACGCGGTGATCGACATCGATGCCGCGGCCATCGCGCCGCAGGTGACCTGGGGCACGTCGCCCGAGATGGTCACCGGTATCGACGGCGCCGTGCCGGCGCCCGAGGATTTCAGCGATCCGGTCAAGAGCGAAGGCGTTGCCCGGGCGCTGCAGTACATGGGCCTGGTGCCGCGCATGCGCATCGACCAGATCCCGATCGACAAGGTCTTCATCGGTTCCTGCACCAATTCCCGCATCGAGGACCTGCGAGCGGCCGCCGCCGTGGCCAGGGGTCGCCGGATCGCGCCGAACGTCAAGCTGGCGTTGGTGGTGCCCGGCTCAGGCCTGATCAAGGCGCAGGCCGAGGCCGAGGGCCTGGACAAGATTTTCATCGCCGCCGGCTTCGAGTGGCGGCAACCCGGTTGTTCCATGTGCCTGGCAATGAACGACGACCGCCTGAATCCCGGCGAGCGCTGCGCCTCGACATCCAACCGCAATTTCGAGGGGCGGCAGGGGGCCGGCGGCCGCACCCACCTCGTCAGTCCGGCGATGGCGGCCGCGGCGGCGATAGCCGGCCGCTTTGCCGATGTTCGTGAATTGTCTTAAGGAGAAGTCCATGTTTCGAGTGTTTGTTGCTTTCGTCATGATGCTGGCGCTGTCTGCCTGCAATACCGTGGAAGGTATCGGCAAGGACGTCAAGAAGGGTGGCGAGGCCATCGAGAAGGCTGCGAAGTAATGGAGAAGTTCGTCAAGCTGGATGGCTTGGTGGCCCCGCTTGATCGCGCCAACGTCGATACCGACGCCATTATCCCGAAGCAGTTCCTCAAGTCGATCAAGCGCTCGGGTTTCGGCCCCAACGCCTTCGACGAATGGCGCTACATGGATCATGGCGAACCCGGCCAGGATTGCGCCAAACGGGTGAAGAACCCCGCATTTGTCCTCAACCAGGAGCGTTATCAGGGTGCTTCGATATTGCTGGCGCGCAGCAACTTCGGCTGCGGTTCGTCGCGCGAACACGCACCGTGGGCGCTGTACGACTTCGGCTTCCGCGCCATCGTCGGCGAATCCTTTGCCGACATCTTTTACAACAACTGCTTCAAGAACGGCCTGCTGCCGATCATCCTGCCCAAGGCGGACGTCGACGCATTGTTCGGCCTCACCGAGCATACGCCGGGCTATCGCCTGACCATCGACCTGCCGGCGCAACTGGTCGTGCGGCCCGACGGTCATGCGATCCGCTTCGAGGTTGATGCCTTCCGCAAGGAGTGCATGCTCAATGGCTGGGATGACATCGGCCTGACCCTGCGCCATGCGGAAAAGATCCGCGAGTTCGAGGCACGGCGCCGCGTCGAACAGCCCTGGCTGTTTTCCTAGAGGACTCCCAATGAAGATCTGCGTTCTGCCCGGCGACGGCATCGGGCCCGAAATCATGGCCGAGGCCGTGCGCGTGCTCAAGGCGCTGGACCTCAAGATTGAAATGGAAGAAGCGCTGCTGGGCGGTTGCGCGGTGGATGCCACCGGCAGCCCTTATCCCGATGCCACCCAGAAGCTCGCGCAGGCGGCCGATGCCGTGCTGCTCGGCGCCGTCGGCGGCCCGCAGTGGGACAACAACCCGCGCGAGCAGCGGCCGGAGCGGGGCCTGCTGGGCATCCGCAAGCAGCTCGGCCTATTTGCCAACCTGCGCCCGGCGATTCTGTACCCGGAGCTGGCCAATGCCTCGACCCTGAAGCCGGAGGTCGTGGCCGGGCTGGACATCCTGATCGTGCGCGAGCTGACCGGCGACATCTACTTCGGCCAGCCGCGCGGCATCGAGCTGCGCGAGGTGGACGGGCAGAAGCAGCGCTTCGGCTTCAACACCATGCACTACACCGAGAGCGAGATCCGTCGCATCCTGCGGGTCGCCTTCGACGCGGCGAGGAAGCGCAACAAGAAGGTCTGCTCCGTTGACAAGATGAACGTGCTGGAATGCACGCAACTCTGGCGCGACGTGGCGATGGAGACTGGCAAGGAATACCCGGACGTCGAACTCAGCCACATGCTGGTGGACAACGCCGCAATGCAACTGGTGAAGAACCCAAAGCAGTTCGATGTCATGGTCACCGGCAACATGTTCGGTGACATCCTTTCCGACGAAGCCTCGATGCTGACGGGATCGATCGGCATGCTGCCCTCGGCCTCGCTGGACGCGAACAACAAGGGCCTTTACGAGCCTTCGCACGGCTCGGCGCCGGACATCGCGGGCAAGGGCGTGGCCAACCCGCTGGCGACTATCCTTTCCGTGGCCATGATGCTGCGCTACACTTTCGCCAATGAAGCGGCCGCGCAGCGCATCGAGGCGGCCGTGAAGAAAGTCCTGGCGCGGGGTCTGCGTACCGGCGACATTTACGAACCCGGTACGACGCGGGTGGGAACCAAGCAAATGGGCGACGCGGTGCTCGCGGCGCTGTAAAACGGAAAAGAGAAAGCAATCATGAAGCGTGTAGGTCTGGTCGGTTGGCGGGGCATGGTGGGATCCGTGCTGATGCAGCGCATGCGCGAAGAGGATGACTTCGCCCATATCGAACCCGTGTTCTTCACCACTTCCAATGTCGGCGGCAAGGCGCCGGATTTCGCCGCCGGGGCGCCCGCGCTCAAGGATGCGAGGAACATCGACGAGTTGAAGTCGCTCGACATCATCATCAGCTGCCAGGGCGGGGACTACACCAACGAAGTCTTCCCCAGGCTGCGCGAGGCCGGCTGGAAAGGGCATTGGATCGATGCAGCCTCGAGCCTGCGCATGAAGGACGATTGCGTGATCATCCTCGATCCCGTGAATATGGACGTGATCAAGGATGCGCTGGCAAAGGGCGGCCGCAACTGGATCGGCGGCAACTGCACGGTCAGCCTGATGATGATGGCGCTGGGCGGGCTGTTCAAGGCCGGCCTGATCGAATGGATGACCTCGATGACCTACCAGGCGGCTTCGGGGGCGGGGGCGCAGAACATGCGCGAATTGCTGACGCAGATGGGCGAGACGCACCGCGTGGTGAAGAACCTGCTTGACGATCCGGCCTCGGCGATCCTCGAGATCGACCGCGAGGTGGCGGGCATCCTGCGTGAGGAGAGTTTCCCGACGGCAAATTTTGGCGTTCCCCTTGCGGGTTCGCTCATTCCGTGGATCGACAAGGACCTTGGCAACGGCCAGAGCCGCGAGGAATGGAAGGGGCAGGCCGAAACCAACAAGATCCTCGGCCGCAGTGCGGCGCCGATTCCGGTGGATGGCCTGTGCGTGCGCATCGGTGCCATGCGTTGCCATTCCCAGGCAATGACGATCAAGCTGACCGGCGATGTGCCGCTGGACGAGATCAGCGGCATGCTGGCGGCGCACAACGATTGGGTCAGGGTGGTGCCGAACCAGCGCGAGATCACCTTGAAGGAATTGACGCCAGTCGCCGTGACCGGGACCATGTCCGTGCCCGTCGGCCGTCTGCGCAAGCTCAGCATGGGGCCCGCCTATCTATCGGCGTTCACCGTTGGCGATCAACTGCTTTGGGGTGCAGCGGAGCCCTTGCGCAGGATGCTGCGCATCCTGTTGCATTGATGTTGCGCCACGGATGTGGCCTGAATGTAATGAGAAGGTTGAGCTTGCATCGCTAACATCATGATGTTATTTTAGTTACCAATACGTACTGGATGCCGAAGGCACCTGGGGATTTGGCTCCGTGATCTGCGGGGCAGAAGGCGGGGATTCCCGGGCCGGTTTTGGTTCATCCGTCCAGTAGCGCCAGTTCGGCCCAAGCCTTCGCGAACATTTGGTTTTGTTAACATGTTAAAGAGCCCGTCGGGAGTTGCCGTGCCCAATACAGACAAGCGAAATCGTTTCAAAGCCACCTTGATCGCTGCGGCCATTGCGATGCTGCCTGTGGCATCGCATGCCGCCGGCCTCGGAAAAATGACCGTGCTTTCGGTCATGGGTCAGCCACTCAAGGCGGAACTGGAAGTCACCGCAAGTTCCGACGAGTTGCCCTCCCTGGTAGCCAGGGTGGCGGCAGCCGAAGCCTTCCGCCAGGCCGGGATCGACTATTCGCCTGCCTTGGCGAACTTGCGTTTTTCCCGTGACGTCAAGGAGCGGGGCGGCCGCCGCTATCTCGAAGTCACCAGCGATCGTCCCTTGAACGATCCGTTCATCGACATGCTCGTCGAATTGAGTTGGGCTTCGGGACGGCTGGTTCGCGAGTACACCTTTTTACTCGATCCCCCGGGGTTGTCCCAAAAAATGCCTCCGGCACCCGTTGCGGCGCCCGAGGTGAAGACGCCGTCGGCACCGCCAAAAGTCGAGCGGCCGGCGGAAAGGCAGATGGCAGTGCCGGCAGAAAGCCGTCCGGTGCCGGAAAGTTCAGCCCCTGCGGCCATGCAACCAAGGACCAAGCCTGCCGAGGCAGCCCCTCCCGCAGCGTCAAATTCGCGCAAGGTGGTTTCAGGAGATACCTTGGGCAGGATCGCGGCCCAGACCCGGCCGGAAGGCGTCAGCCTCGATCAGATGCTGGTTTCCCTGTTCCGCAGCAACAAGGAGGCCTTTATCGACGGCAACATGAATCGCCTCAAGGCCGGCAAGATTCTCTCCATTCCGGATGCGGAAGCCGCTCGCGCGGTAGCGCCTGATGAGGCGCGGCGGGAGGTTGTTGCCCAGGCAGCCGATTTCAACGCCTATCGCAATCGTCTTGCCGCCGCTGCTGCATCAGCCGAACCGACAGGGGAGCCGGGTGCAAAGCAGGCCGTCAGCGGCAAGATTGCGCCGAAGGTGGAAGACAAGGCGCCCCAGGCGACCGGCAAGGACAAACTGGAAGTGTCGCGCACGGAGGCGACGCGGGACGCGAAGGGCAAGCCCTTGCAGGGCCGGATCGCCGCACTTGAAGAGGATCTGGTCGCACGCGACAGGGCGCTCAAGGAAGCCGGTAGCCGGATTGCCGAACTGGAAAAGAACCTGGGTGATCTTAAAAAGCTTGCGGAAATGAAGACTCAGGCCGGCGCCGATCTTCAGAAGCAGGCGCAGGCGGCGAAGCCCGCGCCTGCGGAAGCCAAGAAACCAGAGGTTTCGGCGCCAGTACCTGCCGCCAAGCCCGCGGAACCGGTCAAGCCGGCTGAAGCGACCAAGCCCGCCGAGATGCCGAAGCCGGCCGACGCTCCGAAGCCTGTGGATGCAGCCAAGCCGGCCGATGCGCCTAAACCGGTCGATGCAGCCAAACCGGCCGATCCGGCCAAACCAGCGGACGGCGACAAGCCACCACCGCCGAAGAAGAAGGTGATTCCTCCCCCACCGCCGCCGCCCGAGCCTGATTTCATCGAGGAGAATGCGCCGCTGGTGTTTGGTGGCGGAGCCCTGCTGGCCCTCCTGTTCGGCTGGCTGGGTATTTCGGCCTATCGCAAGAGGCGCGCGGCGGCGGCTGAAGCCAAAGCGACGATTGCGGAGGCGGATCTTTCTGCGAGTTCGGTGTTCAGCACCACGAGTGTTGCACCACCCCCGAGTGAGCAGGAAGCCAGCCAGTTCAGTTCCACGGGCGTGGGCATGGCCGCCCATCAGGAAACCGTAGACCCCGTGGTCGAAGCGGACACTTTCCTTGCCTTCGGCCGCGACGCCCAGGCGGAGGAGATTCTGCTCGAGGCGCTGAAGACCGATCCGCAACGCCTGGCAATCCATATGAAGCTGCTCAGCATCCATGCCGCGCGGAAGAATGCAAGCCAGTTCGAACTGGTTGCCCAGGATGTGAAAGCCCTGACCGGGGGCGAGGGCGATGATTGGGACAAGGCGGTCGCCATGGGCGTGGCGATCGATCCGCAAAATCCGCTTTACGCGTCGGGTTCACCGACTGCCGGGGATGATACGGCAGCCGCTGACATGACCTCCACCACCGTCCTGCGTCCGGTCGCCGAGGACCAGCCGCCGGAGGCTGCCGCCGAGGTTGCTTCCGCCGCCGCACAAGCCGACGCCGGTCTGGACTTCGATCTGGACATCGGCGCACCGGCCGCGGAAGACGCCAGCGCCGGCGTTGCCGCTCAGGCGGCCCCGGAGGAGGTCGCGGGCCTGGATTTCGATCTCGACCTGGGCTCGCCGGCGGCGGCACCGTCAGGGGAGTCGGCGGCCCCGCCCGCAGCGGCCAGCGCCGACGTTGTACTTGATATCGATTTCGACATGCCGGCAAAGGATTCCGCGTCCGCCGAGGCGCCGACGGCGCCAGCCGTTGCGGCAGCCGACTCGGGCGGCATTGATTTCGATTTCGATCTGGGAAAAGCTGATTCCGCTGCGCCTGCTCCCTTGCCCGACATGGCCATCGCGATTCCTGCCGCGGAACCGGAACCGCCTCCGCTCGATCTCGGCGGCATCAGCCTGGAACTGGATACGCCGGCGCCTTCGGCCGCTGCCGAGCCTGCGGCAGAGGACACGGCGGATAACCCGGAGGTGGCCACGAAACTGGAACTCGCTGCCGCTTATGCCGAAATGGGTGACAAGGCCGGGGCCCGCGAGCTCTACCAGGAAGCGCTGGCTGAAGGCAGCCCGGCACAGCAGAAAGCGGCCCGCGCCAAGCTTGACAACCTCGGCTGACAGACCGGATTCGCCCGGCGCCGGCGCGCCGGGGTCTGTCATTCCGGTGAGTCGCCTGCATCCATCAAGCCTGATTGTTCTGGCCATTGCCATTCTATTGGCGGCCGCTTCCCGCGATGGGATCGCCTTGTCCCTCGGTTGCTCGGGCCTGACGCTGGCCGCGTTGATCGCCGCGCCGGCAGATCTGTTTCTGCTCCTGCGACGCAGTCGCTGGCTGCTGCTGACCATGCTGGTGATGTTTGGCTGGCTGACCCCGGGGACTCCGTTGGCGGTGGTTCCCGGAGCGACCCGGGAGGGCTTGCTCCTCGCCGCCGACGCCATCGCGCGCCTGCTCGTCGCCCTGGCCACACTGGCGTTGCTTCTGAGAAGCCTGGATCCGCCGCAGCTCGTGGCCGGCATGCGCGCCATGCTGGCGCCGATCGAACTGCTGGGATTTTCCCGCGACCGGATTGCGGTGCGCCTGGCGCTGACACTGCAGGAGGTCGAGGCTGCGCGTAATGGCGAGGACGGGGAACGGGAAAGCGGGGCAAGCTGCCTCGTTCTTCCTTGCCACGTTCCCGGTACGGCCGACCTTCTCCTTGGCGTCGTCAGCGCTGCATTGGTACTCGCGGCGCTACTGGCATGAGAATCGCGCTCGGCCTCGAATACGACGGCTCCGGCTTCTGCGGCTGGCAATCGCAGGCCGGCGGCGGTGCAGTGCAGGATGCCCTGGAAGCAGCGCTGGCCACGGTCGCCGACGCGCCGGTGCGGGTGGTCTGCGCCGGGCGCACGGATGCCGGCGTGCATGCGCTGGCGCAGGTGGTGCATTTCGATACCGAAGCCGTTCGCCCGGATACGGCCTGGGTGCGCGGCGTCAACGCGCATCTGCCGGCAAGCGTGGCCGTGCGCTGGGCGCAGCCCGTGCCGGCCGAGTTCCATGCGCGCTTTTCCGCGCGCGGCAGGCGTTATCGCTATCTGCTTCTGAATCGCGCCGAGCGTCCTGGTCTGATGGCGCGTCGTGTCGGCTGGTTTCATCGGCCGTTGGATGCGAACCTGATGCGCGAGGCGGCCGGCCAACTGCTCGGCGAGCATGACTTCTCGGCCTTTCGAGCCGTCGAATGCCAGGCCAAGTCGCCGGTCAAGACCTTGCGCCGCGCCGAACTCGCGCGCCATGGCGACCTGTTGGTCTTCGACTTCGAGGCCAGCGCATTCCTGCATCACATGGTGCGCAACCTGGTCGGCACGCTGGTGTACGTCGGCAAGGGGGCGCATCCGCCGGCATGGGTCGGCGAAATCCTGGCGGGCCGGGATCGTTCCCGCGCCGCGCCGACGTTCGACGCCTGCGGGCTGTATTTCGCCGGGGTCGATTATGATCCGGTCTGGCAACTGAAAGTCGGCGCCGGCGATACGGCGCAGTTGCTCCCTTAATCCGTTCCCATGACCCGCACCCGAATCAAGATCTGCGGCATCACGCGCGAGGAAGACCTCGCCGCGGCAGTCGCCGCCGGTGCCGATGCGCTGGGCTTCGTCTTCTATCCGCCCAGCCCCCGTTACGTGACGCCGCAACGGGCGGCCGAGTTGCTGGCGGGAATGCCCGCGTTCGTGACCCGGGTCGGCCTTTTCGTCAATGAACCGGCCGAGACCGTGCACGCTGTCCTGGCGCAGGCATCGCTCGACCTGTTGCAGTTTCACGGCGATGAAGATGCCGCCTATTGCGCGGGTTTCGGCAAGCCCTGGATCAAGGCGGCACGGATGAGGGAGGGCTTCGATTTGCTAGAATACGCATCTGCGTTTGCAGACGCTCCCGGGGTGTGCGGCTTGTTGCTGGATGCCCATGTCGAAGGTTACGGCGGCGGTGGCAAAACCTTCGACTGGTCGATGATTCCAAGGTCGCTGCCACTGCCGGTAATACTCTCCGGCGGACTGCATCCGGGGAACGTGAACGAGGCGGTGCGTGCCGTGCGACCCTGGGCGGTGGATGTCAGCAGCGGCGTCGAAGCGGCCCGCGGCATCAAGGATGTGCGGAAGATAGATGAATTCATTGCCGGAGTGCGCGATGCAGATGCAGGACATGCCCTATAACTTTCCCGATGCGGGCGGCCATTTCGGGCCCTACGGCGGCATTTTCGTTGCCGAAACCCTGATGCCGGCCCTGGCCGAACTGCGCGAGGCCTATGCCGCCGCCCAGGCCGACCCTGCGTTTCGCGCTGAATTCGAATACGACCTCAAGCACTATGTCGGCCGCCCCAGCCCGGTGTACCACGCCAAGCGCTGGTCGGCTCTGCTCGGCGGTGCGCAGATCTACCTCAAGCGCGAAGACCTGAACCACACCGGCGCGCACAAGATCAACAACTGCATCGGCCAGGCCCTGCTGGCGCGGCGCATGGGCAAGCCGCGCGTGATCGCCGAGACGGGGGCCGGCCAGCACGGTGTCGCCACCGCCACGGTTGCGGCGCGTTACGGCATGGAGTGCGTGGTCTACATGGGTTCCGAGGACATCCGGCGCCAGGCCGCCAACGTCTATCGCATGAAATTGCTGGGGGCGACCGTGGTCCCCGTCGAGTCCGGTTCGAAGACCCTCAAGGACGCGCTGAACGAAGCCATGCGCGACTGGGTGACCAACATCGGCAACACCTTCTACATCATCGGCACCGTCGCCGGGCCGCATCCCTATCCGATGATGGTGCGCGATTTCCAGTCGGTGATCGGCGAGGAATGCAGGATGCAGATGCCGGAACTTGCCGGACGCCAGCCGGACGCAGTGATCGCTTGCGTCGGCGGCGGTTCCAACGCGATGGGCATCTTCTATCCCTATATTCCGCTCGCCGGCGTCAAGCTGATCGGGGTCGAGGCCGCCGGCCACGGACTCGAATCGGGCAAGCATTCCGCGTCGCTGACCGCCGGCCGCTCCGGCGTGCTGCACGGCAACCGCACCTACCTGCTGCAGGACGAAAACGGGCAAGTCAGCGAGACCCATTCGGTATCGGCCGGCCTCGACTATCCCGGCGTCGGTCCCGAGCATGCATGGCTCAAGGATTCCGGTCGTGCCGAGTACGCCACGATCACCGATGCCGAGGCCCTGCAGGCCTTCCATGATCTGTGTCATTTCGAAGGCATCATTCCGGCGCTGGAGTCCAGCCACGCGCTGGCCCATGCGGCCAAGCTGGCGCCGACGCTGGCCGCGGACAAGATCCTGCTGGTCAATCTTTCCGGACGCGGCGACAAGGACATGCACACCGTCGCCGAAGAGTCCGGCATCCAGTTCTGACCGGCGCCCGGCATGTCACGAATTCAGACCGTATTTGCCGCCCTGGCCGCACAAGGCCGCAAGGCCCTGATCCCTTTCATTACCGCGGGTGACCCGCATCCCGACCAGACCCTGCCGCTGATGCGGGCGCTGGTGGCGGGCGGCGCCGACATCATCGAGCTCGGCGTGCCGTTTTCCGATCCGATGGCCGACGGGCCGACCATCCAGCGCGCCTCCGAACGCGCCCTGGCCCACGGCATGAGCCTGCGCCGCGTGCTGGCGCTGGTGGGCGAATTCCGCAAGGAGAACGATGCGACGCCGGTGGTGCTGATGGGTTACGCCAATCCGGTCGAGGCCTACGGCGTCGAAGCCTTTGCCCGGGACGCTCATGCTGCCGGCGTCGATGGCGTGCTGGTGGTCGACTATCCGCCCGAGGAATGCGCCGCGTTTTCCGCCGTGATGAAACAGGCCGGCATCGATCCGATCTTCCTCCTGGCGCCGACGTCGACCGAAAAGCGCTACGACGAGGTCGCGCAGATCGGCAGCGGTTACATCTACTATGTTTCGCTGAAGGGGGTTACGGGGTCGGGCGCCCTCGATCTTGACGAAGTGGCGCGCCGCATCCCGCTGATCCGCGCGAAGGTCGGCATGCCGGTCGGGGTCGGCTTCGGCATCCGTGACGGTGCGACCGCCGCGCGGATTGCCGCGGTCGCCGATGCGGTGGTCATCGGCAGTCGCATCATCGAGGAAATCGATGGCGGCGACGTGCAGGGGGCGGCGCGGCGGGTCACCACATTTCTGAGCGGTGTGCGTGCCGCAATGGATGGAGAAAAGCCATGAGCTGGTTGCAGAAACTGCTGCCGCCGAAGATCAAGCGCTCGGAAGGCGCGCGCAAGGCGATGCCCGAGGGACTTTGGGCCAAGTGCCCGGCCTGCGAGGCGGTGCTCTACGGCAGCGATCTGGAGGGCAACCAGAACGTCTGTCCCAAGTGCAACCACCATTTGCGCTTGCGCGCCCGTGCCCGGCTCGATGCCCTGCTGGACCCGGAAGGCCGCTTCGAGATCGGCAGCGAAGTCATCCCGATGGATCCGCTGAAGTTCAAGGACAGCAAGCGCTATGTCGATCGGCTGATAGCCGCCAACGAGGATACCGGCGAGGCCGATGCCATGGTGGTGATGCAGGGCGCGATCAAGACCGTGCCGGTGGTGGTGGCCTGTTTCGAATTCGAGTTTCTCGGCGGTTCGATGGGGGCTGTGGTGGGCGAGCGCTTCGTGCGCGGCGTCAAGGCGGCAATCGAGCTGCAGTCGGCCTTCATCTGCATCACCGCCTCGGGCGGTGCGCGCATGCAGGAGGGCCTGTTCTCGCTGATGCAGATGGCGAAAACCACGGCGGCGGTGACTCAGCTTGCGCATCACCAACTGCCTTTCATTTCGCTGCTGACCGATCCGACCATGGGCGGCGTGTCCGCCTCCTTCGCCTTCGTCGGCGACGTGGTGATCGCCGAACCGGGCGCCCTGATCGGTTTCGCGGGGCCGCGGGTGATCGAACAGACGGTGCGCGAGACACTGCCGGAAGGCTTCCAGCGCGCGGAATTCCTGCTGGAAAAGGGCGCCATCGACATGATCGTCGACCGCCGCGAACTGCGGGACAAACTGGCCTCGCTGATCACCTTGCTGCAACGCGTCCCGGCCCCTTGATGCGGCAATTGCCGGCCGATGCCGGGCTGGACGCCTGGCTGGCGCATCTGGAGGCACTCCATCCGCGCGGCAGTGCCGGCATCGAGCTTGGGCTGGAACGCGTTGCGGCGATCAGTTCGCGGCTCGACCAGCGCGAAACCTGCCCGGTAATCCTGGTTGCCGGCACCAACGGCAAGGGCTCGACCTGCGCCATGCTGGAACGCATCCTGCGCGCCGCCGGCTATCGTACCGGTCTGTACACCTCGCCCCACCTGCTGCGCTACAACGAGCGGGTGCGGATCAACGGCGTCGCGGTCGACGATACCGCCCTCTGCGCTGCATTCGCCCGCGTCGAGCAGGCGCGTCGTGGCCTGGCGCTGACCTATTTCGAATTCGGCACCCTGGCGGCGTGGGAGGCGTTCGCTGCAGCGGATCTCGATGTCGTCATCCTCGAGGTGGGCCTGGGCGGGCGGCTTGATGCGACCAACATATACCGACCCGACTGCGCCATCGTCACCGGCATCGATCTCGATCACATGGACTACCTCGGTCCGGATCGCGAGTCCATCGGGCGTGAAAAGGCCGGGATTTTCCGCGCCGGCATTCCGGCGATCTGCGGCGATCCGCAGCCGCCGCAATCCTTGCTCGCACATGCGGCGCAGATTGGTGCCGGGTTGCAGGTCATCGGGCGGGATTTCGGTTATCAGCGGCAGGAGCAACAGTGGCTGTATTGGGGACGTGCTGCGGGCGAAACCGGCGGCGTCATGCGGCGCGGCGGACTGGCCTTCCCGGCCTTGCGCGGCGAACGGCAACTGGCCAACGCCACCAGTGCGCTGGCGGCGCTCGACACCTTGTCTCGCGACCTGCCGGTGGCCATGAAAGACATTCGCCAGGGCCTGATCGAAGTCGAACTGCCGGGCCGTTTCCAGGTTCTCCCCGGCCGCCCGGCCGTAGTGCTGGATGTGGCCCACAATCCGCAGGCGGCGCGGGTACTGGCGTCCAACCTGGGTGACATGGGCTTTCATCGCAACACATGGGCAGTGTTCGGCATGCTCGCCGACAAGGACGTTGACGGCGTGATCGACGCCATGCGCGACAAGGTCACGCACTGGCTGCCATGTACGCTCGAAGGTCGCCGTGCCGCCGGCGCCGACTTTCTGGCGGCTCGACTGGCGGCAAGAGGCCTGACCGTTGCAGGCTGCTTCGCTTCGCCCGGGGCGGCGCTCGCATTTGCGCGAGAGAACGCCGGCGAAGATGATAGAATTCTTGCCTTCGGATCCTTCCTCACTGTTGCTGCGGCCCTGCAGGTGCTTGGCCGCCCGAGCTGACCTCGCGTATCCAAGATGGCGGAACAAGACACATCGCCTGACGAACTGCAGTTGAAGAAGCGTGCTCGCCGCCGACTGGTGGGTGCGGTCGCGCTGGCGCTATTCGCCGTCATCGTCTTGCCGATGGTGATGGATCGCGAACCGCGTCCGCTGAGCCAGGACATCCAGGTCCGCATCCCCAGCCAGGATTCGACCGGATTCGCGTCCAAACTCCTGCCGGGCAAGCCGGCGACCCCCATGCCGGCACCTGAACCGAAGCCGGCTGCGGAGGAAAAGCCCTCTGCCCAGGCGAAAGCCGAACCGGCGCCCGCGCCATCCACACCACCCCTCGCGGCGACTAAGCCGACCGCGCCGGCGAGCGTGGCGCCGCCGGCGAAACCGGCGGAACGGCCTGCGGCCCAGGAGAAGAAGATCGAGCCGGCGGAAAATCCCGCCGCCAAGGATGCCGCCGATGCCGCCGGCCAATGGGTAGTCCAGCTGGGGGCCTACAAGGACGCGGGCAAAGTCAGGAATCTGATGTCGAAACTGAAGGGCATCAATGTCCCCGCGTACACGGAAAAGACGGAGACGCCACAGGGCCCGCTCACGCGCGTCCGGGCGGGGCCCTTTCCCAGCCAGGAGGCGGCCGAGAAGGCGCGGGGGCGGGTCAAGATCATCGGCGTAGACGGTCCGGTCGCGCCAAGATAGGGCGATGACGGTATTCGATTACGCGGTGCTGACGATCATGTCGGCATCGGTAGCGCTGGGTTTGTGGCGTGGCGTGGTGGCCGAACTGCTGGCGCTTGCGGCCTGGATAGTCGCCTTTCTGGTCGCGCGTGCCGTGGCGACGGATGTTGCAGCCATGCTTACGGGACAGATTGCCGAACCCGGTGTGCGACTGGCGGCGGCTTATGTGCTGGTTTTCTTCGGTGTCCTGCTGGTCGTCGCCATGGCGCGCCTGCTGATTTCGCTGCTGTTGAAGGCGGCCGGTCTCGGTTTGCTGGATCGGCTGCTGGGTGCGGGTTTCGGGGTTCTGCGCGGACTTCTGGTGGTGTTGGCGGCCGTGCTGGTGGCGGGAATGACGCCCTTGCCGCAAGCGGGATGGTGGCGCGATGCGATGCTGGCGCCGCCGCTGGAGACGGTGATAATTGCCGCAAAGCCCTGGCTGCCGGCAGATGCGGCAAAACGGATTCGGTACAGATAGCGTTAAATCACCATTTTCCCTTCCCTCTTCGCGGGGAACGGGGCGATAATTGCACGCGGGCGTTGCCCGCTTCATGTTTTTGCTGCTTCCCCACGGGGCGGCCCTGCGGAGAAGGACCATGTGCGGAATTCTGGGTGTGGTGGCCACCACACCGGTGAACCAGTTGCTTTATGACGGCCTGCAGGTGCTACAGCACCGCGGTCAGGATGCCGCAGGCGTCGCCACCGCAGAGGGCGGGCGTTTCCACATGCACAAGGGCTCCGGCCTGGTGCGCGACGTCTTCCGCACGCGCAACATGCGCAGCCTGGTCGGCAACTGGGGCATCGGCCATTGCCGCTATCCGACCGCCGGCTCGGCCGACAATGCCGCGGAGGCGCAGCCCTTCTACGTCAATTCGCCCTTCGGCCTGATGCTGGCGCACAACGGCAACCTGACCAATGCCGACCAGCTGAAGCAGGACATGTTCCTCCAGGACCTGCGCCACATGAACACCAACTCCGATTCGGAGGTGCTGCTCAACGTCCTGGCGCACGAACTGCAGGCGGCCTCGACCAAGTACCAGGTCGATGCCGAGACGATTTTCAAGGCCGTGGCCGGCGTCCATCGCCGCGTCAAGGGCGCCTATGCCGTGGTGGCGATGATCGCCGGCTACGGCCTGCTCGCCTTCCGCGATCCCTGGGGCATTCGCCCGCTGGTGATCGGTCGCAACCAGACGCCGAACGGAATGGAATACATGGTCGCTTCCGAAAGCGTGGCGATCGATACGCTGGGCTTCAGGATGCTGCGCGACGTCGAGCCGGGGGAGGCGGTGCTGATCGACATGCGCGGCAATTTCGTCAGCCGCCAGTGCGCCGAGCGCACACTCCATGCCCCCTGCATGTTCGAATTCGTCTATCTGGCGCGCCCCGACTCGGTGATGGACGGCATCTCGGTGTATGAAACACGGGTCAAGATGGGCGACTACCTGGCCGACAAGCTGCGCCTGACCATGCCGCACATCGAGATCGACGCGGTGATCCCGATTCCCGATTCGAGCAGGCATTCGGCAATGGAAATGGCGGCACGCCTGAACCTGCCGTACCGCGAAGGCTTCGTCAAGAACCGCTACATCGGCCGCACCTTCATCATGCCGGGCCAGGCCACGCGGCGCAAATCGGTGCGCCAGAAGCTCAATGCCATCAGCCAGGAGTTCAGGGGCAAGAACGTGCTGCTGGTCGACGACTCGATCGTGCGCGGCACCACCAGCCGCGAGATCATCATGATGGCGCGCGAAGCCGGGGCGAAGAAAGTCTATTTTGCATCCGCGTCGCCACCGGTGCGTTTCGCCAACGTTTATGGCATCGACATGCCGACGCGCAGCGAGCTGATTGCCGCCTTTCGCAGCGACGAGGAGATCTGCCGCGAAATCGGCGCGGACGCGCTGATCTACCAGGATCTCGATGCGCTCAAGGCCGCCGTGCGCGCGGTCAATCCGACGGTAACCCAGTTCGAGACGTCCTGTTTCGACGGACAGTACGTCACCGGTGACGTCAGCGCCGCCTACCTGCAAGGGATGGAGGACAGGCGCTCACTGCCGCCGGTGCCGAGGCTGGACGACCAGGAGGGTTTCGATGGACCGGACGGCGAGCAGCTCGACCTGAATCTGGTGCCGGCTGGATGAGTGCGCCGGATACGCCGGGCTGGGCGTTCGATACCCTGGCCGTGCGCGCCGGGCAGGAGCGTAGCCAGTTCAACGAGCATTCGGAAGCGCTCTATCTCACTTCGAGCTTCGTTTTCGACAACGCGGCACAAGCCGCGGCACGTTTTTCCGGCGCCGAGGCGGGCAACGTCTACGCCCGCTTCACCAACCCCACGGTCACCACCTTGCAGGAGCGTCTCGCCGCACTTGAAGGTGCCGAAGGCTGCATCGCCACGGCCAGCGGCATGGCGGCAATCCTGTCGACCGTGATGGCGCTGATGAAATCCGGCGAACACATCGTCGCCTCGCGCAGCATTTTCGGCGCAACGCAACAGTTGTTCGGCAACATCCTGCCGCGCTTCGGCGTCGAGACCAGTTTCGTCGACCAGGGCGGCATCGAGGCCTTTCGCGCCGCGATGCGACCCGACACCCGGCTGGTGTTCATCGAGACGCCGTCCAATCCGCTCACCGAAGTATTCGACATCGCCGCGCTGGCCGAAGTCGCGCATGCCGGGGGCGCCCTGCTGGTCGTCGACAACTGTTTTTGCACACCGGCCCTGCAGCGTCCCTTGCAACTCGGCGCCGACCTCATCATCCATTCCGCCACCAAGTACCTGGACGGTCAGGGGCGCGTGCTGGGCGGTGCGGTCTGCGGCAGCGCGGCGCTGATGGAAGAGGTATTCAAGTTCCTGCGCACCGCCGGACCCACGCTGTCGCCGTTCAACGCCTGGGTGATACTGAAGGGGCTGGAAACGCTTGCCGTGCGCATGAAGGCACAGTCCGCCAATGCGCTCGAAATGGCGCAGTGGCTGGAATCCCGGCCGCAGGTGGCGCGGGTGTTCTATCCGGGGCTGGCCTCGCATCCCCAGCATGCCCTGGCGATGAGGCAGCAGACCGCCGGCGGCGCGATCGTCTCCTTCGAGGTCAAGGGCGAGCGTGAAGCGGCCTGGCGCGTGGTGGATAGCTGCCGCCTGCTGTCGATCACCGCCAATCTGGGCGACACCAAGACCACCATTACCCACCCTGCATCGACCACCCACGGCCGCATTTCGGCGGAGGCGCGGGCGGCGTCGGGCATCGGCGAAGGCTTGTTGCGGATTGCCGTCGGGCTGGAAAGTCCGGCCGACTTGCAGGCGGATCTTGCCCGAGGCCTCGGCTAAGCCGAAAGGTCAATGCGGCGGATGTCGCCGGCGGGACTGATTTCCAGCGCGTCGCCGCGACCAATATCCCAGTCGGACAGCACCCAGCGTTGCGCGCTTGCCGTGGCGAGTTGAATGCGCTCATGGCCCGGCCGGTGGGTGTGGCCGTGGATCAGCCGGGTGCAATCGTGGTCGGCGAGCGCTGCGCGGATCGCGCCGGGATTGGCATCCATGAGCGCGGGCGGCTTTTCCTGCTTGGCCTGGGTGCTGCGACGGCGCAGTGATTCGACCTCGATGCGGCGTTCGGCCAGCGGCCGGGCGAGGAAATCGCGCTGCCACTGTGCCGATCGCACCATGCGCCGGAATTCCTGGTAGGGCAGGTCGTCGGTGCATAGCGTGTCCCCGTGCAGCAGCAGGATCGCCGTCTCGCCGGCGCCGACTTTTGCGGTTTCCGGCAGCAGCCGGACTCCTGCGACGGTGGCGAAGCGCTCGCCGATCAGGAAGTCGCGGTTGCCGGCCATGAAGCAGATGCGCGTTCCGCGGTCGACCGTACCGCGCAGCAGGGCGCAGACCTCGGCATTGAAGGAATCGGTCAGGTCGTCGTCGCCGATCCAGTATTCGAAGAGGTCGCCGAGTATGAACAGCGTGTCGACATTCGAGGCGGCGGTGTCGGCAAGGAAGGTGGCGAAGCGCCGGGTCAGGTCCGGGCGTTCCCGCCGCAGGTGCAGGTCGGAGACAAGGCGGGCGGCTCCTGCGATGGTCAGCATGGAACCGCTGCGAGCTTAGATGACTTCCGCGCGCTCGATGATCACGTCTTCGCGCGGCACGTTCTGGTGGAAACCCTTGTTGCCGGTCTTGACCGCCTTGATCTTGTCGACCACATCCTTGCCCTCGACGACGCGACCGAAGACGCAGTAGCCCCAGCCGTCCTGGCACTTGTCGAAGTCGAGGAAGTCGTTGTCGCCGACATTGATGAAGAACTGCGCCGTGGCCGAATGGGGGTCGCTGGTGCGGGCCATGGCGACGGTGTAGATCTCGTTCCTGAGGCCGTTCTTCGCTTCGTTTTCGATCGGCGCCTTGACCGGCTTCTGGTCCATGCCCGGCGCGAAGCCGCCGCCCTGGATCATGAAGCCGTCGATCACGCGGTGGAAAATCGTGTTGTCGTAATGGCCGGATTCGACGTAGGCCAGGAAGTTGGCGGCACTCCTCGGCGCCTTTTCCGCGTCGAGTTCGAGGGTGATGGCGCCGTGGTTGGTGGTGAGCTTGATCATGGGTGTGGTCCTGTGGTGATTATTTCTTTGCCGGCAGCAACTTGACGGACTCGATGACGACCGGGGTGTTCGGCACGTTCTGGTGCGGTCCCGCGTTGCCGGTCGGCACCATGGCGATCTTCTGCACGATGTCGAAACCCTGCGTCACCTTGCCGAATACGGCATAGCCCCAGCCGTCGCGGCTCGGATAGTCGAGGAAGCTGTTGTCCTTGAGATTGATGAAGAATTGCGCGGTGGCCGAATGCGGATCGCCGGTGCGGGCCATGGCCAGGGTGCCGGTCTGGTTTTTCAACCCGTTCTTGGCCTCGTTCTGGATGGGGGCACGGACATCTTTCTGCTTCATTTCGGGGGTGAAGCCGCCGCCCTGGATCATGAAACCGGGAATCACGCGGTGGAACACCGTGCCGTTGTAGAAGTCGTCCTTCGCATACTGCAGAAAGTTCTCAACCGATTTCGGCGCCTTGTCCTCATACAACTCGATGCTGATGGTTCCCAGAGAGGTCTTTACTTCAAGCTGGGGGTTGGCGGCGAACGCGGCGAAGCTGGAAAGAAGTGCGAATGCAAGCATTAACAGACGGTGCATGGAGCCTCCGGGGAATTGACGGTGAGAGAGAGCAGGGCGTGGAACGAAGACAGGATCAGGCGGAACCTTCAAAAACAATCTTCCAGCGGCCGCCTTCCTTGATCCAGTACTGGCGCTTCTTCATCTGGCCGGAAAGGTTGCTGGAGCGGTAGTCCTGCTCGAAGGTGACGACGACGTATTCTTCCCTGCCGGGATTGCGGAACATGCTGATGTTGCCGGTGCCGACCTTGATCCAGCTCTTGCCCGCGTTGACCTTGCGCTTGTGCTCGATCCATTCGCGGTAACCCTGGCCGTCCGAATTGAACTTGTGCGAGTAGTGCCGCGCGTAGCTGTCGACGTTGCGGCTCTCCCAGTCCTGCCGCCATTCCTCGACATTCTTCAGCAGCGAGCTGCGTTCGCTCTGCCAATCGTCGAGCGACAGCCATTCGATGCTGTTGCTGATGATGACCGGGGTCAGGCCGACCTGCAGGCTCTTGGCCAGCGAGTCGAGGTCCTGGTTGGCGAGTACCACGCAGCCGTCGGAGGCCTTCGGCGGGCGCGAGAAAGTGTCCGAGGGCGTGCCGTGCAGCCAGATGCCATGGCCATTGCGCCCCTGGCGCTTGTCCCATTCATTGGGATAGTTGATCGGGAAGGCGCCGCTGCCGTAAAAGTCCGTCAGCTTCTGGCGCGGCAGGCTGGAGGTGACGTGATAAACGCCGATCGGTGTTTTCTTGTCGCCCTCGCGCGCCTTTTCGGCACCGAGCTTGCCCTGCGAAATGTAATAGTCGGCGACGAAGCGCGGCGTGCCGTTGTCGTTTTGATACAGGTAGAGGCGCGATTTCTGGGTGTCGACCACCACGGCGTGCTTCTGCTCCGGATGCATCTGCAGCAGGTAGCGGGGCACGTAGTCGGCCGGCGGCTTGCTGCGGTAACCCTTGAGGCGGACGATGGCTTCGTCGCGCAGGTCGGCGACCTTGTCCCCCGCCGCGGGACCCCCGCCCTCGCCAAAGGCCGTCAGGTGGCGTGAGCGCGCCAGCAACAGGTCGCCCTTGACCAGGTGCGCCAGGCGGAAATTGGGATAGGCCTTGATCAGCATGTCCGTCTGCTGCATGGCCAGGTCGAGCCGGTCGGCTTCGATGGCGTCGAATACCCTGGCCAGCAGCGGTTCCGGGCCGGAATCCGTGTAGCTCGGCTCGGCGATGGTGCCGCCGGCGCCCTTCTTGATGTGTCCGGGAGCCTTGCCGGCGGCCAGCGCCAGCCCGGACGCCAGGATCAGGCTGCAGCCTGCGATACCGAACCAGGTGCGGAACAGGTAGCGCATCAGTTGCCGACCCGCTCCTGCAGGATCAGCCATTTGCCGTCACGCTTGCCCAGTTGCAGGATCTTGTTGCTGGATGTCTTGAGCGTTGCCGACTTGTAATGCTGGCGGAACTTCGCCGTTGCCGTGTCGCCATCGACGGTGACGCGCAGGCTTTCCACGCTGACCTGGATGGCGCCCGGCTTGTTGATGCGCTTTTCCCGTTCCGCATCCCACTGCGCGCGCGATTCGCCGGCCGGGGTCTTGAAGTCGCGGGCATAGGCGGCGAGGTAGGCCTTGACATCCTTGCGCGACCAGGCCGCGGCCCACGAGTCGATGGTTCGCGTCACTTCCGCAGTTGCATCGACCGCGGGGGTCGGGCCGGGTTTCGACGGTGCGGCGGCCGGTGCCGGAGTCGTCGCGGGCGCCGGGGGTGTCGCGGCAGGGGCGGCGGCTGCGGGTTTGGGCGCCTCGGCCGCCTTGACGGGTTCTGCCGGGCGGGCTTCGCCGATCGGCTTGCTGGTCTTGCCGGGGCGGCCCGAGGTGCTCATCAAATCGCTGATCAGGGCAAGTTTTTTCTGCGCGCTCGAGTTCGACGAGTCGATCTGCAGGGCCTTGTCATAGGACTGGCTGGCGAGCCGCGCGTAGATGTCGCCGAGGTTTTCGTGGGCGGTGGCATACGACGGATGGGTGCGGATGGCCATTTCCAGGGCCTGCCTGGCCTTGTCGAACTGCTTCTGCTGGGCGTAGATCACGGCGAGGTTGTTGTAGGGTTCCGGCAGTTCCGGATAATCCTCGGTCAGCCTGGTGAATATCGCGATGGCTTCCGCCGGTTTGTTCATCTCGGTCAGGATGATGCCCTTGAGGAAGCGTCCCTGGGCATCCTTGGGCTTGTCGGCCAGATACTTGTCGACCTGCACCAGCGCCTGGGGATATTGCCCCTGCTTGATCTGCTTGCTGATGTCCTGCAGCGTGTCGGCATGAACCGCCGGTGCCAGCAGGAGCGCGGCCGCAGTCGCCATGACGAGAAGGCTTGCAAAGTTGAGGCGGAATTGGGTCATGGTATGTGCTTCTCGTTGACTGTTGCCCGAATGAATCTGGTTGTGGCCGCTGCGACGGATGCCGATTCAGCCGGTGCCGCCCTGCGCCGGAACTGCATTCAAGTTCCGGCCGCTGCGTTCAACGCCGGTGAAGCCGGCGTCCGGCTGCGCTGAAACTTGGTTTTCACCGGCATAAACTGTCATGGATTCAAGCACGAATTCTACCAAGAAGCCCGCCTTCCCGACAACCTGACCGAGTTCCGTCAATGGCGCGATAATACGCACCTTTCGTGCCCATCTTTTCCCTTATCGCCACGTCCGGCGCTTCTTTCCTCCATGCTGAAGATATACAACACCCTGGCCCGCGACAAGCAGGCCTTCGTCCCCATCGCGCCCGGCCGGGTGAGCATGTATGTCTGCGGCATGACGGTCTACGATTTCTGCCATCTCGGCCACGCCCGCGTCATGGTGGTGTTCGACATGGTCGCGCGCTGGCTGCGGGCCAGCGGCTACGCCCTGACCTACGTGCGCAACATCACCGACATCGACGACAAGATCATCCGCCGCGCCCAGGAAAACGGCGAGACCATCCGCCAGCTCACCGATCGCTTCATCGCCGCCATGAACGAGGATGCCGGCGCGCTGGGCGTGCTGCGCCCGGACGCCGAGCCGCGTGCCACCGAGTATGTGCCGCAGATGCTGGACATGATCGGCACCCTGGAAAAGAACGGCTACGCCTATGTCGCCGATAGCCATGACGTCTGCTATTCGGTGCGCAGGTTCGACGGCTACGGCAAGCTTTCCGGCAAGTCGCTGGAAGACCTGCGCGCCGGCGAGCGCGTCGACGTCATGGCCGGCAAGCAGGATCCGCTCGACTTCGTGCTGTGGAAGCACGCCCGCGACGACGAACCCGCCGAAGTGAAATGGGAATCGCCCTGGGGAACGGGGCGCCCGGGCTGGCACATCGAGTGCTCGGCGATGGGCTCGCAACTGCTCGGCAAGCACTTCGACATCCACGGCGGCGGCCAGGACCTGCAGTTTCCGCACCACGAAAACGAGATCGCCCAGTCCGAAGGTGCCATGGACGCCAATGAGCATTGCCAGTTCGTCAATTACTGGATGCACAACGGCTTCGTCCGCGTCGATGACGAGAAGATGTCGAAGTCGCTGGGCAACTTCTTCACCATCCGCGAGGTGCTGAAAAAATATGATCCCGAGGTGGTCCGCTTCTTCATCCTGCGCGCCCACTACCGCAGCCCGCTGAATTATTCCGACCAGCACCTCGACGACGCGAAGCAGGCCCTGACCCGCCTCTACACCGCGCTCAAGGGCGTCGGCGGCGATGCGCCGGTCGATTGGGGCGAAGCCCACGCGCAGCGCTTCAAGGAGGCGCTGGATGACGACTTCGGCACGCCCGAGGCCATGGCCGTGCTGTTCGACCTGGCCACCGCGGCAAATCGCGGCGACACGGTTCTTGCCGCACAACTCAAGGCGCTGGGCGGCGTGCTGGGCCTCCTGCAGCGCGACCCGCAACTCTTCCTGCAGGCCGCGCCGGCGGGCGGCCTGAGCAACGAGGAGATCGATGCAAAAGTCGGCGCCCGCGCCACGGCGAAGAAGGCGAAGAACTTCGCCGAATCCGACCGCATCCGCGACGAGCTCAAGGCGGCCGGCATCGTTCTGGAGGATGGGCCGCAGGGAACCACCTGGCGTCGGGCCTGAGCGGCCTCGCCGTACCGCCAGCGCCGACTTTCGGGCGTGGAGTGCCGACGCGGCACGGACAGGTCGTGCTCAGTAGCGGTTCGGCGTCGCCAGCACCGCCATCGTGACGCGGGCGATGGAGACCAGCTTTTCTTCTTCGTCGTGGATGCGCACGTCCCAGACCTGGCTGCTGCGGCCGAGGTGGATCGGACGCGCGACGCCATACACCCAGCCGTCGGTCACGGCGCGGATGTGATTGGCATTGATTTCCTGGCCGACGCAATGAAACTTCGCGGGATCGACCGCATGGGCCGCCGCCCATGAGGCCAGGGTTTCCGCCAGCACCATCGTGGCGCCGCCGTGCAGCACGCCCGCCGGCTGGCGGGTGCGGTCGTCGACCGGCATGCGCGCCTTGAGCCAGTCGTCGCCGGCCTCGACCAGTTCGATGCCGAGATGGCCGACGGCGCAGCCCCGGCCGCGCCGGTTGGCGTCGTCGAGCGGGAGGCCGCTGTGCCAGATCGCCATGGTGTTCGCGGGCGTCAGCTGCCGAAGAAGTCGCGGACCCTGTCCAGCCAGCTCTGCGCGCGCGGACTGTGGCGCGGGGCGTTGCCCCGGCTGATTTCGTCGAACTCGCGCAGCAGTTCCCTCTGCCGTTCGGTGAGGCTGACCGGGGTTTCCAGCACGACATGGCACAGCAGGTCGCCGTGGCTCGACGAGCGCACGCCCTTGATGCCCTTGCCGCGCAGGCGGAACACCTTGCCGGTCTGGGTTTCGGCGGGAATCTTGAGCTTGGCGACGCCGTCCAGGGTCGGGATCTCGATCTCGCCGCCGAGCGCCGCGGTGGCGTAGCCGATCGGCATTTCGCAGTGCAGGTCGTCGTGGTCGCGCTGGAACATGGCGTGCGCTTTAAGGTGGATCTGCACGTAGAGGTCGCCCGGCGGGCCGCCGTTGACGCCGTGTTCGCCCTCGCCGGTCAGGCGGATCCGGTCGCCTTCGTCGATCCCCGATGGAATCTTGACCGAGAGCGTCTTGTGCTGCTTGACCCGGCCGGCGCCGTGGCAACTGCCGCAGGGATCGGCGATGTAGCGGCCGGTACCGTGGCACTTCGGGCAGGTCTGCTGGATCGAGAAGAAGCCCTGCTGCATGCGTACCTGGCCGTGGCCGGCGCAGGTGGGGCAGGTCTTGGGTTCGCTGCCCTTCTTGGCGCCGCTGCCGCCGCAGGTTTCGCATTCGGCCATGGTCGGGATGCGGATGCGGGTTTCGGTGCCGCGCGCGGCGTCTTCCAGCGACACCTCGAGGTTGTAGCGCAGGTCGGCGCCGCGATAGACGTTGGAGCGGCCGCCGCCGCGCTGGCCGCCACCGCCAAAGATGTCGCCGAAGATGTCGGAGAAGGCGTCGGCGAAGCCGCCGGCGCCTGCGCCGCCCGGGCCCATGCCGGCCTGCGGATCGACGCCGGCGTGGCCGTACTGGTCATAGGCCGGCCGCTTCTGCGGGTCGGAGAGGACCTCGTAGGCTTCCTTGGCCTCCTTGAACTGCTCTTCCGCCTTGGGATTGTCCGGATTGCGGTCCGGATGGTGCTTCATGGCCAGCTTGCGGTAGGCCTTCTTGATGTCCTCGTCCGAGGCGTCGCGGTTGACGCCGAGGACTTCGTAGTAGTCGCGCTTCTTTGCCATGTTGTCGTTGTCCGGCTATTCAGTGCAAAGGCCGGATTAAGGGGCGCCACAGGCGCCCGCTTCAATCCGGCCACTTAAAACGGCACGCAGTGCCCGGTTTAAGCCTTCTTGTCCTTGACCTCGGTGAACTCGGCATCGACCACGTCGCCGTCGTCCTTCTTCGCCTCGCCGCTTGCCGTACCACCCTCGGCACCGCCGGCACCGGCCGCGCCCTGGGTTTCGGCATAGACCTTCTCGCCGAGTTTCTGCGAGGCCTTGGCCAGGGCTTCGGTCCTCGCTTCGATGGCGGCCTTGTCGCCGTCCTTCAGCACGGCTTCAGCGTCCTTGATCGCGGTTTCGATCGCGGCCTTTTCATCGGCGCCCATCTTGTCGCCGTGCTCGGCCAGTGCCTTCTTGACGGAATGCACCATGGCGTCGCACTGGTTGCGCGCGTCGACCAGTTCGCGGGCCTTGTGGTCGTCCTCGGCATGTGCCGCGGCGTCCTGCACCATGGCCTGGATCTCGGCTTCGGACAGCCCGGAGTTGGCCTTGATGGTGATCTTGTTTTCCTTGCCGGTGCCCTTGTCGCGCGCCGAAACGTGCAGGATGCCGTTGGCGTCGATGTCGAAGGTGACCTCGATCTGCGGCATGCCGCGCGGCGACGGCGGGATGTCGGTCAGGTTGAACTGGCCGAGGCTCTTGTTGCCGCTGGACATCTCGCGTTCGCCCTGAAGGACGTGGATCGTGACCGCGCTCTGGTTGTCGTCGGCGGTGGAGAAGGTCTGCGCGGCCTTGGTCGGGATCGTGGTGTTCTTCTGGATCAGCTTGGTCATGACGCCGCCCAGGGTCTCGATGCCCAGGCTGAGCGGGGTCACGTCGAGCAGCAGCACGTCCTTGACTTCGCCCTGCAGCACGCCGCCCTGGATCGAGGCGCCGACCGCCACGGCTTCGTCGGGATTGACGTCGCGGCGCGGTTCCTTGCCGAAGAATTCCTTGACCTTTTCCTGCACCTTGGGCATGCGCGTCATGCCGCCGACCAGGATCACGTCGGTCAGGTCGGAGGTCTTGACGCCGGCATCCTTGATGGCGATGCGGCAGGGCTCGATGGTGCGCTCGATCAGGTCTTCCACCAGCGCTTCGTACTTGGCGCGGGTCAGCTTCATCGCCAGGTGCTTCGGCCCGGAGGCGTCGGCGGTGATGTAGGGCAGGTTGAATTCGGTCTGCTGCGCGGAGGACAGCTCGATCTTGGCCTTTTCCGCGGCTTCCTTGAGGCGCTGCAGGGCCAGCACGTCGTTTTTCAGGTCGACGCCCTGTTCCTTCTTGAATTCGGTGACGACATAGTCGATCAGGCGCTGGTCGAAGTCTTCGCCGCCGAGGAAGGTGTCGCCGTTGGTGGACAGCACTTCGAACTGGTGCTCGCCGTCGAGTTCGGCGATTTCGATGATCGAGATGTCGAAGGTGCCGCCGCCGAGGTCATACACCGCAATCTTGCGGTCGCCTTCCTGCTTGTCCATGCCGAAGGCCAGCGCGGCCGCGGTCGGCTCGTTGATGATGCGCTTGACGTCGAGGCCGGCGATGCGGCCGGCGTCCTTGGTGGCCTGGCGCTGGCTGTCGTTGAAGTAGGCGGGCACGGTGATCACGGCCTCGGTGACTTCCTCGCCGAGGTAGTCTTCGGCGGTCTTCTTCATCTTGCGCAGCACTTCGGCGGAGACCTGCGGCGGCGCCATCTTGTTGCCGCGCGCCTCGACCCAGGCGTCGCCGTTGTCGGCCTTGACGATCTTGAAGGGCATCAGGTCGATGTCCTTCTGCACTTCCTTTTCCTCGAAGCGGCGGCCGATCAGGCGCTTGACCGCGAACAGGGTGTTCTTGGCGTTGGTCACCGCCTGGCGCTTGGCCGCGGCGCCGCAGAGGATCTCGCCGTCTTCCGCGTAGGCGACGATGGACGGCGTGGTGCGCGCGCCTTCCGCGTTTTCGATGACCTTGGGCTTGCCGCCTTCCATGATGGCGACGCAGCTGTTGGTGGTGCCGAGGTCGATGCCGATGATCTTGCCCATGATTTTTCCTTTAAGAATGTTGCTCGCCGGGAATATCCCGCAGCGAATCTCTATGCCTGATATGGGGGTATTGCGGGTGGCTTCAAGCCGCCGGTGCCGCTTTCGCTTTCGAAACCATCACCAGCGCCGGGCGGATCACGCGACCGTGCAGGGCGTAGCCCTTCTGCAGCACGCTGAGCACGGTGTTGGCTTCGGTTTTCTCGTCCGGCGCCTCGATCTGGCCGATGGCCTGATGGAAGTTCGGATCGAACTTCAGGCCGAGCGGGTTGATTTCGGCCAGGCCGGATTTCTCGAACGCGGCCACCAGCTGGCGCAGGGTCAGCTCGACTCCTTCCTTGAGGTGTTCGGCGCTCTGGTTGTCGCTGGCCAGGGCGGCTTCGAGGCTGTCCTTGACCGCCAGCAGTTCGCCGGAGAACTTCTCGACGGCAAACTTGCCGGCCTTGCCGATGTCCTCCTGGGCGCGGCGGCGGATGTTCTCGCCTTCCGCCTTGGCGCGCAGCCAGGCGTCGTGGTGCTCGGCGGCCTTGAGTTCGGCGGCCTTGAGCAGGTCTTCGAGGCTGGGCATTACCGTGGATTCGGCGGCCTGTTCAAAAGTCGGTGCCGGCGGTACGGCGTTGTCCGCGCTGCCTGCATTTTCCGGCAGTGCTTCGGGGTTCGGGGTGCTGGTGTTGTCCTGCATGGGTCGGGCTCCTCAAGAAACCCGCCGCAGATGAGGGCGATTCCGGCGAGTTCAAGCCCCGCCGGCAAGAAAAGTTTCAGGCCTGGCTGCGGGCCCAGCGCATCAGGCTGCCCGCGTCCATCGCCCCGGCCTGGCGCGCGACTTCACGGCCGTTCCTGAACAGGGCCAGGGTCGGAATCGAGCGGATGCCGAAGCGTGCCGCGAGCTGTTGTTCGTCCTCGGTATTGACCTTGGCCAGGCGGAACTCCGGTTCGAGCTGTTTTGCCGCCTGGGCGAAGGCCGGCGCCATGGTCCGGCAGGGCCCGCACCAGGGCGCCCAGAAGTCGACCAGCAGCGGGATGTCGGATCGTCCGACATGGCTGTCGAAATTTGCAGCGCCGAGTTCCACCGGCGTGCCGCTGAACAGGCGCGACTTGCATTTGCCGCATGTCCCGCCGTCGGCGAGGCGTTCGGCAGGCAGGCGGTTGGCGGCGTGGCAATGGGGACAAACGACGATCACGGGCCCGGACATGATGCGCTCCAAATATCAGATGTCACTGATATAAGGGTGCCGCCGGCAACTTCAAGCCCGGGATCAGCCCTTGGCGCCCAGGGCCTTGGCGCGCGCGACGGCCGCAGGGTCGGATCGGGCGGCGAGCGGCCAGCCCGCGAGATGGGCCGACACCAGGTCGCCCAGTGCGGCGATCCAGTCGGATCGTTCGTTCACGCAGGGAATGTAGTGAAATTCCTTGCCGCCGGATGACAGAAACGCCGCCTTGCATTCCAGCGCGATTTCTTCGAGCGTTTCCAGGCAATCGGCGACGAAGCCGGGGCAGATCACGTCGACCCGCGCCGTTCCGCCGGCGCCGAGTTTTTCCAGTGTCGGCTGGGTATAGGGTTGCAGCCACTCGGCCTTGCCGAAGCGTGACTGGAAGGTGACCAGGAATCGGTCTTGCTCAAGTCCAAGCGCCTCGGCCAGCAGGCGTCCTGTCTTCTGGCACTCGCAATAATAGGGATCGCCCAGGTCGAGCGAGCGGCGCGGCAGGCCGTGGAAGCTCATCACCAGCGTGTCCGGCCGGCCGTGAATCGCCCAATGTTCCTTCACCGACGCGGCCACCGCTGCGATGTAGCCGGGGTGGTCGTGGAAGTGCTTGATGAAGCGGAATTCCAGCGGGTTGCGGCTGCGCTTGATCCAGTCGGCAACGTCGTCCATCACGCTGGCGGTGGAACTGGCCGCGAACTGCGGGTAGAGCGGCACCACCAGCACGCGCTCGACGCCATCGTGCTTGAACTGGTCGAGGACACCGGCGATCGAGGGTTGGCCATAGCGCATGGCCCAAGCCACCGCGAGGTCCGCGGTGCCGGCCTCGCCCAGCCAGCCCTTGAGCAGTTTGGCCTGACGCTCGGTGTGTACCTTCAGCGGCGAACCTTCCGCCATCCAGATCTTGGCGTACTTGGCCGCCGATTTACCCGGGCGCAGGGTGAGCACGAAGAGATTGAGGATCAGCCACCAGACGAGGCGCGGTATTTCGACCACGCGCGGGTCCCAGAGGAACTGTTTGAGATAGGGGCGCAGGGCGGCTGCGGTCGGCGCCTCCGGCGTGCCGAGGTTGACCAGCAGGACGGCGGTGCGGCGCGGTGCGCCGTGGTTGGGCGCCGGTTCGGGAGCGTAGCGGGGCATCAGGGAGCAGAGAGCGCGGAAGAGAGTAGTTTCGCGGTGATATCGACGATGGGGATCACCCTTTCGTAGGCCATCCGTGTCGGGCCGATGACGCCGATGGTGCCGACGATCTGCCCGTCGACCTCGTAGGGCGCTGCAACCACGCTGCATTCGTCCAGCGGCGCGATGCCGGATTCGCCGCCGATGAACACCTGCACGCCTTCGGCGCGGCTCGACAGTTCAAGCAACTGGGCCAGTCCGGTGCGCTGCTCGAACAGGTCGAACAGGCGGCGCAGGCGCGTCATGTTGGACGACAGGTCCTCGACGCCGAGCAGGTTCTTCTCGCCGCTGATGACATATTGCGTCGAAGTGTCGGCGATGGCCTGGTTGCCGGCGTCGAGCGCGGCCGTCATCAGTTCCGACATGTCGGCGCGCAACTGGCGCAGTTCTTCGACCACGCGCGCGCGCACCTGGTCGAAGTCGAGCCCGAGGCAGTTCTGGTTCAGGTAGTTGGCGGCCTCGACCAGCTCGGACGGGCTGTAGTTGCGCTGGGTGAACAGGATGCGGTTCTGCACGTCGCCGTCGGCCGTGACGATGATCAGCAGGACGCGCTTGTCCGACAGGCTGAGGAACTCGATCTGGCGGATGCGCGGCTGCTGGCGGCGCGGTGCCACGACGATGCCGGCGAAGGCCGTGAGCTGGGAAAGCAGTTGCGAGGCATGGCTGATCACGAGCTGCGGCTGGTCGGGCTGGATCGCCCCCTTGATTTCCGAGAGCTCGGCACTTTGCAGCGGTTTGACGGTGAGCAGGGAATCGACGAAGAGCCGGTAACCCAGCGCGGTCGGCACGCGTCCGGCCGAGGTGTGCGGGCTGGCGATGAAACCCATCTCTTCCAGGTCCGACATCACGTTGCGGATGGTCGCCGGCGAAAGCTCCAGGCCCGAGTACCTGGAGAGCGTGCGCGAGCCTACCGGCTGGCCTTCGGCGATATAGCGTTCGATCAGGGTTTTCAGCAGGGTTTGCGCGCGGTAGTCGAGCATGGCGAGGATTGTAGCAGCCAGCCCGTCCCGATCCGGGAAGGACCGCCGCGCAAGCCCGTTGCGCCTGGTTCCTGAGTTTTGGCGATGCGCAAATGTGGTTTAATCCGGCGCATGAACGCTGCCGCATCCAATGCATTCAACTCCGTCGCGCTGATCGGCAAGTACCAGAGCCGGGAAGTCGCCGAGTCCCTGAGGGCGCTTGCCGGCTTTCTGAGCAAGCGCGGTGTCGAGGTGCTGCTGGAAGAAGACACCGCGGCGGCGGTAGGCGCCAACGGCTATGCGGTGGCCGGCTACGAGACGATCGGCAGGCGCGCGGAACTGGCGGTAATACTCGGCGGCGACGGCACCATGCTCAATGCGGCGCGCCGCCTGGCGCAGTTCGACGTGCCCCTGGTCGGCATCAACCAGGGGCGGCTGGGCTTCATGACGGACATCGCGCTGGATGCCATGATCGACAGCATCACCGCCCTGCTGGAGGGCCGCTTCTCGCGGGAGCAGAGGTTTCTGCTCGACGCCGAGGTGCGGCGCGACGGCGAGCCGGCATTCCGGACATTGGCGCTGAACGACGTGGTGGTCAACAAGGGCGACATCGGCCGCATGATCGAACTGGAAGTCAAGGTCGATGGCGAGCTGATCCACGTCCTGCGCGCCGACGGCCTGATCGTCGCCACGCCGACCGGATCCACCGCCTACGCGCTTTCCGCCAACGGCCCGATCCTCCATCCCGCGGTACCCGGCGTCGCCATCGTGCCGCTGTGTCCCCACGCGCTGTCGAACCGGCCGATCACCGTCAGCGACAGCAGCACAATCGACATCGCCTTGCTGCCGCCCCACGATGCGCGGGTCCATTTCGACGGCCAGAAGTATTTCGATGCCCGCGCCGGTGACGTCGTGCGCATGGCCCGTTCGCGCCACAACATCACCTTGCTGCATCCTCCCGGCTACAGCTATTTCGCCATGTTGCGGCAGAAGCTGCACTGGAGCTCGACTCCGCGACATTAAGCCATGCTGCTGCGCCTGATCGTCCGCGACTTCGTCATCGTCGACCGCATCGAACTGGAGTTCGGCGGCGGCTTCGGCGCGCTGACCGGCGAGACCGGCGCCGGTAAATCGATTCTGGTCGACGCGCTGTCGCTGGCGCTGGGCGAACGCGCCGATGCCACGGTGGTGCGCAGCGGCGCCGAGCGGGCCGAGATTTCCGCCGAATTCGACGTGGCGCCCGGCAGCGCCCTCGAATCGTGGTTGCGTGCGGGGGACTTCGACACCGATGCCTGCCTGCTGCGCCGCGTGATCGACAGCGCCGGCCGCTCCCGCGCCTATGTCAACGGCGCCGCGGCAACGCTCGGGCAATTGCGCGAGGTCGCCGATTTCCTCGCCGACATCCACGGCCAGAACGCCCATCATTCCCTGTTGCGCGGCGATGCCCAGCGCGAGCTGCTCGATACGCATGCCGGCGCGCAGACGCTGGCGCGGGAGGTGGCGGCAGCCTGGACGGCATGGCGCGCGGCGCGCGAAGCCCGCGCCGAGGCCGAAAAGGATGTCGAGGCCGCGGCACGCGAACGCGAGCTGCTCGAGTGGCAGGTGGGGGAGCTGGCTGCGCTCGGTTTCGACGCCGCCGGCTGGCAGGAAACCGAGCAGGAGCACCGCCGGCTGGGCAATGCCAATGCGCTGCTGGAAGGCGCCGGCATGGCGCTGGCGGCGCTGGAGGAGGGCGAGGCCGCGAGCCTGCCGATGTTGCAGCATGCCGGGGCGAAGCTGGCGGAATTGACCTCCTTCGACCCGGCGCTGGGCGAGGCCGCGCAACTGTTCGAGGGCGCGCTGATCCAGCTCGAAGAGTCGGCGCTGGCGTTACGGCGTTATCAGGATCGCCTGGAGCTTGATCCCGCGCGGCTTGCCGAACTCGATAGCCGCATCGATGCGGTGACGCAGATGGCGCGCAAGCACCGGGTCGCGCCCGAGGAATTGCCGGCCTTGCTGGAGTCTCTGCAAGGCCGCCTCGCCGAACTCACCTTGCGCGCGGATCCCGCCGCCCTGGCCGAGCGCGAGCGCAAGGCGGAATCCGCATTCCGCGAGGTGGCCAAAAAGCTTTCCGCCCTGCGTGCGAAGACGGCGAAGGCCTTGTCCGCCGCCGTCACGGCCGGCATGCAGGAACTGGCCATGGCCGGCGGACGCTTCGAGGTCGCGTTGACGCCGCTGCCCGCTGGGGCTGCCAGCGGCCTGGAAAACATCGAGTTCCTGGTTTCCGCCAACGCCGGACAGCCGTTGCGCGGCCTGGCCAAGGTGGCCTCGGGCGGCGAGTTGTCGCGCATCGGCCTCGCCCTGCAGGTCATCGCCAGCCAGGCCAATGCCGCCGGCACGCTGATTTTCGACGAGGTCGATGTCGGCATCGGCGGTCGCGTCGCGGAGATCGTCGGCCGCATGCTGCGCGAATTGGGCCGCAGCCGCCAGGTGCTGTGCGTCACCCATCTGCCGCAGGTGGCGGCGCAGGCCGACTGGCAATGGTCGATCGCCAAGGAAACCCGCAAGGGGGCGACGACTTCGACGGTCAGCGTGCTCGACCGCGAGGCGCGCATCGGCGAGATCGCGCGCATGCTGGGCGGCGAGAAAATCACCGAAACCACGCGCCGCCACGCGGCGGAAATGCTCGGCCAGGCTTAGCCCGCGTCAGCCGGGAATCCCCGGTGCGCCGAGCATTGCCGCCACCCCGGTGGCGATGAATACCGCGGCGGCCAGCCAGCGGATGTATTTCAAGGGCAGACGCGCGGCGAGTTTCTCGCCGATCACCACCGCCGGGCACGTTGGCCAGCATCATCCCCAGCGTGGTGCCCATCACCACGGCGAACAGCGCGCCCTGGAATTGCGCCCCCAGCGCCACCGTGGCGAACTGGGTCTTGTCGCCCATTTCGGCGATGAAAAAGGCGATGGTGGTGGTGACGAAGGCGCCGGCGGGATGGATCTTCGGGTCTTCGTCGAGTGAATCCGGGTGCAACGCCCACAGGCCGAAAACGACGAAGACGCCACCGGTGATCCATGGCAGCCAGTGCGGCGAGATCAATTGCGCCAGCCAGACGCCGACCGAGCCGGCCAGGGCGTGGTTGAGCACGGTGGCGACAAAAATGCCGGCAATGATGGCCCATGGCTTGCGCAAGCGGGCGGCGAGGACAAAGGAAAGCAACTGCGTCTTGTCGCCGATCTCGGCGATGGCGACCAGCGTGGTCGAAGTGATGAATGCTTCCACGCGGCCGTTCAGGGTTCGGCTTTGCGGTGCGGGCAGTGGGCCTTCTTGCACTCGGCGTAGAGGTAAAGGGCATGTTCGCGAACCGCGAACCCGCGCTCTTCGGCGACTTTTTGCTGGCGCTTTTCGATGGCCGCATCGTAAAACTCCTCGACGCGGCCGCAATCTACACAGACCAGGTGGTCGTGGTGCTGTCCCGCGTTGAGCTCGAAGATCGACTTGCCCGATTCGAAATGGTGGCGCTGCAGGAGGCCGGCCTGCTCGAATTGCGTCAATACCCGATAGACCGTGGCCAAGCCGATGTCGAGGCCATCCGCCAGCAGGTGGCGGTAGACGTCCTCCGCCGTGACGTGGCGCGGCGATCCCTCGTCCTGCAACTTGTGGAAGAGGTCGAGAATCTTGAGGCGCGGATAGGTTGCCTTGAGGCCGATATTCTTGAGGTCGTCGGGTCGTGTCATGGAGCGGCGAGCGCGGCATCGGGGCTGGACGGGCAGCTATGATATAGTTTTCGTGCCCCGATTGGGATAATCCGCTCGGGTAAAGGCACGGCCTGCCGAAGTGCGGCAGCCATCTCCAGACAGTATTTTCCGGAACTTCCCGATGAAGCGATTGCTGTTGCTCCTGCCGTTTCTGGCGGCCTGTTCCGGTGCGCCGGTGATTACTACCGTTCTCACTCCCTACCGCATCGACGTCAGGCAGGGCAATTTCGTCACGCAGGAGATGGTGGCGCAGTTGAAACCGGGCCTCAGCCGCGAGCAGGTGCGCTTCATCCTCGGCTCGCCGCTGGTTGCCGACATGTTTCATGGCGACCGCTGGGACTATGTGTACAGCTACAAGCAGGGATACGGCGAGGCCCAGCAGCGCACCCTGACAGTCTTTTTCCAGGACAACAAGCTGACGCGCGTTGCCGGGGACGTGGTCGCCGAAGACCCCGCCAGGGCCGAAGCGCCCAAGCCCGCCGCCCAGGTGATCGAGATCCCGGGACCGGCCGCAGCCGCCGCATCACCGGCGGCTGCGGCCGATGCCGACAAGCAGGAGAAGAAGTAGGACATGGAAAAAATTCGCTATGCGATTGCCGGCAGCGCGGGTCGCATGGGACGCACCCTGATCGAGGCCGTGCAGCAGGATGCCGGCGCCAGCCTTGCCGCTGCGCTTGAACACGGCAGCAGCCCGTTCCTCGGCAAGGACGCCGGCGAATTGGTCGGCGCCCCCTGCGGTGTCAGGATCACGGCCGATCTCGATGCCGCGCTGGCGGTTTCCGATTGCCTGATCGACTTCACCCGGCCGGAGGGCACGCTGGAGCATCTCGGGGCCTGCCGGCGCCACAAGGTCAGCCTGGTGATCGGCACCACCGGATTCTCGGCGCAGGGGAAAAGCGCCATCGAAGCTGCGGCGCAGGAGATTCCGATCGTATTTGCGCCGAACATGGCGGTCGGCGTCAATGCGGTATTTCGACTGCTCGATGTCGCTGCGCGCATCCTCAACGAAGGTTACGACATCGAAGTCATCGAGGCGCATCACCGGCACAAGGTCGATGCACCCTCGGGCACCGCCTTGCGCATGGGCGAGGTGGTGGCCGCGGCGCTCGGCCGCGATTTGCCGGAATGCGCCGTTTACGGTCGCGAAGGCCATACCGGCGAGCGGCCGGCGATGCAGATCGGCTTTTCGACCATCCGCGGCGGTGACATCGTCGGTGATCACACGGTGCTCTTCGCGGGCGCCGGCGAGCGCGTCGAGATCACCCACAAATCAGCCAGTCGCATGCCGTATGCACTGGGCGCCCTGCGCGCCGGGCGTTTCATGGCCGGTCGTGAACGCGGATTGTTCGACATGCAGGATGTGCTCGGCCTGAAGTAATGTTCCGGCGTTGCAAGGCACGGCTCGCGCGTTGCGGCCGGCAGGTCGGCAAGGTATAATAAGAAGGTTTGCCGGACGCCATGTGAATCAAGCGGGTGCCCGGTTCCTGTCGCCGCACCGTCTTGTTCCGGGAGCCTCATCGTGCCTCACTTTCCGCCTGCCCTACTTGCCCTGGCCGACGGAACGGTGTTTAGAGGCAAAGGCATTGGCGCCACCGGCAGCAGCGTCGGCGAAGTGGTTTTCAACACCGCGATGACCGGCTACCAGGAAATCCTGACCGATCCTTCCTACGCCCGGCAGATCGTCACCCTGACCTACCCCCATGTCGGCAACTACGGTGTCAACCGCGAGGATTGCGAAGCCGCGTTCATCCATACGGCCGGCCTGGTGATCCGCGACCTGCCGCTGCTGGCCTCGAATTTCCGCAGCGAACATACGCTCGATGCCTACCTGCGGGCCGCGAACGTGCTCGGCCTGGCCGACATCGACACCCGCAAGCTGACCCGCATCCTGCGCGAAAAGGGCGCAGGCCGGTTGCCTCGTATCTGGCAATGCGGCCGGCGAACGTCTCGATGCCGATGCTGCGGTGGCTCAGGCGCGCGCTTTTCCCGGCCTGGCCGGCATGGATCTGGCACAGGTTGTGAGCGCGCAGAAATCCTACTCATGGCGCGAAGGCGAGTGGAAACTCGGTGAGGGATTTGCCCAGCCGGGGTCGTTCCGCTTCAAGGTCGTCGCCTACGATTTCGGCGTCAAGCGCAACATCCTGCGCATGCTGGCTTCGCGCGGTTGCGATCTCACCGTGGTGCCGGCAAAAACCCCGGCGGCCGAGGTGCTGGCAATGAAGCCCGATGGCATTTTCCTGTCCAACGGCCCCGGCGATCCGGAGCCCTGTGACTATGCGGTGGCGGCGATTCGCGAATTTCTCGAGCGGCGCCTGCCGACCTTCGGCATCTGCCTTGGCCATCAACTGATGGCGCTGGCGGCCGGCGGCAGGACCCTGAAAATGAAGTTCGGCCATCACGGCGCCAACCATCCGGTCAAGGATCTCGAATCCGGACAGGTGCTGATCACCAGCCAGAATCACGGCTTCGCCGCCGATCCGGCGACGCTGCCGGCGAATGTAAAGGTCACCCACGTCTCGCTGTTCGACGGCAGCCTGCAGGGCATGGCCTGGACCGATCGGCCGGCCTTCTGCTTCCAGGGACATCCGGAGGCCAGTCCGGGGCCGCACGATGTCGCCTATCTGTTCGACCGCTTCATCGGAATGATGGAGCAAAAATAATATGCCCAAGCGCACCGACATACATTCCATCCTGATCATCGGCGCCGGCCCGATCATCATCGGCCAGGCCTGCGAGTTCGACTACTCCGGCGCCCAGGCCTGCAAGGCGCTGCGCGAAGAAGGCTATCGCGTAATCCTGGTCAACTCCAATCCGGCCACGATCATGACCGATCCGGGCATGGCCGATGTCACCTACATCGAGCCGATCACCTGGCGCGTGCTGGAGAACATCATCGCCAAGGAACGCCCGGATGCCGTGCTGCCGACCATGGGCGGCCAGACCGCGCTGAACTGTGCGCTCGACCTGGCCAGGCATGGCGTGCTGGAGAAATACGGCGTCGAAATGATCGGCGCCAGCAAGGAGGCCATCGACAAGGCCGAGGACCGCGAGAAGTTCAAGCAGGCGATGACCCGCATCGGCCTCGGTTCGGCGCGCTCCGGCATCGCCCACAGCATGGAGGAGGCGCAGCAGGTGCAGGGCGCCATGGGCTTCCCCACCATCATCCGGCCCTCGTTCACCATGGGCGGTTCCGGCGGCGGCATCGCCTACAACCAGGAGGAGTTCGTCGAGATCTGCAAGCGCGGCCTTGAAGCCTCGCCGACCAAGGAGCTGCTGATCGAGGAATCGCTGCTCGGCTGGAAAGAGTACGAGATGGAGGTGGTGCGCGACCACAAGGACAACTGCATCATCGTCTGCTCGATCGAGAACCTCGATCCGATGGGCGTGCATACCGGCGACTCGATCACCGTCGCCCCGGCGCAGACCCTGACCGACCGCGAATACCAGATCATGCGCAACGCCAGCATCGCCGTGCTGCGCGAGATCGGCGTCGATACCGGCGGCTCCAACGTGCAGTTCGCCATCAACCCGAAGAACGGCGCGATGGTGGTGATCGAGATGAACCCGCGCGTGTCGCGTTCCTCGGCGCTGGCCTCGAAGGCGACCGGCTTCCCGATCGCCAAGGTGGCGGCCAAGCTGGCCGTCGGCTATACGCTCGACGAACTGAAGAACGACATCACCGGCGGCGCCACGCCGGCTTCCTTCGAACCCTCGATCGACTACGTCGTGACCAAGGTGCCGCGTTTCGCCTTCGAGAAGTTTCCGCAGGCCAATGATCGCCTGACGACGCAGATGAAGTCGGTCGGCGAAGTCATGGCAATCGGCCGCAGCTTCCAGGAATCGATGCAGAAGGCCTTGCGCGGACTCGAAGTCAGCGTTTATGGATTCGACGAGATCGACGCCGATCCCGAGGAAATCAACCGCGAACTGGCCAGTCCCGGGCCGCAGCGCCTCTGGTACGTGGCCCAGGCTTTTCGAGAGGGCTACTCGCTGCAACTGGTGTTCGACCTGACCCGTATCGACCCATGGTTCCTGGTGCAGATCGAGGACATCATCAAGACCGAGGCCTGGCTGCGCTCGCAGAATCTCGGCGACCTCGATGATTCCGCCTTGCGCAACCTGAAGCGCAAGGGCTTTTCCGACCGCCGCATCGGCACGATAGTCGGCGCCGGCGAGACGGCGGTACGCGAGCGCCGTCATGAGCTGGGCGTGCGCCCGGTATTCAAGCGGGTCGATACCTGCGCCGCCGAGTTCGCCACGTCTACCGCGTACATGTACTCGACCTACGAGGACGAGTGCGAGTCGCGTCCCGGTACCCGCAAGAAGATCATGGTGCTTGGCGGCGGTCCCAATCGCATCGGCCAGGGCATCGAGTTCGACTACTGCTGCGTCCATGCGGCACTGGCGATGCGCGAGGACGGCTACGAGACCATCATGGTCAATTGCAATCCGGAAACGGTCTCCACCGATTACGACACCTCCGACCGCCTCTACTTCGAGCCGGTAACGCTGGAGGACATCCTCGAAATCGTCCATGTCGAACAGCCCACCGGCGTCATCGTCCAGTTCGGGGGACAGACGCCGCTCAAGCGTGCGCGCGAACTGGAGGCCAATGGCGTGCCGATCATCGGTACCAGCCCCGACATGATCGACGCCGCAGAGGATCGCGAGCGCTTCCAGATGCTGCTGCACGACCTCGGCCTCAAGCAGCCG
Source organism: Sulfuritalea sp. (assembly GCA_016708585.1). Classification (GTDB taxonomy): domain Bacteria; phylum Pseudomonadota; class Gammaproteobacteria; order Burkholderiales; family Rhodocyclaceae; genus Sulfuritalea. The sequence goes on along the minus strand of JADJFK010000005.1, from coordinate 81,626 downwards.
CCCAACCGCACGGCGCGCACCGAGCCGGACGCGATCCGCCTCGCCGCCGAAATCGGCTACCCGCTGGTGGTGCGGCCTTCGTACGTGCTGGGCGGCCGTGCCATGGAAATCGTCCATGAGCAGAAGGATCTCGAACGCTACATGCGCGATGCGATCAAGGTGTCCTTCGATTCGCCGGTGCTGCTCGACCGTTTCCTCAACGACGCCACCGAGGTCGACGTCGATGCGCTGTGCGACGGTAGGCAGGTGCTGATCGGCGGCATCATGGAGCACATCGAGCAGGCCGGCGTGCATTCCGGCGATTCGGCCTGCTCGCTGCCGCCGTTCTCGCTGTGCCCGGAAATCCAGGACGAGCTGCGGCGGCAGACCGAGATGATGGCCAGGGGCCTCAATGTCGTCGGCCTGATGAATGTCCAGTTCGCCATCCAGGGACGCGGTGACGAGGCGGTGGTGTACGTGCTGGAAGTCAATCCGCGCGCATCGCGCACCGTTCCCTTCGTCTCCAAGGCCACCAGCCTGCCGCTGGCCAAGATCGCCGCACGCTGCATGGCCGGACGTTCGCTGGCCGACCAGGGTGTGACGCGCGAGGTCATCCCGCCCTATTTCTCGGTCAAGGAGGCGGTCTTCCCCTTCATAAAGTTCCCCGGCGTCGATACCATCCTCGGGCCGGAAATGAAATCGACCGGGGAGGTCATGGGCGTCGGCCGGACCTTCGGCGAGGCCTTCGTCAAGTCGCAGTTCGCCGCGGGAACGCGCCTGCCAAAGTCCGGCAAGGTCTTCCTCAGCGTCAAGCCCGCCGACCGGCCCAAGGCCGTCGACGTCGCACGCGAACTGCACGAGCTCGGCTTTTCCCTGGTAGCCACGCGCGGTACCGGCGGCGCGATAGCGGAGGCCGGCATACCGGTCAGCGTTGTGAACAAGGTGACCGAGGGCCGGCCGCACATTGTTGACATGATCAAGAACAACGAAATCGTGCTGATCGTGAACACGGTCGAGGAAAAGCGCACGGCGATCGCCGACTCCCGTTCCATCCGCACCTCGGCACTGGGCGCCAAGGTGACGCTGTTCACCACCATCGAGGGCGGTCGCGCCGCTTGCGCCGGCATGCGTCACGATGGCCTCGAAACCTATTCCCTGCAGTCCCTGCATGGGGAGTTGGCGACGTGAGCAGCGCCCCCCCCCCCCCCCCCCCGGGCAAGTTCCCCATCACCCTGCGCGGTGCGGAACTCCTGCGCATCGAACTGCAGCGCCTGAAGACGGTCGATCGCCCGGCGGTCATCGCCGCAATCGCCGAAGCGCGCTCGCATGGGGATCTTTCGGAGAACGCCGAGTACGATGCCGCCAAGGAACGCCAGGGTTTCATCGAGGGCCGCATCAAGGAAGTCGAGGGCAAGCTCGGCAACGCCCAGATCATCGACCCGGCGTCGCTCGATGCCGATGGCCGCGTCGTCTTCGGGGCGACCGTGGAGCTGGAGGATATGGATAGCGGCGACACAGTGAGTTACCAGATCGTCGGCGACGACGAGGCCGACATCAAGTCCGGCATGCTGTCGCTGAATTCCCCGGTGGCGCGCGCACTGATCGGCAAGTTCGCCGGCGACGTGGCCGAAGTGCAGACGCCGGGCGGACGCCGTGAATACGAAATTCTCGACGTCAAATACGTCTGAATGAGGGGCTTCTTCTCCGCGCTGTACAGCATCGCGGTGACCGTCTGGGTCGGAAGCCTGCTGGCGATCGGTTACCTCGCCGCACCGGTGCTGTTCTCCCAGCTGTCCGATCGCGGGGTCGCCGGCAACCTCGCGGGGGCGATGTTTGCCTACGTGGCGTGGATCGGATTGGGCTGCGGTACCTACCTGGTGCTTTACGTTCTCGCTGCCAAAGGCTGGCGCGCGCTTCAGTCAGGCGTGTTCTGGATCATGCTGGCGATGCTGGCGCTGACCGCCGCCGGCTACTTTGGCGTGCAGCCGGTACTGGCCCAGCTGAAGGCCGATGCGCTGCCGCGCCAGGTCATGGAAAGTGCGCTGCGGAGCCGTTTCGCGACCTGGCACGGGGTTTCCAGCGCGCTCTACCTGGTGCAATCCCTGCTGGGTATCGCGCTGGTCGTGCTGCAGGAGCGGGGCAGGGGACGCTAGCGCTTCTTGCTGCGAGCTTCGCTGCGCGCTGCGGCTTGCTTCTTGGTCATCGCTTCGGGTTTTCGCCGTGTCGCCGGCGCCAGCGCGGTGCGTCCCTCTGGGAACTTTTGCACGTCCTGTTCCGGGTTCGGGCGCCACAGCACCAGCAGGTTGCCGATGTGCTGCACCTCGGCACAGTCGAGCGCAGTACGGATTTCACTGAACAGGATCTCGCGATCTTCCCGTTCAATGCCGTAGAGTCGCAGCTTGATCAGTTCGTGGGCCTTGAGGCAACGGTCGATCTCGGCCAGCACGGAAGGCGTCAGGCCTTTCTGGCTGATGGAGACGACAGGTTTCAAATGGTGCGCAGCGGCCCGCAGGGCGCGGCGCCGGGTGGGGGAAATTTCGATCATGGCAGGATTGTAGCTTGAGCGGCAAGGTAGAAAGCAACAAGAAGAACAAGACCAACAAGGCCTGGATCCACGAGCACGTCAATGATGCCTACGTGCAGCGGGCCCGTGCCGAGGGCTGGCGCTCGCGCGCGGCGTTCAAGCTTTTGGAAATCGACACCACGGACAAACTGCTGAAGCCCGGCATGACGGTGGTCGATCTCGGTTCGGCACCCGGCAGCTGGTCGCAGGTTGCCGCGAAGCGCGTGGCGCCCGGCGGACGCCTGGTCGCGCTCGACCTGCTGCCGATGGAGCCGATCCATGGCGTCGAGTTCATCCAGGGCGATTTCCATGATGACGCGGTGTTGCAGGCGCTGACGGACGCCCTCGATGGCCGCCAGGTCGATCTTGTATTGTCGGACATGGCCCCCAATATGTCGGGCATCGGCATGGTCGATCAGGCGCGCGTCATGGTTTTGGCCGAGTTGACGCTGGAGTTCTGCGCGTTGCACCTGAAACCCGGCGGCGCCATGCTGGCCAAGGTATTTCAGGGCGATGGCTTCATGGAACTGCGTCGTGCGTTGCAGGACCGGTTTCAGACCGTGCAGATGAGAAAGCCGGCAGCTTCGCGCAACCGCAGTGCCGAGATATACCTGCTGGCGCGGAACAAGAAGGTTTGACGGATGGTCTATGTGGTTTGCAGGGCAGGACGATCGGCACTAGAATCGCAAGTTACTGATCCCGTTTGCGGGAAAGAGAGGCGAAACCTTGAATAACATGTTCAAAAATATGGCGATCTGGCTGGTGATCGGCATCGTCCTGATGACGGTGTTCAACCAGTTCAACACCCGCCAGAGCGCCGCGCTCGGATCGCTGGAGTATTCCCAGTTTCTCGAGGAGGTAAAAGCCGGGCGCGTCGCGAAAGTCGTCATCCAGGGGCGTACCCTCGAAGCCACGACCGTCGACGGCAAGCGGATTACCACCTACGCCCCGCCCGACCTGTGGATGGTTTCCGACCTGCTCAAGAACAATGTCAAGGTCGTCGCCAAGCCGGAGGAGGAACAGTCCTTCCTCACCAGCATCTTCGTCTCCTGGTTCCCCATGCTGCTCCTGATCGGCGTCTGGATCTTCTTCATGCGCCAGATGCAGGGTGGCGGCAAGGGCGGCGCCTTCTCCTTCGGCAAGAGCCGCGCGCGGATGATGGATGAATCGTCGAACACCATCACCTTCGCCGACGTCGCGGGCTGCGACGAGGCCAAGGAGGAAGTCACCGAAATGGTCGATTTCCTGCGCGATCCGTCCAAGTTCCAGAAGCTCGGCGGGCGCATCCCGCGCGGCGTGCTGCTGGTCGGTTCGCCCGGTACCGGCAAGACCCTGCTGGCCAAGGCGATCGCCGGCGAGGCCAAGGTGCCCTTCTTCTCGATTTCCGGTTCCGACTTCGTCGAGATGTTCGTCGGCGTCGGCGCCGCGCGCGTGCGCGACATGTTCGAACAGGCCAAGAAGGCCGCACCCTGCATCATCTTCATCGACGAGCTTGATGCCGTCGGCCGCCAGCGCGGCGCAGGGCTTGGCGGCGGCAACGACGAGCGCGAACAGACCCTGAACCAGATGCTGGTGGAAATGGACGGCTTCGAGCCTTCCGTGGGCGTGATCGTGGTGGCCGCCACCAACCGCCCCGACGTGCTCGATCCTGCGTTGCTGCGCCCCGGCCGCTTCGACCGCCAGGTGGTGGTGCCGCTGCCGGACATTCGCGGCCGCGAACAGATCCTCAAGGTGCATATGCGCAAGGTGCCGGTGGCGCCGGACATCGATGCCTCGATCCTGGCGCGCGGCTGCCCCGGTTTCTCGGGTGCCGACCTGGCCAACCTGGTCAATGAGGCCGCGCTGTTCGCCGCGCGCGGCAACAAGCGCCTGGTGGACATGGAGGACTTCGAGCGCGCCAAGGACAAGATCATGATGGGCGCCGAGCGCCGCTCGATGGTCATGCCCGAAGAGGAGCGCCGCAACACCGCCTATCACGAATCCGGCCACGCCGTCGTCGCCAAACTGCTGCCGAAGACCGATCCGGTGCACAAGGTGACCGTGATCCCGCGCGGCCGCGCGCTGGGCCTGACCATGCAATTGCCCGACCAGGAACGCTACAGCCAGGACCGCGAGCGCCTGCTGTGCACCATCTGCGTCCTGTTCGGCGGCCGCATCGCCGAAGAACTGTTCATGCAGCAGATGACCACCGGCGCCTCCAACGACTTCCAGCGCGCCACCGACCTGGCGCGGCGCATGGTGACGCAGTGGGGCATGTCCGACACCCTCGGGCCGATGGTGTATGGCGAGGAGGAGGGCGAAATCTTCCTCGGCCGCTCCGTCACCACGCACAAGAACATGTCGGAAGCCACCATGCAGAAGGTGGATGTCGAGATTCGCCGCGTGATCGACGAGCAGTACGCGCGCGCGCGCAAGCTGCTGGAAGACAACCGCGACAAGGTCGAGGCCATGACCGCGGCCCTGCTTGAACTGGAGACCATCGACGCCGACCAGATCAACGACATCATGGCCGGCCTGCCGCCGCGCCCGCCCAAGCCGTCCAGCGCGCCGCCGGCGCCCCGGACCGACAGCACGCCAGGCCCCGAGCCGACCGCGCCGGCGCCCGCCTGATCCCCCCATTCCGCGGGCGGATCGCCAGAGATTTGCGACCCGGCGGTCCGCAGTCCCCATGACACAGCATTTTCACTGCGGCCGCTTCGTGCTGAATGCCGAACGGCCGCTGATCATGGGCATCGTCAATCTGACCGACGATTCCTTTTCCGGCGACGGCCTCCGCGGCGATACTGGAGCCGCCATCGCGCACGCACGCCGGCTCATCGAAGAAGGCGCGCAGATCCTCGATCTCGGCGCCGAGTCCTCGCGACCGGGTGCGGCACCGGTATCGGCGCAACAGGAAATCGACCGCCTGCTGCCGGTGATCGAGGCATTGCGCGACTGCGGTACGGCGCTTTCGATCGATACCGTCAAACCCGAAGTGATGCGCCTCGCGCTCAACGCCGGCGCCGACATGATCAACGACATCAATGCCCTGCGGGCGCCGGGGGCCTTGGAACTGGTCGCCGCCAGCAAGGCCGGGGTATGCCTGATGCACATGCAGGGTGATCCGCGCACCATGCAGGATGCCCCGCACTATGCCGATATCGTGACGGAGGTGGCCGAGTTTCTCGGCGAACGCGTGGCCGCGGCGGAAGCGGCGGGAATCGCCCTCAACCGCATCGCGGTCGACCCGGGTTTCGGCTTCGGCAAGTCGCTGGAGCACAACATCGAACTGCTGCGCCGCCTCGACGAACTGGTGGTACCCGGCCTGCCGCTGCTGGTCGGCATGTCGCGCAAGTCGATGCTGGGCCTGATTACCGGGCGTCCCGCGCACGAGCGGGTCCATGCCGGCATCGCCGCCCACGTGCTGGCGGTCGAACGGGGCGCGCGCATCGTTCGCGTGCATGACGTAGCCGCGACCCGTGATGCGCTGGCCATCGTTCAAGCTGTGGAGGATTATTGAATGGGACGCAAGTATTTCGGCACGGACGGAGTCCGCGGTCGCGTCGGGCAGATGCCCGTTACGCCGGACTTCATCATGCGCCTGGGCTATGCCGCGGGTGCGACGCTGGTGGCGCGCGAAGGCCTGCGGGCCAACGAGCGGCCGGCGGTGCTGATCGGCAAGGACACGCGGATTTCGGGGTACATGCTGGAAGCCGCCCTCGAGGCCGGGTTTTCCGCGGCGGGTGTCGACGTGATGCTCTGCGGGCCGATGCCGACCCCGGCCGTGGCCTACCTCACGCGCGCCCTGCGCCTGCAAGCAGGCGTGGTGATTTCCGCTTCGCACAATCCTTACGACGACAATGGCATCAAGTTCTTTTCGGCACAGGGCACCAAGCTGCCGGATGCCGTCGAGCTCGACATCGAGGCGCGGCTGGAGGAGTCGATGACCTGCATGGACTCGGCCAGGCTCGGCAAGGCGCGCCGCGTCGACGACGCCGCCGGCCGCTACATCGAGTTCTGCAAGAGCACCTTTCCCAACGATTTCGATCTGCGCGGCCTGAAGATCGTCGTCGATAGTGCCCACGGTGCCGCCTACCACGTCGCCCCGAATGTCTTTCATGAACTCGGCGCCGAAATAGTCGGCGTCGGCGACACGCCGAATGGCCTCAATATCAACCTGGAGGTGGGCGCCACCGCGCCGGCCGCGCTGCGACGCACCGTGTTGGAAACCCATGCCGACTGCGGCATTGCCCTCGACGGCGACGGCGATCGCCTGGTCATGGTCGACTCGGCCGGCACGCTCTACGACGGCGATCAGCTGCTTTACGTGATCGCCCGTCACCGCGCCCGCAGCCAGGCGGTCCCCGGTGTCGCCGGCACGCTGATGAGCAACCTCGGCTTCGAGCACGCGCTGGGCCGGCTGGGCATCGCGCTCGGCCGCGCCAGTGTGGGCGACCGCTACGTGCTGGAAATGATGCAGGACAAGGGCTGGCAGCTCGGCGGCGAGAATTCCGGACACATCATCTGCCTCGATCGCCACACCACCGGCGACGGCATCATCGCCGCGCTGCAGGTGCTGGCCGCGCTGCGATCCGCGAACGAGACACTGGCCGAGGCCAGTTCCGACATGACGCTGTATCCGCAGAAGCTGATCAACGTGAAGATGCCGGCAGGTTTCGACTGGGCGGCAGATGCCGGCATCAAGGCCGCGGTGCAGGCGGCCGAAGCCACGCTCGATGGCAAGGGGCGGGTGCTGCTGCGGCCCTCGGGCACCGAGCCCTTGTTGCGCGTGATGGTGGAGGGGCGCGAAAGCGCGGTCGTGCTCGGGCAGGCCGAAGCCATCGCCGGCGCCGTGCGGCAGGCGTTCGGCGCGTAAGACGGAAACTGCCGGCGGCAAGTACGCGTCAGGGGTTATGCACGGCGCGCAGGATGGTCTGCGTTTCGTCGTGGCGCACGCGGTTGGTGAACCACCAGACGCCACCCTTCTTGATGCTCCAGTCTGCCTCCGTTCCCGCCAGCAGCAGCGAGGCCAGACGACCCAGCGCCGGCTGATGGCTGATGAGGATGACCGTGCCGGCATTATCCGGCCAGTCCGCGGCGCCGAGCAGATCTGCAACGCCGGCGCCGACACCGAGCTGGGATTTGACCTTGACCGGCAGCCTGAGCGCTTCCGCAGTCTGCAGCGCCCTCCTGGCCGGGCTCGACAGCACCACGACTCTTCTCAATGGCTGCCGGCGCAGCCATTCGGCGCCCTGTTCCGCTTGTTGCAGTCCGCGGGTCGTGAGCTCCCGGTCCACGTCGGCGATCGGACCGGCCGCATCCTTCGCGTCGGCATGGCGCCACAGTATCAAATCCACATTGTTGTCCGCTTGAGTGAGGCCGACACGATAGTATGCTTCTGTGACAACGGCATTACAGCCAGGGTGTTTGCTACACCTCGAAACAGAGTTGAGGGCCGAAAATAGTCGGTGCTGGCGACACGGCAACCGCAGAACTGGATGGCCCTCCGCCACGAACTTGCAACTGGCGTCGCTCGACGAATAATGCACTCCCCGGAATACGCTTGGCTTCCTTCTTCGCTTCGCCGAGAGCCGTGGATACATCGTGATGGCTTATCGTCGTGTCGGGCTTGATAATTACGCACCCGATCGACAGGGCGGGCAGCGGATGAAAGATTGCATTTCCGCGCCGGTCCTCACCGCGATAGCCCCCGGCACTCAGGTAGTCCCGGCCGAGATGCTGGCCGAGGTTGTTGTCGAATTCACCCATCACCCGCCTCAGACGTGACTCCCAATCCGCGCTTTGCATCAGGACGACGAAGTCGTCGCCACCGACATGGCCGATAAAGTCGTCATGGTCGGCGGCAGCATCGACCAGCATGCGACCGAGCGACTGGATCAACTGGTCGCCGCGCAGGTAGCCGAAGGCATCGTTGAACGGCTTGAAATGATCGAGATCGCAATAGGCGGCGACAAACTCTCCGCCGGCAGCGAGCAGTTCCTCGAGGTGTTCGTTGATCGGCACGTTTCCCGGCAGTTGCGTCAGGGGATTGGCGTAGCGCGCGGCCTGGATCTGCAGGTCGGTGATCACTCCCATGAGTTCCCGCAGGTAGCCGACTCCGCGGTAGAGGCCATTGCGCGTGACGATGAAACATTCGCCGATCTGGTTGCCGCGCAGGGCGCCGATGGTGCGCGCTACTCCCTGGACCCCCAGGTCCTCTTCGAACAACTGTGGCGGATCCATGACTGTCGTGCAGGAGCGGCGTCCGTAAATCTCCCGTCGATACGGTCGGGCAAAGCGATCGATCAGCGCGTTGCGGGTGATGATGCCGAGCGGCTGTCCGTCGGCCACCACCGGCACCACGGTCAACAGCGGATCGGCTTCGAAGCAGCGATACACCGAGTCATTGTCGCAATCCGGGCCGATGGCCTGCAGCTCATGAGTGAGTTGTCCGATGCGCGGCGAACGGTCCATCCGCTGCGGCAGCGGCAGGACCAGGATCGAATTCTCGGTCGTAGCGGTTGGCACGGTCGCGATAGCTGCCGCGATCTCCCGGTGGGGCCGGGCGATGCCGAAGCCCTGGAAGAAATTGATTCCCAGGCGCCGCAACACCGACAGTTGCTGCCGGGTTTCCACACCCTCGGCGATCAGCGCGCTGCCGCAGACCTCGGCGATCTCGTGCATGGCTTGCACGAAGTGAAGCTTGAGCGGGTCGCTGTCGATGTCCGACACGAAGTGGCGATCAATCTTGACGAACTCCGGACGGACATCCGACCACATGCGCAGGTTGGAGAATCCTTCGCCCATGTCATCCATGGCGATCTGGATTCCGAGGCGGCGGACGTCGCGCAACAGGTCCTGCAGGTCCGAGTATTCCGTGACGGATTCGTTCTCGGTGATCTCGACGACGATGCGCGACGGGGAGATTCCGAGCCGCATGAGATCGCGCCGGATATCGGGCAGGCGCCGCCGGCTGGAATGCAGGCAGCCGATGCTCATGTTGACGAACAGCCGCAATGCCGATCGCTGGGCCGCAAACTGGGCGATCGCGGTTTCTACCGCCATCCATTCCAGTTCGTAGGTCCGCCCCTCGGCAATGGCGGCGGCGAAGAGGGCTTCAGGCAGGTGCAGACTGTCGTGTTCCGGGCCGCGGATCAGTGCCTCGCAGGCGAAGTGGCGACCCTGGGCGAGGTCGAAGATGGGTTGGAACACCGGATGCAGGGCGCGCTTTCCCATCAGGCGCTGCAGGCCGGTTGCCTGTGGAACGGCGGATGCGGCCGCCGCGAACGCGAACGCGGCGTCCATGGTTCAGCCTGCCTCGCCTATCGTTCCGCCGCCGATGTGCCGGATTGCGATCGTCGCCGAACGCGGGCGGCCAGTGCCGAGTGCGGGGAACTGGCCGCCCGGCCAGGAACTGATCGCGGTTGGCTGATCGGGATTAGCGCGTTCGGAGGGCGATTCGCCGGGATGCTGGATGTTGACGAACAAGGTTTTTCCGTCCGGAGTGGCGGTGATTCCCGTGACCTCGCAGCCGCGGGGTCCGGTCAGGAAACGCCTCACCTGGCCGCTGTCCGGGTCGGCCACCAGCATCTGGTTGTTGCCGAAGTTTGCGTGGTTGCGATCTCCCAGGACCGATGTCGAAACATCGGTCTGTATCCATAGCCGGCCGCCGCGATCGAACCAGAGTCCGTCCGGACTGGCGAACAGGTCACCCTTGATGTTGCCCCGGAGGTTTTCGTTCGCCAGCGAGGGATCGCCGCATTCGATGAACACTTCCCAGGAGAAGCTCTCCGCCGCCGCATTGCCACCAGCCTCGCGCCAGCGCACGATGTGGCCGAACAGGTTTTCCGGGCGCCGGTTCGCTGCGTTCAGGCCGGGAACCTCGCTGCTGCCCCGCTTGGCATTGTTGGTCAGCGCGCAATACACCTCCCCGGTCCGGGGGTGCACGGCGATCCACTCCGGACGGTCCATGCGCGTCGCACGCACGACATCGGCCGCCTGGCGGGTGCGGATCAGCACGTCCGCCTGATCGGCGAATCCGTTGGCGGCGGTCAGCCCCGGCAGCCCGTGGCGCAGCGGCAGCCAGCGACCGCCGCCGCTCTCGGCGAAGCGCGCCACGTACAGTGTCCCGTCATCGAGCAGGCCGCCCGTGGTCTCGCCTTTCGAGTACGGGCGCGACGAGACGAACTTGTAGATGTACTCGAAGCGCTCATCGTCTCCCATGTACACCACGATGCGGCGGTCCCTTGCCAGGGTGACGAAGGCCCCCTCGTGCTTGAAGCGGCCGAGGGCCGTGCGCTTCACCGGAAAGCTGTCCGGGCGCATCGGATCGATCTCCACCACCCAGCCGAAGCGGTTGGGTTCGTTGGGGCGACGTTCCGCGTCGAAGCGTTGGTCGTGTTCGTGCCAGCGGTATCCGGCTGTTCTGGCGGTGATGCCATAGCGCTTTTCGTCCGCCGTCGGCAAAACGCCGGCCTTGAAGTAGCCGTTGAAGTTTTCCTCGCAGGTCAGATACGTTCCCCAGGGGTTGACCCCCATGGCGCAGTTGTTCAACGTTCCCAGCACCAGCCTGCCAAGCGGGTCGTCCACCGTACGCAGGCCTGCTGACCCGGCCGCCGGACCTGCGATCGCGATCGGGGTATCCGCCGTGATGCGGCGCGCGAAACGCGACGGCCGGACGATCCGCCACTCGTCGCCCGTGCGCCGGACCTCGATGATCGAGACGCCATGCGCTGCCTTCGCCTTGGCTACCTTTTCGGCGGTCCATGGGCTCATGCCGCCTGCGTGCAACAGGCCGTCGTCGGTGTACTCGTGGTTGATGCAGAGGAGCCCATGGCTGGAACTGCCGTCGAGCGGAAAGAAATGCAATCCATCATGGTGCATGCCGGCCTGCAGGGCCTGCTCTGCGGCCGTGTTGGTGGCGTCGTGCTTGAAGGCAGGTCCATCGCCGACCGGATCGCCCCAGGCAAAGAGAGGTTGTGCGACATAGCCAGGCGGAAGGCGCACTTCGTCGGCACTCGACGCCGCGACGGCGGAAAAGTCCATCGCGACAACACCGGCGCGCCGCGCCGCGGGTGCGGCGAAGGCGCCGAACGGCACGATGCCGCTGACGATGCCGGCCATGGCGCCGGCGAGCAGCGAACGCCGGCGACGGTCGACGATCTCGCCGAAGCTGGGCGTCGTCTGCGGATTGCTTACAAGTTCATCGTCAAGATCGTTCATCTTTGTGTTCCTCGAAGAATGCAGGGGAACGAGCTGCTGCGGGAAATCATCGTAGCGGCGCCGTGGAATCTCGTTGCGGCTACGGATCTGGCGCAACGAGTGCTCGGAAGGGTGCGTGCGGCGGCAGGTGAAGCAGTACTCGCGCTGGTCCAAGGGCTGGGCCGATCGAGGCGACAGTGGTCTGCCTCGCGTTCAATCCAATCGTGCATTGCGGGGCTGGCTCGAGCGCGAGCGAAACAGCGCGAGCACCTCAATGACGCCCCAGATCAGGGCGCTGAACAGCACCGGCAGGGAAGGAGTGCGGAGGTGGCGTGACATCATGGTACGGATACATCCATTTACTCGGGGGGGGCTGGAGGACGGGATTGGTGCTCAGAAATCATCCAGCAGCCAGATTGCCAGCCATTCTTCATCGAACAGGCGGTCGATGTCGCTGAATAGACGGTCGATCAGAAATTTCATGATGGATTCCCTTCTGGTGGGGATGGCTGAAGGCAAAAGATAGACGGCCGATGTTGCAGGCGGTTTTCAGCTTGATGACAAATTCGCTGCCTCTGGTCCAATGCAGGCGGGGCGGGCGATATTCCCGCATCGCATGCGCTATCCTCTCGCCGGCAGGCATTCCGCGTGCGCCATGATCATCGCGATGAAACACATGGGTATCGACGAACTTGACGAACTGGAGCGGATTGTCGCTGCCGGCGGCAGCGGCCTCGAGGCGCGAATCCTGTGCGAGATCGATTGCGGCGGGCGACAGTTGCCGCTCCATGCCTTCAGCCTCGGCAACCGCGATCCCGGGGTGCCGGCAATCGGCATCTTCGGCGGTGTCCATGGCCTGGAAAGCATCGGCGCGCAGGTGGTCATCGCCTTTCTGCAAAGCATCCTCAGCCGGCTGCGCTGGGACACCACCCTGCAGCGGCAGCTGGAGCGTCTGCGCCTGGTGTTCGTGCCGGTGGTCAATCCCGGCGGCATGTGGCGGCGCACGCGCGCCAATCCGCGGGGCGTGGACCTGATGCGCAATGCACCGCTGGAGGCGCGGGAGAGTGCGCCCTTCCTGATCGGCGGGCATCGCCTCGGGCCGCGCCTGCCGTGGTATCGCGGTCCCGCCGGCGGGCCGATGGAGGCGGAAGCCGCTGCCCTGTGCCAGGTCGTCGATGGCGAACTGCTCAGCCATCGCTTCAGCATGGTGGTCGATTGCCATTCCGGTTTCGGCCTCAGTGATCGCATCTGGTTTCCCTACGCGCATACCACCCTGCCGATTCCGCACCTGGCGGAAATGCATGCCCTGATGGAAATCCTCGACCAGACGCACAGCCATCACCGCTACGTATTCGAGCCGCAAAGTCGCCAGTATCTGGCGCACGGCGATCTGTGGGACCATCTCTACCTGCGTGCGCTGGAGGAGGGCGGGCGCATCTTTCTGCCGCTGACGCTGGAAATGGGCTCCTGGCTGTGGGTCAAGAAGAATCCGCGGCAACTGTTTTCGCGGCACGGGATGTTCAACCCGCTGATCGAGCACCGTCGCCAGCGGGTAGTGCGCCGGCATCTGGCCTGGCTTGATTTCATGACCCGCGCCGCCAGCGGCAGTGCCCTGTGGCTGCCTCAGGGCGAGGCGCGCGAGGCGCAGCGGCGCCTCGCCATGCGGCGCTGGTTCGGCGGATCGACGGCGTGAGCGCCACCGCACCGCCCTGGGTTTTGCTGCGCGGTCTGACGCGGGAGGTCCGTCACTGGGGCCGTTTTCCGCAACAGCTGGAGGATGCGTTTCCCGGTGTACCGGTGATCTGTCTCGACCTTCCCGGCAACGGCATACTCAACCGACTGGAAAGTCCGCCCCGCGTCGAAGCCATGGCCGACTACTGCCGTGCCGAAATCGCCAGGCGGGGCATCGCCACACCCTGCCGGTTACTGGCGATGTCGCTCGGTGCCATGGTTGCCGTAGCCTGGGCGCAGCACTATCCCGGCGACGTCGCGGCGGCAGTATTGGTCAATACCAGCCTGCGGCCGTTCAGTCCCTTCCATCATCGTCTACGCCCGTCCATCTACCCGCGCCTGTTGCGTTTGTTCGGCTTGCCCGGTAGCGGCCGCCAGGTAGAAACGGCGATCCTGCGGATGACCACGCGCCGCGTCCCCGATCCCGATGCAGTGATCGAAGAGTGGTTGCGCTGGCGGCAAGAAAATCCCGTCTCGCGGCGCAATGCGCTGATCCAGTTGCTGGCGGCGGCCCGCTACCGCGCCCCGCGGCAACGGCCGCTGGATCGCATCCTGCTGCTTGCCGGTGGCGCAGACCGGCTGGTGGACCCGCAGTGCTCCGCCGACATGGCGCGGATCTGGGATGTGCCGTTGCAGATTCATGCCGAAGGCGGGCACGATTTGCCGCTGGACGACCAGGCCTGGGTCCTGCAACGCATCCGGGACTGGCTGGAATTGGTTGAACGGGATGGTCCGGGGGCTTGTGCGCGTTCGTGTAACGGAGGCGCAATCAAAACGTAACAGGGGGCCAAGATAATGCAGCGACTTACCAACCATCGCCCATTGGAGTTCGCCATGCGCACCATTCTCGTCCTCGCTTCCGCCGCACTTCTTGCCGCCTGTGCCAGCCAGAGCACCACCCCCGAAAAAGTCGCCGCGGCGCCAGTCGCCAAGCCCGGTCCGCAATGCTATTCGGGTGATCATGGCCGTTTCTTCAATGTCGAGGAGGCGACCACGATCGCCGGTGTTGCCGTAACCTGCAAGGCGACATCGGACGGCAAGGCCGGGCAGTGGATGGGCAGCAAGCACTGACCGGATTGCCCGCCGGACGGAACGTCGCCCGGATTCTGATGCGGCGGCCCGTCTTCGTGCGATCGGAAAATCCGGCATGAATCGGGATCAATATCTGCAGAAGAAGGACTGGCGGTCACTGCCGGTGGTGGCCCGGCCGCCGCAACTTGCGGCGCAGGCAATTCAGGGCGGTCCGCCGCTACGGACCGGCAATCTGCAAGCCGTGCTTGCAGCCGCTCTCGTGCCGGCGGGCGCTGCGATCATCATGGAAGCGACGACCCGCGATCCGTGGCCACCGTTGCGGCAAAAACCCGTTCTGCCCGGCGCGAAGGAATAGCGCGGTCCGGCGGCTCGCCGACCGGATCAATCCACCGCCCTGCGGCGGCTCCGGAAAAGTCGGCGCTGACCATACGGCGGCAACGCAACAAATAGCCAACACGACTGTCATTGCGGCGTCAAACGCCGCGTCTAAAGTCAACTGCTCGACCAGTTCCGGGGTTTTAACCATGAAATCGAACCGTTCCACGTTCTTCGGCAGGTACCGGGCACTGTTGCTCGCAATCGGTTTGTTTTTTCTCGTCGCGGTAAGCATTTTTGCCTTCAATTACGGCTTGTCCGTCCAGTTGGCCATCGACGGCGCACGGGTCAAGGATGCCGGGGCCATACGCGGCCTGACCCAGCAGCATGCCAAGGCGATTCTTTCGCTGTCGCATGAGCTTGCCGCGGGTGACATGATTCAGACCAGCCAGGCGCAGCTTTCGGAAAGCTCGCTGGCGTTGGAGGAGGCGCTGGCGCGATCGCTGACCAGCGCGAAGGCGGCAAACGTCGTTAGCGAACTCGAACTGCTGGCCAAATTCGAAAAATTCTGGCGACCGCTGGCCGAGATCAGCAAGTCGGTCGAGCGCCGGGAACACCCGGATCAGGTTGATGTGCAGCTGGCACTGACCAAGTCGAACGCCAACAATGTGCGCCTGATGCAACTGGCCGATGACTTGACGCAAATGATCGAGAGCGCCGCCGCCGAACGCACCCGGAATCTTGGCACGATGCAGGCGGCGGCCATCGCGCTGGCCCTGGCCAGCTTCCTGTTCATCGTCTTCTACACGCTGCGCAGCCTGCGCCGCAGCGATCGCGTCGCCGAACTGGCGCGCGCCGAAACCGAGCAGATCATGACCACGGTGCGCGAGGGCCTGTTCCTGATCGATCGCGCCGGAGCGGTCGGCAGCCAGCGCTCGATGCATCTGGAGAAAATATTCCCGGGCTCGATGCCACCCGGCGCGGAATTCTTGCAGGTGCTGGCATCGCTGGTATCCGACGAGACGCTCAAGTCGGCCAGGGAATACATCGGCTTGCTGTTCAACAAGCGGGTCAAGGTGGCGTTGGTGAAGTCGCTGAATCCCCTGCAACGCGTCGAGATCACGGCGGACGAGCAGCAGGGCAAGCCGGCCGTCTATCTCAGCTTCGATTTCCACCCAGTATTCAGCGACCAGCAGGAGGGTGTCGCAGCGGTGCTGGTCAGCGTCGTCGATATCAGCCAGCAGGTTGCCCTGGAGCGTGAGCTGGAACGTGCCGAAGAGCGTTCGCGGACGGGAATGAGTTTGCTGGTGAGCGTTCTGGAGAACGACCCGAGGGTGGTCGGGACCTTCCTCGCCGGCGCCGAAGCCAGTCTCAAGGAAATCAACGAGGAGCTGCGCCTGATCAAGGCCGGGCCGGGCAGCTACAACATGCTGATCAACAGGATCTTCCGCATCGTGCATACCACCAAGGGCGAGGCGGCCGCATTGGCGCTGCATACGGTCACCCGTCAGGCGCACCTGTTCGAGGAGACCCTGAGCAGCCTGAGAAAGCGGCTGGACCTGCGTGGCGAGGACCTGATCGCCGTGGCGACCAGCACCGGCGAACTGCTCGAGGAACTGTCCAAGGTCCGCGGCATCGTCGATCACCTCGGCGCTTACGCGGGCGGCAGGACGGACGAGTCGTCGGCTACCGGGGAGGATATCCACCACACCATGCAGCGCATCCAGCGCTTGACGCTGGCTGTCGCGGCGGACCTGGGCAAGAGGGTGCGCGTGGAGACCTCGCTGACGGACATGGACACCTTGCCCGACGCTTTCCGCCGCCTGCTGAAGGAGGGTTTGCCGCAACTGGTGCGCAACGCCGTGGCCCATGGCATCGAATCGGGGAACGAGCGCCTGCAAGCGGGGAAGACGGCCGAAGGCAGCGTGCGCATCGAGGTGCGCCGGGGCGAAACAGGAGTTCTCGAACTGGAAGTGGCCGACGACGGTCGCGGCATCGATGCCGGCGAATTGCGCCGCAAGCTGGTGGACAGCGGCCGCTACCAGGAGCATGAGGTCGCCGCCATGACGGTGCGCGAGGTGATTGCGACGATCTTCCAGCCCGGCATGTCCACCGCGGATGACGTGAATGAACACGCGGGCCGCGGCGTCGGCCTCGACGTGCTGTATTCCCTGGTCCGGGAAACGGGCGCACGCATCAAGCTGGTCTCGACGCCTTCGAGCTTCACCCGATTCATCCTGCAATGGAGCCCCGCACTATGACGTCCAGACTGATGATCGTCGATGATTCGAATACCATCCGCAACCACATCGCAAGGCTGATGGTCGATTCGCGCTTGCCGGGGATCGAGATCGTCGGTCTCGCCGGCGACGGCAGAAAGGCCGTCGAGATGGCCGGGCGCACGCGTCCCGACTACATCACGATGGACCTGACCATGCCGCACATGGACGGCGAAGCCTGCATCGGAGAGATTGCGAAGCTGCTGCCAGACGCACGGATTCTGGTCGTCTCGGCATTGTCGGACAAGGCCACCGCCTTGCGCGCGATTGCGAAGGGCGCGCACGGTTTCGTGCACAAGCCGTTTTCCGACGAAACCATGATTCAGTCACTTCTGGAGCTGATGAGTTGAACTACCGTGCCCTGAACCCGGAGGACATCCAGGTGTTTTCCGAAGCGATATCGACCTTCTTCGAGCGCATGACGCAGAAGCCCGCGCGAGTGCGCACTGCCTACATGCTCGACCAGCCCGAAACGATCCTGTGGAACGATTTCAACGGGGTGATCCAGGTTTCCGGAGGCTTTCGCGGCGCCGTCAGCTTCTCGGCCCCGCAAGGACTGCTGACCGAAGTGCTTGCTGCCATGGGAGAGACGGAGCAGTCGGAGGAAAACTTCCTCGATGTGGCGGGGGAGATCGCCAACATCCTGTCGGGCCGCGCCAGGCGACACTTCGGTGAAGCGCTCGACATCGCGACACCGCTATCCTGCGTGCGCCAGGGCGCGGTGATCGCGCAGCTCGCCGAGGGGCCGGCCTATGCCATTCCGCACACCTGGGGCCCCCACGAAGCCCACCTAGTGGTGCATCTGGACCTTATTCAGCGCCGCTAAACGGGCGTGGAACCGGAGCCTGCCACATCGCCTAGGCGAGACGTGGCAGTTCGAGTCCGCGGATCCGTTTCAGCTTGTCTGGAATGTCGTCGAGCAGGGCGGCGTGACGCGGCCCGTGCCAGCCGCCGATCAGGGTCACGGCTTCGCGCAGGTGCGGGTCGCGGCCGGCGCAGACCATCAGCAGGGTGCCGGCGCTGGCCAGGTCGTTGAGCTGGCCCAGTTCTTCCTGCAAGCCGGCGAGGCGCCTGATCACATTGGCGCCGGACTTGCCGGGAATCATCGGGTCGAAGAATTCGATGGCATAGCGCAACCGCTTGATGCCGATGCGCAGCTCATGCAGCGAGGGCGGGCTTTCCGCGCGGGCGGCGGCGGCCAGTTCGAGGACCTTCTTCAGCAGGCGGCGCAGCCGCCGGTCGGCGAACTGCAGCAGGGAAGGCGTTTCGTCCGCGGCCCCGGGCGCTTCGATGAAGGGCGCGCTCTGCAACAGGCTGGCGGCGGTCAGCAGCAACTGGCCGTAGGCGGGCTGGCGCAGGCTGTGGCGGATCGCGTTGCGGGCGTCGTACAGGCGATTGGTGATGGCGCTGGCGAGATCAGTCAGGCGCGGCTCGTCCGGCAGGGCGTCGGCGACCGGGGCCACGATCTCGGCCATCAGCACATCGAGGTCGCGGGCCTGGCCCAGGGCGCGCATCAGTTCGCGCATCGGCGGCACCAGTTGCCCGGCAAAGCCGTCCGGCAGCACGGGGCCGAACATGCGCATGGCGGCGCGCAGGCGACGCGTGGCGACGCGCATCTGATGCACGTATTCGGCATCGTCGCTGCGCGCCGCGCCGGCGTGGTTGAGCTGCAGGTGCGACAGGCAGTCCAGCGCGATCAGGCGGAATGCCGCGAGCGGCGCGTCCTGCGCATCGATCGGCACCCTGCCGGCCTTGACCGGTTGCCGTGGCGTGTCGTGGAACAGCCGGTAGCCGCGTTCCGCTTTCGACAGCAGCAGCGGCGGCAGCGGCTGGCGCTGGGCCAGTTCGAGGGCGAGGGCGTAAAGGCTGTCGACACTGCCGGAAAGCAGTTGCAGCTCGAGTTCGGAAATCGTTTCACGGCGGCCGCTGGAGGCAATCCAGCCGCGGTCGAGCTTGGCCAGGATGCGGCTGCCCGGGCCGCGATCGATTTGCCAGACGGTGCGCCGCACATTGGTTTCGAATATCGCCGTGATGCGTCCGGCGATCTTGTCGCGCTGCAGCCATTCGCGCAGTTCGGCGTCATCGACATGCGAAAAGTCGAAGTGGTTGAGATAGGGCGCCTGCCATTCCGGCCGTCGGGTCAGGCCGCCGTCGGAGTCATCCTGGCGCTTGATGGTCTGCTGCCACGACGCGCCGTGCTTGCGCAGGCGCAGCAGAATACCGGCACGGCGCAGGGCCATGCGGCCGGTGTCGTAATAGATGCTGACCAGCTGGTGCTGTTCGCGGGTGGTCGCCCCGGCCAGGGCTGGATGCCGTTGCAGAGCGCTGTGGCTGTCTTCGGCGGCTTCCAGTTTCAGGGTGATTTGCTGGGCCATGGGTGCGATGCAGGCAGGGATAAGGCCGGGAGTTTAGCCGGCAGACCCTCGAATAATTATTACAGTCCGGTTGCACTGCGCCCAAAGACCAGTTCGCCCTCAGGAGTCGGCGCTGGCGGGACGGCGTTGTGCGCGGCATCGGCGAGCTGCGGCGTGGCCACGGGCTGCCAGGCGTGGATCAACTCCAGGCGACCGTCGTGGTGTTCGACGATGCCGGTGCAGCTATCAACCCAGTCGCCGCAATTGACATAGGTCACGTCGTCGATCCTGCGCAACGCCGCGCTGTGGATGTGGCCGCAGATCACGCCGTCCAGCCCGCGTTCGCGGACGGCATGGATCAGGGAGTCCTCGAAGTCGAAGATGAAGGAAACGGCACGCTTGACCCGGCTCTTGGCGAAGCCCGCCAGCGACCAGTAGCCGGGGCGGCGCAGCAGCCGGCGCAACCGCGACAGCAAGGCGTTCATGCGCACCAGGAGGTCGTAGCCGACATCGCCGAGCACCGCCAGCCAGCGGTGGTAGCGCGTCACCTGGTCGAATTCGTCGCCGTGCAGCAACAGGTAGCGCTTGCCGTCGGCGGCGAGGTGGATGTGCTCGCGCCTGACCAGGATGTCGCCGAAGGAGACGCCGTCGTATTCGCGCATCGCCTCGTCGTGGTTGCCGGGAATGAACATTACGCGCTGGCCGTGGCGGGCGCGGCGCAGGATTTTCTGCACGATGGTGTTCTGCGCCGGGGTCCAGTGGATGCCGCGGTTCATGGCCCAGAAGTCGATGATGTCGCCGATCAGGAACAGGTTTTCGCTCTCGTAGTCGCGCAGGAAGTCGAGCAGGCGATCGGCCTGGCAACCGCGGGTGCCGAGATGGACGTCCGAAATGAAAATCGAGCGGACTTTCATCGGCCGGCAAGAAAGCGATACACCGCTTCTCCCCTCGGCGGCAAGGCGGCCACCGCTTGCCCGTGCAGGTGTTTCCCGCCCGGCGCGGGAATCCTGTACGCCGCGGCCGCGACGCCACCGGCGTGCCGGCGCCGATGTACCAGGCTGAGGCACTGGTCGCGCGCCAGCAGACCCGGCACCATGCACCCCGGCGTCATGACCACGGCAGCAGCACCAGCGACCATGTCGCGAGGACATTGATCAGGGCGATCAGCACCGCGGCGCTGCCGATGTCCTTGGCCCGCTTGGAGAGCCTGTGGTCATCCAGCGAAATGCGGTCGATGGCGGCTTCCACCGCCGAGTTGAGCAGTTCGACGACGAGCACCATGAGGACGCTGGCGATCATCAGGGCCCTGTCGATGCCGGGCACCGGCAGCGACAGGGCGACGGGAATCATTACCGCCGCCAGCAGGCTTTCCTGGCGGAAGGCGTCTTCGTTGCGGTAGGCCGCGCGCAGTCCCGACAGCGAGTAGCCCAGGGCGTTCCAGATGCGGCGCAGACCGGTCTGGCCCTTGAAGGGGCTTTCCCGGACCAGGGGTTCCGTATTCATTGGCTGGCAGGCAGGGCCTGGGAGCAGTCGACCGCGCGCGGCGCGCGCGGCAATCGGCGATACAACGCGGCCAGCCGGGCGCCCTGGCTGGCCGCATTCCACTCGTGGGCGAAGGCGATGGCTTCGTCGGCCATGATCAGCAACCTGGTCGGACGGTTCAGCAGTCCGACCAACTGCTCGGCGAAGCCCTCCGGCGTTTCGGCGGCGGCGATGGCGCCGCGCCCCGGCTTGATGATTTCTGCCGCGCCCAGTGCCGGAATGGCCAGCACCGGCAGGCCGATGGCCATGGCTTCGAGCAGCACCAGGCCCTGGGTCTCGGTGTGCGAGGCGAAGGTGAATACATTTGCGGCCGCATAGCAGTCGCGCAAGGCGCCATCGCGCGGCAGGTAGCCGACAAAGCGGACGTGGTCCTCGATGCCGAGGGCCGCGGCCTGGCGGCGCAGGGCCGGCAATGCCGGGCCTTCGCCTGCGATGACCAGCATCAGGTTCGGCCGCTGGCGGCGCGCCAGGGCCGTCATTTCGAGCAGGAAGCCGATGTTCTTCTCAAACGCGGCGCGGCCGACGAACAGCGCGACCTTGCGTTCCGGCGCGATGTCCCAGGTTTCGCGGAAGCGCTGGCCGTCGCCGCGCAGGAATTGCGACTCCGGCAATCCGGTGGGAATCACGTGCAGCGGTTTGGCGACGCCATAGTCGCGCAGGGTGGCAGCCATCGGTTGCGAAGGCACGACCACGGCATCGAGCGCGTTGCATTGCCGGCGCGCCAGGGCGCGGGCCGCCAGGCGCAAGGCGCTTTTGGGCAGGAAGCGGACGTAATGGAACAGGTATTCCTCGAAATGCGTGTGGTAGGTGGCGACACAGGGAATGCCGCGCGCCCGCGCCAGGCGCAGGCCGGCGTAGTGGGCTGCGAAAGGGGTCTGGACATGCACCAGATCAAAGTCGGCGTTGGCGAGACGGCGATCCAGGTCGGCGAGGGAACTCCAGCGCATCAGGCGGTCTTCCGGATCCAGCGGCACCGCGTGCGAAGGCAGGCGCAGGATGCCGTCTGTGGCATCGGCCGCACTGTCGGCTGCCGGATAGTCGGGCGCCACCACCGTGACCCGGACGCCCAGCCCGGCGAGCGTGCCGCGAAAGGTCTGGATCGAAGTGGATACGCCATTGACGCGCGGGAAGTAGACATCGCTCAGCATCAACACATGCAACGGGCTTGCCGCGGCGGGGTCCGGGGTAGGCGTACAGCGGACGAAGGGCAGGTTCGGCGACACGTTCACCTTGCTCATGCAGCAACCGTTATCGCGGGCTTGACGAAGTGCCGCATGTAACGCGGATTCATGCGCGACATCGGCAGCAGCAGCAGGAGGTCGGCGGTGTTGAAGTCGGGGTCCCACGCCGGTTGGCCGCAGACCCAGGCGCCGACCCGCAGGTAGCCCTTGATCAAGGGCGGGATCAGCGCCGGCTGGCCGCTGGCGAGGCGTTCGAAGGGCAGCCCGTGCCGGGGAAATGTGCGGTATTCCGCCGGGGCAAGCTGGGCCGCATCCAGCTGGGCGAACAGATTGGCGGCATTGTGCCCGCCGTCGGCCATGCCGATCGAGGCGCAGCCCATCAGGTAGTCGTAGTTGTTGCGCACCATGTAATCGGCGAGGCCGGCCCAGAGCAGGGTGATCACGCCGCCGCTGCGGTAGTCCGGGTGGATGCAGGAACGGCCCACCTCCACCATGCGGCTGCGCAGGTTATGCAGGCGGTTGATGCGGAACTCGCTTTCCGAGTAATAGCCGCCGATGGTCCGGGCGACATCCGGCGCAAGGATCCGGTAGGTGCCGACGATGCGATCGGCATGGCTTTCGCGCACGACCAGGTGTTCGCAGTAGGCGTCGAAGTGGTCGATGTCGTGGTTCGGCACCATGGTGGGGATGCGGGCGCCGAGTTCCTCGACAAACACCTTGTAGCGCAGCCGTTGCGCTTCGCGGACTTCCTCTTCGCTGCGCGCCAGGGCGACCGTGTAGCCTGTGTGCTGGCTGGCGGTGTTGGCTTTTTCGATCAGTTGCTTTTGCATGGCGTTCTCCTTTTCTGCTTCTGGGGTTCGCCAGCATTTTCGGAAGCCCTTGTTACTTCCTGATTGCCGCTTCGTTACGGCGAGGTTGCGCTTGCGTTGGACGCGGCCTTCCCCTTCTTTTCAGCGGATCGGGGGCTCGGCGCCGGGGTGGCATCGGGCGCGTGAGACAGTTTCACGGCGATGGCCTGACGGGCCTGGTGTGCGAGGCGGCGACGATCCGGCAGCGGCGGCGAGAAGCTTGCCGCCAATTCGATGCGCGCCACCAGGCAACCTGCGCCCAGCACGCTGATCAGGCAGTCGATCAGGCTCACTTCGTCGATGTAGGCCGGCGCGGCGGAAGGCGCGCCAAAGCGGTCGCGGTAGCTCACGGCGAGGGCGTGCACCGGCGCCACGGCGTCGATGGCGCCCTGGAACAACGCGGCATGGAAGGGCAGCAAGCGGTCGCCGGCCGTGGTCGTACCCTCGGGAAATATTGCCAGCCTTTGCCCGGTACCGAGCGTCGCCAGCATCTGCTGCTGCGTTACATGGGCCGCCTTGCGGCTGCCGCGCTGGATGAACACGGTACCGGTACGGCGCGCAAGCCAGCCGATCAGCGGCCACCGCGCGACGTCGCTCTTGGCGACGAAGGCGGAGGGCAGCACGGCGTTGATGAGGAAGATATCGAGAAAGGAAATGTGGTTGCCGACCAGAAGGCCACGGTCGATCTCGGCCAGGTAACCCACTGTTTCAATGCGGATTCCGAGCAGGGCCAGCAACTGTCGCGACCAGGCGCGCTTCAGGCGCTGGCGCCACGGCTCGCCGAGCAGGGGGAACAGCAGTCCGGCCTGCCCGGCGCCATGCAGCAGGTGCAGGCCCACCAGCAACAGGCGCAGTGCGACAAACGGGGTAATCGGCGGCATGGCCGCAAGCATAGTTGGGACCGGTTACATGGGCATGACCGGCTTTGGGAGAATTTTCATGGTTGGCCGGAATTTAACGGCTTTGTAACATTCGCTGCCTAGACTGCTGGCTTCTCATACCGCACCGCACATAGGAGTCTGTTCATGAAATCCCTGAAAATTGCCGCCGTCGTCGCCGGTGTGTTTGCCGCCACTGCCGTTCATGCCCAGGCGCTGGTCAAGATCGATGGCTCCTCGACCGTGTTTCCTGTTACCGAAGCGGTCGCCGAGGACTTCCAGAAGTCCAAGAAGGGTAGCGTCCGCGTCACCGTGGGCATTTCCGGCACCGGCGGCGGCTTCAAGAAGTTCTGCCGCGGCGAGACCGATATCTCGAACGCCTCGCGCCCGATCCTGGCCAAGGAAATGGAAGACTGCGCCAAGGCCGGCATCAAGTACATCGAGCTGCCGGTGGCTTTTGATGCCCTGACCGTGGTGATCAACCCGAAGAACGACTGGATCAAGCAGCTCAGCGTTGCCGAACTGAAGACCATGTGGGAGCCGGGCGCCCAGGGCAAGATCACCAAGTGGAACCAGGTCAACCCCGCCTGGCCCGACAAACCGCTCAAGCTCTTCGGCGCCGGCGCCGACTCGGGCACCTTCGACTACTTCACCGAGGCCATCAACGGCAAGTCCAAGTCCAGCCGCGGCGATTTCACCGCGTCGGAAGACGACAACGTGCTGGTGCAGGGCGTTTCGCGCGACAACAACGCGCTGGGCTTCTTCGGTTTCGCCTACTACGACGAGAACAAGGGCAAGCTGAAAGCCGTGCCGATCGTCAATCCCAAGGGCAAGGCCGTGGCACCATCGATCGATGCCGTGATGGCCGGCGAATACGAGCCGCTGGCGCGTCCGATCTTCATCTACGTCAGCGCCAAGTCGATGGACAAGCCCGAGGTCAAGGAATTCGTCGAGTTCTACCTCAAGCACGGCGGCAAGCTGGCCAAGGAAGTCAAGTACGTGCCGCTCGGCGATGCCGACTACAAGCACGCACTGGAAAACTTCCAGAAGAAGAAGACCGGTACGGCCTTCGGCGGCCATGCCGAGGTCGGCGTCAAGGTCTCCGACCTGCTGAAGCGCAACCCCAAGGAGTAATCCGCATCGCCGGCAGGCAGTCCGGTCGAGGGCTGCCTGCCGGTGCAGGTAGCCTGCAAATGATTCAAAATCCGATCTTCAACGTCTCCGGAAGCCAGCAATGAGCGCAAGCGCATCGGCGCCAACCCTCCCCGCGTCCATCGGCCAGGGCATCAGCGATCGCCTGAGCAAGAAGGCCTCGCGCCACGTCAAGGAACGGATCATCGAGACTGTGCTGTTCGCCGCGGCCGCCTTCTCCGTCTTCGTCACGCTGGCCATCGTCTATGTGCTGGTCAAGGAGTCCTGGAGCTTCTTCGAGCATGTGCCCCTGACGGATTTCCTGTTCGATACGCAATGGACGCCACTGTTCGATGATGCCCATTACGGCATCGTGGTGCTGCTCTCGGGCACCCTGACCAGTTCCGCCGTGGCCCTGGTGGTGGCGATTCCGCTGGGCACCATCATCGCGCTGTATCTTTCCGAGTTCGCCGGCTTCAAGGTGCGCGAGATCGCCAAGCCCTTCCTCGAACTGCTGGGCGGCGTGCCGACCATCGTCTATGGCTACTTCGCGCTGACCTTCCTGACGCCGATCCTGCAGAAGATCTATCCCGACCTGCCCGGCTTCAACCTGCTGTCGGCCGGCCTGGTGATGGGCGTGATGATCATTCCCTATGTTGCCTCGCTCTCCGAGGATGCCATGCGTGCGGTGCCGATGGCGCTGCGCGAGGGTTCCTACGCGATGGGCGCAACGCGGCTGCAGACGGCGCTCTGGGTGGTGACGCCGGCGGCCACCTCGGGCATCGCCTCGGCCTACATCCTCGGCATTTCGCGCGCCGTGGGCGAGACCATGATCCTCGCCGTCGCCGCCGGCATGCAGCCCAACCTGACCTTCAACCCGACCGAGCCGGGAGCGACCATCACCTCCTACATCGTGCAGGTGGCGCTGGGCGACCTGCCGCATGGCTCGATCGGCTACCAGACCATCTTTGCCGCAGGCCTGACCCTGCTGCTGATGACGCTGTTCTTCAACCTGCTCGGCCATTGGTTGCGCAAGCGCTTCCGCGAGGTCTACTGACATGCTGCAAGCTACCGACCTCAATGCCATTCGCGCCATCATCACGCGCGCCAAGCGCTGGGACCTGTTCTTCTCCCTGCTCGGCATCCTGTCGCTGATGATCGGCATCCTCACGTTTGTCGTGCTCTTCGTCGACATGGCGATCCAGGGCGTGCCGCGCCTGAGCTACGAGTTCTTCACCAGTTTCCCCTCGCGCCGAGCCGCAAACGCCGGCATCCTCTCGGCCTGGGTCGGTACCATCCTGGTCATGCTGGTGACCGCGCTGTCGGCGGTGCCGCTGGGTGTCGCCGCGGGCGTCTACCTTGAGGAGTACGCGCCGAAGAACTGGATCACGGACATCATCGAAATCAACATCAGCAACCTTGCCGGCATCCCCTCCATTGTCTATGGCTTGCTGGCACTGGGCCTTTTCGTCTATTACTTCGGCTTCGGCCAGAGCATCCTCTCCGCCGGCCTGACGCTGGCGCTGCTGATCCTGCCGGTGATCATCGTCGCCACGCGCGAATCGATCCGTGCCATCCCGCAGGCCATCCACGAGGCCTCCTTTGCCTGCGGTGCGACCACCTGGCAGACGGTGCGCGACCACATCCTGCCGTATTCCTCGGCCGGCATACTCACCGGCGTGATCATCGGCATGGCGCGCGCGATCGGCGAAACGGCGCCGATCATCACCATCGGCGCGCTGACCTTCATCGCTTTCCTGCCCAACGCGCCGTTCTCCGGCGATCCGCCGGCCGGTTTGTTCGACTGGATCTTCGCTCCGTTCACGGTGATGCCGATCCAGATGTTCAACTGGACTTCCCGCCCCGAGGCGGAGTTCCAGGTCAATGCCGCCGCAGCCGGCTTCGTCCTGGTTTTCATGACCCTGGCCATGAACGGCCTGGCGATCTGGCTGCGCTACCGACTGCGCAAGAACATCAAGTGGTGACCGATATGCAAGTTCCGAACGTCATGGAGGCGGGTGTCGAAGGCACCGTGCTAAAGGCCGAGGTGCGCGACCTCGATTTCTACTACGGTGCATTCCATGCCCTGAAGCGCGTGTCGATGCCGATCTACGACCGGCATGTGACGGCGCTGATCGGCCCCTCGGGTTGCGGCAAGTCGACGCTGCTGCGCTGCTTCAATCGCATGCACGACCTGTATCCCGGCAACCGCTACGCCGGCGGCGGCATCGTGTTTCACCCGGACAACACCAATCTGCTCTCGCCCGAAGTCGATCCGATCGAAGTGCGCATGCGCATCAGCATGGTGTTCCAGAAGCCGAATCCCTTCCCCAAGTCGATCTACGAAAACGTCGCCTACAGCCTGCGCGTGCGCGGCATGAGGAACAAGAACGAACTCGACGACCGCGTCGAGTCGGCGCTCAAGGGCGCGGCGCTGTGGAACGAGGTCAGCAACCGGCTCGGCGAGCTAGGCGCGAACCTGTCCGGCGGACAGCAGCAGCGCCTGTGCATCGCCCGCGCCCTGGCATCCGATCCCGAAATCATCCTCTTCGACGAACCGACCTCCGCCCTCGACCCGATCGCCACGGCCAGCATCGAGGAGCTCGTGACGGAACTCAAGGAAAAGGTGACCATCCTCATCGTCACCCACAACATGCAGCAGGCGGCGCGCATTTCCGACTACACCGCCTACATGTACCTCGGCGAGATGGTCGAATTCGGCATTACCGACCAGTTGTTCATCAAGCCGCAGAAGAAGGCCACCGAGGATTACATCACCGGACGCTTCGGCTGAGCACAAGAAGTCGGCGCCGGCGCGGCGGCGATTCAACGGCAGGTGGCTGCAGCGGATGGTGTCGGCGGCAGCGGCAGGGATGATTCGGGCGAAAGCGACTCGAGGAAGGTCACCAGGTCGTCACTTTCCGCTGCGCTCAACCTGAGCGGCTTCAGGATGCGCTCGCCGTCGCTGTGCAGCCGGTCTTCGTCGAGTTCCGAGTAGTGCCGCACGACATCGCGCAGCGTGGCCAGGCTGCCGTTGTGCATGTAGGGTGCGGTCAGCGTCAGATTGCGCAGCGTCGGCACCTTGAACTCGCCGAAGTTGCGATGTTCGGTCCGCAGGTATCGGGTTCCGGTGGCGTTGCCCCGTGTTGCGTCGTCGTTTTCGGCGCCGAGCAGGTTGTAAGGACTCGCCAGAAGGTGCTTGATGCCGCCCTGGCGGCCGGGGTCGACGCCCCGCGGCTTGATGAAGAAGGGCACGCCGATGTCACCGAATTCGCCATTGGTGAAGAGGGGCCCGGCGTGGCAGGTGGCGCATTGTCCCCGGCCGAGGAAAATCTTCAGGCCGCGCCGGGCCGCGGCCGGGTAGGTCGCTGTTGCCTGGCTGTCACCGGCGGCCAGGGCGGCACGGAAGCGGTCGAACGGGGTCGCCGGCGAAACCAGGGTCTCCTGCCAGGCCGCGATGGCTTTCGCGATATTCACCAGCAGTTGCGGGTCACGCACATCGGGCGGCTTGCCGAACGCGCGGCGATAGTGGCAAGCCAGGTCGGGCCTGCCGCGTAGTACGCGTGCCGCACGGGCTGCGCTGCCCCCCATCTCGCGCGGATCGAGGATGGGGCGCAGGCTGGCGGCCCACAGGCTGTCGTGACCGCCGTCCCAGCCGAACCAGCGCTGGTGGCGAACGTCGAGCAGTCCCGGCGTATTGCGCGCACCGACTTTTAGTCCCCGTGCCGTGGCGCGGCCATCCTGAAAACCCTGGTCCGGCCGGTGGCAGGTCGCGCAGGCGATGCGTCGGTCAGCCGCGAGGCGGGGCTCGAAGAACAGTGCATGGCCGAGCCGGATCGCGGCAATGTTGCCGGAAGCGCGATTGCCGGGATCGGGCGCCCACGGTGGCGGCCATGGCCCGTGGCTGGCGATGCGATCGAGCTCCGTGGAACTGAACTCGTCGCATCGAACGGCGCTGGCGGAGCATGCCAGAAGCAGCAGCATTGCCGCGAGGATGCGGCGCGGCATGCTCTCACTCGATCTGCATGTCATGGGTGAGCCGCGTCACTTCCTTCCCGGAGCGCACCTCGAAGGCAACTTCCCAGCGGCCCGCCATGTGGAACATCATGCCCTCGACGCGATAACGTCCATCGCCCAGCGGCGTGATTACCGGCCGGTAGTTCATGCCGTGCCGGTGCTCGGGCATGCTGGCGTCGACCTTGGCCAAATGCGCGGTTGCGGCAGCGGCGGAGCACAGTTGCACTTCCAGCACGAAATGCCTCGCCATCGGAACCTGCTTTGCCGCGGCACCGGACCCGGGGTTGAGCAGCGGCCGGTAGGCCAGCGCCAGGGCGTCTTTCCTGAGTATCGTCCCATCGCCGGCTCCCGGGGGACACGCGGAGTTTGCCGAACCTGCCATCGCACCCAATGCCAGCACAGCCAGTCCCCGGCCCATGAAATCGCCGTGGCGCCGGCGCCGACTTTTCGTCATTTGGTTGCCATCATTGCGGCGAACAGGCTTTCGCCGTTGCGCCAGCCGATGCGCTCGGCGACCTCTTGCGGAAGGTCGGCGAGCCATGCGCGCGACCAGTCGGCGTGGTCGGCGATGTAATGCCAACGCTCCGGCGTGAACGTGTCGGTGCCTACCAGGAAGCGGTCCGGAAATTCGAGGAAGGCCGCGCGCCATGCCGGATCCACTTTTCCGCCGGAGGCGTGGTCGTTGCGGAACGCCAGATCCGCATGCAGCTTGCGATGTTTGCGCAGCATGGCGCGTACCGCTTCGGGTCGGTCGAAGCCGGAGTGCGCCCAGAGGATGCGTGCCTGGGGGTCCTGCGCCAGCACGCGCTCGATGGCATCGCTGTCGCCGTGGAGGTGCAGCCAGAGTCGGTGCTGCTGCGCCAGTTGCACGGTACGCCTTACCACCGGCAGGTCGGCGTCGGCACCGAAGACATGAAACTCGCCGATCGCCGCGTAGCGATACTCTTTCAGGCGGCTTTCCAGGTGGGGGATGATGGTCTCGTCGCGCACCCAGGTCGAAATCTCGCCACGTGTGCGATAGGGCCGCAAGGAGGGCACCACCAGGTCCGGCGCCTCGGCGTGGAGCTTCTGCGTGCCGTCGTCGCCGGAGCTCGACACCATCGCCCGCTTGAGTCCGGCCTTGCGCAGGATGGCGATGGCCGCCTTGGGCGGCGTGCTCTCCCAGGCGTCATGGCTGTAATGTACATGGGCGTCGAAGATGGGCATTTTCTGCTCGGCGGCCGAGACGGCGGGCAGGCAGGCCATGACCGCAGCGAGCGTCGCGAGGAAACCCGCATTGCAGGACGGGCGCGGCATCGCGGATTTCCGCCAATACCGCGGTGCAGCGAATCTGGTCAGGGAATTCATGCGCCACTCCGTTCAGGGATGCCGTGGGACCATCGCAGCTGCGACGATTGTGCCGAGAGTATGTCCGGCCTGGCCGGCCGTCGTCAATCGGCACTTCCTTCGGGATTCCTCAAGGGTGCCGGCGGGGGACCTCCTGCCGCCTTGTGGAAGACCGTCGCGGCGATTTCCAGCGCCAGGGGACGTGCGACCCGGAGCATGACGTCGAGCAATTCCTGCGCGATGAGTTCGCGCAGCGGCACCAGCAGTGCCGGCAGACGCACCGAGCGACTCAGCGAGCGGACTTCCTCGGCATACAGGCGGAACAACTGGCCCAGCAGCTGCCCGAGTTCGTCGCGCGAAAAGCTTGCCTGCATGGCCCCGCGCAGCCGCAGATCGCGGTCGCGCGCCGAGAGGATTTTCAGCGCGGCGTCGTAGAGCAGCTTCAGGCGCAGTGCTCTGATCGGCGCAATCTCCTCATAGCGGATCACGATGTCGACCGGGAACCCGCCGACACGGGAGAGAAACGCGCGATCGATTTCCTTGGTCGCCGGCAGCAATTGCGGCAGGATCTCGCTCCAGGCGAGCGGTCCCGCCTGCATCAATTCGCGGGCGCGCAGGATCACCAGCCTGTCCTTCTGCACTTCCTTGTCGACGTTCAGCGCCAGTACCGGTTCCAGGTGCGGCAGGGCCAGGCGCAGTGGCAGGGCAGCGCGCAAGGCGGCGGCGGTGCGCCTGCTGTAGGCATTGAGGATGCGGCCGTTGAGCCTGGCGAGGGAATGCGCCGGTTTCACCTCATTGCGGTCCTGCTCAGGCTTGCGCTGCGGGGGGCGGCTTTACCGCGCGGTGAAAGCCCAGCATGCCGTGGAATACGGTATCCAGCTTGACCTGGACATAACCGAGTTCGCGCAGCAGGATGGACAGTTCCTCGGCGGTATAGAACAGTTCCAGCGCGTCGAGAAAATACTGCTTGGCCTTGACCGCCGCCGGGCCGCTGCCGACGATCAGGCCGGTCAGGCCGAGGCAACCGCGCAGATAGGTGTAATACAGGTTTTTCACGATCGGATTGCGCGGACGCAGCAGATCGGAATGGTAGAAATGGCCGCCCGGCTTGAGCACGCGCAGGATCTCGGTGAATACCTCGCGCACGCGCAGGTGGCGCGAGGCGAACTGCAGCGTGACGACGTCGAAGTGGTTGTCGGGGAAGGGCAGGACATGCACGTCGCCGATGGTGCTCTTGATCTGGAAACCCAGCGCCGCTGCGCGCTGCTGGCCGACGGTCTGCATGGCCGCACTGCGATCCATGGCGTGCACGTCCAGCGTCGGTTCACGCGTGAGCAGGGCGATCCCGATGGCGTTGGTACCGGCGCAGACGTCGAGTACCTTCTGCTGCGGTTTCAGGTCGACGAGTTGCATGAAGCGGCGCAGGAAGTTGCCGAACTGCCCCAGGCCGGCGATGTTGTTGGCGCGGTCGTAATAGGGGGCGACATCGGCGAAGACGTCATTGAGGTCATTGCTCCAGATGTCGCCGAGGCGTTCCTCGCGCACAGCTTCCCGCGAGGCCAGTGGGGGGGGTGCCATTGGTCTTGTACTTTCCCTGGGGGATGGGTGGATGGTCTAGATTCGGAGCAGGAACAGGGCGGCCGCAATACTACCAATGATCGCGGCGACATACAGTACCGTCGCCACCAGGGTGTCGGCACGCAGGCCGAAATCGTAGCAGGTGCAGCGCAGGCGATGCGCCGAGCTCCACAGCGAGAGTGCAACCACGCCGAAGATGATCAGCTTGCCGAGTCCGCTGCGGGCGAAGGCATGCATCGACTCGTAGCCGAGTCCGGCCGGCACATGGCCCAGCGCGGCAAGGAAGGTGAGGAGGACGATCACCGGAATGAAGAAGGCAATGACGGTGCCGCCGGCGGCAAAGGGAAACCAGACGACGGGTTTGTGCGACTTGGCCATGTCAGAACACTCCCGCAAGAAAGAGTATGGCCACGGACAGTACCGCCCACGCCGCATAGTGTGCGCCTGAGATTATGTTGCCGGGGACGAAGCCCTCGCCGATCTGTATCGGCATGGCCTTTTGGGTGGCGTTGAACCAGGTGGTGGCGTGATAGAACGCGGCGGTCAGGGCCAGCAGGTGGAAGACGATCGAATCGGGGCCGCGCAGCGCCAGCAGGAAGCCTTCCCAGGCGGCCGGCCCTTGCGACAGGCGCTGCAGCCCGACCACCAGCAGCACGCAATAGGCGGCGATGAAGATGCTGGTGATTTCGCGCGACATGTAGCGCAAGTAGCGTGGCTGGCGGAAATACCAGGTGGTCGGCGGACATTCACGAACCAGGGGTTTGCGGCTCATGATTTGCCTCCCGGAATCAGGTGCTCGACGATCCAGTCGATCGAACTGGTGATTTTCATCTGCTGCAGCGCGCTGGCCGGATCGACGTGGGCCGGGCACACTTCGGAGCAGGCGCCGACGAAGGTGCAGGTCCACACCCCTTCAAGGGTGGCTGCCACTTCCTGACGCTCCTTGCGGCCTCCGTCGCGCGAGTCGAGGTTGTAGCGGTGTGCCAGGGTCAGCGCCGCCGGACCGATGAACTCCGGTTCCAGGCCGTATTCCGGGCAGGCGGCGTAGCACAGCATGCAGTTGATGCACATCGAGTACTGGCGGAACTTCATCAGTTGGGCCGGCGTCTGCTTGTGCTCGCCTTCCTCGATCGGCTTCTTCTGTTTGGAGATCACATAGGGCTTGACCCGCTTGAGCTTTTCCATGAAATCGTCGGGCGCGGTGACGAGGTCGCGCTCGATCGGGAAATGCGCCAGCGGCTCGACCCGGATCACGCCTTCGTAGCTGCGCAGGAAGGCATGGCAGGACAGTTTTGGCTCGCCGTTGATCATCATGCCGCAGCTGCCGCAGACGGCCATGTGGCATGACCAGCGGTAGTTGAGGGTCGGATCGATGTCGGCCTTGACCTTGTTGAGGGCATCGAGCACCACCCATTCTTCCTGGCAGACCACTTCGTAGCGCTGGAAATGCGCCTCGGTATCGGTGTCCGGGTTGTAGCGCAGGACTTCCAGCTGGACCAGGCGCTCCTTGAGCGGCGTCGTCATTTGTGGTCTCCCGAGTAATCGCGCACGCCGGGCGGCGATTTGGTGATGACCACGTCGAGGTAATCGACGCGCGGCATGTCCAGGCCCTGGTGATGGACCATGGTGTGGCGCAGGAAATTCCTGTCGTCGCGCTCGACGTAGTCCAGGCGCTGGTGCGCACCGCGCGATTCCTTGCGGGCCAGGGCGCCGACCGTGACGGCTTCGGCGCAGTCGAGCATGGAGCCGAGTTCCAGCACCTGGAACAGGTCGGTGTTGAACACGCTGCTCTTGTCGGTGAGCTTCACCTTGCGATAGCGCTGGCGCAGCTCGTGGATCTTGGCGACGCCTTCCTGCAGGCCGGCTTCGGTACGGTAGATGCCGACGTTCTTTTCCATCGTGTCCTGCATTTCCTTGCGCAGGCCGGACATCGATTCGGTGCCGTCGCTGCCCGAGAAGAGTTCGCCGATGCGTTTTGCCGTGGCGTCAGCGCCGACTTTCAGTGCCGCGGCATTCGGCGCCGGCAGGTCCGCGATGTGTTCGATGGCGGACAGCGCGGCGCGGCGGCCGAAGACCAGCAGCTCGACCAGCGAATTCGAGCCCAGCCGGTTGGCGCCATTGAGGCTGACGCAGGCGCATTCCCCGGCGGCAAAGAGGCCGGGCAGGGGGGTTGCGGCTGCCGTGTTGGTGGAAATGCCGCCCATCATGTAATGCACCACGGGGCGGATCGGCACCGCGTCCTTGACGATGTCCACGCCAAGGTAGGCATCGGCCAGTTCGCGCACCAGCGGCAGGCGTTCGTTGATCTTCTTCTCACCGAGGTGGCGCATGTCGAGCAGTACGCATTCGCCCCACTGCGTCGTCACCGTATTGCCCTTCTGCAGTTCGTGCCAGTAGGCCTGGCTGACGCGGTCGCGCGGACCGAGCTCCATGGTCTTGAGTTGCGGCTGGCCCAGCGGCGTTTCCGGGCCCATGCCGTAGTCCTGCAGGTAGCGGCGGCCGTGCTTGTTCACCAGCACGCCGCCCTCGCCGCGACAGGCCTCGGTGAGCAGGCTGCCGGTGTTGGGCAGGCCGGTCGGGTGGTACTGGACGAATTCCATGTCCTTCAGCGGCGCGCCGGCACGGTAGGCCATGGCCATGCCGTCGCCGGTCTTGATCGCACCGTTGGTGGAGAAGGGGAACATGCGGCCGGCGCCGCCGCCGGCGATGATCACCGCCCTGGCGTGGAACTGGCGCAGTTCGCCGCTGCGCATTTCCATCGCGGTGACGCCCTGGCAGCGGCCGTCATCGACCAGCAGGTCGAGCGCGTAGTACTCGTCGAAGCGCGTGATCGTCGGGAACTGCAGCGAGGTCTGGAACAGGGTGTGCAGGATGTGGAAGCCGGACTTGTCGGCGGCGAACCAGGTGCGCTTCTTCTTCATGCCGCCGAAGGGCCGCACCGCCACGGAGCCATCGGCTTCTCGGTTCCAGGGGCAGCCCCAGTGCTCCAGTTGCAGCAGTTCCTTGGGTGCCTCGTGGATGAAGTATTCGACGCAGTCCTGGTCGGAGAGCCAGTCGCCGCCGCCGACGGTATCGTCGAAGTGCAGGTCGAAGCTGTCGTCGGGCTTGATCACCCCGGCGGCGCCTCCTTCGGCGGCGCAGGTATGGCTGCGCATCGGGTACACCTTTGAAATCAGGGCGATGCGCAGTTGCGGGGCTGTTTCGGCAAGGGCAATGGCTGCGCGCAGACCTGCTCCGCCGGCGCCTATGATTGCGACATCGGTCGTGATGGTTTCCATGGTGTTCAGTGGGTGGTCTGTATCGGTAATGAGCAGGCAGTATCGGCTCTTTGGCGGGTTCTCTGTTGATTTTTGTCAAGCCGGCATCGCGTCGTGTGCGGTTTCCCGGCTGGCGTGCCGGCGCGCGTTTCCGGTCTGGCAATCGCAGCCCGCTGCCGTTATAATCTCGGGCTTCGTCAAACCGTCGCCTTGCCAAGATGCGCACCAAGCTCGTTGCCGGAAACTGGAAAATGCATGGCAGCCTTGCCGCCAACGCGGGACTGCTGCAGGCCGTTCGCGATGGCGCCACGGGCAAGGCCGAGGTCGCCGTCTGCGTGCCCTATCCGTATCTGGCGCAAGCCCGGGCCGAGCTGGACGGCAGTCGCGTGGCCTGGGGTGCCCAGGATGTGTCTGAGCATGCCCAGGGCGCCTTCACCGGTGAGGTCAGCGGCTCGATGCTGGCGGATTTCGGCTGCCGCTTCGTCCTCGTCGGCCATTCGGAGCGCCGCTCTTTCTATGGCGATACGGACGCGGTGGTTGCGGCCAAGTTCGCCGCGGCACAGACGGCCGGATTGATTCCCGTATTGTGCGTGGGCGAGTCGCTGGCGGAACGGGAAGCCGGGATTACCGGCGAGGTGGTAACTCGTCAGATAGACGCCGTTTTGGCGAATTCCGGCGCCGGGGCATTTGCTCGTGCTGTCGTCGCCTATGAACCGGTATGGGCGATTGGCACGGGACGCACTGCGTCGCCGCAACAGGCGCAGGAAGTTCATGCCCTGATTCGCGCCCGTTTTGCCCGGGACAGCGCAGAAGTTGCCACCGGCTTGCGCGTTCTGTATGGCGGCAGCGTCAAGGCAGGAAACGCAGCCGAACTTTTCGGCCAGCCCGATATCGATGGCGGGCTCATCGGCGGCGCTTCATTGGTGGCAGCGGATTTTCTGGCCATCTGCGCCGCTGCCTGAACATAAGAGGTTGACATGGAATTGCTGCATACGATCATTCTGACCATCCACATCATTGCCGGCCTCAGCCTGATCGGCTTCGTGCTGCTTCAGCATGGCAAGGGCGCCGACATGGGCGCGGCGTTCGGTAGCGGGGCCTCTGGCAGCCTGTTTGGTGCCACCGGCTCGGCGAATTTCCTCTCGCGCGTGACGGCAGTGTTGGCCGCCGTGTTCTTCCTGACGAGCCTCGGGCTTTCCTACATCGCCACCTCGGGTCCGCGGGTGTCGGGCAGCGTGATGGATTCGGCGCCGGTACCGACGGTACCGGCAGTTCCGGTACCTTCCCCGGCCGCCCCCGACTCGAAGGCCAAGGAAATTCCGAAGTAGGGTTTGTGACGGGCCGTCGATAGATTTTTTTGTTGCGGCGCACGAGCCGGTCAATAGCTTGCGATATAATTTGCGCCGCTCGCGTTTTAGCGCAAATGCCGACGTGGTGAAATTGGTAGACACGCTATCTTGAGGGGGTAGTGGCGAAAGCTGTGTGAGTTCGAGTCTCACCGTCGGCACCAGGAATTTGGCAGTTTTGAAAGTGCAGAAAATGGATTTGAGCGTCGATTGTCTTGCAGTGCGTCGCAAGGTGGCCGGCCGACAACTAACGGGTCAAGTGGCTTGTCGCCAAAATGCTGGATAACTATTTCCCGATACTCGTTTTCATCCTGGTGGGGCTAGGCTTCGGCTGCGCACCCATCCTCCTCGGATGGTTGATCGCACCGAATCGGCCTGACGGCGAAAAGCTCTCCGCCTTCGAGTGCGGCTTCGCTCCGTTCGAGGACGCGCGCATGAAGTTCGACGTGCGCTACTACCTGATTGCCATCCTCTTCATCCTGTTCGACCTTGAAATCGCCTTCCTTTTCCCCTGGGCGACGATTTTCCAGGAGATCGTCAATACTCCCGCCGTGAAGCTCTTCGGCTTCGTCGAAATGTTCGTATTCATCGGTATCCTCGTCGTCGGTTACATCTACGCCTGGGTCAAGGGAGCACTGGATTGGGAGTGAGGGCGTGAGCAGCGAAGGGGGACCCATGAACGCAGTGAATGGGGGCGAAGCGTCCGCGAACGCCGTTGGCGTCCGAGGCGCGGACGTAAATCGCCGCGACGACTATTGCGGAAGGGCTGTGGCATGAGCATCGAAGGCGTTCTGCAGGAAGGCTTCGTTACCACCTCGCTGGACAAGATCATCAACTGGACGCGCACCGGCTCGATGTGGCCGATGACCTTCGGCCTCGCCTGCTGCGCGATCGAGATGATCCACGCCGGCTGTTCGCGCTACGACCTCGACCGCTTCGGCATCGTCTTCCGCCCGAGTCCGAGGCAAAGCGACGTGATGATCGTCGCCGGCACCCTGACCAACAAAATGGCACCTGCGCTGCGCAAGGTCTATGACCAGATGGCCGAGCCGCGCTGGGTACTGTCCATGGGGTCCTGCGCCAACGGCGGCGGCTACTACCACTATTCCTATTCCGTGGTGCGCGGCTGCGATCGCATCGTGCCGGTCGACGTCTATGTCCCGGGCTGCCCGCCGACCGCGGAAGCACTGCTTTACGGCCTGATCCAGTTGCAGAGCAAGATCCGCCGCACAACCACCATTGCACGCTGAACCTGACCAAGCATGAGCGCGAAACTGGAACGCCTTTGCCGGCAACTCAAGGAAAGCTTCGGCGATCGCATCGGCGAGCCGGTCATCAATCATGGCGAGGTGAGTGTCGCTGTTCCCGCCGCGAACTACCTCGCGGTGATGCGCCAGTTGCGCGACGATCCCGCCTTCAGCTTCGAGCAACTGATGGACCTGTCGGGCATCGACTATTCCGAATTCACCGGCTACCAAGGGCCGCGCTATGCGGCGGTGAGCCAGCTGCTTTCGCTCACCCACAACTGGCGCCTGCAGGTGAAGGCGTTTCCGACCGACGACGAGTTTCCGGTGCTGGAATCGGTGGTGGATGTCTGGAACGTCGCCAACTGGTACGAGCGCGAGGCCTTCGACCTGTTCGGCATCCATTTCGAGGGCCATCCCGACCTGCGCCGCATCCTCACCGATTATGGTTTCGTCGGTCACCCCTTCCGCAAGGACTTCCCGATTTCCGGCTATGTCGAAATGCGTTACGACCCGGAGCAGCAGCGCGTGGTGTACCAGCCCGTGACCATCGAGCCGCGCGAAGTGACGCCGCGCATCGTGCGCGAGCAAAACTACGGAAAGGCCGGCCGTGGCTGACGTCAGAAACTACACGCTCAATTTTGGCCCGCAGCACCCCGCCGCGCACGGCGTGCTACGCCTGGTGCTGGAACTCGACGGCGAGGTCATCGTTCGCGCCGATCCGCACATCGGCCTCCTGCATCGCGGCACCGAGAAGCTGGCGGAAACCCGCACCTGGCTGCAGACGCTGCCTTACATGGATCGCCTCGACTACACCTCGATGATTCCCAGCGAGCACGTCTATTGCCTGGCCGTCGAGCGCCTGCTCGGCGTCGAGGTACCGATCCGCGCCCAGTACATCCGCGTCATGTTCGACGAGATTACGCGGATCAAGAACCACCTCCTGAACATCGGCACCCATGCCCTCGACATCGGTGCCATGACCATGGTGCTGTACACTTTCCGCGAGCGCGAGGACCTGTTCGACATCCTTGAGGCGACCTGCGGCATCCGCATGCATCAGGCCTACTACCGGCCCGGCGGCGTCTATCGCGACCTGCCGGACCAGATGCCGAAGTATCAGGAAAACCGCTTCAAGAACGCGCAGACGGTCAAGGAGTTGAATGAGGCGCGCAACGGCACCCTGCTGGATTTCCTCGAGGACTTCACCAACCGCTTCCCGGTCTACCTGAGCGAATACCACACCCTGCTGACCGACAACCGGATCTGGAAGCAGCGCACCGTCGGCATCGGCGTGGTCAGCCCCGAGCGCGCCCTGCAACTCGGCTTCAGCGGCGCCATGCTGCGCGGCTCCGGCATCGAATGGGACCTGCGCAAGAAGCAGCCCTACGAGGTCTATGACCGGCTCGACTTCGACATCCCGGTGGGCGTCAACGGCGACACCTACGACCGCTACCTGGTGCGCATGGAAGAAATGGCGCAGTCCAACCGCATCATCAAGCAGTGCATAGCCTGGCTGCGCAATAATCCGGGCCCGGTGATCAGCGACGACCATAAAGTCGCGCCGCCCAGCCGCGAGAAGATGAAGGGCAGCATGGAGGAACTGATCCACCATTTCAAGCTGTTCACCGAGGGCATGCACGTTCCCCCCGGCGAAGCTTATGCAGTGATCGAGCATCCCAAGGGCGAGATGGGCGTCTGGGCCGTGTCCGACGGCGCCAACAAGCCCTACCGCATCAAGCTGCACACCGCGGGCATCCCGCACCTGGCTGCCACCGATGAGATGTGCCGTGGCCACATGCTGGCCGATGCCACCGCCGTGATCGGCACCATCGACCTGGTTCTTGGCGACGTAGACAGATAGACCGCCGCATGAATAACGACTACGAAAAATTGAGCCCCGAGGCCTTGCGCAGGATCGACCGCGAGGTCGCCAAATACCCGGCCGAGCAGAAGCAGTCCGCGGTAATGGCGGCGCTGGTGATCGCCCAGGACGAGAAGGGCTGGCTGCCCAGGAAACCATCGCCGCCGTGGCCGAGTACCTGGGCATGGCACCGATGGCGGCCTTCGAGGTGGCAAGCTTCTACAACATGTACGACCTGCATCCGGTCGGCAAGTACAAGATCACCGTCTGTACCAATCTGCCCTGCGCGCTTTCGGGGGGCGTGCACGCCGCCGATTACGTCAAGTCAAAGCTCGGCATCGACTTCAACGAAACCACCGCCGACGGCAAGTTCACACTGAAGGAAGGCGAGTGCATGGGCGCTTGCGGCGATGCACCGGTGATGCTGGTAAATAACAAGCGCATGTGCAGCTTCATGTTGCCCGACCAGATCGACAAGCTGCTGGCGGAGTGCAAATAAGATGGCTCTGATTGACACCATCGATCCGCTGCTGACCACCGGTTGGGCCAGGGGTGATGCCGGCTGGAGCCTCAAGGACTACGAAGCGCGCGGCGGCTTACGCCCAGCTACGCCGCGTGCTCGAGCAAGATGAGCCAGGACGACCTGATCGCCGAAGTCAAGAAGTCGGTGCTGCGCGGGCGCGGCGGTGCGGGCTTCCCGACCGGCCTCAAGTGGAGCTTCATGCCCAAGGCGGCGCCGGAGAAATACGTCGTCTGCAACACCGACGAAGGTGAACCCGGCACCTTCAAGGATCGCGACCTGTTGCGCTTCGACCCGCATTCGACCATCGAAGGCATGATCATCGCCGGCTATGCGGTGGGCGCCAAGCGTGGTTACAACTACATCCACGGTGAAATCTTCGAGATCTACCAGCGTTTCGAGGAGGCACTCGACCAGGCCCGCGCCGCCGGCTATCTGGGCGACAACATCCTCGGTTCCGGTTTCAGCTTCGACCTGTTCGCGCACCATGGTTGGGGCGCCTACATCTGCGGCGAGGAAACCGGCCTGCTCGAGTCCATCGAAGGCAAGAAGGGCCAGCCGCGCTACAAGCCGCCTTTCCCGGCGAACTTCGGCCTCTACGGCAAGCCGACCACGATCAACAACACCGAAACTTTCGCGGCCATTCCCTTCATTCTGGGCATGGGCGGCGAGGCCTACCTGAACCTGGGCAAGCCGAACAACGGCGGCACCAAGCTGTTCTCGGTATCCGGCCACGTCAATCGTCCCGGTAACTACGAAGTGCCGATGGGCACACCCTTTGCCAAACTGCTGGAAATGGCCGGCGGCATGCGCGGCGGACGCAAGCTCAAGGCGGTGATCCCCGGCGGCTCCTCGGCCCCGGTGTTGCCCGCGGACGTGATGATGGATTGCACCATGGATTACGACTCGATCGCCAAGGCCGGCTCCATGCTCGGTTCCGGCGCGGTGATCGTCATGGACGAGACGGTGTGCATGGTCAAGGCGCTGGAGCGCCTGTCCTACTTCTACTACGAAGAATCCTGCGGCCAATGCACGCCCTGCCGCGAAGGCAGCGGCTGGCTGTATCGTGTCGTGCATCGCATCGAGCACGGCGAAGGCCGTCCCGAAGACCTCGACCTGCTGAATCGGGTGACCGACAACATGATGGGCAAGACCATTTGCGCGCTCGCCGATGCCGCCGCCTTCCCGGTGCGCAGTTTCATCAAGCATTTCAGGAGCGAGTTCGAGTACCACATCGAGAACAAGAAGTGCCTGGTCGATCCGGACGTTCAGCGTGCCGGTAGCGGCTTCTTCAAGGCAGGAGCGGCGTAATGGTCGAGATCGAAATCGACGGCAAGACGCTGCAGGTTGCAGAGGGCAGCACCATCATCGAGGCCGCCCATCAACTGGGTACCTACATCCCGCACTTCTGCTACCACAAGAAGCTGTCCATTGCGGCCAACTGCCGCATGTGCCTGGTCCAGGTGGAAAAGGCGCCGAAGCCGATGCCCGCCTGCGCCACGCCGGTGACCAACGGCATGAAGGTGTTCACCCATTCCGATCTGGCGGTCAAGGCACAGAAGGCGGTGATGGAGTTCCTGCTGATCAACCACCCGCTGGATTGCCCGATCTGCGATCAGGGTGGCGAGTGCCAGTTGCAGGACCTCGCGGTCGGCTACGGCGAGTCCGCCTCGAAGTACGAAGAAGAGAAGCGCGTCGTGCCCGACAAGGATCTCGGTCCGCTGGTGGCTACCGACATGACCCGCTGCATCAACTGCACGCGCTGCATCCGTTTCACCGCCGAGATCGCCGGCTTCATGGAACTCGGCCAGTCCTACCGCGGCGAACGCGCCGAGGTCATGCCCTTCATCGGCAAGACCGTGGATACCGAACTCTCCGGCAACATCATCGACCTGTGTCCGGTCGGTGCGCTGACCTCCAAGCCCTTCCGCTTCTCGGCCCGCACCTGGGAATTGTCCCGGCGCAAGTCGGTGAGTCCGCATGATGGCCTCGGCAGCAACCTGATCGTTCAGACCAAGCACGACAAGGTGATGCGCGTGCTGCCGCTGGAGAACGAAGACATCAACGAATGCTGGCTGACCGACAAGGAGCGCTTCTCCTACCAGGGCCTGAATTCGGCAGATCGCCTGACCAGACCGATGGTGAAGCAGGGCGGAGAATGGAAAGAGGTCGACTGGAACGTCGCCCTCGACTACGCCGCCCATGCCTTGCGCGACGTGGCGAAAACCCACGGTGGTGCGGCCATCGGCGGCCTCGTGAGCCCGCATGCGACGCTGGAAGAACTGTACCTGGCGCAGAAGCTGTTGCGCGGCCTGGGCAGCGAGAACATTGATTTCCGTTTGCGTCATAGCGATTTCTCGGCCGATGGCAAGCGTGCCGGAATCCCATCGCTGGGAATGAAGATCGCCGACATCGGCGGTCTGGATCGCGTGCTGGTGGTTGGGTCCTTCCTGCGCAAGGATCATCCGTTGATAGCGCAGCGCCTGCGGCAATCTGCCAAGAAGGGCGCACAGGTCAGCATCCTGCACAGTGCCGACGACGACCTCCTGATCAAGCTCGCGGCACGCGCCATTGTCGCGCCGTCGCAACTGCCTGCCGCCCTGGCGGAGATCGTCAAGGCGGTGGCCGAACTCAAGGGCAAGGCTGCGGATGCCGCACTCGGAAAAGTCGGCGCCGGTGACACGGCGAAAGCGATTGCGGCGAGCCTGGTTTCCGGGAGCAATACCGCAATTCTGCTCGGCAACTTCGCCCAGCAGCATCCGGCGGCGGCGACCCTGAACGCTTTGGCCCAGCAACTGGCGACCCTGCTCGGCGGCAAATACGGCTTCCTCGGCGAAGCAGCCAGCAGCGTGGGCGGATATGTGGCCAAGGCCGTGCCGGGCACTGCCGGCCTCAACGCCACGGCGATGCTCAAGGATCCCCGCCAAGCCTATGTGGTGGTTGGCGCCGAACCCGAATTCGACTGCGCCGATGGCGCACAGGCGCTGGCGTCGCTCACCAAGGCGGCCGCCGTCGTTGTCATGACCCCCTTCAAATCGCAGGCCATGCTTGATTACGCCGCAGTCCTGCTCCCGGTTTCGCCGTTCTCCGAGACCTCCGGTACATTCGTCAACACCGAGGGGCGCGTGCAGAGCTTCTTCGCCGCCGCCAAGCCGCTGGGTGAAACCCGGCCGGCGTGGAAGGTGCTGCGCGTGCTGGGCAACCTGCTGGCGCTCAACGGCTTCGAGTTCAACAGCAGCGAGGACGTGCGTACCGAAGCGCTGGGCGGCAAGCCCGAGTTTGTTTCCGGACTCGACAACGGCGTGAATGGGATCGCGCTGAATCTGACGGCTGCTGCCGGCGGTATCGAACGCGTCGCCGACGTGCCGATCCACTTTGCCGATCCCCTGGTGCGACGCGCTCCGGCGTTGCAGGGTGCAGCCGATTCCGCGGCACCCACGGCACGCATGAATGCGGCGATGCTCAAGAAATTCGGCCTTGCCGCCGGCGACTTGATAAAAGTCGGCGCTGGCGGCACGGCGAGCGTGACCCTTGCGGCACAGCTCGACGCCGGACTGCCCGATGGCGTGGTCCGTATCGCCGCGGCGCATGCCGATACCGTCGCGCTGGGTCCGATGTCTGCCGTTCTGGGCGTGGAGAAGGCGTGATGGAAGCCACCGTCCTCAACCTCCTGGCTTCCGTTCTCGGCCCGCTATGGGCGCCGCTGTGGAACCTGGTCAAGCCCGTTTGGCCCTTGCTCTGGACGCTGGCCAAAATCGTCCTGATCATGGCTCCCTTGTTGCTGTCGGTGGCCTACCTGACCTTCTGGGAGCGCAAGATCATCGGCTGGATGCAGGTTCGCATCGGCCCCAATCGCGTCGGTCCGTGGGGCTTGTTGCAACCCATTGCCGATGGCATGAAGCTGTTCTTCAAGGAAGTCCTGTTTCCGACCGCGGCGGACAAGAAGCTTTTCGTGCTCGGCCCGATCATGGCCATCGCGCCGGCGCTGGCCTTGTGGGCGGTCATTCCATTCTCTCCGGGCTGGGTGCTGGCCAACGTCGATGCCGGCGTGTTGTATCTGCTGGCTTTAAGTTCGGTCGGCGTCTACGGCATCATCATCTCCGGTTGGGCCTCGAATTCAAAATATCCCTTCTTCGGCGCCATGCGCGCCTCGGCGCAAATGATCTCCTACGAGATCTCGATGGGCCTGGCGCTGATCACCGTGCTGATGGTATCCAGCAGCCTCAACCTGAGCGACATCGTGATGGCGCAGGACAAGGGCCGCGGAGCCGGCATGGGCCTGGGCTTCCTCTCATGGAACTGGCTGCCGCTGCTGCCCATGTTCGCGGTCTACCTGATTTCCGGAGTTGCGGAAAC
Source organism: Sulfuritalea sp. (assembly GCA_016708585.1). Taxonomy (GTDB): domain Bacteria; phylum Pseudomonadota; class Gammaproteobacteria; order Burkholderiales; family Rhodocyclaceae; genus Sulfuritalea. Next base: position 37,105 of record JADJFK010000005.1, on the reverse strand, counting down.
CAACCGCGCGCCCTTCGACGTGGTCGAAGGCGAATCGGAAATCGTCGCCGGCCACATGGTCGAATATTCCGGCATGGCCTTCGCGATGTTCTTCCTCGCCGAATACGCCAACATGATCCTGATTTCGGCGATGACCTCGATCTTCTTCCTCGGCGGCTGGCTGTCTCCCGTCGGCTTCATTCCGGACGGATTCCACTGGATGGCGGCGAAGATGGCGGCGATCCTGTTCTTCTTCCTCTGGATTCGCGCCACCTTCCCGCGCTATCGCTATGACCAGCTCATGCGCCTGGGCTGGAAGGTGTTCGTGCCGCTGACGCTGGTCTGGATTCTGGTGATCGGCGTCTGGATGATGTCGCCGCTGAGCATCTGGAAATAGGGCCGGGAGACTCACCATGGGTGCAAAAGACTTCATAGGCAGCCTGTTCCTCAAGGAACTGTTCAAGGGCATGGCGGTGACCGGCCGCTACATGTTCGCGCGCAAGATCACCGTGCAGTACCCCGAAGAGAAGACGCCGCAAAGCAATCGTTTCCGCGGCCTGCACGCCCTGCGCCGCTATCCGAACGGCGAGGAGCGTTGCATCGCCTGCAAGCTTTGCGAGGCGGTTTGTCCGGCGCTGGCGATCACCATCGAGGCGGCCGAACGCGAGGATGGCAGCCGCCGCACCACCCGTTACGACATCGACCTGACCAAGTGCATCTTCTGCGGCTTCTGCGAGGAAGCCTGCCCGGTGGATGCCATCGTGCAGACCCGCATTTTCGAGTACCACGGCGAGGCGCGCGGCGACCTGTACTACACCAAGCAGATGCTGCTGGCCGTGGGCGACAGGAACGAAGCGCAGATCGCCGCAGACCGCGCGCAAGACGCCCCCTACCGCTGAACCCGCCATGGAATTCAAATCCGTACTCTTCTACATCTTCTCCGCCGTGACGGTGCTGGCCGCGCTGCGCGTGATCACGGCGCGCAATCCGGTGCATGCGGTGCTGTTCCTGGTGCTGGCCTTCTTCAATGTCGCCGGGCTGTGGATGCTGCTGCAGGCCGAGTTCCTCTCCCTCGTGCTGATCATGGTCTATGTCGGTGCGGTGATGGTGCTGTTCCTCTTCGTGGTGATGATGCTCGACATCAACATCGAGCGCGTGCGCCAGGGCTTCTGGAAGAACCTGCCGATCGGCGCGCTGGTCGGCGGCCTGATGGTGGCGGAAATGGCGCTGGTGCTTTCCGGCCGTTATTTCAGCCCGGCAAACCTGCCGCCGCACAATCTGCCGGCGGACTACAGCAATACCAAGGAGCTGGCACGGGTGCTGTATACCGAGTATGCCTATCCCTTCGAGATCGCCTCGGTCATCCTGCTGGTGGCCATCATTGCCGCCGTCATGCTGACCCTGCGCCGGCGCAAGGACAACAAGGCCATGCATTCGGCAGACCAGATCGCGGTCAAGGCCGCGGACCGCATGCGCCTGGTCAAGATGACGCCCGAAGTCGAACTGCCTTCGGCCGGCAAGGGGGAGCAGCCATGATTTCGCTGTCGCACTACCTGATCCTGGCCGCCATCCTGTTTGCCATCAGCATCGTCGGCATCTTCCTCAACCGGAAGAACCTGATCGTGCTGCTGATGGCCATCGAACTGATGCTGCTGGCGGTGAACCTGAATTTCGTCGCCTTCTCGCATTACCTCAACGACCTCTCCGGCCAGCTCTTCGTGTTTTTCATCCTGGTCGTGGCCGCCGCCGAATCCGCTATCGGCCTCGCCATACTGGTGGTGCTGTTCCGCAATCTGTCTTCCATCGATGTCGAGGATCTCGACACGCTGAAGGGCTAGAGGGCCAATGGGCATGAAGACACTCTACCTACTCGTTCCGCTGGCGCCGCTGCTCGGTGCCGTCCTCGCCGGCTTCTTCGGCAGCATTCTGGGCCGCGCCGGGGCGCACATCGTCACCATCGCCGGTGTCGCCCTCTCATTCGTCCTTTCAGTGATCATCTTCCAGGACGTCCAGGCCGGACACACCTTCAACGGGGCTGTCTACACATGGATGGAATCCGGCGGACTCAAGCTCGAGATCGGCTTCCTGATTGACCAGCTGACCGTGCTGATGATGCTGGTGGTGACCTTCGTTTCGTTGATGGTGCACATCTACACCATCGGCTACATGGCCCACGACGAGGACAACTGGCCCGCCGACAGCAAGGCCGGCACCCACAGCTACCAGCGCTTCTTCAGCTACATTTCGTTGTTCACCTTCTCGATGCTGATGCTCGTCATGAGCAACAATTTCGTCCAGCTCTTTTTCGGCTGGGAAGCCGTGGGCCTGGTCTCCTACCTGCTGATCGGCTTCTGGTCGGTGCGCGAGACCGCGATCTACGCCAACCTCAAGGCCTTCCTGGTCAACCGCGTCGGCGATTTCGGTTTCCTGCTCGGCATCGGCCTCATCGCCGCCTATGCCGGCAGCCTCGATTACGCCACGGTGTTCGGCAAGGCCAAGGAACTCGCCACGATGACTGAGGCTATCACCGGCTGGCCGCTGATCACCGCCGTCTGCATCTGCCTGTTCATCGGCGCCATGGGCAAGTCGGCGCAGTTTCCGCTGCACGTCTGGCTACCCGACTCGATGGAGGGTCCGACACCGATCTCGGCGCTGATCCACGCCGCGACCATGGTCACGGCCGGCATCTTCATGGTTTCGCGCATGTCGCCCCTGTTCGAACTGTCCGACACCGCGCTGTCCTTCGTCATCGTCATCGGCGGCATCACCACGCTGTTCATGGCGCTGATCGCCATCGTCCAGACCGACATCAAGCGCGTCGTTGCTTATTCGACCCTGTCGCAACTCGGCTACATGACCATGGCGCTGGGCGCTTCGGCCTATTCTGTGGCGATCTTCCACCTGATGACGCACGCTTTCTTCAAGGCGGTGCTGTTCCTCGGCGCCGGCTCGGTGATCATCGCCATGCACCACGAGCAGGACATGCGCAAGATGGGCGGCCTGCGCAAATACATGCCGATCACCTATACGACGATGCTGATCGGCGCCATCGCCAACGCCGGCCTGCCGCCCTTCGCCGGCTTTTTCTCCAAGGACTCGATCATCGAGGCGGTGCATTTCGCCCAGGTGCCGCTGGCCGGCTTTGCCTATGTCTGCGCCCTGGCGGCGGTCTTCGTCGGCGGCCTGTATTCCTTCCGCCTGATCTTCTTCACCTTCCATGGCGAAGAGCGTTTCCGCCACGGCCATGATGACCACGGCCACGGCGCGCACCATGATGCCCACGACGACCACGGTCACCATGGTCCGGTCGAGCCCCACGAGTCACCCAAGGTGGTGACCTTGCCGCTGGTCCTGCTGGCCATCCCGGCGATCGGCTCCGGCTGGCTGATCGGCACCATCCTCTACGGCAACTGGTTCGGCGACGCGATCGTGATCGCCGCGACGCACAAGGGCATGGCCGCCATGGCGGCGCAGTTCCACGGCATCTTCGGCATGATGCTGCACGGCGTGATGACCCTGCCGTTCTGGCTGGCTCTGGCCGGGGCCGCCACGGCCTGGTACCTCTACATCCTGCGTCCCGACCTGCCCGCGGTGATCAAGCAGAAACTGGCTTTCCCGGCGATGATCCTCGAAGAGAAATACGGCTTCGACCGTTTCAACGACTGGTTCTTCGCCGGCGGCGCACGCCTGCTTGGTCGCGGCCTGTGGAAGGGCGGCGACCAGGTCCTGATCGACGGCGTGATGGTGAACGGCTCGGCCGGCGCCGTCGGCTGGATTTCCGGCCTGGTGCGGCTGTTCCAGACCGGCCGCATCTATCAGTACGCGTTCGGCATGATATTCGGCGTCTTTGCGCTGCTGACGCTCTGGATCAGCAGGGCCTGATGAAAGCACATGCTCAAGCACACCGGCCAGATGGAATAGGAAACCGATGAATTCGCAACTCCTGAGTCTCGCAATCTGGGTCCCCATCCTCGGCGCCGTGCTGGTGTTTGCCGTCGGCTCCGAGCGCCGTACGCTGGTACGCTGGCTGGCTTTGGCCGTCGCCATCGCCGGCTTCCTCGTCACGATCCCGCTGTACACCCGGTTCGACGCGACGCAAAGCGGCATGCAGTTCGTCGAACAGTTGCCCTGGATCACCCGCTTCAATGTCTGGTACCTGCTCGGGGTGGACGGCATTTCGATGCCCTTCATCCTGCTCAACAGCCTGATCACCGTGTTCGTGGTGCTGGCCGGCTGGGAAGTGATCGAAGAGAAGCAGGCGCAGTACATGGGCGCCTTCCTCGCCATGTCCGGCCTGATGAACGGCATCTTCAGCGCGCTCGACGGCGTGCTGTTCTACGTCTTCTTCGAGGCTTCGCTGATCCCGATGTACATCATCATCGGCGTCTGGGGCGGCCCCAACCGCGTCTATGCCGCAATCAAGTTCTTCCTCTACACGCTGCTCGGCTCCCTGCTGATGCTGGTTGCCCTGATCTGGCTGTTCCTCGAATCCGGTGGCAGCTTCAGCATCCTCGACTGGCACCAGCTGCCGATCGGCATCAAGCCGCAGATCCTGATCTTCATCGCCTTCCTGGTCTCCTTCGCGGTCAAGGTGCCGATGTGGCCGGTGCATACCTGGTTGCCCGACGCCCACGTCGAGGCGCCCACCGGCGGTTCGGTGGTGCTGGCCGCCATCGCGCTGAAGCTCGGCGCCTACGGCTTCGTCCGGTTCTCGCTGCCGATCGTGCCCGATGCCAGCCACACCCTGGCGCCGATGATGATCGCCCTGTCGCTGATTGCCGTCGTCTACATCGGTTTCGTCGCGCTGGTGCAGGCCGACATGAAGAAGCTGATCGCCTACTCGTCGATCTCGCACATGGGCTTCGTCACCCTCGGTTTCTTCATCTTCAACCAGATCGGCGTCGAGGGCGCCCTGGTGCAGATGATTTCCCACGGCTTCATCTCCGCCGCCATGTTCCTCTGCGTCGGCGTCATGTACGACCGCATGCACTCGCGAATGATCGCCGATTACGGCGGCGTGGTGCACACCATGCCGAAGTTCGCCGCGCTGTTCGTCTTCTTCGCCATGGCCAATTCCGGCCTGCCCGCGACCTCCGGGTTCGTCGGCGAGTTCATGGTCATCCTCGGTGCGATCAAGACGAATTTCTGGCTTGGCTTCGCCGCCGCGACGACGCTGATCCTCGGCGCCGCCTATACCCTGTGGATGATCAAGCGCGTGGTCTACGGACCGGCCGGCAACCCGCACGTCGCCGAACTGCAGGACATCGACGGCCGCGAATTCCTGGTGCTCGGCCTGCTCGCGCTCTGCGTCCTGCTGATGGGCGTCTACCCCTTCCCCTTCACCGAGGTGATGCACGCCTCCGTGGACAACCTGCTCAAGCATGTTGCGCTGAGCAAGCTCTAAAGGCGCGAGAACAGCGATGCTTCAGAATTTCGTGATGCCCGACCTGTACCCGGCAGCGCCGGAGATATTTCTCCTGCTGATGTCCTTCCTGGTCCTGTTTGTCGACCTGGTCTTCGGCGCCACGCACCGCTGGATGGCCGCCCTGCTGTCGGTGGTGGCACTGCTGGGCTGCGCCGCGATCACCCTCGTCACAACCGATGGCCAGACCACGCTGACCTTCGGCAACATGTTCGTGGACGACCTGTTGTCCGATTTCCTCAAGCTGATCACCTATTTCGCCGTGATCATGATGCTCATCTACGGCCGGCAGTACCTGGCCGAACGCGGCCTGGACAAGGGCGAGTTCTACCTGCTCGTGCTGTACGCGACGCTGGGCATGATGGTGATGATTTCCGCGGCCAACTTCCTCACCATGTACCTCGGCCTGGAACTGATGTCGCTTTCGCTCTACGGCCTGGTCGCCATCGACCGCGACAATCCCCGCGGCACCGAGGCGGCGATGAAGTATTTCGTGCTCGGCGCGCTGGCTTCCGGCCTGTTGCTCTATGGCATGTCGATGATTTACGGCGCCACCGGCAGCCTCGAGCTGGCGGGCGTGGCGCAGGCCCTGTACCAGGGAAATACCGAAAAGGCGGTGCTGGTATTCGGTCTCGTGTTCCTGGTCGCCGGCGTCGCCTTCAAGCTGGGCCTGGTACCGTTCCACATGTGGATCCCCGACGTTTATCACGGTGCGCCGACCGTCGTGACCATGTTCATCGGCTCGGCACCGAAGCTTGCCGCCTTCGCCATGGCTTTGCGCCTGCTGGTCTATGGCTTGTTCGGCCTCGCCGTCGACTGGCAGAAGATGCTGCTGATCATGGCGGTGCTCTCGATCGGTCTCGGCAACCTGGCGGCCATCGCGCAAACCAACATCAAGCGCATGCTGGCCTACTCGGCGATTTCCCACATGGGCTACATGGTTCTGGGCCTGATGTCCGGCCTGGTCGGCGGGCAACTCGATCCATTTACCGCGATCAACGCCTACAGTTCGGCGCTGTACTACACGGTGGCCTACGTACTGATGTCGCTGGGCGCCTTCGGCATGGTTCTGCTGCTGTCGCGGGCCGGCTATGAGGCCGAGAACCTGGAAGATTTCAAGGGTCTCAACAAGCGCAGCCCGTGGTTCGCGGCGATGATGCTGATCATCATGTTCTCCATGGCCGGCATTCCCTTTTTCATCGGCTTCTTCGCCAAGTTCGCGGTGCTGCTGGCCGCGGTCAAGGCCGGCTACACGGCGGTCGCCGTGATCGCCGTGATGTTCTCGCTGATCGGCGCCTTCTACTACCTGCGGGTGGTCAAGCTGATGTACTTCGATGCACCGGTGGATTCCGCGCCCATCACCGCCGGCCTCGATCTGCGCGTCCTGCTGTCGCTCAACGGGCTGGCGGTGGCGGCCTTCGGCCTGTTCCCCGACGCGGTGATGCTGGTTTGCACCACCGCGCTGATGCGCTCGCTCTAGGATCCTCCAGCTACGCGGCTTTCGCGTAGCGCTCCTTGGCGGCCTTCGCTTTCGCTGCTTCGGCCGGCGAGTAAGCCTCCCCCCCCCCCCCCTCTCCCCCCCCCCCCCCCCCCCCCCCCCCCCGCCCCGCGGCTTTCGCGTATCGTTCCTTGGCTGCCTTCGCTTCCGCAGCCTCCTCGGGCGAGTAAGCCTTGCCCGACCACAGCATGCGATACGCGATTTCCTCGTTTCCGTTTTCGCACAGTTCGAGAACTTGCTGAAACAGGGGCTGGAAGGTCTCGCTGCGGTGCGACGCCTCATGCTGGGCGAAGGATTCCCAGAAGGTGATGATCAGCGCCTCGCGGTCCTGCAGCGGGCTATTTACCGCCTGGCCGATGGTACTGCCTTCGTTGGATACCTGGCCGCTGTTCAGCACCACCATGCCGCCGAGAAAGCCCGTCTCGGAGTGGTAGGTTTTTACGTTCTCGCAGAGCATCGCAACCCGTTCCTCGAGGTCGTCGATGGTATATCCTTCACGTAGCAGGACTCGGTTGATGGTCACCACGCCGTCGCTGCTCAAACCGGGGATCAAGCCTGACATGTCGTTTTCCTTTATCGGTGATGTCTAATATAAGATGGCGGCCGTCCCTGAAAGTTCAAGTATCAAATAATCCCTGACTGCATCATGGATGATTCCGACCTGATCGAACACACCATCGCCAGCGAACCTGTCTTTGACGGCGAACTGCTGCATGTGCGGCGCGACACGGTGCGCCTGCCGAACGGGCACAAGACCGTTCGCGAATGGATTGCACATCCAGGCGCGGTGGTGGTGCTGGCGGTCCTGGAGAACGGCAACCTCCTGTTCGAGAATCAGTTCCGCTATCCGCTGCAGCGCGTTTTCGTCGAACTGCCGGCCGGCAAGATCGATCCCGACGAGCATCCGCTGGACACGGCGAAGCGCGAGCTGCGCGAGGAAACCGGGCACCAGGCCAAATTCTGGCGGCACCTGGGTACCCTGCATCCCTGCATCGGCTATTCCGACGAGCGGATCGAAATCTTCTGGGCCAGCGGACTGATTTACGTCGGCCACCAGCGCGACCACGGCGAGTTCCTCGACGTCGTCGAGATGAGCGTGGCCGACGCCGTGCTGGCGGTGCGCGACGGCGAGATCACCGACGGCAAGACCATCGCCGCGCTGATGTGGGCGGACAAGATCGGCACCGGGGCATGGGCGGTACCCGACTGAGCCATGAACACTCCCGACCATCCAGCCCCGCCCGCCGAACCCGATCTCGACCCCTCGGGCGGCCATACGCTCGAAGCGCTGCATGTGCTCGCCGAGATTTCCAGCAACCTCGCCGACGAGGACGATCTCGACGAGCTGCTGGGGCGCTTTCTCGGCACCATGATCCGCCTCGCCAAGGCCGATGCCGGCGTGGTCCGGGTGCTGACCAGCGACGGCCTGCACCTGCGCATGGTGGCCTCGCGCGGCCTGCCGCCCGCCGTGGTCGAAAAGGAGCGCCTGGTTTCCCGCGATTGCGGCCAGTGCGGCATTGCGATCAAGCAGGACCGCCCCCTGTTCGAGATCGACCTCAAGCCCTGCGCCGAACGCAACCACGAAGATTTTTTCGAAAAGGGCTGCCAGGCCATGGTGGTGGTGCCCCTGTCGAATGCCGGTCGCCTGCTCGGCACCTACAACCTGTTCCTGCCGGAGGCTTTCGAGCTGCCCGAGGAAGTCGCGCTGCTGTTCCGCTCGATCGGCGAGCACCTCGGCATGGCGCTGGAGAACGCGCGCCTGAAGCGCGAAAACCTGCGCATCGTGCTGACCAGCGAACGGCAGATGATGGCCGCCGAAATCCACGATTCGCTGGCGCAGACCCTGGCCTACATGAAGATGCGCATGGCCATGCTCAACAATGCCATTGCCGACGGGTCGCTCGAGCAGAGCGGCAAGTATGCCGGCGACGTCAGCCAGGCGCTGGACGACGCTTACGGCCACCTGCGCGAACTGCTGGTGCAGTTCCGCAGCCGCATGGACCCGATGGGCCTGCACCACGCCCTGCAGGGTCTGGCCTGCGGCTTCCAGGAACGCACCGGGATCGTCCTGCATTACCAGAACAAACTTACCGACCTGCGTCTGGAGCCGGAAAAGGAAAGCCAGGTGTTCCACATCCTGCAGGAGGCGCTGGCCAATGTCGCGCGCCATTCCGGCGCCACCGAAGCCCGCATGACGCTGGAGGCCGCGGGCGACTATTACAACGCCACGGTGGAAGACAACGGCAAGGGCGGACCGGGTTTCTTCGCCATCGCCAACCGTGTCGGCGGTTTCGAGGAACACCCGGGCCTGCGCGACCACTTCGGCCTCGCCATCATGCGCGAGCGGGCCGGAAAAATCGGCGGCCATCTCGAAGTCGCCAACCTGCCGCAGGGCGGCTTCCGCGTCCGGCTGAGCTTTCCGCCTGGCGGAGGGGTAACGACATGAGCAGCGGAGGGGGACCCATGAGCGTAGCGAGTGGGGGCGCAGCGCGAATGTCGTTAGCCGCCGACGGTCGGGGTTTGGCATCGCGTTGCCAGTTCGGAGGCGGCGGGCATGAACACGCAGAACAACAGCGAATTGATCCGCGTCATGCTGGTCGATGACCACACCCTGTTCCGCAAGGGGCTCGCCGAGTTGCTGGAGCAGCGCGGCACGATCAAGGTCGCGGCGATCGCCGGCAACGGCGACGATGCCCTGCGCATCCTCGGCGACGCCAGGCCGGACGTGATCATCACCGACCTCAACATGCCGCCCAACGGCGGCCTCAGCCTGCTGCGCCAACTGGTGGCCGACGGCTGGAACGGTCCGGTGCTGGTGCTGACCGTCAGCGATGCCGAGGAAGACCTCGCCGCCGCGCTGCAGGCCGGCGCCAAGGGTTACCTGCTGAAGGACATGGAACCGGAAGACGTGGTCGACGCCGTGCAGCGCGCGGTGCGCGGCGAAACCGTGGTGGCACCGGCGATGACGCTCAAACTGGTCAACCTGCTGCAGGGCGGCAATGCCGCCGCGACCAAGGCCGATACCCTGAAGCTGCTGACCGCGCGCGAACGCGAGATCCTCCAGCAGTTGTCGCAAGGCCTGTCGAACAAGGCCATCGCCCGCGTGCTCGACATCAGCCATGACACCGTCAAGCTGCACGTCAAGCACATCCTGGCCAAGCTCAACCTCACGTCGCGCGTCGAAGCGGCCGTGTTTGCCGTCGAGCAAAAGGCGGCGGGACAGGGCCGGCGCAATTAGCGGCGTTCAGGCTGCCGCGGCATCCTCCTGCGCCGCCTGGCGCATCACCTGCAGCAGTGCCTGCGGCGGTTGCGCCCCGCTGGCGGCCAGCCGGTTGTTGAAAATGAAGAAGGGCACGCCATTGATCCCCTTGCGTCGTGCCTCGTCGGCGCCGCCGCGCACCGCCTCGGCATCCGCGGCCGATTCCAGGTAGCGCAGCACGGCCTCGCGCTCCATGCCGCAGGCGGCGGCCACATCGGCCAGTACCGCGCGATCGCCGACATGCCGGCCGGCGAGGAACTGTGCGGCGAAAAGCGCTTCGACCAGGTCGCCAATCGCCGTCCCGCCGGCGCCGTCCGCAAGGGATACCGTCTCCGGCCTTGCCGCAGACATGACTGTTTGAGCATGGTGGATCAGCCGGTGTGCATGCAGCGTATTGGCGCGCAGTTCGATCTTCTCGAAGGCGAACGCTATGCCGGCCTGTCGTCCCGCCTCGCTCACGCGCTGCCAGAGTTCCTCCACCTGCTTTGGCCCGCCGAACTTCCTTTCCAGGAAGGGCCGGTATGGCTCGCCTGCTTCGGGCGAGTCCGGATTGAGGAAGAAGGGCCGCCAATGGACTGCCACCGCGCAATCCGGCTGCTCCTCGCGCCACAGTTCCAGCGCGCGGTCGAGATGGCGCTTGCCGATGAAGCACCAGGGGCAGACCACGTCGGAAACGACATCGATCGTCAGCTTCATGGCACGACCCTCAGGGTTTCCACAGTTTTACGGTTCTGGAACGGCGGATGTTGCTGTCGGGTGCGTCAGGCCGCGTGCGGCCTGGCCGGCTATGCCAGGGACGTGACTCCAAGGGGCTGTTGGGGGGCAATGGGGCTAGTTGAGGCCGTTGCCTCCATGGGGCCCCCCAGCCCCCCCCCCCCCCCCCCGGCGGTCGGTCGCAGCGGTGCCCTCTGCTCGACCAGTCCCCCCTCCCCGGTCAGTTACTCAAAGTGGTCTGTGGACAATAGCACAAACTGCGAAAATTTCGTCACCCCGGCCCCGTCGTCCTCCGGCCTGACCTCCAGCACGATCTTGCCGATATGCCGGCTCGATTCCATCAGGCGGTGGGCTTCCGCCGCCTGCGCCAGCGGGAAGCGGGCGAACAGATGCGGCAGCAATTCGCCGCGGGCCAGCGCCGGCCAGATGTTGGCGGCCAGCGCATCGCGGATCGCCTGCTTTTCGGCAAGCGTGCGCGGGCGCATGGTCGAGCCGGTGATGGTCAACCGTTTCAGCATCACCGGCATCAGGTCGGCTTCGCCCTTGCTGCCTTCGAGGAAGGCCACATACACCAGCCGCCCGTCGCGGCGCAGCGAAGCCAGGTTGCGCTGCAGGTAGGGCGCGCCGACCATGTCGAGAATTACGTCGACGCCCGTGCCGTCCGTGATTCGCCTCACTTCCGCGGCGAAGTCCTGCGTGCGGTAGTTGATCGCATGCGCCGCACCTGACGCGCGGCAGAAGGCCGCCTTCTCTTCGCTGCCGACGGTGACGATGCATTCCGCGCCCAGATGCTTGGCCAACTGGATCGCGACGAGGCCGATGCCGCTGGAGCCGCCATGCACCAGCAGGCGCTCGCCGCGTTTCAGGCGGCCGAGGTCGACGAGGTTGGCCCAGACGGTGAACCAGGTTTCCGGCAAGGCCGCCGCCGTGGCGAAATCCATTCCTGCCGGGATCGGCAGCGCATGGCCGGCCGCCGCCACGCAGTACTCGGCATAGCCGCCGCCGGGCGCTAGCGCCGTAACGCCATCGCCGACTTTCCATTCTGTTACGCCGTCACCCAGCGCCGCGACGGTTCCCGCGACTTCGAGGCCCAGCACCGGCGAGGCATCGGGCGGAGGAGGGTATTTGCCGGAACGCTGCAGCACGTCGGGGCGATTCACCCCGGCGCAGGCGACTTCGATCAGGATCTGGCCGGGGCCGGGTGTCGGCGCCGGGCCTTCGGCCAGCGTCATGCAATCGGCGTCGCCGCCCGCGCCGTGGGCAATGTATTTCATCGGATTGCGCTCCATGCTGAAATCAAGTCCGAGTCTAGCAGGCGCCCAACGATGCTTCACGCGCTCGCCTCGATGTGCGGCGCCCCGGTTGGGCGGTGGCTCTCAGCCTTGCCCTTCGCTCGCAATTTCACCTACCATGCGAACCATGTCCGACCGCGTCGAAGCAGGGCCGGGCAATCAATCATCTGCCGAAAGGATTCCCCAATGCATGCGCACGCCCTGTTGCCGCGTCATCCCGTTCCCGCCCTGAACGTAGCTCTGGCCGGTGGCGGCCGCTATGTGCTGGGCGCCGCGCCCGGCGAGCGCTTCGACCTGGTGGTGTTCTATCGCGGCCTGCATTGCCCGATCTGTGCCAAGTACCTGATGGAACTCGAACGCCTGGCGCCTGAGTTCGCGCAGCGCGGCGTCGGCATCATCGCGATCAGCAGCGATGACGAAGACCGTACGCGGCAGATGGCGGAAAAGGTCAAGGCCTCCGGCCTGCGCTTCGGCTACGGTCTGAGCCTCAAGAGCGCGCGGCAGTGGGGGCTGTACATCAGCGCTTCGCGCGGCAAGACCTCGATCGGCATCGAGGAGCCGGCCCTGTTCAGCGAACCCGGCGTGTACATCGTGCGGCCCGATGGCACGCTTTACTATGGCGCGGTGCAGACCATGCCCTTCGCCCGCCCGTCTTTCCAGGACCTGCTGGGCGCCATCGACTTTGCGATCGCCAAGGACTACCCGGCGCGCGGCGAATACACGGGCGACGTATGAAGCAGGGCAGTGGGGGGTGTTTTTCGACTGACAGCGCGATGGGAGGCGGACAATGATCGAAGGTGGCTGCCTGTGTGGCGGCATCCGCTACCAGTATGACGGCGAGATTGATGAGATTTCGATCTGTCACTGCTCGCAATGCCGCAAGGCGCAGGGTTCGGCCTTTGCCGCGGTGAGCCCGGTGGCCACCGAGCGTCTGCGCATCCTTGCCGGGGCGGAACTGCTCAGGGAATATCGCTCCTCGCCGGACAAGGTCAGGGCGTTCTGCGCCACCTGCGGCAGCCCGATCTACAGCGCGCTTGACCAGCGGCCGGAAGTCAGGCGCCTGCGCCTGGGCACCGTGGATACCCCCTTCACCTGCGCCAATGCCTTCCACATCTACACCGGCGCGAAGGCGTCGTGGTGGGATTGCGACGACGGCCTGCCGCGCTTCGCCGAACGCAAACCCTGAGCGTACATCGCATGCTGCCGAAAACACTGGACGAACTCGACCGGGTCCGCGCTTCCTGCAGAGCCATGGTCAGGCGCCGCGCCGCCACCTCCGGCGGCATGTCGCTGATTCCGATTCCAGGCGTGGACATCGCCGGCGATGTCGGCCTGCTGCTGCAACTGATTCCGGCGATCAACCGGAAATTCGGGCTGACGCCCGAGCAGATCGAAGAACTCGATCCGCGGCACAAGGTGCTGATCTACGCCATGCTGAAACAGGTCGGCGGCGGCATGGTGGGGAAGGCCATCACCAAGGCACTGGTGGTGGCGGCCCTGAAGAAAGTCGGCGTACAGCTTTCCGCCAAGCAGGTGCTGAAGTACGTTCCTTTTGCCGGGCAGGCGGCCGCCGTGGCGCTCAGCGTCACGGCGATGATGTATCTGGGCAACTCGCATATCGAAGCCTGCTATCAAGTTGCCAGGGGAGCGATCAGGAAATGAGCCGGAGTTTCGATGCTGCGAACTTCCTGATCCCGCAAACGCTGGAAACCGGACGCCTGCGGCTGCGGCCCTTTGAGCACGACGACTGGCGCGCGTTGCATGAGCATTTTTCGGATGCCGAATGCACGCGCTTCACCTTCCGCCGCGCCCTGACCGAAGCCGCGACCTGGCGCGCCGTGGCCAGCATGGCCGGGCACTGGCTGCTGCGCGGCTACGGGCCCTATGCGGTCGAGGAAAAGACCACCGGCAGCGTGCTGGGCACGGTCGGTCCCTGGTATCCGCTCGAATGGCCGGAGCCGGAGATCAAGTGGGCGCTGGCGCGGCGGCACTGGGGCAGGGGCTACGCCAGCGAGGCGGTACGCGCGGTGCAGCGTATGGCCCACGAACACCTGCCGCAACTGCGCCTGATCAGCCTGATCGACAGCCGCAACGAGGCCTCGATCCGGCTGGCGCTGGCGGTCGGCGCCACGCTGGAACGCGAGATCGAGTTTGCCGGCGGGCCGTTCCACGTCTATCGGCATCCCGGAAAGCCGGGCGGGATCTGACCAGGGAGATCGCGGCATGAAACTGCGCACCCGCATTGCCCTGCCGTCGCTGCTGTTCGCCGTCGCTGCCGCAGCCGCCGATTTGCCGCCGGGCAACTGCGCGGCGCCGCAGGCGGCGACCGACCTTTCGAAGTGCGATTTCTCGCGCAAAAAGCTGGCAGGCCGGGATTTGCGCGGCGCGCGGCTGGCGGGTGCAAAGCTGGAGAGCACGGATTTCACCAAGGCCGACCTCTCCGCTGCGGATTTGCGCGGCAGCAATGCCAAATGGGCCAGGTTTGTCGGGACCAGGCTGACCGGTGCGGACCTGCGCGATGCCGACCTGTTTCATGCGATTTTCGATGACGGCGACCTGAGCGATGCCAAGCTTGCCGGCGCCAACCTGTTCGGCGCCAACCTGATCAATACCCGTGCGGTGCGCGCCGACTTTTCGGGGGCCTACCTGAAGGACGTGTTGATGGAGGGCATCGACCTCTCCGGCGGATCGATCCGCAACTGCTACGCGTTCCGCGGCGTGTTTTCCGGTGCCCGCCTGGTCGGCGCGGATTTGTCCGGAGCCGACCTGACCGGCGCGGCGATGGAGCAGGCGGATTTTACGGATGCCAAACTCAGGGCGACCCGGCTCAAGGGCGCCACCCTGCGCCAGGCGATATTTTTCAAGGCCGACATGAAGGATGCCGACCTGGCCAATGCCGATGTCTGGAACGCCAGCTTCGACCGGGCCCTCAACCGGGACGAGTCGGTGCAGGAGGCGCTGGTCGAGCCGTTTGTCGTCAGGGATCGGCGTTAGCCCCGGGGCTGCCCGACGGCGGATGAACTCCGCGAATGCGGAAATAAAATTAACCGCTTGGATGGCGGGGTCGCAAGTCTTATAGTGGACTTGTCACACCCACCCGAGGCGGAACCCTGCTTCCGGTGTTTGACCGAGTCGGTGTCAACGCGCCGGCTTCCCCAGTAGATCGGGAGCAACTCCCGGCTGCGACGTGATTGGAGTGACGGTGTCCGCCCTCAAGGCTGGAGCCGGAGCTTTCTGGATCGCCGTTTTCCTTTCGATTGGCCCCGTGCCTGACACGCACCGGGCATGAAAGGGCGCGGCGGGAAGACCATGTTCGGCGTGCGGTTTATTGAGATCTAAACCAAATCGCATTACGGGGGAAGGGCGACGTTGGAGTCGTTGACGAATCTCGCGGTGGCAGGTGGCTTCATGGCCGGTCTGGGCGTGCTGCTCGCGCTGCTGCTCGCCATCGCCAACAAGAAACTCTACGTCTTCGAGGACCCGCGCATCGGCCAGGTCGAGGACCTGCTGCCCAAGTCGAATTGCGGCGCCTGCGGCCAGGCCGGCTGCCGCGACTTCGCCGAGAAGGTGGTCGGCGGCGATACCATCCCCGCCAAATGCACGGTGAGTTCGCCGCAGCAACGCCAGGACATCGCCGACCTGCTCGGCGTCGCCGCCGGCACGGTGGAAAAGCAGGTGGCGCGCCTGGCCTGCGGCGGCGGCCGCCATGTCGCCTTCCTGCGCGCGCGCTACGAAGGCCTCAAGACCTGCCGCGCGGCGGCCGTGGTCTCGGGCGGCGGCAAGGAATGCGCCTGGGGTTGCCTCGGGCTTGCCGACTGCGCCAATGTCTGCACCTTCGATGCCATCCACATGGACCTGCACGGCCTGCCGGTGGTGGATAGCGAAAAATGCACGGCCTGCAACGACTGCGTCGAGGTCTGCCCCAAGGGCCTGTTCAGCCTCGAGGCGGTCAGCCACCGCCTCTGGGTCGCCTGCAAGAACCAGGCGGACGGCGACACCGCCGAAGCCTCCTGCGAGGTGGCCTGCACCGCCTGCGGCAAATGCGTCGCCGACGCGCCGCTGAAACTGATGCAACTTGCCAGGAATCTGGCCGTGGTCAATTACGACTGGAACGACCAGGCCACGCGCGAACCGATCGAGCGCTGCCCCACCGGCGCCATCGTCTGGTTCGAGACCCCCGACCGCGCCGTGAAGGGCGCGGCGGCCAAGAAGATCCTGCGCAACGAGCCCCTGCCGCTGCACGTCTGAATCCGTTTTTGAGGAAGCTGCCATGAGCCTGTCGATGATCAAGAAAATCTTTTCCTCCACCCTGCTGCCGCAAACCGGCGCCGGCGTCGCCGCGGGCAAGGTCAAGTACCCCGGGGTGCGCGACGCGGTGGACGGCAACACCGCCGTGATCCACGTCGAGCGCGAGTCCTCGGATGCCGCCGGCGCCTACCCGATCACGCCCTCGACGCAGATGGGCGAGTACTGGGCGGAGGAGGTCGCCAAGGGCCACCTCAACATCTCGAACAAGCCGCTGATCTTCATCGAGCCGGAATCGGAACATGCCGCCGCCGGCGTCACCGCCGGCATGGCGATGACGGGGCTGCGCGCCAGCAACTTCTCCTCGGCGCAGGGCGTCGCCTTCATGCACGAATCGCTTTACGCGGCGGTCGGCAAGCGCCTGCCCTACGTGCTCAACATGGGCTGCCGCGCCATCACCAAGGCCTCGCTCAACGTGCATGCCGGCCACGACGACTACCACTGCGTCGATGACACCGGCTTCATCCAGATGATGGCGAAGAACGCCACCGAGGCGGCCGACCTCAACCTGATCGGGCGCAAGCTGGCCGAGTTGTCGCTGACGCCGGCCATCATCGGCCAGGACGGCTTCCTCACCAGCCACCTGATCGAATCCTGCGTGCTGCCCGAGCGCGAACTGGTGGCCGAGTTCTGCGGCAAGCCCGACGACATGATCGATTCGCCAACCCCGGCGCAGCAGATGCTCTACGGGCCGAAGCGGCGCCGCGTGCCGGCGATCTGGGACGTGGACCTGCCGCTGCTTGTCGGGCTCGGTGCAGAACCAGGATGCCTACATGCAGGCCACGGCCGGCCAGCGCCCGTATTTCTTCGACCACGTCGAGGCCCTGGCCGACGGCTGCATGGACGAGTTCGCTTCCCTTACCGGGCGCGGCTACCAGCGCGTGTCGGGTTTCAAGACCGAGGATGCCGATTACGTCATCCTCGGCATGGGCAGCATGATCGTGCAGGCCGAGGCCGTCGCCGACTACCTGCGCGAGACGCGCAAGCTCAAGGTCGGCGTGGTCAATCTGACCATGTTCCGTCCCTTCCCCGGCGACCTGCTGGGCCGCGTGCTGCGCGGCAAGAAAGGCGTGGTGGTGCTGGAGCGCACCGACCAGCCGCTGGCGGAAGACCTGCCGCTGATGCGGGAAGTGCGCGCCACGCTGATGAAATGCGTGGAGAACGGCATGGCGGCGGCGCAGGGGCAGAAGGATGCGCCCTATGCCGAGTACGCGGTGTATGCCGCCGCCGACATGCCGCGCCTGTATTCCGGCTGCTATGGCCTGGGCAGCCGCGACCTGCAACCCGAGGCGCTGATCGGCGCCGTCGAGAACATGCTGCCCGACGGCAGCGCAACGCAAGTTCTTCTACCTCTCGATCGACTTCGCGCGCGATCCGCTGAACCCCAAGGACGAGGTGCACCAGCAGGACCTCGCCGACAAGTACCCGCAGATCCGCGCGCTGGGCG
Source organism: Sulfuritalea sp. (assembly GCA_016708585.1). Lineage (GTDB taxonomy): Bacteria > Pseudomonadota > Gammaproteobacteria > Burkholderiales > Rhodocyclaceae > Sulfuritalea. Next base: position 19,189 of record JADJFK010000005.1, on the reverse strand, counting down.
TGCGCGGCTCGGAAAACCCCAATCTGCTGCCCAAGGGTGCCATCACCGTGCGCATGCACTCGGTGGGCGGCTGGGGCGCGATCACGACGGGCAAGAACCTGGCGATGACCCTGTTCGAGCTGCTCGGCTGGGACATCAAGGCCAACCCGAAGTACGGCTCGGAGAAGAAGGGCCAGCCGACCACCTACTACCTCTCGGCGGCGCCGGAGCCGATCCGCATCAACTGCGAATACACCTATGTCGATGTCGTGCTCTCGCCCGACCCGGCGGTGTTCGGCCACAGCAACCCGCTGTCGGGCCTGAAGAAGGGCGGCTTCTTCATCATCCAGTCCAACCTCGGCAAGGAAACCTGGGCCAGCTTTCCGCTCTGGGCGCAGAAGTTCATCGTCGATAACGAGATCCGCGTCTTCTACCTCGACGCCTTCCAGATCGCGCGCGAGGAGGCCGGCGCCGCCGAGTTGCAACTGCGCATGCAGGGCATCGCCTTCCAGGGCGCATTCTTCGCCGCCAGCCCGACCATGGCCAACGCCGGCCTGACCGAGGATGCGCTGTTCACCGCGATCGAAGCCCAACTGCAATCCAAGTTCGGCGGCAAGGGCGCGCGCGTGGTGGCCGACAACCTGCGCGTGGTGCGCCGCGGCTTCACCGAGCTCACCGAGATCACCGAAAAGGAAGTCGGCGTCACGCGCAAGGGCGCCGTCAAGAAGGATGTCGGCCTGCCGGTGATGCTGCGCCAGATGCCGGCGCCGGAGGAGGCGCAGCAGGGCAAGGTCGGCGACATCCATCGCTTCTGGGAACAGACCGGGAACTTCTACCTGACCGGCAAGGGCAACGACAACATCGTCGATCCCTTCATCGGCGCCTCGCTGGTGCCGGCGGCCACCGGCGTGTTCCGCGACATGACCGGCATCCGCTTCGAGCATCCGGAATGGATCGCCGAGAACTGCACGGCCTGCGGCAACTGCTATGTCGAATGCCCGGACTCGGCCATCCCCGGCCTGGTCAGTTCGGTCGGCGACGTGCTCAACACGGCGATCAACCGCATCGAGACCGGCGGCACGCCGACGCGCTACCTGCGCCGCGCCGCGCGGTCCATCGAGAAGAAGCTGCGCACCCTGGTCGACAATGAAGGCGGCTTCGTCCGTCCGCTGTTCGACCGCGCCATGGATGCCGTGCTGGCCGAGACGCCGGAAGCCGAGCGCGCCGGGCTCGCCGCCGAATTCACCCAGTTGCAGATCCACCTCGGCGGCTTCCAGTTCTCCGCCACCAAGCCCTACTGGGGCAACCGCGAGAAGAAGCAGAAGGGCAGCGGCGGCCTGTTCTCGATCACCGTCAATCCCTACACCTGCAAGGGCTGCGCGCTGTGCGTGACGGTCTGCGAGGACAACGCGCTGAAGATGGTGACGCAGACCGAGGATTCGGTCGAGCGCCTGCGCCGCGACTGGAACACCTGGCTGGAACTGCCGACCACGCCCAAGGATTACAGCCGCATCGACAGCCTGGACGAGAAGATCGGCGCGCTGGAAACCCTGCTGCTGGACAAGAAGAACTACGGCTCGATGAACTGCGGCGACGGCGCCTGCCTCGGCTGCGGCGAGAAGACCGCGATCCACTTGTTCACCTCGACGGTGACGGCGCTGATGCAGCCGCGCGTCGCCGCCTTCGTCGAGCGCATCGACGACCTGATCCAGCGCCTGGAACAGCACATGCGCGTCAAGCTGGCGTCGGCGGTGGACCTGACCGATGCCAAGGCCGTGGTGCGCGCCGTCGAATCGACCGGCCAGCACGACCTGACCTTGTCCAACCTGGCCAACAAGCTGAATGCCGACAAGCCCTCGCAACTGCTTGACCCGGCCTGGGTGAAGAACACCGCGCAATTGCTGGAAAAACTCAAGGACCTCAAGTGGCGTTACGTCGAAGGCCCGAGCCAGCGCGGCCGCGCCGAGATGGGCATCGTCAATTCCACGGGCTGCACCTCGGTCTGGGGCTCGACCTATCCCTTCCACCCCTATCCCTTCCCCTGGACCTCGCATCTCTTTCAGGATTCGCCCTCGGTGGCGATGGGCATCTTCGAAGGCCACATGGCGAAGATGGCCGACGGCTTCAAGGCCGTGCGCATGGCCGAGAAGGAACTGGCCGGCGACTACCTGCCGGACCGCGACGAGGATTTCTTCCGCCGCTTCACCTGGCAGCAGTTCTCCGCCGACGAATGGCAGCTCTGCCCGCCGGTGGTGTCGATCGGCGGCGACGGCGCGATGTATGACATCGGCTTCCAGAACCTGTCGCGCGCGCTGATGTCGGGCATGCCGATCAAGGTGCTGGTGGTCGATACCCAGGTGTATTCGAACACCGGCGGCCAGGCCTGCACCTCGGGCTTCATCAGCCAGGTCTCGGACATGGCGCCCTGGGGCGATGCCCAGCGCGGCAAGCAGGAAGTGCGCAAGGAGATCAGCCTGATCGGCATGGCGCACCGCACCTCCTACGTGATGTCGGGCACCATCGCCCACGTCAATCACCTGATCGAGAGCTACATCGACGGCCTCAACAGTCGCCGCCCGGCGCTGTTCAACATCTACGCCGTGTGCCCGCCCGAACATGGCGTCGGCGACGATCGCAGCGTGGACCAGAGCAAGCTGGCGGTGGAGGGCCGCGCCTATCCGCTGTTCCGCTTCGACCCGGATGCCGGCACCACCTTCGCCGAATGCGTGAGCCTGGAAGGCAACCCCTCGCTCGACACGGACTGGCCGACCTACACGCTGAAGTTTGTCGATGAGGCGGGCGCCCAGCAGAGCATGACGCTGCCGATGACCTTCGCCGATTTCGCGGCGACCGAGGCGCGTTTCCTCAAGCATTTCCGCAAGGCGCCGCCCGAGACCTGGAACGAGTCCATGGTGCCGGTGGCCGAGTTCCTCGAACTCGATCTTGATGCGCGCGAAGGCAAATTCCCCTTCATCTGGGCGGTGGACAAGAAGAACCGCCTGATGCGCCTGCTGGTGACCAAGGAGCTGATCAAGTCGGCGGAGGAGCGCCTGCATTTCTGGCGCCAGTTGCGCGGCCTGGCCGGCGCGGGCGCCGAGGCCGCCGATGCGGCCGAGGTCGAGGGCCGCGTGCGCGAGGAACTGCTGGCGAAGATCAGCGCGGCGCTGGGGCAGGGCGGTGCCGTGGCTCAGGCTATGGGAACAGAAAAAGTCGGCGCTGGCGACACGGCGAATTCGACGGCGGGCGGTGGCGATTACGAACCGGTCTGGATCGAGTCGCCCGAATGCACCGCCTGCGACGAATGCACCACGCTGGCGCCGAAGACTTTCGTCTACAACGAGCAGAAGCTGGCGGTGGTCACCAATCCCAGAGGCTCGAAGTTCGCCGACATCGTCAAGGCCGCCGAGAAATGCACGGCCGGTTGCATCCATCCCGGCACGCCCTGGAACATGAGCGAGCCGGGCGTGGAAAAGCTCATGGCAAGGGCCGCCAAATTCAACTAAGCCAATGAAACTCGTCTCCTACTTTCGCGGCGAAGCCTTCCAGCGCGGCGTGCATCCGCCAGGCTGCAAGCTGACGGCGGAGCGCAGGATACGGCGCCTGCCCTTCCCCGACCGGGTGACGGTGCCGCTGTCGCAGCACATCGGCAAGACGCCGCGCGCCATCGTCCGCGTCGGCCAGGAGGTGGTGCGCGGCCAGCCCATCGCGCGCAGCGACGAGTGGCTCTCGGTGCCGCACCACGCGCCGCTGTCGGGCATTGTCGAGTTCATCGGCCTGCGTCCCGGCATGCGCGGCCCCTGGGTCGAGTCGATTGTCATTCGCGCACACGCCGGCGCGACCCAGGAAGACCTCTGGGGCCGGCCGCGCGACCTGTCGCAGGCCACCGGCCAGGACATCCTGCAGGCGATCTGGGACACCGGCATGGTCGGCCTGGGCGGGGCGGCGTTTCCGACCCACGCCAAGCTCTCGGTGCCCAAGCAGGCCAAGGTGCATACCCTGGTGGTGAACGGCTGCGAATGCGAGCCCTACCTCACCTGCGACCACCGCGTCATGATCGAACATGCGGCCGACCTGATCGCCGGCATTCGCTATGCGATGCGCGCCACCGGCGCGGTGCGCGCCATCATCGGCGTCGAGGACAACAAGCCGGACGCGGTGCTGGTGCTGCGCCAGGCCATTGCCGACGCGGCGGCGGCCGGCGTGACGGAAGAAATCCACGTCGAGGCGGTGCCGACCAAGTACCCGCAAGGCGCCGAGAAGATGCTGATCACGGCGCTGTTCGGCGCCGAGATGCCGGCCGGCGGCCTGCCCATCGCGCTGGGCATGGTGGTCAGCAACGTCGGCACGCTGGCGGCGCTGGGCAAGCTGCTGCCGCTGGGGCAGGGGCTCACCGAGCGCGTGGTGACGGTGACCGGGCCCGGCGTGGCCAAGCCCGGCGACTACCGCGTGATCCTCGGCACGCCGCTCAAGTTCGTGCTCGACTATGCCGGCGCGCCGGCGGTGGACGCGATGGATGCGCGCCAGGTGATCCTCGGCGGGCCGATGATGGGGCAGGCCATCGCTTCGCTCGACGTGCCGATCACCAAGGGCGTCTCCGGCGTGCTGGTATTCCGCCGCGAGGACATGCAGGAGCGCGAGTCGCGCCAGACCTATCCCTGCATCAAGTGCGGCGAGTGCGTCGAATCCTGCCCGATGGGCCTCAATCCCTCGACCCTGGGCATGCTGGCGGCCAAGCGCGAGTACGACCTGATGGGCGAGCAGTATTTCCTCGGCGACTGCTTCGAATGCGGCTGCTGCACCTATGTCTGCCCGTCCAACATCCCGCTGGTGCAGCAGTTCCGCGTTGCCAAGCAGATCCTGCGGGAGAAGGCGGCATGAGCGCCGTCCGCAGGGCCGCCCCAAGGGCGGCGCAGCCAATGACATGGAGCCGCGTAGCGGCGAACCGCCGTCACCCCCGCCCGTGGGGCGGGGGCCGGGGGGTGGGCCAATGAACTCCGCGCCCATCGAAATCCGCTCCGCGCCGCATGTGCAATCGACCAAGACGGTCGAGACCATCATGCGCAACGTGGTGTATTCGCTGCTGCCGATCTGCGCCTTCTACGTCTTCCAGTACGGTATCTCGGCGCTGGCCTCGATCGCCGTGGTGACCGGCATCTGCCTGCTCACCGAGCGCTTCTTCGTGCGCACCGGCACCCAGGCCGGGCGCTTGTCGGATTACTCCGCCGTCATCACCGGGCTGCTGCTGGCGCTGACCCTGCCGCCGGGCTTCCCGCTGTGGATGGGCGCGGTGGCCGGCATGGTGGCCATCGCGCTGGGCAAGGCGCTGTTCGGCGGCATCGGCTTCAATGTCTTCAATCCGGCGCTGGTCGGCCGCGCCTTCGTCCAGGCGGCCTTCCCGACCGCGATCGCGACCTACACGCCGTCCTTCCTGCCGGGACGTTTTACCGAGTTCATCCCGTCGACCCTGGCCTGGCCGCTGATGATTCCGGCCGAGCCGACTGCCTGGCTCAAAGCCAAGAACCTCGATGCGCTGGCCGGGGCGACGCCGTTGGCGAAGTGGAAGTTCGACGGCGTCATCGCCAATGCCGACGAACTGCTGACCTCGCTTTCCGGCCACATGGCGGTGGGGCCGTCGCCCATGCTGATCCTGCTCTGCGGCGCCTACCTGGCCTCGCGCCGCTACATGGACTGGCGCATCCCGCTGGCGGTGCTGGGCAGCGCGGCGCTGACGGCCTGGCTGCTGTTCGCCTTCGACCCGGCGCGCTATCCCAATCCCTTCTTCATGCTGTTCTCCGGCGGCCTGATCCTCGGCGCGGTGTACATGGCCACCGACATGGCGACCTCGCCGGTGACACCCAAGGGCATGTGGGTGTATGGCGCGCTGATCGGCCTGCTGACCGTGGTGATCCGCTACTACAGCGGCCTGCCGGAAGGCGTGATGTACGCCATCCTGATCGCCAATGCCGCGTCGCCCCTGATCGAGAAGGTCACCCAGCCCATACCCTTCGGCCGCGGCGTGCTCGATCGCGCGAAGAAGCGCGCCACTTATCCGCTGAACCCCGGCTACATCTCGCGCGAAGAAGCCAGCGCGGTGACGCCGAAGAAACGTTTCCTGCCGAACAAGCCGAAAAAATGAGCGAGCCTTCATCCACTGACAAGAAGGTGATTCCGATCGCGGTTGCCGCGCCCGAAGCCGCGCCGCCGGAATCGCCGACCGGCGCGATGATCCGCACCCTCGGCCTGGTCTCGGCGATCTGCGGCCTGATCATCGTCGGCGCCTACCAGGGCACCTACGACGCGGTGGCGGCCAACAAGCGCATCGCCACCGAGCGCGCGGTGTTCAAGGTGCTGCCCAAGGCGAAGTCGATCGAAGAGTTCGTCGCCCAGGCCGGCGGCGGAATCGCAAAAGTCGGCGCTGGCGACACGGCGATTCCACCCGGTGCGGTGAAATTCTTCGCCGCCTACGACGAGTCCGGCAAGCTCGCCGGCATCGCCGCCGAGGGCGTGGGCAAGGGTTATGCCGACAACGTGCGCATCATGTTCGGCTACCAGCCGGACTGCCAGTGCGTGGTCGGCATCGGCGTGGTGTCGATGCGCGAGACGCCCGGCATCGGCGACAAGATCATCACCGACAAGGAATTCCTCGCCAACTTCACCGCGCTCGACGTCAAGCTCAAGGCCGACCTCTCGGCGCTGGCCAACGAGGTCAAGGCCGTCAAGCACGGCAGCAAGGCCAATGCCTGGCAGATCGACGCCATCGCCGGCGCCACCATCACCTCGCGCGCCGTGGGCAAGGCGATCAACGATTCGGCGCAGGCGCTGCTGCCGCGCCTGGTTCCCAAACTAGACACTCTGGCGAAGAAATCATGAATGCCGCTCAATACAAGACCTGGGACGAATTCATGGAGGGCGTCTGGCGCCAGAACCCGGTGTTCGTCATGGTGCTGGGCATGTGCCCGACGCTGGCCGTCACGGTGTCGGCGATCAATGCCATCTCGATGGGGGTGGCGACGCTGTTCGTGCTGGTCTGCTCCTGCGGGTTGGTCTCGCTGATGCGCAAACTCACGCCGAAGGAGGTGCGCATCGCGGTGTACATCGTGATCATCGCCACCTTCGTCACGGCCGTGGACTACGCGATCCAGGCCATCAGCCTGGCGCTCTACGACGCGCTGGGCGCCTTCATCCAGCTGATCGTGGTGAATTGCATCATCCTCGGCCGCGCCGAGGCGCACGCGGCGAAGAACCCGCCGCTGCCGGCGATGATCAACGCGGCGGGCATGGGCGTCGGCTTCACCATTGGCCTGCTGGCGCTGGGCGTGGTACGCGAAATCCTTGGCGCCGGCACGCTGTTCGGCGTCGCGTTGTTCGGCGCCGGCTTCCAGCCCTGGGTGATCATGGTGCTGCCGCCCGGCGGCTTCTTCGTGCTCGGCGCCTGGCTGCTGCTGTTCTCGTGGTGGGCGCGGCGCAAGGCGGGCCTGCCGGCGAAGGAGGCGACGCCACATGTCTGAATCCGCTTTCCAGATTTTCGTCAATGCGCTGCTCGCCAACAACTTCGTGCTGGCGATGTTCCTCGGCCTGTGCCCCTTCCTCGGCGTCTCGGGCAAGCTCGACACGGCTTTTCCGATGGGCGTGGCGACCACCTTCGTGATGCTGGTGGCCTCGCTCTGCGCCTACGGCCTCAACCTGCTGCTGACCGCCTTCCACCTCGAATTCCTGCGCCTGATCTCCTACATCGTGATCATCGCCTCGGCGGTGCAACTGGTGGAGATGGTGCTGAAGAAGTACAGCCCGGCGCTGTTCCGCGCGCTGGGCATCTACCTGCCGCTGATCACCACCAACTGCGCGGTGCTCGGCGTGGCGCTGTTCCAGACCGCGCGCGAATACGATTTCGTGCAGTCGGTCACCTTCAGCATCGGCGGCGGCGCCGGCTTCACCCTGGCGCTGGTGCTGATGGCCAGCGTGCGCGAGCGCCTGACGCTGTCCAACGTGCCCGACCTGGCGCAGGGCACGGCGCTGTCGCTGATGCTGGCCGGCATCCTCTCGCTTTCCTTCATGGGCTTTGCCGGGCTGGGCGGATGATGGGCCTCTACCTGATCGCCGTCGCCGTCATCTTCAGCCTCGGCCTGGGCGGAATCCTGATCGACCGCGCCTACCGGCGCTTCGCCGCAAGAAACCCGCAGCTCGGACCCTTCCGCGATCCGGGCAAGTGCGGCTGCTGTTCCGCCGGCAGCGGCTGCGACAGCGCCTGCAGCACCGATTCGACTGAACGCTAATTTCTCTGGAGCACATGCCATGCCGTCCATCACTCCTCCCGCCGCGCCTCCCGCAAGGACCTATTCCGCGATCCTCAAGGAGTCGCGCCGCATCACTCCGCCGAGTTCGCGCGAGGAGGTGCGTCATCTGGTGTTTCGCACCGGCGACCTGTCCTTCGATCCGCAACTGGGCAACCTGGTCCGCGTCATGGCCCCGGGGCAGTTCGGCAACCGCAGCCATGCGCGCCTGTACTCGATCATGGACCTGGAACGGCGCGGCGACGCCACCGAGTTCGCCATCTGCGTGCGCCGCTGCAGCTACATCGACGAGTTCAACGGCGAGGAATACAGGGGTGTGGCCTCGAACTACCTGTGCGACCTGCGCCCCGACGACCGCCTGGAATTCGCGGGCCCCGTCGGCTACCCTTTCGTGATTCCCGAGGACAAAACGGCCGACATCCTGATGCTGGGCATGGGTACCGGCATTGCGCCCTTCCGCACGCTGATCCGCCAGATCTATGAAAAGATCGGCGGCTGGAAGGGCCGGATACGGCTGTTCTACGGTGCGCGCAGCCCGCTGGAAATGCTCTACATGAACGACGAGAACAGCGACCTTGCCAACTACTTCGACCAGCCCACCTTCAAGGCCTTCCAGGCGGTAAGCCCGCGTCCGGCACTGGACGCGCCGGTGGCCATCGGCCAGTCGCTGGAGCAGAACGCGGCGGAAGTCTGGGAGATGCTGCAGCGGTCGAACACGCGCGTGTTCGTCGCCGGCACGGCCAACCTGCTGCCGGCGGTGGAACAGGCCATGATCAGGCTGGCCGGGTCGGGCGGCAACTGGCTGCGGGTCGAGAATGCGTTGAAGTCGAGCGGACGCTGGAGCGAGGTGCTGTATTAGGGCGTGTTTTCATCCGGTCGCCCGCATGAGGAGACGCCCTCGAGGCGTTTCAGGTAGGGCACGTAGGCCATGTCGGTGATGGCGATGTGATGGGTGAGCCAGTTCGTGAGAAAGTGCACGGTATCGGTCGAGATGTCCTCGCCGATCGACTTCAGTTGTATTTCCTCGAGTTTGACGCGAAACTTCGCATGCTCCGCATGGTGTTGCTCCAGTCCCGGGTAGCCGGCCGCCTTCATCATGGCTTCCTCGGCGGCGAAGTGTTCGCGCATGTAGTGCTTCAACCGGGTGAGGACATAGACGCCAAACAGGGTGCGCTGGTCGGCAGTGGCGCTTTCCAGTTCGGACAGCCACTGGAAAATCGCCTTGTGCTGTTCGTCGAGCACGGGTACGTCGGTGCTCAGGTCCGGGGTCCATTCGGTCATGGCGCAAATACTAGCATCATGAATGTCGGCATGTGCAGCGCGCGTGGCTTGATGGCCCTGCATTTCCCGGCGTCGGCCCGATAAGCATAGAAGGGGAAAAACCATGTTCGATTCGCCGATGGAATACTGTCCGCGCTGCGGAAAGATGGTGACCCTGGCGCAGACCGTTGCCGAGTGCGAGCGCAAGCAGGGATGCGGCATGGGACAGACATGTCCGTTGCGGAAGTATTTCAGCGGCAGCGATGGCGGTCCGGACCCGCAGCCGGAGAAGCCGCCCGCTTCCTGATTCCCGGCGACCCGGGGACGGTTTGCCGTAACGCCGGCGCCGACCATCGGGCGCCGGGTCGGAGAGTACGCGGCGCTACTTGCCGTCCTCGGCGAACCAGCGCAGTTTGTCGCGCAAGGTCACCACTTCGCCGACGATGATCAGCGTCGGCGCGCGCAGTTTGGCGGCGTTGGCCAGTTCGGGCAGGGTGGTCAGGGTGCCGGTGATGGTGCGCTGGCTCGGCTGGGTGCCGTGCTGCACGATGGCGGCCGGCCAGTCGGCGGGCAGGCCGTGTTCCATCAGCTTGGCGCACAGCTGCGGCAGGCCCGACAGACCCATGTAGATGACCACGGTCTGGCGCTGCCGGGCCAGCCCGGGCCAGTCGAGGTTCATGCTGCCGTCCTTGAGGTGGCCGGTGACGAAAACGCAGGCCTGGACATGGTTGCGGTGGGTCAGCGGAATGCCGGCGTAGGAGGCGACGCCGGCCGCCGCCGTGATGCCGGGCACGACCTCGAAATTGACGCCGTCGTCGTGCAGGGTTTCGACCTCTTCACCGCCGCGGCCGAAGATGTAGGGATCGCCGCCCTTGAGCCGCACCACGCGCTTGCCGGCCCTGGCCAGGCGCACCAGCAGATCGTTGATTTCTTCCTGCGGCAGCGAATGGTTGCCGCGCTCCTTGCCGGCGTAAAGCAATTCCGCATCGGGACGCGCCAGCGCCAATATGGCCTTGGAAACCAGATTGTCGTAGACCAGGACATCGGCTTCGCCGATCAGGCGTGCGGCCTTGAGGGTAAGCAGTTCGGGATCGCCGGGGCCGGCGCCGACCAGGTAGACCCAGCCGGGTTGTGCGGGAGTTGGTTTCATGGACGCGAAATATACCCGACGGCTGTCAATATGTCCGCGCCAAGCGAGCAAATTGGCCACCTCCTCCGGGAGGGGGGAGGGGCGTGGTTTCGCGCCGTACGCGTTGCGCCGCCGCAGCCGGCTGGCTGTGCAAAGCCAGCCATGGGCCGCGCAGCGGACGGGAGGGGGAGCCGTTCATGCCGGTTTTGCATGTGTCCATCAGGAGCAACCGCCGCCGCAACCTCCGCAGCCCTTGTTCGGCTCCGGACTGACGCAGCCGCCACGGAATATGAACTGGAATTCGCCGGGCTGGACTTCGCTGAAGTCGAGCGTGGTGTTTTCGAGCAGGGGCTGGCTGCGCGGCGAGATCAGCACGGTGATGCCGCCGCCGTCGATGACCAGGTCGTCCTCGCGCTCGTCGTCGAAGCCCATGCCGTAGACCAGTTCGCCATCGCTTTCGTCGTGCTTGGCAGCCACGCGCAGCAGGGTCGGGTGGTCGGCTCGTTCGGCAGCGGCTCTGGCGATCTGCTCGGCGGCGCTCGGGGTCAGGGTGAACATGGCATGGATTCCTTGGTTTGGATGTTCCGGGAGGTGCGGACGTAGTGCACGAACTTTGCCGGCCAGTCGCAACCGGCGGTCGCCCGCAAGTGGGTGTAGGAGGCCAGCAGGCGGTACAGCAGGATGCCGTCGTGGGCGCCGTCGATGCCATGGCCGCGACGCACGGCATAGGCATAGCGCGTGTCGGCAGGCAGCCCGTTCAGGCTGGAATAGTGGAACTCGTGGGCGTGCAGCGCAGCCCCGGCGAGGGTCTTGTCCGCGCCGCGCCAGGGATGGTCGGCGCCGGCTTCGAGGATCACGTAGCCGCGTCCGACCGGTTTGGCGTGCATGCCGATGTCGCCGGGTATTGCGCCGACCATGGCGGCCCGCCTGCCTTTCCATTCGATGCTGCGCGAGAGGTACATCAGGCCGCCGCATTCGGCGTAGGTCGGCAGCCCGGCTTCGATGGCACGGCGAATGTCGGTGCGCAGGCTGGTGTTGGCTTCGAGTCCGTCGAGGAAGCATTCGGGAAAGCCGCCGCCGATCAGCAGGCCGTCGCAGGCGGGCAGTTGCGGATCCTTCAGCGTGTCGAAGAACACGGCTTGCGCGCCGGCCGCGGCGAGCGCATCGAGGTCGTCGGCGTAATAGAAGCCGAAGGCGGCGTCGCGCGCGATGGCGATGCGCACCGGCGCGTCCCGGCTCGGCTGTCGCGGCGCCGGCGACGAAAGGGGCCGCTCGGCATGGCTGATGGCCAGCAGGCGTCCCAGGTCGACCTGGTCGGCGATGCGCTGGCCGATGGCGGCGATGTGGCGTTCGGCCTCGGCGGTTTCGTTCACCGGCATCAGGCCCAGGTGGCGCTCGACCAGGGCCAGCTCGGCGTCCTCCTGCACCGCGCCGATCACCGGCACGTCGGTGTAGTGTTCGATCACGGCGCGCAGCTTGGCTTCGTGGCGGCGGCCGCCGAGGCGGTTGAGGATCACCCCGGCGATGCGGATGTTGCGGTCGAAGGCCTGGTAGCCGAGGATCAGCGGCGCGATGCCGCGCGTCATGCCGCGCGCGTCGAGCACCAGCACCACCGGCAGGTCGAGCAGGCGCGCCAGCGCGGCGTTGCTGTTGGAACCCTCGAGGTCGAGTCCGTCGTAGAGGCCCTTGTTGCCCTCGACCAGGCAGACTTCCGCGTCATGGCCGTGACGGGCGAACTGGTCGCGCAGTTCGCCATCGGGCGAGAGGAAGAAGTCCAGGTTGTAGCAGGGGCGGCCGGCGGCAACCGAAAGCCACAGCGGATCGATGTAGTCGGGTCCCTTCTTGAAGGTTTGCACCGAGCGCGGGCGCTGTCCATGCCGGCCGGAACTCAGCGCGGCGCAAAGGCCGATGCTGACGGTGGTCTTGCCAGACGATTTGTGGGCGGCCGAGATCAGGAAGCGATGCATGCGCGCCGGGCGCCGTCTCAGTCGGTCGCGCTGGTGGCGGCTTCGATCTCGGCGAAATCGTCCTGCGGCAGGAAATGCAGGATGCGGACGCCGATGGTGGTCATGGTGAAGGCGATGCCGATGCCGCCAAGGGCCAGCAGCAGTTCCGGCAGGCTCGCGCTGTAATGGTCGACCATGCCGTCCATGAAAGTGCTCTTGACGTCGTAGCCGGGGAACATGTCGAGCGGGAAGGCCTGCCCGCCGATGATGAAGACATAGAGCTGGAAGTAGGCGCCGACGATCACCAGCAGGGCGGCAACATTGACCCAGAGCGACTTCGCCGCGGTGGCGGGGTTGAACAGCAGGGCCAGCGGCAACAGGGTGCCGATCAGGATCTGTCCGATCCAGAACATGCCGGCGAATTCGCTGTCGAACAGGATGAAGTATTCGAAGGCGATGTTCTTCGCGAAATAGGCATTGACCAGGTGCAGCACGATGGTGAAGTAGAGCACCGCGGCGACGAAGGTGGCGAGCAGGTTCTTCATGCGCTGCAATACCAGCGGCGGCAGGGTCAGGCCGTTCCAGGCGTACATGGTCGATTGCACCACGAGGAACACGGCCAGCCCCCAGCAGAAGGACATGATGATGAACATCGGCGCCAGCAGCGCCGTGCCGTAGGCCTGGCGCGCGACGAGGAAGGCGAAGATGGAGCCGGTGCCGGTAGTCAGCACGATGCGCCAGATGAAGGTGGCGAAGCCGGCCACTTTCATCCAGGGATGCATGCGCCGCTCCATCATGGTCCACAGATAGACCGCGACGACGCCGTAGAACACCGGGTAGAGGATCACGTTCCAGCCGAATACCGAGGTCGGGTTGAAGTGCGTCGCGGCAACGATGATGCGGTCGGCGCGGCCGAGGTCGAGCATGATCACCGCCAGGCCGCCGCTGATCATGGCCAGCGCCAGCAGGCCGGAGAGCGGCGCGCGCGGCTTGTAGAGCTTGCGGCCGAAGACCGAGCCCATCGAGGCGACGTTGAGCACGCCCGAAGCGGCGACGATCAGGAAAATCGCGACTACGTGCGGCAGGCCCCAGACGATCTGGTTGTTCATGCCGGTCACGACATGGCCCGAGTGTTCCATGTACAGCGCGGCGCCGATGCCTACGGCCGAGACCAGGCCGCCGATCGCGGCCAGCAGGTAGAAGAAGCCTTCTTCGTGGCGGGGATTGAGCATCATGGTCAGAGTCCCTGGTAGCGCACGCCCTGGTTCAGGCGCAGGTCGCTGCGAACTTGCGTGGTCGGCACGCTGGCGATGCGTTTGGCGATGGCGCTGGACGGATCGTTGAGGTCGCCGAACAGCATTGCGCCCTCGGGGCAGGATTCGACGCAGGCCGGGGTCTGGCCCCTATCCACGCGATGCACGCAGAGCGTGCAGGATTCGACGCAGCCCTGGCCGCGCGGCACTTCGGGATTCTGCTCGGTCAGCGGCACATGGACCAGGGAGCGCGCCTTGTAGGGGCAGGCCATCATGCAGTAGCGGCAGCCGATGCAGGTGTGGCGGTCGACCAGCACGATGCCGTCGGCGCGCTTCATCGAGGCGCCGGTGGGGCAGACATCGACGCAGGGCGGGTTGGCGCAATGCTGGCACATCATCGGCAGCTCGGTCTTGCGCCCGTCGCGCCGGTCGACCAGCTCGATCTTGCGGATCCACTGCGAATTCTGGCGCGGATCGGGCAACTTTTCGCTGACACCGTTTTCGGTGTGGCAGGCGTCGATGCACTTGGTGCAGCCGGGCGCGCACTTGCCGGCATCGATCAGCAGGCCCCAGCGCACGGCGGGAGAGGCGGCGCTGCCGGCCTTGCGGACTTCGGCGGCGTCGGCCTGGCCAACGGCCATCAGGTGCAGGCCGGGTGCAATGGCGGTGAAGCCGAGGCCGGCAACACCGGCGCCGGCGGCTGCGATGAAGGCGCGGCGCGGGTTGCTGCCGGGCTCTTGCGGGGCCGTCATGGTTTTACTCCGGTCGCCTTGAAGCCGGCCTTGGGCTGGTGACAATCCCAGCAGTCGAGTTTGACCGCCGCATAGCTGTGGCAACTCTGGCAGAAGTTTTCATTGCTGCCGAGTACCGAGCCGGTCTTCTTGCTGGCATGGCACTCGATGCAGGCATTGAGCGAAGCCGGCTCGCCGCGGATGCCCTGGCGCATGGTGCGGTCGCGCTGGTGCTTGAGCATTTCCATGTGGTTGCGGCGCATCTCGTCGACCGGCGCCACGCACTTGCCGGGATTGGCGATCTCGATTACCGGTTTCGCGGTGCGGCCGCCTTCGCCGGCAAAAGTCGGCGCCGGCGACACGGCGATGGCCGCGAACAGCAAGGTAGCGAGGATGCGCAGCAGCTTCATGGGGTATTACTCGCCCAGGCCCATCTGGATGTAGCCAGTCGGACACACATCGGCGCAGATATGGCAGCCGATGCACTTGTCGTAGTCGGTGGCGACGTAGCGGCCGGTCATCGATTCGGTCTTCTTCACCTTGTACACGGCAGTCTGCGGGCAATACACGACGCAGTTGTCGCACTCGAAGCACAGGCCGCAGCTCATGCAGCGCTTGGCCTCGCCCACCGCCTGCTGTTCGGAGAGGGCTTCCAGGCGTTCCTCGAAGTTGCCCAGCGCGCTGTCCTTGTTCAGGTGCGTGATGTGGCGCTTGTTGCGCGCGGTGTACTGGAAGTGGCCGAGGAACAGCTGGTCATGCGGAATGACGTAGCGCTCGGAGCGGTTGTCGAAGTTATGCACGGCGTTCTTGTTGGCATCGGTGCCGGTCTGCGCATCCTTGATCTCGCCGAGCTTGACGCCCTTTTCGACATACTTGCGCATCAGGTCGAAGCTATGCACGTCGATCTTCGGCCGGCGGCCGGGTTCGTGTCCGGCGAGGAACTGGTCGATGCCGTCGGCGGCGATGGCGCCGTGGCCGATGGCGGTGGTCAGCAGGTGCGGACGGATCACGTCGCCGCCGGCGAAGACACCCGGCTTGCCGGCCAGTGCGTAATTCTTGTCGGTGGAAACGCCGCCCTTGCCGTTATTGAAGACTTCGAGGCCGGTGAGGTCGACCGTCTGGCCGATGGCGGAGACGATCAGGTCGGCCGGCAGGTCCTTCTCCGTGCCCTCGATCGGCTTGATATCGAGGCGGCCGCCGATCATCTTGGCCTCGCATTGCTTGACGCGCAGGCCCGTGGCGCGCCCGTCGGCGCCCTTGAGCACGGCGACCGGCATCCAGCCGCCCATGATCGCGATGCCCTCGGACTGGGCGTGCTCGATCTCCTGCTTGCTGGCCATCATATAGACGGTGGTGAGCGTGACCTCGGCACCCTGGCGGCGGGAAATGTCAGCGGCATCCTGGGCGAGCTGGCCGGCGATCGCGGATTCCCAGTCGGTGGGCTTGGAATGCTCGATATGGCCGAGGCGGCGGGCGACAGTGGCGACGTCCATCGAGGTATCGCCGCCGCCAACGACCACGACGCGCTTGCCGACATGCTTGAGACGGCCGTCGTTGAAGGCCTTGAGGAAGGCCGTGGCGGTGACGACGTTGGGCACGTTATCGGCACCTTCGGCAGGCAGGGCGCGGCCGCCCTGGGCGCCGAGGCCGAGGAACACCGCGTCGAATTCCTGGTTGATCCGGTCCATCGTGACATCGACGCCGACCTTGGTCTTCAGTCGCACTTCGACGCCGAGGTCGAGGATGCGCTGGATTTCCGCGTCGAGGATGTCGCGCGGCGTGCGGTAGCCCGGGATGCCGTAGCGCATCATGCCGCCGAGGTACTCGTGGTCGTCGAACACGGTGACCGAATGGCCCTTCAGCGCGAGCTGGTAGGCTACCGAGAGGCCGGCCGGGCCGCCGCCGAGCACCGCAACCTTCTTGCCGGTCTTCTGGTCGGGCGCCTTGAACTGGAGGTTGTTCTTGATCGCATATTCGCCGAGGAAGTGCTCGACGGAATTGATGCCGACGTGGTCTTCGACCTCGTTGCGGTTGCAGCCGGTCTCGCACGGCGCCGGGCAGACGCGACCCATCACGGCGGGGAAGGGGTTGGCTTCGGTCAGGCGGCGCCAGGCGTATTCCTGCCAGGGCATGAGCGGCTTGCCGTCGGCGCCGACCGGGGGCTTCTCGATGCCGCGCACGATGTTGAGGTAGCCGCGGATGTCCTCACCGGAGGGGCAGGAGCCCTGGCAGGGCGGCGTGGACTGGATGTAGGTCGGGCACTTGTGGCTATAGCTGGCCTGGAAGATTTCATCCTGCCAGCGCTTGACCTTGACATCGCCATCCTTGTAGCGGCGGAAGGTCAGTTTTTCGGTCTGGGTTTCAGTGGTCGCGGACATGGGGGTCTCCAGTAATGATCATTGTTCGTTGTCGAGCACGATGGCGGTGCTGACCAGCTGGTGCACGCCGCCGACCATGCTCATCTTGAAACCGTAGTAGGGCAGCACCTTGGTGAACTGCGCCTTGCAGATGGCGCAGATGGTGGCCATGAAGTTCACGCCGTTCCTGTCGACGATCTCCTTCAGCGCTTCCATGCGCGGCAGGGCGCCCTTGACCCGCAGGTCGAGCAGTTCGTCGGTCAGCAGGCCGCCGCCGCCGCCGCAGCAGAAGGTTTTCTCTCGCGTGGTGGCTTCCGACATGTCGACGTAGTGGTTGGCGACGGCGCGGATGATGTTGCGCGGGATGTCGAACTGGCCGCCGGCGTAGTCGCCCATGCGCGAGCCGCGGGCGACGTTGCAGGAATCGTGGAAGGTGACGATGCGGTGGTCGTTGGCTTCCTTGTTGAATTTCAATCGTCCGGCCTGGATCAGGTCCCAGGTCACTTCGCAGATGTGCGAGGGTTGCTTGTAGTTCGGGTCGAGCTGCTTTTGCAACTGGACCGCAAACGGGTCGTTGGCGCCGGCGCCGATGCCGGTCAGGGTGTTCCAGAAGGCGTAGGCGACGCGCCAGGCGTGACCGCATTCGCCGACCACGATGCGCTTGACGCCGAGTTCCAGGGCGGCTTCGCGTACGCGCAGGGCGATCTTCTGCATCTGCTCGTAGTTGCCGATGAACATGCCGAAGTTGCCGGCTTCCGAGGCCTTCGAGGACAGCGTCCAGGAAATGCCGGCGGCGTGGAACACCTTGCCGTAGCCGATCAGGCTGTCGACGTGCGGCTCGGCGAAGAAGTCGGCCGAGGGGGTGACCAGCAGCACTTCGGCGCCCTTCTGGTCGAGCGGGTACTTGACGGCGGCGCCGGTGTCTTCCAGCACGTCCTCTTCCAGGCCTTCCAGCGTGTTCTCCAGCGCCGGGCCGGGCAGGCCGAGGTTGTTGCCGATCTTGTGCACCTTGCCGATGATCTCGTTCACATACTTGTGGCCGAGACCGACGCTGTGCATGATTTCCTTGGCCGCCATGGTGACTTCGGCGGTGTCGATGCCGTAGGGGCAGAACACCGAGCAGCGGCGGCACTCGGAACACTGGTTGTAGTAGCGGAACCAGTCGTCGAGCACGTCCTTGGTCATGTCGCGGGCGCCGACCAGCTTGGGAAACAGCTTGCCGGGCAGCGTGTAGTAGCGGCGATACACCGAGCGCATCAGGTCCTGGCGCGCCACCGGCATGTTCTTCGGGTCGCCGGTGCCGATGAAGTAGTGGCACTTGTCGGTGCAGGCGCCGCAATGCACGCAGGCGTCCATATAGACGCGCAGCGAGCGGTACTTGCCGAGCAGTTCGCCCATCTTGGCGACGGCCTTCTGCTCCCAGCCATCGACCAGGGTGCCGGGGAAGCCGACCGATTCATTGTGCGCGGCGGCGGCGACATAGGGGTTCGACTCGACCATCGCGTCAAGCTGCAAGGCAGGGATGGTCGGGTACTCGCGGTAGGCCGGCGCGACGACCTTGGCCTTTTCGGGGGCCTTGGCAGGGGCGGCCTTGGCCGCTGGCGCAGTAGCCGCCGGCGCCGCGGCGACGGGTGTGGTTTCGTCGGCCATGATCAGTTCTTCGTTCCGAGAGTGGCCGCCCAAGGTGCGAGGTGGCGCGTTTCGCGCGGATTGTCGACCTGGTTGCGGGTCGGCGAGAAGAACACGCCGGGTGCGTGCAGCAGCTTGCTGACGGGGAACACGATCATCAGCAGCGCGACCATGCCGAGGTGCAGGTAGAGGCCGGGGTGCGCCGGCAGCGGATTGATTTCGAACACCATCAGGCCGAGGAAGAAGGTCTTCACGGCGACGATGTCGGTGTGCATGACGAACTTCATCGCCAGGCCGGTGATGGCGATGCCCAGCAGCAGGGCCAGCATCAGGTGGTCGGACGGCGTCGAGATGTAGCGGATGCGCTCGACCAGGAAGCGCCGCGCCCAGAGCCCGGCCAGGCCGGCGGCCATGGCGAAGCCGGCGTACATGCCGAAGGGCTGGATGAAGGCGATGATGAAATTCACCGGCTCGGTGAAGTAGCGCAGGTGGCGCAGCAGCACCAGCGCGAGGCCGACGTGGAACAGCCAGCCCAGCGCCCAGATCCACAGGTTGGACTTGAACAGGCTTTCGAAAAACACCACTTCGCGGAACATGCGGAAGGCAACGCCGCC
>JADJFK010000004.1 GCA_016708585.1 Sulfuritalea sp. | reverse complement strand
GCCACGGTCGCCGCATCGGAGAATTCAAGTTCGCCGCCGACCGGCAGGCCGCGCGCGATGCGGCTGACCTTGAGGCCGCGCGCGTGCAGCAATTCCGACAGGTAGTGCGCGGTGGCCTCCCCCTCGTTGGTGAAGTTGGTGGCGAGGATGACTTCACTAACGACGCCGTCGGTAGCGCGCGCGAACAGGCGCTCGAAGGCGAGTTCCTTGGGCCCGATGCCGTCGAGCGGCGACAGGCGGCCCATCAGCACGTAGTAAAGCCCGTTGTAGGCGTGGGCCTGTTCCATGCTTATCGCATCGACCGGCATTTCCACGACGCACAGCTGCGTTGCATCGCGACGCGGCGAGAGGCAGCGCTCGCACACCTCGGCCTCGGTGAAGTTGTTGCAGCGCGCGCAGTGGTGCAGCAACTGCAGCGCGGCGTCGAGCCCGCGCGCCAGACGACCGGCGCCGTTGCGATCGCGCTGCAGCAGGTGATACGCCATGCGCTGTGCCGACTTGGGTCCGACGCCGGGCAGGCAGCGCAAGGCATCGATGAGTTCTTCGAGGCTAGACGACACGTCCGGCCTCGCACAGTTCGCCCAGGAAACAGCCTCCCCCCGTCACCCTCCCGCGGAGGGGGTTACCCGGTTGCCCGCTTCGCTCGAAATCACGGGTCACGTCCGCAACCGCCGCTTCGCAGGCGCTCAGAATGGCAGCTTCATTCCGGGCGGAAGATTCAGCCCGGCGGTAAAGCCGCCCATCTTCTCGGCCGTGGTGGTCTCGACCCGGCGGCTGGCGTCGTTCAGCGCCGCGGCGATCAGGTCTTCCAGCATCTCCTTGTCATCCATCACCGACGGGTCGATGGTGACGCGCTTGACGTCATGCTTGCAGGTCATCACCACCTTCACCGCGCCGGCACCGGACTGGCCTTCGACCTCGGTCTGCGCCAGTTCGGCCTGGGCCTTCTCCATGTTGGCCTGCATCTGCTGGGCCTGCTTCATCAATCCGGCTATGCCACCCTTCATCATGCTTTGTGCTCCTTGGACTAAACGGGTTTGATCGTCGATTCGTCGATGCTGGCGTCGAACAGATCCACCACGTCGCGCACGAAGGGATCCTGTTCGATCGAGGCGACGGCCTTCTCCTGGCGCTCGCGCTCGGTATTCTGCCGTCTCGCCGCGGGCGTCTCGCCCGCCGGCTCGGCCACGGAAATCTCCAGCCGCTGATGCGCCCCCCAGAGCTCGCGCAGGGCCTGCTGGAGCTTTTCCTGGTGGGCCTGCAAATGCTTGTGCGCAGGAGCGAGACGCAGCCGCACCCGCGTCGCGTCGCGCTCGACCAGTTCGCAGTGCTGCGCAAGTTGCCGGGCCATGCCCGGGAAACGGCCGGCCAGCGCATGCCAGTCCTGGTCCGCGCGCTCCGCGACGGACGCAGAAGTCGGCGCCGGCGGGACGGCGGCGACGGCCTTGATCGCTGCGGGTGGTGCAACCGATGCCGCCGCGGACGCGGCTGCGGGCGTTGCCTGGCGCAGAGGCGCCGCCGGTTTTGCGACCGGCCCGGCCGCAGCCGAACGCTCGGGACCGAAGGCATGCAGCCGCAGCAGCGTCATGACGAAGCCGGCATAGTCGTCCGGCGCCAGCGACAGTTCGTCGCGGCCATGGATGGCGATCTGGTAGGCGAGTTGCAGGTACTCGGCATCGAGCGCCTGCGCATAAGGCATCAGGCGGCTGCGCTCCGCGTCATCGAGCAGGGCCTCGGGAGCGAACTGGGCCAGCGCGATGCGATGGAACAGCGTCGCCAGTTCCTGCAGGCCGCCGTCGAAGGACAGGCTGCGCGCGTCCATCAGCTTGGCCACTTCGAGCATGGCCTGCACGTCCTGCGCCACCAGTCCGTCGAGCAGCGCAAACAGGTGTTCGTCACCCACCGTGCCGAGCATGGCGCGCACGCCCTCGTCCTCCACCTTGCCGGCACCGTGGGCGATGGCCTGGTCGAGCAGGGAGAGCGCATCGCGCATGCTGCCGGCGGCACCCTTGGCCAGATGGCGCAGGGCGGCCGGCTCGAACGCCACGCCCTCCGCCTCCAGCACGCGCGACAGATGGTCGACGATATGCGTCAGCGGCATCTGCTTGAGGTTGAACTGCAGGCAGCGCGAGAGCACGGTCACCGGGATTTTCTGCGGATCGGTGGTGGCGAGGATGAACTTGACGTGCTCCGGCGGCTCTTCCAGCGTCTTCAGCATCGCGTTGAAGGCGTGACCGGAAAGCTGATGAACTTCGTCGATGACATAGACCTTGTAGCGGCCGCTGGTCGGCGCATAGGTGGCGCGTTCCAGCAACTGGGTCATGTCGTCCACCCCGCGATTCGAGGCGGCATCGAGTTCGATGTAATCGATGAAGCGCCCGCCGTCGATCTCGGTGCACGCCCCGCAGACGCCGCAGGGAGTGGAACTGACGCCGGCTTCGCAGTTCAGCGCCTTGGCCATGATGCGTGCCAGTGTGGTCTTGCCCACACCGCGCGTGCCGGTAAGCAGATAGGCGTGGTGCAAGCGGTTCTGATCCAGCGCATGCGTCAGGGCGCGTACCACATGCTCCTGCCCGACCAGGGTAGCGAAGGACTTGGGGCGCCATTTGCGGGCAAGGACCTGATAGCTCATGCGGCGATTTTATCAGGCCCGTCGACGCAAACGGGGCAGCCCGTCACGGACGGCTGCCCCTGTTTGCGGCGGAACGAACCGCTGCTTCGTGCGCCGGCGTCAGCCCTTGGCGGGTGCCGCGGGCGGCTGGCCCTGAGGCGGGCCGCCACGCCCCCTGCCCTGCGGATACCGACCGGCCATGCCGAAACTCTTGTCAGCGGTCGCCTTCTGCTCCGGCGTCAGGACCGCGTAGAGGCGATTGAAGGATTCATGCACCGATTCCATGGCGGCGAGGCGTTCCTTCATCATGGTCTGCATCTGCGCCATGCGCTCCGGAGCGGGAACCGGCTTGTCGCTTTGCATGGACACCTTCATGGCCTGCATGCCCTTGCCCGCCTCCGCCTTGACCTTGTCGGCATAGGCCTGCCAGAGGGGTTCCTGCGAAGCGGTAAGCTTGAGGTCGCCCTTGAGCCGGGTCAGACGCTGTTCGGCGCGGGCGCCGGGTTCCATCATGCCGCCGCGCTGCATCCCGCCTTTCATGCCCGGCATGCCGTCGGGACCGCAACCCGGGCCTTGCGCATGGGCGACGCCGAACATGAGGGCGCTGGCGGCGATGAAGCCGGCAATGATTTTTCGATTCAGTTTCATGGTGTGCTCCTGTGGTGAAGTAAATGCCTCATGGCAGGACGCATTTGATCCGACCGCTGTAAGCCGGATGTGACAGGAGCAGGGAGTTTGTAAGCGAAGATTGCGCCACCGCTCGCGGGCAGAAATCGGAGGGGCGGCGAGCCTGACCCCCGGCACTTGCGGAAAATGGCTGTGGCTGCTTCCTTCCGGACCTGACCAGGTTCACCACCCCTCAATGCGGGGAGACCCGCCGCGGCGCGAATTCTAGCAGCGCGGCATCGCCGCCGGTTGATACTTCGCCGTCGCGCCGGCGCCGACTTTTCTGCGGAGGCTGGTTCAGCCGCCTCCACGCTGGAAATACAGCGTAAAACGCCGCATGAAACGATCCTGCTCTTCGGGCGTCAAGCCGTCGAACTCGATTTCGACGCGATGACGCTCCAGGCGAACCATGCCGACCCCGAATGGCACGATCGGCGTCAGGCGGATGGACCAGCCCCTGCCCTCGAAGCGGCCATCGACTTCACGAAAACCATCGTCATCGGTAGCAGCAGGCAGCGTGCGGAGGAACTCGGCGCGGGAAATCGTCGCCTCGTAGCACAGCGGAAACTTCATCCGCCGGCGACGGGCGGCCAGATCGCCAGCGTTTCCCCATCGCGCAGGATGCGCGCGTCGCGCTCGGCAGGCGGCACGAATGTCCCGTCGAGCAGGACCAGGTGCACCAGTCGTGGAGGCAGCGTGAAGCGCTCGATCACCTGCGCGACACTCGTTGCGTCGGCGATTTCAACGATGCAGGCATTGGTCTTCCTGGCCTCCGCCGGCAGATAGTCCTGCAACTGCGCAAACAGCTTGAACGTGATCCTCATGCCGCCTTTTGTGCGGTACCGAGGTAGGCCGCCATGAAGCAGGTCGGATCGGCCAGCAGGCGGTCCTTCCATTCACCCAGCGGCGCCTGGGTCTGCACCAGGCCGCGCAGGGCGCCGACGTGGTCGGTCCAGCCGATGCTGGTGGCGCCGATCAAGATATCGTCCTTGAATTGCAGCGACAGGTAGCGGTAGTTCGCTTCGTCGACCAGTTCGACGCCCGCCCCGCCCTGCTCCTTGCCGACGCCCTGCCACTGGCCGAAGGAGGTCGAGATCAGGCCCAGGGTATCGAGCACGTTGATCGCCAGGCTGCCGCCGCTGACCGCCGCGCCACCGGCCATGTTGTGCGCGGCGACGCGGGCCTGATCGACGGCATTGGGCTGCACCGCGTTGAGTTCCGGCTGGCCCGTGTGAAAACCGGCGGCTTCGGTGACGTCGCCCGCAGCGTAGATTTCGGCCACGCTGGTGCGCATCCCGGCATCGACGCGAATGCCGCGTTCGATGGCGATCCCGCTGTCCGCCAGGAATGCCGTGTTCGGCGCCACGCCCGCGGCGCAGATCACCAGGTCGGCGGCGATTTCGGCGCCGGTGCTGAGTTTGGCCAGCAGCGCGCCATCCTTCTGCGTGATGGCGGTCACGCCCTCATTGACGTGCACGCCGACGCCTTTATTCTCGACCCACTGCCGGATCATGTTGCCGGCCTTGGCCGTCATCATGCGCGGCACCATGCGGTCGCCCATTTCGACCACGGTCAGCTTGACGCCGCGCGCGGCCAGCGCTTCCATGATGATGCAACCGATGAAACCGGCGCCGATCTGCAGCACACGGGCGCCGGGCGCCGCCTTCGCCGCGATCGCCCGCGCGTCCTCGATGGTCCAGCAGGTATGCACGTTGGCCAGGTCCATGCCGGACACCTTGGGCCGTATCGGGTGCGAGCCGCTCGCGATCAGCAGGCGGTCGTAGGGCAGGCGCTCGCCGCTGGCGAATTCCACCTGCTTTGCCTGCGCGTCGACCTTGACCACCTTGCCCTCGATCAGGTGGATGCGCTCCCTGGCGTAATGGTCGTGGGCTTTCCTCAGATGCGTGCCGCTGTCGGCAATTTTCCCGATCAGGAAATAGGGGATCGCCATGCGCGAATACGGCGGTTCGGACTCATCGCCGATGAGGGCAATTTCGGCATCCGGCTGCAGGCGGCGCAAGGTTTCGGCGGCCACGAGGCCGGCCGGACCATTACCGATGATGACGTGTTTCATGTAGGTGGCTTCCTTAAGCAACAACGCCAAGGCGCCGGGGATACCGACGGCCTTGGCGCCAGAGTGGCGAATTACAGGCCGAGCCGCGCCAGGGTCTCCTTGGTCGGTACGCCCTTGGCATCCCAGCCACGGGCCTTGTAGTACTCCGGCATCATCTTCTCGACACCCGAGACCAGCCCTTTGGTCGGCCCGCTGGCGGCCGCTTCGGTCTTCAGCCGCTTCGGCAGGTCGTCGTCCTTGGCGGTGAAACCGGCGGCATTGTTGAACAGGCGTTCCATGTTCCAGATCCGCTCGCCGAGCTCGGCCAGTTTCTCCATGCTCCAGCCGCCTTCGCAGGCGGTGTCGACCTGGGTCTGCAGGTCGGCCAGGGTCCAGGCGAAGGTGGTGAACACGCAGGTGCCGGAGGAGTCGAAGGCGCCGGTGGCGTCCTGGAAGGCCTTGAGCAGGTCGGCCTTGCCCTCGGTGGCATGCGGATCGGTCTTGACCGGGATGCCGAACACCTCGGAAGCGACGGTGTAGCCGCGCAGGTGGCAGGCGCCGCGATTCGAGGTGGCGTAACCCAGGCCGATGCCCTGGATGCCGCGCGGATCGTAGGCCGGAAACTCCTGGCCCTTGACCGTCATCGACAATTCCGGATGGCCGTACTTCTCCGTCAGGCGCTTCGAACCGAGCCCGAGTTCCTTGCCGAAGCCGCGCCCTTCCGCGGTCATGTGGGCAAAGTCGATCAGGGCCTGCGCCGAACCGAAGGGGGATTCGACACCGAGCTGCTCCTTGGTCAGGACGCCCATGGTGAACAGTTCCATGACCGCACCGACGGTGGCGCCGAAGGTGATCGGATCCATGCCGTCTTCGTTGCAGATGAAGTTGGCGACGGTCAGCGCATCGAGGTCATTGACCCCGTTGGCGGCGCCCAGCGACCAGGCGTTCTCGTATTCGAGTCCGCCCGAGGCGCCCCAGTACTTGGGGCTATTGACGACGCTGAAGTGGCCCTTGTCCACCTGCGAAATGCGGCCGCAGGCGATGGTGCAGCCGAAGCAGGCATTGTTGGTGATCAGGTTGGCCTTGCCGTCGGTGGGGCGCTTCTCGTGCATGGCTTCGCCCGAAATGTCGCGCGCGCCTTCGAACTGCACTTCGCGCGCGTTGCGCGTGGGCAGCGCGCCCATCTCGTTGATCACGTTCATCAGCACCTGGGTGCCGTACTTGGGCAGGCCCTGGCCGGTTACGGGGTGGTCGGCGAGGACCTTCTTGGCGGCGACGGTGGCGGCCATGAAGCCCTTGAAGTCCTTGATGCCGGAGACGCCGAGGGTGCCGCGCACGGCGACCGCCTTGAGGTTCTTCGAGCCCATCACGGTGCCGACGCCGGAGCGGCCGGCGGCGCGATGCAGGTCGTTGACCACGCAGGCGTAGAGCACGCCGTTCTCGCCGGCGCGGCCGATCGAGGAGACACGGACCTGCGGGTCCTGGTGGGTCTTCTTGATGATCTCTTCGGTGTCCCAGGTGGTCTTGCCCCAGAGGTGGGCGGCATCCTTCAGTTCGGCCTTGTCGTTCTCGATCGACAGATAAACCGGCTTGGGCGACTTGCCCTCGAAAATGATCATGTCCCAGCCGGCCATCTTGAGCTCGGCGCCGAAGTAGCCGCCGGAGTTCGAGCAGGCGATGGCGCCGGTCAGCGGGCCCTTGGTGATGATCGAATAGCGTCCGCCGGTGGAGGCCATGGTGCCGGTGAGCGGCCCGGTGGCCATGATCATCTTGTTCGCCGCGGAGAGCGGATCGACCTTGGGGTCGACTTCCTCGACGAAGTACTTGGTGGCCAGACCGCGCTGGCCGAGGTATTGCTGAGCCCACTCCATGTTGAGGGGTTCCGATTTGCAGCTGCCCTTGCTCAGGTCAACGCGGAGGATTTTGCGTGCCCATCCCATGTCAGTCTCCTTAAGCGCTGGCGCGCGGTTGAGTGTCGGTCTTGCCAGCCCACTGGCGCATTTTGTCGAGCCCGGTCCAGTCGGCATCGACGTAGGTGATGGCGCCCGTCGGGCAGGCGCTGGCGCAGGCCGGATCGCCGCCGCAGAGGTCGCATTTCTGCACCTTGCCGGAGTCGGCGACGTAGTTGACCGTGCCGAACGGGCAGGCGATGGTGCACACCTTGCAGCCGACGCAGACATCCTCGTGCACCACCTTGGCGCCGGTCGCCGCGTCGATGCGGATGGCATCGACCGGGCAGGCCGTCATGCACCAGGCATCGGCGCATTGCGTGCAGGTGTAGGGCACCTTGCGCCCTTCGTGCTCGAAGGCGAAAACCTTGATCCGCGATTTCGAGAGATTGAACATGCCGTAGTTCTCGTACGAACAGGCCATCTCGCATTGGAGGCAGCCTGTGCATTTATTGGGGTCGATGTGCAGCGATTTCTGCATGATGCCTCCTCATTAAGCCATTGCCGAAATATGCGAATGGGCGCCTATTCTAAGTCGCGGAAAAACTTGACATGGAATCTTTTGATGCTGCACTGCGATATGGGAAGCGCCTGACCCCTACCCCAACAAAAACTCGCGCACCGGCGCCACTTGTTCGGCGGACATCAGCATCGGCGCATGGCCTACCCCCGGCACTTCGACCAGCGTCGCGCGCGGCCCGCGCCCGGCCATCAGCAAGGCCGTATCGTGCGTCAGCAAGTCGGAACTTTCGCCGCGCAGCAGCAGGGTCGGACAGGCAACGCCATCATACAGCGGCCACATCTCGACATCCTTGCCGTCGCCGGCCGCCTGCATTTCGCGGAAGGATTGGGCGATGCCCGGATCGTAGGCGAACTCGATCCTGCCGTCGGCGGCGGTGCGCGTCACGTGCACCGTCAGGTGGCGCCATTGCGCATCGGAGAAGCTGCCGAAGGTGGCCGAAACCAGGCGCACGAAGGCTTCCGCCTGCGCGATGGTGTCGAAGCGCGGCGCGGTGCCGAGATAGGTGCCGATGCGCGCCAGCGATACCGCCGTGATTACCGGGCCGACGTCGTTCAGCACCAGGCGCGCGATCGGCGTTTCCGGCTGGCAGGCCAGCGCCATGCCGATCAGGCCGCCCATCGAGGTGCCGACCCAGTCGACGCTTTCGACATCCAGTTTCGCCAGCAGGTTCGCCATGTCGGCGCAGTACTGCGGTATCGCGTACAGGGACTTGTTGCGCAGCCAGTCGCTGCGCCCGCGCCCCACCACGTCCGGACAAACCACGCGGTAGTCGGCGGCCAGCGCCTGCGCCAGGAAATCGAAGTCGCGCGAGCAGCGGGTCAGGCCGTGCACGCAGACCAGCACCTTCGGGTTGGCCGGGTCGCCCCACTCGACATAGGCCATGTGATGAAAGCCGGCCGCACTCAGGCACTTCACCTTTCCTTCACGCATTTCCATGAAACTTCTCCAGTCAACGTGGCACGATCGGACGTTCCTGCATCATCGCAATCTGCTCGCGCAGTTCGAGGATGCGTTCTTCCCAGTAGCGATTGGTGGCGAACCACGGAAACGCCGCGGGGAAGGCCGGATCATTCCAGCGCTGCGCCAGCCAGGCCGAATGATGCATCAGGCGCAGCGTGCGCAGGGCTTCGACCAGGTGCAGTTCGCGGTCGTCGAATTCGCGGAAGGACTCGTAACCGGCCAGCACATGGCCGAACTGCCGCCCCATCTCGTCCGCGTCGCCGGAGAGCAGCATCCACAGATCCTGGATCGCCGGGCCCATGCGGGCATCGTCGAAATCGACGAAGTGGGGGCCTTCCGCTGTCCACAGCACGTTGCCGGCATGGCAGTCGCCGTGCAGGCGCAGATGTTCGACCTTGCCCGCGCGTTCGAAACAGTTGCGCACGCCGTCGAGTGCCTGGTCGGCGACACCGCGCCATACCGGTTCGAGGTCGGGCGGAATCATGCGGCTGGCCAGCAGCCAGTCGCGCGGTCCGACGCCGAAGCTGCGGATGTCCAGCGTTTCCCGCACGACGAACGGCGTGCGCGCGCCGACGACATGGATGCGTGCCATCAGGCGCCCCATCCATTCCAGGATCTGCGGCTCGCCGAATTCGGGCGCGCGGCCGCCCTGCCGGGGAAATACCGCGAAGCGGAAGCCGCCATGGCAGAACAGGGTCTTTCCGCCCAGCACCAGGGGCGTCACCACCGGCAGTTCGTCCGCTGCCATCGCCGCCGTGAACGCATGTTCCTCGGCGATCTGCGCGTCGCTCCAGCGTCCCGGCCGGTAGAACTTGGCGACCAGCGGCGCACCGCCGTCGATGCCGACCTGCCAGACGCGGTTCTCGTAGCTGTTGAGCGCCAGCAGGGCGCCGTCGCAACGCAGGCCGAGGCTTTCGACGGCATCGAGGATGCGCTCCGGGATCAGGCCCGCGAACGGAAGGGAAAAGTCGGCGCTCATGGCACGGCGATTATCTCCCGGACGCGTGCCAATAGCGCCGTCGCTCGGCACGCTCGTGCCGGAAACCGATGTCCGCCGCGGAAAGCCGGACGCCGACCGCACCGTCGGCGTCGGTGCGGTGCAGCCTAGCCCCGCTTTGCCGGTAGCGCTCGACGACGTCCTCCTTCGGATGGCCGAAGCGGTTGCGATAACCGACCGGAAAGATCACGTCCCGGGCGGCCACCGCGTCGATGAATCCGGGCGTCGACGAGGTCTTGCTGCCGTGATGCGGCGCCGTCATCACGGTGGCAGAAAGCCTGTCCCGATGCCGGTCGAGCAGCGCGGCCTCGGACACCGCCTCGATATCCGACGTCAGCAGCATCGCCTTGCCGCCGGCCGTGACGCGCAGCACGCAACTGAGGTCGTTGGTCTTGCGCGACAGCGGCGCGGCGCCCGGATGCAGCATCTCGAAGCGCACGCCGTCCCAGTCCCAGGCATCGCCGTCGCGGCACACTTCGTGCGGCACCGGCTGCGCCGACAGGGCATGTTCGAAGGACAGCGAGGTTTTCAGGAGGGCCACCGGCAGCGCCGCCAGCACCGAGGCCGCACCGCCCTCGTGGTCCTTGTCGGCATGGCTGATGACCATGGCATCGAGGCGGCGCACCCCCATCGCCCGCAGATAGGGCGCGATGATGCGGTTGCCGCTGTCGGCATCGGCGGAAAACGCCGGCCCGGCGTCGAACAGCAGGTCATGGCCGGCCGTCTGCACGTGGATCGCCAGGCCCTGGCCGACGTCCAGCACGGTGATCGCGGCGGTACCGGTTGCCGGACGCGGCGGCAGCACCGTCAGCAGCGGCAGGAAGGCCAGCACGCCCAGCCAGCGCGAAGGAAAGCCGCGCGGCAGCAGCAGCCAGAGGCCGCCGGCCAGCGCCAGCAGCACCGCCCAGACCGGCGGCGCGGCCTGCTGCCAGATGGCCAGCGGCAGGGCCGCCAGCCAGTCGATGAAGATCATCATCCAGGCCGTGACGGCGTGGGCCAGGAACAACAGGGGATCGAGCAGCGGCAGGCTGCCCAGCAGCGCCAGCGGCGTAACCACAAGACTGACCAGCGGAATCGCCAGCGCGTTGGCCAGCGGCGAAACCAGCGAAAACTGCTGGAACAGGGCCAGCAGCGCCGGCAGCATGCCCAGCGTCACGGCCCACTGCGCGCGGCCCCATTCCAGCAGCCAATGCACCGGCCCCAGCCGCCCGCTGCCGATATGGAACAGCAGCGCCACGGCGCCGAAAGACAGCCAGAAGCCGGCCGCCAGCACCGCCCACGGATCGAGCAGCAGGACCAGCAGCAGCGCCAGCGACAGCACCCGCGAACCGGAAATCTCGCGCGCGGAGAGGCGCGCGGCGACGACCACGGCAAGCATGTAGAGCGTGCGTTGCGCCGGTACCGCAAAGCCGGCCAGCAGGCAATACAGGAAGGCCGCCAGAAAGCCGCCCATGGCAGCCGCATGCTGGGCCGGCAGGCGCAAGGGCAGATTCGCCGAACGCCGCCACAGCCAGTTGACCAGCGCATAGGCGAGGCCCGCCAGCATGGTCACGTGCAGGCCGGAAATGCTCATCAGATGGGTGATCCCGGTACGGGCAAAGGTCTGCCAGAGTCCGGGATCGATCGCGTGCTGGTCGCCGACGGCGAGCGCGATCAGGATCCCCGCATACGGCGCGTCCGGCAGCACGGCGCGAAAGCGGTCGCGGATGGTTTCGCGCAGCATCTCCACCGCGTAACCGGGACGCCAGACCTGCGCCTCGATGCGCGCGGCGCTGGCGGGACGCACGTAACCGGTGGCGCGGATGCCGCGTTCGAACAGCCACGCCTCGTAATCGAAGCCGTGGGGATTCAGGTTGCCGTGCGGGCGCTTGAGGCGCACCGTGAAGCGCCAGCGCTCACCGGCGCGCACTGGCACCACGGGCGAAGCCTCGTCATCCGCGTCATCGCGGCCGCGATACCAGGCCAGAGAGATGCGCGGCGGCACGCCGGCCACCGCCTGCTCCACGTCGAATTCGAAGCGCACACCGCGTTCCAGCGCCTGCGGCAGGCCGGCGACCACGCCGGTCAGCTCCATGTCGCGGCCTTCCAGCGCTGCAGGCAATTCGTCGGCGAGGCGCAACTGCGCCAAAGCCGCCGCCCAGGCGAAGCCGAGAGACGCCGCGGCAACGATCAGCAGCGCGGGTGCCGCAAATCGCCGTATCGCCGGCGCCGACTTTTCGCGATCTGCCGTCTCCACCTTCAGCAGATGACGGCGCAAGACGAGCAGCAACACCACTGCACCGATCAAGGCGGCCAGCCACGGCAGGCCGCGCAGGTCCGCCTGCTGCTGCAACAACCAGATGCCGGCGGCGAAGGCCGCAACGAAAAGGCGCATGGCGCATTATGCCCCACCGACCATGCGCCGGACATCGGCCGCAGCCGATGCCGATGGATCAGTCGTGCAGCGCGGCGCTGATCTCGGCGAAGTTCTGCGCGATCTCGGTGGTTTCCACCGGCTCGCCAAGTTGCAGGGCTATCTGCGAACAGGACAGCAGGCCGCGCAGGATCTGGTGGCCGCCGGCGTCCTCATCCACCACGGCGGCATGGCGCCGCCCGGTGGCCTTGAGCGTCGCCACGACATGGCCGACATGGGCGTGCAGCACGTCGTCCATGCTGATCACCTCGAGCCGGCCGGCCGGGGTCATGATGTCGCGCACCAGCGCGTCGGCACGAGCGATGCCGCGGGACGAAATGCACTGCAGGGTCTTCTCGCCGATCAGGTCGTTCGAGGTGATGATGCCGACCACGATGTTTTCGACATCGACCACCAGCAGCAGATGCACCTTGCGCCGGCGCATCACGCGCGCCGCGGTATCGACGCTGACGTCGGGATCGATGGTGAAGGCCGTAGCCTTCTTGAAATCGGTCATCACCGCCACCGCCGCATCATCGAGCGTGACCCGCGGCGGCAGGTCCTGGCAGGGGGTGTGGAAACTGGTCTGGGATTGCAGGGGGCGGCGTGGCAGCACGGAATACTGGCGCATGGTGTTTCCTCCTCGTTGTGTCTCGGATCCGGCTCTGGGTACGGATTGCGACCATTCTTCGCCCCGAAAGTGCCGGCCGTCAAAACCATTTTTTTGATGCGGCCATATATTCCATCCGGTTAATGCGGTGCAGCACATGCTTGTCGGCCCGCGCAAAACCACGGTGGCGAAAGGGCCGCCGCAGGACAGGCCGGCGTCCGGGATTGGCAAAATTGCTGCGGGGCCGCTTGAGCGATAATCGCGGCCTACCCCAGGAGTGACCATGAACTACGTCTTCGCCCCCGCCCCGATTCCCTTCGTGCCCGTCGCCGGCAGCAGCGAGGGTTTCCCCGTGCGGCGCATCTATTGCGTCGGCCGCAACTACGCGGCCCATGCCCGCGAGATGGGCTCCGACCCGGACCGCGAGCCGCCCTTCTTCTTCTGCAAGCCGGCCGACGCCGTCGTGCCGGTGGCACCGGGAACCACCGGCGAGCTGGCCTATCCGCCGCAAACCGCAAACTTCCACCACGAGGTCGAACTCGTGGTGGCCATCGGCAAGGTCGGCCGCGACATCGCCGTCGATGCGGCCAACGCGCATGTCTGGGGCTATGCCGCCGGCTTCGACATGACCCGCCGCGACCTGCAGTTCGCCCTGCGCGACAAGGGCCGGCCCTGGGAACTGGGCAAGGCCTTCGACCGGTCGGCGCCGATCACGCCCGTGGTGCCGGCCGCCCGCTGCGGCCATCCGGCCGCCGGCCGGGTCTGGCTCACGGTCAACGGCACGCTGAAACAGGAAGGCGACCTTGCCGACCTGATCTGGTCGGTGCCGGAAACCATCGCCCATCTGTCGAAGTATTTCGAGCTGTTCCCCGGCGACCTGATCTTCACCGGCACGCCGGAAGGTGTCGGCCCGGTGGTCAGGGGCGACCTGGTAACGGGCGGGGTTGAGGGCGTCGGCGAATTGTCGATCCGCATCGCCTGATCCGGAGCACGCAAAGAGCAGGCATGCGCAAACGCATTCGCAAGTTCCTCCCCGACCACCAGGCGATCCGCGGCAACCCCTGGCTGGCGCGATTCGGGAACACCCTGCTGCATCCGCGGCTGTGGCACCTCAACCGCCGTTCGGCGGCGGGTGCCGTCGCCGCCGGCTTGTTCTGCGGGCTGATTCCGGGGCCGCTGCAAATGCTCGGGGCGGCGATCTGTGCCGTGGTTTTTCGCGTCAACCTGCCGCTGGCGCTGCTGACCACGCTTTACACCAATCCCTTCACCATCGTGCCGCTCTACATCGTCGCCTTCGCCATCGGCCAGTGGGTGTTGCCGGGCCCCGGCCAGCGCTTCGTACCGCCGCCCGAGTGGGGCGACGAAAGCATCCTCGTCTGGGCGCGGGCGCTGGCGGACTGGATGATCGGGCTCGGCACGCCGCTCGCCCTGGGCCTGGTGCTGCTCGCTTCCGGCCTTGCGCTGGCCGGCTATGCCCTGGTGCGCGTGGCCTGGCGCATCTACCTGGTGCGCTTCTGGCACCTCCGGCACCGGCGCCATCTTTCAGCCGCGCGCGGCGACCCGGATCGCAAGGCTTAGACCAGCACCCCGTCCCGCAGGTGCAGCATCCTGCCTGCCCGTGCCGCCAGATCCGGGTCATGGGTCACCAGCACCAGCGCCGCCCGGTGCTCGCGACACAACTCCAGCAGCAGGCCGAAGACGGCATCCGCCGCGCCGCGATCGAGGTTCCCGGTCGGCTCGTCGGCCAGCAGGCACGCCGGCTTCGTGACCAGGGCCCGCGCCACCGCCACGCGCTGACGCTCGCCGCCCGACAGTTCGCCCGGCCGGTGGCGCAGGCGGTGGCCGAGGCCGACCCGCTCCAGCACCGCCCGCGCCTGCGCCTCCGCCGCGGCACGCTCCATGCGCCGGATCAGGAGCGGCATGGCGACGTTCTCCACGGCGGTGAATTCCATCAGCAGGTGGTGGAACTGATAGACGAAACCCAGCGACGAATTGCGCAGCCGCCCGCGTTCCGCCTCGCCGACCTGCGCCAGGTCGCGGCCGTGCAGCGACACCCGGCCCGCGGTCGGCGTGTCCAGTCCGCCCAGCAGATGCAGCAGGGTGCTCTTGCCCGAGCCGCTGGCGCCGACGATGGCCACCGTATCGCCGGCGCCGACGTTCATGTCCACACCGGTCAGCACCGGCACATCGGTCTGGCCCTGATGGAAGGTCTTGCCCAGGCCCGTGCAGGCAAGCACGGCATCACTCATAGCGCAACGCCTCCGCCGGCTGGGTGCGCGAGGCGCGCCAGCTCGGATACAGGGTGGCCAGCAGGGTGAGGACGAAGGACACCACGCCGATGGTGCCGACATCGGACCAGTGCAGGTCCGAGGGCAGGTCGCTGATGTAATACACGTCCTTGGCGAGGAACTTGAGACCCAGCAGGTTCTCCAGCGCCGGCACCACGACGTCGATGTTCAGCGCCAGCGCCACACCGCCGCCGATGCCGGCGGCCAGCCCCACGGTTCCGATCAGGACGCCCTGCACGATGAAGATCGCCATGATGCTGCCCGGGCTGGCGCCCAGGGTGCGCAGGATGGCGATGTCGGCGCGCTTGTCGGTGACGGCCATGACCAGCGTAGACACGATGTTGAAGGCGGCCACGGCGACGATCAGCAGCAGGATCAGGAACATCATGCGTTTTTCGATTTCCACGGCGCGAAAGAAATTGGCGTGGCTGCGCGTCCAGTCGCTGACCCAGGCATCCATGGGCAGGAAGCGCAGCAGTTCGCGGCCGATCTTCGGCGCGGCGAACAGGTCGTCGACCTTGAGCCGCACCCCGGAAACGCGATCGTCCATGCGGTAGAGCTTTTGCGCATCGGCCATGTGGATCAGCGCCAGGCCGGAATCGAATTCGAACATGCCGGCCTCGAAGATGCCGGTGACGCGGAACTGCTTGACCCGCGGCAGGATGGCGGCCGGCGTCACCAGACCCTGCGGCGCCAGCAGCGTCACCTTGTCGCCGGGCACGACGCGCAGCGCGCGCGCCAGTTCGCTGCCGAGCACCATGCCGAATTCGCCGGGCCGCAAGGCATCGAGCTTGCCCGACTTCATGTAGCTGCCGAAGTCGGCCACCTTGTCCTCGGCCTCGGGCAGGATGCCGCGCACCATCATGCCGCGCACCTGGCCGTCGTAGCTCAGCATGCCCTGGGCCTGCACGTAAGGCGCCGCCGCCTTGACCCGCGGGTGCTGCGCGGCGCCCTGCAGCACCCTGCTCCAGTCGGCCAGTTCGCCGCTCTGGCTGCTGACCTGGACGTGCGAAACCACGCCCAGGATGCGCTCGCGCAGCTCTTTCTGGAAGCCGTTCATCACCGACAGCACCACGATCAAGGCGGCGACGCCGAGCGCCAGCCCGAGCATGGAAATCAGCGCGATGAAGGAGATGAAGCGGTTGGCAACGCCTTCGCGCGGCTGGGCGCGCGTGTAGCGCAGACCGATGAGGAGTTCGTAGTTCATGCGCTGTTTCGGCGATTCTGAATCCGTGATTGAAAATTCATTGTGTTGCGTTCAATGCCAGGGCTGGCGGCCCGAGCGTCTCTTTCGTACCCTCTGCCGTCATTCCCTCGAACGCGGAAATCCAGCGGCATCCGAGCAGGGGCGCTGGGCTCCGGGTTCCGCTGCGCGGCCCCTGAATGACGATTCCCGGACGCATACGGCCTAGTGCCGCGGCGAACAAGCCCAGCCCTTTTCTTCTGCAATGGTCATGAGGCGCTTGTCTTTCGTCCATATCGGCACGCCCCGGATCACGGCAGCGGCAAGCAGATGGGCATCGATGTAGCCGACGCCACGGCCCATTAAATCCTGCTGCTCGATGAAGAACAAGGTTTCGTCTTCGGTGGCCGCCGGCAATCGCGGCAGGGATTGAAGCAGGCCCAGCACTTCGGCCCGGTTGCGCAGGTTGCCGCATGCCAGTTCGCCGATCACGAAGTCGTGGGTACAGACGGCTTCGTTTTGCAGCAAGGCAGCCAGTGCCGGATTACCGCTGCGCAAGTGGTCGATCCAGATCGATGTATCGACCAGTATCACCGCTTGCCTTCGCGACGGCGAGCGACACTTTCCAGTTTCGGCTCGGTACCGCCCAACCGGGCAAGGCGACGGGCACTTTCACGCTGGATAAGCGCGCTCAATGCTTCCTTGAGCAGGGCGCTGCGTTCTTGAACACCGGAGAGTAGCTGCGCCCGGTTGAGAAGGGTTTCATCAAGCGTGACGGTAGTACGCATGGTCGTGACTCCTGAAAATTATGCGCCGATAATAGCATCATTCGATGCGATTATCGATGCTCAGGTTGAGCCAGCATGGCTGCTCCTGTAGTCAGGCTGGCGGGCCATGTTAACATCCGCCCATGCTGACGCTCATCGTGCCGGGCCTGATCTGGACGCGCCAGGCGCTCGCGGACCTCACCTGTGACCTGCCCCTGCCCGCCTTCACCACCCTGCTCGGGCGCGGCCGCCTGACGCAGCGCCCGGCCCTGCGCACGGCCGGCATCCTCGCCGAAATCAGCGGCCTTGCCGCACCGCTTCCGGCCGCGGCCCTGCGCCGGCTGGCGCTGCGGGAGCACCCCGAAGAAGCCGACTGGCTCTGCCTCGACCCGGTGCGGCTGAACTTCCAGGAACGCAGCCTGGTCGTCGACGACCCGCAAAACCTGCGGCTCACCACCGAAGAAGCGGCCGCGCTCGCCGTGGCGCTGGCGCCGACTTTTGCCGAGTTGGGCGCGCTGGAGGTGCTGGCCCCGACCCGCTGGAACTTGCGCCTGTCCGCCGCCGCACCGGCATTTCAGCCGCTGCCGCAGGCTGCCGGCCGCGCCGCCGCACCCTTGCCGCTCGATGCCGCCTACGCGCCCTGGCGCCAGGCGCTGAACGAGGCGCAGATGGTCTTGCATGCCCATCCGGTGAATCAGGCACGTCAGGCCGCCGGACAACCGGTGGTCAACTCGCTCTGGCCGTGGGGCGGCGGTCGCCTGCCGCAACCACGCACCGCCACCACGCATGACGCGCTGTGGAGCAACGACCCGGTCGCCCGCGGCATCGCCCGCCTGCTCCAGATCGACGGCACGACGCTGCCGGACGCCTTCGGGAGTGCCCCCGCGCGCAGGCCGCTGGCCATCTTCGATGCACTGGAGCAACCGGCCCGCAGCGGCGATGCCATCGCCTGGCGCGACGAACTGGCGCGTTTCGAGGCCGGCTGGCTGGTTCCCGCGCTGGCCGCGTTGCGCGGCGGCCGGCTCGGCGCCCTGCGCCTGATCGCCCCCGGCGAACTCGCCGCCGCCGAGTTGCAGGTGGGCCGCCGCGACATCTGGAAATTCTGGCGCAAGCCGCGCCCGCTGGCCGAACTGGTGGCGCGATGACACAGGGAACCCGCATCGCCGTGCGCGACATCCCGCCGCGCGCCACCTGGGCGCTGGAGCAGGGCGGCGTGCATCCGCTGCTGGCCCGGCTGTATGCCGCGCGCGGCGTCCGCAGCCCCGACGAACTCGACACGCGCAGCAGCGCCCTGCTCGCCCCCGACCGGCTCAAGGGCGCGCGCGAGGCGGCGACGCTGCTGGCCGACGCGATCGCCGCCGGCCGCAAGATGCTGATCGTCGCCGACTACGACTGCGACGGCGCCACCGGCTGCGCGGTCGGCCTGCGCGCCCTGCGCATGATGGGCGCCACGGTCGATTACATCGTGCCCGACCGCTTCACGCTGGGTTACGGGCTGTCGCCGGAAGTCGCGCAACTGGCGGCGGCGCGCCAGCCGGACCTGGTGATCACGGTGGACAACGGCATCGCCAGCGTCGAAGGCGTGGCGGCGCTCAAGCGCCTCGGCATCGCGACGCTGATCACCGACCATCACCTGCCGGGCGATTCCTTGCCAGAGGCGGAGGTCATCGTCAATCCCAACCAGCCCGGCTGCGATTTCCCGAGCAAGGCGCTGGCCGGCGTCGGCGTGATGTTCTACGTCATGCTCGCGCTGCGCGCCGAACTGCGCCGGCGCGGCGCCTACACGGAAAAGCCGGAACCCAACCTGGCCGCCCTGCTCGACCTCGTGGCGCTGGGCACGGTGGCCGACGTGGTGCCGCTCGACCGCAACAACCGCATCCTCGTCGCGCAGGGCTTGCAGCGTATCCGCGGCGGCCAGATGCAGGCCGGCATCGCTGCGTTGCTGGCCGTCGCCGGCCGCGAGCCGGCCCGCGCCGCCACCTTCGACCTCGGCTTTGCCCTCGGCCCGCGCCTCAACGCCGCCGGGCGCCTGGCCGACATGTCGCTGGGCATCGAGTGCCTCATCACCGACGATCCGGCCCGCGCAATGAACATCGCCCAGCAGCTCGACGCCATCAACCGCGAGCGGCGCGTGATCGAAGCCGGCATGCGCGACGACGCCGAACTCCTGCTGGCTTCGCTCGACCCCGGCACCCGCGCCAGCCTGAGCCTGTTCGATCCCGGCTGGCATCAAGGCGTGATCGGGATACTGGCCGGCCGCGTCAAGGAAAAGCTGCATCGCCCGACTTTTGCCTTCGCCCGCGGCAATGAAGGCGAGCTGAAAGCCTCCGGCCGCTCGATCCCCGGCCTGCATTTGCGCGATGCGCTGGACCTGGTGGCCAAGCGGCATCCGGGCATGCTGTTGCGCTTCGGCGGCCACGCCGCCGCTGCCGGCCTGACATTGAATGAAGGGCGCCTCGCCGAATTCGAGGCCGCGTTCGAGAAAGTCTGCCGTGAGCTGCTCTCGCCGGCCGACCTCTCGCGCACGCTGGAAACCGACGGCCCGCTCGAATCCGGCTACTTCTCGCTCGAAGCGGTGCGCCTGATGCAGCAGGAAGTCTGGGGCCAGGGCTTCCCCGCACCGGTCTTCGCCGACAGCTTCGAGGTGCTCAACCAGCGCCTGCTGAAGGACAAGCACCTCAAGCTCAAGCTGCAAAAAGGCGGGCAGCGCTTCGACGCCATCCGTTTCAACTTCGCCGACAGCGTACCCGACCGCATCCGCGCCGCCTTCCGCGTCGACATCAACGAATGGAACGGAACGCAGACGGTGCAGCTCATGCTGGAGCATTTCGAAGCCGCCTGAAGCCCTGCAGCGCCGTATCGCCAGCGCCGACTTCTGCCCTGCACCGTATAATCGCGCCCCTTCGCAACGACATCCCCGCCGCCGTGTCCCAGCTCGACCTCGAAACCGCCCGCCGCCGCACCTTTGCCATCATTTCCCACCCGGACGCCGGCAAGACCACGCTGACCGAAAAGCTGCTGTGGTTCGGCGGCGCGATCCAGGTCGCCGGCGAGGTCCGCGCCCGCAAGGCATCGCGCCACGCCACCTCGGACTGGATGGAACTGGAAAAGCAGCGCGGCATCTCGGTCACCAGTTCCGTCATGCAGTTCCCCTACCGCGAATGCATGATCAACCTGCTCGACACGCCCGGCCACGAGGACTTCTCCGAAGATACCTACCGCACGCTGACCGCGGTCGATTCGGCGGTGATGGTGATCGACTCGGTGAACGGCGTCGAAGCGCAAACCATCAAGCTGCTCAACGTCTGCCGCCTGCGCGACACGCCGATACTCACCTTCATCAACAAGCTCGACCGCGAAGGCCGGCCGCCGATCGAACTGCTCGACGAGATCGAATCCGTGCTGGAAATCCAGTGCGCGCCGATGACCTGGCCGATCAGCATGGGCAAGCGCTTTCGCGGCGTGTACCACCTCTACGACGACAGCATCAGCTTCTTCGACCCGCAGGCGGACAAGGGCACGGCGGAAGTCATCAAGGGCCTGAACAACCCGCGCCTCGACGAGCTGATCCCCGACCAGGCCGAGGAATTGCGCATGGAAGTCGAGCTGGTGCGCGGCGCCTCGCACACTTTCGACCGCGCGGCCTACCTGGCCGGCAAGCAGACGCCGGTGTTCTTCGGCTCGGCGATCAACAACTTCGGCGTGCAGTCGCTGCTCGACGCGGTGGTCGACCTCTCGCCGCCGCCGCAGCCGCGCGCCACGGAAACCCGCGAGGTGCAGCCCGGCGAGCCGAAGTTCAGCGGATTCGTCTTCAAGATCCAGGCCAACATGGACCCCAAGCACCGCGACCGCATCGCGTTTGTGCGCGTCTGCTCGGGCAAGTTCGAGCGCGGCATCAAGCTCAGGCAGCGCTCGACCGGCAAGACCCTGGCGGTGAACAACGCCATCACCTTCATGGCCCAGGACCGCAATACCACGGATGAGGCCTGGCCCGGCGACATCCTCGGCATCCCCAACCACGGCACGGTGCTGCTGGGCGACGCCTTCAGCGAAGGCGAGGACCTCAAGTTCACCGGCATCCCCTGCTTCGCACCGGAGCACTTCCGCCGCGCGCAAATCCGCAATCCGCTGAAGATGAAGCAGCTGCAAAAAGGCCTGCAGCAGCTGGCCGAGGAAGGCGCGACGCAACTGTTCAAGCCGATCCACAGCAACGACCTGATCCTCGGCGCGGTCGGCACGCTGCAGTTCGACGTGGTCGCCCACCGCCTCGAATTCGAATACGGCGTCGACTGCATCTTCGAACCCTACAACGTCGCCACCGCGCGCTGGCTGCGCGGCGACGATGCGGCGATCCGGGCGCTGGCCGACAAGTCAGGCGTCAATGTGGCGCTCGACGGCGCCGGCGACTACGTCTATCTGGCGCCCAACCGGGTCAACCTGTCGATGACGCAGGAACGCCACCCGGACGTGGTCTTCCTCGAAACCCGCGAGATTCACTGATAAGGCTGGTTGGCGCGGCCGCCCCTCGGGCGGCCATGGCTTATTGCCCCAGCGTCTTGTCGGCGCGCAGGCGCTCGACGACGAGGTCCACGAAACTGCGCACCTTGGTCGCGCCGTGCCGCCCCTCGCGATGGATCACGTGGATCGGCAGGGCGGCGCCTTCGAAATCTTCGAGCACCGTCTTCAATTCGCCCGAGGCGAGTTGCGGCGCCACCTGGTAGGACAGCAGCCGCGTCAGCCCGAAGCCCTGCCGCGCCGCCTCCAGCGCGCTGTCATTGGTATTGACCTGGATGCGCGGCTGCACCTTGACCGCCCGCTTGCGCTCCCCTTCACCGAAGCTCCATTCCGTGGTCGGCGAGGCGCCGCTGGCGGCGATCAGCCGATGCTGCTGCAAATCCTCCGGAGCCTTGGGCGCGCCGAACTGCGCGAGGTAGGCCGGCGCGCCGACGACGACGCGCCGCACCCGGCCGACACGAATCGCGCGCAGCGACGAATCGGGAAGCACGCCGATGCGGATGCCGACGTCGATGCCTTCGTCGACCATATTTACTACACGGTCGACGAACAGCGCGGAGACGGTGGTCTGCGCGAACAGCGTCTGGTATTCGGTCACCACCGGCATCACGTAGAGCTTGCCGAACAGGACGGGCGCCGTCACGGCCAGCAGGCCGCGCGGCGTGGCGTTGCTGCCTGCCGCAGCGGCATCGGCCTCGTCGAAATCGGCCATGATGCGGCGCGCATCCTCGAGGTAGCGGGCCCCGGCCTCGGTCACCCGGACCATGCGCGTGGTGCGCGTCAGCAGGCGGACCCCGAGCCGGTCTTCGAGCGCCGATACCGCACGCGTCACCGCCGGCGGCGACATGTCCAGGCGCCTTGCCGCCGCCGCAAAACCTTCCATCTCGGCCACGGCAACAAAGACGTTCATCAGGTGGTATCGGTCCATCCTGTATTCCATTTAGTGGAATTATGACTTCCATTCTATAGGTATTCTTATTTTCAATGATGTTAGGCAAAGTGGCAACCGTTCGCAGACGAACACCGAAGTACCCCCAACCCACACAGGAGAAACATCATGGCCCGCATCAACCTTGTTACCAACGAATCCGCCAATGCCGAACAGAAGGCCTTGCTCGACGCCATCCAGTCGCAACTGGGCATGGTTCCCAACTTCCTCAAAGTCTTCGCCAATTCGCCGGACGCGCTCAAGGCTTTCCTCGGCCTGCATGGCATCGCCAACGCCGGTTCGCTCGACCCGCAGACCCGCGAGCGCATCGCCCTGGCGCTGGCGCAGCAGAATTCCTGCGAGTACTGCCTGTCCGCGCATTCCGCGATCGGGCGCAAGGCCGGCCTGGACAACGCCGAGATCGCGGCCAACCGCGCCGGCACCAGCCAGGACGCCAAGGCCGCCGTCGCCGTGAAGTTCGCCCGCTCGCTGGTGGAGCACACGGGTGAGGTCACCACCGCCGAACTGCTCGAGATGCGCAATGCCGGCTACAGCGAAGCCGACATCGTCGAGGTCATCACCCATGTCGGCATGAACATCCTGACCAACATCCTGGGCAAGGCGGGACGGGTAGACATCGATTTCCCCAAAGTCGAACTCAAACTCGCCGCCTGAAATCAATCGTCATCCGGGGCAAGGCCGTGGCCTTGCCCCGTCTTTAGGAGAAACCCCATGGCCAGCGCATTCGCCCGCATCGCCTTCACCCCCAAGGTACGTGCCGCACAAACCCGGATGGGCAGCCGCGACGGCTACCGGCAACTGGAAACAGGGGAAGACGAGGTCGCCGCCCTCGGTCCGATGGAAATCGAATTCATCACCGAACGCGACAGCCTGTATCAAGGCACGGTCGGCGAGTCCGGCTGGCCCTACGTGCAGCACCGTGGCGGCCCGCCGGGCTTCCTCAAGGTGCTCGACGACCGCACCCTCGGCTATGCCGA
The DNA here is from genome assembly GCA_016708585.1 of Sulfuritalea sp. GTDB lineage: Bacteria > Pseudomonadota > Gammaproteobacteria > Burkholderiales > Rhodocyclaceae > Sulfuritalea. The sequence continues at coordinate 195,674 of JADJFK010000004.1, read as the reverse complement.
CTTCAGCGGCAACCGCCAGTACCTGTCGGTCGGCAACCTCGCCGGCGACGACCGGGTCAGCCTGTTCCTGATGGATTACGCGCAGCAGCGCCGGCTCAAGATCTGGGGCCGCGCCCGGCTGGTCGACGAATCCATCGAACCGGAACTGATCGCCCGGCTCGAGTCGCCGGGCTACCGCGCCCGGGTCGAGCGCGGCGTCGTCATCCACATCGAGGCCTACGACTGGAACTGCCCGAAGTACATCACGCCGCGTTACACGAAGGCGCAGGTGGATGAGCTGCTGCAATCGGTCAGCCGGCAAACGCAGCCGGCCCCGCCTGCAGCGCCGATCGGCAGCGGCAGCCTGGCACTGACCGTCACCGGCATGCGCCAGATGACTCGGCGCATCCGTGCCTATGAACTGCGGCCGACCGATTGGGGCGACCTGCCCGCAGCGGCGCCCGGAGCGCATCTCGCCGTTCCGGTGCGGCTGGCCGACGGCTCACTGGTGACGCGGCAGTATTCGCTGGCGACCCATCCGGCGCGGCGCGACATGTACGAAATCGCCGTGCTGCGCGAAGACGACGGACGCGGGGGTTCCGCCGCGATTCATGAAAACTGGACCATCGGCACCCGGCTCGACCTCGACCCGCCGCTGAACCAGTTTGCCCTGCACGACGATGCGCGTCCGGCGCTGCTGATCGCCGGCGGCATCGGCATCACGCCGATCAAGGCCATGGCGCAGGCGCTGCAGGCGCGCGGCACCCCGTTCATGCTGCACTACACGGGACGCCGCCCGGAAGAGATGGCCTACCGCGACCGCCTGGCGATCGAATTTCCGCAGCAGTTGCGGCTGTACTTCAGCCGCGTGGCGGGCCACGCCCGGATGGACATCGATGCCATCCTGCGCGCTGCGGCGGCGGACGCCGTGATCTACGTCTGCGGTCCCGCCGCGCTGATCGGCGCGGTCGTGTCCAGTGCGCGGAAGTTCGGCATCGCGCCCGAGCGCGTGCAGTTCGAAAGCTTTACCTGACGGCACGAACGGGCAACACCCGCGGCGCGACCGCCGCGGATCACGCGACGACCAGGCGGAACTCTTCGCCGACGACGCCGCCGAAGTGGACGATGTCGCCATCGGCCAGCACCGCGTCGCCCACCCGCGTCTTCAGGTCGGCGTTGAGGAAGGTGCCGTTGAGCGACTGGTAGTCGCGCAGCATGACGCGGCCATCGACCATGCCGATCCAGGCGTGGTGGGACGAGATGCGCCCGTCCACGATGATCAGCAGGTTGTCCCTGGCGCGGCCGATCGACAGCCCGCCCGGCGGGATCGCCAGGGTATGGCCGTCGTGGCTGCCGCCGATGCACACCAGCCGGGGCGTGCCGCTGTCATGCGCGTCGGCGTCGGTGTGGGCATGGAACTGCATCCGGTTGGAATGGGTCGGGCCCTGCGGGTCGGGGCCGCGCCGGCGCCGTTTCAGCAGGGAGGCGATGACGCCGGCCACCACCGCGATGAACAGTCCCCAGAAAATGTAGTCCTTGAGCATTGGTTTTTCCTGTTACCGGCAATCCGGAATGCCGGCATGCGCGGCAACCGGCCGATTTTATCCGCGGCGCGGCGTGCGCGAGGCGTCAGGCGCCCTTCGATCCGGATGGCCCGCGAAAAACAGCACCCGCCGGACATAGCTTTCGGTCTCGCGATAGGGCGGGATGCCGCCGTGCCTTTCCACCGCGCCTTCGCCTGCGTTGTAGGCGGCGGCGATCAGCGCCCAGTCGCCCGCAAAGCGCGCCTTGAGCCATTTCAGGTAGGCCAGCCCGCCCCTGATGTTGGATTCGGGGTCGAACGGCCGGGTGACGCCGAAGCGCGCCTGCGTATCCGGGATCAGCTGCATCACGCCCTGCGCATTCTTCGGCGAGACGGCGTCCGGGTTGAGGTTCGATTCGGCCAGGGCGATGGCGAGGGCGATGCGCACCTCGACACCGTAGCGCGCGGCGTGGCGCCGGATCAGTTCGGCGATCCGGCGCCGGGCCGGCGACAGGCCGGAAAGGTAGGCGTCGACATCGAAGGCCCCGATGGCCGTGCCGGGTTCGAGCTTGCTGCAATCGTCTTCCAGCGGCGCGAAGGGCACGGTCTCGTCGAAAAAATCGGTCGCGCCATGGTGCCCCAGCTGCACCGCCTGCGCCAGATAGGCATTGGCCAGCGCCGGGTTGCGCAGGTGGAGCGGCCCGCGGGCCAGTATCCGCCCGATGCGGAAGAAACCCTCGGCGCTGCCGGTGGTCGCGGCATCGCAGTAGAGCCGGATCGCCAGCCACGCATTGCGCCTGAGGCCGACCCCCATTTCGGCGGCCAGCCCCTGTTCCAGCGCCGCCAGCGCCCGCGGCGCTTCGAGTTCCGGGGTTTGCCCGCGCGCCGTCGACGCCGCCAGCAGGACGGCAAACGCGAACAGCAGGGGACGGAGGCGGCAGGCGGCGAATCTCACCCGCCAAGGCTAACTTATTTCGCCGCGCTCAAGCGCTTCACCCCGGCGACGAAGCGCTGCAAGGTGCTGGAGAGCACGCCGCGCGGGATCGTCACCTCGATCAGCTGGAAGCGTCCGCGCGTCGCCATCGCCTTGTCCAACGCGGCCTTGAGTTCGGCGCGGGTGCCGACGCGGACGCCGTCGCCGCCCATGCCGGCGGCCATTTCGGCGAAGCCCCAGTGGCCGAGGTCGTTGAAGCCGGATTCGGGCTGGAAGGTGCGCAGCATTTCCCAGCTGGCATTGTTGAACAGCAGCACGATCGGGTCCCAGCCGTAGCGCCGGCAATTGCCGAGTTCCCAGCCGGTCATCTGGAAGGCGCCGTCGCCGACCAGGATCAGCGGCCGCTGCCCGGTCGCCGCCTGCAGGCCGAGCCCGGCCGGCACGCCGTAGCCCATGGTGGCGTAGTAGCCGGGCGCCACCAGCGCGGTGTGTTCGATTTCCATCGCGGTGAACAGGCAATCGCCCATGTCGGAGGCGATCGGCATTTTTCCATGCGTGGCCATCAGGTCGTTGACCGCCGCCGCGATGTCGGTCGGCGCGATGCTCGCGCTGTCGGCGATCATGCCGTGGGGATAGACGGGACGCCTGACCTCGAACGCCGTCTCGCCGGCGCCGACTTTTTCCAGCAGGGCATCGACCAGCGCCGCCAGCGGCAGGTCCGGATACACCTGATAGCCCATGGTCACGCGGCCGTCCAGCGCCTGTATGGTCTTGCGCATGTCGATCCGGGTTTCGGAGACGGCGAAGTTGGTGTCGCAAATGATCTCGCCCATGAGGAACAGGCCGTCCGAGCCTTCCACCCGCTGCGTCACTTCCGGCAGGCCGGCCACCCCCATGTAGGTGCCGAGCAGCGGCGCATCGTGGTCGGCGAGCAGGCCGCGGCCCATGAAGCTGGTCACCACCGGCAGGCCTAGGCGGCGCGAGAGCAGCGCCACCTTGTCTTCGAGGCCATAGCGCCGCACCTCGACCCCGGCCATCAGCACCGGCGATTTCGCCTGGGCCAGGCGCGCCAGGATCTCGGCCACGCAGGCGGCCAGCGCCTCGGCGTCGACCGGCGGCGGCGCTTCGCAGACGACCGGCGCGCAGGGCAGATTCACCATGTCGCGCGGAATCTCGATGTAGACCGGCTCCGAGCGGCGCCGGCAGTTCGCCAGCACGCGCGCGATGTCTGCCGGCGCGCGCGCCGCGTCGTCGAGCCGGACCTGGTCGCAGGTGATTTCGCGGAACATCCGGAACTGCGAATCCAGCGTCTTGGCCTGGTGGTGCAGCAGCAGGCCGGAGCGCGACTCGCCCTTGCCCGGCCCGCCCGAGAGCACCACCAGCGGCGACTTCTCGGCATAGGCGGCGGCGACCGCATTGACCATGTTGAGCGCCCCGGCGCCGTAAGTCACGGCCGCGACGCCGAGCCCCATGTGGGCGCGCGCCGAAGCGTCGGCGGCGAAGCCCACCCCCGGTTCGTGCGACAGCGTGTAGAGCGGCAGGATTTGCGACTCCTCGATGATGCGGAAATAGGGCAAGGCGAAATCGCCGGGGATGCCGAAGATCTGGCGGGCGCCATGGTCCTTGAGGGCGTGGAGCAGGGATTCGACGAGGTTCATGGCGGCGTGACCGGTAAATGGGATGGAGTACATTTTCCTGCCGATCCCGCCCACGATGCGTTCAAGTTAACAGGCACTTTCGCTGTAACATGCACGTTTTGTGCGCCAATCCCCAATTCCATGCCGACAATCACCATAGACCGCTACGACCTCGCCCTGCTCGACGCCGTGCAGCACCACGGCAACGCCACCAATGCCGTGCTCGGCGCCACCGTTCATCTCTCGGCCTCGCAGATCAGCCGACGACTACAGCGCCTGGCCGATGCCGGCATCATCGCCGGCCATGCCGCCCTGCTCGACGCGGCGGCGATCGGACTGGGCGTCACCGCCTTCGCCCACGTCATCCTCGAACGCCACGGCAAGAGCCAGTCCGACGCCTTCGAGAGCGCCGCCACCGCGCTGCCCGAAGTCATGGACTGCTACTCGGTCAGCGGCGATGCCGACTACCTGCTGCGCATCGTCGCCCCCGACCTGCCGGCGTTTTCCGAACTGATGATGAAGCGCGTGCTGCGCCTGCCCGGCGTCGCCCGCATCACGACCAACATCGCGCTGCAGAAGCTCAAGCAGACCCATGTGCTGCCGCTCGACCACCTGACCCAGCCCGCCCGCTCGCGCCAGCAGATCCGCTATTCGGGCGGCGGCGCATGAAACTCACCCGGCTCTGGCAGCCGCGCAATCCGGCCTTCTGGCTGATGGTTGCGCTGAACCTGCTGTCGACCGTGCTGGCCTGGATTGCCCGCAGCTTTGAACTGGCGCCCGTGGCGGCGCTGATGGTCGCCGCCTTTGCCATCGGCAACGCCCTGCTCGGCGTTTACCTGATGTGGCTGCTGATGCGCGACGAGCCGGTCAGGCCCGCGCGTGATGCCTAAAGCGGCGACGCGGCGCAGGTCTGCCGGAATCGCGCTTGCTCCTTCCGGAGAGGGCATGCCGAGTATGGCGTGGAATCTGTGTCGTCGGCAACCCGCCAGGACCGGCCGGTAAGATTTTCACTGGCTACGCCAGCAACAGACTGATTGCTGGCATACGCAGCTATCGAATGAAGTCATCGAAACAAGCCTCTTCAATTTTCTAGATTGGTTAGTTTGGTTCGCCCGGTCAATGCACGCTATGTCATTGCCTCGTAAGTGATGCCATGATCTTGAGGTAGAACAGCAAGAATGTTTTTCACTGCCTCCTCAGTTCTGAGCCCCCATTGGTTCGTCATTGCGTAAGTCTTGCCGTCAACATGGAACACTTCATCGTCTTTACAAAAATACCGTCTTTTGTCTTTGCCTGGTACAGCGTCTATAAGTTCATCGCCGTTTAGGTTTCCGGAGGCAGAAATAAACATCATGGATTCTCGCCAAGAGACAGCGGCGGCGATGGCCTTCGGTTTTTGCCCCAACCGAATGGCTTCCTTGACCACCTGGTATATGAAATGACGTTTTGGGAGATTGGAACCGACCTCTCCCTGTGAGGTCTGCACGATGTACCGCGTGAAATCGCGGCCGCCAGCATCCACCGCTGCCTTAACCAAATTCTTTTCCCGAATAGCCACCTGAAATGCGGCAGCTTCCGGCAACGGAATGACCTGCTGCACATCCAGCAGCACGCGGTCCTGAAAGGCGTAGGGCCGCATCCTGAAACACATGATGTTCAGTCCTTGAGCATTTAGCCAAAGAACGGCTGATGTAATCTCTTTGGAGAAGTCGGCTGAAGCCAGAACGACTCTCACTTGGTTGCTAAAGGCCACTGGGCCATCTTCCACATCCAAATGTTCGCGAATACTAAGTTCAGCAGTATCCGGAGAGAATCCCCGTGCCTCCAGATACTTTCGGTACGCTTCGACCGCCTGATCAAATGTCATCGTTGAGACCATTGCGGCATATCGAAGTGCCTGCAATTCCATATGTCCGCCATCATCCGTGCGCTTGAGCTCAATGACAACGAGACAGCCGTCACGGTCCAGGCCTAGCAAATCAATGCGACGCTTGGAGTCATCCCATTGGCCGAACTCTTCCGCTAGGATCAACGTATCAGGCGAAATCGCGTCAATATGTTCACGCAAGACCCGTTGGACGTCATCCCGCTCCTTGAGTCCGAGTGATGCGTAGGTGGTCGTTGGGATCTCAACCATTGAATCCTTGGTGAACTCGTAGAGTGCCATTGTGCTTACCTCACTCGGGTTAGGTTGTGTATTGTGACGTGAATGCCTACAAGATGGCGCCTTATACCCGTATGACGGACTCTGTGAATCTGTCTGCTATTGCTACATAGAAGCCGTACAGGAAAGTCAGTCAAGGGGGCGCAGGGTCAAAATGATTTCTGGCAGCCGTTGAAAGTCGGCGCCAGCGACACGGCGATTTCCGGCTTACTTAGTATTGCGTTCGCGCACGATCGGCGGCACGAACTTGACCGAGAACCGCCAGCCCTCCTCCGTATCGCGCAGCACCAGGGTTTTCGAGCCGGCGCCGGGTTCGAAGATGGGTTCGATGCCGACCAGTTCGATCGCGCCGAGGCCTTTCACCACGCAGGCGCCGGGCAGGGTGACGAAGACCGATTCGGCGGCGGTGACGACGAACGCGCCTTCCTTGGACTGCGAGCAGGTCAGGCCGCGCGGAATGGCCGCCGGATCGCGCCGCCAGGTGTCGCGCAAGGCGTCGAGCGCCGCATGCAGTTCCGGCGTCATTTTGATGGGCAGCACGACTTCACGGGACTTGTGGTGGCTCATGGTCTTGTATCCGGGTCGGTGGGTGGCGCCGGCGGCGGCGGCATGGGCGCAGAATATCAGCTCGCGCCGGGCGCGGCACTGCCCGGCTTGCGCTGCAAGCGGCGCACAGAAGCCCGGGCCATGCTGGTAACCTTGTAGCCCATTCATTTCATCCCGGTCAACGCAGACCCCCACCATGACCCCGAGCCAGATCGTCAACTACCTCGACCAGCATGTGGTCGGCCAGGAAGAAGCCAAGCGCCAGCTGGCCGTGGCCATTTACACCCATTACAAGAAGATCGCGCTGGCCGAACCGGACAAGGTCGAGATCATCAAGAGCAACGTGCTGCTGGTCGGCCCCACCGGCACCGGCAAGACGCTGATCTGCGAGACGCTGGCGCGCGTGCTGCAGGTGCCCTTCGTCACCGCCAACGCCACGTCGCTGGCGCAGAGCGAATTCGTCAATGACGAGATCGAGGCCATCCTGCTGCGGCTGATCGACAAGGCCGAGGGCGACATCGGGCGCGCCCAGCGCGGCATCGTCTTCATCGACGAAATCGACAAGCTGAAGGCCATCAGCGGCCAGCAGGGGACGCTGCGCGGCACCTCGGGCGAAGGCGTGCAGCACGCGCTGCTGAAGATCATGGAAGGTGTGCCGGTCAGGATCAAGGGCGCGCATTACATCGACACCACGCAGGTGCTGTTCATCTGCGGCGGCGCCTTCGTCGGGCTGGAAGAGACTCGCGCGCGCACCCGCGCCTTCGGTTTCATTTCCACGTCGGAGAGCGACAACCAGAAGATGCTCGACCGCCTCAACTCGCGCACCAAGCCGACCGACCTGTTCGAATTCGGCCTGATCCAGGAATTCGCCGGGCGCCTGCCGATCATCGCCCACTTCAACCCGCTGTCGCGCGAAATGATGGTGCGCATCATGACCGAGCCGAAGAACTCGATCTACAAGCAGTACCGCCAGATGCTGGCCAACGACGGCGTGGAACTGAACATCGAAGCGCTGGTGTTCCAGCAGATCGCCGACCTGGCGATGGAATACAAGGTCGGCGCGCGCAGCCTGCGCGGCATCTTCGAGGAAATGCTGACGCCGACCATGTACCTGCTGCCCGACCACCCCGAGGTGCGCCAGGTCAAATTCACCTCGCTGTTCGAAGAGCCGAAATTCATCGGGACGCGGCCTGCGGGCTAGTACAACGGCTCCTTGCTTTCGAAACCGCATACGGCGAACGTCCATGGGCGCCAACTTGCTCAGTCCTCCCCCTTCAAGGGGGAGGCCAGGAGGGGGATGGGGCCGGAAGCCTGGTCGCAGCACAAGAGGAAAAAAGTATGAGCGGAATGCTGATCGTCGGCGCCGGACTGGCGGGATTGACCGTCGCGGAAACCCTGCGTGCGGAAGGCTACGCCGGGCCGGTCACGCTGCTCGGCGCCGAACCGCATGCGCCCTACCAGCGGCCGCCGCTGTCGAAGGGCTTCCTGCTGGGCGAGACGGCCGAGGCGCAGCTGATGATGCGCACGGCGGAGGCCATGGAAAAGAAGAACATACTGTTAAAAGTCGGCGCTGGCGTCACGGCGATCGAACGCGGCGCGAAGCAGGTCACGCTCTCCAACGGCTCGACCCTGGCCTACGACGGCCTTGCGCTGTGCACCGGCGCCCGCCTGCGGCCGCTGCCGCTGGCCGGGGCTAGTTTGGGCGGTGTCTTCGGCCTGCGCTCGCTGGACGACTCCCGCGCCATCAAGGCCGCGCTGGACACCGCGCAGAACGTGGTGATCATCGGCGGCGGTTTCATCGGCCTCGAAGTCGCCGCCGTGGCACGCAGGAAAGGCAGGCAGGTGACGGTGCTGGAAGCCGCCGAGCGCCTGATGGCGCGCGTCGTGCCGCCGCATCTGTCGCAGTTCTACCTCGACCTGCACCGCGGCCAGGGCGTCGAGGTGGTGCTCGCGGCCACCGTGGCCGGGCTCATCGGCGCGGACGGCCGGATTGCCGCCGTCAAAACCGGCGATGGCCGCGAGTTCCCGGCCGACCTGGTGCTGGTCGGCATCGGCGTCATCGCCAATGCCGAGCTGGCGCAGGCGGCGGGCCTCGACGTGGCCGGCGGCATCGTGGTCGATGCCTGCAGCCGCACCGCCGACCCGGCCATCGTCGCCGCCGGCGACTGCAGCGTGCGGCGCCTGGCGGACGGCAGCCTGCGGCGCCTCGAATCCGTGCAGAACGCCATGGAGCAGGCCAAGTCGGCCGCCGTCGCGCTGCTGGGGCGCGAACGGCCGTTCACCGCCACGCCCTGGTTCTGGTCCGACCAGTATGACGTCAAGCTGCAGATGGCCGGCCTCACGGCCGGCTTCGATACCGTGGTGACGCGCGGCGCCGCGAAAGTCGATGCGACGACGCGGAAATTCTCCTGGTACTACTTCAGGGCCGGCCAACTGATTGCGATCGACTCGCTGAACCAGTCGCCCGACCACCTGACCGGCCGCAAACTGCTCGACAAGGGCATTTCGCCGACGCCGGAACAGGCCGCGGACAGTTCCTTCGACCTCGCCGCGCTGCTGGCCTGAGCCCGGCGCCCGATTTGTCCGAAAGCCGCGCCCGGCTTATAGTTCGCCCATGAACAACGCCCGCATCATCCCCATCGCCAGAATGGTCAGGACCACGCTGCCGCCGGGCCGCGACCTCGCCGCGCCGCCCGAGGGCGAGCTGGTCGACCGGCGCGGCCGCCGCGTGCGCGACCTGCGCATCTCGGTCACCGACCGCTGCAATTTCCGCTGCGTGTATTGCATGCCGAAAGAGGTGTTCGACGACGACTACGCCTTCCTGCCGCGCAAGCAGCTGCTGTCCTTCGAGGAGATCGTGCGCGTCGCGAAAATCTTCGTCGACCAGGGCGTCGAGAAGATCCGCATCACCGGCGGCGAGCCGCTGCTGCGCCGCCACCTCGAAAACCTGATCGAACAGCTGGCGCGACTGCCGGTGGAAATCACCCTGACCACCAACGGCTCGCTGCTGGCGAAGAAGGCACAGGCACTCAAGGATGCCGGCCTCGACCGCGTCACGGTCAGCCTCGACGGCATGGACGACGTTGTGTTCAAGCGCATGAACGACGTCGACTTCCCGGTCGGCGACGTGCTGGCCGGCATCGCCGCCGCCGCGGCTGTCGGCCTGGCGCCGGTAAAGATCAATTGCGCCGTCAAGCGCGGCACCAACGACGACCAGATCCTGCCGCTGGCGCGCCACTTCCGCCACAGCGGCCACATCCTGCGCTTCATCGAATACATGGACGTCGGCTCGTCGAACGGCTGGCGCATGGACGAGGTGCTGCCCTCGGCCGAGATCCTCGCCCGCATCCATGCCGAATTTCCGCTCGAAGCCATCGACGCCAACTACCCCGGCGAGGTCGCCGAGCGCTGGCGCTATCGGGACGGCGGCGGCGAAATCGGTGTCATCTCCTCGGTGACCCAGGCCTTCTGTTCCAGCTGCACGCGCATCCGCCTGTCCACCGAAGGCCAGCTCTACACCTGCCTCTTCGCCCAGAGCGGCCACGACCTGCGCGCGCTGCTGCGCCAGGGCGCCGGCGACGAGGCGCTGCGGCGCGAGATCGCCGCCGTCTGGCGCGACCGCGACGACCGCTATTCCGAGATCCGCACCGCCGCCACGGTTATGCCGGCTGCGAAGAAAGTCGAAATGTCCTACATCGGCGGCTGATCCTCCGCCATTGCCATTCCCTACCGCACCATGACTTCCATCCTCCAAGCCCTCTCCTGCGCCGACGACTACGACCCGAACTCCCTCCATGTCGATCGCGCGCGCCAGCTGATCCTCGACCTGCTGCCCGCTGTCAGCGGCCACGAGCGCGTCTTCGTGCGCCAGGCGCTGGATCGCGTGCTGAGCGAGGACGTCATCTCGCCGATCGACGTGCCGGCCCACGACAACTCGGCCATGGACGGCTGGGCGCTGCGTTTCGACAACCTTGCCGCCGGCGGCGAAACGCGGCTGAAGAACATCGGCACGGCCTTCGCCGGGCGCGCCTTTGCCGGAAAAGTCGGCGCCGGCGAGACGGTGAGGATCATGACCGGCGCCGTCTTGCCGCAGGGTGTCGACTGCGTGGTGATCCAGGAAGTAACGCGCGTCGAAGGCGATGCCGTCATCATCCCGTCCGGCCAGCGCCGCGACCAGAACACCCGCCGCGCCGGCGAGGATTTGCAGGCCGGCAGGCCCGCCATCCCCGCCGGCAGGAAACTGCGCCCGGCCGAGATCGGCATCGTCGCCTCGCTCGGGATCGGCGAAGTGTCGGTGCGCCGCCGCGTGCGCGTGGCGATTTTTTCCACCGGCGACGAACTGTGCAGCATCGGCACGCCGCTGGCGGAGGGCGCCGTGTATGACAGCAACCGCTACACGCTGTGGGGCATGCTGACGCGCCTGGGCTGCGAGGTGATCGACATGGGCGTGGTCAAGGACGATCCGGCCGCGCTGGAAGCCGCCTTCCGCGAAGCCGCGGCCTGCGCCGACGCCATCATCACCAGCGGCGGCGTCTCGGTCGGCGAGGCCGACTTCATCAAGCGGCTGATGGCGCAGCTGGGCGAAGTGGCCTTCTGGAAGATCGCCATGAAGCCGGGCCGGCCGATGGCCTTCGGCCGCATCGTCCCCGACGGCGCCGACAAGCCAGGCGCCTGGCTGTTCGGCCTGCCGGGCAACCCGGTGGCGGTGATGGTGACCTTCTACCAGTTCGTGCGCCCCGCCATCCTCAAGCTGGCCGGCCTCGACCCCATCCCGCCGGTGCCGTCATTCCAGGCGCGCTGCACGGAGCCGATGAAGAAGGCCCCGGGCCGCACCGAATACCAGCGCGGCATCCTCTCCCGGGAAAACGGCGAATGGTGCGTGCGCCCCACCGGCGCACAAGGCTCCGGCGTGCTGCGCTCGATGGCCGATGCCGACTGCTTCATCGTGCTCGAGCACGAGCGTGGAAAAGTCGGCGCCGGCGACACGGTGACGGTGCAGCCGATGGCCGCCATCGTCTGAGGGTTGATTTAGTGCGCAATCGGATGAAACAAGCTCACACCGCATGAAGCGTCTGAACAAGAAGCAGAAGGAAAAACTTCTTCGCCGACAACGGGCAATCATCCGTTCCCGCATGCGGGTGCGTCGCAAGGGGCAATCCCGGACGGTTTTCGCCAAACGCAGAACAGGGGGCACGCCGCACCCCGACCAGCTTCGCCTGATCGCGCCGCCTGTCTTCGACATTGAAGACAAGAAGAACCGCCGCCGATTGACACGATTCCTGAAAGATTTGCGCGGCCATTTCAATCGCCACGCAGCGAAACGACTGTTGATCGATTTCCAGCGCACGCAACGGTTCGTGGCCGCCGGCACGCTGCTGTTCTATGCCGAACTCTGCCGCTTGGTCGAATACAGTCCCGCAACGCAGGTTCGCTGCAACGAGCCCCAGAACGAGCGGGCCAAGCAGGTGCTGCAACAGATCGGCGTTTATGGAATTTGCCATCATCCCTTTCATGGCAGGACGACCCACCGCGACGTGGTGCATTGGCGGGTGGCACGGGGTCACCTGGTCGATGCCAGCCAATACGCCAAGACCATCGAGGCGCACGAAGGTGGATTGGCAGAACCGCTCGTCAATGGCATTTATCGGGGCTTGGCGGAAGCCATGACCAACGTCTGCCACCACGCTTACATCGACAGGAGGGATGACGGCCTCGATCATGACGGACCGCGCGACTGGTGGGTGTTTTCGCAGGCAAAGGACGGATACCTTTATGTCGCGCTGTGCGACCTTGGAGTCGGTATCCCAGGTACCTTGCCAAGCACCAACCCCACCCTGTACGGCAAACTGAAAGCCTTGTTTGGAATCACGCCCCAAGACGGCGACTGTATTGCCGCCGCTATTGAGGATAGTCGCAGCCGAACCGGAAGACCCGAACGTGGCAAGGGTCTTGGTGACATCATCCGCGCGGTCGCAGGAGCCCCAAGGGGGCGGGCGATGGTATTCAGCAACCGGGGATGGTATACACTCAATGGCGGAAACGAATCTTCTGGAAACTACCGGGACAGTATTCTGGGTACGCTCATAGCGTGGAGCGTGCCGGTTCAGTCGGGGTAAACATGAACACAGTAAAGATAGACATTGCGAGCCAGTTTGCGCGTTATCCGGCCGGTCGTTACAAAACCGACGGTCCCTATAGCGGGGAGGTTTTCCGCGAAAGCTTCCTGATTCCGCAACTCAAGAATCCAGATACCTGCATCGTGGTTCAGTTGGATGGTGCAAGGGGATTGGCTTCCTCCTTCCTTGAGGAAGCATTCGGCGGATTGATTCGAGCGGGCTTCAACACCCAGCAGTTGCACGGCCGACTCGTACTAGAAAGCAAGGATGCCTCGCTGATTCACGAGATCGAGGAATACATCGGCGAGCAAGCGGAGTCCCATCACTGATGACTGGCGCCGACGCCGCACCGTGGTGGGTTCATGGGGTCACATGGCTGGTCGTGGCTGCGGGCTGGTACACGGTTCACCGTGCCACCCTCTCACGTGAGCGTCGCCGCGAGAAGCGTGACGCCGCGAAACAACTTGCGTCGGACCTTCACGAACTCGAAAAATCCGCACGAGAATTTCACAGTGCCGAGCGCCACGACGAATATGCCGCTGCGGAGCTTTCGATGCGCTGCGACCGGCTCATCAAGGTGGTACAGCGAGCGCCCTTTGACGAGTTGAAAATTGCGCCGAGCCTGATGACATCGCTAAGACGCGCCGTCACATGCCACAACATTGATCGCACGGCCTTTTCGCAGCAGGCGGCCAACAGCGAGATTCAGCGCAATATCCGCTGTGCCATCGATGATCTTATTGACGCGATCGAGGAAGCGAAAGTCCGAACTTGGGCTTGATTCGGTGTACACCACTCTGTCTAGCAAATCTCTCTATCCATCACCGTATCACCAGCGCCGACTTTAGACGATAGCTGATCGATAGCAACCATCAATCGGGGCTATCTACTCCGCCGCTTCCGCGCCGCGTACCTGCGCCCTGACCTGCTTCAGCTGGGCGTTGAAGTCGGCCAGCCTGACGCCCATCGCCACCGTGGTCGATTGCCCCGGCTGCAGCGTGCCGGGCACCGCGTATTCCTTGTAGAAGTGGTTCGCCGACGAATTCTTCTGCACCGCGCCGGCCACGCGCAGCTTGCGCAGGGCCACCGGGCTGGCGTTGGTCACGCGCAGGCCGAGGTTGCCCCTGCCGTCGGCGACGGCTTCCACTTCGACGTAATCGCCCGGGTTGCCCGGCAGGTCCAGCCGCACCAGCGCCGTGCCGGCTAGCCTGCCGACCTCGGAGTTCGATCCGGCGGCCAGCTTGTAGTGCTCGATGGCGCGGCCGCGCTGGCCGGCCTCCTGGTCCAGGTGGCCCAGCAGGTAATGCCCTGCGGCGGTGGGCAGCAGCTTGTTGGCCTGTTCCAGGTCGGCCCGGGCGCCGGCGGAGTTGCCGAGCTGCCGCCGCACCAGGCCGCGGTTCAGGTAATGGGCGAAGTAGTCGGCGTTGAGGCGGATCGCTTCGCTGTACTCCTGTTCGGCATCGGCAACGCGTCCCTGCTTTTTCAGCGCATCGCCGCGCAGCGCATGGAAGATCGCTTCGCGCGGCTCCAGTTTGATCGCCTGGTCGGCCTTGACCAGCGCCTGCGCCGGATCCTTCGCCAGCAGCTTGCGGCCTTCATCGTGGGCGGCATACGCCGGCTTGCTCTGGACCAGGAAGGCGATCTTCTGCCGGTAGGCCTCCTCGCCGCGATACAGGTTCGCCGGCAGCGCGGCCGCCTTCCTGCGATTGGCGTCGACGCGTTCCTGCGAGGGCGGATGCGTGGCAAACATGCCGGCCAGCCAGTTCGACGATTTGTTGCCCGACAGGCGGACGAAGGTTTCCTGCAGTTCCACCGCGGCCTTCGGGTCGTAGCCGGCGCGCACCATGTAGTCGATGCCGTAGTGGTCGGCCTCCAGTTCGTTTTCGCGGCTGAAGCGCAGCCCGATCAGCGCCGCCCCGCCCTGCGCGGCGAAGTCCACCAGGCCGGCGTTCTTGCGGTCGGAGGCCAGCGCGCCGATCAGCGCCGCGCCGGCCGCCAGCAGCGTGCCCTGCTCGACCGACTTCGCGCCATGCCGGGCGGCGGCATGGACGACTTCATGCGACAGCACCGCCGCCAGTTCCGCCTCGCTCTTCAGTTCCGTGAGCAGCCCGCGATTGATCGCCAGCTTGCCGCCGGGCAGTGCCCAGGCATTGGGCACCGAATCGTTGATGACGACGAATTCGAAGGGCAGGTTGGGCCGGTCGCTGACCTTGACCAGCTTCTGCCCGACCTCATTGACGTAGGCCGCCAGCGCCGGGTCGAGGATGAACCTGCCGCCCGCCGATTGCTGGGTATGCAGATACTCCTGCTTGCCGAGCCGGATTTCCTGCTGCTCGGAGATGAAGCTGATTTCGCTCTTTTTCGTCACCGGGTTGGTGGCACAACCCGCCGCCAGCAGGACGAGCGGCAGGGCGGCAGCGAGGCAGCGGAGGCAGGCCGGAATGCGCATTTTCATGGTCACCCGAATAACGGCTTGACGCGGCCGGCGGTTGACCGCCGCCGCAGCGCCGCCGTCGGCAAGGGATACCGGCCCCGGCGTTGCCGCGGACCTGACTTTTTGCGGTGCCTCAGGGCGCGGCCTGCGGCACCAGGCTGATGACGAGTCCGGACGGCGTGACCTTGAATTCTGCCGGAACGTAATTCACGTTGTCGAAGCGCAGGTCTTCCGGCTTCAGTTTGTAGATGGCAAAGCCCTTCAGCACCTGTTCGCTGAGCCAGCCGCCGATCTTGTTCACGCGGTCGGCATAGACGGCGGGAACGCCCTCGACCGTGAAGCTTTCCGCGCGCGGCTCGTCGAGCATGAGGGTCGCGGCGGCCCGGTCGAAGCGCAGGCGTCCCGAAATGGCCGCCGCACCCTTCCATGGCTTGCCGATCAGCGGCGCATCGATCGAAACATCCAGCGCCGTCAGCACCCGGTTCGAGTCCGGCTGCAAGGTCACGCGCGGCGTGGCCAGCTTGACGTCGAGGAAACCGAGGTAGGTCCGCGCCAGCTCGAAGCGCTTGCCCACCAGATCCTGCAACTGCGCCTGCGACAGCCTGAACTCGCGCGGCTGAGGCGGCGCCAAGGTGGCGCAGGCGGAAATAAGCAGCGTGGCCAGGGCCACGGCCATCATGCGGAATGTCGGCTTCATGGTTCGATGTCTCCGGGGTCGTCACTGCGGTGCAGCGCCTGGCGCAACTATACCGCGGACGGAGCCGCCGACCCCGATCGATGCCGCTATTCAGCAGGCTTCCCTGCTCCATCCCGGATCGCGCTGGCGTCGGGATAATTCGCATACAGGCGCTCGAGGTCCTGCGGCAGGTCGACATCCCACAGCGGGTCCGCTTCGTGCCAGCGCCAGCCCAGCGCGGCGAGGCGCTGCCGGGTCTGGGCCATGACGCGGGCGCTGCCCCAGTCCACCCCGGCGAACGCTTCCGGCGCCGGCGTTTTCATGCCGACCAGGACATAGCCGCCGTCTTCGGCGGGGATCACCACGGCATCGTTGCCGCCCAGCGCCCGCGCCGACTCGCGCAGGTGCGCGGCGCCCAGCGCCGGGCAGTCGGTGCCGATCACCAGCGTGCCGGCCGGCGTCGGCGACGATGCGACCGCCGCCAGCATGCGTTCGCCGAGGTCGCCTTCGGGTTGCGGGTGCAGATCCACCCGGCCGAAGGCGCGGCACACCGCAAAATCCGGATGGGCGGGATCGCCGGCGCACCACAGGCTGACCGGCCCGACGTCGGCGACGAGGGCCATCGCCACCGTACGCTGCAGCATCCAGCGCTGCAGGCGCGCCGCGCCCGCCGCACCGAGCACAGGAATCAGGCGCGTCTTGGCCGCGCCGGGGATGGGCGCGCGGGCCAGGATGGCGACGCCGACGCGGCTAGTCACGCACTGCTTCCGGCGGCGGGCACTCGTCCGCGCGTGCGACGAAGCGCAAATCGGCGAAGCCGGCGCGCGCTTCCTCGCCGGTCTGGTCGGTGTCGGCGGCAATGGCGACGCCGGTCAGCTTGAGGGGCGGGTGGCCGAAGGCGGCCAGAAAGTCGGCGCCGACGTCACGGCGTTCATCGACCCAGCGCCCGGCGAACGCGCTCCCGGAACGCAGCACCAGCATGCGCGCGCGATCGGTATAGGTATTCGCCTGCCAGGTGCCGACCGCATGCCGGTTGTCCCAGATGTAGTTGATCGCGGCATCGGGCAGCTGGGCGCCGTAGATGCCGCGCGCCAGCCCGAGCGCCATGCGCGTCGTGACGCCGAGCTGTTCGGGCGCCACCTCGAAGCTCAGGTAGACGCGCGCGGCATAGTCGTCGCCGGCTTTCCGCGTCATGTCGGCGCTTTGCAGCGGCGCATCGATGCGCCAGCGCCAGCAAAGGATCGGCGTCGCCGCCAGGTCGATGGCCACCGGCCGCGCCAGCAGGGCCATGCTGGCGACGGCATGGGCCTCGACGGCATGGACGCCGTCCCACAGGCGGGCCCGGTAACGTGTCGCCGGTAACTTGGTATCCGGCTGCTCGACGCGCCACGGCGCCGGGATCACCCCTTGCGTTGCGGCGAAATCGCCGATCCGGACCGGCGCGGGCAGC
The DNA here is from genome assembly GCA_016708585.1 of Sulfuritalea sp. Lineage (GTDB taxonomy): Bacteria > Pseudomonadota > Gammaproteobacteria > Burkholderiales > Rhodocyclaceae > Sulfuritalea. The sequence continues at coordinate 178,216 of JADJFK010000004.1, read as the reverse complement.
GCCGGCAGCGACAGCAGCGCCAGGCAGGCGCAGCAGGTGCGCCGCGCGCGGCTCATCCCCGGCGCCCTTGCGGGGCCGCCGTACCCGGCACGGCACGGCGCAGGATGTCAGCGCGGCGCGCGCGGCGCATCGTTGAGCTTCCAGTCGTAATCGAGGAAGTCCAGCCGGTAGTCGCCGCCGCGCAGCTTCGCCTGCGCGTCGGCCGTGGCCGCGAGCTGGGCGGCATGGCGGGCGAAGGTCACTTTCAGCGAATCGTAGCCCTTGTGCCCCTGCTCGAAATCCTTGCCGTACCAGTCGAAGATCTTCGACACCCGCAGGCGGCCGGACGCCGCGTCGTAGCGATTGCGCGTACCGTCGGCGAGGAAGCGCCGCATGCCGTCGTCGAGCTGGGCGTCGAGCTTTTCCGGCGTGAAGGCCTCCGGGCGCAGCATCGGGCAGCCGATCGAGGCGCAGACCACGCCGACATGGATGCGCGGATCGTCGAAAACGCCGGGGGCGCGGATCAGGCCGTGTTCGACGTCGTCGAGGCTGCGCTCCTGCCCGAGCAGGCGGAAGAACTTCTTCTTCCACGGCGACTGGAACACGGAACCGAGGTCCTTGATCGATTCCAGGTCGGGATACTTCGTCAGGATCAGCTCGACCGTCCAGGCGTTGTAGGCATTGATCAGGAAGGCCAGGCGCTGCGGCTTGGTCCACGTGTCGTAGTCGTTTCCGGCGACCGCCGACAGGCCGGCGAGATAGGCCTGCAGCGCCGCCCTCTCGTTCTTCAGCGCGGCGTAATCGACGGCGCTGGCATTGCCGCCGGCGAAGGTCTTGACGTGCTTCGCCAGCAGCGCGTGCCAGGCCGCGTGGTTGTGGTCGAAGCCCTGGGCGCGGGCCAGCGTGGCCGCCGTGATCAGGAAAAGGCCGAGAAGCAGAGTGCGCATTGACAATTCAGTCCCCCTTGAAGAGTGCCGCAAAATTGACGTACTGGCCGAGGCTGACGCCGTATTTTCCGACGCAAAGCGCAGCGTCCGCCGCGCCATGATCTGCTCACTACGGTCTTCGTCGCACGATGGCCCGACAAGCTTACAGCGTCGCGGGATCATTCCCTCCGGTGGCGGGCGGCGGCAAGACCAATCCCGGCCTGCTGACCATCGAGTTTCGTGCCGGCGACAAAGCGGGTCTGTATCGCCCGACCGTCCAGCTGATCGGCGGCAACAGCCACCGGTTCACGCTGGAGGCGCAAGCGCCCGGTTGATCGCCGCACCTCCACGGCAGGCTCTGCACAGCCTGCCGGCTTTCAACCGGACCCGAGTTGCCCCAGCATCAGCGGCGAGATGACCTCGACGTTATCCGCCAGGGGATACGGCTCCAAAACCGGGGCGACCACATAGGCGCGGGACACGCCGAGGTCCTCACAGGCATTCCAGAATCCGCGCGAGACCGTCGGTGCCGTCGACAGCTTGACCTCGAAACCGATGCGCCGGCCCGCCTGCTCGACCACCAGGTCCAGCTCGGCGCCGGCCGAGGTGCGGTAGAAACCGGCAGTGGTCAGCGGCGGCAGGGTGGCGAGAATCTGCTCGATGACGAAGCCTTCCCACGACAGTCCGGCGACCGGATGCCCGCCGAGGTCGTCGAGGCTCCGCAGGTTCAGCAGCGCATGCAGGATGCCGCTGTCGCGGACATACACCTTGGGCGCCTTGACCAGCCGCTTGCCGATATTGATCAGGTAAGGCGGCAAACGGCGCAGCATCAGCGCATCGACCAGCAGGTCCAGATAGCGGCCCACCGTGGTATGAGCCACCCCGCCCAGGGCCGCGCCCAGCTGCGAGGCATTGAACAACTGACCGTGCAGATGGGCGCACATGCGCCAGAAACGACGCAGCGTTTCCGCCGGAATGGTGACACCGAGCTGCGGCAGGTCGCGCGCCAGGAATGTCGCGATGAAATCGCTCCGCCAGGCCAGCGAATCGGCATCGTCGGCGGCGAGGAAGCTGCGCGGAAAGCCGCCCCGCAGCCACAGTGCCGATGCCGCCGCGCGGGATGGCCGGCGACTGCAGCACCAAGTTCCGCAACCAGGAAAGGCGTCAGTTCAAGGTAGGCAATCCTTCCCGCCAGCGACTCGGCGGACTGGCGCAGCAAGGGGCCGCTGGCCGAACCGAGCAGGAGGAAGCGCCCCGCCCGCCGCTCGGCGTCGATCTCCGGGCGCAGCTGGGTGAACAGATCGGGCTTGACCTGCACTTCGTCGAGCACCACAAGCCGGTCGCGATGGCGCGCGAAGAACAGGTCGGGCCGTGCCAGCCGGGCGCGATCGGCTTCGAGTTCCAGGTCGAGGAAAACGGCATTGGGCATCCCGGCCGCGACCTGCCGTGCCAGGGTGGTCTTGCCCACCTGGCGCGGGCCGAGTAACGCGACCGCGGGCTGTCGTTGCAGGTGGTTGGCGATGAGCGGGGCGAGTTGTCGCTGCAGCATTCGCGCATTATGAGCGATTACCGCTCAATTTGCAATATTGCAGTAGAACCAACGTGCCGCAGGCGGCGGACCGCCGTACCGCCGGCGCCGACTTTTCACAGGACCAGCCGGATCGGCTCCAGCGCCTCGCCCTGCGCCAGCACCCGGCCGATGCGCGCGGCGCGCGGGTAGCCGGCGGCGCAGAGCGCGGCGAGGCAGGCGTCGACCGTGTCCGCCGGCACGCTGGCGAGCAGGCCGCCGGCGGTTTGCGGGTCGAAGATCAGCGGATAGTTCGGGTGCGCCAGCGCCTCTTGCTGGTTGCGCAGGGCGCGCCGCAGGCGCAGGTTGGCCGGCTGCAGCGAGCTGAGGACACCCGCCGCGACGCATTCGGCGGCGCCGGCCAGCAGCGGCAACGCATTCAGGTCGAGTTCCGCATCGACGGCCGACGGCCTGGTCATCTCGACCAGGTGGCCGAGCAGGCCGAAGCCGGTGAGGTCGGTGCAGGCCGTGGCGCCGTGCGCGACGAGGATCGGCAGCGCAGCGCGGTTGGAGACCTGCATCGATTCCAGCGCGGCGTCGATCCATCTCCCCTTGCACGCAAACCCGGCCTTGAACTGCTTGTGCGCGGCGAACAGGGTGCCGGTGCCGATCGGCTTGGTCAGGATCAGCGCGTCGCCGGGGCGCATGCCGCCCTTGGTCAGCACGCCGGCCAGGCGCTCGTCGATCAGGCCGTTGATGGCGAAGCCCAGCGCCAGTTCGCTGCCCTCGCCGGTGTGGCCGCCGACCAGGGCGCAGCCGGCCTCGTTGAGCACGGCGACGGCGCCGGCCATCATCTGGTACACGGTGTCCTCGACCTTGGCTTCGAGTCCCGGCGGCACGGTGGCGACGGCGGTGGCCGACTGCGCCTCGGCGCCCATGGCGAAGATGTCGCCCAGCGCGTGGTTGGCGGCGATGCGGCCGAACAGCCAGGGATCGTCGATGAAGGCGCGGAAGAAATCCACCGTGTGCACCATCGCCTTGCCCGGCGGCACGCGCACCACGGCGGCGTCATCCGGCGCGTGCAGGCCGATCAGCACGTCGTCGCGCTCGACCGGGTGGACGTTGGCCAGCGCGCGCGACAGCACCGTGGCGCCGACCTTGGCGCCGCAGCCGCCGCAACGCATGGCGACGGCCGAGATGGCCTGCGCCTGTTCCTCGGCGGCGAGCGGCACCGCCGCGGCCGTCGGCGCCGGCTCGGCCATGGCCTCGAACTCGGTGAACTTGCGCATGAAGCGGCGATCGATCCAGTCCTTCCAGCGCCAGAGCAAGTCGCCGCGCGCGTAGAACGCGCCGCGCGAGGCCACGGCGTGGCGGTCGCCGGTGCTGATCAGGGCCAGCCAGTGCCGTTGCGGGCGATAGCTGAGCAAGCCTTCGCCGGTGATGCTGCGGCGCAGGTTTTCCGCCAGCGGGCGGGCCATGCGCACGGCGAACACGCCGGCCTTTTCCAGCGGCCGGTCGATCATGGAGGCGCAATCACCGGCGGCGAAGACCAGCGGGTCGGTCTCGCTTTGCAGGGTGTCGCGCACGCGGATGAAACCGTCGCCATCCAGCGCCAGCCCGGTCTCGCGCAGCCAGGCGGCGCCGCCGGCCTGGGTGACCCAGACGATTTCGTCGGCGTCGAACACCGCCCCGCTCCGGGTTTGCAGGCGGCCGGCCTCGACCCGGGTCACCTCGGCATCGCAATGCACGGTGACGCCGCGTTCGGCGAGCACGCCTTCGAAGGCGCGGCGCACGGCGGCATTGTGGGTCGGCAGGATCCGCGCGTCGGCGGAAAACAGGTGGAAGCGCGGCGCGTCGCCGGCGCGGCCCAGCGCCGCGAGCTCGTTGCGCAGGCGGTATTGCATCGCCAGCAGCAGCTCGACGCCGCCCGCACCGGCGCCGACCACGGCGATCGTCGTCGCGCCGGCGTGGTCGCGGACGCGGTCGAGCAGCGCCAGCCAGCGTTCGTTGAAGCGGCGGATCGGCTTCACCGGCACCGCGTGCTCGGCGGCGCCGGCGATCGGCGCGAGCCGCGGCGTGGAGCCGATGTTGATCGACAGCGCGTCGTAGGCGAGCGGCGGCCGGTTGCGGCAGAGCACCTTGCGCGCGGCGCGGTCGATGCCGGTGACTTCGTCGCGCACATAGCGCGCGCCGGCGAACTGGGCCAGGCGGCGCAGGTCGATATGCACCTCGTCGAAGCCGTAATGCCCGGCGATGTAGCCGGGCAGCATGCCCGAGTAGGGCGTGTCGGTGTCGGTGCAGACCAGGGTCAGGCGCACGCCGGGCACGGGCCGCATGGCGAACATGCGCAGCACGCCGACATGGCTGTGGCCGCCGCCGATCAGCACGATGTCCCTCAGCACGGGGTTTGCCGTGGCCTGCATTCGATGTACTCCCGATGGTTCGCGGACCGGCCGCGCCATTGCGCGGGTTCCGCCATGCGCCGCCGTGGCGCGTTGCCGCCGGATTCTAAACCGCGCCCGGTGCGCCGGGCGGGCGATGCGACTTCGCGGCCTGATGGCCTAGCAGCAGCCGCAGCTTTCCTCGCTGCCGCCGCTGCCGGCGCTGTTGCCACCGGCAGAGCCCGCATCGACCCCGGCGGTCGAGGTGAACGGCAGTGCCTTGCCGCAGCCCTCGAACAGGCCGTAGTGGCGCGAGAAGTCGCCGATGAAATCGAAGTGCGGCGCCAGCCGGCTTTCCTTGAGCATGCGGAAGGTGTTGCCGCAGACCGGGAACACGCGCCCGGCCTCGATGCGGTGGTGCTTGTCGAGGACGAAGGCCTGCGCGTGCTGCGCGATGCTGCCGCGATAGACCACGGCCTGGCCGTAGTCTTCGCAGTCGGATTCCAGCCCGTCGAGCTTGAACAGGCGGTAGGTGGCGGAATGGAAGTTCACGCCGGCGGTGCGCGGCGCCAGTTCCGGATCGGTGACCGCCAGCGGCCGGTCTTCCACCAGGCGCGGGTCGGCAAAGCCCGCCTGCCGCGCGAGGCCGAGGAAATCGTTCCAGTACAGCGCGCCGCCCAGGCATTCGCCATACAGCACCGGGTCGTTCCGGACGGCTTCCGGCACGCGCCGGTCGGCATACACGTCGGAGAAATAGAACTCGCCGCCGGGCTTGAGCAGGCGCTGCACACCGCGCAATACCGCTTCCTTGTCGGGCGACAGGTTCACTACGCAATTCGAGACGATGACGTCGAAGCTGGCAGGCGCCAGGTCGAGTTCGTCGAGGCGCTCGATGTAGCCGTGCAGGAAGCGCACGTTGGCATAGCCGAAGCGCTCGGCATGCCAGGCGCGGTGCTTCACCGCCACGTCGAGCTGCTCGTCGGTCATGTCCACGCCGACCACTTCGCCCTGCGCTCCCACCAGCTGCGCCAGCGCATACACGTCGCGCCCGGAACCGCTGCCGAGGTCGAGCACGCGGCAGCCGGCCAGGAGCGGCGGCGCCACCAGGCCGCAGCCGTAGTAGCGCTCCAGCACCTCGGGGTGGATCCGCGCCAGCAGCGGCTTGAGCCAGCCCGGCACGCCGGAGGCATCGCAGCAGGCGCTGGTCTTGAGGTCGGCGGTGCCGGCAAGCTGCTTGCCGTAATAGTCCTTTACGAGTTCGCATGGTTTCTCCTGGGGCGAATAGGGGTCGAGCAGCGGGCAGGTGTCGCGCATCGGGGGCCGGGGCATGATCATTGGTGGTGGGTCATGGTCGGTGCAGGTCGCCGATTCCTTACAGGGCGACAAAAGTCGGCGCCGGCGATACGGCAAGGCAGGCGGCGATCACTGTCGGCGCGGCCCGGGCGCTGTGCCGGCGGCACCCGATTTCGCATCACTCCGTCCGCAGCGCCTCCACCGGATCCAGCAGCGCCGCGCGCCGCGCCGGCAGCACGCCGGCGGCCAGGCCGATGGCGGCGGCCAGCGCCTCGGCCAGCAGCACGAAGGCCAGGGGCGTATGTACCGGCAGGGCCGGGAAGAAGAGGCCGATCAGTTGCGCCAGGCCAATGCCGAGCAGCAGGCCGAGCAGGCCGCCGATCGCCGCCAGCGCCACGGCTTCGCCGAGGAAGAGGCCGAGGATGGTCCGGCGCCGGGCGCCGAGCGCGACCATCAGGCCGATTTCGTTGGTGCGTTCGGTGACGGCGATGGTCATGATGGTGACGATGCCGACGCCGCCCACCAGCAGCGAAATCCCGCCCAGCGCGCCGACCGCCATGGTCAGCACGTCGAGGATGCCGGACAGCGTGTCCAGCATTTCCTCCTGGCTGATGATGGTGACGTCCTCGCGGCCGTGGCGCGCGATCATCACGTCCTTGATCGCGGCCACCACGCTGGCGGCGGGTACGCCTTCGGCGGCGGCGACGTTGATTTCGTTGAGGCCTTCGCGGTTGAACAATTCCAGGGCGCGCGCCGCGGGGATGAAGGCGGTGTCGTCGAGGTCGATGCCGAGGAACTGGCCCTTGGGCTCCATGATGCCGATCACGCGGAACTGCAGGCCGCCGACGCGCACCCGCGCGCCAAGGGCGTTTTCGCTGCCGAACAGTTCGTTCTTCAGCTTCGGCCCGAGCACCACCTGCGCGCGCGCGCTGCCGGCCTCTTCCTCGGGCAGGAACTGGCCGCTCCTGACCTTGCCCTTGAATACCTGCAGCATGCCGGGGCCGACACCATAGACCGAGACGCGGCGTACCCGGCCGTTGCCATTGACTTCGGCGTTGCCCCAGACGCTGGGGGTCACGGCGACCACGTTGGGCAGGCGCTTCAGGGCCTCGGCATCGTCCAGCGACAGCGGCCGCGCGCTGCTCGGCAGGCCCGACAGCGCGCCGCCGCCGGTTTTCGTCTTGCCCGGATGGACGCCGACGACGTTGGTGCCGAACTGGGTGAACTCGGCCAGCACGTAGCGGTGGATGCCCTCGCCGATCGAGGTCAGCAGGATCACCGCGGCGATGCCGACGGCGATGCCGAGCAGGGTCAGGAAGCTGCGCAGGCGCTGCGCGGCGATGGCGCGGATGGCGAGGGTAAGGGAGTCGGCGATGACCATGTCAGGTGGCCATTGGTGCCGCGGAATGAAAAGCGCTGTGTGGGAAAGCTCCACGGGCGCCAAGGACGGCAGGTATCCGGCTCCGTCCATGTCCTCCGTCGCGGGCTTCGCCCCCTCCTCCCCCTTTACTTCCCGGAGCCGGATACCTGCCGTCCTTGGCGGGATACGTCTGCGCCTTGCAACCGCAAAACCCCGACACCGTCACCGGATCGGGAGGGTGGGGTGTTCTGCGCAGCGAAGTAAAGAAGGAGACGGCGCCCGCAGGGCGCCAACGGGTGACATGAGCGGAGCAGAACGCCCCGCCCTCCCGATCCCGCACCAGCCGAAATGGCGTAGCGGTTTTCATCTCAATGCTTCATCAACGCCTGCACCGGATCGAGCCGCGCGGCGCGGCGTGCCGGCATGATGCCGAACAGCAGGCCGGTGCCCAGCGCGGTGCCCAGCGCGGCGATCACCGCCCAGTCCGGCGGGTAGGCGGGAAACACCGGGTACATCCGGCGCAGCACGAAGGCGCCGAGAAGGCCGAGGCCGTAGCCGGTGAAGGCGCCGACCAGCGACAGCATCGCCGCCTCGGCCATGAAGGCATTGCGGATCGTCGCGCCGCGCGCGCCGAGCGCCTTGAGCAGGCCGATCTCGCCGGTGCGCTGGGTCACCGCCACCAGCATCACGTTCATCACCAGGATGCCGGCCACGGCCAGGCTGATCGCGGCGATGCCGGCCACCGCGGCGGTCAGCGCGCGCAGCAGCTTGTCGAAGGTGGCGAGCACGGCGTCCTGGGTGATCACCGTGATGTCTTCCTCGCCGCCATGGCGCGCCTTGAGCACGGCCGCCGCCTCCTGCTTGACGGCCTCGATCTCGCCGCGGCTGCGGGCTTCGATCAGGACGCGGAACAGGGTGTTGGAATTGAACATGTTCTGCGCCACGCTGACCGGAACGAAGACCACCTCGTCGGTGTTCATGCCCAGGCCCTGCCCCACCGACTTCAGCACGCCGACGATGCGCAGGCGCCGGTCGCCCAGCCGCACCAGTTCGCCCACGGCCGGCGCGGCGCCGAAGATTTCCTGCTTGATCTTCGACCCGATCACGGCCACCGGCGCGCCGCGGTTCCAGTCGGCCTCGGGCAGGAAGGCGCCCTGCGCCATGTTGAAACTGCGGATGTCGAGATAGGTCGAGGTCGTGCCGGCCACCACGACTTCCCGCAGGCGCCCGTTGGCGTTGATTTCCGAATTGCCCACCGCCAGCGGCGCCACGCGCCGCACCGAAGGCTGGCGGGTCAGGGCGAAGGCATCGTCGACCGTGAGGTCGCGCGGCGTGGTGGTCACCGCATTGGCCGGGCTGAAGCCGCCGGTGGCCGAGCGCCCGGGCAGGACGATCACCAGGTTGCTGCCCAGCGCCGAGAACTGCTCGACCACGTAGCGTCGCGCGCCGTCGCCGAGCGCGGTGAGCACCACCACGGCGGCAACGCCGATGGCCATCGCCAGCACCGAGAGCGAAGTGCGCAACGGGTAGCCGGTCGCGGCATCGCGGGCGAAGCGCAGGATGTCGGCGCTGCGCATCAGGCCGCCGGCAGCGCGCCGTCGCGCAGCGAATCGTGCCGCAGCTCTCCGTCTTCCATCATCAACTGCCGTCGCGCACGGCTGCCGATCTTCTGGTCGTGGGTGACCACGATCAGCGTCATGCCGCGCTGGTTGAGCGCTTCCAGCAGGTTGATCACGTCGTCGCCGGTGGCGCGGTCGAGGTTGCCGGTCGGCTCGTCGGCCAGCAGCACGGCGGGCTGCATGATGGTGGCGCGGGCGATGGCGACGCGCTGCCGCTGGCCGCCGGAAAGCTGGTCGGGGCGGTGGTCGGCGCGCCGGTCGAGGCCGAAATCCTTGAGCGCTTGCGCCACGCGCTGCGTGCGCTCCGCCGCCGGGATGCCGGCCAGCATCATCGGCAGGGCGACGTTCTCGGCGGCGGTCAGGCGCGGCACCAGGTGGAAGCTCTGGAACACGAAGCCGATGCGCCGGCTGCGCACCGCGGCCTGTTCGTCGGGCGAGAGCGTGGTGACGTCGCGGCCTTCGAGGTGGTAGGAACCGGCATCGGGCCGGTCGAGCAGGCCCAGCAGGTTGAGCAGCGTGGACTTGCCGGAGCCCGACGGCCCCATGATCGCCACGTATTCGCCGGACTCGATGGCGACGTCGAGCCGGTTCAGCGCATGCACCGTGCTGTCGCCGAGGTGGAACACGCGCTCGATGCCGGCGAGGCGGATCAGGCTCACCGGCTCAGCCTTTTGATTCGCCGCGCAGCGGCGCTGAACTGGTCACCCCCTTGCCCGGCAAGGGGGCCGGGGGGAATGCCATCATTTTGGCGCCACGGCGGCGGCGTCAGCCGCCGCCGTGGCGCGGGCGCCGACTTTTACCCCTTCGCGCTCCAGCGAAATCACGATGCGCTCGCCCTCGCTCAGCCCCTCGACGATCTCGGTGAATTCCCAGTTGGCCATACCGGCCTTCACCTTGCGCTCTTCGAGCTTGCCGCTGTCGGCATTGAGCACCATCACCTTCGAGCCTTCGATCAGCGCCGCGGTCGGCACCCGCAGCACGTTGGGGCGGCCGGCGAGCACGACCTCGACGTCGGCGCTGTAGCCCACCAGCAGGTTGACGCCGGGCGGGCGCTCGAAATCGACCTCGACATCGACCGTGCGCGCCTGCTTCTCCACTGCCAGCACGTAGGGCGCGACGCGCCGCACCTTGCCCGCCAGGGGCTGCTTCGGCAGCGCGTCGAGCGAGACGCGCACCGGCTGGCCGACCTGGATCCTGGGCGCATCGACTTCGTCCATCGGCGCCTCGATGTAAAGGCAGGATTCGTCGATCAGGTCGATCGCCGGCGGCGTCGCCACGCCCGGCGGCGATGGCGTCGAATACTCGCCGAGTTCGCCGACGATCTTCGCCACCGTGCCGTCGAAGGGCGCGTAGAGCACCATGCGGCCCTGCTCCACCCGGGTCACGGCGACGCGCGCGGCGGCCTGGGCGACGTCGGCACGGGCGGTCTCACAGGCCGCGGCGCGGGCATCGGCCTCGCTCTTCGCCGTATCCTCGCGCGCCTCTGAAACGAAGCCCTTGTTCTTCAACGCGGTCTGGCGCTCGGCATCGCGCGCGGCGCTGGCGGCCGTGGTGCACACCTCCTTGACGCGCTGCGCGGCCATCGCCCGCTGCGCCTCGGCCAGGGCCTGCTGCGCCTTCTGGTCGTCGTTCCACAGCTTCATCAGGAGCTGGCCCTTCTTCACCTTGTCGCCTTCCTTGACGCCGAGGTATTCGATGCGGCCGCCCATGATGGTGGACAGCCGGGTGCGCTGGCAGGCTTCGACCGTGCCGGCGCGGGTATTGACCACGGTCGATTCGACATTGCCGCGATCGACGGCCTTCAATACGACCGTCACCGGCTTGGTGCGCGTGCTCCAGAACCAGGCGCCGGCGGCGAGGGCAAGCACGACGAGCGCCGGCAGGACGCGGCGCAGGAGGAAGGATGTGTTCATGGCGGGGGATTATGCCGCGTTTGCGTTTGTTATGATTCGGCCATCCCCGGACCCGACCGACACGCGCCCATGATCAGGATCTACGGCATCAAGAATTGCGACACCATGAAGAAGGCCTTCGCCTGGTGCGACGCCAACCACATCAGCTACGAATTCCACGACTACAAGAAGCAGGGCGTGCCGCGCGACAGGCTGCTGCACTGGTGCCGCAGCCTCGGCTGGCAGACGCTGGTCAATACCAAAGGCCCGACCTGGCGCAAGCTGGCGCCGGAACAGCAGGCGATCACCACGCAAAGCCAGGCCGTGGCGCTGATGATGGAATTCTCCAGCGTGATCCGCCGCCCCGTCGTCGAAAACGACGCCGGCCAGATCCTGGTCGGCTTCGACCCGACCCGGTTCGACAGTTTTGTCCGCTGACCCTCCCATGGACGAGGTTCATCGCTTCCTGCTCGAAGAGCTCGACATCCGCGGCGCGCTGGTGCAGCTGGGGCCGTCGTGGACGGCGATGAACGCGCAGCGCAAGTACGCGCCGCCGGTGCGCAAGCTGCTGGGCGAAATGGCCGCCGTCACCGCGCTGATCGGCAGCAACCTGAAGGCTCCCGGCCGCATCAGCTTCCAGTTGCAGGGCCACGGCGCGGTGTCGATGCTGGTGATGGACTGCAACGAAAAGCTGCAACTGCGCGGCATGGCCAGGAGCGGCCTCAGCGCGGACGCCGAATCCCGCATCAGCGGCATCGAGGAACTGCTCGGCGACGGCCGCCTGGTGCTGACGCTGCAACCGAAGTCGGCGCAGGAGCCCTGGCAGAGCGTGGTGCCGCTGGCCGGCGACAGCATCGCCGCGGTGTTCGAGCACTTCCTCGAAAAATCCGAGCAGCAACCGGCGCGGCTGTGGCTGGCGGCGACCGAAAGCGCGGCCTGCGGCCTGTTCCTGCAGAAGCTGCCCAACGCCGACATCCTCGATCCCGACGGCTGGGACCGCATCGAAGCCTTGGCCGCCACGGTGCGCCCCGACGAACTGCTGCTGCCGCCGGAAACCCTGCTGACGCGCCTGTTCAACGAGGAAAGCGTGCGCCTCTACCCGCCGCGGGAGGCCAGCTGGCACTGCCCGCGCGACGAGGAGAAGGTGCGCAACCTGCTGCTTTCGCTCGGCCGCGAGGAAGTCGAAGCCATGCTCGCCGATGCCGAGATCATCGCCGTCGAAGACGAAATCTGCGGCCACGAATACCGCTTCGACGCCGGCATCCTCGACGAGCTGTTCCCGCCGGCGGGGCGGGGCGCATCCTGCATTTGAAGGGGAAGGAGTGACAGTGAACATCGACATCTCCGAGGAAGCGGGGGTCCGCTACCTGCATTTCGGGTCGAGCTGGATCCAGGGCGCGATGCGCATCGCGCGGCCCTTCGCGCTGGAGCTCGACTACACGCGCGAGATGATGGTGCCGCTGCTGCTGCACGGCGACGACTGGCCGCGCAGCGTGCTGCAGATCGGCCTGGGCGCCGCCTCGGTGACCAAGTTCCTGCATCGCCACCGGCCGCAGGCGAAGCTCACCGTGGTCGAGATCGACCCCCGCGTGGAAGCCGCGGCGCGGCAGTTCTTCAAGCTTCCCGACGACCCGCGCATCAGTATCCGCCACGGCGACGGCGCCGATTTCGTGATCGAAAGCCGGCAGCGCTACGACCTGATCCTGGTCGACGGCTTCGACGCGCAGGCGCGCACCGGCCGCCTCGACACCCTGCCCTTCTACCTCGACTGCCGCGCGCGGCTGGCCGCCGACGGCCTGCTGTGCGTGAACCTGCTGTCGCGGCGCAGGGATTTCCGCCAAAGCGTGAAGCGGCTGGAAGACGCCTTCGCCGGCCGCGCCATCGCCTTTCCCTCCTGCGACAGCGGCAATGCCATCGCCCTGGCCGCGCTCGCCGTCTCGCCAGCGCCGACTTTCCAGGACCTGAAAGCCGCCGCGCTGCACCTGAAGAAAACCACCGGCCTCAACCTGCTGCCGACCCTGGCGCGCCTGGCCGAATCGCGGCACCTGGCCGGCGGCGTGCTGCGCCTGTGAGCGGCGCATGACGCCCGCCACGACCAGCCGGCGCGACCATCGCCGCGGCACCCTGTACATGGTGCTGGTGGTGCTGATCTGGGGCGGCTTCCTGCCGGCCGGCAAGTCGGCGCTGGCAATGGTCGATCCCTACTGGCTGACCGCGATGCGCTTCGGCACCGCGGCGCTGGTCTTCCTCGGCCTGCTGCTGGTGCAGGAAGGCCGCGCCGCGCTTCATACCGAGGGCCGGCTGCCGAAGATCGCCCTGTTCGGCGCCTGCGGCTTCGCCGGCTTCGGCCTTTGCGTGTTCGAAGGCCTCAAGCTGACCCGGCCCGAGATCGGCGCCATGATCCTCGCCCTGGGCCCGATACAGGTGGCGCTGTTCCAGTGGTGGCGCACGCACCGCCGCCCCGACAACTTCACGCTGGCCGCCATCGCGCTGGCGTTGATCGGCGAACTGTTCGTCATCACCTCGGGCGATTTCGCGCGCCTGACCGGCGGCGACGCCAGGGGCAACGGCCTGGTCTTCCTCGCCTCGCTGTTCTGGACCGCCTACACCCTGGGCGGCCAGCAGTTCCCCGGCTGGTCGCCGGTGCGCTACACGGCGCTGTCCTGCTCGCTGGGCTGGTTCGCCATCGTCGCCGCGCTGGGCGTCGCATCGGCCGCCGGGCACGCGCGGCCGCCGCAGATGGACGAGATGGTCGCCGTCTGGCCGCAGCTCGCCTTCATCATCTTCTGCGTCTCGGTGTTCGGCATCCTGTTCTGGAACCTCGGCGTGGCCAAGCTCGGCCCGCTCAACGCCGGCCTGTTCGGCAACTTCGCCCCGGTCATCACCTACCTGATCGCCATCGCCCAGGGCCGCCGCCCGGACGCCGCCGAACTGGCCGGCGCCGCGCTCGTGCTGGTCGCCCTGATCGCCAACAACCGCCACCAGGGCGGCAAGCGCGGCCGCGCCGCGGACTGAGCAGGCGGCAAGGCAGCAGCACCGACCCGGACCTTCCCGGCGCGCAGGATAAAGGCACCTTTACTGGCGGGCAACAGCTTCCCGACGTATCCAATGCGCTACCATCTGAAAACGACGGAATTGCGCTTTTTCCCGGCTCCGAATCGCTGCTCCCGAATCCTTCCTGAAGAAGATATGACATGGCTGCACTGACCGTTCGCCTGCCCGACGACAAGCACCTGCGCCTGAAGGCGCTTGCCAGGAGCCGCGGCACGCCCCTGAACCGGCTGATCGACGAGATGACGACGCTGATGCTGGCCGAGTTCGATGCCGAAACGCGATTCCAGTTGCGGGCGCAACGCGGCACCGGCAAAGCCTCGCGCGGCCTGGCCCTGCTGAAAAAAGCCGCCGGGTAAGTACGGGGACCGGCCGAGAACTCAGGCGGCGATGCGGTATTCTGCCGCCGGCTCGCGCACGCCGGCGCCGCCGGAGCCGCCATGACCCTCCGTGCTCTTCCTCTTCTGCCTCAGCGGCGGATAAACGCTATTCGTTCGGCCTCTTGATCCATGGGCTGGACGCCTATGCGCCTTAGGCGTATAGTTACGCAATGCATACCGTAGTCGAAACGTTGCTATTCCAGCGCCAGTGGCCACTCTATTGGACCGAAGAGGAGCGCGGCACATTCGCTGCGTATATTGCAGAGCACCCCACTGCCGGAGATGTCGTGCCCGGGTCCGGCGGCATTCGCAGGATGCGTTGGGGAAGAGCTGGTTTGGGCAAATCGGGCGGTGTTCGGGTGATCTATTTCACTCGCAATGCAGAAGATGAAGTGGTTTTGCTCACGCTGTATGCGAAGTCGAAAACTGACAACCTCACTGGCCCCAAGTTGAAGGAGATTCGCCGTGTCCTCGAAGAGTAAGCCCCTTACGAAGTCAGAGTTGGCGGCCCATGAAGCCAAACGCGACCTTGCTGCTGACCTGTTGCAGTCAGTGCGCGAAATGAAGGCCGGTCAGGTTCATGTTGTTTCTTCGCCCGTCATTGAGGCGCGAAAGAAAACTGGTCTGTCCCAGTCCCAGTTTGCAGCGCTCATTGGCGTGTCTGTTCGCACCTTGCAAGGATGGGAGCAAGGCCGCAAACAGCCGAGCGGCGCTGCCCGGACTTTGCTGGCTATCGCAAGCACAAATCCAAAGGCAGTATTGGCTGTTGCAGGTAGGTAGCGTTGCGTGCGCCAGAGGCCGAACCCGGCGTTGCAGGGGAGCTTCGCGATAAGACCTGCGCAGCCCCCTGAACTTGAACGTTCGGCGTCTTGTAATCTGTAACGTGTCAGGTTACGATAGCGCATGATTCTCAGTTTCAAACACAAAGGCTTGGCGCGCTTTTTCGAGCACGGGTCGAAGTCGGGCATTCAGGCCCAACACGCCGAGCGGCTACGACTCATCCTCGGTCGGCTCAATGTGGCCACCGCCGCCCGAGATATGGACTTGGCCGGTTTACGCCTCCACGCGCTTAAGGGCGAGCGCAAAGGCGTGTGGTCGGTGTGGGTGAGCGGCAACTGGCGGGTCACGTTTCAGTTCGTGGGAAGAGATGTCGAACTGGTGGACTATGAGGACTATCACTGAGGTCAATTACTATGCGCATGCACAATCCCCCCCACCCGGGTGAAATCATCAAGGCTCTGTGCTTGGAACCGGTCGGTCTTACGGTTACCGAGGCCGCCGAAGGTTTGGGCGTAAGCCGCAAGACGCTTTCCGCCATCCTTAACGGGCGTTCTGGTATCAGCCCCGAGATGGCGATACGTCTATCCATCGCGTTTAACACCAGCGCCGAAAGTTGGCTGAGTCAGCAGGTCCAGTATGACCTCTGGCACGCCGAGCAAGGGCGTAAAGCCCTGAAGGTTGTCAAGCTTGCGGCCTAAGACGCCGAACCCCTCGTTCCAGGGGATCTGCACAATAAGGCCTGAGCAGCCCCCTGAACTTGAACGTTCGGCCCCATAGAAGCGCGCACCACCGCCCGTTTGACAATCGAAATTAGTGTAGCTACAGTAATGCATGCGTATCGAATTCGATCCAGCCAAGGATGAGGCAAACCAAGCGAAACACGGCGTGTCCTTGCTCATGGCGGTCGAACTCGATTGGGAAGCCGCGCTGGTGTGGGTTGATGAACGGTTCGAGTACAACGAGATGCGAATGATCGCGCTCGCTCCGAACACCGAAATCCTGTACTGCGTGGCCTTTGTAGATCGTGGCAATGTGCGAAGGATCATCAGCCTTCGCCGCGCCAATCGTCGTGAGGTGAAGCACTATGTTGAAAGTCTCTAAGCGCCCAGCTGTTCGCATGCCGACCGCGGCCGAAGACAAGGCCATTACCGCGGCAGCCAAAAGCGATCCAGATGCACAGCCACTCACACCTACTCAGCTAAAGGCAATGGTTCCCTTGAAGTCATTGCGCGGGCGGCCGAAGTCCGAAAACAAGAAGCTGCTGGTATCGGTGCGCTACAGCCCCGAGGTCGTTGCCTACTTCAAGTCAACCGGTGACGGCTGGCAATCGCGCATGGATGGCGTGCTGCGTCAGTACGTAGCTCGCCATTCCCGCAGTGCATAAGTATGTGGCCGAACCCGTCGTCCCAGGGGACGCGCCGCGATGAATCTGCGTCGCGCCCCTGAACTTCGACGTTGAAGCTGTAGAAAAGCCCTTTTTCGACCCGCAAAATCAACCCCGAATGGCGCGACCTGAATCGCACCATTCGTCATTTCATCATCGGAGTTCTCGAGTCGCCGTATCGCCAGCGCCGACTTTTGCCTCAGGTCTGCTTCCGCCTACTGCCCACAGGTACGAGTGAATCCGAAATGGAGCCGCCCCCCCAACCCTGCGGTGCAGGGGACGCTGCGCGATGAAGCCGCGCAGCGCCGGGCACACCCACGTTAAAGGCCCCCCATGACTACCGCATTGCTGCTCATCGACATTCAAAATGACTACTTCCCCGGCGGGGCCATGGAACTGGTCGGCAGCCCGCAGGCCGGCGCCCGGGCCGGGAAGCTGCTCCACGCATTCAGGCAGAAATCCCTGCCGATCATCCACGTCCAGCACATCTCGACGCGGCCGGGCGCGAGCTTCTTCCTGCCGGATACGGCGGGAGTTCAAATACACGAATGCGTGGCGCCGCATGCCGGCGAAACGGTGTTGCGGAAGAATTTCCCGAACAGCTTCCGTGACACACCGCTGCTCGAACATCTGCGCCGGCATGAGGTCACCCGGCTTGTCATCGCCGGCATGATGACCCAGATGTGCATCGACACAAGCACGCGCGCCGCTGCCGACCTGGGCTTCCAGTGCCTTCTGGCGCATGATGCGTGCGCGACGAAGGCACTGTCATTCGGTGGCGCCACCGTATCCGCGGAGAACGTGCAAACCGCATTTCTTGCCGCGCTCAATGGCCTGTTCGCACGGGTGCTGTCCGTGGAAGAAATATGCGCCGGGCTCTGATCCGGCAGTTCACGCGGACACCGCGCGACGCCACGCGGCCATCCCGCGAATGAAAACCGTGCTCTTCGTATTCTGCGGCATGCTCGTGGCGTTGGTGATCGCGATCCAGGTCGGCATTTTCGGCGGCAGTCGTCCCGCCGACATCGGCATCAGCAATGGCCGCCTCAAACCGCCCGCGCCAACCCGCAACAGCGTTTCCAGCCAGGCCGCGCTGTACCCGCAGCATCCGCAGCGGGCCTATGCGGACATCAAGCCGCTGCCGCTGCAGCACGGCTCTGCAGACGGCTCGCTGCAGGCGCTCGCCGCCGTGCTGGCGTCGATGCCGGGCGTCAGGGTGGTGGAACGACGGCCGGACTACCTCCATGCCGAAGCGGAGACACGCTGGATGAAATTCGTCGATGACCTGGAGTTCTGGGCGAATCCGGCGCTCGGCGTGATCGACCTGCGCAGCGCCAGCCGCCTCGGGCGCGAGGATTTCGGGGTGAACCGGGAGAGGATCGAAGCGATCCGGGCGGCCTACCTGGCCCGCCCCTGACCGGCGCCGGCGCCCGCCCGCCGCGCCGTGCGCTCAGCGCTGGTAGCGCGGGGCCGCGGCGGTTCCGCCGATCGACAGGCGTGCGCTGAGGCGCGCCGACTTCACCTCGACGGCGGCCCGGCCGCGCGCGCTCTGGTCGGCGGCGATGGAAACCGCGCCGGTGGCGACCAGTTCGCCCGCGGTGAGCCGGATCTCCGAAGCTTCGATGCGTCCGGCGTCGTAGAGCAGGTTGGCCTTGAGCGATTCGAAGGCGAACTGCTCGCCCTGGCCCTGGCCCTGCAACAGCCGGTCGAAGTCGACGCCGGCGAGAACCCCGCGCGACATGGTGACCTGCGCCTGGACCTGTGCCTTGGGCAGCAGTTCCTGGACCTTCGCGGCAACGCCGACGACCTCGCCCTGCGCATCGAACACGCCATCCTTGAACCAGCCCGGCGCAACCCCGGCCGCGCTGGCGCGTGTTGCCGCAATCTTGCCGCCGAGCTTCCAGTTCCCCTGCCAGGTCAGCGTCGCGCTGCCGCCGAATTCCCCGCTGTGCAGCCAGCCCTTGAACCCGCTTATGGCCAGGCGGTCGGGCGACAGCTGCCCGTTGGCGGAGAAGTCGGTCAGCTTGAGCTTTGCTGCAAACGGCAGGTCGAAGCGTTCCGCAGCCAGGTTTACCGTCCAGGCGCCGGTTCCGCGCGTTCCGCCCAGCGTGACCTTGCCCGAATCGGCGTCGTTGGCTTGCGCGGTGAATTCCACCAGCTGTCCAGCCGACACCTTGGCTTCGACCCCCAGCGGCGGCAGCAGATTCGGCTCGGTGGCGAGGACCAGGCCACTGGCGGTGAATGCGCCCGCCGTGAGCGGCAGCTTGCCGCTGCCCGTGCCCAGCAGGTTCATCAGCGCGGGGAGCGGCAACCGGGCTTCGTCGAGGTGCAGGGAATCGAACTCGGCGGGCATCCCCCACAGCACCGAGAACGGCGCGCCGAGGACCACGCGCTTGACCTTCGCACCCGTATCCCCATCGCCGAGGATGACGTCTTCGACGATGAGCCTGGCTTTGGGCACCAGTTCGACATGCGCGCGACCCGCCTTGACGCCGACACCCAGGGCGCTGGCGGCCATGGTCTCGAAGGCCTGGCGCTTGCCGTCGAGGGGCACGAACCTGATCAGGTACAGGGCGGCAATCGGCAGGACGATGGCGAGCACCACCGCCACCACGCGCGACTGGCGCTTGCGGGTCGCCTGGCGCTCCAGCACCCGCTGCCGGATCCGCTCCCGGTCGCGTTCCTCCTCCTCCAGCCGGGCCTTTTCCTCCGCCTCGCGACGGGCCTTTTCCTCGGCCTTGCGGCGGGCTTTTTCCTCGGCCTCGCGGCGCAGCTTTTCTTCCGCTTCGCGCCGCGCCCGTTCTTCGGCCTCGATGCGCGCCCGTTCCTCGGCCTCGATGCGGGCCTTTTCCTCGGCTTCGCGCCGCGCCTGTTCCTCGGCCTCGCGGCGCGCCTTTTCCTCGGCCTCGCGCCGCAGTTTTTCTTCCGCTTCGCGCCGCGCCCGTTCCTCGGCCTCGATGCGGGCCTTTTCCTCGGCTTCGCGCCGCAGCTTTTCTTCCGCCTCGCGCCGCAGTTTTTCTTCCGCCTCGCGCCGCGCCCGTTCTTCGGCTTCGATGCGCGCCCGTTCTTCGGCTTCGATGCGCGCGCGTTCCTCGGCCTCGATGCGCGCCTTTTCCTCGGCCGCGCGCCGGGCTTTCTCCTCCTCCTCGCGGCGGAACTTTTCCAGCGCCTCGCGGCGAATCTTTTCGACTGCTGCGCGTTTCGCCTTTTCTTCGGCTTCGCGGCGGGCCTTTTCCTCGGCTTCGCGGCGGACTTTTTCTTCCGCTTCGCGCCGCGCCCGTTCTTCCGCCTCGATGCGCGCCCGCTCCTCGGCCTCGATGCGCGCCTTTTCCTCGGCTTCGCGGCGGGCTTTCTCTTCGGCCTGGCGCCGGACTTTCTCTTCCGCTTCGCGCCGCGCACGTTCCTCGGCGTCGATGCGGGCCTTTTCCTCGGCTTCGCGGCGGGCCTTTTCATCGAGTTCGCGGCGGACCTTCTCTTCGGCCTGGCGCCGGATCTTTTCTTCCGCGTCGCGCCGCGCCCGCTCTTCCGCCTCGATGCGCGCCTTTTCCTCGGCTTCGCGGCGGGCCTTTTCATCGAGTTCGCGGCGGACCTTCTCTTCGGCCTGGCGCCGGATCTTTTCTTCCGCGTCGCGCCGCGCACGTTCCTCGGCGTCGATCCGGGCTTTTTCCTCGGCTTCGCGGCGGGCCTTTTCATCGAGTTCGCGGCGGACCTTCTCTTCGGCCTGGCGCCGGATCTTTTCTTCCGCGTCGCGCCGTGCCCGTTCCTCGGCGTCGATGCGGGCCTTTTCCACTATTTCGCGCCGGATCTTTTCTTCCGCTTCGCGCCGTGCCCGTTCCTCGGCGTCGTTGGGCGCCTCGGCTGGAGGCGGTTTGGCCGGGGGTGTCGGCGTACTGGTGATGGACGAAAAATCCAGGTCCATGCCGGCGTCGGCCGCCGGGCCGGGAGCCGGGCGGCGCTCGACGAAAAGCTCGCGCAGGTAACCCGCGCCGGCCAGTTCGCCGACCGCCCAGACGATCGTCTTGCGCTCCGCCTCCGGCCACGCGGCGGCGATTTCGTCCGCGGTCTGGTTGTCCTTGCAGGCCCGCAAGACCTCGAGCATCTCCGGTTCGAGGTCGCTGGTCTTGCCTGTCGTTTCGCGAACCCCTTTCGGGGTTTTGCTATATACCAGAGCCATGGCGTGCATTTACTCCAGGTTTGGTGCTTCGCTGCAATGGGGGAGCGGAATTGCCGGACCCGTACGATCCCGGCGAACGCTGACCCGACCGGCCGAGTTTACTCTATGCGAACAGGCTTTTTGCCACCGTCCTTGCCGCGGCGCAGCGCATGGCATCCTGACCCGATGCCGGGTCCGGCATGATTCGCGCGATCCTCGCCGCACGCACCGGGTCCGGCGCCGGCTTCCAGTGCGCCAGCACGTCGGCCACGGCATCCGGCGCGTTGCAGATCAGCAGCATGTCGCAACCGGCGGCCCAGGCGGCTTCCGCGCGCTGCACCATGTTGCCGGCAAACGCCGCGCCCTCCATCGACAGGTCGTCGCTGAAGATGACGCCGTCGAACTTGAATTCGCTGCGCAGCTTCTCCAGCCAGACCGGCGAAAAACCGGCGGGCCGGCTGTCGACCCGGGGGTAGATGACGTGGGCCGGCATGACGCCGTCGAGTTTCAGCCGCCGGTAGGGCGTCAGGTCGGGCTCCATGTCGGCGAGGCTGCGCTCGTCGACCGGGATGGCAAGGTGCGAATCGGCGGCGACCCAGCCGTGGCCGGGGAAATGCTTGCCGCAGCAGCCCATGCCGGCGGCGCGCAGGCCTTCGATCAGGGCGCCGGCGAGTTCGGCGACGGCGTCCGGGTTGGCGTGGAAGGCGCGATCGCCGATGACGCCGCTGGGGCCCCAGTCGAGGTCGAGCACCGGGGTGAAGGAATAGTCGACGCCGCAGGCGCGCAGTTCGGCCGCCAGCAGGTAGCCGAGGTCGGCAGCGGCGCGGCGCGCGGCGGCGGGATCGGCATCCCAAAGCTCGCCAAGGCGGCGCATCGGCGGCAGGTGGGTGAAGCCTTCGCGACAGCGCTGGACGCGGCCGCCTTCGTGGTCGATGGCAATCGGCAGGGCCGGTTCGCGCAGGGCATGGATCGCCGCACACAGGGCGGTGAGTTGTTGCGGGTCGCGATAATTGTGCTTGAACAGGATCACGCCGCCGATCAGCGGGTGCAGCAGGCGCTCGCGCTCGGCATCGGTCAGTTCGAGGCCGGCAACGTCGATCATCAACGGGCCGTGCGGCAATGATTTCATGGCTTCTCCAGAATGACGAAGGCGACGGCATAGTCCTGCTCGTCGCTGATCGAAAGGTGGGCGATGAGCCCCTGCCCGGCAAAATGCGCGGCAAGCCCGGGCGAATAGCTGAAGAAGGGCTTGCCGGGTTCATCGTGTTCGACGGCGATGTCGGGCAACAGCAAGGGATCGCGCACGCCGGTGCCGAATGCCTTGCCCAGCGCCTCCTTCGCGGCGAAGCGCTTGGCAAGGAAGCGCGCGGGATCGGGGCTGGCGCAGCAGGCCTCGCGCTCGGCGGGGGCCAACATCTTTTCCAGGCCGCGCTCGCCGTGGCGCTTGAAGTAGTCGGCCATGCGGGCGACGGCGACGATGTCGGTACCGACGCCGAAAATCACTGGCACTGCGCCTCGCGCATGAGCCTTTTCATCTCGGCGACGGCCTCCCGCATGCCGACGAAGATGGCGCGGCTGACGATGGCGTGGCCGATGTGCAGTTCGCGGATGCCGGGCAGCGCGGCGACCGGCTGCACGTTGAAGTAGTTGAGCGCATGGCCGGCGTTGAAGCGCATGCCGGCGGCGCGGATCGCGGCGCCGGCCTTGCGGATCTTTTCCAGCTCGGCCAGTACGGCCGGGCTCTCGTTGTCGCGGCCCTGGTTGAAGAAGGCGTGGGCGTAGGGGCCGGTGTGGATTTCGCAGACGCGCACGCCGATGCGCGCGGCGGCGTCGACCTGCGGCAGTTCGGCGTCGATGAAGGCGCTGGTGACGATGCCGGCGTCGCGCAGTCGCGCCACCACGTCGCGCAGGCGCGCCTCCTGCCCGGCGACGTCGAGGCCGCCTTCGGTGGTGATTTCGTGGCGACCTTCGGGCACCAGCATGGCCATCTCGGGCTTCAGCGCGCAGGCGATGCCGACCATTTCGTCGGTGGCGGCCATCTCCAGGTTGAGCTTGATGTGGGTCAGTTCGCGCAGGCGGCGCACGTCGTGGTCCTGGATGTGGCGGCGGTCTTCGCGCAGGTGCACGGTGATGCCGTCGGCGCCGCCGAGGTGGGCCTCGACCGCGGCCCAGACCGGATCGGGTTCGCGGCCCTTGCGCGCTTCGCGCACCGTCGCCACATGGTCAATGTTTACGCCAAGTTCAATCATGTTCGCTCCGCTTGAGCATCGAAGGATAACGGCAAACGGGTCAAAGTTCCTGCAGTTCGATGAATACGCGCCGCGACTGGAGGGGCTTGCCGCCCATGTGATGGGCGATCAGTTGCCGCATCAGCTGCCTGCTTTCGATCCGGGTGCGCGGATCGGCATAGTCGTCGGCCGCCATGTCGAGCAGGGTCTTGCCGCGCAGGCCGGGCACGGCATCCGGCGCCGTATCGCCGGCGCCGACTTTCCGTACCGGGCCGCGTTCGATCAGGTAGGTGTATTCCCTTTCCGCGACCACCGGCAGGCCGGTTTCCATTTCCACGTCGAGCGTCAGCCCGTAGCCGAGTTCCTTGAGCAGCGTCTTTTCGAAACGGCGCAGTTCCGGCGCATCGTCGCTGCCGGCGGCCAGCGCGCCCAGGGCGGCGGCATAGGCGTCGAACAGTGCGGCATGGGCGTCTTCCCGCGGCAGCAGCTTGAGCAGCAGTTCGTTGAGGTAATAGCCGAGCAGCAGGCAGCGCCCGCCCAGGAGCGGCATGCCCCCCAGCCACTCGGCACGCGCCAGGGTCTTCACCTCGCCGCCGCCGAACCAGCCCAGCTCCAGCGGCTGGAAGGACATCAGCAGGCCGCGCATGGCCGACCGCGGCCGCCGCGCGCCACGCGCCAGCAGGGGAATGCGGCCGTGATCGCGGCTGAAGACATCCACCACCAGGCTGGTCTCGCTGTAGGGATGCAGGTGCAGGACATAGGCGGCCTGCCCATCGACGCGGTTCTTGCCCACCGGGTCACTCGTAACCCAGGGACTTGAGCGCCCGCTCGTCGTCGGCCCAGCCGCCCTTGACCTTGACCCAGGTTTCGAGCCAGACCTTGCCGCCGAACAGGGTTTCCATTTCCTTGCGCGCGTCGCTGGAGATGCGCTTGAGGCGCTCGCCGCCGCGGCCGATGACGATGGGCTTGTGCCCGTCCTTGTCCACGATCACGGCGGCATGGATGCGGCGCAGGTCGCCTTCCTGCTCGAATTTTTCGATCTCGACGGCGATGCCGTAGGGCAGTTCCTCGCCCAAGTTGCGGAACAGCTTTTCGCGCAGGATTTCCGCGGCGAGGAAGCGTTCGTTGCGGTCGGTGATGTCGTCGGCCTCGAACACCGCGGGGCCTTCCGGCAGGTAGGCGCGCGCGGCGGCCAGCAGCGCGTCGGTGCCGAGCCCCTTCTCCGCCGAGACCGGCAGGATTTCTGCAAAGCCGTGCAGCGCCGCCAGCTTCCCGATGAAGGGCAGCAGCAGGGCCTTGTCGGCGAGGCGGTCGATCTTGTTGATCACCAGCAGCACCGGCGTCGCCGGCGGCAGCATGCGCAGGATCTCGGCTTCGCCGTTGCCCCAGTTGCCGGCCTCGACCACCAGCAGGATCACGTCGACGTCGGCGAAGCTGGAGGTCACGCTGCGGTTCATCAGCCGGTTCAGCGCGTTCTTGTGCGTCATCTGGAAGCCCGGCGTGTCGACGAAAATGTATTGCGCGTCGGCGGTGGTGAAGATGCCGTGGATGCGGTGGCGCGTGGTCTGCGCCTTCTTCGAGGTGATGCTGACCTTGGCGCCGACCAGGCGGTTGGTCAGCGTCGATTTGCCGACGTTGGGCCGGCCGATCACGGCCAGGTAACCGGTGCGAAACGCCCCGCTCACGGCTTGATCTCGGCGATGGCACGCTGCGCCGCCACCTGCTCGGCGATGCGGCGGCTGCCGCCGCTGCCGGTGGTGCGGATGCCCAGTTCCGGGATCGCGCATTCGATGTCGAACTCCTGGGCGTGCGCCTCGCCACGCGTCGCCAGCAGGGCGTAGCGCGGCAGCGGCAGTCGCCGGCCCTGCAGCAGTTCCTGTAGGGCGGTCTTGGGGTCCTTGCCGGTATCGCTGGAGTCGATGCGGCTCAGCGCCGGCCGGTACAGGGTCTCGATGACGCTGCGCGCCGCCTCGAAGCCGGCATCGACATGGATCGCGCCGAAGATGGCCTCCAGCGCGTCGGCGAGGATCGAGGGACGCTGCGCGCCGCCGCTCTTCAGTTCGCCCTCGCCGAGCCGGAGGAACTCGCCCAGCGCCAGGTCGCGCGCGATGCCGGCCAGGGTCTCCTGCCTCACCAGGCTCGCGCGCAACCGGGAAAGTTCGCCCTCCCTGAGATCGCCAAACCCCCGGTACAGGGCGCTGGCGATGACGCAATTGAGCACCGAGTCACCGAGGAACTCGAGCCGCTCGTTGTGGGGGGAACCGAAACTGCGATGGGTGAGCGCCTGGCGCAGCAACTCGGGCCGGCCGAAGCCGTGGCCGAGCGCCGCCTCCAGCCGCTGCGCCTTCATTGGCTGGCGCTGCTGCCCTCGAAATCGAAGACCAGGCTGACGTTCTTGAACAACGGCACCTTATTCTCGTACTTGAACGAGATCACCAGTTCGCCGCCCTCCTTGGTGATCTCCAGATCCTGCGCCGTGACGCTCTTGACATCGTCCATGTCGGCGCGGCGGGTAAACGCTTCGCGCACCTTTGCCATGGAAGCATCCTTGAGGCTGCCATCGGTGGCGGTTCCCTTGACCGCCTTGACCAGGTTGCCGTACTCGATCCAGGGCGGTATGGCCTTCATTGCCAACAGGGCCAGCAATGCCAACACCATGCCGCCGAGCATGAGCGTATTCAGGCTGAGTCCACGCTGAAATTTCATGTTAACTCCTAGTGAAACGAGCCGATCCGCTTCAGATCGGAGAAATTGAACCAGATGAAGAATGCCTTGCCGACCAGGTTTTCATCGGGGACGAAGCCCCAGAACCGGCTGTCCTGCGAATTGTCGCGGTTGTCTCCCATCATGAAATAGTGGCCGGGCGGAACCTCGCAACTGACACCTTCGCTATTGTAGTTACATTTTTCGCCGTGCGGAAAGCGGGCAATCTGCTGCACGAAGGCCGGGGCGTCCGCTTCCACCAGGATGTGGTGCTCGACGCTGCCCAGGGTTTCGACGAAGCGCGGGGTATAGAACAGGCGATCGCGATCGAGGTAGTCCTCGGTCTTCTTCTGCGCGATTTCCTGGCCATTGATGGTGAGCTTCTTGTTGCGATACACGACCTTGTCGCCCGGCAGACCGACCACGCGCTTGATGTAGTCGAGCGAGGGATCCGGCGGATAGCGGAACACCACCACGTCGCCGCGCTGCGGCGCATTGAGTTCGACGACCTTCTTGTTGAGCACCGGCAGGCGCACGCCATAGGTGTACTTGTTTACCAGGATGAAGTCGCCCACCAGCAGGGTCGGGATCATCGAGCCGGAGGGAATCTTGAAGGGCTCGACGAGGAAGGAGCGCAGCAGGAAGACGGCAAGGATCACCGGGAAGAAGCTGCCGCCGTATTCGACCCACCAGGGATCGGGGGCATCCGCCGGACGCTTTTTCCGCGCCCAGAAATGATTGAAGGCCCAGATGATGCCGGTGATGACGACGAGTATGAAAAGGATCAGTGCGAAATTCATTTGTCACCCACGCGCAGTACCGCCAGGAAAGCCTCCTGGGGAATTTCGACGCTGCCGACCTGCTTCATGCGCTTCTTGCCGGCCTTCTGCTTTTCCAGCAGCTTCTTCTTGCGCGTGATGTCGCCGCCGTAGCACTTGGCCAGCACGTCCTTGCGCATGGCCTTGACGTTCTCGCGGGCGACGATGGTCGAGCCGATCGCGGCCTGGATGGCGACGTCGTACATCTGGCGCGGGATCAGTTCGCGCATCTTGGCCGCCAGTTCACGGCCGCGGTAGGGGGCGTTGGCGCGATGCACGATCAGCGACAGGGCATCGACCTTGTCGCCGTTGATCAGCACGTCGAGCTTGACCACGTCGGCGGCGCGGTACTCCTTGAACTCGTAGTCGAGCGAGGCATAGCCGCGCGATACGGATTTGAGCTTGTCGAAGAAATCCATCACCACTTCGGCCATCGGCATGTCGTAGGTGAGCTGCACCTGGCGGCCGTGGTAGGCCATGTTCACCTGCATGCCGCGCTTGCTCTCGCACAGGGTGATCACCGAGCCGAGGTATTCCTGCGGCACGAAGATCTTGGTGGTGATGATGGGCTCGCGGATCTCCTCCATCTTCTGCACTTCGGGCAGCTTGGCCGGGTTCTCGACCTGGACGGTGCTGCCGTCGCGCATCAGCACTTCATACACCACGGTCGGCGCGGTGGTGATCAGGTCCTGGTCGAACTCGCGCTCCAGGCGTTCCTGCACGATTTCCATGTGCAGGAGGCCGAGGAAGCCGCAGCGGAAGCCGAAGCCGAGCGCCTGCGAGACTTCCGGCTCATAGTGCAGCGAGGCGTCGTTGAGCTTGAGCTTTTCCAGCGAGTCGCGCAGGCTGTCGTACTGGTTGGATTCGACCGGGTAGAGGCCGGCGAAGACCTGCGACTTGATTTCCTTGAAGCCGGGCAGCGGCTCGGCGGCGCGCCGGTCGGCGATGGTGACGGTATCGCCGACCTTGGCGGCATCGAGTTCCTTGATGCCGGAGATGATGAAGCCGACCTCGCCGGCGCGCAATTCGGGGCGGGTCACCGACTTCGGCGTAAACACGCCGACCTGCTCGCACAGGTGCTGCGAGCCTTCCGCCATCAGCAGTATCCTGTCCTTGGCGCGCAGGGTGCCGTCCACCACGCGCACCAGCATCACCACGCCGACATAGTTGTCGAACCAGGAATCGATGATCAGCGCCTTCAGCGGCGCCGCCGGGTCGCCCTTGGGCGGCGGGATGCGGGCGATCACGGCTTCCAGCACGTCATCGACGCCGAGGCCGGTCTTGGCCGAGCACAGGATTGCATCCGTGGCGTCGATGCCGATCACGTCCTCGATTTCCTGGCGCGCGTTGTCCGGGTCGGCGGCGGGCAGGTCGATCTTGTTCAGCACCGGCACCACGTCGACGCCCAGTTCGATGGCCGTGTAGCAGTTGGCCACGGTCTGCGCTTCGACACCCTGCGAGGCATCGACCACCAGCAGCGCACCTTCGCAGGCGGACAGGGAGCGGCTGACTTCGTAGGAGAAATCCACGTGGCCCGGCGTGTCGATCAGGTTCAGGTTGTAGGTCCTGCCGTCGCGGGCGACGTAGGAAAGCGCCGCGGTCTGGGCCTTGA
Organism: Sulfuritalea sp.; assembly: GCA_016708585.1. Classification (GTDB taxonomy): domain Bacteria; phylum Pseudomonadota; class Gammaproteobacteria; order Burkholderiales; family Rhodocyclaceae; genus Sulfuritalea. The sequence goes on along the minus strand of JADJFK010000004.1, from coordinate 150,150 downwards.
TGGTGATCCCGCGCTCGCGCTCGATGTCCATCGAGTCAAGCACCTGGGCTTCCATTTCACGATCGGACAGGCCGCCGCAGCGATGGATGATGCGATCGGCCAGAGTCGATTTGCCGTGGTCGATGTGGGCGATGATGGAGAAGTTGCGGATGTGATCCATGGGGGCAATAAAAAAGGCGCTCATTCAAGCTGTTGAGCGCCTTTGAGCCTGAAACGCAAGGCCGCGATTTTAGCCGAAAACGAAGTTTCAGTGCAGACTAACGCCTGCAAAGCAGGGGTTATGTCGGAACTAAACTTTGTTTAAATACTCACGCACTTTCGCCGCATCGAGGAAGTAGTGGCAAAGCTCGCGGCCTTCGCCATCGACCAGCACGGGTACCAGCTCGTCGTATTTCGCCTCCAGCGCGGGATCGGCATCGACGTCGACAACCTCGATCTCGAAATGCGGTACGCCAGGCTCGCCGCGCAGGGTTTCCAGCGCGGCAAGCATGTCGTGGCAGAGGTGGCAGTAATCGCGGCCGAACAGCAGCAGGCGCACCGTTGAGCCGCCGGCGGGGCGCCTATTTATCGGAGGCGCCCTTGATGGTGACGAAGGTCTGCGTATCGCCACGCTTGACCAGCAGGGTCACTGCCGCGTTCTTTTCGAGTCCCTTCAACAAGTCGTTGAACTGCTGGACCGACTTGAGATCGGTCTGGACCCCCTTGACGATGGCCGCGAGGATGATGTCGCCGTTGCGCACATCGCTGCGCTGACTGCCATTGCGAACCTCTTCGACGATCAAGCCGTGCTGGATTTCCAGGGCTTTCTTCTGCTCGGCCGTCGGCACGGCCAGCACCAGCCCGAGCCGGTTGGCCGCCTGTGGTTCGGCGGGCTTGCTGCCGCGACCGGCGACCTGCTTCTTCTCCTCGTCGTCGGGGATTTCACCGACCGTGACGGAGAGGTCGCGGGTGGCGCCCTTGCGCCAGACCTGCACCACGGACTTGGTGCCGGGACGGGTGGCTCCCACCATGCGCGGCAGGTCGATGGACTCGTTTACCGTCTTGCCGTCGAACTTGAGGACGATGTCGCCGACTTCGATGCCGGCCTTGTCCGCCGCCGAGCCCTTTTCAACCGAGGCCACCAGCGCACCGCGCGGCTTGCCGAGATTGAAGGACTCCGCCAGTTCCTTGCTGACTTCCTGGATGCCGATGCCGAGGCGGCCGCGACTGACCTTGCCTTTGGCCTTCAACTGGCCCTGGATGTCGTTCGCCAGATCGATCGGAATCGCGAAGGACAGGCCCATCGAGCCGCCGGATCGGGAAAATATCTGCGAATTGATGCCGATCACCTCGCCCTTCATGTTGAACAGCGGTCCGCCGGAATTGCCGGGGTTGATCGCCACGTCGGTCTGGATGAAGGGCACGTAATTCTCGTGCGCCAGCGAACGCCCCATGGCGCTGACGATACCGGCAGTCACCGTATTCTCGAAGCCGAAGGGCGAACCGATCGCCACCACCCATTCACCGACCTTGAGTTTCGACGAATCGCCCAGCTTGGCCACCGGCAGGTTGCTGGCTTCGATCTTGATCAGCGCGACGTCGGTGCGCTTGTCGGTGCCCAGCACCTTGGCCTTGAACTCGCGCTTGTCGGTAAGCTTGACCAGCACTTCGTCGGCCCCGTCGACCACATGCGCATTGGTCAGGATGTGGCCGTCGGCGCTGACGATGAAACCGGAACCGAGCGAGCGGTTCTTGAACTCCTGCGGTACGCCGGGATGGTTCGGAATCTGGCCGGGGAAGAAACGGCGCAGCAACTCCTGGGCCGCATCGTCGCCGTCGAACGGGAACTGGGGGCCGCCGCGGCGACCCTTGATGACCTGGGTGGTGCTGATATTGACCACCGTGGCGCCCTGCTTCTCGACCAGTTCGGTGAAGTCGGGCAGATCGCGCGCCTGCGCCTGAGCGGGCAGTACCGAGCAAAAAACCAGTGCGAGAGAAACGAAAAAATTCTTCATGATTGCTCCTTGATGCGTATTTTCAGAGATTCGATCTGCATCGAAAACAGGCTGGCGTCACTGCGCGCGCGAATCTCGTTGCGTCGCAACAGCACCAGGCCACAACCAAGGCCGGCCAGCGTTCCCAGCAAGGCACCGGCATCGCCTGCGGCAAACTGCCCGATGGCCGCGCCGCCGATCGCCAGCAGCAGGGGCAGCACATACGACAGCAGCGAGGCGCGCCACACCGTGCCATCGGCCACGGTCAGTTGCACGCGATCGCCGACACGGGCTCCTATGCGGTTTTCCAGGCGGTAGCGGCGCGGTCCGGCCTCCATGCCGAGCAGGCCCGTCTGGCAGGCATCCGCGGTCGCACAGCTGCCACAAATAGGGGCACGCCCGGGGACTTCAACCCAGACCTCGCGACCTTCGGCGGCCACCACCCTCGCCTCGCACCGGCTCATTTTCGCCTCCGCTCGACGCCTTCGCCAAGACGCCTGACGGCGATCGCCGGCACTTCGCCCATGACGACGACACGGTGCGCGTCTACCTGGCGCCGAAAGACATTGACCGGACCGAGGGTAGCCGTGGTGTCCCGCTCTCCGGCGACCTCGCCCGGCTCGATGAAAACCGAAATGGAGGCCAGCCCATCCGAAAACACCACGTGCAGGCTCTCGGCAATCGCCTCGCCTGCTTGCCGCTTCATGCTGGACACCTTGCGAAATCCGGGCAACTGCGTGCGGAAGGTCCAGCCCATGTCGTCCGACCGCATTTCCGTGGTACGCACGTTTTGTACGCGCACCGTCTCGCGATCGAAGCCGGGTTTCAGGGCACCATGATCCGGCGGTCCGCCGATCCTGACATGGGTGAAGGCAAACGATTCCAGCGCTTCACCTGCTGTGCCAAGGAGAGTCGCCTTGAGCAGCAAGCCGCTTGCGGTGTCCATCCAGAACTCGTGCCCGTAGCGCCATTCGTCGCGCGGCTTGAGCAGGACGGCGCGACTATTCACGCCGGCAACCCGACCCGTGGGGCCGCCCTGGATCACGTAATGTTCCGGCAAACCGCCCAGACCGGCGGGCAGCAGGCTCGGAAAACCACGCTGGTTCGAGCGGCTCTCGATGATCAGAAGCTTCTCTTCCGGGAGAAAGCACTTGACTTCGCTGCCGATGCGCACGACCTCGCGCGGACTGCCGTCGAGGGCTTCGATACGTTCGATTTCCACGCCGTCGCTGACCGCATGCGCGATGCGCGAGGTGTCCACCCGGTCTCCGCTGCGATAGACAAAAACGCCGCTGTAGGTCAATTGTCGCGAACCCTGCGCGATGCGTTGCAGCAGCGCCAGACCCTCGTCGGCGAGGACGGCGCCGGGTGCCAGCAGAATCGCTGACAGCAGCAGCAGGGAAACGCGCACGCGCATCACCGGCCGTCGCCGTTGGCCGCCACGGTGCGGATGTTGCGTGCGGCGCCACCGATGACGCCGCCCGGGGAATGTGCCTGGTGCGCCACGAGGTACTCCTGGAGCCGCGGCGTCGATTGCGCCTGGGCCACCACCGGCCCCGGCCTGGCGACGGCCAACCCGCCCGCCGCCGTGGGCGGAAGGCTGCCATCGGGAGTCAACGCCAGCCAGGCGACGACCGCAACGCCTGCCGCCGAAGCGGCCAGTGCCAGCAGCGGCCGCTGCCACACCGGCGCGCGCCGGGGGGCGGGTGCCATCACCGTGGGTTCCATGTCCAGTGCCGACATGACGCGCGCCGTGACATCGAGGTCGAGCCCGCGTTCGCCGCGCAATGCGGCGCCGATCAGGTGGCCATCGCGCCATTCGCTGCGCAATTCCTCAATTCTGCGCAGGGCCTGCAGCGTTTCGACGACCTCGTGCCGCTCCAGTTCGCCATCCATCAGGGCAGAAATCCGTGTCTTCATGTCGTCACCACCTCTTGTCCGGGGCCGCATCGAGCAGTGGCCTCAATCGTTCCGAAATCGCGTCGCGTGCCCGGAAGATCCGCGAGCGGACGGTTCCGATCGGGCAGTCCATGACCTGCGAAATTTCCTCGTACGACAGTCCGTCAATTTCACGCAGCATGATCGCCGTGCGCAAATCCTCCGGCAGGGCCTCCATCGCCGCGTTCACCGTCTCGCCGATCTGCCGGGTCATCAACAGGCGCTCCGGCGTATCGTTGTCGCGCAGCAAATCGGCATCATCGTAGCCCTCCGCTTCCTCGCTATCGACCCCGGTGGTCGCCGAAGCCCGCCGGCCGTGGGTGATCAGCCAGTTCTTGGCGGTATTGACACCGATCCGGTAGAGCCATGTGTAAAAGGCGCTGTCATTGCGAAAGCCCGGCAGGGCCCGGTAGGCACGGATGAAACTGTCCTGAACGATATCCTCCACCTCGGCCGAATCACGCACCATGCGCGAAATCAGACGCCCGAGCTTGCGCTGGTACTTGGAGACCAGCAGGCCGAATGCCTGCTTGTCGCCCGACTGCACCCGCTCGACCAATATCCGGTCTGCTTCGCGATCTCCCATGGAGTTTGCTGTCTATTCCCGCCCGTTGAAAATGTGCAGCCAGAATTTGGCCGCAAGCGAGTATAACAAGCCACTCCGCCCGCATTTTTAACCACTGTGAATCCGCTACGGCAACCATTGCCGACAGTGACCGAAGCCCGTGCAAATAGTTCCATCCCGGCGGCGGTGATATAGTCCCGCCCCATGAATCCGGCCGCCATCCAGCATTTCGACGTCCTCGTCATCGGCAGCGGCCTGGCCGGCCAGTCCCTGGCTTTGCGGCTTGCCGGCAGCCGCCGGGTGGCGCTGGTGACCAAAAAAACGCTGGCGGACTCGGCCTCGGCCTGGGCGCAGGGCGGGATCGCCGCAGTACTCGACCCGGCAGATTCGGTCGATGCCCATTGCGACGACACACTCATTGCCGGCGCCGGACTGTGCGACCCGGCCGCGACGCGCTTCGTCGTCGAGCACGGTCGCGCGGCCATCGAATGGCTGATCGCGCGCGGGGTTCCGTTCACGCCGGACGATTCGGCCCTCGGCTTCCATCTGACGCGCGAAGGCGGCCATGGCCAGCGCCGGATCATTCACGCCGCCGATGCCACCGGCACCGCGGTGCAGCAGACGCTGACCGAACAGGTGCGGATGCATCCCAACATCACCGTCCTCGAACGGCACATTGCGGTCGACCTGATCACCGCGGCCAAACTCGGCCTGCCGCGCAACCGCTGCCTTGGCGCCTATGTGCTGGACATCGCCCGCGACCGCGTGCTGACGCTGGGCGCCAGCCACACGGCAGTGGCTACCGGCGGCGCCGGCAAGGTGTATCTCTACACCACCAACCCCGATACGGCCACCGGCGACGGCGTGGCGATCGCATGGCGCGCCGGTTGCCGCGTGGCCAACATGGAGTTCATCCAGTTCCACCCGACCTGCCTCTACCATCCGCACGCCAAGTCCTTCCTGATTTCGGAGGCCCTGCGCGGCGAGGGAGGCCTGCTGCGCCTGCCCGACGGCACGCGCTTCATGCCCGACCACGACAGCCGCGCGGAACTGGCACCGCGTGACATCGTGGCCCGCGCCATCGACTTCGAGATGAAACGCCACGGCCTCGACTGCGTGTTCCTCGACATGACGCACAAGTCGCCGGAATTCCTCAAGGACCACTTTCCGACCATCCATGCCCGCTGCCTGCAGCTGGGCATCGACATCACACGGGAGCCGATTCCCGTGGTGCCCGCCGCCCATTACACCTGCGGTGGCGTGGTCACCGATCTGGCGGCGCGCACCGACCTCGCGGGACTGTATGCGGTGGGCGAAACCGCCTTCACCGGCCTGCATGGCGCCAATCGCCTGGCGTCGAACTCGCTGCTCGAATGCCTGGTGTTTTCCGCCGCGGCGGCCGAGGACATCCTGGCGGCGCCGGTCGATCCCCTGCCCCATCTGCCGCAATGGGACGAAAGTCGCGTGCGCGACGCCGACGAGGAAATCGTCATCTCCCACAACTGGGCGGAGTTACGCCGCTTCATGTGGGATTACGTCGGCATCGTGCGCACCAACAAGCGCCTGGAACGCGCGCTGCACCGCATCCGCCTGCTGGAGCGGGAAATCGACGAGTACTACGCCAACTATCGGGTCGGCAACGACCTGATCGAGTTGCGCAACCTGGTGCTGACCGCCCACCTGATCGTGAAAAGCGCGCAGCGCCGGCATGAGAGCCGCGGACTGCATTTCAGCCGCGATTATCCGGATACCCTGCCGCGCGCGCTGGAAACGGTGCTGCACCCGCGCCAACCCTGACAGGGCGTCGTTTCAGGCCGGGTGGGGCACTGTGGGGCGCCAGCGCAACCACAAGCGCAACTGGCGGAAATCTTCCTCGGCAAGACTGTCGCCGAGCAGGGTCAAGGCGCGCAAACGACCCTGGCAACGGTACAGCAGCACCACCAGGAAGGACAGAACCAGGGTATGGGGATGCACCACCGCTTCGCTCGCCGTGCCGTCAGCGCCGACTATTTCAATGCTGCCGTCGCCGCGCAGCGCCAGGGAAGCGACCGCAGGCGGACGGCGCATGCGCGCCAGCGAAGCACCGGTCAGCAGCAGCAGAACCGCCGCCAGCCACGCCGGGAGGTTGGCGGCGAGCACCGCGCCGGCCGCTACCAGGTGGGCCAGCGACTGGATCAGCAGCAATCGCCGCGAAGGCTTGAGGACGAACGAAAGGGAGGCGACCGGCTTCATCGCCAGGCTGGATCAGATGCGGCGGAAAACCAGCGATCCGTTGGTGCCGCCGAAGCCGAAATTGTTCTTCAGCGCAACGTCGATCTTCATCGACCGCGCCGTGTTGGCGCAGTAGTCCAGGTCGCACTCCGGATCCTGGTTGAAGATGTTGATGGTCGGCGGCGAAACCTGGTGATGCACGGCGAGCACGGTGAATACCGATTCCAGGCCGCCGGCGCCACCCAGCAGGTGGCCGGTCATCGACTTGGTGGAATTCACCACGGTCTTTTTTGCCGCGTCGAGGCCGAGGGCCAGCTTGATCGCCTCGGTTTCATTCTTGTCGCCCAGCGGCGTCGAGGTACCGTGGGCATTGACGTAGTTGACCTGGTCGGCATTGACGCCGGCATTCTTCAGCGCGTTGACCATGCTGCGGCGCGGACCGTCGGTATCCGGCGCCGTCATGTGGAAGGCGTCGCCGCTCATGCCGAAGCCGGAAAGCTCGGCATAGATCTTCGCCCCGCGCGCCCTGGCGTGCTCGAATTCCTCGATCACCATGACGCCGGCGCCTTCACCCATGACGAACCCGTCGCGGTCCTTGTCCCAGGGTCGGGAGGCGGTCGCCGGATCATCGTTGCGGGTGGACAAGGCCTGGGCCGAAGCGAAGCCGCCGATCGACAGCGGTGAAATGGTCGCTTCCGCACCGCCGCAGACCATCACGTCGGCATCACCGTACTCGATCATGCGCGCCGACAGACCGATGGCGTGCAAGCCGGTGGTGCAGGCCGTGACCACGGCAATGTTGGGGCCCTTGAGACCGAACATGATCGAGAAGTTGCCAGAAATCATGTTGCTGATCGTGCCCGGTATGAAGAAGGGCGAGATCTTCCGCGGGCCGCCGGCGAGGAAGTCGTTGTGCGTATCCTCGATCATCGGCAGGCCGCCGATGCCGGAACCGATGTTCACGCCGATGCGCTCGGCATCGGCCTGCGGGCCGTCGAGCCCCGCATCGCGCAAGGCCTGGATTCCCGCCGCCATGCCGTAATGGATGAAGGTATCCATGCGCCGCGCTTCCTTGGCCGACAGGTAGGCGGTGACGTCGAAGTTCTTCACTTCGCCCGCGATCTGCGCCTTGAAGGCGGCCGGATCGAAGCGGGTGATGCGGCCGATGCCGCTCCTGCCGGCCGTGAGGTTTTCCCAGGCTTCGGCTACCGTATTCCCGACCGGGGAAACCACCCCCAGCCCGGTCACCACCACACGGCGTCGCGACACGATGAACCCCTGCTTGACCGGAAAATGCTACTTCTTGACGTTGGCGTTGACGTAGTCGATCGCCTGCTGCACGGTGGTGATCTTCTCCGGCATCCTCGTCGGGAATCTCGCACTCGAACTCTTCCTCCAGCGCCATCACCAGTTCGACCGTATCGAGCGAGTCGGCACCCAGATCGTCCACGAAGTTAGACTCGTTCTTGATGTCGCCCTCATTGACGCCCAGTTGCTCGGCGACGATCTTCTTGACGCGTTGTTCGATGTTCTCCATCTTGAAACTCCTTCCCTGAAATGTTCGGGTGGTGAAAAGCTGTGTATTTTAGCAAAAACCCCGGACTCCCTCGCGGGTTTGATATCCGGTCAAGCCATGTACATGCCGCCATTGACGTTCAGCGTGGTACCGGTGATGTATCCCGCGCTCTTCGATGCCAGGAAGGCCACGGTCGCGGCGATCTCGTCCGGCTGCCCGAGGCGCCCCAGCGGGATCTTGCCGAGCAGGGCATCGCGCTGCGCATCCGGCAGGGCGCGGGTCATGTCGGTATCGATGAAGCCCGGCGCCACGCAATTCACCGTGATGTTGCGGCTGCCAAGTTCCTGCGCCAGCGCCCGGCTCATGCCGGCGACGCCGGCCTTGGCCGCGGCGTAGTTGGCCTGGCCCGGATTGCCGGCCTCGCCGACCACGGACGTGATGTTGATGATGCGGCCGAAGCGGGCCTTCATCATGCCGCGCATGACCAGCCTGGACAGGCGGAACACCGCCTTGAGATTGGTCTCGATGACCTGATCCCATTCGTCGTCCTTCATGCGCATGGCGAGGTTGTCGCGGGTGATGCCGGCGTTATTGACCAGCACCGACACCGCACCGAATTTCTTCTCTATTTCACCGATCAGCGCTTCGCAGGCTGCGGCCTCGGTGACATTCACCATGGCCCCCCAGCCGGCAATGCCTGCCGCATCCAGCGCCTGCTGGATGTCGGCGGCACCGGCCGCCGAGGTGGCGGTACCGACCACGGTGGCGCGCTGTGCGCCGAGTTCCAGCGCGATGGCGCGGCCGAGGCCGCGCGAGGCGCCGGTCACCAGGGCAATCTGTCCCTTCAAATCCGTCATATCAAGCTCCTTGAACAGTCGTCCATGCCGCATCTAACGCGGCAAGGTCATGCATCGACGCGCCGGAAAGACTCTCCACGCAGCGCTTGACCAGTCCCGACAGGACCTTGCCCGGACCACATTCGAAGACGTGGGTCACGCCGGCAGCCTGCATCGCCTGCATGGTCTCGACCCAGCGCACCGGCGCGGCGGCCTGGCGCACCAGGGCGTCACGGATGGCCTCCGGATCGGCGAGTTGCGCGACATCGACGTTATTGACCACCGGGATGCGAGGGGCGCTCAGCGTCACTCCTGCAAGGTGCGCCATGAGCGCCTCGGCGGCCGGTTGCATCAGCGCGCAATGGAAAGGCGCCGATACCGGCAGCATCAGGGCACGCTTGGCCCCCCTGGCCTTGACCAGTTCCGCCGCGCGCTCGACGGCGGCCTTGTGGCCGGCGATCACGGTCTGCTTCGGCTCGTTGAAGTTAACCGCCTGCACCACCTGCCCCTGCGCCGCCTCGGCACAGGCGGCCACCACGCCGGCGGCATCGAGGCCCAGGACAGCGGCCATGGCGCCCTCGCCCGCCGGTACCGCGGCCTGCATGGCTTTGGCACGCAGTTCGACCAGCGGCACGGCATCCTTCAATTGCAGCACGCCGGCAGCCACCAGCGCGGCGTATTCGCCGAGGCTATGGCCGGCCACCAGCGCGGGCGGCACGCCGCCCTTTTCCAGCCACAAACGATAAACGGCGATATCGGCGGTCAGCATCAGCGGCTGGGTGTTGACCGTCTGGTTCTGCGCCTCGGCCGGTCCGTCGCATGCCAGTTGCCACAGGTCGCGCCCCAGCGCGGCCGACGCTTCGTCGAAGGTGGCACGGATCACCGGCGAGTCGCCGTAGCCTGCCATCATGCCCAGCGACTGGGAGCCTTGACCGGGATACACGAGTGCGAATTTCATGTCTGTATTCTCGAGTTCAGAAGCGGAGCAGGGTCGCGCCCCAGGTGAAGCCGCCGCCGACGCCTTCCAGCAGCAGGTGCTGACCGCGCCGGATGCGGCCGGAGCGCACCCCTTCGTCCAGCGCCAGCGGGATCGACGCCGCCGAGGTATTGCCGTGATCGGCCACGGTGACAATGCATTTCTCCGCCGGAATATGCAGCCGCTTTGCGGTCGCCTGCAGGATGCGCACATTGGCCTGATGCGGGATCAGCCAGTCCACCTGCGCCGCCGTCATGCTTGCCGCCGCCAGGACTTCACTGGCGACATCGGCCAGCACCTTGACCGCGAACTTGAACACCGCCTGCCCGTCCATGCGCAGGAAGGGATCGCCGGTGGCCACGCCCCCGCAGACCTGGCCGGGAACGGACAGGATGCCGTGGTGACTGCCGTCGGCGTGAAAGGCACTGGCCAGCAGGCCGGGTTCGGCGGAGGCTTCCATCACCACGGCGCCGGCACCATCGCCGAACAGGACGCAGGTGCCGCGGTCCTTCCAGTCGAGGATGCGCGAAAACACCTCGGCGCCGACCACCAGCGCGCACTTGTGCGAGCCGGAGCGGATGAACTTTTCGGCGATGGTCACGGCATAGACAAAACCGCTGCACACCGCCTGCACGTCGAAGGCCGGGGCACCATTGGTGATGCCCAGCTTGCTTTGCAGCAAGGCCGCCGCACTGGGAAATACGTAGTCGGGGGTCGAGGTCGCAACGATGATCAGATCGACGTCCCCGGGCTGCCGTCCGGCCGCCTGCAGCGCGCGCCGGCTGGCTTCCAGCGCCAGGTCGCTGCTGGTGACGCCGGGCGCCGCCAGATGGCGGTTGCGGATGCCGGTACGCTCGACGATCCACTCGTCCGACGAGTCGAGTCCGTGCGCGGCGATCAGGGCGGCGTTGCTGACCGGTTCGCCGGGCAGGTAGCTGCCGGTACCGCTGATTCGGGTATGGATCATCGCGGTCTCCGTCAATCGCAAAGAGTCGGCGCCGGCATCACGGCGGCCATGCGCGCGGCGATGGCCTCGGGCAGGCGTTGCCGTGCCTCTTCCGCTGCCTTTTCCAGGGCGCAGCGGAACGCCATCTGGTCGGCCGAACCATGGCTCTTGACCACGATGCCCTTGAGCCCGAGCAGGCTGGCACCGTTGTAGCGACGCGGATCGAAGCGACGGCGGAATGACTTGAGGACCGGCATCGCCACCAGGGCGGCCAGCTTGGTGAGCAGGTTGCGCGAAAACTCTTCCTTGAGCGCACCGCCGATCATGTGGGCCAGGCCTTCCGCGGCCTTCAGGGTGACATTGCCGACAAAACCGTCGCACACCACGACGTCGGCCGTACCCTTGAAGATATCGTTGCCTTCGACATTGCCGACAAAATTCAGGTCGGTGGCGCGCAGCAACTCGGCGGCGCGCTTGACCGCCTCATTGCCCTTGATCGCCTCCTCGCCTATGTTCAGCAGGCCTACCGTAGGCCGTTCCTTGTGTTCCAGAGCCGAAACCAGCAGGGAGCCCATGATGCCGAACTGCAGCAGGTGCTCGGGACTGCAATCGACATTGGCGCCCAGGTCCAGCACATAGGTGCTGCCGCGTTCCGACGGCAGTACGGAACAAATCGCCGGCCGGTCGATGCCGGGCAGGGTTTTCAGCACGAAGCGCGACACCGCCATCAGGGCGCCGGTATTGCCGGCCGAGACCGCGGCATCGGCGGCACCTTCCTTGACCAGATCGATGGCGACGCGCATCGACGAGTCCTTCTTGCCGCGCAGCGCGCTGGCCACCGCCTCGTCCATCGCCACCACTTCGGAGGCGTGGCGGACCGACAAGCGGTTGCCGAACTCGCTCGCCAGACTTTCGGCTTTGGGACGCAGCGACTCCTCGCGACCGACCAGAATCGCGGCGCAATCGGTGTCCTGACGCAGGAATTCAATGACGGCGGGCAGCGTTACCGACGGACCGTGGTCGCCGCCCATGCAATCCACCGCGAGGGTGATCGACATCGCTTGGGTGATCTTCCGGGACTATGGATGTAAAAACGGCCGGACGCGCCGTGCGCATCCGGCCGGTTTCAGCAAGTGGAATTACTCGCCCTTGGCCTTTACCACCTTCTTGCCGCGATACACGCCGGACGGCGAGATGTGGTGGCGCAGGTGAACTTCGCCCGTGGTCGGCTCGACGGCCAGCGGCGGAGCAGTCAGGAAATCATGCGCACGGTGCATGCCGCGCTTGGAGGGGGACTTCTTGTTCTGTTGTACGGCCATTTTGCTACTCCTTGCGTTTTCAATGCTTCTTCAAAGCGGCCAGCGCCGCGAACGGCGATGGGCCATGTTCTGCCGAGCCGCCGGCAGGCGGCTCGCATTGCTCGTGCATCGGCGCAATGGGCAGCGCCAGCAACACTTCTTCCTCAACCAGCGACAGCACCGCCAGTGCCTTTTCGGCTTCTATGGCATCCGCACTGTCATCGGCCAGATCGTCGTCCGGCCACTCCTCCCCCGGCGCCATCAGCTGCAATCGGCTGCTGATGGCCAGCGGATACTTCACGCCCCCCAGACATCGCTGGCAACACAACACCGGCTCGCCCGCGATATCCACCTCCAACCACGATTTACCCTTTTCGTCCCGCCAGCCTTCGAGGCGAACCGATAAAAAACCTGTCGTTGCGACCAGAACGTCTGCCAGGCGAGGCAATTCGTCCAGGCCGATGCTGCGTTCCAGCACGCTGCCGCTGCGCGCAAACTCGAGGCAATCTATGACTGTTCCGGCAATCGACTCAGACACGGACAGGCGCACGCGCGACAAAAGCCGCGGATGATATCATGCTCGACCCTGCCTTTTCAAGCCTGAAACATGCCGCGCCTGCTCGTTCTTGCCTCTACCTCGCCCTTCCGCCGCGAACTTCTGGCACGCCTGCAGATCCCTTTCGATACCGTTGCGCCGCAAACCGACGAGTCCGCGCTGCCCGGCGAAGCCCCCTCTGCCACCGCCCGGCGCCTGGCCGAAGCCAAGGCCCGCGCCGCCGTGCCGCTTTACCCCGATGCCTTGATCATCGGATCCGACCAGGTTGCGGCCCACGGCGACAAACGCTTCGGCAAGCCCGGAAGTCGCGAAAATGCCATCGCCCAGTTGCGGCTGATGCGCGGCAAGGAGGTCGTCTTCCATACCGGCCTTTGCCTGCTGGACAGTGCCACCGGCCGGACACAGGTGTGCTGCGTGGATACCCATGTCGGCTTTCGCCAGCTCGGCGATGCCGAAATCGATTCCTACCTGGACAAGGAAGATGCACTCAACTGCGCCGGTAGCGCCAAATCCGAAGGCCTCGGCATTTCACTGCTCTCCTACCTGCGCGGCGATGACCCCAACGCCCTGATCGGCCTGCCGCTGATCGCCTTGTGCGACATGCTGCGCGCCGAAGGCGTGGCTTTGCCGTAAGCCGACCGTGGAGACCTTTCCCCGCCCCCCGGAAAGGGTGACCAAGTTCCGCGCGTCCTCTGACTCTACGCCGCCTGCGCCCGGAGGCGTAATGCCCGGCGCACTCTGGCTGTTGCCCGTCGCCCTCGGCGACACGCCCTGGGAAAATTGCCTGCCCGCTGCCACGCGGGAAGCCGCCTGCCGGCTGAGGCATTACGTCGCCGAGAATGCCAAGTCGGCACGCTACGAACTCAAGCGCATCGGCCATCCGCTGCCCTTGCGCGAACTGGCGATCGAGCAGATGCCGGACACGCTCACGCCAGCCGACATCGAGCGCCTTCTGGAGCCCCTGGTTGCCGGCCACGACCTCGGCCTGATGTCGGAAGCCGGCTGTCCGGCAGTGGCCGATCCCGGCGCCCTGCTGGTGCGCCGCGCCCACGAACTGGGCATTACCGTCAAGCCGCTGGTCGGTCCGTCCTCGCTGCTGCTGGCACTGATGGGCTCCGGACTGGAGGGCCAGCGTTTCGCTTTCCACGGCTACCTGCCGGCGCGTGACCCGGAGCGCGGCCGTTGCATCGTGGCACTCGAGGACGAATCGGCCCGCAACCGGCAAACCCAGATATTCATCGAGACCCCCTACCGCAACAGCGCCCTGTTCAACGCCCTGCTGACCGGCTGCCGGCCGAAGACGCGCGTTTGCCTGGCGACCGACCTGAGCCTCCCCGGCGAAAGCATTGCCACGCGCCGCGTGTCCGAATGGAAGCGCGGCGCGATGCCAGACCTGGACAAGCGCCCCACCGTTTTTTTGCTGCTGGCCGACTGAGATGACTTCCGCGATCAAACTGCTGCAGATCCTCGACTGGGATTCGCCGCGCCAGAATGCCCGCTTGCGCGAGGAACTCGCCGCCGGGCTGCTGCAGCCGCAGGCCGCCATCGCGCCCAAGTTCTTCTACGACGCGCTCGGCTCGCGCCTGTTCGAGGCGATCACCGAACTGCCCGAGTACTACCCGACCCGCACCGAAGCGGCGATTTTCGACGAACACCAGCCCGAGATTCGCCGTGTTCTGGGCGCCGACTTTTCGCTGATCGACCTCGGTTGCGGCAGTTGCGCCAAGGCCGGCAGGCTGTTCCATGCCGGGGTCCTTCCCGCGCGCTATGTCGCGGTCGATATCTCCGTCGATTTCCTGCGCGATTCGCTGCAGAACCTGAAACGCGAATTGCCGGCCATCGACATGACCGGCCTGGGCCTGGATTTCACGGACGAACTGCGCTTGCCCGACGACCTGCCGCCGGCGCGGCGCATGTTCTTCTACCCCGGCTCCAGCATCGGTAATTTCAGTCCGGCCGATGCCCGCGCCTTCCTTGGCCGGATCGCGGCACGGATGGATTCCAGCGGCGGACTGCTGATCGGGGTCGACCTGATCAAGGAGAAGGCGCTGCTCGATGCCGCCTACGACGATCCGCTGGGCGTCACCGCCGCCTTCAATCGGAACCTGCTGCGCCACGTCAATGCCCGGCTCGATGCCGACTTTTCGATCGCCGACTGGCGGCACGTGGCCTTCTTCAACGAGACGGCGGCCCGGATCGAAATGCATCTCGAGGCGCGGCGCGAGCTCGACGTGAGTTGGCCGGCAGGCACAGGCCGCGCTCGCCGGCGCTTTGTCGCCGGCGAGCGCATCCACACCGAGAATTCGTACAAATATTCGCCGCAGGGATTTCGCACGCTGCTGGCGGAGGCCGGCTTTGCGGATATCCGGATGTGGACCGATCCCCGCGGCTGGTTTGGCGTGTTCTTCGCCCGTCAGGGCAATACGCGCACCTGAGCCGTTCCGGCGTCGAGCCGGCCGACCACGGCGGCAGCGGCAAAACCTTCGGCGCGAAATACCTCCAGCACCCGATCGACGGCCGCCGGTTCGCAGGCCACCAGCAAGCCGCCGCTGGTCTGCGGATCGGTCAGCAGGGCGCGCTGCATGGAGGAGATCGCGGGATCCATGATCACGTCGTCGCCATAGGCCATCCAGTTGCGCGCCGAGGCGCCGGTTATGTAGCCCGCGGTAGCAAGGCGTTCGACGTCGGCCAGCAGCGGCACCGCCGCCATGTCGAGCGCAGCCGAAACCCCCGCGCCGCGGCAGACTTCCAGCAGGTGGCCGAGCAGACCGAAACCGGTGATGTCGGTCAGGGCATGGACGCCATCGAGATGCGCGAGGTGGCGGCCCGGAGTGTTGAGCCTGGTCGTGCTGGCGATCATCGCCGCATAGCCGGCGGCATCGAGCGCGCCTTTCTTCAGCGCCGCCGACATGACGCCGACGCCGAGCGGCTTGCCCAGCACCAGTACGTCGCCGGCCCGGGCGCCGGCATTGGTCTTGACCTTGTCCGGATGCACCAGGCCCATCACCACCAGGCCGTAGATCGGCTCCACGGAATCGATGGTATGGCCGCCGGCGATCGGAATCCCGGCCGCGGCGCAGACGGTCTCGCCGCCCTCGAGGATCCTGCCGATGACCTCGATCGGCAGCTTGTCGATCGGCATGCCGACCAGGGCCAGGGCCATGATCGGGGTGCCGCCCATGGCATACACGTCGCTGATCGCGTTGGTCGCCGCGATGCGGCCGAAATCGAAGGGGTCATCGACAATGGGCATGAAGAAGTCTGTGGTGGCGATCAGCGCCTGCTCGTCGTTAAGGCGGTACACCGCGGCGTCGTCGGCGGTTTCAATGCCAACCATGAGTTCCTTCGGCACCGGAAAGTTGCGTACACCGCGCAGGATTTCGGTAAGCAGGCCGGGCGCGACCTTGCAGCCGCAACCGCCACCATGGCTGAACGAGGTCAGGCGAACCGACGCCGGGGGAATGCTGGGGGAGTTCATTTTCTATAACCCTGTCATTGCGAGGAGAGAGCGAACGGCAGCGCATTCACGCGCCGGGGAGAACAAGGATACCTGCTCGGCGCAGCGCCGGGACAAGCTCGCGTAATAGCCTGCATCGGTCGCCACGCGGGAAATCAGTGCGGCCAGACCCTCTGCATCGCCCGGTGCAAACCAGCCGGGGTAATCCGCGCCGAGCATGCCCCGGTTGCCGGCGATGTCGCTGCCCAGCACCGGAACGCCGCTGGTCACGGCCTCGATCAGTACGTTGGCGCCGCCTTCCATGAGAGAGGGCAGCAGCAGCAGGTGGCAGCGCTTGATCATCTGCCGGGTTGCCGCCTGCGGCAGGGTGCCGATCCAGTGGTAGCGGCTGTCCCTGGCACCCAGATGCGCCACTTCAGCCGCCAGCGCCGGATCAAGCGCGCTGCCGACATGGAACAGCCGCACCGGCAAGTCTGCAGGCAGCAGCCGCAAGGCACGCAGCGCCGTCAGCGGATCCTTCTCGGCGCGCATGTGCCCCACCAGCGCCAGGTCGAAATGGCGCCGGCTGCGCCGTCCGGGCCGCAGGGTGCGCGCCGACTGGTAGACCACCATGGCCTTGGCCGCATGTACCGGCGGAAACTCGCGCAGGCCCTCGGCCTGCAGCACGACCAGGCGGGTGGCCAGGTCCAGCGATCGCTGCGCCTGCGCGTCGCTGCGGATGTCGCGGTAAAGGTCGGTTCCGGTCAGCGCCAGCACCAGCGGACGTTGCGGATAGACTGCGGCGAAACGCGCGATGGACGGTGCCGAGCGACGCGCATGGAGGGCGATCATCATGGCGTCGTCGGCGCCTGCCCAGTCGAGTTCGATGCGGACCCGGGCATGCGGCGCCAGGCAGCGCGCCCAGCGCCTTGCCGTATGCCAGTTGCCGTTGTTGGCGCCGGCCAAAGCCGGGCTGATAATGGCGATGGAGGGATAGGACGGAATGGACATGCCTGATTTGAGAACTGCCGGAAAAGACCTGCTCGCCGACGCGCTGCGCGATGCCCGCGATTATACGATCCACCTGCTCGACGACTGGGCGGCCTGGCCCGCCGACGCCCCGCCCGATCCGCGACAGGTGCCCTGCCTCGACATCATCAATCCGCCGCTGTGGGAACTCGGCCACGTCGCCTGGTTCATGGAGTACTGGTGCCGGCGCTATCGCGGCGCTGCGACCGCCCCGCTTCCCTCTCGCCTTGCCGACGCCGACCGCTGGTACGACTCGCGCCATGTGCCGCACGACAGCCGCTGGCAGCTCGACCTGCCCGACTGGGATGCCACGCGGCGCTATCTGCAGGACACGCTGGCCGAGGCGCTGGAGGCCTTGCAGCGGCTGCCCCACACCGATGCCGCGCTCTACTTCCACCGCCTCGCGCTGTTCCACGAAGACATGCACGACGAAGCCTTCCGCTACACGCGGCAGACCCTGGCCTGGCCGGGGCGCGACGGGCTGGCCGACCTGCCTGCGAACACAGACATCGCGCTCGACGGTGGCGAATTTCTCATGGGCAGTTCCGCCTCGGCCGGGGGCTTCGTCTTCGACAACGAGAAGTGGGCACATCCCCAGCGCGCCGCAAGTTTTGCGATTTCATCGACGCCGACACGCAACTCGGACTTCCTCGCCTTCGTCGCCGCGGACGGATACCGCCAGCCGCAGTGGTGGTCCGCGGCAGGCCAGGCCTGGCTCGCCGCCAGCGGACAAACCATGCCGCGCTACTGGCGCCAGGCCGGCGGTCGCTGGCAGCAGCGGCGCTACGCGCAGTGGATCGACCTGGCGCCGGAGCAGCCGGCGATCCACCTCACGGCGCACGAAGCGGAAGCCTGGTGCCGCTGGGCCGGCCGCCGCCTGCCGACCGAGGCGGAATGGGAATACGCGGCCCGCCACGCCGGCGATTTCGACTGGGGCACACAGGTCTGGGAATGGACCGCCAGCCCCTTCCTGCCCTACCCCGGCTTCAGCCCCGATCCCTATGCCGAATATGCCGCGCCGTTTTTCCATACCCATCGCAGCGTGCGCGGCGGCTCCTTCGCCACCCGTCCGCGCATGCGCAACGCGTGCTACCGCAACTACTACGAGCCGCGGCGCGACGACATTTTCATCGGCTTCCGCAGCTGTCCGCTGCGGTAAGGCTCAAAGGCGCTGCAGCAGGAAAAAGGCCAGGAAACCGCAACCGATGGTCAGCAGGGTATTGCGCCACGCGGCGGCAACGATGATGGCGACCACGCCGGCCCAGAGCCGCGGATTGTCGAGACCGAGCAGGATGTCGCCATTCACCAGCAGCAGTTCCGGCGCGGTCAGCGCCGTCAGGGCGGCGACCGGGACGAAGGGCAGCAGGCGGTGGAACCATCCGGGTGGCTGAAAATGTCCCTCGGCGGCGATGAAGGAATAGCGGATGCCGAAGGTAATCACGCCGCAAACGACCATCAGCCACCAGATATTCAATTGCGTTCCCTCGGCATTGCCGCACCGGCGACGAGGCCGGCCAGGGCGGCGATGAACAGGCCGGTCTTGTAAGGCAAGGCAACCAGCGCCACGGCGACGGCACCGGCGGTCAGCGCGGCCAGCAGCAGGCCACGGCTTTGCAGCATGGGCACCACGATGGCGATGAAGGTCAGCGGCAGCGCAAAATCCAGCCCGAGATCCGACGGCAGTTGCGCGCCGATCAGCACGCCGGCCAGCGTCGCCAGTTGCCAGCCGGACCACAGGCCCAGGCCGGAACCGAACAGGATCCAGTGCGCGTTGACCGCTTGCGGCGAACCCGGCCTGGCTGCCATCAGGTGCGGGATCGCGGCCGCGTAGGCTTCGTCGGTCAGCAGATAGGCGAGGAGGATTTTCCAGCGTCGCGGCAGATGCGCCAGGATCGGCGCCACCGACGCGCTGTAGAGGGCATGGCGCAGATTCACCAGGCCCACCGCGCCGGCGGTCAGCAGGAAAGGCGCGCCGGCGCCGACCAGTTGCGCCAGCAGGAACTGCGCCGAGCCGGCGAAGACGATGGACGACATGGCCATCGCCGCCAGCGCCGGGATGCCGCTTTGCAGCGCGACCACGCCGTAGATCACGCCGAACGGGGCGACGCCCACCAGGATCGGCAGCACGGCGCGAAAACCCAGGGCGAAGGCAATGCGCGGCGTCATTTGCGTACCGGAACGTTGACCAGGACGATGCCGCCCACCACCAGCGCTGCCGCGAAGAAGAAACCGGGACTCGGCCGGTCGCCCATCAGCAGCATGCCGAACCAGACGCCGAACAGCGGCGTCAGGAAGGAGAACACCAGCAGGCGCCCGGCGAGGTAGCGCGTCAGCAGCCAGAACCAGGCGAGGTAGCTGGCGAAGGCAACGATGGCGATCTGGTAGGCCATGGCGAGAAAAGTCGGCGCCGACAGCACGGCGATTCCGCGCTCGCCGGCCAGCCAGGAGAGCGGGAACATGATCGCCGCCGAGACCACCAGCTGGTAGAGCAGCACCTTGGTCGCAGTGACGCGCGCCAGCGAGGTGGCGCGGATCAGTACCGTGGTCGCGGCCCAGAACAGCGCGGCGAGGATGCCGAAGAAATCGCCGAGCGGATGGCCGCCCGAGGCCTTGTCGGCAAAAGCCAGCACCAGGCCACCGAAAGCCAGCATCACCCCGGCCCACTGGCGCCGGCCCATGCGCTCGCCGGGAACGAAGAAATGCAGGCCGAGCACCGTGAAACAGGGCGCGGTGTAGAGGAAGACCACCATGCGCGAGACCGTGGTCAGTTCCACGCCGACGAAGATGAAGACGAACTCGAGCCCGAACAGCACGCCCGCCGCCACCCCGGGGCGCAGCGAGCCGTCCGACCCGCCGAGTTCGATGCCGCGCCAGCGCGCCCAGGCAAAGACCAGCAGGGCGCCGCCGGCGGAGCGGATCGCGGCCTGCAGGATGGGGGCGATCTCGGCCGCGGCGAACTTCATCGCCACCTGCTGGAAGCCCCAGATCGCGCACAGCAGCACCATCAGGGCAAAGGCCCCCGCACCGGGCGCGATCCTCGGGTTCATGCCGGGTTCATCGCCAGGGGCGCCATGCCATGGCGCCGCCGCGCATCATTGCAAGCCTCGTCGCCCCGGCCTGCAGCCGCGAGAGGCGCGAAGTCGCGGCAGGCCGACGGGCGGAATTCGTAGATCGCGCAGGACACTGACTCCCCTATCGTCCCGCGCAGAGCGATACAGCGGGCCGGTGCGGCCGCCGTGCCGCGCATGCAGACCACATGCGGAGTACTCTCCTCGACGAGGGCAATCGGCACCCAGCCGCCCGCCTGGTCATCGACTTCACGGCAGGGAAAGGAAACGCGATAGTTCGCGCAGCAGGCGCCGCAGGACTGGCAATGGCTCACAACACCAATTGGCCGATCCACCAGGCAAGCGCGGCGATCAGGGCGCTGGCCGGAATGGTCAATACCCAGGCCCAGACGATGCTGCCTGCCACGCCCCAGCGTACGTTGCTCGGCCCCTTGGACGTGCCGACGCCGACGATGGCGCCGGTGATGGTATGCGTGGTGGACACCGGAATGCCGAGGCTGGTCGCCATGAACAAGGTGATGGCTCCGCCGGTTTCGGCGCAGAAGCCGCCCACCGGACGCAGCTTGGTGATGCGCTGGCCCATGGTCTTGACGATGCGCCAGCCGCCGAACATGGTGCCGAGGCCCATTGCCGTGTAGCAGGAGATCACCACCCACATCGGCACCGACTCGCCGGTCTTCAAGGTACCGGCGGCAAGCAGCAGCATCCAGATGATGCCGATGGTCTTTTGCGCATCGTTGCCGCCGTGACCGAGACTGTAGGCGGCCGCCGACAGCAGCTGCAGGCGGCGGAAGCTCTTGTCCACCTTGCGCGGCGTACTCCGGTTTGCCAGCCAGGAAACCACCACCATCAGCGTTCCGCCGAGGATGAAACCGAGGAACGGCGCGACCAGGATGAAGGCCACCACCTTGCCGATGCCGGCCCAGACCAGGGAGCCGGTGCCGGCCTTGGCCATCGCGGCGCCGGCCAGGCCGCCGATCAGCGCGTGCGAAGAACTGGAAGGGATGCCGTAGTACCAGGTAATGATGTTCCAGGCGATGGCGCCGATCAGGGCGCCGAATACCACGTAGTGATCGACGATGGCCGGATCGATGGTGCCCTTGCCGATGGTGCTGGCCACCTTGAGCTGGAACACCGCTATCGCCGCGACGTTGAAGAATGCCGCCCAGGCCACGGCGTGCTGGGGCTTCAGGACGCCGGTGGAAACGATGGTGGCGATCGAATTCGCCGCGTCGTGGAAGCCGTTCATGAAGTCGAAGGCCAGCGCCAGCAGCACCAGCACCACGACCACCGTCAGGCTCATTTCGACCGCTTGCATGGCTTAGGGTGTGCTCACCCAGGCTCAGGAATTTTCGAGGATGATGCCCTCGATGATGTTGGCGACGTCCTCGGCGCGATCGGTCACCGACTCCAGCAGTTCGTAGATGCCCTTCATCTTGATCAGCTGGCGCACGTCCGCCTCGTCGCGGAACAACTTGGTGATGCCGGTGCGCATGGCGCGGTCGGCGTCCGACTCGAGCTGGTCGATTTCACGACAGAGCTTGAGCATGGCCGGTGCGTTGTCCATTTTGTTGAGCAGGACCACCGCCGATTTCACGCGTTCGCAACTCGACGCAACGATGTCCGACAACTGCCGGGCTTCCGGCGTCAGCTGCCGGATATCGTAGAGATACATGGCTTCGGCGAAATCCTGGATCAGGTCGAGGATGTCGTCCATGCGCATGATCAGCTGGTGGATCTCGTCCCGATCCAGCGGCGTGTTGAACGAGGTGTGCAGCAGGGCGATGGTCTCGTGGGTGATCTTGTCGGCCGAGGTCTCGATCTCGTCGATGGCCTGCACGTGCTGGGCCAACGCCTCGGGCCCCTTCCCCAAATCGTCCACCAGGGCCACCAGTCGCCGCCCGCCCTTGACGATCAGATCCCCATGGGCATTGAACAAATCGAAGAACTTGGCCTCTTTGGGCATCAACTTGGAGAACATCGGATACCGCCGCTGACAATAGAACATTTCAATTTTATCAGCTTATGGCGGCAAATCCGGCCGTCGGCCAACTGGTAGAATTCGCGGCCACCGTCTCTGCCGCCCCAATTCCGGCCCCTTCCCGCCATGAAACGCACCCGCCTTCCGCGCCGCGCCCGCCAGACGCCGGACTCCGAACTTCTTACCCGCCTTGCGACGCGGCTCAGCCAGTCTTCCAACCGGATCGAGGATGCGTTCTGGGAAACCCGCCTCGCCGCACACATCGATCGCCTTTTGGCGGATAACGCCGAGGAAACCCTGGTCGCCGTGCTCGACCAGCTCTATAACGGCGGTTCGCGCGCCTACGACGAACTGGCCGACATGATCGAATCCTGCGCCGAAACGCGACGCGCGGAAGGCGGCAGCGGACTCGATGTCGTCATGATTGCCGTACCGCTGCTGGCCTGGTCGCGCTTCCAGATTCCCTCGGGCAGCATTCCGGCGGCGCAAATGGATGCGGTGCGGGTTCATCTGCAGGCCCATGTGCTCGCCGCCGATGCCAAGCTCGGTCTCTGCGACATCCTCTACAGCCCCGATCAGTTGCCGCAGAACTACGTCGATACGGCGCAACTTGCCGAAAGGCTGGCCAAGGCAGCGGTCCATGGCCGCAACCTGAAAGTCGACCCGGCGCAACTCGCCGAAACCATGAGTTTCCTGTCGGACACCCGCTACCTGCTGGGCGCCGTCGCCGCACCGCGCGGGGCGGCGCTGTTCCGCTGGCAGGAAGACGACGGCGACCCCGCGGAATCCTTCCGCCAGTGGGCGCAACAGGGGGGCGACGCCTTGCGTCCGCTGCTGCCGGCCTGCGCCCTCGAGTTCCTGCCGGTGCTGGCCTACCATGCCGCCGTGCGCGACGCCGACCGCGCCTCGCGTCCCTGGTCGCTGCGGGCGGCCGTGGCCTTCCTGCAGACCGTGCTGAACCAGCCGGCGTCCGAACTGCGCGCCGTGGTCGCGCCTTTCCATGACCGGCAACTCGAGGAATTCCGCATCGGCTTCACCCGGCGCGGCAGCAGCGACGTGGTGCATGGCGTGGTCTGGCCGCTGCTGGAACATGAAGATGAAAACCACGAAGCCCCGGCGCAGATCGAAGCCACGCTGCGCGAGGCCGGCGTCAGCAGCGTGCTGATGCTCGACCAGCGCTTCCCGCTGGAGTTCTGCGACGACTGCGGCGCGCCGCTGTATCCGAATCCCGAAGGCGAACCGGTGCACGCCGAACTGCCGGAAGAGCACGCCGAGTCGGCGCCCCGCCACCTGCACTGAAAAAGTCGTTGCCGACAAAAGTCGGCGCTGGCGGTACGGCGATCTTCAGAGGCGGTAGGGGCTCGCGTCCAGGCCCGGATCACGCCCGCAGACCAGGTCCGCCAGCAAGCGCCCGGAGCCGCAGGCCAGGGTCCAACCCAGCGTGCCGTGGCCGGTATTCAGCCACAGTCCCGCCAGCCCGGCGCCCGACATGTCTCCGACCAGGGGCACGTTACCCGGCGTCGCGGGCCGCAGGCCGGCCCAACGATCGACTTCGTTCGCCCCGGCCAGCGCCGGAAATACTTCACCGATGCGCAGGCGCAGCGCCGCGCAGCGCACCGGGTTGATAGCGGTATCGTAGCCGTTGAACTCCGCCGTGCCGGCCACGCGCAGGGTCTGCCCCAGGCGCGAGATGACGATCTTGTGGCCGTCGTCGGTCAGGCTCACGGTCGGCGCCGCCACCCCGTCCGGCAGGACCATCGTCACCGAATAGCCCTTGGCCGGATAGACCGGCAGGCGGATGCCCAGCGGCTTCAGGAACAGCGGCGAATAGCTGCCCAGCGCCAGCACCGTGATGTCCGCCGCCACGCACTCACCCGATGCCAGGCGCACCCCGGTCAATCGGCTGCCACCGCATTCCAGGCCTGCCACCGTTTCGCCGTGGCGGAAGCGCACGCCGCGCAAGGCGGCACGCTGCGCCAGGGCCTGGGTAAATTTCCGCGCATCGCCCGACTCGTCGCCCGCCGTGTAGGTGCCGCCGACTATCGGCACGCGCGAACCGGCCAGGGCCGGCTCGATGGCGAGGCATTCGGCTGCCGTCTGCGGCACCCGCTCGCAGCCGAAGTCGCGCATCAGCGCCGCCTGCGGAATCGCGTGTTCGAATTCGCGGGCATCGGTATAGAAGTGCAGGATGCCGCGTTCGAGCTGGTCGTACTCGAGCCCAAGTTCGCGCCGCAGCGACTGCAGGGCGGCACGGCTGGCGAGCCCGAGGCGGACGATGGCGCCAACGTTGGCGCGCGCCCGCGCCGTCGTGCATTCGCGCAGGAAGCGCAGGCCCCAGGCCCATTGCGCCGGATCGGCACGCAGCCGCCACAACAACGGAGCGTCCTCGCGCCCGAGCCATTTCAAGGCGGTCCACGGCGCCCGCGGATTGGCCCAGGGCTCGGCATGGCTGACCGAAATCTGGCCGCCATTGG
Source organism: Sulfuritalea sp. (assembly GCA_016708585.1). Taxonomy (GTDB): domain Bacteria; phylum Pseudomonadota; class Gammaproteobacteria; order Burkholderiales; family Rhodocyclaceae; genus Sulfuritalea. The sequence goes on along the minus strand of JADJFK010000004.1, from coordinate 125,347 downwards.
CGAAGCTGGTTTCCTGCGCCGGCAGGGGCTGGCGTTCGATCACCGTGACTTCGTGGCCGTCCGCCGCGAGGTACCAGGCGCTGGCCACGCCGACCACGCCGGCGCCGAGCACGGTCACGCGCATCGTCCGCCCCGGAAACTATTTATGCCAAACTTGATCCCACTCACCATGGCCGCGATTATAGTCAGCGCCCGGAGGCATCCATGAGCACCAAGATCACCAAGAGCGAAGCCGAATGGCGCGCGCAACTCACGCCGATGCAATACCACGTCGCCCGCGAGAAGGGCACCGAGCGCGCCTTCAGCGGCGAATACTGGGACTGCAAGGAGTCCGGCACCTACCGCTGCATCGGCTGCGGCGAGCCGCTGTTCGAGTCGGCGACCAAATTCGATTCCGGTTGCGGCTGGCCCAGCTTCACCGCCCCGCTCGCTGCCGAAAGCATCACCGAGCATGAGGATCGCAGCCTGTTCATGCGCCGCACCGAAGTCGTCTGCAGCCGTTGCGGCTCCCATCTGGGCCATGTTTTCCCCGACGGCCCGGCTCCGACCGGCTTGCGCTACTGCATAAATTCAGCTTCGCTGAATTTATGCGTCAACACTGAGCCCCCCCCCCCCCCCCCCCCCCCGCCCCGCCCCCCCCCGCCGCCCCCCCGCCCCGCCCCCCCCCCCCCCCCCCCCCCCCCCCCCCCCCCGGGGGCCCCCTCCGCTGCGCTCGATTGGCACTCGGCTGCCGCCTTATAATTCCACCCATGAAATTCCTCTTCGACCTGTTCCCGGTCATCCTCTTCTTCGCCGCCTTCAAGGTCTTCGACATCTACATCGCCACCGCCGTGGTGATCGTCGCCACCATGGCGCAGATCGGCTGGGTCTGGCACCGCCACGGCAAGGTGGACACCATGCTCTGGGTCAGCCTCGGCCTGGTCGTGGTGTTCGGCGGGGCGACGCTGATCCTGCACGACGAAACCTTCATCAAATGGAAGCCGACCATCCTCTACTGGCTGTTCGCGCTGACACTGTTCGGCTCCGCGCAGTTCTTCGGCAAAAACCTGATCCGCGCCATGCTGGGCGAGCAGATGGAACTGCCCGAGGCCCTCTGGTTCAGGCTCAATTACGCCTGGACCGCATTCTTCGCCGCGATGGGCGTGCTCAACCTGTGGGTCGCGTTCAATTTCAGCACCGACACCTGGGTCAGCTTCAAGCTCTTCGGCGGCATGGGCCTGATGCTGGCCTTCATCATCCTGCAGGGCCTGGTGCTGGCCAAATACATTCCCGAGGACAAGGAGCCCGCCGCGCCTCCATCCAGGGACGAGGCCCAGCCTTGATTTCCGCCCGCAGCGGCACCGCCATTCCGGAGAAAGCCTGATGCTCTATGCCATCGTCGGCGAAGACGCGCCGAACAGCCTCGACCAACGCCTCGCGGCCCGTCCGGCGCACCTCGCCCGCCTGCTCGAACTCGATGCCGCCGGGCGCATGGTGCTGGGCGGCCCGTTTCCCGCGATCGACAGCCCCGACCCCGGCCCGGCCGGATTTTCCGGCAGCCTGATCGTCGCCGAATTCGATTCGCTCGCCGCGGCGCAAACCTGGGCGGATGCCGACCCGTATGTCGCGGCCGGCGTCTATGCCCGTGTCACGGTGCGTCCCTTCAGGCAGGTATTCCCGAAAGCATGAGCGTGATCGATGCCATGCGCGCCAGCCTCGCCGCGCTCGACCCGGTGAGCATCGAAATCCAGGACGATTCGGCAAAGCACGCCGGCCACGCCGGCGCCAGGAGCGGCGGCGGCCACTTCCGGCTGTCCATCGTTTCGCCGCGTTTCGCCGGTTGCCGGACAATGGAAAGACATCGCTTGGTGTATGATGCCCTCGGCCCGCTGATGAAGCGGGAAATTCATGCACTAAGCATCAACGCCAAAGCCCCCGACGAACACTGACAACCCGCCCATTCAGGAACCACGATGAACCGTACCCTCCGCCAAGCCCTCCTGCTCGCCTTCGCCGTTTCGGTGGGTGCAGCGCCCGCCTTCGCCCAGAAGAAAGCCGAGCCCGCCGCAAAGGCCGACTCCGCAACCTTCGCCACCGTCAATGGCAAGGCCATTCCCAAGGTTCGCGCCGACGCGCTGGTTGCCGGCCAGGCCGCCCAGGGTCAGCCCGACTCCCCGGAACTGCGCAAGGCCGTGATGGAAGAACTGGTTCGGCGCGAAATCCTGACCCAGGAAGCGACCAAGAAAGGCTTCGACAAGAAGCCGGAAATCCAGGGCCAGATGGATCTCGCCCGCCAGGGCGTGCTGATCGGCGCCTACCTCAACGACTACGTGAAAACCCACCCCGTCAGCGACGAGCAGATCCGGAAGGAATATGCCGAAATCACGGCCAAGCTCGGCAACAAGGAATACAAGGCGCGCCACATCCTGGTCGAAACCGAAGATCAGGCCAAGGCCATCATCGCCCGGCTGAAGAAGGGTGAAAAGATCGAGGACCTGGCCAAGGAATCCAAGGATCCGGGCTCCAAGGACCGCGGCGGCGACCTGGGCTGGGCCAATCCGGCTTCCTTCGTTCCGCCCTTCTCGGCGGCCATGACGAAGCTGGAAAAGGGCAAGTTCACCGAGGCCCCGGTGAAAAGCGATTTCGGCTGGCACGTGATCCAGCTCGACGACACGCGCGAACTCAAGCTGCCGCCGATGGAAGAAGCCAAGCCCCAGATCGCCCAGCAGCTGCAGCAGCGCATGGTGCAAAAGCACATCGACGAACTGCGCGCCAAGGCCAAGGTCGAATAAGCCGGTCTGGCAAGATCATGACAACGGGAGCTGCGGCTCCCGTTTTTTTGTGCCCGCGTCGATGGCGCGGACGGTAGTCCCTGGTGGGATTTGGTATCCGTAAAATTCCGCGGGGTTATGCCGACACCCGCAACCGGGCAATTCAGACTTTGCTCGAAATGCTGGATTGCGGCGTCGGCAGTCAAATGAAAATGGAACAGCATTGACAAGTTCATGGCAGCAGGAAAGAATCCCACCAACTGATTTGTCATCCGATCTGCAATTCCGCCATTTTTCGTCCTCAACGGAGCATTGCCATGAACCTGCGGACCAAAACACTTTCCCTTGCCGTAATCGCCGCCGCCGCCCTGATGGGCTGCAGCAAGGAAGTACCGCCCCCGCCGCCGGTTCAGGCGGCGCCTGCTCATGCTCCAGCGGCTGTTACTCCTGTAGCGGCGGTACCTGCCGCCTCGGTGGCTGCTGCTGCTCCTGCAGCTGCGGCAGTTCCGGCTGCTTCCCCTGCCCCTGCTCCAGCCGCTAACACGGCAGCCACTCCGGCAACCATGGCGGCGACCCCGGCTTTAGCCGGCAAGGACCTCGCCGCCAAAAGCGGTTGCCTGGCGTGCCACGCGGTCGACAAGAAACTGATCGGCCCCGCCTATCAGGACATCGCCAGGAAATACAAGGCCAGCGACGAAGCGATGCTGGTTGCCAAGGTCAAGGGCGGCAGCAAGGGCGTTTGGGGTCCGATTCCAATGCCGCCGAATGCAGCGGTCAAGGACGAGGATATCAAGACCCTGGTCAACTGGATTCTCGCCGGCGCCAAGTAATTCCGGGTGCAGCATCAAGAAAGGCCAGGCTCACCCACCTGCTCTCTACTGCCGACGCATTTGTACGCAAGCCAGCACCCTATCTGGGAACGATGCCGGCGTCGAAGATAAGCACGATCGCACACCGGCTTTCACGTATATCTTCGCCGCGGTGCCGCGCCGCGAACAGCATCCCCGACGATTCAGTCGCCGTATCGCCAGCGCCGACTTTTCCCGACTTTTACTTTAGCCAGCGCCGCGCGTTGCGGAACATTTCCAGCCATGGCGCATCCTCGCCCAACCCGTCCGGGCGCCAGGACATCTGCAGGCTGCGGAAGGTACGCTCGGGGTGCGGCATCATGATGGTGAAGCGGCCATCGGCTGTCGTCACGCCGGCCAGGCCGTCGGGTGATCCGTTGGGATTGAACGGGTAGCTGATCGCCACCGCGCCGCGATTGTCGATGTAGCGCATCGCCACCGGCACCTTGCCGCTACTGCCGGCGGCGAACTCGGCGCGGCCTTCGCCGTGGCTGACTACCACCGGCAATTTGGAACCGGCCATGCCATTCAGAAAAATCGACGCCGATTGCGGAATCTCGACCATCACCACGCGCGCCTCGAACTGCTCGCTGCGATTGCGCTGGAAGGTCGGCCAGTCCTGCGCGCCGGGAATGATCGGCGCCAGGTGGGCCATCATCTGGCAACCGTTGCAGACGCCCAGCGCGAAGCTGTCGCCGCGACTGAAGAAAGCCGTGAATTCGTCGCGCAGGCGGCTGTTGAACAGCACCGACTTGGCCCAGCCCTGCCCGGCGCCGAGCACGTCGCCGTAGGAAAACCCGCCGCAGGCGGCAAAGCCCGAGAATGAGGCCAGATGCACGCGGCCGGTCTGCAGGTCGGACATGTGCACGTCGTAGGGCGCGAAGCCGGCGCGCTCGAAGGCGGCGGCCATTTCGACATGGCCGTTAACTCCTTGCTCACGCAGTATCGCAATTCTCGGCCGGGCGCCGGTGGCGACGAAGGGCGCCGCGGATGCCGACTTGAATGAAACCGAAAGCCCCGGATTGTCGGCATCGAGCAGCGCATCGAATTCCTCCTGTGCGCAGACCGGATCGTCGCGCAGGCGGGCGATCTGGAAGCTGGTTTCGCTCCAGGTGCGCTGCAATTCATTGCGGTGCGCGGCGAACACCGCCTTGGCATTGCGCCAGATGCGTATGGCATCGGCGGTGTTGGTGGTGCCGATGGCATGCGTGCAGGAGCCGAGGCCGGCATCGCGCAATGCCTGCATTACGGCAGTGCGGTCGGCAAGGCGGATCTGCAGCACGGCGCCGAGTTCCTCGGTGAACAGCGCGGCGATGATGTGGTCGCGCAGGCGCCCGGCGATCTGCGGAAAGCGTTCGCTGCCGTCGACATCGTTCATCAGCGGGTCGTAGCAGAGCCCGTCGAGATTCAGCGAGACGCCGACATGCGAGGCGAAGCTCATTTCGCACACGGCGGCAAGCAGCCCGCCGTCGGAGCGGTCGTGATAGGCGAGGATCTTCCCGGCGCGGCCGAGCGCCTGGATTGCGCCGAAAAAGCTTTTCAGCAGAGAGGCATCGACATCGGGAACGGCATCTCCACTGACGCCATACACCTGCGCCAGCGCCGAGCCGCCGAGGCGATTGCGGCCCTGGCCGAGGTCGATCAGCAGCAGCTCGGTTTCGCCTACCTCGGCATCGGGCCGCAGTTGCGGCGTCAGCGTGCGGCGCACGTCGTCCACCGCGGCGAAGGCGGTGACGATCAGGGACAGCGGCGCCGTCACCTGCTTCGCGGCGCCCTGCTGTTCCCATTTTGTCCGCATCGACAGCGAATCCTTGCCGACCGGAATCGCCACGCCGAGCGCCGGGCAGAAGTCGATGCCGACGGCTTTCACCGTGTCGAACAGCGCCGCGTCTTCGCTGCCGTGGCCGGCTGCCGCCATCCAGTTGGCCGAGAGCTTGATTCTGCCTATGTCGCCGACATCGGCCGCCGCCAGGTTGGTGATCGCCTCGCCCACCGCCATGCGGCCCGAGGCCGCGGCGTCGAGCAGGGCCAGCGGGGTGCGTTCGCCCATGGCGAAGCATTCGCCGCGCACCGTGTCGTAACCCATCGCCGTGACCGCGACGTCGGCCACCGGCACCTGCCAGGGTCCCACCATCTGGTCGCGCGCGGTGAAGCCGCCGACACTGCGATCGCCGATGGTGACCAGGAAGTTCTTCGAGGCCACCGCCGGCAGGCGCAGCACGCGCAGCGCCGCCTCTTTCAGGTCGATCGGCGCAAGGTCCAGCGGCGGCATGGTGACACGCTGGCGTTTCGCGTCGCGGTGCAGTTTCGGTGCCTTGCCGAGCAGCACTTCCATCGGCATGTCCACCGGCTTGTTGCCGAAGTGGTCGTCCTTGACCGTGAGTTGGCTGTCCTCGGTAGCGACGCCGAGCACGGCGAACGGACAGCGCTCGCGCTCGCACAGGGCGCGGAATTCTTCCAGGCGCTCCGGGGCGATGGCCAGCACGTAGCGCTCCTGTGCTTCGTTGCTCCAGATCTCGCGCGGGCTCATGCCCGGCTCTTCGCTGGGGATCGCACGCAGGTCGAAGGCCGCGCCGCAGCCGGCGTCGTGGGCGAGTTCGGGCATGGCGTTGGAAATGCCGCCGGCGCCGACGTCGTGAATCGCCAATATCGGATTGGCATTTCCCTGCTGCCAGCACCTGTCGATGACTTCCTGGGCGCGGCGCTGGATCTCCGGGTTGCCGCGCTGCACCGAGGCGAAATCGAGGTCGGCGGTATTGGTGCCGGTCGCCATCGAGGACGCCGCGCCGCCGCCGAGGCCGATCAGCATGCCGGGGCCGCCGAGCTGGATCAGCAGGCTGCCGGCCGGAAAGCGGATCTTGAAGGCGTGGTCGGCGGCGATGTTGCCGAGGCCGCCGGCGATCATGATCGGCTTGTGGTAGCCGCGCATCTCGCCGTTGAATTCCTGCTCGAAGCTGCGGAAGTAGCCGGCCAGGTTGGGCCGGCCGAATTCGTTGTTGAAGGCCGCGGCGCCGATCGGGCCTTCGATCATGATGTCGAGCGCCGAGGCGATGCGCTCCGGCTTGCCGTAGTTCGATTCCCAGGGTTGCGCGTAACCGGGAATATTCAGGTCGGAAACCGAGAAGCCGCAAAGGCCGGCCTTGGGCTTGGAACCGCGCCCGGTGGCGCCTTCATCGCGAATCTCGCCGCCGGAACCGGTCGCCGCGCCGGGAAAGGGCGAGATCGCCGTCGGATGATTGTGCGTCTCGACTTTCGCCAGGATGTGCGTAAGTTCTTCGCCGTACTCGTAGCCGCCGCCGGCGCGCGGGTAGAAACGCCGGATCGCCGCGCCCTCGATCACGGCGGCATTGTCCGAATAGGCCACTACCGTGCCCTCGGGATGCGCCTTGTGCGTTTCGCGGATCATGCCGAACAGCGACAGCGGCTGCGCCTCGCCATCCACCGTCCAGCTCGCGTTGAAAATCTTGTGCCGGCAATGTTCGGAATTTGCCTGGGCGAACATCATCAATTCGACGTCGGTCGGATTGCGTCCAAGCCTGCCGAAGTTCTCCACCAGGTAGTCGATCTCGTCGGCGGAAAGCGCAAGGCCCAGTTCGGTGTTGGCCGTGACCAGTGCAACCTTGCCGCCGGACAGGATGTCCACCGTTGTCAGCGGCTGCGGCGCGACATGATGGAACAGCGCCCTGGCCGCATCGATGGAATCGAGCACGGACTCGGTCATGCGGTCGTGGAGCCGTGTCGCCAGCACCGACTTTTTGAGCTTGCCGCCAAGATGGTAGGCAATTCCGCGCTCGATGCGTTTCACCGCGGCGAAGCCGCAGTTCCTTGCAATGTCGGTGGCCTTGGAACTCCAGGGCGATATCGTGCCGAGGCGCGGCGTGACCAGCAGCAGTTCACCCGCCGGCGGCACCGGTAACAGTTCCGGGATGCCCAGTAAATCCTTGAGCCGCGATGTTTCGGAGTCATCCAGTGGTGCGTCGAGCTCGACGAAATACCAGTGTTCGGCGTCCAGCCGAAAGCCGGCCGCGCCTTCACCGATACTGTTTTGCAGGCGCGCCAGGCGGGACGCCGAAAACGCGGAAATGCCCCGCAGGGCAAGGAATTCAGCCATGATGGACGGACCGGGGCGGGTGGGGGGTGCGATGGCAATTCAAGGCGCCGGATTATACCCTGCGACGCATGTCGGCCATGCGCGCCTGACCGCTCCCGATGTCGCGCCCGATTGCCTTGCGCGACCAAGCCTGAGAAACTGCGGCAAGACCGTTTTTTAGCAAAATGTCCCTCGCCATGAATCCCTTCTCGTTCGACGTCGGCACCGCCGACTTCCAGGAAAAAGTCATCGATGCCTCGCACCGCGCCCCGGTGCTGGTGGATTTCTGGGCCGAGTGGTGCGCGCCCTGTCGAGCGCTCAAGCCGGTGCTGGAAAAGCTCGCCGCCGAGTATGGCGGGCGCTTCGTGCTGGCCAAGCTGAACTCCGACCAGAACCCGGAAATCGCCGCCCGCTGCGGCGTGCGCGGCATCCCCGACGTCAAGGCCTTCGTCGCCGGCAAGCTGGTCGACGAGTTCACCGGCGCCCTGCCCGAAGCTCAAGTCCGCGCCTTCATCGACCGCCTGCTGCCCTCCCCCGCCGAACCGCTGCGTAGCGCCGCGCGGGAAGCGCGGGCGCGCGGCGACAACGAGGTCGCCGCATCCCTGCTGGCCGACGCACACGAACTCGATCCGGCCAGCGAGGCGGTGCAACTCGACCGCGCCGAACTCCATCTCGACATGAACGACGTCGGCGCGGCGCAGGCCCTGCTCGATGCGCTGGCGCACCGGGCGCGCGACACGGCCCGCCTTGCCGCGCTGCAGGCCCGGCTGAAATTGACGGCTGCCGGCGGCGGCGCCGACCCGGCGCTGCTGGCGGCACGCATCGATGCCAACCCGGACGACCTCGCGGCCCGCCTGCAACTGGCCCATGCCCTGGCTTTGGCACAGGACTACAGGGCGTCGCTGGAGCAGTTGCTGGAGATCGTGCGCCGCGACCGCAAGTGGCAGGAGGAAGCGGCACGCAAGACCATGCTCGACCTGTTCGCGCTGCTCGGCGGCAACGCGCAGTTCGACGAACTGGTGCGCGAATTCCGCATCCGGCTGTCGCGTACCCTGAACTAGAAGTCGGCGCCGGCGGGACGGCTAAAGCCGCCGCGAAGGCCGCTGCACCCTGGCGGCGGCCGTCGACCGGCACGATGCCGGACGCGCCGCGCGCAATCAGCCCTTGAGGCGCGCCACCAGTGCCTTGGCGTACTGGTCGGTGCCGGCCGTGCCGCCCAGGTCGCCGGTGCGCACCATGTCCTTGTTCAGCACGTCGTCGATGGTCTGGCGCAGGCGATCGCCGAGATCCTTGCGCTTGACGTGGTCCAGCATCATGCCGGCCGCCATCAAGAGCGCCGTGGGATTGGCGATGCCCTTGCCGGCGATGTCCGGCGCCGAGCCATGCACGGCTTCGAAAATCGCCGCGTCCTCGCCGATGTTGGCGCCCGGCGTCATGCCCAGGCCGCCGACCAGGCCCGACATCTGGTCGGACAGGATGTCGCCGAACAGGTTGGTGGTGACCAGCACGTCGAACTGCCAGGGGTTCATCACCAGCTTCATGGCGCAGGCGTCGACGATGATCTCGTCCATCACGATCTTGTCCTTGTACTCGGCGGCGTAAATGTCGCGCGCGGTTTCGAGGAATATCCCGGTCAGCGCCTTCATGATGTTGGCCTTGTGCACCACGGTCACCTTCTTGCGCCCCTGCCTGACGGCGAAATCGAAGGCGAAGCGGACGATGCGGCGGCAGCCCTGGCGCGTGTTGATGCCGGTCGACATGCCGACCGCATGAGGATCGCCGTCGATCGGGATGTAGTGTTCGTAGCCCATGTAAAGGCCTTCGTTGTTCTCGCGCACCATCACCAGGTCGATGTTGTCGAAGCGGCCGCCGGGAACGATGGTCTTCGCCGGACGCAGGTTGGCGTAGAGCTTGAACTCTTCGCGCAAACGCACGTTGGAGGAACGGTAGCCCCCGCCCGACGGGGTTTCCAGCGGTCCCTTGAGCGCCAGCCGGTTCTTGCGGATGCTGTCGATGCAGGCCTGCGGCAGCGGATCGCCGCAGGCCGTGACGCCGGCCAGGCCCGCGACCTGGGTTTCCCAGCGGAACGGCGCGCCCAGCGCATCGAGCACCTCGATCGTCGCAGCGGTGATTTCGGGGCCGATGCCGTCTCCCGGGATCAGGGTGGCAGGAATCAGGTTGGCGCTCATGGTTGTCTCCGCAATGTCGGCATGTGAAAGGGGCGTGTGCGTGCCGTGGTCACTGCCGGCGGCAATGCGGGCGCACGGCGGGGGAGCATGCCAGACCCAGCTTAATGGCCGCTTACAGCGGCGGCCGCCACCGGCCGCGATGCGGCCCGCGCACCCGGATAGCTTGGTAGTATCTCCTGCCGCCGGCCGCATCCGCTGCCGATCCGAATACGCCTGGAGCCGCCCATGCTGATGACCGCCGCCGAATACCGCGAATCCTTGCGCCGCCTGAAACCCCGGGTCTTCGTCGATGGCCGTGCCGTCGCCTCGGTGGCCGACGATCCCGCCCTGCAGCCGGGCGTCAATGCCGTCGGACTCAGCTACGACTTCGCGCTGCGCGATGACACGGCAAGCCTGATGCGGGTCGGCGCCGCGGACGGCGACGGCCACAACCGCATGCTGCACGTGCCGCGCAGCGAGGACGAACTGCTGCAGAAACTCGAAGCCGTGCGCCTGATCTGCCGTTACACCGGCTGCGCCCAGCGCTACCTCGCCGGCGACGCGATGGCCGGCATCCTGCAAGGCGCCGCCGCGATCGACGCGGATCATGGCACCGGCTACCTGGCGCGGGCGCGCGCCTACCACGAGCACCTGTGCCGCGAGGACCTCGCCGTCGGCATCGCCATGACCGACGCCAAGGGCGACCGCTCGCGCCGGCCGCATGCGCAGGCGAATCCGGATACTTACGTGCACATCGTCGAACGCCGCGCCGACGGCATCGTGATTTCCGGCACCAAGGCCATCGTCACCGGTGCGCCCTACATGCATGAACTGCTGGTGATGCCGGGCCGGGCGATGACCGCAGACGACGCCGATTTCGCCGTGTGCTGCGCGGTCCCGGTCGACGCCGCCGGCCTGACCATGGTGGCGCGGCCGGCCGGACGGCCCGGCGAAGCGGCGGCGCTGTTCTCCAACCGCTACGGCCAGAGCACCGCCGTCTGCCTGTTCGACCGCGTCTTCGTCCCCCATGAGCGGGTCTTCCTCGCCGGCGAATGGCGGCACAGCGCGGCGCTCACCTATGCCTACGCCACCCACCACCGCCACACCTGCATCGCCGCGCGCGCCGGTTTCGGCGACCTGCTGATCGGCGCCGGCACGCTGATGACCGAGGCCAACGGCCTCGATGCCGGACGCGCGCCGGGCCTGCGCGATGCGATGACCGACCTGATCCGGATCGTCGAGGGCTTCTACGCCTGCGGCGTCGCCGCCTCGGTGTACGCGACGCATGAAGCCGAGGGCATCCGCATGCCGGAAACGGTCTTTTCGAACATCGGCAAGCTGCTGCTGGCGACCCAGATCTACGACATGCAGCGCCTGGCCCACGAGGTCTCGGGCGGGCTGATCGTGACCTTGCCGGGACCGGACGAGGACCACAATCCGGCGACCGCCGGCCGTCTCTCCGAGGTGCTGGCCGGCCGCTCCGACATTCCTTATGAAAAACGCATCGCCGTGGCCCGCTTCATCGAGGATCTCACCGCCTCCTACCAGAGCGGCTGGTACTCGGTGATCAGCCTGCACGGCGGCGGCTCGCCGGAGGCGATGAAGAAGGAAATCTTCCGCCGCTATCCGATCGCCGAGCGCGTCGAGCTGGTCGAGAACCTGCTCGACCGCGGCATGCTGGCCGATGCCAGGCGACGAATCACGATCGGCCGCCAGCCGGGACGCTGCTGCGCCGCAGGCTGCCAAACGGACGACTGAGCCTACTGCGCCGCGCGCAGGGCAGGCAGCGCCGACTGGCGCAGCATCGACGACGCTCCCAGCCAGCCGGCGACGACGACCAGGACTGTGCCGGCCAAGAGGCCGACGAGCCAGAGTTCCACCTGCGGCAGGTAGTCGAGGCGGAAGGCAAAACGCGCCAGAGCCCAGCCGATCAGGCTGGCGGCGATCCCGGCGAGCAGCCCGGCCAATGCGCCGAGTGCCGCGAACTCGGCCAGCAGCGCGGCGGACAATTGCCGGCTGCGGGCGCCCAGTGCGCGCAGCACGGCCAGTTCGTGGCGCCGTTCGTCGCTGCTGGCCTGCAGCGCGGCATACAGCACCGCCAGTCCGGCCAGCACGGCGAAACCGAATACCAGCTGCACGGCGCGCGCCACCTGGTCGATCGTCGCATGCAACTGCCTGACCAGCGCGGCGACATCGATCACGGTGATGTTGGGAAAGCTGCGGACCAGTTCCGGTATCACGCCGGCCTTGTCGGCCGGCAAGTGGAAGCTGGTGATGTAGCTGGCCGGATAGTCCTGGAGCACCACCGGCGGCGACATGACGAAGAAATTGACGCGCATCGAATCCCAGTCAAGCTTCCTCAGACTGGTGATCGTTGCCTCGACCCGGTTGCCGGCGATGTCGTAGGTCAGGCGATCGCCCAGCTTGAGGTTCAGGGTTTCGGCCAGCCCCTGCTCCACCGAGAATTCCGCGGTTTGCGTCGCGCCGTGCCAGCGCCCGCCGCTGACGGTGTTGCCGGACGGAACCGTTGCCGACCAGGAGAGGTTGAATTCGCGATCGACCAGGCGCTGGGCGCGATCGTCGGCGTAACTCTCCGGACCCACCGGCTGTGCATTGACCTGCACCAACCGCCCGCGCACCATCGGCTCCAGTTCCGGCGCCGGCAGGCCGCGCGCCTTGAAAAAGTCGGCGATGGCGACACGCTGATCGGGCTGGATGTTGATCGCGAAACGGTTCGGCGCGTCGGCCGGCACGCGCTCCAGCCAGCTGTCGAGCAGGTCGCCGCGCGCCACGGTGAGCAGCAGCAGGGCGGTGAGCCCCAGCGCCAGCGCCACCGCCTGCACCATGGTTGCGGCAAGGCGCCGGCGCAGGTTGACCAGGCCGTGGCGCCAGCCGTAGCCTCGCCCGGCCGGGCGCAGGCGGCCGAGTCCCGCCAGCAGCCCGCGCGCCATCAGGGCGAAGAAGGCCAGCGCGATCAGGAAGCCGCCGAGCACGATCAGGCCGAGGCGCAGCTCCCCCGCCATCCACAGCATCAGCGCGGCAAGTACCGCGGCGCCGAGCAGATAGGCACCGACCGACGCCGGCTCGGAAGCGCTCCACTCGCGACGCAGCACGCGTATGGTCGGCACGCGCTTGAGGCGCAACAGCGGCGGCAGGGCGAAACCGATGACCAGCGTAAGGCCGACCAGCAGGCCGTGCAGCCAGGGCAGCAGTGATGCTGCCGGCAGTTTGGTCAGCATCAGGCTCGCCAGCATCTGTTCCAGCCCGGCCTGCACCGCATAGCCGACACCGCACCCGGCCAGCGTGGCGGCCAGGCCGAAGATCAGGAATTCGCCGCCGTGGATCAGCAGCAGTTGCGCTCCCGACGCGCCCATGCAGCGCATCACCGCACAGCCGTCGAGATGCCGCCGCATATAGCGTTCGGCGGCCAGTGCCACGGCCACCGCGGCAAGGATTACCGCCAGCAATGCGGCGAGGCGCAGGAAGCGCTGCGCGCGCTCGGTGACGTTGCGGATCTCGGGCCGCGCGTTGTCCAGGCTTTCGATCTTTTCGCCACGCCCGAGCTGGGCGGTGGCCCAGACCTCGTATGCCTTTACGTCGGCAGTCTCGCCGGCCAGGTGCAGGCGATGGCGAATGCGGCTGCCGTTCTGGACCAGGCCGGTCGCCGGCAGGTCGGCGAGATTGATCATCAGGCGCGGCGCCAGCGCGAACACGTTCATGCCGCGATCGGGCTCCATGGTCAGGATGGGGCCGCTTTGCACCGCGATCCTGCCCAGGGTCAACGAGGTGCCGGGAGCGAGGCCCAGCGTGGTCGCCAGGCGCTCGTCGGGCCAGGCCTCGCCGACTTGCGGCACGCGGTCGCTGGCCGCATCGGCGGCGTTCAGCGCGGCGGCGGTGCGCAGGCTGCCGCGCAGCGGATAGCCCGCCGACACCGCCTTGATTTCGGCCAGCAAGGCGGCATCGCCCAGGCTGACCATGCTCGGAAAGGTCGCGCTTTGGGCCACGCGCAGTCCGCGCGCCGCGGCCTCGCGGCGAAAGTCTTCGGGCAGCGGATGATCGGCCGTCAGCAGCAGGTCGCCGCCAAGCAACTGGTGGGATTGCAGGCGAAGCGCCTGCTCGACGCGATCGGTGAGGAAGCCGACGCTGGTCAGCGCCGCCACGGCCAGCATCAGCGCGACGCCGAGCACCGTCAGTTCGCCGGCGCGCCAGTCGCGCCCGAGCATGCGCAGCGCAAGCCGCAGGGAAGTCATGAGGACCAATCAGCCATCAGGGATAGATGAGGGCGCAGAGGGAAAAGTTCCAACACCTTTCCCTGTGTTTGGTCCTCCATCCTTGGCCCATGGTTTGCTTTTCACCAGCTTCGCATCTGCTCGATTGCCTGCTCGACACGATCCAGCGCGATCACCTCGATGCCCTTGATCGCCGCGCGTGGGGCATTGGCCCTGGGCACGATGGCATGGGTGAATCCGAGTTTGGCGGCCTCCTTCAGGCGTTCCTGGCCGCGCGGCGCGGGACGGATTTCGCCGGCCAGGCCGACTTCGCCGAACACCACCAGCTTGCCCGGCAGCGGCTTGTTGCGCAGCGAGGAAACGATGGCCAGCAGCACCGCGAGGTCGGCCGCCGGCTCGGCGATCTTGACGCCGCCGACGGCATTGACGAACACGTCCTGGTCGCCGCAGACGATCCCTGCATGGCGATGCAATATCGCCAGCAGCATCGCCAGGCGATTCTGTTCGAGGCCGACCGCCAGCCGGCGCGGACTCGGCGCCTGCGAGCCATCGACCAGGGCCTGGATTTCCACCAGCAGCGGCCGCGTGCCTTCCTGGGTGCACAGCACGCAGGAACCGGCGACGTCGAGCGCATGCTGCGAGAGGAACAGCGCCGATGGGTTGGCGACGCCGCGCAGGCCCTTGTCGGTCATGGCGAAGACGCCGAGTTCATTGACGGCGCCGAAACGGTTCTTCACCGCGCGCACCAGGCGGAAGCTGGAATGCGTATCGCCCTCGAAGTAGAGCACGGTATCGACCATGTGCTCCAGCACGCGCGGTCCGGCCAGGCTGCCTTCCTTGGTGACGTGGCCGACCAGGATCACGCAGGTGCCGCTTTGCTTGGCGAAGCGCGTCAGCTGCGCCGCGCATTCGCGCACCTGCGCCACCGAGCCTGGCGCCGACTGCATGGCATCCGACCACACGGTCTGGATGGAGTCGATCACGGCCACGGCCGGACGCAGCTTGACCAGCGTGGCGAGGATCTTTTCCAGGTTGATCTCGGCCAGCAACTGCATGCGGCCGACATCGAGCTGCAGCCGCCGCGCGCGCAGAGCGACCTGCTCGCCGGATTCCTCGCCGGAGACATACAGCACGTTTTCGCTGGCCTGGGCCAGGCGCGCCAAAGCCTGCAGCAGCAGGGTGGACTTGCCGATGCCCGGATCGCCGCCGATCAGCACCACGCCGCCGGCGACCAGGCCGCCGCCCAGCACGCGGTCGAATTCCTCGACGCCGGTAGGCTGGCGCGGTTCCTCGCGCGGACGAATGTCGGCCAGCGCCTGCACGCCGGTGGCGCCGCCCAACGCGGCAAAGTTGCGCCCGGCCGGGGCCGTGGTTTCGATCACCGCTTCGACCAGGGTATTCCACTGCCCGCAGCCGGGACACTGGCCCTGCCACTTGGGCGAACTGGCGCCGCACTCGGTGCAGGAATACTGCGTCTTCAGCTTGGCCATCGGCTCGGCTCGGTTCAGTTGACGTCGATCACCGGCACGCGCGGTGCGAGGGCGCAAAACAGCTCGTAGGCCACCGTACCGGCAGCCGTGGCCACGTCATCCGCCGCCAGGTACATGTCGCCGGCGCCGCCCCACAAGATCACCGTCGCGCCAACGCCGACTTTTTCCGGCAGGTCACCGAGGTCGATGCAGATCTTGTCCATCGAGACGCGCCCCAGCGTGCGCGTGCGTCGGCCGGCGATCCGGACCGGGGTGCCGGTCGGCGCGTGGCGCGGATAGCCGTCGGCATAGCCGCAGGCGACGATGCCGACGCGCATCGCGCGCTCGGCGACGAAGCTGCTGCCGTAGCCCACGGTGTCGCCGGGCGCCAGTTCGCGCACCGCGATCAGTTCGCTTTCCAGCGTCATCACCGGCAGCAAGCCGAGCTCGACCGCGGTTCGCATGGCGGGAAACGGCGACGAACCGTAGAGCATGATGCCGGGCCGCACCCAGTCGCCAACGGCGTCGGGAAAGCGCAGCAGCGCCGCCGAGTTCGCCAGCGATGCCGGCAGGGCGCGGCCGCCGGTCATGGCACGAAAGCGCGCCAGCTGCTGCTCGATGCCGCGCACTTCGTCGGCATCGGCAAAGTGCGTCATCAGGGTAAGGGACTCGAGGCAGTCGGCCATCACCAGGCGATCGAGCGCCGTATTGAATTCCACGGCATCGAAGCCCAGCCGGTTCATGCCGGTGTTGAGCTTGAGGTAAACCGCCTGGCGCGTTGGCAGGCAGGCATCGATCAGCGCATCGACCTGCCACATCGTGTGCAGCACCGGCGTCAATTCGAGTTCGGCGAACAGGGGCAGGTCGTCGGCCCGGTAGGGACCTTCCAGCATCAGGATCGGATGGGTCATGCCGGCATCGCGCAAGGCCATGGCGCCTTCGAGTTCGACCAGCGCGAAACCGTCGGTGGCATCCGCCAGGGCCCGCGCCGCCGACAGCAGGCCATGTCCGTAGGCATCGGCCTTGACCACGCTCCAGATTCTGGCGGCGCCCGCGTGGCGCCTGGCGACGGTGTGATTGTGGCGCAGCGCCGACCAGTCCAGCCTGGCGCGTATCGGTCGCGACATGAAGCGCCTAGGACTTCTTCACCGTCATCAGGGACCGCAGGCGCGTAGCCGCGAAATCGACGAAAGTCGCGACCAGCCGCGAGCGGAATTTTTCCTTGGGATAGACCATGGACAGGGTGCGGATCAGGCGCGGCTTCAACGGAATGGCGACGATGTCGCCCAGGCGCTGTTCCTTGGTCACCGAGGCCCGCGAAGCGATGGCGAACCCCAGCCCGGTTTCGACCACGCCGTTGAGCGCGATCGGACTGCCGAGTTCCATCACGACGTTCATCTGGTCGAGCGAAATCCCGCAGTGGCGCAGGTAGTTCTCGGTGAATTCGCGCGTCCCGGAGCCCGGCTCGCGCGACACGAACGGATGCTCCAGCAGCTTCTGCGGGGTCAGTTCCTTGTGCCGTGCCAGCGGAAACCGCGGATGGCAGACCACCACCAGTTCATCGTCGCAGCACACTTCGCACTCCAGCGTAGGCTCATGCGAGAGCGATTCGATGAAGCCGATGTCGATGGTATGTTCCATGACGCGATGCTCGATCGACTCGGAGTTTCCGACCATCAGGCGCGAACGGACGTTGGGGTAGCTGGACTTGAATTCGCCGAGGATGCCGGGCAGCATGAATTCGGCAATGGTGGTCGATGCCCCGACCATCAGCGAACCGCCGATCTCGCCGGTCAGCTCCGAGAGGCGGACGTCCAGCTCGGATGACAGGCCCAGGATCCTTTCCGCGTAACCGAGCACCACCTCGCCGGCCGGGGTCAGCGCAATGCGGCCGTGGCCGCGATCGAAAAGTCGCGTGTTGAAGTGCTCTTCGAGCTGCTTGATCTGAAAAGTCACGGCCGGTTGCGTCATGAACAGCACGTCCGCCGCCTTGGTGAACGACAGTTGTTTGGCAACCGCATGAAAAACCTGCAAGCGGCGATCAGCCATTTCCGGCACCTCCGAATATAAGAATTTCCATAACGCGGGTATTCAATCACAAATCACCCGCCATGAGCACAATTTATGGCTCCCGAGTTCATCGAGGGAGTCGGTATCCCCTTGCGGGGTATGGCTCCCGAGTTCATCGAGGGAGTCGGTATCCCCTTGCGGGGTATGGCTCCCGAGTTCATCGAGGGAGCCGGTATCCCCCGGCAGGACTTGGTACAGGATTCCGCGCCGGGGCGACATCTCGGCACGAAACCGCTGATGTTGCATCGCCACATTCCGGCTGCGGCAAAGCTTTCATGATATAAACCGGCAGACCAAAACACGGCCGAAGCTCCGGTCCCAAAGCCAATTGCCGCGCCCCCAGCGGCCCCGCGTCGCGACTGAATGAACAAGGGTTTTTACATCATCATGGCGGCGCAGTTTTTTTCCGCGCTGGCCGACAACGCCCTGCTGATTGCTGCCATCGCCATCCTGCGCGACATGCGCGCGCCGGCAGAGTACGAACCGCTGCTGAAAACCTTCTTCACCGTCTCCTATGTCGCCCTGGCGGCCTTTGTCGGCGCCTTCGCCGACTCCATGCCGAAATGGCGCGTGATGTTCATCAGCAACGGCATCAAGATCTTCGGCTGCAGCCTGATGTTCTTCGATATGCATCCGCTGCTGGCCTATGCCGTGGTCGGCCTCGGCGCCGCCGCCTATTCGCCGGCCAAGTACGGCATCCTCACCGAATACCTGCCGCACCGCCTGCTGGTCATTGCCAACGGCTGGATCGAGGGCCTCACGGTCAGCGCCATCATCCTCGGCGTGGTGCTGGGCGGCGCCCTGATCAAGCCCGAAATCGCCCGCGGCCTGCTGTCGATGGACTTTCCGGCGATCGAAACCGGCGTCGATACGGTGGCCGAGATGACCCTGGTCATCATCGGCGCGCTCTACCTGATCGCCGCGCTGTTCAATCTCTACGTTCCGGATACCGGCGTCGACCACAAGCCGCTGAAGAGGAATCCGGTGTACCTGTTCCATGAGTTCAACCATTGCCTCAAGCTGCTGTGGCGCGACAAGCTCGGCCAGATTTCCCTGGCGGTCACCACCCTGTTCTGGGGCGCCGGCGCCACGCTGCAATTCATCGTGCTGGAATGGGCCCGGGCCGCCCTGCACCTGGACCTCTCCAAGTCCAGCATGCTGCAAGGCGTGGTCGCTGTCGGCGTGGCCATCGGCGCGGTACTTGCGGCGCGGATGATCACGCTGCGCAAATCGGTGCGCGTGATCCCGCTCGGCATTGCCATGGGCATCGGCGTGATCGCCATGATCTTCGTCCGCGACATGTGGCTGGCCGTGCCGCTGCTGGTGCTGGTGGGAATCTTCTCCGGATTCTTCGTGGTGCCGATGAACGCGCTGCTGCAGCATCGCGGCCACATCCTGATGGGCGCCGGGCATTCCATCGCGGTACAGAATTTCAACGAGAATCTTTCGATCCTCGTCATGACCACCACCTACTCCGTGCTGATCAAGGCCCAGCTGTCGATCTACTGGATCATCGTGTTGTTCGGCCTGTTCGTCGCCGGCACCATGTGGCTGGTCAAGCGTCGCCACGAGGCCAACCAGCGCGAACGCGACGACGTCGCACACCTGGAAGACGTCGCCCACCACTGAGCGGTCAGGTTCCCTTGCGCTCCTGCATGGTCCGCCGCATGAGGCAAAGATCCTCCCAGGCCCTGGCCTTGTCCTGCGGGCTGCGCAACAGGTAGGCCGGGTGGTAGCTGACGACCAGCGGGACCCCGCGATAGTCGTGCAGCCTGCCGCGCGCCGCGCCGATCCTGACGTCCGTCTGCAGCAGCGTCTGCGCCGCGGGGCGGCCCAGGGCGACAATCAGTTTGGGCCGGATCAATTCGATCTGTCGTACCAGATACGGACTACAGGCAGCGATCTCTTCAGGCGCCGGCGTGCGGTTCTCGGGCGGCCGGCATTTGACCGCATTGGCGATGTACACGTCTGCGCCGCGCTTGAGGCCGATGGCTGCCAGCATGTTGTCGAGCAGTTTGCCCGCCTGGCCGACGAAGGGTTCGCCACGCGCATCCTCCTCCGCGCCCGGGCCCTCGCCGACGAACAGCCAATCGGCATTGCGGTCGCCGACACCGAGCACCGCCTGCTTGCGCGCCGCGCAAAGTCGGCACTGGCGGCACGCCGCCACGGTCGCCGCGAGTTCCTCCCAGCCCATCGCGCCGGACGGGGCGACGAATGCACTATCCGGAACGGGGACGATGGCCGGCACGGCTTCCGCAAGCGGCGGGGCCGCCGCCGGCTGCGCCGTGGCAGCTTGCCCGACCGGCACGGCTGCGGGTGGCACGCGCAGTTTCCAGACCGGCCCCAGGCCCATCTCGCGCAGCATCCGTTCGCGATCCGGCTTCATAGCCCGCGCGCCATCACGATGGCATCCTCACGTCCTTCATGCGCCGGATAATAATCGCGACGGCGTCCGATTTCGGCAAAGCCCTGGCGCCGGTAGAAACCCCGTCCCGCGAGGTTGCCCGGCCGGACTTCGAGCAGCATGCGCGTCGCCCCGTGCATCCGCGCCCAGGCGACGAGGTGGTCCAGCAGCGCCGAGCCACGGCCACCGCGCTGCAATTCCGGCAGCACGCTGATGTTGAGCAAATGGACTTCATCGACCACCCGCATCATGACCGCGTAGCCGGTCATGCGCTCGCCCTCCCGCGCCAGCCATGCGCCATGCCCGGCCGCCAGCGAGTCGGCGAAATTGCCCCGCGTCCAGGGAAAGGCATAAATGCGCGATTCCGCCGCAGCCACCGCATCGAGATCCGCATCAGTCATTTCGGGATAACGCACCACTATTTCACTCCGCCGCGCGCCATCCGTTCGGCGGTGGTCAAGGCCACCTTGTCACGCACGTAAATCGGCTGCGCCAGCGCCGCCGGCACTCCCCCGCCCCTGGCGAACGCCGGCGCGGCGAGGCGCAGGACGGCGGCGGCGGAGGGAAATACGGCAGCCCGCATGCCGGCGAGATCCGGCTTCCTGGCGCACAGTACCGCCCCATAAGTCGCGAAGCCGTCACCGACGCCCCAGCCACCGGCGAAAGTCGGCGGCGGCGCCACGGCGGGCGGCAGGCAGGCCGGCGCCATGAGTTGCCTGACGCAATCGCCGTCGACCCGATAGGCCGCGGCATACACCTCGTTCATGCGCGCATCGAAACAAGCCCAGACATCGCCTTCGCCGGACGCCAGCGCCAGCGCTTCCAGGCTCGACACCGGCAATACCGGCAGTTCGCGGCCCCAGGCCAGGCCTTGCGCCAAGCCACAGGCCAGGCGCAATCCCGTAAAGCTGCCGGGGCCGGCGCCGAATGCGATGCCGTCGACCTGCGCCAGCGTGATGCCCGCCTCCGCGAGCAGCTCGCATGTCCATGGCAACACACGCTCCGAACCGCCGTTGGCGACTTCCCCGCTGCGCTCGATCAGCTCACCATCCTGCCAGAGCGCGACGGACAAGCGCCGCGTCGCGGTCTCGAAAGCCAGCAGCCGCATGAGAGCCCTGCCCGTCGATGCCTACTTGCGGCTGCCCAGGATGCCGCGCAGCGTGTCCTGGATGTCGGCCGGAATCAATACCGTCTTGGCATTGTCCGACTTGGCGAGATTCCCGATGGCATTGATGTACTTCTCGCCCAACATGTAGCGCATCGGCGCATCCTCGCTGCCGATCGCCGCGGCGACGCGCTTGATCGCCTCGGCCGAAGCCTCGGCCAGCGTCACCTGCGCCTCGGCGGAAAGCCGTGCCGCCTGCAACTGCGCCTCGGCATTCAGGATGGTGGACTGTTTGGTGCCCTCGGCCTTGGTTACCATGGCCTTGCGCTCGCGCTCGGCCGAGGCCTGCGCCTCCATGGCCTTCTGCATCGACTCGGAGGGGTTGATGTCCTGGATTTCCACCGATTTCACGGTCAGGCCCCAGTCGATGGCTTCATCCGCCACGCCTTCGCGCAGGCGGGCCTTGATCTTGTCGCGATTCGACAGTGCCTCGTCCAGCGTCATCTCGCCGATGATCGAACGCAGGGTGGTCATGATCATGTTGCGGATCGCTTCGGAGAAATCCGTCACGCCGTACACGGCCTTGATCGGATCGGTGACCTTGATGAAGGCAATCGCATTGGTCAGGATCACCGCGTTGTCCTTGGTGATGACCTCCTGTTCCTGCACATCGAGGATGATGTCCTTGGTGGTCAGCTTGTAGCGCACCTGGTCCAGGTAGGGGATGATGATGTTGAGGCCGGGACGCAGCGTGGCGTGGAATTTCCCGAGGCGCTCGACGATCCACTCCTCGCCCTGGGGCACGATGCGCACGCCCTTGGCGATGGTGACGGCGACAAAAACGAACAATACGACAACGACAATTCCGAACTCACCCATGACCCGTCCCTTCAGTATTTAGCGACTTTGAGTATTTGCCCGTCCACCGCCAGCACCCTGACCCGGGTGCCTGCGGCGATTGCCTCGTCGGCAAGGCAGGGCCAGACATCGGCCCCCATCACCGGCTTCTGGAAACGCACCTCGCCGCGCGCCGATTCGATGCCCAGGGGTTCCACAGCCCTGACCAGCACGCCGATTTCGCCCAGCGCCTCGTCGGCCTGGCCGGAGCGCGTCTTGCCGCCGTCATTGCGCAGGACCTTGAACCAGAACACGGTCATGGCGACCGACGCCGCGGTCCACAACAGGATCTGCGCGCTGAAGGCCATGGCCGGAAATGCCAGCATGGCCAAGCCGACCAGCAACGCGCCCAGCCCGAACCAGATGACGAAAAAAGAGGCGACGAAGAGCTCGAGCAGGCCCAGGCCAAGGCCGAGAACCATCCAGTGCCACCAGGCAAGTTCCATATTCCGCCAGTCCCTTTCTCCATGGCTTCGCGCGAAGCGGCAAGCACCAGGCGGCATCCGCGATCCGCCGGGGAAACCAAGCCTGCCATCTTGTCCGAACACATTTTATAGCCTTTGTCCGCAGGCTTCCCCGATCCCGCAGATAAATCAAACCGCCCCGGTGAATGGCCAAGCCGGGGCCGCAGCGATTCCCGATCAACATGGGCCCCGTATCGAATTGCCATCATTCAAAAAAAGCTTGATCCCGATAAAGAATTCGTCGGCAACCTGCGTTACCATTCGCCTAGAATCCAACCCGCCACCATCACCATCACTTCCATGAGGTCACACATGAACAAGTCTGAACTGATCGAAATCACCGCCAAAGAAGCCGATATCAGCAAGGCTGCCGCCGAGAAGGCGCTCTCCGCTGCCATGGCCGCCATCGTCAAGGCCGTCTCCAAGGGCGATGCCGTCACCCTGGTCGGCTTCGGCAGCTTCAAGTCTTCCAAGCGCGCCGCGCGCGTCGGCCGCAATCCGCAGACCGGCAAGGAACTCAAGATCGCTGCGACCACCGTGCCGCGCTTCACCGCCGGCGCCACCTTCAAGGCCGCCGTTGCCGGCAAGAAGGCTGCCAAGAAAAAGTAATTCCAGCCGTTTCAGGTTTTTCCGGGCCCGCCGCGCGCGGGCCTTTTCATTGGGCGCGGGGACGACATCCGATTCCGGGGGCAGGTACGCGGCGCATGCGCGGACGCCAACCATCCCGCCAGCTGCGGCGATGCGTTCCACATACCCGGCGGACCCTATCGTGTGGCAGAACGCTGGCGGTTGGCCTCGAACAGGCATACTGCCACAGCCGCCGCGACATTCAGGGATTCGGTACCGGCGGCAAGTGGAATCGTGGCACGCAGCTTTGCCGCGGCGACGAGTTCCGCCGACAAGCCTGCACCTTCATTGCCCACCAGCCAGAATACCGGTCCGCCGAGATCGAGGTCATAGAGGCTCGTGCCGCCATGAGCGACTGTTGCCACCGGCGTCGCGGGGCCGGTCGCCAGCGCCGCGAGCAGATCGGCCTGCTCGCGGATGGCCAGAAAGAAATGCGCCCCCTGTCCGCCGCGCAGCGCGCGCGCGGTCCATGCCCCGGCACAGCCCGGACCAAGCAGCACATTGCGGACACCCGCAGCGGCGACGGTACGCAGGATCGCGCCGACGTTGCCGGCATCCTGCACCGCATCCAGCAGCACGGCATCGCCCGGCGACAATTCCGCCGGTGCCTGCGGAATGTCGATCACGGCGGCGATGCCGGTCGGCGCAGCGACCCCGGACAATTCGCGGAACAGGCTGTCACGCAAGCTCAGGCAATCAATGCCCGCCGCGCCTTGCAGCAGGGTGGCGATTTCGGCGCTCGCCTGCCCGCCTTCGCTGACCAGCAACTGCCTGATGCCGATTCCCTGGGCGAAACATGTCGCTACCAGGTGGATGCCATCCACCAGGGCAGAGCCGTGGCCGCGGGGATCGTCGGCCAACCTGCGCAGGGCCTTGAACGCCGGATTCTCGCGCGAGCTGATATGGCGCATCCCGCTCATCCGCGGCATTCGAGCAGAGCCCTTACCGGCGCAAAGCTCTTGCGATGAAAACTGGCGGGGCCATGCAGCCGCAGGGCCGCACGGTGCAGCGCGGTGTCATAGCCCTTGTGGCGATCCAGCGCGTACTCGGGATATGCCTCATGGATGCGCCGCATTTCCGCGTCCCGGGCCGTCTTGGCAAGGATCGAGGCGGCCGAAATCGCCGGCTCGCTGGCGTCACCGCGGACAATGGCACGCGCCGGCATGGGCAGTACGGGACAGCGGTTGCCGTCGATCAGCGCCTGCCCCGGAACCACGGCAAGCCCCTCGACCGCTCGACGCATGGCGAGCAGCGTCGCCTGCAGGATATTGAGGCGATCGATCTCCTCCACCGAGGCGAACGCAATGCCGAAGGCCAGCGCCTTCTCGCGGATTTCCACGGCCAGCCGCTCGCGCTTGCGCTCGGAAAGCTTCTTGGAGTCGGCCAGGCCGATGATGGGCCGCGCCGGATCAAGAATCACGGCAGCGGCATAGACCGGTCCGGCAAGAGGTCCGCGGCCCGCTTCGTCTACGCCGCAAACCAGCCCGCTCATGATTTCCGCAGATACGGCAGCACCGCATCCGCGGCCTTCTGCGCCGTATCCTGCCGCAGCAGGCGATGGATGCTGCCGAAGACGCGACCGATGGCGGTGCGTACCTGACGGTCTCCCAGCAGGTTGCCCAGCGCCTGGGCAAGGTTCTCGGGCGTCGCCTCATCCTGCAGAAACTCGGGCACCACGAAACGGCGGGCCAGAATGTTGGGCAGGCCGATCCAGGGCAGGTAGCCCATGTGGCGCATCAGACGCCATGACCACGGCGACATCTTGTAGGCGATCACCATCGGCCGACCGACCAGGGCGGTTTCGAGCGTGGCGGTGCCGCTGGCAACCAGCGCGGCATCGCTGGCGGCGATGGCGTCCGTGGCGTGGCCGAACATCAGCGTGAAGGGCAGTTCGTCCGCCTTGAGCTTCCATAGCGCCGTTTCGAATTGCAGCCGCGTTTCGCGCGAGACCAGCGGCACCAGAAACTGCAACTGCGGCTGGCGTTCCAGCAGCAGCTTCGCCGTTTCGATGAAGGTCTCGGCCATGAAATTCAGCTCGGACTGACGGCTGCCCGGAAGCAGCGCGACCACCGGCCGGCCTGTCGCCACACCGAGCTTTTCGCGCGCCAGGCGCTGGTCCATTTCAAGGGGAATCGCGTCCGCCATGGGATGGCCGACATAACTGCAATTGACCGCCGTGTCCTTGTAAAGCGCGGGTTCGAACGGATACAGCGCGAGTAGGTGGCTTACCGAGCCGATGATCTTCTGCAACCGGTGCCGGCGCCAGGCCCAGATCGAGGGGCTGACATAGTGGATGGTGGTAATCCCGGCACGCTTGAGGCGGCGTTCCAGCCAGAGGTTGAAATCGTAGCCGTCAACGCCGATGAAGACATCCGGTCGGTCGGCCAGCAGGCGCCGCAGCAGCTGCCGTCGCATGCCGGCAATCGCCCGGTAATTGCGCAGGGCTTCGGCATAACCGTGCACGGCCAGCATCTCCGCCGGCCAGAGTGAGTCGAACCCCTCGCGCTGCATCTTGGGCCCGCCGATGCCGTAGAACTGCGCATCGGGCAGATGCTTGCGCAGCGCGCCGATCAGGTGGGCAGCCAGCTGGTCGCTGGAGGCTTCTCCGGCGACCATCGCAACTCGCGTCATCAGCGGATGATGCCGCGCCCGGGCGCGGCGAGGAAATCCGTGAGCGGCGCCAACTCGGGCACTGCCGCCCGCTCGGCCTCGATCGCAGCGCGCGCTTCCTCGAGCCTGAGGCCGCTTTTGTACAGGGTCTTGAACGCACGTTTCACCGCCGCCACGGCATCGCTCGAATAGCCTCGACGCTTCAGACCTTCGGCATTGATGCTGCGCGGCACGGCGGGATTGCCGGCGGCCATGACGAACGGCGGCAGGTCCTGCAGGAGAACGCATCCCACGGCAGTGAAGCTGTGCGCTCCGATGCGGACGAACTGATGCACGCCGGTGAAACCGCCGAGGATGGCCCAGTCGCCGACGTGCACGTGCCCGGCGAGCTGGGTGTTGTTGGCGAAGATGGTCTTGTTGCCGACCTGGCAGTCGTGCGCCAGGTGTACATAGGCCATGATCCAGTTGTCATCGCCGAGCCGGGTCACCCCTGCATCCTGTGCCGTACCGCAATTGAAGGTGCAGAACTCGCGGATCGTGTTGCGGTCGCCGATTTCGAGGCGGGTCGGCTCGCCGGCGTACTTCTTGTCCTGCGGCTGCTCGCCGACGGAGCAGAACTGGAAGATCCGGTTGTCGCAGCCGATCCGGGTATGCCCGGCGATCACCACGTGCGGACCGATCACGGTATGGTCGCCGATCTCGACATGCTCGCCGACCAGCGAATACGGGCCGACGACGACGCCGCGACCGAGCCGCGCCGCGGGATGGACGATGGCGGTCGGATGGACGCTCATGCCGAGGTGGAGCGCATGGCGCACATCAGATCCGCCTCCGCCGCAACCTGGCCATCGACCTTCGCCGTCGCCGAATATTTCCAGATGCCGCGCCGGGTGGTTTCGATGCGGACATCGATGATCAACTGGTCGCCAGGCCCGACCGGCCTCTTGAAGCGCGCATTGTCGATGCCGACGAAGTAGTACACCGATACGCCGTCGGGTTTGCTGCCCATGGTCTTGAAGGAAAGTATCGCCGCGGTCTGCGCCATCGCCTCGACCACCAGAACCCCAGGCATCACCGGATGGTGAGGATAGTGGCCCGGAAAGAAGGGCTCGTTCATGCTGACGTTCTTGAGCGCCGTGATCCGCTCGCCGGGAACCACTTCCAGCACCCGGTCTACCAGCAGGATCGGATAGCGGTGCGGCAGGTATTCGAGAATCTGGTGGATGTCCATGCGGGAATCGATGGTTCCGCTTGCCCCTGTTTCGCTCATGACTTCTTCTCCAATGCGGCGAGCCGCTGCTCCAGGGAGCGGATTTTATCGGCCATCGCGTCAAGGTGACGCAGCCGCGAAAAATTTCTCAACCAGTCCCCATGTTCGAGCAGGGGAATCGCGCCGCTGTAGGTTCCCGCAGTCGGGATCGATTTCATCACCAGGGTCCCGGCCGCCACATTGACGTCATCGGCGATCTGCAGGTGGCCTAGAATCGCCGCCGCCCCGCCCACGGTGCACCGGGCGCCGATCACCGTGCTGCCGGCGATGCCGACGCAGCCTGCCATGGCGGTATGGACTCCGATCTGCACGTTGTGGCCGACCTGTATCTGGTTGTCGAGCTTGACACCGTCGGCGATCACCGTGTCGCCCAGCGCACCACGATCGATCGTGGTGCCGGCACCGATCTCGACGTCGTCACCGATCAGCACGCGCCCGACCTGCGGAATCTTGACCCAGCGGCCTTCGGCCTCGCGGGCGAAGCCAAAGCCGTCGGCACCGATCACGGCCCCCGAATGCACCAGGCAGCGGGCCCCCAGGCGACTTCCCGGATAAATTGCCACGTTGGCCGCCAGACGGCTATCGATACCGACCTGCACTCCGGCCCCGATGCTGCAGTTGGCGCCGATCACGACGCCCTCGCCGATCGCGGCGCCCGGTCCGATCCAGACATTCGGCCCGATGCTGGCGCCGGCGGCGACCTCGCCTTCCACCACCGCGCTCGGATGAATGCCGGGGTCAGGCGCCGGGGGCGGATTCAACCATTGCGACACGCGCGCGTAATAGAGGTAGGGCTGCGCCGTCAGGATCGCAGCCGCCAAACCCTCCACCGTGGGCGGCGCCATGATCACGGCGGCGGCGCGGGTGGTCGCCAGTTGATGTCGATACTTCGGATTGGCGAGAAAGGCCAGTTCGCCGGGACCGGCACTCTCCAGCGTGGAAATGCGCGAGATCGCCGTATCACCGGCGCCGACTATTTCTCCGCCGAAGCGGGCGACAATCTCGTCGAGCCGGACCGCCACGACCGGGGTCTTACTTGCCGCCGTCACCCAGCGCCTTGATCACCTTGTCGGTGATGTCGATGCGCGGGTTCACGTAGGCCGCCTCCTGGAAAATGATGTCGTACTTCTCGGCTTCGGCAAGCTGCTTGACGATCTTGTTGACGCGCTCGAAGATTGCCGCCATTTCCTCGTTCTGCCGCTGGCTCAGGTCCTCGCGGAACTCGCGCCGCTTGCGCTCGAACTCCCGGCTGAGATCGCCGAACTCGCGCTCCTTGGTGCGGCGCTCGGTCTCGGCCATGGTCACCGCATTCTTGTCGAGGTTTTCCTGCATCGTCTTCAGCTGCTTGGCGATGCGCTGCAACTCCTGGTCGCGCACCTCGAAGTCCTTCTCGATCTTCTTCTTGGCGCGTGCCGCCTGGGGCGCATCGGCCAATATCTTCTGGATATTGATCGCGCCGATCTTGCTGTCCGCGAGCGCGACGGCGGAGAGCGACAGCAGGGCAATACCGGCAAGAACTGTTTTCTTCAGCATGACTGTCTCACTCTTGGTAGGGGCTCAGAACGACGAGCCCATCTGGAACTGCAGGCGCTGGATATCGTCGTTTTTCTTCGTGTCGAAAGGATTGCCGTAGGAAAACTTCAAAGGCCCAAACGGTGAACTCCACGCCAAGGCCACTCCGGCGCTGTATCTCAAGTCGCCCATGTCGAATTGGGTGCCGTAGTCGATGCCCCTTATCTTGTTCGGACCCCAGACGTTGCCGGCGTCGACAAAAACGCTCATGCGCAAGGACTTGTCCATCCCCATGCCGGGAACGGGAAACATGAGTTCGGCATTGGCGACCAATCGCGTGTCGCCCCCGACCGGGTCCCCACTCAGCGGATCACGCGGCCCCAGCGAGCCCGACTCGAAGCCACGCACCGAGCCTATGCCCCCGGCGTAGTAGTTCTTGAAGAAAGGCAGCATATTGTCACTGCCATAGGTCCTGCCGATGCCGACTTCGCCGTTCAGGGCCAGCGTCAGCTTGCCGCGCTCGATGAGCGGAAAGAACTGCAGATGCTGATAGCTGGCGCGGTAGTAGCTTACCGTGCTGCCGGGCAGCGAAACCTCGGCCAACGCCTTGCGCAGCCTTCCCGAGGTGGGCATGATCAGGCTGTCGCGTTCGTCTTTCTGCCAGCCGAAGGTGGTCAGAAAAGTATCCGTGGTCTTGCCGTATTCCGCCAGGTATCGAACATACTGTGCGGAAGGGTCGCTGCCGAGGTCATTGATCTTGGTGCGATCGTAGGACAGGCCGAAATTGACGTAATCGTCCTCGCCGGTCGGAACCCCCCAACGCATGCCGCCGCCCATCGAATCCGAACTGTAGCTGGAGGTCGACAGCGATGACGTGTCGACATTGCGCACGTATAGGTCGAAGCCCTGGCTGACGCCATCGACGGTGAAATAGGGGTCGGTATGCGAGATCGAATAGACCTGGTTCGACTTGCTGGTACTGACCTGGAAGCTGAGGTGCTTGCCGCTGCCGAAGAGGTTCTGCTGCGAGATGGAACCCGAAAGCGTGAATTTCTCCGAACTCGAAAAACCCGCGCCCAACGCCAGGTTTCCGGTGGGCTTCTCCTTGACCTTGAGTTCCATGTCGACCTGGTCGGTCGTTCCGGGGACGGGCGGCGTTTCCACCGTCACTTCATCGAAATAGCCGAGGCGGTCGACCCGCGTGCGCGACTTGTTGATCTTCGCTCCGTCGTACCAGCCGGCTTCCGACTGACGCATTTCGCGGCGGATCACCTCGTCGCGGGTCTTGGTATTGCCGGACACGTTGATGCGACGGACATAGACCCGGCGCCCCGGATCGATGAACACCGTAAACGCCACCTGGCGTTTCTCCTTGTCGAGTTCCGGAGCGGCGTTGACGTTGGCGAATGCATAACCATCGTTGCCCAGGCGTTCGCTGATGGCCTTGGTGGTCTCGGTCATGTTCTCGCGCGAGAACACCTCACCCGGCTTGATCCTTACCAGCTTCGTCAATTCCTCCTCCGGCACCAGCAACTGGCCGGCCAGCTTGACCGAGGATATGGTGTACTTTTCACCCTCGCTGATGTTGATGGTGATGTAGATGTCCTGTTTTTCCGGCGAAATCGATACCTGGGTCGACTCGACGTTGAATTCAAGGTAGCCGCGATTGAGGTAGTACGAGCGCAGGGTCTCGATGTCCCCGGAGAGTTTCTGCTTGGAGTATTGGTCGTTTTTCGTATACCACGTGATCCAGTTCGGCGGCCGCAAGACCATCAGATCGAGCAGGTCCGATTCCTTGAAGGCGCCGGCGCCGACGATGTTGATCTGCTTGATCTTGGCGATATCGCCCTCGACCACGGCAAAGTTGATGCCGACGCGATTGCGCTCCAGCGGCGTGATGGTGGTCGTCACCTGCACCGCGTAGTAGCCCTGCGAGAGGTACTGGCGCTTGAGTTCCTGCTCGGCGCGCTCGACCATCGCGCGATCGAAGATGCGCGACTCGGCAAGGCCGACGTCGCGCAGACCCTTCTTCAAGTCTTCGGGCTTGAAGGTCTTGAGTCCGGTGAATTCCAGGGAGGCGATGGCCGGCCGCTCTTCCAGCACCACCACCAGCACCTGCCCGTCTATCTCCAGGCGCACGTCCTTGAAGAAGCCGGTGGCGAACAAGGCCTTGATCGCGGCGGCCGCCTTCTCGTCGTTCATGGTGTCGCCCACCTTCACCGGCAGGTAGGAGAACACGGTTCCTGCTTCGGTACGCTGGATGCCCTCGACCCGGATATCCTTGATCTGGAAGGGATCAAAGGCCAATGCGGCACGCGCCAGCAGCGCAAAAATCAGCCCGGCAAGCAGTTTCTTGTTCATGTAGTTGGACGAAAATTAGCCGGAAACAAGGCGGTTGATGTCGTTGTAAAAGGCAAAAGCCATGAGCAGCGCAAGCAGGGTAAACCCAATCTGCTGGCCGATTTCCAGGGCGCGTTCCGACACCGGGCCACCCTTGAGAAACTCGACGAGATAATACATCAAATGCCCTCCGTCCAGAACGGGTACAGGCAGCAGGTTGAGCACGCCGAGACTGATGCTGATCAGGGCCAGAAAGCGCAGGTAATGGCTGGGGCCAAGTCGCGCCGACTGGCCGGCGTAATCGGCGATCGTCACCGGGCCGGAGAGGTTCTTCCACGACAGTTCTCCGGTCAGCATGCGGCCCATCATGCGCAGGCTGAGGACCGACGTGTCCCAGGTCTGCCGCAGTGCCCGACCGACTGATTCGAGGGGGCCGTAGCGGACCACGACAGTCATATCGAACAGATCACCCTGGCCTTCCCTGGCCGTCAGGCCCAGTCGTCCCAGCTTTTGTCCGCCCTCCCCGGCCGCACGCGGAATCGCCGCCAGTTCGAGCCTTACGCCGTCGCGCTCGACGAGGAAGCGCAACTGGCGTCCAGCCGCCGCCCGCGCGGCAGATGCCAATTCCGCCCACACGGCAATTGCCTTGCCGTCGATCTCCAGTACCCGGTCGCCCTCGCGGAACCCCGCTTCTGCCGCCGCAGAACCCGACTGCACCTGTCCCACCACGGCCGGCAGCGGCGGACGGTAGAGTACCAGTCCCAGCAGCCGCAGGGGATCTTCTTCCAGTTCTTCGACATCGAAACGGTCACTGGCAAAACGGTAAACACCGATTTCGCGGTGCGCACCGACCACCTCCAGGTGCAGGGGCTCCTTGTCAAGCGCCTGCCTCATGACTTCCCAGCGCAATTCCTGCCAAGTCTCGATCGGCTTGCCATTGACTGCGCGAACCGTACCGCCTTCAACGATGCCGGCCATCGCCGCCGGCGTCCCCGCCGGCGGCAAACCGAGGCGCGGCTTGAGTTCGGTGACGCCATGCATGAACAGGAACCAGTAGAGCACGATGGCCAGCAGGAAGTTGGCAGCCGGCCCCGCCGCCACGATGAAGGCGCGCCGGCCGACGGTCTGCCGGTTGAAGGCGCGCGGCAAGTCGGCGACGGCGACATCGCCTTCCCGCTCGTCGAGCATCTTGACGTAACCACCCAGCGGAAATGCCGAAATCGCCCATTCGGTGCGGTCGCGTCCGTGGCGGCGCATCCAGATCACCTTGCCGAAACCGAAGGCGAAGCGCAGCACCTTGACATTGCAGGCGCGCGCGGCCAGGTAGTGCCCCATTTCGTGCACCACCACCAGCACCGCGAGGGCGAGCAGGAAGGCGGCGACATACCAGGCCAGCATTTGCGGATTCACGGCGCGGAACCCCCGAGCCGCGCGAGGATTTCCGTCGCCGTTGTGCGTCCCTGGCGATCGGCCTCCAGCACGGCCGCCAGATCGGTCAGTGCCGCCTGCGGCACTGCGTCGAGGGTTGCGGCGATCAGGTCGGCAATGCCCAGAAAGGGCAATCGCCGTTCAAGAAACGCGGACACCGCCACCTCATTGGCCGCATTCAGCACCGCAGCGGCATTGCCTTCCGCACGCAAGGCGCGGTAAGCCAGGTCGAGGCAGGGGAAGCGCGCCGGGTCCGGCCGCTCGAAATCGAGCCGGCCGACGGCGAACAGGTCGAGCGGCGCCACGCCCGAATCGATGCGCTCCGGCCAGGCCATGGCATGGGCGATCGGGGTGCGCATGTCGGGGTTGCCGAGCTGGGCCAGAACCGAACCATCCTCGTAATCGACCAGGGAATGGATCACGCTCTGCGGATGGATCACCACCTCGATTCTTCTCGGCCGGCGCATCGAACAGCCAGTGCGCCTCGATCACTTCGAGGCCCTTGTTCATCATGGTCGCCGAATCGACGGAAATCTTGCGTCCCATCACCCAGTTCGGATGCGCGACCGCCTGCTCGGGCGTGATCCGCGTCAGCGCATCGAGCGGCGCGGTGCGAAACGGACCGCCCGAGGCAGTCAGCAGGATCCGCCGGACCCCGCCCCGCGCCATGTCGTCGCGATAGTCATGGGGCATGGACTGGAAAACCGCGTTGTGTTCGCTGTCGATCGGCAGCAGGAGGGCGCCGGCGCGGCGCGCCTCGGCCATGAACACCGCGCCGGCCATGACCAGCGCCTCCTTGTTGGCCAGCAGGACGCGCTTGCCGGCGCGGGCGGCGGCAAAAGTCGGCGGCAATCCGGCGGCACCGACAATGGCGGCCATCACCGCGTCGACCTCAGGCAGGCTGGCGACCCCCGCCAGGGCGTCGGCGCCGTACTGTACCTCGGTGCGCACACCGGCGTCCCTGAGCATGCCGGCAAGCTGCTGCGCTGCCGTCGCGCTGCCCACCACCGCATACGCCGGTTGAAACTGCCGGCACTGTGCAGCAAGGGCGTCCACCTGACTATGCCCGGTCAGTGCCACCACCTCAAAGCGGTCCGGATGGCGCGCTACCACGTCCAGCGTGCTGGCACCGATCGAACCGGTGGCGCCGAGTATGGTCAGTTTCATGGGCGGACGAAATACAGGATCAGCGCCGCCAACGGCAGGGTCGAGGTCAGGGCGTCGATGCGATCGAGCACGCCGCCGTGACCGGGCAGCAGGTTGCTGCTGTCCTTGATGCCGGCCTGGCGTTTGAGCAAGGATTCGAACAGGTCGCCCATCACGCTGACCGCCGTGAGCAGCAGCAGCAGCAGTGCAAGCAATGGCGCAGCCAGCGGCACGTGTCCGGCCAGAGGCGAATAATTGAGCACGATCGCGCCGTAGATCATGACGCCGATCACCGCACCCGCGACGCCCTCCCAGGTCTTGCCCGGACTGATCGCCGGTGCCAGTTTGTGCCTGCCGAAGGCCCGCCCGGTGAAGTATGCCGCAATGTCGGCGACCCAGACCAGCGCCATCGCGGCCAGCAACAGCCATGCACTCATGGCGTGCAAGGCCGCCATCGCCGCCCAGGTCGGCAGGATCACCAAAGCACCGAGCAGGTAACCGAAAAAGTCGTTGCCCGCCAGTGTCCATTTGAAGCGGAACCACAAGGGCACGACAAGAATCCAGAATACCGCGGACACAACCAGCAAAACCGGAACAAGCTGCGGGGCCGCCACGGTGATCTGCCAGCAGAACAGCAGCAGCACAAATGCATACATCACGCGCGCCGGCTGATCCTGGCGCATCAGGCCGCCCCACTCCCATGCCGCCAGTGCCGCAATCGCGGCAAAAGCCAGGGTCGCCGCCACCGGCGGCAGTGCGAAAAGTACCAGGGCGAAGCCCGCTACCAGAAACAGTGCGGTGATGACCCGCGTCCTAAGCATCGTGATCCGTGGCGCGCGATGCAGAAGCCGAGCGATGCGTTATCCCCTGGGACGACGCAGGCGCCACGTCGGCCTGGCCGAGTTGCTCGCTGGTGCGACCGAAGCGGCGTTCGCGCCGACGATACGAGCTTATCGCCGCGTCCAGCGCCGCCTCGTCGAAATCCGGCCACAACACGTCAGTGAAATGAAACTCGCTGTAGGCCAGCTGCCAGAGCAGGAAATTGCTGATCCGTTGCTCGCCGCCGGTGCGTATGAACAAATCCGGTTCCGGCGCATAGGCCATCGTCAGGTGCGGCGCCAGATCGGCCTCGCCGAAGCAGCCGACTTTTTCCGGATGAGCCAGCGCCAGCTGGTTCATGGCCTGCAGGATGTCCCAGCGACCGCCGTAGTTGGCGGCAATGGTCAGCGTCAGCCTGGAATTGTTCGCGGTCTTCGCCTCGCCCTCGCGGATCAACGCCACCAGGCGCGGCTCGAAGGCCGTCAGGTCGCCCACCACCTTCAGCCGGACGCCATTGGCGTGCAGCTTGTCGACCTCGGCCTGCAGCGCACTGACGAACAGGGTCATGAGGAAGGACACTTCCTCGGCGGGACGCCGCCAGTTCTCGGAGGAAAAGGCGAACAGGGTCAGGTATTCGACACCACGTTCGATGCAGGCTTTGACCATGGCGCGCACCGTCTCGACCCCGCGCTTGTGCCCGGCAACACGCGGCATGAAACGCTTCCTGGCCCAGCGGCCGTTGCCATCCATGATGATGGCGACATGGCATGGCACATCGCCCACCGCGGGAATGGCCTGCGTCGAGCTGGTGAATTTTCCTGCCATGCAACTTCCTCCGCTGCGGTCGGGCGCCGATCCGCGAACCTCAGATCGCCATCAGGTCCTTCTCTTTTTCCGCCAGCGCGCGATCTACTTCCGCCACGTAGCGATCCGTCAGGCGCTGCATGTCGTCGAGGGCGCGACGCTCGTCGTCCTCCGAGATATCCTTCTTTTTCAGTGCATCCTTCAGGTGCGTGATCGCGTCGCGCCTCAGGTTGCGGATCGCTACCTTGGCGTTCTCGCCCTCATGCTTGATGACCTTGATCAGGTCCCGGCGCCGCTCCTCCGTCAGGGCCGGCATCGGCACGCGGATCAGTTCGCCCTGGCTCGACGGATTGAGGCCCAGGTCGGAATCGCGGATGGCCTTCTCCACCTTGGCCACCATCGGTTTCTCCCAGGGCTGGACACCGATGGTACGGGCATCGAGCAGGGTCACGTTGGCGACCTGGGCAATCGCCACCGGGGAACCGTAGTAGTCGACCTGCACATGGTCGAGGATGCCGGTATGCGCCCGTCCGGTACGCACCTTTGCCAGATCGGCCTTCAGAGCCTCGAGGCTCTTCTGCATCTTGTGTTCGGATGCCTTCTTCAGTTCGGGAATCATGCCATCTCCTAAACGTGGACCAGTGTGCCCTCGTCCTCGCCCATCACCACGCGCTCCAATGCGCCGGCCTTGAAGATCGAAAACACGTTGATCGGCAGCTTCTGGTCGCGGCACAGGGCAAACGCCGTGGCATCCATCACCGCCAGGTTGCGGCTGATCGCCTCGTCGAAACTGATGCGCGCAAACCGCGTCGCCGCCGGATCCTTCTTCGGATCGGCCGTATAGATGCCGTCGACCTTGGTCGCCTTGAGCACCATCTCGGCACCGATTTCGGAGCCGCGCAAGGCCGCTGCGGTATCGGTCGTGAAGAAGGGATTGCCGGTACCGGCGCCGAAAATCACCACCTTGCCTTCTTCGAGATAGCGGATGGCCTTGCCGCGGATGTAGGGCTCGACCACCTGCTCGATGTTCAGGGCCGACTGCACGCGGGCGTTGATGCCGGCCTGGCGCATGGCATCCGACAGCGCCATGGCGTTCATCACCGTCGCCAGCATGCCCATGTAGTCGGCCGTCGCGCGATCCATGCCGGTTGCCGTGCCGCCGATGCCGCGGAAGATGTTGCCACCGCCGATGACCACGCCGACCTCGACGCCGAGATCGGTCACCGCCTTGATTTCCGCGACGATGCTGCCCAGCATCGCCGTGTTGATGCCGTAGGCATCTTCGCCCATCAGCGCCTCGCCCGACAGCTTGAGCAGGATGCGGCGGAATTTCGGCGCGGTCATGGCGTGTCGATTATTGCTTGTTGCCGGCGGCAGCCGCCGCCTGCGCCGCCACCTCGGCGGCGAAGTCATTGACCTTCTTCTCGATGCCCTCGCCGACGATGAACAGGGTAAAGCTGGCCACCGATGCGCCCTTCGCCTTCAGCAGCTGCTCGATGGTCTGCTTGCCGTCCTCGGCCTTGACGAACACCTGGCCCAGCAGGGTGACGTCCTTCAGGTACTTCTGCACCGTGCCTTCGGCGATCTTTTCCAGCATGGCTTCCGGCTTGCCGGCTTCGCGCGCCTTCTCGATGGCGATGCGGCGCTCCATGTCCAGCAGATCCGCCGACACGCCCGACGAATCCAGCGACTTCGGCTTCGAGGCGGCGATGTGCATCGCCAGATCCTTCGCCAGCTGCTCGTCGCCGCCGACCACATCGACCAGCACGCCGATCTTCGAGCCACCATGGATGTAGGAAGTCAATTTGCCCTTGGCCGCAACGCGGACGAAGCGGCGGATGCTCATGTTCTCGCCGATCTTGCCCACCAGCGCGGAGCGGGTGGATTCGACCGTGCCTTCGCCCATCGGCAGGGCCGACAGCGCGGCGACGTCGGCCGGACTCTTTTCCGCCACCAGGCGCGCGCAGTCGGCAGCCAGCTTGAGGAACTCGTCGTTCTTGGCGACGAAGTCGGTCTCGCTGTTGATCTCGAAAATGCTGCCCAGCTTGCCGTCGGCGGCGATGTGGATTGCCACCACGCCCTCCGCCGCGACGCGGGTTGCGGCCTTGCTGGCCTTGTTGCCCAGCTTGACGCGCAGGATTTCCTCGGCCTTCGCCATGTCGCCGGCCGCTTCGGTCAGCGCCTTCTTGCATTCCATCATCGGCGCGTCGGTCTTCTCGCGCAGTTCCTTGACCATGCTTGCGGTAATTTCCGCCATTGCTCTACTCCAGATTCAGTCAATCATTCGCCACGACGCGGCCCGCGCTTGCGCGCCGGCCGCGTCGCGGCGGGTCGTCCTTGCGATTACTCGGCAGCTTCCGAGACTTCGACGAACTCGTCGTCGCCGGCCAGCTGCTGCACCACCTCGTTTATGCCCTGGCTCTTGCCTTCGAGGATGGCGTCGGCCACGCCGCGGGCGTACAGGCGGATCGCGCCGGAGGAGTCGTCGTTGCCGGGGATCACGTAGCTCACGCCTTCCGGGGAATGGTTGGTATCGACCACGCCGATCACCGGGATGCCGAGCTTGCCGGCTTCCGTGATGGCGATCTTGTGGTAGCCGACGTCGATGACGAAGATCGCATCGGGCAGGCCGCCCATGTCCTTGATGCCGCCGATGGACTTGCGCAGCTTGTCCATTTCGCGCTGCAGGGTCAGGGTTTCCTTCTTCGACAGCTTCTCGAAGTTGCCTTCGGACATGGCGGTTTCCAGGTCCTTGAGGCGCTTGACGGAAAGCTTGAGGGTCTTGAAGTTGGTCATCATGCCGCCCAGCCAGCGGTCATCGACGTAGGGCATGCCGCAACGCTGGGCTTCCTCGGCGATGATTTCGCGCGCCTGGCGCTTGGTGCTGACGAACAGGATGGTGCCCTTCTTGGCCGCCATCTTGCGGATGAACGCCATCGCCTCCTGGTACTTGCCCAGGGTCTTTTCGAGGTTGATGATGTGGATCTTGTTGCGATGGCCGAAAATATAGGGGGCCATCTTGGGGTTCCAGAAACGGGTCTGGTGGCCGAAATGAACGCCGGCCTCCAGCATCTGGCGCATGGTTGTGCTCATGTGACTATCTCCGATATGGGTTGAACCTCCGCCCGGCCGTGCTGCTTCGCAGCTTTCGCGCAAAGCCACCCTATCGGCGCCGGGCGTGTGGATTTTGTCCGGGACCATCCCGGGCAAGCGCGCGATTATAGCGGCTCGGGCCGGCAGGCACAAGCCGCGGCAGCGGTTAAAATGCGCTTCCCCGATATTCCCCCGCATTCATGGCCATTTCCATCAAGACCGCCGCAGAGATCGACGAAATGCGGGTCGCCTGCCGCCTCGCCGGCGAAGTCCTCGACTACATCGAACCCTTCGTCAAGCCGGGCATCACCACCGCCGAGCTGGACAGGCTCTGCCACGACTACATGGTCGACGTCCAGGGCTGCATTCCGGCCCCGCTCAACTATGCGCCGCCGGGCTACGCCCCCTACCCCAAGTCGATTTGCGCCTCGGTCAACCATCAGGTCTGCCACGGCGTGCCGAACGAACGCGCGCTGAAGAAGGGCGACATCGTCAACCTCGACATCACCACCATCAAGGACGGCTGGCACGGCGACACCAGCCGCACTTTCTGCGTCGGCGACACATCCATCCTGGCGCGACGGCTGGTCGCCATGACCCACGAATGCATGTGGGTCGGCATCGCACAGGTCAAGCCCGGCGTGCATCTCGGCGCAGTCGGCGCCGCAATCCAGAAACATGCCGAAGGCGCCGGCTTTTCCGTGGTACGGGAATTCTGCGGCCACGGCATCGGCCGCAATTTCCACGAGGAACCCCAGGTCCTGCACTACGGCAAGCCTGATGCCGGACCGCTGCTGGTGCCCGGCATGGTGTTCACCATCGAACCGATGATCAACGCCGGCAAGGCGGCGATCTCGGAACTGCCCGACGGCTGGACCATCGTCACCAAGGACCGCAGCCTGTCGGCGCAATGGGAGCATACGGTGCGCGTCACCGACACCGGCGTCGAGGTGATGACCCTGTCCGCCGGCGCGCCGCCCTGCCCGCCGCACATCCGCATCACCCCATAGGGTCTGTTCTCAATCATGCGACGGTGGCGCCGGGATCAAATCTGGATGCGATGCAAGGCGCGGCGACGCCGCGCGATTCATATCTCGCCAGGAGCCGCAACGCCGCAGCGCGCCAGATTTGACCCGGCCCTCCGGGTTGAGGCCGGACGCGGCGTCTGCGGCGTTGTCGAACTTGGCAAGGGATTACCCTTGCCTGCGTCCTCCGCCTTGCATCCATCCGCGTCGGGCCTCAACGCCATCCGCCGGCTGATTGAGAACAGACCCTAAGCATGGGCGACCTGCGCCAACTGGCCGCGAGCGCCCGCCAGCGCCTGGCTGACGGCCAACAGCAACTGAACGCCGCCTGGCGCGAGAAGCGGGACAGCGCCGCCCTGCTTGGCGGACGTGCCGCCCTGGTCGACAAGGTCCTGCAGGATGTCTGGCAGGCCCTGGCGATGCCGGCCGAATGCGCCCTGGCAGCCGTGGGCGGCTATGGCCGGGGCCAGCTCTACCCGGCTTCGGACGTCGACCTGCTGATCCTGGTCCCCGACGAACAGCACGCGACTCAGGATTCCGCCACCGCGGCACGCATCGAGCAGCTGATCGGCCTGCTCTGGGACATCGGCCTCGACATCGGCCACAGCGTGCGCAGCATCGACCAGTGCCTCGACGAAGCCGAACGCGACATTACCGTCAAGACCGCGCTGCTCGAGGCGCGCCGGCTAGCCGGTTCGCGCGCGCTCTACGACGACTTCGAACAAAGCTGCAACGCGACACTGGAGCCGGCGGCCTTCCTCACCGCCAAGCAACTGGAACAGGCCGAGCGTCATGCCAAGTTCCATGACACTCCCTACAGCCTGGAGCCCAATTGCAAGGAAAGCCCCGGCGGCGGCCGCGACCTGCAGGCGATCCAGTGGGTAGCCCGCGCCGCCGGCATCGGCGACGACTGGAAATCACTGGCCCGCGCCGGACTGATCACGGCATCCGAGGTACGCCAGTTCGAACGCGCCGACCGCTTCCTCGCCGAACTGCGCATCGAACTGCACCTGCTCGCCGGCCGGCGCGAAGACCGCCTGCTGTTCGACCACCAGGAAAGGCTGGCCGTGGCCATGGGCATCGGGCCGACCGAGACCAAGCGCGCCTCCGAAGTGCTGATGCAGCGCTACTACCAGAACGCCAAGCTGGTGACGCAGATCAATTCACTGGTAATGCAGGTGCTGGCCGATCGCCTGCTGTCCGTCAAGCCGGGACCGCCGATCATCATCGACGCGCACTTCCAGATGGTGCGCGACCTGCTCGACGTGCGCGACGAGGAAGTATTCCAGCGCGATCCGCGGGCGATCCTCGAGTGCTTCCTGCTGCAAATGCAGCGCTCGGAAATCAAGGGCATGACGCCGCGCACACAACGCGCGCTGTGGCGCTCACAGGCCCGCATCGACGCCGCCTTCCGCCGCGACCCGCAAAACCGCGCGCTGTTCCTCAAGCTGTTCCAGCAGAAGCACCTGACGCATCCGATGCGGCGCATGAACCAGTACGACATCCTCGGCCGCTACCTGCCCGCCTTCGGCCGCATCGTCGGCCAGATGCAGCACGACCTGTTCCACGTGTACACCGTCGACCAGCACATCCTGCAGGTGATGGGCAACCTGCGCCGCTTCGTCATGCCCGAATTCGCCCACGAATACCCGTTCTGCTCACGGCTCATCACCGGCTTCGAGAAGCGCTGGCTGCTGTACATCGGCGCGCTGTTCCACGACATCGCCAAGGGCCGCGGCGGCGACCATTCGCAGCTGGGCAAGCGCGATGCGGCAAACTTCTGCCGCGACCACGGCATCACGGGCGAGGATGCCCAGCTGGTGGTGTTCCTCGTCGAACAGCACCTGACCATGTCGCAGGTGGCGCAGAAGCAGGACCTGGCCGATCCCGACGTCATCCTCGCCTTCGCCGCGCGGGTCGGCAACCTGCGCCAGCTCACGGCGCTCTACCTGCTGACGGTGGCCGACATCCGCGGCACCAGCCCGAAGGTCTGGAACGCCTGGAAGGGCAAGCTGCTGGAAGACCTGTTCCGCATGACCGCCGGCGTGCTCAAGGGCAACGCGGTGCTGCAACTCACCGGCGTCGCCGAACGCCAGGAAGAAGCGCGCAGCATCCTGCGCTACCACGGCCTGCGCCCGGACACCGAAGTCGCCCTGTGGAGCCAGCTCGACACCGGCTATTTCATGCGCCACGCCGCCGACGAGATCGCCTGGCACACGCGCACCCTTTACCACCGCCCGTCCGGCGCGGAGCCCGTGGTGCGGGCGCGCCTCAACCCGATGGGCGAAGGCCTGCAGGTGATGGTCTACGTGCCCGACCAGACGCTTCTGTTCGCCCGCCTCTGCGGCTTCTTCGCCCGACTGGGATTCAGCATCGTCGACGCCAAGATCCACACCACGCGCCACGGCTATGCGCTGGACAGCTTCGTCGTCTTCCCCATCGACGACAGCATGCCCTACCGCGACATGATCGGCCTCATCGAGCACGACATCACCGAACAGCTGACCCGGCTGCCGCCGCTGCCCACCTCCTTCGGCGGGCGCCTGTCGCGCCAGGTCAAGCACTTCCCGGTGACGCCCGAAGTGGACATCCGCGCCGACGAGCGCGGCAGCCAGTATCTGCTTTCGCTCACCGCCGCCGACCGGCCGGGCCTGCTCTACGGCGTTGCCCGGGTGCTCGGCGAGCACGGCATCGCGCTGCACACGGCCAAGATTTCCACCCTCGGCGAACGCGTCGAGGACAGCTTCCTCATCAGCGGCAAGGAACTGGCGCATACCGCCACGCTGGTGAAGCTGGAGCAGGACCTGCTCGCGGTGCTGCAGGTCTGAGGATTACTTGCCGGAAGCCTTCACCGGGTGATACGTCATGACTCCCGCTGCTGTCCCCTGGCAAATTTCCAGCCACCGCCGGAATGAGCGCCGCATCGGCGACACGGCGAGCGGCGGGTGACATTGCCGTTTTCACGCGGGCCCAAGGTGGAGGCTCCGGCAGCCGGGGCGCCGGGGAAACGACCCGGAGACAGGCCCGGACACGGGCCGCGGAAAGGCTCAGCCGTCGTCGTTGATGTTGGTGATCAGTTCCTGCAGCACCGTATCCGCCCGATCGTTGGCGATCTGGCAGGTGCCGGCGTTTTCGTGGCCGCCGCCGCCGTAGAACAGCATCAGCTCGCCGATGTTGGTGTTCGAGCTGCGATTGACGATCGACTTGCCGCAGGCGAGCACGGTGTTCTGCTTCTGCACGCCCCACAGGACGTGGATCGAGATGTTCACCTCGGGAAACAGGGCGTAGACCATGAAGCGATTGACGGCGAAGATGATGGGTTCGCGGCGCAGGTCGAGCACCGCGAGGTTCTTGTGGATCTTCGTGCAGCGCCGGATCTGCTCCTTGGCGTTGGCCTGGTGCTCGAAATACAGGTCCACCCGCTCCTTGACGTCGGGCAGGGCCAGGATATCGTCGATGCCGTGGTGCCGACAGTAGGCGATCAGATCCATCATCAGCTGGTAGTTGCTGACGCGGAACTCGCGGAAGCGGCCCAGTCCGGTGCGCGAATCCATGATGTAGTTGAGCAGCACCCAGTCCTTCGGGTCGAGGATTTCCTGGCGCGTGAAATTCGCCGAGTCGCTCTTGTCGACGGCGATCATCATTTCGGTGAAAGGGGCCGGGAAGCGGCTCTTGCCGCCGAAATGCTCATACACCACGCGCGCCGCCGACGGCGCGTCCGGATAGATGATGTGGTTGGGGCGCTCGCCGGGGTTGCGGAAGGTCTCCGAGAGGTGGTGGTCGAAGGCCAGGTGCACGCCCGGAACGAAGGGCAGGTTGGTGGTGATGTCGCGTTCCGAAATCTCGACCTTGCCGTCCTGCATGTCCTTCGGATGGACGAACTTGATCTC
Source organism: Sulfuritalea sp. (assembly GCA_016708585.1). Classification (GTDB taxonomy): domain Bacteria; phylum Pseudomonadota; class Gammaproteobacteria; order Burkholderiales; family Rhodocyclaceae; genus Sulfuritalea. The sequence continues at coordinate 82,289 of JADJFK010000004.1, read as the reverse complement.
GTCGATCAGGTTCATCTCGTTGAGCAGGACGGCACAGACCAGGCCGTCGAAGTCGCTGCGCGTCACCAGGCGATATTTCTTGTCGGACATGTCATTCCTCCCACGCGGAGCAGATGCCGCTTCCATCGGCATCCGGCGAAGCGGCCAAAGCCGAACCGTCAGTCTTCGGATGAATTGTATTCCAGACTCGCCAGGATGCCATGCGCGACATAAAACACCGCGAGGCGCCGCGGCCGGCGCTCGCCGGCGAACAGCCCGGCATAGGATTCGAGCTGGCTCCGGTAGCGCTCGGCATGGGCCGCCAGTCGCGCGGCATCGGCCTCCGGCCCGAGGTCCGCGGTTTTGTAGTCGATGATCCAGCGCACGCCATCCTCGACGAAACTGCGATCGATGACGCGGGTTTCAGCCGTACCGCCGGCGCCGACTTTTGCAACGGCCAGTTCTGCGCCACCGTCGGCGCGCGGGCGCAGCACCCACTGGCCGTCCGCGCTGGCAAGCGCAGTTGCCAGCATGCGCGCCGCGCGTTCGGCCGCGACGCGGGCTTCGGCCAGCGGCCAGCCACGCCCCGCCAGCCAGCGCTCGAAACCGGGCCGGCGGGCGGCGATCGCCCCGGGCGGCCACGCCACGGGATCGGTCGCTGCCATTTCCAGCAGCGCGTGCACCAGGGTGCCGACATCGGCCGCCAGCGAGTCGAGGCTTTCCTCGCGCGCGGCCGACGTTGCCGGCGGTGGTGGCGCACGCCAGGCCTCGGGGACCGCGGGCGCCGCCAGTCGTCGCAGGCGCGGCACGAAATGGCCGGGATCCGGGCCGTCGTCCGCGACGGCCGGCGCGACGGTCGCGTTGGCGGCGACGTCCGCCGCCACCAGCGGCCACAGCCGCGCCAGCAGGGAATTCGCCGCCGGCGTGGCCAGCGCGCCATCCTCCCTGCGATTGGCCACCGCCACAAGGTGCAGGCGGCGCACCGCGCGCGTGGCGGCGACATACAGCACCCGCGCCGCCTCGTTGGCGGAGCGTTCGCGCTCCAGGCCCTGCAGGAAATCGTACAGCGTCGGCTCGTCGGCCCGGCGCCGGCGGTTGACCGGCGCCACCAGCAGGCGCTCGCCCGTCTCCAGCGGCAGGCTGTCCCATGCCAGCAGCGGCGCCTCCTGCGGCGGCGTGCCGCGATGCAGGCCGGGCAGGATCACGGTGTCGAATTCCAGTCCCTTGGCCTTGTGGATGGTCATCAACTGCAGGCGGCCGTCGGCCCGCGCGTCGGGTGCGGCGAACAGGCGCGCCATGTCGTCCTCGAGGCTGTCCAGCGCAAAGCGCCCCGCCGCATCGAGCTCGTCGAGGCGCTTGAAGAAAGCCTGCGCATCGCCCGCTTGCGAGCCTGCATCGAGGCAGGCCGGGCCGCCGAGCTTCTTCCATGCATCTTCGATCCAGCGCCGGCGCGACTGCCGCCCCTGCCCTGCCAGCGCCTCGGCCATGACCTCGCGCAGGTGGGCCAGGCGCCGCCGGCCGCCGGCCGTGAGCCGTGCCACGCGCGCAGGATCGTTGAGTAGCGACCAGACCGTGGCGGCATGGTCGTCACCCGCGAGCGCATGCAGGTCGGCCAGGGTCAACCCGCACCAGGGCGCGCGCAGGATGGCCAGCCAGTGCAGGCGATCGCCGCGATGGTGAAGGGCGCGCGTCAGCGAGATCAGGTCCTGCACCGCCTGGCGTTCGGCCAGCGGCTCGATCTCCACCGCGCTGCAGCGCCAGCCTGCCGGATGGCGGCGGATCGCCGCCGCCAGCGCCGCAAGGTGACTGCGCGCGCGCACCAGCACGGCGATCTGCCGCGTCGGATCGGCGCGCCACTCGGCCTCGATCAACGCCACCACGCACGCGGCTTCGAGCCGCCCGGCGGACTCGGCATCGCCGCCTCCGGTGACCAGCGCATGAACCGCGACGCCGGCATCGGGCAGGTCTTCGCGCGTGGCGACGAAGGGCCGGTAGGCGATTTCACCCCGAATCGGTTCGTCATGCGCAGGAAACAGTGGCGGGAAGCCGCGATTGATCCAATCCACCACCGGCGCGCAGGCCCGATTGTTGCGCGACAGCCGCAGGGGCTCGAGGTGCAAGCCGCCCAGGCCCTGCGCCTTGGCGCGCAGGAAGAGCCCCACTTCCGCCTTGCGGAAGCGATAGATCGACTGCATCGGGTCGCCGACGCAGAACAGCGTGCGGCCATCGCCTTGCTGCCAGCCGGCGGTGAGCCGCTGCAGCAGTTCGACCTGGGTCGGGCTGGTGTCCTGGAACTCGTCGACCAGCAGGTGGCGGATGCGCCAGTCGAGGCGCAAGCCGAGTTCCGTCGGGTCCATGTCGTCGCCCAGGGCGGCGATGGCGCGGGCGGCGAGCTCGCCGAAATCCACTTCGCCGGCCTCGCGAAAAACCAGCCACAACTCGGCCGCGGCGAGTTTCATCAGCCGCGCCAGGGCGCGCACGATATCGTCGTTGTCGTGCTCCGGCAGCGGCAGCTGGCGCAGGCGGGCCAGGGCGGCGACGGCAGCTTCGTCCAGCCCTGCCAGCGCGGCAAGCATGGCGTCCTTCTGCGCCTTGACCTCCTTGCCGGCGGGGAAGCCGTTGTTCACGTTCACGGTCTTGCGCGCCGTATCCTCCTGCGTCAGCAGGAAGGCGGCCAGCGCGCGCCAGCGCGGCAGCTCCGCGACCTCCGCGGACAGGGCCCCGCGCCACGCGGCGAACAGTGACGTCGCATGGGCACCGCCGAGGTTCGCCGCGGCGAAGCGCGCCAGCGGCATCCATTGCGCCTGCCAGGCGGCGTCCAGCGTCTGCGCCGCGGCGGCGAGTTCCTCGCCGAGCATTTTTTCCAGCGCCGCGCCGATCGCCGGCTCGGGATCATCGAGCGACGCAATGGCGCGCCATTGTTCGCGCCGCGCCAGCATCGCCACCAGGAGCCCGATCAGGCGTTCCGCGTCGTTGTCGGTCCAGGCCAGGGCCGCCGCCACGGCGGCCGCGTGTTCGGCGCCTGCGGCGCCGTCCTCCAGGTGCTCCAGCGCACGGCGCGCGGCTTCGCGGTAGTGCCGGCTTGCATCCTCGACCGTCCCCGGCTGCGCGCCGAAGCGCGACAGCAGGGGCATCTGGCGCGCCAGTCCGGCGCACAGCGCGTCGATGGTGGTCAGACGCAGGCGCCCCGGCTGCGTCTCGATGCGCCAGCCGCGCGCCGCCGAACGTGCCAGCGCCGCACGCGCCAGATCGAAGGTGATGCGCTTGTGCGGAGCCTCGGGCGGCACGCCGCCGCGCGCGCGCGCCAGGCTTTCGGCGATGCGGTTGCGCATTTCGCCGGCGGCCTTGTTGGTGAAGGTGATGGCGACGATTTCCTCGGGTTCGTCGGCGATCGCCAGCAGGCGCAGGTAGCGCTGCGTCAATAGCTCGGTCTTGCCGGCGCCGGCCGGGGCCTCGACGATGAAGGATCCGGGTTCCAGCGCGCGGCGGCGGTTGATGTCGTCTTCGGCAAGCAGGTCGAGAGTCATTCGCCCTCCGCCTCGAACTGCACCTTGCGTTCGGCCAGACGCAGCAGCGGCTTTACCTCGCAGTAGTCCAGATCTACTGCCTTTTCGAACACCACGGCGGCGACGCCGTCCCTGACCTCGCGCGCCACCTCGCGGATGCGCTCGGCCCACAGCGCGCGCAGCGCCGCCCAATCGGGGAACTCGTCCTCCGCGTAGCGTCGGCGCTGCTGCTCCAGTCCCTTCACGCCCGGCAACAGTCCCTCGCTTGCGGCGACGCCGAAGAAGCCCGGCTCTTCGCGCGTCACCCGTGCCAGCGCCACCGCGGCAACGGCGCGATCGGGAAAGGCCAGCGCGGCGTAGATCGGCAGCTGCGGCTCGAGGATGCGTCCGGCGCTCCAACTCGTGCTGCGATCGCCGTACCCGCTCTTGTAATCGATGATGGCCAGCCGCCCGTCGCCGAGTTCGTCGACCCGGTCGACCACCACGCTGATCGGCAGGCCCTCGATGTCGAGCCGGTGGCGTTCCTCGCACGCCACCACGCGGAAGGATGCACGCCCGGCCTCAAGCTCCAGCCAACTGGCCAGCAGTTCGGCCAGGCGCTGCGCCTCGAGCGCGCGCAGGCGCGGCGGCAACGGCCCGGCCGCGGCGCGGTCGTATTCGGCCAGTGCCAGCCCGACCACGCGGGCGATCTCGGCGGCACGCAGTTGCTGATCCAGGGCCAGCAGATCGGCCAGCCCGCGTCCGCTCCAGAAGGCCTCCAGCGCGGCATGCAGCAGCGAGCCGCGCGCCAGCGCGTCGAGGCCGAAAGTCGGCGCCGGCAGCACGGCGGCGCCGAGGCGGTACTGGTGGAAGGCCCAGGCCGGGCAGGCTGCCTGCGCTGCCAGCAGACCGGTACCGCCGTGGATCTCCTCGTCGGCGCCGAGTTGCGGGGCGCGCGCATCGTCGATCAGATCCAGCGCGGCATGATCGGCGAATTCGAGTGCAGCTGCCGCCGCCTTCGGCGCCTCCATCATGGCAAGCCCAAGGTCGTCGAGCAGCGGGCTGCGGCGCAGGGCCTTTTCGCCCTCCTGCCGCGACCAGGAGAAGGTCACCTCGGCTGCGCTGGCGCACCACTGTGCCTGGATTTCGCGCGCGGCATCAGCCAGGCTGTCGGCGCGCGCGGCGGGAATCCCGGCGCGACGCTGCACCTCCGCCGGCAGCAGCGGATTGGGCCGCGGCGCGGGCGGCCAGGCGCCTTCGTTCATGCCCATGATCCACAAGCCATCGACGGCGCCGGCCAGCGCCTCGTCGAGGCTGCAGACCTCGACGCGCGGCGCGCTGCGGCGGCGGGCGCAAAAGTCGCGATCGCGGCACTGGCGGCGCAACTGGCGCAACGCCTCGTTGCGGTCGATGCGGCCGAGGATGGGGTCGAGCGAAGACAGGCCCGCGATCAGTTCATCCAGCGCGTCGGCGGCACCGGCCTCCGTCGCCAGCAGCGGGCGCTGCCCGGGCCAGCCCAGGGCAGCGAGCAGTTCACCGAAGGCCTTGCCCCAGGCCGACGGGGCCTGGCGGCGCGAGGCCGCGTGCACGGCCGCCAGCAGCGCATCGAGGCTTGCCAGCAGCCGTGGTGCCGGCACCCGCGCGGCGAGGCGGCCGATGGCGGCGCGGAAGCTCTCCAGCCCGGCTTCGGGCGGCAGCCGCCGGCGCAGGCCGGCTTCGATGCGCGCGCGCGCATCCGCCTCGTCGATGTCCGCCGACCACCCCGGGGCGCAGAGCAAGACGCCAAAATCGGCCTGGGCGACGCGGCGCGGCACGGCATAGATCTGCAGCAGCGAGAGCGCCGTGGCGACCAGGGGCTGTGCCGCCAGCGGCTCGCCGCCGACGAATTCGTAGTCGCGTTCCTGCGCTGCCCAGCCGGCGCCGACGGCATCACCGTGCAATGCATCGGCCAGGGCGGCGTCGAGCAGCCGCCGGCGCGCCGGCAGATCGGCCACTGCGATGCGCAGGCGCACGCGTGTGTCGACCGCTACCTGCAGCCGCCGCCGGGCCCAGGCCGCGGCGGCGCGACATTCGGCTTCCGCCTCGGCGCATTCGACGCCGCGCGCCGGCGCGGATGTACCGGCACCGAAGTCGACGCGAAACAGTTCGATCCCGCGCTCTTCCAGCGCCAGCAGCAGGCGCGAGACCAGCGGGTCGGGCAGGACGAAGCCGGCCAGCCCGATGCGCGCCGGCAGGCCGCCCAGCCCGCGTTCGACGCAGGCGATGCGCCAGGCCAGGGTCTCGTCCATGCCGCGCCAGCCGCCGGCGCGGCAGGCGGTATCGACGTCGTCGCGCCAGCGCTGAAAGGCCGCGTATTCGGCATTGTGCAAAGCCTCGGGGACCTCGATGCGCCAGTGGCACTGCAGGCTCGCCGCCCCTATCGCCGCCAGCGCCAGGCCTTCGCCATCGAACAGCCCGGCCGCGGCGCCGGTGTCGCGCGCGATGGCCAGCTCCCAGAGATTGCGCTCCTGCACATGGCCAAGGAAGCTGCCGGCGGCCGCTTCCGGCGGGATATCGCCGCGCAGCAGGGCGCGCGACACCAGCGCGTCCAGCCACAGCGCCGGCGTCGAGCTTTGCAAGGCGCGCCAGGTCGTCGCGCCGCGCACCACCTGTGCCTCGCCATGGGCGCGCCGCAGGTCGACGGCCAGCCGCGCCGTGGCGCAGAGTACCACCGGCTCCGGCCCGCCGGGCAGGTCGGCGAGCGGCACGACAGGCAGATCGGGACGGATCATGCGGTGGCTACCCCGCCAGCGGCAGCATCAGCGCGCCCAGGGCGCAGAGGACAGTGGTGACGACGAACACGGCGACATCGGCGGGATGGGGTTTTGCAACTTTGCTTTCGGCAGACATGGGACTTCCTCCTTGACGATGGGGAGGAGTTTGCCGGAGGCAAGGCTCATGGCGTGAGCCTGTCGCGAGAAAGGGGTGTTTCAGGCGCCTGCAATTCCGGCGCCTGGGCCGCGCGCGGCAATGCCTCGACCGGATTGAGGTCGCGGATTTCCTTGTCATCGCCGGCGACCTTGAGCTCGCGGAACTTGCGCGCCGAGACCAGCACGCGCCTTTCCAGCGAGGCCACCGAGTCGTTGTAGGCGCCCACCGCCTCGCCGAGGTTCCTGCCGACGCGGCCCCAGTGCTCGGCCAGGGTGCCGAGGCGCTCGTAGAGCTCGCGCCCGAGCACGCTGATGCGCTCGGCGTTCTCGGTCAGGGCCTGCTGCGTCCAGCCGTAGGCCACGGCGCGCAGCAGCGCGATCAGCGTGGTCGGTGTCGCCAGTATCACGCGCGCATCGACACCGGCCTCGATCAGTGACGGATCGGCTTCCAGCGCCGCGGAGTAGAACATCTCGCCCGGCAGGAACAGCACGACGAAGTCCGGCGAGGGCTGGAACTGCTCCCAGTAAGCTTTCTGGCCGAGCTTCTTCAAATGGTCACGCACCTGACGGGCGTGATCGCCCAGCTTGCGCTTCTTTTCCCCCTCGTCGGTCGCTTCCAGCGCTTCGAGGTAGGCGGCGAGCGGCGCCTTGGCATCGACCACGATGTTCTTGCCGCCGGGCAGCTTGACGATCAGGTCGGGGCGCAGCCGGCCGTCTTCGGTAGTGACGTTTTCCTGCTCGAAGAAGTCGCAGTGGTCGAGCATGCCGGCCATCTCGACCACGCGCTTCAGTTGCAGTTCGCCCCAGCGGCCGCGCGTCTGCGGCGCGCGCAGGGCCTTGACCAGGTTGCCGGTTTCCAGGCGCAACTGGTCCTGCGCCCCGGCCAGCGAGCGCACCTGCTCGGTCAGCGTGGCATAGGCATCGATGCGGGCCTTTTCCAGGCCGGTGATCTGCTGCTCGAATTTTTCCAGCGAGGTCTTCACCGGGGCGACCAGTTCGCCGATCGCCTGCTGGCGCTTTTCCAGTTCGCCCCTGGCCGTCGCCTGCTGGGATTCCAGCGCGGCGCGGGCCAGTTCGAGGAAGCTCTGGTTGTTCTGCGCCAGGGCATCGGCCGAGAGCGCCTTGAAGGCATCGGCGAAACCGGCACGGGCGGCTTCGAGCGTGGCCTGGCGTTCGGCGAACAGCGCGCGTTCGCTTTCGAGTTCGCTTTGCAGCGTGGCGCACCGTACCGCCAGCGCCGACTTTTCCTCACGCAGCGTGGCGAGCTCGGCTTCGCGCTGCGCCAGGGTCGTGCGCGCCTCGCGCCCGCGCGCGGCGAAGATGGCGGCGACGAGACCGCCGCCGAGCAGCAGGCCGATGACGAGGGAGATGGCTAGTTCCATGGCCCGCAGATTATCACCGGCGGATGGCTCGCCGGGTGAGCCCGGCCGCTCATTCGTTGAAACCGCGGATCAGCCGCCCCGCCCTCTTGGTCGGCCGCCCCTTGAGCCCGGTGCCGGGCGCCGGGGCGAGCCGGCGCAGTTCCTCCTGGCGGCTGCGGCGTTCCGCGCTCTGCGGGGTTTCCTCATAGAGCAGGCGCGCCTCGGGAGCCGGCCGGCGCTGCGGGTTGAGTGCGCGCACGATCACCGTCCAGCGCAGCTCGCCGACGGAAATTTCCAGCTCGTCACCCGACTTCAGCGCGCGCGCCGGCTTGGTCGCCTGGCCGTTCCAGCGAACTTTCCCGCCATCGACGGCATCCGCGGCGAGGCTGCGCGTCTTGTAGAAACGCGCCGCCCAGAGCCACGTGTCGATGCGCTGGCGCACATCCCCGGCGTCGGTCATCAGCCGGGCTCCGTCCCGCGCCCCCGGCCGCGAGCTATTTCGCGGCCTCTTCGCGCTTGCGGCGCGAAGTCGTCATCACCATCGCCTCGCCGTCGATCACCACCTTGTCCAGCACCGTGCACACGGTGTCGAGCACGACGCGGCACTTTTCGGTGACGACCTCCTTGACCGTGACCCGCGCATGCACGGTATCGCCGATGCGCACCGGGGCGCGGAAGCGCAGCGACTGGCTCAGGTAAACCACGCCGGGCCCCGGCAACTGGTTGCCGAGCACGGCGGACAGCAGGCTGGCGCTGAGCATGCCGTGGGCGATGCGGCCGCCGAACGGCGTCGTCCGCGCATATTCCTCGTCCATATGCACGGCATTGAAGTCGGTGGACACGCCGGCGAAGAGGACGATGTCCGCATCGGTGATGGTCTTGGTGGTTTCGGCGCTCATGCCGATCGCCATGTCTTCTATGTCATAGCCGTTGCGGGGATTCATTGAAGTCCTTTCCGGGGATGGGTGGGTCAAGGTGCGGAGTGGCCGGACCTGCAATCGGGGTCAGGCGCCCGGCTGCAGTTCCGCCTTGAGTTGCCGCAGGGAGTCCTCGATCCGCGCCGAGAGCGAGAGGTAGGCAACGATGGCCGGATCCGTCATGACGAGGATTTTGCCGGACCTGATATCGTCCGCAATCGCCTTCGATTGACGATGAAATTCCTCATGGACCGGCAGCAGCCTGGCGGCCGCGGCGCACCCTGCCAGTTCGACCGCGTTGGCGGCCAGCCATTTCCCCAGGCTGCAGTTCGCGGCATCACCGATCGGCGCCGTGTCGTACTCCTTGCCCTGAACGCTGCCCAGCGCAATCTGGAATCTCATTTTCCACGCGCGGTGCTTGTCCAGTGCATTGTCGAAATCGAAGGCCTGCATGGCGGCTCTCTCGCTGTCATCAAGTCGGGAAATTCTACCCCCTCGCAGCCCGGAATACCCCTTTCGACCGCACCGGCGCGGATCGGCTGCGCATCAAGCGGCCAGTACCGACAGTCCGCCGAAGCCCAGGCGCACCGCGCCCGCAAGCAAAAGTGCGACGCCGACCGACAGCGCCACCGAAGACCAGGCGTCGCGCCGGCCGACGCTGCGCAGCATGACGGCGAAGGTCGAAATGCAGGGAATGTAGAAACTGAGGAAGACCAGCAGGGTGACCATCTGCACCGGATCGAGCAGGCGATCGATTTCCTGGGTGCCCAGCGCCTGGTAGATCATTACCAGCGAAAGCTCCTTGCGCAACACGCCGAACAGGATCGGCACGCCGAGCGCCAGCGGCAATCCCAGCCACCAGGCCGTAACCGGCGTGAGCAGGGCATTCACGACGGCATCGGCACCGACATGCGCGAGCAGCGCCAGCACGACGCTGCCGCCGACCAGCAGCGGCGTGACGATGGTCAGGATGTCGCTGGTGCGCGCCCATGTTTCGGCCAGCACGGAGCGCCAGGCCGGCAGCGCATAGGCGGGGATTTCCTGGACCTGTCCGGGTCCGAGTTCGCGCTTCCGGCGTGACAGCAGGCGGCCCAGGACGGCGATCAGGACCAGGATCAGGGCGAACATGCCGAATACGCCAGCCGTGCCGAGGTACTTGCCGGCGACGGCGAGGATGATCGCGGAGCGGGCCGAGCAGGGCACGAAGGTGATCAGCATCGAGGCGATCACGCGCTCGCGGCCGCGGGTGATCCGGGCCACCCCCGATATTGCCGGCACGTTGCAACCGAGGCCGAGCAGGAAAGGCACAGCGACGCCGCCGTGGAGACCGATCTGGTGGAAGCCGCGGTCGACGACGAAGGCGATGCGCTGCATCAATCCGGCCTGCTCCAGGCTGACCAGCAATATCACCAGCGGAATCATGTAAGGCACGACGATGCCGGTCAGTCCGATCAGGCCGTCCGCCACGGCGCGCCCGACCACGCCGTCCAACGACTTCGGCTGCCAGTCGGCGAAGGCGGCGGCCAGCCGCGCGGTGGTCATCGCATCGATCCAGGTGCTGATCTCGAACACCACGAACAGTACCGCGGCAAATACCGCAAGGCTGCCGATCAGGCCCCACTGCGGATGCAGGAACAGTTCATCGAGCCAATAGCGCCAGCCCGTCGCCTGCCCGGGGATCCCCCAGCGCTGGGCGGCCTCGACCATGCTTGCGGCGCGATGGTGGCGGTCGGCATGCAACTCCTCCGCCAGCGGTCGCGGCAGCCCTGCCCCGGCCGCCGCGCGCAAGGCGCGCAATTCGGGCAGCAGCCGCGGAAAGTGCTGCTCCAGCTCTTCCTCGATGAAGCCGTCGGCCGCGGCGAACTGCTGCAGCAGCATCGGATGCGGCAGAAGGAACGCGGCATGGATCTGCGGCCGGTTGAGCGCCGCCGAAAGTTGCGCCAGGCTCTGCGCGATATGCGGGCTGGGCGGCTGCGGCAGCGGGCAGGCCGCGACGCGAGCGGCGGCGGCGGCCCGTTCGAACAGTGCCGTGAGACCCTGCCCCATCAGCGCCACGGTCGGCACCACCGACACGCCGAGCAGTTGTTCGAGGGCCCTGGCATTGACGTAAAGGCCCTTCTTCTCCGCCTCGTCCATCTGATTCAGCGCCAGAACGATCGGACGGCCGAGCAGGCTCAGTTCCAGCGTCAGTTCGAGATGGCTTTGCAGGTTGCCGGCATCGGCCACCTGGATGATCAGGTCGGGTGGCGCAAAAGGTGCCGGCGGCCCCTGGCGTTCGTGCGCCGAGACGACCGGCCGGTCGTCGCCCCAGAGCAGGTATTTCAGCGTCGTCAGGTCGTCGCCGGCGAGATGGTGAAAGGAGCGGATGGCCGGCAGATCGACCACGCTGGCTTCGTCGAAGCCGATCTGCACCGTGCACTCGCGATAGATCCCGTGCGTGCCGGCCAGCTCGCCGCGCTGCGGCGCCGCGCTCGATACCGCCTCGAACAATGTCGTCTTGCCACCGCCGGGCAGGCCGACCAGCGCGATGCGCAGGCGCCGGTCGCCACGAAACAGTGGCGTATGCAGCGGAATCCTGGCCTCGGTCACAGCCGGTATTCGAGCTGCAGTCGCGACTGCAGCCGCTTCGCCTGCTTGAAGGCCTCCTTGAGCACGTGCCGGTCGAGTTCGTTGAGCTTGTCCGGGTCGACGCGATTGGCGGCTCCCTCGACCACCTCGCCCTGCTGATTCTTGAGCCGCAGCTGCTGGATGTAGAAGAAGCTCTCGATGATGGCTTGCACGTCATCGCGCCCCAGCTTGCCCCGCTCGGCCAATACGCGCAGGCGCTGGGCAGTGCTGGTTTCGCTCACGCCGCTGGCGAGCGCCAGGATGCGCGCGGCATCTACGAAAAGCCGCGCGCCACCGGCCTTGAGGTCGAGGGTGTGGGGGAAATCCGGGCTTTTGTCGAAGATGAAGTCGCGAATGAAGCCGATCGGCGGCTCGACCTGCACGGCATTGCCGGCCATGAAGCGCAGGAACAGCGTTTCGCTCGGAACTCGCTTGAGCACCCATTCGCGCAACTGGTCGGCAAGTTCCTCCTTGCCGTAGATGGCGCGGAAATCAAAATAAATGGTGGCGTCGAGCAGCGCCTGCGGACTGTTGACGTGCATCCAGCCGGCGAACTTTTCCTGCCACTCCTCCACCGACAGGCAAAGCTCGGGGTTGCCGGCCATGACATTGCCCTTGCACAGCGGGAAGCCGCATTGCGCCAGCCGCTCATTGACGGCGCGGGCGAAGGGCAGGAAGGCCTCACGCACCGCCGCCGCCTCTTGCGCGGGAGCGGCGAACACCAGTCCGTTGTCCTGGTCGGTAGACAAGGTCTGCTCGAAGCGCCCCTCCGAACCGAAGGCCAGCCAGCACCAGTCAACCTGGGGAAGCGCGAAGTCGACGCGTGTCAGCTCCATGATGCGCACCGCCAGGTGGTCGTTGAGGGTGGAGATCAGCTCCGTCAGCGGCTCGGCGGCGGCGCCTTCGCCGATCATGCCGACCGCCTGGCGGCGGATGCCCTCGGCCGCGGCCTCCAGGGCCCTCATGTCACGCGCGGTGCGGATGGCGCCGGAAATCGCCCTGCCGCCGCCGCTTTGCAGCTCATAGATGTCCTCTTGCGAGACGATGCCTACCAGCTTTCCGGCGGCATCGACGATGATCACATGGTGCACGCCGTGGCGGGCCATCACCAGCGCGGCCTGATAAATGGTCGCCCGCCAGTTGAGCATGAGGAGCCCGGTATCGCTCATCACGGACATGACCATCTGGTCGAGGTCGCAGGACGTGGCGGCAACGCGGTGCAGCAGGTCGCGCAGCGTGAAGATGCCGAGCGGGCGGCCGCTCTCGGGCTCGACCACGATAATGGAACCGACGCGGCTCTCGGACATTGCCTGAACCGCTTCGCGCAGCGGCGTCTCGGGCGTGGCGGTGACGGGCTTCTTGCGCACCAGCGCGGCGAGTGGGCTGTGCAGGTTGGGACGGTAGCTGCCCTGGCGGGCCTGGGGGGTATCGCTCATTGCGGATTCATCCTGGTTTGCGGAAACGGAAATGGTGCGGCGGGATGCCGGGGACGTCCCGGCGGAAAGCGATCGCCATGGGCTGTCCTGGATCAGGTCTCGATTTGGTAACGGGATTTCAGGAGTTGCTGCAGCGTGCGCGCCTGGCGCAGCGCCTCGAGCAGGACGCGACGGTCGAACTCGTTTAGCCGCGACGGATCGACGAGATTGCCGGGCATGCCGTCGGCAGCCGCCTGCGTCCCGAGCCGGATGTCCTGGATAGTGTGGAACGCATGGACCCATGCCTCGGCATCGGCAGCGGAGACGGTGCCTTCGCCGGCGACACCGAGCAGCCGGTCGCTGGTGCCGGTGTCGGCGATGCCGACCCCCAGCGCCAGAATGCGCGCGCCATCGACAAAGATGCGCGAGCCGAACTTCTTCAAGTCGATGGCTCCCGTCCCGGGTCCCACGGCGAAGTCGCGCAGTCGGCCCAGCGGCGGCGGCGCGGCGAGCGCGTTCACCGTCATCATGCGCAGGAAGATCGCGTTGCCCAGCGTGAGCTGCCTCAGCGCGCTCCGCATCTCCCGCGCCAGTGCAACATCGCCCGCCAGCGCGCGGAAGTCGAAAAAAATCGCCGCGTTGAGGAGTGCATCGGGTTCCGGGGTGCGCACCCAGGCGCCGAAGTGCTCCCGCCACTCGGCGACGGACAAGCACCAGCGCGGATTGCCGGCCATGACCTCGCCGTCGCACAGCGGAAAGCCGCATTCGGCCAGTGCCTGGTTGGCGGCGCGGGTGAAGGGCAAAAACAGCTCCCGCAGGTCGCGCGCCTCGACGTCATCGGCCGCCGAGAATACCAGGGCATTGTCCTGGTCGGTGGACAGCGTCTGCTCGAGTCGGCCTTCGGAACCAAGCCCGAGCCAGCACCAGCGCGCCGCAGGCAGGCGGAAGCGGTCGGCGAGCAGCGCCAGTACCCGTTCCGTCACCGCGTCGTTGAGGCGCGACAGCGCCGTCGTGGCAAAAGCCGCGCCAGCCCGCTCGCGGTAAAGCGCGGCGGCCAGCGCTCGCGCCTGGCGGGCACAGGCGACGAGTTCGGCGACGCCTGCCGCGCCGTCGATGCGGGTGGCACAGGCGGCAATGGCCGCCGACTGCGGCAGTATCTCGCGCGGCTTCATGGCTTGTCCGGGGTCAGTACTGGATCCGCGCGAAGTAGGTTTTCTGTGCGGCATCGAGCGCCTGGCGCAACGTGACGATGCCCATGTCCGCGAGCAGCGGAATCATCTTGAGGAAGACTTCGCCGGTGACGAAGGCGTCGCCCAGCGCCGTATGGCGGCCGATGACATTGATGCCCAGGCGCTCGGCGATGAGTTCAAGCTTGTGCGACTCCTGGTTCGGATGGATAACGGCCGACAGCAGCAGGGTATCGAGTACGGGTTGCGTGAACTTGACACCGAGACTTTCCTCCTTGAGCTGGAAGAAGCGCATGTCGAACGCCGCGTTGTGCGCCACCAGCACCGTCTCGTGGCAGAACTCGTGGAAGGCCGGCAACACCACGTCAAGGCGCGGCTGGCCGGCAACCATCGCCTCGGTGATGCCGTGGATGGGAATGCCCGCGGGCTTCAGCGGGATGCCCGGATCGACCAACTGGTCGAAGATCTCCTGCCGCAGCAGGCGGTTGTTCACCACGCGCACCGCGCCCATCTGGATAATCTCGTCGCCGTTGGAAGGTTCGAGGCCGGTGGTCTCGGTGTCGAACACGGTGTAGGCCAACTCGGAGAGCTTGCGCTCGATGTCGACGCCTGCGCCCTCGGCATCGCGCGCGCCAAAGAGGTCGAAATCGTAATACTCGGGACGACTGTCGCTGTGCAGGTGCTGGGCCTGATCTGCCACCGGCGCGTCGGGCGTCGCCGCCGCCGGCAGCACGATGCGGAAGAAGGCGCGGTGCGCAGTCTTTTCGCGCTGGTACCAGATCTCGCCGCCATGACGATCGACGACATCGCGCAGGGTCAACGGACTGGTTTCGTTGCCGACGTTCATCGGCTCGAGCTCCCACATGTAGAGAGTCTCCGAGGACACCGTGGTACCCGACCAGATCAGGTCCACGAAGACCATCTTGCCGTCGGCTGCCAGGCGCAGCCGCAGTTCGCGGATCTCGTAGTGGTCCTGCAGGCGGGCAGCCAGGAAAGTGATGGCCTGGATCAGCGAAAAGCTGTCGACCCGCATCCAGAGGTTCGACTCCTGCTCCTCGTGCTTTATCGGCAGCTTGAGCCGGTCCTCGATACGGCGCGCCGCGGCCGCCAGGATGTCGATGGCCAGTACGTCCTCCAGCGGCCAGCGCGTTTTCAGCGAATCGGCGAAGCGGTTCATGGTCGCATCCAGGCGCGTGCTCATTGCCGAGGCCTCATCGGAGATCACGCGCATGAAGCGTTCGCGGAAGTCGGCTTCCATTTCAGGCGAATCCAGCAGGGTTTCCACCGCGGCGCGGATGTTGCCCAGCGCCGCGCGGTTGCCGGCGGTCAGGGTCTGCAAGACCTGGTCACGCTCGGCCTCACGCTCGAAATTGCGCGTGATGTTCTCGATGGTCAGGACATAGCCGGTGACCTGCAACTCCGCACCAAGCGGCGAGGCAATCAATTCCTGAGCAGGCGCAGCCTGCGAACTTGCACCGTCGCCCCCCTGCCCGGCAGGGGGGCTGGGGGGGATGCCCTCCTTTTCAGCCCGCTCGGCGGAGCCGAGTACCGGCGCCATCTGACAGCGCAACAACGCCCCGCCACGCGTTGTGGTGATGAAGTTCGCCGTCGGCTCGGCGCTGCCCTTGCGCAAGCGCTGCTGGATGTTCTCCAGCGAGTGCGTGATCTGGCCGCGTTCGAGGATGGAGAAGATCGAACGCCCGAGCCCGATCAGCGCGCCGCCGCTCATCGAGGTAGGCCCTTGCGCAAGGGCCTTGAACTGGAGACGCGCACGGCTGTTGTAGAGCAGGATGCGGCCGTCAAGGTTACAGACGACAACGCCCTGGGCCAGTTCCGACATCAGCGCCGCAAGCCGGTTCTTTTCCTCTTCCACCGTGGCCTTGGCGTGGCGGATCTGGGCCTCGACGTCGTCGAGCAGTTCGTCCCTCTGCTGCGCCAGGTCGTTTGCCGCGTGCGCAAGTTCGCGCACTTCGGGCGGACCCTCGATGGCAACACGAAAATTGCGGTTGGCACCCAGCATCAAGCGCAGGGTTTCCGCCATGCGCAACAGGCCGTGTACATACTGCTGGAAGAGGGCGCGCAAAAGCTGCACACCGAGGAACAGGGTCACGATGGTGATCAAGCCACCGATCGGCAGCCAGCGATCCATGGCAACTAGAAAGCCGGCGCGCTCTTCGGCGCCGATGTCGGCCCAGAGAATACCGACGGTGAGCAGGAAAGGGCCGGTCATCAGCAGACCGAGCGCAACCGCGGCGAGCACGAAACGCGTCTTGGCGTTCATGTCAGCAGCAGTTTGATCTGGGCGACGAGATCCTTGGTCGAAAAGGGCTTGGTGATGTAGGCATTGGCGCCCAGCGCCAGGCCCTTGGTGATCTCGGTATCGCGCCCCTTGGCCGTCAGCATGATGATCTTCAGGTCGGCCAGCGAAGCATCGGCGCGCAACGACTCACAGACCTCGAAACCGGATTTCTTCGGCATCATGACGTCGAGCAGCACGAGATCCGGGCGGAACTCCGCGGCCTGGAGCAGGGCGCTGTCGCCGTCAGTGGCAACCTTGACCTCGAAGCCCTCCTTCTTCAGCAGGTATTCGAGCGAGATGACGATGTTCGGTTCGTCATCGACAATCAGAATGCGATGCGCCACTAGCTCCCCCTTTCAGAATTTTTTGCCATTATCACCCGCTTGACGCGGCAAGGTGAACAGGAAACACGCACCGGCGCCGGGTACGCTTTCGACCCAGAGCCTGCCGTTGAAGTATTCGATGATCTGGCGGCTGATCGGCAGGCCAAGGCCCGTACCCTGCGGCTTGTCGGTGAGCACGTCGGTGCCGCCCGAGCCTTGGCGAAACTTGTCAAAAATTACCTCATGGTCGGCCGCATGGATCCCTGGGCCGTTGTCGGTGACGCTGACGCGCACTTCCTGCGCCGAGCCGTCGGCTCCGACGCGCACCATGCCGCTGTCAGGAGGGACGAATTTCAGCGCGTTGGACAGCAGATTCACCATGACCTGCATCAGGCGATCGCGGTCGGCCATTACCGTGAGCCCCTTATCCAGGCCCGACAAGTCCAGCGTCACCCGCTTTTCGGCGAACAATGCGGTCAGTGAATCCGCAGCCTCGTGGATCACCTCGTCTACGTCTACCGCGTTCACCGTCCATTCGGCGCGGCCGGATTCGAGCTTGGCGAGGTCGAGGATCTGGTTGATCAGGCGCGACAGGCGCACGGTTTCGCTGACGATGATGCCGAGGAACTTGCTGCGCTGTTCGAGGTCGGTCTTCGGATCCTCGTGCAGCATTTCGGAGAAGGCGCGGATCGAGGTCAGCGGCGTGCGCAACTCGTGGGTCACCGTGGAGATGAAGTCGTCCTTCATGCGGTCGAGCTCACGCAGGCGTTCGTTGGCCTGGCGCAGCTCCGCCGTGGCGCGCGTCAGTTCCAGCGACTTCTGCTCCAGCTCGCGCGAATACGCGCGCACCTGGGAAGCCTCGTCGAGGATGTTCATCACCTCGTCGAGGCCCAGTGGTTCCTCGCTGACTACCGAGGACACCATGGCACGCGCCGAAGCAGAGCCGATGGCCCCGGCCAGCAGGTTCTCGGCAAAATTCACCAGGCGCGCATCTCCCGGCAATTCCTCGACCGAGTTCAGGCCGCGACTGCGGGCATGGCGCATGAAGGCGTCTTCGGCGCGTTCGCGACCCAGAAAACGGCCGGCCAGCGGCAGCAGGTCGGCGACGCCGGCGCTGCCGCTCCAGGCCAGGTGGCCGGAAAGGTCGGTGCCGCCGATGAACAGCGAGGCCTGGCGGGCCTCGCGCGCGTTCGGTACGCGCACCAGCGAAACGCCGATATAGGCGCCCAGGTTCGCGAGCAGGCTCCAGACCAGGCAATGCGTGATCTCGTCGAGCCCGGTCAGTCCGAACAGGTGCTGCGGCCGCAGCAGTTCGATGCCGAACAGGCCGTGGGCGATGAAGCCCTCGGGCAACCAGCCCGACTTGGCGAACGACGGCAGCAGCAGCGTGTAGGCCCAGAGCACGAAGCCGATGGCCAGACCCGCAAGCGCGCCATCGCGCGTGCCGCCCTTCCAGAACAGGCCGCCGATCACCACCGGCGCGAACTGGGCCACGGCGGCGAAGGAAATCAGGCCGATCGAAACCAGCGCGTAAGCCTCGCCGGCGACGCGGAAGTAGAGGTAGCCCAGGCCGAGGATGATGGCGATGGCCCAGCGCCGGATCTCCAGCAACAGGCCGGAGAGGTCGGCCTTCTCGGCCAGGCCCAGCCAGCGCATGCGCAGCAGCAGCGGCATCACCAGGTCGTTGCAGACCATGGTGGACAGCGCGATGGTTTCGACGATGACCATGCCGGTGGCCGCCGAGAGCCCGCCGATGAAGACGAACAACGCCAGGCCCTCCTGCTGGTGGGCCATCGGCAGGGTCAGCACGAAGGTGTCGGCGTCGACCGTACCGGCCGGAAAGTGCAGCAGTCCGGCCAGGGCCACCGGCAGCACGAACAGGTTGATCAGGAACAGGTAGAGCGGGAACATCCACACCGCGCGGTTGAGGTGCTTGACGTCGACGTTTTCCACCACCGCGATCTGGAACTGGCGCGGCAGCAGCAGCGACGCGAACAGCGAGAGGAAGATCAGCGTGCCCCAGCTGCCGTAGGCGGCCGACGTGTCGGCGCGAGTCAGGCGGCGCGCCACCTCGGGCACTTCGGCGGCACGCGCGAAGACATCGGCGACGCCGCCGTGCAGGCCCCAGACGACGAAGGCGCCGACGGCGAGGAAAGCCACCAGCTTGACAATGGATTCGACCGCGATCGCCGCCACCATGCCCTCGTGGCGCTCGGTGGCATCGAGATGGCGGGTGCCGAAGAGGATGGTAAAGGCGGCGAGGATCATCGCCACGTAGAGCGCGCTGTCCTGGAATAGCGGCACGGCACCGGCGCTGGCCGGCATCACGATCTCGGGGTAGCTGCTGAGGATGGTGAAGCTGTTCGACACCGCCTTCAACTGCAGCGCGATGTAGGGAATCACGCCGACCACCGCGATCACCGTGACCAGGCCACCGAGCAACTGGCTCTTGCCGTAGCGCGAAGCGACGAAGTCGGCGATCGAGGTAATGCGGTTGGCCTTGGCCACCCGGATCATGCGGTAGAGGATGAAACCGGCGAGCGCGAACAGCAGGGTCGGCCCGAGGTAGATCGGCAGGAAGCCGATGCCGTTGGCCGCGGCGCGACCGACGCTGCCGTAGAAAGTCCAGGTCGTGCAATACACGCCCAGCGAGAGCGCGTACACCACCGGGTTGGCGATCAGCGAGCGGCCGTGGTCGGCGCGATGGTCGGCATACCAGGCGATGCCGAACAGCACCCCCAGGTAAAGGAAGGAGGCGAGGACGATGACCCAGACCTGCAGCATCAGTCGTGCATCCCTTCGATCACCAGCGCCAGCAGCGCGATCAGGACCAGCCAGGAGCCCATCAGCCAGGCATACAAGGGTGGCATGCCGAACAGGCTGCCGCCCTGGTTGAAGATGGACAGCAGCGGGTAATTGAAGAAGACGCAGCCGAGCAGGAACAGGAAGGCCAGGCGCTGGGCAACGAGGCGGGTACGGATCATAGTGTCATCTCCCCCATGTCTTCATCGCATGGTACCCCGCCGCGACCCTTTTGCGCTTGGCTCAGCCCACAAGCGGATACCGTCCCGGCTGGCGCCGGGAAATACCCCACAAGGGGATACCGTCCTCGCGTCCCGCTCGGACATGAAAAAGCCCGTCCGCAGACGGGCCTTTCCTGAAGTCACGCAAAAATCAGGCGTTCTGCTTGAGCTGGTCCAGAATCTGCGGGTTCTCAAGAGTGGACACGTCCTGGGTGATGTCCTCGTTCTTGGCCAGGCTGCGCAACAGGCGACGCATGATCTTGCCGGAGCGCGTCTTGGGCAGGTTCTCGCCGAAGCGGATGTCTTTCGGCTTGGCGATCGGACCGATTTCCTTGCCGACCCAGTTGCGCAGTTCGGCGGCAATCTTCTTCGCCTCTTCCGCGCTGGGACGTGCCTGCTTGAGCACGACGAAGGCGCAAATCGCCTCGCCGGTCAGGTCGTCGGGACGACCGACCACGGCTGCTTCCGCCACCAGCGGGTTGGACACCAGCGCCGACTCGATTTCCATGGTGCCCATGCGGTGCCCGGAGACGTTCAGCACGTCGTCGATGCGGCCCATGATGGTGAAGTAGCCGGTCTTGGCATCGCGCATCGCGCCGTCGCCGGCGAGGTACAGGGTGCCGCCGAAATCCACCGGGAAGTAGGACTTCTTGTAGCGCTCGGGATCGCCGTAGATGGTGCGGATCATGGCCGGCCATGGCTTCTTGACCACCAGGAAGCCACCCTTGCCCCACTCGACGTCGTTACCCGTCTCGTCGACGATGGCCGCCGCGATGCCGGGGAACGGCAGGGTGCAGGAACCCGGCACCAGTGGCGTGACGCCGGGCAACGGCGTGATCATGTGGCCGCCGGTCTCGGTCTGCCAGAAGGTGTCGACGATGGGGCAACGACCGCCGCCGACGTTGTTGTAGTACCACATCCAGGCTTCCGGATTGATCGGCTCGCCGACCGAACCCAGGATGCGCAGGGAAGACAGATCATAGTTCTTGGGGTGCGTCGCGGGGGTGTTTTCGCCGGACTTGATCAGAGAGCGGATTGCCGTCGGCGCGGTGTAGAAGATGTTGACCTTGTGCGCCTGGATCGTCTTCCAGAAACGTCCTGCATCCGGGTAGGTCGGCACACCTTCGAACACGATCTCGGTGGCGCCGCAGGCCAGCGGGCCATAGGTGATGTAGGTGTGGCCGGTAACCCAGCCGATGTCGGCGGTACACCAGAAGACGTCGTCGGGCTTGATGTCGAAGGTCCACTTCATGGTCAGGATCGCATGCAGCAGGTAGCCGCCGGAGCTGTGCTGCACGCCCTTCGGCTTCCCGGTGGACCCCGAGGTGTAGAGCAGGAACAGGGGATGCTCGGCATCGACCCATTCCGGCTCGCAGACGTCGGACTGGCCGGCGGTGACGTCGTCCCACCACTGATCGCGGCCGGCCACCATGTTGCAGGCGCCGCCGGTACGCTTGAAGACGATGACGGTCTTGATCGACTCGCAGCCGCCCATGGCGATGCCGTCATCGACCGCGGGCTTCAGCGGAATGTTCTTGCCGCCGCGGCACTGCTCGTCGGAGGTGATTACGGCCACCGCGCCGGCGTCCTGGATGCGTTCCTGCACCGACTTGGCGGAGAAGCCGCCGAACACCACCGAGTGGATCGCGCCGATGCGGGCACAGGCCTGCATCGCGATGACGCCTTCGACCGACATCGGCATGTAGATCAGGACGCGATCGCCCTTCTTGATGCCCTGCGCCTTGAGCGCATTGGCGAACCTGGCAACGCGGGACAACAGTTCCTTGTAGGTGACCTTGCTGACCTGGCCGCCGTCGGCCTCGAAAATGATCGCGACCTTGTCGCCCAGGCCGGCTTCGATATTGCGATCGAGGCAGTTGTAGGAGACATTCAGCTTGCCGTCGGCAAACCATTTGTAAAAGGGTGCATTGGACTCGTCCAGCGACTGGGTGAAGGGCTGCTTCCAGCTCACGTGTTCCTTGGCCAGCCTGGCCCAATACCCGGCGTAATCCTGCTCGGCTTCCTTGCACAGCGCCTCATAGGCCGCCATTCCGGAAATGGTGGCTTTCTTGACCACTGCGTCTGCCGGGGGAAATACACGACTTTCCGTGACAACTGATTCGATGCTGGACATTGAAACCTCTCCTCTCGCATGTACCGGATGACATCCGGATGAAAATGAGCCCCGCCAGATCCGCCGAAACTGCCGCCGGGCGGATCGCAGGTGAATAGCTGATGGAAGCAGGAACTGCCGCCGACCGGTCGGGTTGCCAACCGGAACCGTGCATTCTAAGAGCTTGCACATTAAAGTAAAAGAGTCTTACACATGACTTACGCTGCGGCGGGCAAGCCAGCCTCCTCCTGGGGTAAGATTGCTGCCCCGCACCACCAACGACGCGAGCCATGAACCAGATCATCAAGCCGATGGAGTACCTCATTTTCTGGAGCCGCTGGATCCAGGCTCCCCTGTACCTCGGCCTGATCGTCGCCCAGATCGTCTATTGCTGGCTGTTCATGGTCGAACTGAGCCACCTCGTGCACGGCGCAATTGCCGCCGAACGCGTCAGCGAGGTCGACGTCATGCTGGCCGTGCTCGGCCTGATCGACGTGGTGATGATCG
The DNA here is from genome assembly GCA_016708585.1 of Sulfuritalea sp. Classification (GTDB taxonomy): domain Bacteria; phylum Pseudomonadota; class Gammaproteobacteria; order Burkholderiales; family Rhodocyclaceae; genus Sulfuritalea. The sequence continues at coordinate 60,164 of JADJFK010000004.1, read as the reverse complement.
CCAACCTGCTGATCATGGTCATCGTCGGCGGCTACGAGACCTTCGTCTCGCGCCTCGACCTCGAAGGCCACCCCGACCAGCCCGAGTGGCTGTCGCACGTCAACGCCGGCGTCCTCAAGATCAAGCTGTCGACGGCCATCATCGGCATCTCGTCGATCCACCTGCTGAAGACCTTCATCAACGCCGCCAACCTGAGCGAGCACACGATCAAGTGGCAGGTCGTGATCCATGTCGTGTTCCTGGTCTCCGCCGTCGCCATGGCCGCGGTCGACCGGATGATGACCCAGAACCTCGCCCTGCAGCGCGCCAAACCTCACTGACCCGGAGCCGCCCATGACCGTCATCAAGCAGGAAGACCTGATCCAGTCCATCGCCGACGCCTTCCAGTTCATCAGCTACTACCACCCGCTCGACTACATCACGGCGCTCGGTGCGGCTTACGAGCGCGAGGAATCCCCGGCGGCGAAGGACGCCATCGCGCAAATACTCACCAACAGCCGCATGTCGGCCGAGGGCCACCGCCCGATCTGCCAGGACACCGGCATCGCCCTGGTGTTCCTCAAGGTCGGCATGCAGGTGCAGTGGGATGCCACGCTCTCGGTGCAGGAAATGGTCAATGAAGGCGTGCGCCGCGCCTACGGCAATGTCGACAACCCCCTGCGCGCCTCGGTGCTGGCCGATCCCGCCGGCACGCGCAAGAACACCAGGGACAACACCCCGGCGGTGGTGCATTACGAGATCGTGCCCGGCGACCACATCGAGGTCATCTGCGCGGCCAAGGGCGGTGGTTCGGAAGCCAAGGCCAAGTTCGCCATGCTCAATCCCTCCGATGACCTGGTCGACTGGGTGCTCAAGACGGTGCCGACCATGGGCGCCGGCTGGTGCCCGCCCGGAATATTGGGAGTCGGCATCGGCGGCACGCCGGAAAAAGCCATGCTGCTGGCCAAGGAAGCCATCATGGCGCCGGTGGACATCCAGGACCTGAAAGCCCGAGGGGCCAAGACCAGAGCCGAGGAACTGCGCCTCGAACTCCACGAAAAGATCAATGCCCTCGGCATCGGCGCGCAGGGCCTCGGGGGCCTGACCACGGTGCTTGACGTCAAGGTGCTCGACTACCCGACCCATGCCGCCAACCTGCCCGTGGCGCTGATTCCCAACTGCGCGGCGACGCGCCACTGCCACTTTCACCTCGATGGCTCCGGCCCGGCCAGGCTAACACCGCCCAGCCTCGAAGACTGGCCCAAGATCACCTGGCAGGCCGATTCCGCCACCGCCACCCGCGTCGACCTGAACAGCCTGACCAAGGCCCAGGTCGCTGCCTGGAAGCCCGGACAAAAACTGCTGCTCAACGGCAAGATGCTGACCGGCCGCGACGCCGCGCACAAGCGCATCGCCGACATGCTGGCCAAGGGCGAGAAACTGCCGGTCGACTTCACCAACCGCGTCATCTACTACGTCGGTCCGGTCGATCCTGTCGGCAGCGAGGTGGTCGGCCCGGCCGGTCCCACCACCGCGACACGGATGGACAAATTCACCCGCATGATGCTGGAGCAGACCGGCCTGATCTCGATGGTCGGCAAGGCCGAGCGCGGCCCGGCGGCGATCGAGGCGATCAAGGACAACCAGTCCGCCTATCTGATGGCCGTCGGCGGCGCCGCCTACCTGGTGGCCAAGGCCATCCAGTCGGCCAAAGTGGTGGGCTTTGCCGACCTTGGCATGGAAGCCATCTATGAATTCGACGTGAAAGACATGCCGGTCACCGTCGCCGTCGATTCGGCGGGAAGCTCGGTGCACATCACCGGGCCGAAGGAATGGCAGGCGAAGATCGGCAAGATTCCGGTCAAGGTAGCCTGAACATCGGTTCTGTCACCGACACTCCGGGTGACCGGGCGCATCGCCAAGCCATGATCGCCGTATCGCCGGCGCCAGCGCAGTGCGTCCCTTCGGGAACTTTTCCATCATGATCGGCGTTTTCGATTCCGGCCTCGGCGGCCTCTCGGTGCTGGCGGCCCTGGTCGAGGCCCTGCCGCAGGCGGACTTCGTCTACTACGCCGACACCGCCCACGTCCCCTACGGCAACAAGAGCGAAGCGCAGATCCAGCGTCGCGTGCTGGCCATCGGCGAGCATCTGGCAAATGAGGGCTGCCGCCTGCTGGTGGTGGCCTGCAACACCGCGACTGCCACGGCGGTACATGCCCTGCGCGCCGCCCATCCCGGCATGCCCGTGGTCGGCGTCGAACCCGGCATCAAACCGGCGGCGCAAGAAACCAGGACTGGCCGCATCGCGGTCCTGACCACCGAAGCCACCGCCCGCAGCCAGCGTCTGAGGAAACTTGTTCGCGACCACGCGCACCGGGTCGAGGTCGTCGTCGAGCCCTGCCCCGGCTGGGCCACGCACGTCGAAATGCTGCAACTGGATGACCCGGCCCTGGCGGCCGACGTCAGTGCCCGCATCGAGCCGCTGCTGGACCGAGGCGTCGACCGCATCGTGCTGGGCTGCACGCATTACAGCTTTCTCGCGCCGTTGTTGAAGCAGGCGATCGGAACCCGTGCGCAGCTGGTCGATGTCGCCGACGCGGTTGCGCGGCAGGCACGGCGTCTTGCCGCGGACCTCGCGCACGGATCGGGCCGCCTGCTGTTGCAGGCTTCGGCACATCCCGAGCGTCTGCGCGCCGCCCTGCCCCGCCTGCACCTCGGTCACATCGCCGCACGCCTGACTTGAAGGCGGCGGATTGGGCAACTCCGCCTTGGCCGGGACCACGCGCCGCCGACTTTCGGGGACTGCGCCTGAACCGCTTGCCCCGCCGCCGCCTTACATGGCATCTCCAAACGTGACCACCCGATTCCGGCCATTGTGCTTGGCCAGGTAGAGCGCCTCGTCCGCGCATCGAATCAGGCCCTCGGCGAAATCCGAGTGCAGCGGCGTCCCGGCGATGCCGATCGAGGTGGTGATGCGGATGCGGCGTTCGCCAAACACGACCACCGTGGCTTCGAACAGCCGCAGCAGGTATTCGCCGCGTTCGCGGGCTATATTCAACGGCATTTTCGGCAACACGAGCAGGAATTCCTCGCCACCATAGCGACAGACGATGTCCTCGGCGCGCGCACTATCCTGCAGTATCCGCGCCAACACCCGCAACACCTCGTCGCCGGCCTGGTGGCCATAGGTGTCGTTGATCAACTTGAAATGATCGATGTCGAACAACAACATGGAAATCGGGGTTTCCTCGCGCTTGCAACGGGCAATTTCCCGTTCCAGCGTGCCTTCGAGGTAGCGCCGGTTGAACAGGCCGGTGAGCGAGTCACGGTTGGCCTGCTCTCGCAGCGTTTCCTGCAAATCGTGGATGGTTCTGATCTGCTCGTGCAATGCGGCGTTGGCGTCCTCGAGGATCTGCTTCTGTGCAGCAACGGCGCCCTGCACCTCCTGCAACCGGCGGATGTAGGTGAAGAACTCGACCCCCATCAGGGAGAGGTAGATCGCCAGGCCGATGATGGATGCCAGCGTCACCAGTCCGTCGGTATCGGCGGACACGCGGAAGGCGATCACCGTGGTTGACGCCAGGGCACCGCTGAGCAGCGCCGCCGGACAGATCAGGATGCCCGGCAGGCCGCGCATGATGGTGTGGTTGAGCAGCGTCGCGAGGCACAGGGCGACGGTGATCCACAACGGGAAACCGAGCCCCGCCGCCCAGGCGCCGGACACCACCGCATCGACGACCAGGTTGTCGAGTTCGGCCTTCTCGGCGTGCTCGCAAGCCCGGATGCGCCACTGCATCAGGTGCGGATAGGCCGCGAACTGCAGCAGGAAGGCGACCCAGAACAACGCGCCCGGACTTTGCGGCAGCACATGCAGGGCAATCGGAATTGCCATCAGGGCAAACGCGGCGATTCGCACCCGGTAGCTGTTTACCGCGACCCACTCGTGCGTTCTCTCAAAATCCAGCGCTACTGTACTCACGCTACATCCCTCGTCCGAATCCCTGCATCATTGGGCCGATAACGGTCGACTTTCAGCCTCTCGTCGCACGGACCACTCCGGGCACCTCATGCAGCAAGGATAGCACTCTTGCAAGAATTTCCGTGCCCGGCAGTTCGACGACGAAGCTCATGCGGGCGGAGCCGGCGCGCGATCGCGTCCTTACCGCGGTGACGTTGATCTTCTCGCGCGACAGGACGTCGGAGATGTCGCGCAGCAAGCCCTGGCGGTCGGCGGCATCCACCACCAGGTCGACCGGATAGATCGCCCCTGCCTGCTCTCCCCATTCGGCGCCGATGACCCGCTCGGGATTGCGCGCCGCCATGTTGCGGTAGTTCACGCACTCGACGCGATGGATCGAGATGCCCTTGCCGCGCGTGACGAAGCCGGTGATGGCATCGGGCGGCATCGGTTTGCAGCACTTGCCCATCTGCGTCAGCAGCTTGTCCACACCCACCACCAGGATGCGGCTGTCGCCGGCGCGGCTCTTGCGCATGAGGATTTCCGGCTCCGGCGCCAGGGCTTCCGCACCACCGCGCAGCGCCGTGTCGATTGCCCGCATGCCGACCTCGCCGCGCGCCACGCCGAGGAACAGCGCCTCGGCGGACTTCAGGCCGAGCTTGGCGGCCAGCTCGTCGAGGCTGGCCTGGGTCCGCCCTTCGCGCTGCAGCTCACGGGTGACCAGGCTGCGTCCCTGCGCGAGCTGCTCCGCCTCGTCCTGGGCGGCGAACCATTGCTTGACCTTGGCGCGTGCGCGCGGTGTCGCGAGGTAGCCCTGCGCCGGATTCAGCCAGTCACGCGACGGACCGCCGCTCCTGATGCTGACAATCTCCACGCGCTGGCCGTTCTGCAGGGGGGTATTCAGCGAAACCATGTGGCCATCGACTTTCGCCCCGCGACAGCGATGGCCGAGATCGGTATGCAGCCGATAGGCGAAATCCAGCGGAGTGGCCCCACGCGGCAGGTCGATCACCTTGTCCTGCGGCGTCAGCACGTAAATCGTGTCATCCAGCGCGGCGCGCTTGAACTGCTGCACCCATTCGGCGGAATCGGCGATTTCGTCGCGCCACGAGAGCAGCTGCCGCAACCAGGAAATCTTGTTTTCGTAGGCGCCGCCCGCCTTCGCCGGGCTGCCCGCCTCCTTGTAGCGCCAGTGGGCAGCCACGCCCAGTTCGGCGTGCTCGTGCATCTCGCGGGTACGGATCTGCACCTCCAGCGAGCGGCCGCCCTCGTCTTCGACGGCGGTATGCAGCGAGCGGTAGAAATTGCCCTTGGGATGGGAAATGTAGTCGTCAAATTCGCCGTGGATCGGCTGCCACAGGTGGTGCACGATACCCAGCGCCGTATAGCAGTCCTTGATGTCATCGACGATGATGCGCACCGCACGCACGTCGTACACCTCGGCAAAGTCGATGTCCTTGCCGCGCATCTTGTTCCAGATGCTGTAGATGTGCTTCGGCCGGCCATAGACTTCGGCGTGAACCCCGGCGGCGGCCATCTCCGCCTGCAGGCGCGCCACCGCGGCGGCAATGAAAGCCTCGCGTTCCGAGCGCTTTTCATCGAGCATTGTCGCGATGCGTTTGTAGGTTTCCGGCTCCAGGTAGCGGAAGGAAAGATCCTCGAGCTCCCACTTCACATGCCAGATGCCCAGGCGGTTGGCCAGCGGCGCGTAGATCAGCTGGCTTTCCTGCGCCATCTCCTCGCGCACCGCGCCGGGCCGGTTGTTGAGGAAGCGCAAGGTCTGCACGCGGCTCGCCAGGCGCAGCAGGACGACGCGGATGTCATCGACCATGGCCAGCAGCATCTTGCGCAGGATCTCGGTCTGCGCCTTGACTCCGGCCACGCCTTCGGCCGCCGCAGCGCGCGTCAGCGGGCGCAGGCTGCCAAGGCGGTGCAGGCCGGCAACCAGTCCGGCCACCGTATCGCCATAGCCGACTTTCAGGCGCCCGGCGCAATCCTCGACATGGTCGCTGGCCGCAAACAGCAGGGCGGCGACGCGGGCATCGGCATCGAGGTCGAGCGAAGCGACGATCAGGGCCATGCCCAGGGCGTGCTGCAATATCGGCTCTCCGGTACCGAGCAGCTTTTCGCCGTAGGCTTCGCGCGCCAATGCCAGGGCGTCGACAATGCGCCCTGCCGCCGCGTCGGACATGCCCAGACGCAATTGCGACAGTGCGGCAGCCTCGCCATCGGATTGCTGCAGGGAATGCACCACGGAGACCATGGCCGGATTATCCCATGCGGCACGCTCCGGCCGTGGCCCCCCTCCCGCGCCGATCAGGCCACAGTGCCGGAATACCGTCCCCGCCGCACGCGGACGGGGACATAATCCTCCATCCATGACCAAACCCCTTCGCCTCTCCCCCTACCTGCTGTTGACGCTGGCCAACCTGTTCTGGGCCGGCAACTGGATCGTCAGCCGCGCCTTTCACGCCGAACTGCCGCCGGTGGCGCTCTCCTTCTGGCGCTGGATGGTGGCCCTGCTCTGCCTGCTGCCGCTGGCCCTGCCCCATGTGCGTCGCGACTGGCCGCAACTGCGCGCCGCCTGGCCCTGGCTGCTGTTCTTCGGCGCACTCGGCACCGGCGGCTACAACGTGCTGGTCTATGGCGGCCTGCAACACACCACCGCCATCAACGGTACGCTGCTGAACTCCTTCATCCCGATCATGATCGTGCTGATTTCGTGGCTGCTGATGGGCCGGCGCCTGCACTTGCGCGAGGCGACGGGAATCCTGGTGTCACTGGCCGGCGTGCTGGCCATCGTCGCCCGCGGCGAAATGCGGCGCCTGCTCGATCTGACGCTGAATGTCGGCGACCTCTGGATCCTGGCCTCGGTGGTGGCCTGGGCGACCTACACCCTGTTGCTGGCGCGCCGGCCGGCGGTGCATCCGCTGGCCTTCCTCGCCGCGATCAGCTTTACCGGGCTGCTGTTCCTGTTTCCGTTCTATCTCTGGGAAATGGCCCGGGGCCGCCATGTGATCGCCAGCGCGGGATCGATCGCCGGCATTGTCTATACCGGCGTCTTCCCCGCCTTCCTCGGTTACATCCTGTGGAATCGCGGCGTCGCCGAAGTCGGCGCGGCCCGTGCCGGGCTGTTCATGCACCTGGTGCCGGCGTTTGCCATCGTGCTGGCGATGATCTTTCTCGACGAAACGCCGGCGCCGTATCATGCCGCCGGCATCGGCCTGATCCTTTCCGGCATCTGGCTCAACACCCGGCACCGGACATGATGCGCACGCTTTTTGACTGGTGGCGCCGCCGCCGGGGCGATCGCCTGCGGATCCCGGAACCGCTTTGGGACCAGGTCGAGGCCGGCTTGCCCTTCCTCGGCCATCTCACGCCCGACGAACATGCCCGCCTGCGCCTGCTGGCCCGCCAGCTCATCGCCGAGAAACAGTGGAGCGGCGCGCAGGGCCTGCAGCTCACGCCCCGCATCCAGCTCACCATCGCGCTGCAGGCCTGCCTGCCGATCCTGCACCTCGGCCTCGACTGGTATGCCGGCTGGGTCGGCATCGTGGTCTATCCGGGCGACTTCGTGATCCCGCGCCGCATGATCGACGAGGACGGCGTGGTGCATGAATACGACGACGAAGTCATGGGCGAAGCCTGGTACGGCGGCCCGGTGCTGATTTCCTGGTTCGACCAGGCCGAAGACGCCGACGGCATCAACGTGGTGATCCACGAGTTCGCCCACAAGCTGGACATGAAAAGCGGCGACGCCGACGGCCTGCCGCCATTGCATGCCGGCATGTCGCGGCGGCGCTGGATCGACGTCATGAGCGCGGCCTTCGGCGACTTTCGGCGACGCGTCGATGCCGGCGAGGATACGCCCCTCGATCCGTATGGCGCGGAAATGCCCAACGAGTTCTTTGCCGTCACCAGCGAAGCATTTTTCGAAACCCCGGAACTGCTCAGGAGCGAGTACCCGGAGGTCTATGCGCAATTGCGCGATTTTTATCGTCAGGATCCACTAGGGAAATCCGCAGGGCCTTGGATAGCCTGCAAGGCGCCTGCAGAACACCGGCGCCGGTCATGATGCGGAATTTGGGTGGGGTGGCTGATGGGACTCGAACCCACGACAACTGGAATCACAATCCAGGACTCTACCAACTGAGCTACAGCCACCACCGAAAACTGCGCGCCTGCCGAAGCAAACACCGGCCAAGCGAGGGGCGAATTATGAAAGAAGGCGGGAAAAGAATCAAGCTCGGACTTGGCCCTGCAGGCAGTCGGCACCCGCGACGCACCGCCCGGGCTGCGGATGCCCAGGCGTCTGCTGCAAATCGCGACACGGATGGCCGGGACCGGACCGCAGGCGCGCGCACGGCGCCGAGACATTCTGCCGGCGGCTAATTCGTCGGGCGCAGTGACGCAAGCTCGGCCGACATTTTTTCGATCAGAGCCGACTTCTCGCGCAAAGCGGCTTCCAGCTTGTATTTCTGATCGTTAAGGATCCGGGTGCGCTGGCGAACCTGCAGTTCGAGTTCTTGATTGGCGCGCCGCAGTTCCGCCAGCAGGTAGCGCTCCGAGTCGCTCAAGCCCCCGGCCACATCGCGCGTCAACACGGCGGCAACGCGCTTGTCGAGTTCAGGGTCCGCGGAATCGAGCTGATGCGCCATGGCCTTGTCCACGACCACGATATGGTGCAGCAGCCAATGCACCAGGTATTCGATCAGCGTAGCAGTGACGTTACGCCGTCCGTTCTCGAAATCGGACGTCAAATCCTTCAGCACACTGCGAAAGTAGGCATGTTCGCCCAGATGCCGGGTGACCAGTTCCAGCGAACACCCGCCCCCGGCCATCAGGCGTTCCTCGAAAGCGAAGTGATCCCGCACGTAGTCGTTGAGATCGCGCAGCAGTTGACGCACGGTATCCGACGAAGAATCGTCGCGGGTACTGGCGTCAAGGGCGTTGATCATGCCCACCAGGGCCTGGTGCTGCTGGTCGATTTCATCGACGCCCAGGGCAAATTCACTACTCCACGCGATGATATTCATTTCCCGTCACCCCAATGCTCGGCTCGCAGTTCCCCGGTGCCGCCCCAATCGCTGCTATTCTTGACCGGCGCCGAAATTCCGGCGCAAGCGACAGCACATTTGTTGCGCGGTGTCGGTGCAAGACTACTATGCGGCGCAGCAGCGGTCAAAATTCCGGTGGTGTGGGCCACTTGAGTGATCAAGGACCCTTGGGCGCCGTACCGTAACATCGCCGACTCCTGATCCGACACAAGTCAGGCAGTTTGGTTCGACCGACTTTTTCCATTTCATCCGCAGCCTGCGCAACATGCTCGACATTCTCTACCGCGACGACTGCCTGGTCGCCATCAACAAGCCCGCCGGACTGCTGGTGCACCGCAGCGACATCGACCGCCATGAAACGCGCTTCGCCGTGCAGTTGCTGCGCGACCAGATCGGCCGGCGGGTGCATCCCTTGCATCGCCTCGACAAGGGCACCTCCGGCGTGCTGCTGTTCGCGCTCGATGCCGACAGCGCGCGCGAGGTCGGCGGACAGTTCCAGCGCGACGAGCTGCGAAAACACTACCTCGCCATCGTCCGCGGCTGGCCAGCCGAGTCCGGCGTTATCGACCATGCCCTGTCGCGCCGGTTCGACGATTACGGTCGCCGCGTCGCGCCCGAGGTCAGAACCGACGGACTGTCGGCGGTCACCGAGTACCGGCGGCTGGCCACCGCCGAACTGCCCGTGGCCATCGACCGCTACCCGACCTCGCGCTATGCGCTGGTGAGTCTCACCCCCGGGACCGGCCGTCAACACCAGCTGCGCCGCCACATGAAACACATCGCCCATCCCATCATCGGCGACGCGACCTGGGGCAAGGGAATCCACAATCGCTTCTTCCTGCAGCGTTTCAGCTGCGGGCGCTTGCTCTTGGCGTGTACCAGTATCGAGTTTCGTCATCCGCAGGATGGTCGCGTACTTGCGATCGAGGCGCCGCCGGAAGACAGTTTCGCCAAGGTCGCCAGCGCACTGGGTTGGGACGGAATTCGCGACCGGGCCCGACCGCATCCGGAAGTCGGCGCCGGCGACACGGCGCTCACCGCCGCTTGCGCGTAAGATGGCGCCCTTTTCCGCGCCTTCCGCTTCTGGCACGCGCACAACATCTGCCGGGAAGCCCCCATGTCCGACACCCTCCTTCCCTTGCTTGCCGCCGCATTTGATGCACGTGCCGGCCTCCTGGTGCGCCTGCACGCCGAGCAGACCGACGCCTACCGCCTGTTCCACGGCAGCGTCGAGGGCCATCCCGGCCTGACCGTCGACCGTTACGGCGAGCTGCTGCTGGTGCAGTGCTTCCACAGCCCGCTGGCAACGCAGGCGCTCGCGGCGCTGCGTGCCTTCTATGCCGAACGCCTGCCGGGCCTGGCGCTGGTGTACAACGATCGCAGCCAGGCCAATTCGCGCATCGCCAATCCGCTGCCGCCGGAGGAAATCGACGCGGCGACGCTGCCGCGCCAGATGCACGAGATGGGCGTGGCCTACCGCATCGTCGGGCGCCATGCCGGGCAGGACCCGTGGCTGTTCCTCGACCTGCGCGCGGCGCGCCGGCGCGTGATGCATGAAGCGCCGGGCAAATCGCTGCTGAACCTGTTCGCCTACACCTGCGGCGTCGGCATCGCGGCGGCGAAGGCCGGCGCGCGCTTCGTGGTCAATGTCGATTTCGCCGAGTCGAGTCTGTCGATCGGCAAGGAAAGCGCGCGGCTCAACCCGCTGCCGGTGCGCCCGCGCTTCGTCAAGTGCGATGCCTTCGCCGCGATGCGCCAGTACTCGGGGCTGGGCCAGGCGCAGCGGGTGCGCGGCAAGCTGATGCCCCCCTTTCCGCAACTGGAAAGGCAGGCCTTCGACCTGGTCTTCCTCGATCCGCCGCGTTACGCCAGGAGCCCCTTCGGCGTGGTGGACCTGGTCAATGACTACGCCGCCGTGTTCAAGCCGGCCCTGCTCTGTGTCGCCGAGGGCGGCACGCTGATCTGCAGCAACAACGTCGCCGACGTCAGGCGCGATGCCTGGCTGGACCAGCTGCAGCGCAGCGCGGCCAAGGCCGGACGGCCGATCCGCGAGATGGAATGGATCCTGCCGGAAGCCGACTTCCCGAGTTCCGACGGCCAGCCGCCGTTGAAGATCGCCCTGCTGCGGGTCTGACGGAAGCGCACGCACGATGCACACGAAGCAGGAAGCAACGGCAAGGATCTTCGACGCCACCGAAGAGGATTTCGAGACGGCGGTGGTGGCGCGCTCACATGAAACCCCGGTGCTGGTCGACATCGGCGCCGACTGGTGCGCGCCCTGCCGCGTGCTGGGCCCCTTGCTCGACCGCCTGGCGCGCAGCTACGACGGCGCCTTCCTGCTGGCCAATGTCGACGCCGACGAGAACATGCGGATCGCCGGGCGGCACAAGGTGCGCGGCTTTCCGACCGTGATCGCCTACAGCCGCGGCGTCGAAATCGACCGTTTCCACAGCGCGCAAACCGAGGGATTCCTCCGCAAATTCATCGACGGCGTGATCGAACGCCACGCCGCGGGCGAATAAACACGGGCTTTTTGGCCCGAATTCGGGGATAATGCGCGGTTCTCCGGCCGATTCAACATCTCCGGCCCGCCTTTCCCTCGAAATTCCCTGCCCCGCGCAGGCATGCCATGACCACCACCCCAGAAATCACTGCCGCCGGGTTCGACACCCTCGGGCTTGCCCCGCCATTGCTCAAGGCGCTCGCCGACGTCGGTTACGAGACGCCCTCACCGATCCAGGCGGCCTGCATCCCCGTGCTGCTGGCCGGCCACGACCTGCTCGGCGAGGCCCAGACCGGCACCGGCAAGACCGCCGCCTTCGCCCTGCCGCTGCTACAGAAGATCGACCTCAAGCGCGCCGTGCCGCAGGCCCTGATCCTGACGCCGACGCGCGAGCTGGCGATCCAGGTCGCCGAGGCCTTGCAGAAGTACGCCCACCACATGCCCGGCTTCCACGTCCTGCCGATCTACGGCGGGCAAAGCATGGTGGTGCAGTTGCGCGCGCTGTCGCGCGGCACCCACGTCATCGTCGGCACACCCGGACGCGTCATGGACCACCTGGAGCGCAAGAGCCTGGTGCTGGGCAACCTGCAAACGCTGGTGCTGGACGAAGCCGACGAAATGCTGCGCATGGGCTTCATCGACGACGTCAAGTGGATCCTCGAACACACCCCGGCCGAGCGCCAGACCGCGCTGTTCTCGGCCACCATGCCTGACGTGATCCGCCGCGTGGCGCACGAGCACCTGCGCGAGCCGAAGGAAATCAAGATCCGCTCGGCCACCTCGACCGTGGTCAGCACCAGCCAGTCTTACTGCCAGACGCATACCGGGCAGAAGCTGGAAGCGCTGACGCGCATCCTCGAAGTCGAGGACGATTTCGACGCCGCCATCATCTTCGTGCGCACCAAGACCGCCACCGTGGAACTTGCCGACAAGCTCGAAGCGCGCGGCTATTCGGTCGCGGCGTTGAACGGCGACCTGACCCAGGGCCTGCGCGAACAGGTGATCGAACGCCTCAAGGCCGGCACCATCGACATCGTGGTCGCCACCGACGTCGCCGCGCGCGGGCTGGACGTGGCGCGCATCAGCCACGTCATCAACTACGACGTGCCCTACGACACCGAGGCCTACGTGCACCGCATCGGCCGCACCGGCCGCGCCGGGCGCACCGGCCGCGCCATCCTGTTCCTGGCGCCGCGCGAGATGTACATGCTCAAACTCATCGAGCGCGCCACCAAGCAGAAGATCACCGCACTGACCATGCCGACCCCGGGCGAGGTCGCCAACCGCCGCGTCGCCCAGTTCACCCAGCAGGTGGTGGACATCATCAAGGGCGAGAAGCTGGATTTCTTCTTCGACGTGGTGCGCCGCATGGAAGGCGAGCAGGACATCGCCGCGCGCGAGATCGCCGCCGCGCTGGCCTGGCTGGCGACGCGCGAACGCCCGCTGCAAATGCCTGGCGCCAACGACCATGCGCCGCGCGATGCGGCGCCGGCTACCCACGCCGTGTCGCCAGCGCCGACTTTTGAACGCAAGCCCGATTTCAAGGCCCGCAGCAAGCCCGATGACGGAGCCGCCGAACCCCGCCGCGAGCGCCCGGCGCGCGAAAACCGCGGCGACACGCCGGTGCAGCCGCGCAGCTTCGCGCCCGGCCAACTTGCACGCTACCGCATCGAGATCGGCCGCAACCAGGGCGTGCTGCCCAAGGAAATCGTCGGTGCCATCGCCAACGAAGCCGGCATCGCCGGCAAGGACATCGGCCAGATCAACCTGTTCGACGACTACAGCTCGGTGGAACTGCCGGCCGCGCTGCCGGCCGACCTGATGGACATCCTGCGCCGCATCCGCGTGCGCCAGTTCGCGCTCAAGACGCGCGTCATGGCGCCCGGCGAGTTCGTCGATACCCGCCCGCCGCGCAAGGCGCCGCCCGCCCGCGCCGGCAAGAAGCCGGACTGGAAGAAGCCCGCCGGCGCCAAGCCGGAATGGAAGCCAAAACGCGACCGCTAGGCGTCGCGAACAGGAGGAATTCCATGGCCATCTACAACCTCGGCGACCGGCAGCCCGTCCTCGGGCGTAAGGCCTGGGTCGCCCCCAACGCCACCGTGATCGGCGACGTCCGTCTCGGCGACGCTGCCAGCATCTGGTGGAACGCCGTCGTGCGCGGCGACAACGACACGATCACCATCGGCGCCGGCAGCAACATCCAGGACGGCTCGGTACTGCACGTCGACGCCGGCGTGCCGATGATCCTGGGCGCGAACGTCACCGTCGGCCACCTGGTCATGCTGCATGGCTGCACCATCGGCGAGGAATCGCTGATCGGCATCAAGAGCGTGATCCTCAACCATGCCGTGATCGGCCGCCACTGCATCATCGGCGCGAATTCGCTGATCCCGGAAGGCAAGGTGATCCCGGAACGCTCGCTGGTGATGGGCTCGCCGGGCAAGGTGGTGCGCCAGCTCTCCGACGACGAAGTGGCGCGCCTGCTGCTGGCGGCGCAGGGCTACGTGGAAAACGCGCGGCGCTATCGCGCGGGCCTGCAACAGGCGAACTGAGTCACTGCGCCGCGTCGCCCTTGGCCGGCGGCGGGGTTGGCGCCGGCGGGGCCTTCTGCGGCACCTGGACGAAAACCTCGCCTTCCTTGATCATGCCCAGCTCATAGCGGGCACGCTCTTCGATGGCATCGAGGCCCGACTTGAGGTCGCGCACCTCGGCATCCAGGCCGGCATTGCGCTGCTCCAGCTTCTGGTTGACCTGGCGCTGCGCCTGCAGCTGGCGCTCGTAGTCCCAGACGCGGATCCAGCCGCCCTTGCCCAGCCATAACGGATATTGCAGGAGGGCGATGAGGACGACCAGCGCCAGCGTCGGCCAATTCATTGCGAACGGCCGCGGGGCCTACTTCCTGATGTTGTAGAAGGCGTCCAGTCCGGGGTAGGTCGCCGTCTCGCCGAGGTCTTCCTCGATGCGCAGCAGCTGGTTGTACTTGGCGATGCGGTCCGAGCGGCTGAGCGAGCCGGTCTTGATCTGGCCGGCATTGAGGCCGACCGCGATGTCGGCGATGGTCGAATCCTCGGTTTCGCCGGAGCGGTGCGAAATGACATTGGTGTAGCCGGCGCGCTTGGCCATCTCGACGGCGGCAAAGGTTTCGGTCAGCGTGCCGATCTGGTTGATCTTGATCAGGATGGAATTGGCGATGCCCTTCTGGATGCCTTCGCGGAGGATCTTCGGATTGGTGACGAAGAGGTCATCACCGACGATCTGCACCTTCTTGCCCAGCTTGTCGGTCAGCGTCTTCCAGCCACCCCAGTCGCCTTCCGCCATGCCGTCCTCGATGCTGATGATCGGGTAGCGGTCGGCCAGGGTCGCCAGGTAGTCGGCAAATGCCTCGGAGCCGAGTTCCAGGTTTTCCGAGGCGAGGATGTACTTGCCATCCTTGTAGAACTCCGAACTGGCACAGTCCAGCCCCAGCACGACATCCTGGCCCGGCGTATAGCCGGCGGATTCGATCGCGCGCAGGATCAGCTCGATGGCCTCGTCGTTGCCGGAAACGTTGGGCGCGAAGCCGCCCTCGTCGCCGACCGTGGTCGGGTAACCCTTCTTGTCCACCAGTTTCTTCAGGTGCTGGAACACCTCGGCGCCGCAGCGCAGCGCCTCGCGGAAGCTGCCTGCGCCGACCGGCAGGATCATGAACTCCTGGATGTCGAGGTTGTTGTTGGCGTGGGCGCCGCCGTTGATCACGTTCATCATCGGCACCGGCAGCGACATCGGGCCGGAGCCGCCGAAATAGCGGTAGAGCGGCAGGCCGGCTTCCTCGGCCGCGGCCTTGGCCACCGCCATCGAGACGGCGAGCATGGCATTGGCGCCGAGGCGCGACTTGTTGTCGGTGCCGTCGAGGTCGATCAGGGCCTTGTCGACGAAGGCCTGCTCCTCGGCGTCGAGGCCGATGATGGCTTCGGAAATCTCGGTGTTGACGTTCTCCACGGCCTTGCTCACGCCCTTGCCGAGGTAACGCGCGGCGTCGCCGTCGCGCAGTTCGATCGCCTCGCGCGAGCCGGTGGAAGCGCCGGAAGGCACGGCGGCGCGGCCCATGACGCCGGATTCGAGCAGGACATCGGCCTCGACGGTGGGATTGCCGCGCGAGTCGAGAATCTCGCGGGCGACGACATCAACGATTGCACTCATGATTGTTTCCTCGTGATTGAATCAATAAGCCTCTGCCAGCAGCATGTCGAAATCCGACACGCCTGCGCGCGCGGCGCGCGCTGCTGCATATTCCGGAGAATCATAGAACTTTCGCGCGGCTTCCATGTCGGGAAATTCCAGCACCACCAGGCGCTGCGGCTGCCAGTTGCCTTCCAGGGTCTCGTAGGGCGCGCCGCGCACCAGGTAGCGGCCGCCATAGTGCGCCACGGCAATCTGCGCCAGCCGGCGGTACTCGACCATGCGCTCCGGATCGCTGGAGCGCGCGTCTACCACCATGTAGGCGAGTTTCGTCATGCGAACATCGCTTTCCGCTTGACCAGCGCGTCGAGCTCCACCAGTTGTTCCAGCAGCGCCGCCATCTGCGGCAGCGGCCACGCGTTGGGCCCGTCGGACATGGCCCTGGCCGGATCGGGATGCGTTTCCATGAACAGGCCGGCAACGCCAACGGCTACGGCCGCCCTTGCCAGCACCGGCACGAACTCGCGCTGGCCGCCGCTGCGGTCGCCCTGCCCGCCCGGCAACTGCACCGAATGCGTGGCGTCGAACACCACCGGGCAGCCGGTCTCGCGCATGATCGCCAGGCTGCGCATGTCGGACACCAGGTTGTTGTAGCCGAAGGACGCGCCGCGCTCGCAGACCATGATGTTGTCAGCGCCGCCATTCACTTCGCGCGCCTTGAGCACCACCTGCTTCATGTCGCCGGGCGCCATGAACTGGCCCTTCTTGATGTTCACCGGCTTGCCCGATGCGGCACAGGCCTGGATGAAATCGGTCTGGCGGCAGAGGAAAGCCGGCGTCTGCAGCACGTCGACCACGGAGGCGACGGCCGCGACTTCGTGTTCCGCATGCACATCGGTCAGCACCGGCACGCCGATCTGCTTTTTGACATCGGCCAGGATGTCCAGCCCCTGCTCCATGCCAAGCCCGCGGAAGGACTTGCCGGAACTGCGGTTGGCCTTGTCGTAGGACGACTTGTAGATGAAGTTCAGGCCCAGCGTGCGGCAGATGTCGCGCAATTGCCCGGCGGTATCGAGCGCCATCCCGCGCGATTCGATGACACAGGGGCCGGCGATCAGGAACAGCGGCCGGTCGAGGCCGACCTCAAAGCCGCACAGCTTCATGGTGCGACTTTCCATGTTGGGTCGCAGAGCTTCACTTGACGCCTTTGTGAGCCAGCGCCGCCTTGACGTAGGCGATGAACAGCGGGTGGCCCGTGCGCGGGTTGGAGGTGAATTCGGGGTGGAACTGCACGCCGACGAACCACGGGTGCATCGTCGCCGGCAGCTCCATCATCTCCGGCAGGTCTTCGCTCGGCGTGCGCGCCGAAATCACCATGCCGGCCGCTTCGAGCTTGGGCACGTAGGTGTTGTTCACCTCGTAGCGATGGCGATGCCTCTCGTTGACCTCGGCGCCGTAGATCGCCGACGCCAGGGTGCCGGGCTTGACCGGACAACGCTGGGCGCCCAGACGCATGGTGCCGCCGAGGTCGGAACCGGCGTCGCGCTTTTCGACGCGCCCCTCGCGGTCCTGCCATTCGGTGATCAGCGCCACCACCGGATGCGGCGTGTCGGCATCGAACTCGGTGCTGTTGGCGCCCTCGAAACCCGCGACATGGCGGGCGAACTCGATGGTGGCGAGCTGCATGCCGAGGCAGATGCCCAGATACGGCACCCTGTTTTCGCGCGCATGGCGGATCGCCGCGATCTTGCCTTCGGTGCCGCGCTTGCCGAAACCGCCGGGGACCAGGATGGCATCCATCTTCTCCAGCGGCGCGGTGCCGCCGGCCTCGACCGCCTCGGAGTCGATGAAGTGGATGCATACCTTGCTGCGCGTGTGGATGCCGGCATGCACCAGGGCTTCGGTCAGCGACTTGTAGGACTCGGTGAGATCGACGTACTTGCCGACGAAGGCGACATTGACCTCGTGCTGCGGATGTTCGAGCGCATCGACCAGGTTGTTCCAGACCGAGAGGTTCGCGGCCTTGGCCAGGATGCCCAGCTTGTGGCAGACGATCTCGTCGATCATCTGGTCGTGCAGCATGCCGGGAATCTTGTAGATCGAATCGGCGTCGAGCGCGGCGATCACCGCCTCGGGCTGGACATTGGTGAACAGCGCGATCTTGCGCCGCTCGTCCTCCGGTATCGGCCGGTCGGCGCGGCACAGCAGGATGTCGGGCTGGATGCCGATCTCGCGCAGATCCTTGACCGAGTGCTGGGTCGGCTTGGTCTTGAGTTCGCCGGCCGAGGCGATCCAGGGCACCAGCGTGAGGTGGATGTAGCAGGCGTTGGCGCGGCCCTCTTCGATGCCCATCTGGCGAATCGCTTCGAGGAAGGGCAGCGATTCGATGTCGCCCACCGTACCGCCCACCTCGACGATGGCCACGTCGGCGCCCTCGGCGCCGCGCTTGATGTGGATCTTGATCTCGTCGGTGATGTGCGGGATGACCTGCACCGTCTTGCCCAGATACTCGCCGCGCCGCTCCTTCCTGATCACCGAATCGTAGATCTGGCCGGTGGTGAAGTTGTTGCGCTTGCCCATCTTGGCGCTGGTGAAGCGCTCGTAATGGCCGAGGTCGAGGTCGGTCTCGGCGCCGTCCTCGGTAACGAACACCTCGCCGTGCTGGAACGGCGACATGGTGCCGGGATCGACGTTGATGTAGGGGTCGAGCTTGAGGTGGGTAACCTTGATGCCGCGCGATTCGAGGATCGCCCCGAGGCTGGCGGCGGCGATGCCCTTGCCCAGACTGGACACGACACCACCCGTAACGAAAACGTATTTGGCCATGGAAATGCTGCTGCGGGAAATTCCAATCATAGCGGAAATTTTCCGCGCGCAAGAAAGTCCGCACCGGGCGGACTTTCCGGCGGTCCGGCATGGCCTCAGGACACTGCGGGCTTTACGCTTGCGCCGCGTTTGCTCAAACGATCGACCAGCCCGCCCAAATTTCCCAGGGACATCAGGTGGGCGTAGATCACCGCCAGACCGCCGCTGGCGAACAACTCCTGGACCACATCGCGATCCAGGGCGCGCAGTTTGGATTCGTCGACCACGTTCAGGCCGTTGAGGCGGAACTGCGTGCCATCGGTCAATTGCGCTACCGAATCGGCCTGGCGCAGCACGCCCAGATCCTGCAAGCGCCGGCCCAGGGTCTCGGTGATGGCGGCCGCCTGGTGGAACTCGGCGAGGAACTTCATCGCGTGCTCCAGCTGCGGGGTCGGCTTGCCCTCCTGGAACAGGGCTTCGCCTTCGCCGGCATCGAAGCACGACGACGCCTCGTCGATGCATACCAGCAATTCGCCCTGGGGGCCCTTGCCGGGGACGAAGGGGTAGCGCCGCACGAACGCCGGTACATAGCGCGCATCCCATTTGCCGTCCCGGTCGACGAAAAGGTTCTCCGCTTCGCGCAGGCCGAGCAGCGCCGCGGCCACCGGACCGGCTTCGCCGCGGGCAAAAACGATCGGATACTCG
The DNA here is from genome assembly GCA_016708585.1 of Sulfuritalea sp. Taxonomy (GTDB): domain Bacteria; phylum Pseudomonadota; class Gammaproteobacteria; order Burkholderiales; family Rhodocyclaceae; genus Sulfuritalea. The sequence goes on along the minus strand of JADJFK010000004.1, from coordinate 40,999 downwards.
CGCGCCGCCTCGAAAAACTCGCTGGTCAGAAGCGGCACCGAATTGGTCCTCGCGGCATACGCGAAGCTGCTTGCCGGACGCACCCGCAGCCCGCCGTGGATCTTGTCGTTGAGCGCCACGACCCGTTCGTAAAAAATCATTTCCGACATTGCCGTAATTTCCGGGTTGATGATAAAGATTCAAGGCTATCACAGCCCCCGGTTCATCACTGCGCGAGCGACGTCGCCAGGCGCAGCGCGTATAATTCCCGTCTTTGCATTTCAGCCAGGAACAGTCATGGAAGCCGAACGCATCAACGCCGTCGCCAACCGCATCGCCGACCTTTCCGGTCGTGGCGAACAGCTGCGGAGGTATCTTTGACTACGATGGCAAAGCGGAAAAACTCGCCGAACTGAACCAGATCCTCGAAGACCCGAAAATCTGGGACGACGCCGAGCGCGCCCAGGCCCTGGGCCGCGAAAAGAAGTCCCTCGAAGCCGTGGTCGGCACCCTGTCCGGCGTCGGCACCGGCCTCGCCGAAGCCCGCGAACTGTTCGAACTGGCGCGCGACGAAGACGACGCGGAAACCATGGCGGCCGTCGACGGCGATCTCGACCGGGCGGAAAAACTGGTGGCCGACCTCGAATTCCGCCGCATGTTCAACAACCCGGCCGACCCCAACAACTGCTTCATCGACATCCAGGCCGGCGCCGGCGGCACCGAAGCCTGCGACTGGGCCAGCATGCTGCTGCGCCAGTACCTGAAATACTGCGAGCGCAAGGGCTGGAAAACCGAACTGCTGGAGCAGACCGACGGCGACGTCGCCGGCATCCGCAGCGCCTCGCTCAAGGTCGAGGGCGACTATGCCTACGGCTTCCTGCGTACCGAGACCGGCGTGCATCGCCTGGTACGCAAGTCCCCCTTCGATTCCTCGGGCGGGCGCCACACCAGCTTCGCCAGCCTTTACGTGTATCCCGAGATCGACGACAGCATCGAGGTCGAAATCAACCCCGCCGACCTGCGCACCGACACCTTCCGCGCCTCCGGCGCCGGCGGCCAGCACATCAACAAGACCGACTCGGCGATCCGCATCACCCACGTTCCGACCGGCATCGTCGTCCAGTGCCAGAACGACCGCTCGCAGCACCGCAACCGCGCCGAAGCGATGGCGATGCTGAAATCGCGCCTCTACGAGCTCGAACTGCGCAAGCGCCAGGCCGAAGCCGACAAGCTGGAAGCCGGCAAGACCGACGTCGGCTGGGGCCACCAGATCCGCAGCTACGTGCTGGACAACTCGCGCATCAAGGACCTGCGCACCAACGTCGAAATCTCCGCCACGCAGAAAGTGCTCGACGGCGACCTCGATGCCTTCATCGAAGCCAGCCTGAAGCAAGGGGTGTAAAAGTCGGCGCTGGCGGGACGGCGAACCGTAGCCTTTCACCTGTTACCGCCAGAAAAGCTTACTGCCTGCCGTAAGTGCTGTCGTGGTCCGGTGCGACGGTCAGCAGGCGGATGAAGTCGCCATCGCGGTAGGCGGTGGCGCGGCGCGATTGTGTGATGCGGAGCGAATAGATGGCGTCGATGCCGGCGGGAGGCTTGACGCTGAGTATCTTTTCCCAGTGCAGCCCCTTGTCTCGATATACCTGGTTCCAGATCATTTGCCGCAGGCGGCCAAGGGTATCGAGCGCGGCGAGCCGTTCCGGCTTTTGCAGTGTGAGCAGGTTTTCCTGAAACACCGGGTTGTTCAAATCAAGCCTGACCGTCGTCTCGGTCTCAGCCTTTGCCACGAAGTTTCTCCAGCACGGCACCGGACTTGCGGTCGGTCGGCGGATTGTTCTGCGCCCAGGTCATGGCTTCCTGGAGTTCGGTCGCGGCCTGCGGCTGGTGCAGCCAGCGTTCGTTGTCGGGAAGTACCGTGGCGGTCCGCACCAGCCAGACGCCCGGTTCCCGTTCCTCGACGAGCACCTGCCGCCCGGCGAACTGCTTGCCGAGCGAAATCTGCCCGTTGGTTCCGATGATCTTTACGCTGGATTGAACAGGTGTCGCTGTCATGATTGAACCTCCTTTACCCACTGCACGACGGCACTATAGCACTAATATAGGAAAAGCAGACAACGGCGACGCCGATCTCGACCGAACCGAAAAGCGGGTGGCCAAATTGAGACATGCGTCCAGCTATCGCCAGTGACCGCTCAGGCCAACCAACCGCCGTACCGCCAGCGCCGACTATCTGCTGCCACAGCCGAAGGCCTGCCCCGCCGGAAATGTGTCACAATATTGCCCGTTGTGACACAACAAGGATTTCCCGTGAAAACCATCACCATCCGCGAAGCGCGCGAGGGGCTTTCCCACCCGGAGCAGCTCTTCGCCACCGACGACGAGGTCATCGTCACCCGGCGTGGCGAGCCGGTGGCGCGCATCCTGCCGATCAAGCCGGCAAAGCCGAAGTTCCGCTCGCTGGCGGCATTCCGTGCCAGCCAGCCGCGGCTTGACCCGCCGCTGTCGCAGACCATCGCGGAAGACCGCGAAGAGCGGTGCTGATGATCTACGCCGACACCAGCGCGCTGGTCAAGCGCTATCTGGACGAGCCATTCAGTGCGGAATTCGACGCGCTGCTGCAGCAGAACGCGATGGCGATCAGCCGCCTGTCCGTCGTCGAGTTGCGCTGCGCGCTGGCGCGCCGCCGTCGCAACCGGGAGATCGACCCCTTGCGCGAAAGCCGCATCAACGCGGAACTCGCCGCCGATATCCAGGATGGCACGCTGCGCGTCGGCAGCATCGATGACGAGAACTTCACCACGGCTTACCATCTGATCGGCCGGCTCGCGGAACTGCCCTTGCGCACCCTGGATGCCCTGCACCTGGCCGCCGCCGAGCAACTGGCCGTTACCGCCTTCGCCACCGCCGACAAGACCCAGGCCGAGGCCGCCGCGGCGCTCGGCTTCACCGTTCACCGTTTCTATTGAGTCCATCACCATGACCGACAGCACGCAAACCCCACCCGTAGATGAAAACCGCCTGATCGCCGAACGCCGCGAGAAACTCGCCGCCTGGCGCGCCACGGGCCAGGCCTTCCCCAACGATTTTTCGCGCGAGAACCTCGCCGGCAAGCTCGATGAGCTCTACAGCGCGAAGACGCGCGAGGAGCTCGAAGCCACGCCGATCGACGTCAAGGTCGCCGGCCGCATCATGCTCAAGCGCGTGATGGGCAAGGCCAGCTTCGCCAGCATCCAGGATGTGTCGGGGCGCATCCAGATCTTCGTCAGCAACGACATCAGCGGCGAGGATGCGCACAAGCAGTTCAAGGGCTGGGACCTGGGCGACATCGTCGGCTGCGAGGGCACGCTGTTCAAGACCAGGACCGGCGAGCTGACCGTGCAATGCAGCGCCATCCGCCTGCTGACCAAGTCGCTGCGCCCGCTGCCGGAGAAATTCCACGGCCTGACCGACGTCGAGCAGAAGTACCGCGCGCGCGAGCTCGACCTGATCACCAACGAGCAGACGCGCTTCACCTTCGTCGCCCGCAGCCGGATGATCCAGTCGATCCGCAATTTCATGATGCACCACGGCTTCCTCGAGGTCGAAACGCCGATGATGCACCCCATCCCCGGCGGCGCCGCGGCCAAGCCCTTCACCACCCACCACAACGCGCTGGACATGGAACTGTTCCTGCGCATCGCGCCGGAGCTGTATCTGAAGCGCCTGGTGGTGGGCGGCTTCGAGAAGGTGTTCGAGGTCAACCGCAACTTCCGCAACGAGGGACTCAGCCCGCGCCACAATCCCGAGTTCACCATGATGGAGTTCTACGAGGCCTACACCGATTACCGGCGCCTGATGGACTTCACCGAGGGCCTGCTGCGCCACTCGGCGCGCGAGGCGCTGGGCACCGAGGTGTTCGAGTACCAGGGCCGCACGCTGGACCTCTCCAAGCCGTTTGCCCGGCTCACCATCGTCGGCGCCATCCATCACTACCACCCAGGCTACAGCTTCGAGCAGTTGAACGATGCGGACTGGATCCGGCAGAAGCTCAAGGACCTGCGCGTCGACCTCAAGGCGCCGCACCTGGCCAACGCCGGGCTGGGCACGCTGCAGCTGGTGCTGTTCGAGGAAACCACCGAAGCCGAGTTGTGGGACCCGACCTACATCATCGACTACCCGGCGGAAGTCTCGCCGCTGGCGCGCGCCAGCGACGGCAACCCGGCGATCACCGAGCGCTTCGAACTGTTCATCGTCGGCCGCGAGATCGCCAACGGTTTTTCCGAGCTGAACGATCCCGAGGACCAGGCGGCGCGCTTCATGCAGCAGGCCAAGGCCAAGGAAGCCGGCGATGAGGAGGCGATGTACTACGACGCCGACTACATCCGCGCGCTGGAATACGGCCTGCCGCCGACCGGCGGCTGCGGCATCGGCATCGACCGGCTGGTGATGCTGCTGACCAACTCGGCCTCGATCCGCGACGTGATCCTGTTCCCGCAGATGCGCCGCGAGTAATGGCCGCCATCGTCCCCGCCGAACTTGCGTTCGCCGGGGACGGCACCCCGTTCTCGCTGCGCTACGGCGACATCTACCATTCCAGCCAGGGCGGCCTCGAACAGGCGCGCCATGTCTTCCTCGCCGGCAACGAGCTGCCGGCGCGCTGGAAGGATGCGCGGCGCTTCGTCATCCTCGAAACCGGCTTCGGCCTCGGCGTGAACTTCCTCGCCACCTGGCAGGCATGGCGCGCTTCGCCGGCCGCCGCCGGCGGGCGCCTGCATTACGTTGCCGTAGAACAGCACCTCTTCGCCCGGGCCGACCTGGAACAACTGCATCGCCGCTGGCCCGAACTCGCCGCGCTGGCGGCGGAACTCGACGCGCAGTGGCCGCTGCCGCTGCCCGGCCTGCACCGGCTCGACCTGGGCAACGTCGTGCTGACCCTGGGCTTTGGCGCCGCGGCCGAGCTGCTGCCGCAATTGACGCTTGCCGCCGATGCGATCTACCTCGACGGCTTCGCGCCCGACCGCAATCCGGAGCTCTGGTCGGACCCGGTCATCGCCCAGGTCCGCCGCCTGGCCGCGCCGGGCGCCACATTCGCCACCTGGACCACGGCCGGCGCGGTGCGCCGCCGTCTCGCCGGCGCCGACTTTTCCATCGAACGCAGGCCGGGCTTCGGCGGCAAGCGCGAAATGCTGAGCGGCCGCCTGCCGGGCGGCTGCACCGTGAGCGCAAGCCCGGCAAAGCATATCGCCGTGATCGGCGCCGGCATTGCCGGTGCCTCGGTGGCGCAGGCGCTGGCGCGCCACGGCCATGCGGTGACCGTGATCGAGGCGGCGGCAGGCCCGGCGGCGGGGGCCTCGGGCAACCTGGCCGGCGTCTTCCGTCCGCTGCCGGCGCTGAACGACGGCGCGCTCGCCCGCCTGCTGCGCGCCGGGTTTCTCCTCGGCCGCCGCCGCTACGCCGGCCTCCCCGGCCTGCGCGCCGGCTGGACCGGCGTGCTGCACGTGGCGCGCGATGCGCGGCACGAGGATACCCAGCGCCGCATCGTCGAAACGCAAGCGCTGCCGGCCGATTTCTGCCGCTTCGTCGAGCGCGACGAGGCCTCCGCCCTGGCCGGCTGGCCGGTCGCGATGGGCGGCTGGTGGTTCGCCGGGGCCGGCTGGATCAACCCGCCCAGCCTCTGCCATGCCTTGCTCGAGGGCATCGACTGCCGCTTCGGTTTCACCGTGACCCGGCTGGAGCGTAGCGACCGGGGCTGGCTTATCGTCGGCAACGGCGCAGCGGTCGATGCCGATGCCGTGGTGCTGGCCAACGGCATCGGCGCAATGGCGCTGGTGCCCGACCTGGCGCTGCCGATCCGCGCCGGCCGCGGCCTGGTCAGCCATCTTGCGGCGACGGCGACACCGCCGCTGGACGTCGTCGTCACGCGCCTGGGCTATGTCACGCCGCCGGTCGATGGCCTGCGCTGCGCCGGCGCCACGACAACGATCGTCGAGCCCGCCGCCACCGGCGCCACGACCCCGCTGGCGGCGGAACACGCCGAGAACCTCCAGCGCCTCGACATGATGCTGCCGGGCTTCGGCAGTGCGCTCGATGCCGCGGGGATGGATGGCCGGGTGTCGTTCCGGCCGATGTCGCCCGACCGCCTGCCGATCGTCGGGCCGCTCGCCGGCGGCGACGGCCTGTGGATCTGCGACGGCTTCGGCGCGCGCGGCCTGGTCTTCGCCGCAATCTGCGCCGAACTGCTCGCCAACCAGATTGACGGCGCACCGCTGCCCCTCGAAGGCGATCTGGTGCAGGCCCTCGCTCCGGCGCGCTTCGGCAAACGCAAGCCACCCCGCGCCAGATCCAGGGCGCAACAAATGTAACAGCGGATTGCGGCCGTCGTCGCCGCGCCGGATCGGACGTTAAGGTGCTCATGCGCAACCCACACAAGGAGCACGTCATGGAAGCAACCCATCCCGGCAGGGCACCCGCCATTCCCCCGCAAACCCATCCGCTGCTGCTGCTTGCCGCGGCGTCGGTCACCGCGCTGAGCCTGGCCGGCGTCGGCGTACTGGCCGGCTGGCTGCCCGGCCCCGACGCGCGCAACGCGTCACCGGCGCCATCGCTTGCGGCAGCCAATGCGCCTCCCATCCCGGCAAGCCCGCACATCGCCGTGGCGAAGAAAATCGCCAGACCGGTTGCCGAAGCGGCCGACCAGCCGCCGCCCGGCCCCCGCCGCGGCGCGTCGCCGGCAGTGGTGAATCCCGCGGTCGCCGCAGCCCCCTCCGCCGCGCCGCTGCCGCCACAAACTGCCGTAGCGCCGGCGCCGACTTTTCCGACCGCAGCGCCGGATGCCGCCTACCGCGTGGCAACGCCGCCGCCAATCTGCAACGAATGCGGCGTGGTCGAAACCGTGCGCGAAACTCCGGTCGAGGCCAAGGGCAGCGGCGCCGGCGCCATCGCCGGGGGCCTCGCCGGCGGCCTGCTGGGCAACCAGGTCGGCAAGGGTTCCGGCCGCAGCATCGCCACGGTGCTGGGCGCCGTGGGCGGCGCCTTCGCCGGAAACTACGCCGAGAAAATGCTGCGGGAGGGCAAGCGTTACGAAGTCGTGGTGCGTTTCGACGACGGCGGCACCCGAAGCTTCAGCAGCGAAACGCCGCCCGCCTGGCAAAGCGGCGACCGCGTGCGGCTTCAGAACGGCTTGCTGACGATGGGCGGCGGCAAGTCGAAGGGCAATCCGGAAATCATCTGATCGCGCGCGTCGTCGGCGGACGGGAGCGGCGGACCCTGCATCATGCCGGCGACGTTCAGCGCCGACTCACGCAGCTCCCGGGTCCAGTTCGCCTCCTCGGACAGGGTCGGCCGCAGGGATTCCAGCTTGTCGCTGACTTCAACGCCTTCCCATCCCGCAGCGTTCAGCAGCTTCAAGGACATGACTTCGGCCTCGCGCACCTGCGTCGGACGATAGCTGGCGCGCAGAGCGCGCGAACCGAGGAAGGATGCGCCCGACGTCAGGGCCGTCGCGCCCGCGGCAGAACCGGCGGCGGCGGCGCTGCCGGCAAACAGTCCGCCGATGTTCAGCGCCGGAAACAGTATTTGCGCCGCCACCGCGACGAGTACGCTGGCGGCGACATTCTCGTCGTGGTGGCCGGCGATGATGTGGCACATTTCCCGCGCGAGGACGAAGGCAAGCACCGCATCGTCCAGATTCATGGCCTGCAAGCCGCGATAGACCATCACGGTTCCGCCGGCACTGGAGGCCGCGCCGGGTTCGACCTTGTCGACGACGATGAATTCGAAGCGCGGAAAGCGCAAATACAGGTCGGCATGCTGGCGGAAGGCGGATACGGCCAGCCGCCGTCCCAGCGCCAGGACGCGCTGGTCAAACGCCCGGTCGGCGACGCACTGCGCATCCTGGCAGGCCGGCGCATCCGCGGCCGTGACCAGTTGCAGGTGCATGTCGAACTCGGAATAGACGGCGCTGAAACCCTGCAAGGGCGCCGGCGCCACCAGTTGCGAACGCCCCTCGGGCGACGTGGCGCACGCCGTGACGAGAAACAGCAGGAACAGCGGAAGCAGGACGCGCGACATGGTCAGCCCGTAAAGAACTGCGGGAACTCTCGCTCCTAAGCCAGCGCTTGTCAATCCGCTGCGGCGGCAAGCACCTTGGCCAAACGCTCCAGCACGCGCTCCCGCCCCAGCACTTCCAGCACCGAGTCGATCGAAGGCGATTGGGGCAGCCCCAGCAGGGCGACGCGCAGGGGAATCGCCAGCTGCCCCATCTTCAGGCCGGACTCGGCAGCCGTCTGCTTGACCGCCTGCCCCAGCTCCGCGGCCTGCCAGGCGCAGGACGCCATGCGCCCGCGCAGGGCCGCCAGGCCGGCAAGCGCCGCGGCGGTGAAATGCTGGGCGCGCATCTCGGGCGTCGGCTTCGGCGCCAGGTAAAAGGGATGGATGGCGTCCGCCAGTTCGTTCAGGTTGCCGACGCGATCCCGGTACAAAGCCGCGACCGTCGCCACGTCGGGGCCGCCGGCCACGGCCACGCCTTGTCGCGCCAGCCGGCGCGTCGCCTCGGCGGCCAGCCGTTGCGGCGCCGCCAGTTTCAGGTAGTGCGCATTGAGCCAGTTGAGCTTTTCGGTGTTGAACTGCGCCGCCGACGATGTGATGTGGTCGAGGTCGAACCACCTGACGAACTGCTCCATGTCGAACACTTCGTCGTCGCCGTGCGACCAGCCCAGCCGCGCCAGGTAGTTCAGCACCGCTTCGGGCAGGTAGCCTTCCGCGTCGTACTCCATGACCGACACGGCGCCATGGCGCTTCGACAGCTTCTGCCCGTCGTCGCCGAGGATCATCGACAGGTGCGCGTATTCCGGTATCGGCGCGCCGAGCGCGCGCAGCAGGTTGATCTGGCGCGGCGTGTTGTTCACGTGATCGTCGCCGCGGATCACGTGGGTGATTTCCATGTCGCGGTCGTCGACCACGACACAGAAGTTGTAGGTCGGCGTGCCGTCGGCGCGGGCGATGATGAAGTCGTCGAGCTCGCTGTTGGCGAATTCGATGCGGCCCTTGACCTGGTCATCCCAAGCCACCACGCCCTCTTGCGGCGCGCGAAAACGCACGACCGGCGACGCCGCGGACGGCGGCAGGGGCAGCGTCTTGCCCGGCTCCGGCCGCCAGCGTCCGTCATAACGGGGCTTTTCCTTGCGCGCCTCCTGCTCGGCGCGCAAGGCATCGAGTTCCTCTTTCGACATGTAGCAGTGATAGGCGGTACCCGCCGCCACCATCTCGTCGATCACCTGCCGGTATCGATCCATGCGCTGCATCTGGTAGAACGGCCCCTCGTCGTGGGCCAATCCCAGCCACTGCATGCCGTCGAGGATCGCCTGCACCGCCTCCGGCGTCGAACGGGCGACGTCGGTGTCCTCGATGCGCAGGATGAACTTGCCGCCGTGGCGCCGGGCATAGGCCCAGGCAAACAGCGCCGTGCGGGCGCCGCCGATATGCAGGAAACCGGTGGGACTGGGGGCGAAGCGGGTGCGAACCGTCATTGGACAATGCTTTCGATTGACCGTCATCCGGCCTTTGTGGTTAAATTCGGCCCTCTTTCGCGGGCGGTTAACTCAGCGGTAGAGTGCCACCTTCACACGGTGGAAGCCACTGGTTCGATCCCAGTACCGCCCACCAGATTCTCAAGCTGCCTTCTCGTCAGTGGCGGCAACGCCGTAGCGCCGGCGCCGACTTTTTGCCGTGGCGGCGCATCCTTCCCGTGAATCAGTCGCGAGCAAGTTTCTCCGCATTTGGCAGGATCTTGTTCTTCAGCACCTCGGTCGTCAGGGGGCCGATATGCTTGTCGCGGATCACGCCGTTCTTGTCGATGAGAAAGGTCTCCGGTACGCCATACACCCCGAAATCGATGCCCACGCGGCCGTCGGCATCGACCGCTGATATCGCATAGGGATCACCGCCATACTGCTTGAGCCAGGCGATTGCCGCGGCGCGGTCATCCTTGTAGTTCAGACCGACAATCATTATCTTTTTCTGCCGATCCAGTTCGATCAGGACCGGGTGCTCCTGGCGGCAGGAGACACACCACGAGGCCCAGACGTTGAGCAGCCAGACCTTGCCGCGCAGATCTTCGGGGCTGATGGACTGATCCGGCGCCTGCAACTGCGGCAGCCGGAACGACGGCACCGGCTTGCCGATCAGCGGTGAAGGCACCTCCCGCGGATTCAGGCGCAAACCCACGGCAAGAAAGCCCACCAGGACGATGAAGATTGCGAGTGGCAAGAGAAATCGCCGCATTGGAACTCCTGAAAGATCATGAACGCGGATGACGGCTCCGCAACAATCGTGCGCTGATGCTTTGGTGAAGGACAGGGCATTGGCCTTCGATCGACGCCATCAAGCCCGAAACACTTTCCTTGCCGCGACGTCCTTCCCGCTGCGCTGGTTGTGGCATATTCTAATTCACCGCGGACAGTTCGATCGCCTCCTGGCCGGACGGCGTAACCATCCACGATGCAACGGATGGGCCCGGCAGGCGACGGAACTCCGGTGCAAGCGCGATGCCGACACCCTGACATGAAGACATTACTGGTCGTATTTCATTCGATGACCGGCGCCACCCGGCAAATGGCGGATGCGCTGGCCGAGGGCGCGGCCCTGGAATCCCAGGTGCGCGTGCGCACCCTCCATGCTTCGCTTGCCCATGCCATCGACGTCGTCGATGCCGCTGGCTATGTCTTTGCCACCCCGGAAAATCTTGCGGCGATCTCGGGGCTGATGAAGGATTTTTTCGATCGTTGCTACTACCCCGTCCTCGAGCGGATCAACGGCCGGCCCTATGCATCGCTGATCAGCGCCGGCAGCGACGGCCGGAACGCGGCGCGGCAGATCGAGCGCATCGCCACCGGATGGCGCCTGCGGCCGGTCGCCGAGCCGCTGATCGTGTGCACCCATGCGCAAACCGCGGAGGCCATCCTTGCGCCCAAAACGATCGGCGCCGCGGACCTCGGGCGCTGCCGGGAACTGGGAGCCACGCTGGCGGCCGGACTCGCGCTGGGGATTTTCTGAAGCCGACGCCCCGGCGCACGGCCGGGGTAGCCGGCAAGGATCAGAAGGAACTCAGGCCGCCTGATCCAGTTCGAAAGCCCGGTGCAGCACCCGCACCGCCAGTTCGAGGTACTTCTCGTCGACCACCACCGAGATCTTGATCTCGGAAGTCGAAATCATCTGGATGTTGATGCCCTCTTCGGCCAGGGTGCGGAACATCCTGCTGGCAACGCCGGGGTGCGAGCGCATGCCGACGCCGACCGCCGAAACCTTGCAGATCTTGTTGTCGCCCTCGATGGCGCGGGCGCCGACGTGCGGCTTGATCTGCTCTTCCAGCATCTTCCTGGCGCGGGCGAAATCGCCGCGATTGACGGTGAAGGAAAAGTCCGTGGTGCCGTCATGGCCGACGTTCTGGATGATCATGTCGACGTCGATGTTGGCCTCGCCGATCGGGCCGAGGATCTGGTAGGCGATGCCGGGGCGGTCGGGCACGCCGAGCACGGTGAGCTTGGCTTCGTCGCGGTTGAAGGCGATGCCGGAAATGATCGGTTGTTCCATGTTCTTGTCTTCCTCGAAAGTAATCAGCGTGCCGGAGGTTTCCTTGCCTTCCTCTTCCAGGCTGGACAGCACGCGCAGCTTGACCTTGTACTTGCCGGCAAATTCCACCGAGCGGATCTGCAGCACCTTGGAGCCGAGGCTGGCCATCTCCAGCATCTCTTCGAAGGTCACGCTTTCCAGCTTGCGCGCTTCGGGCACGATGCGCGGGTCGGTGGTGTAGACGCCGTCGACGTCGGTATAGATCTGGCATTCGTCGGCCTTCAGCGCCGCCGCGAGCGCGACGCCGGAGGTGTCGGAGCCGCCGCGGCCGAGCGTGGTGATGTTGCCGTCCTCATCCACGCCCTGGAAGCCGGCGACGATCACCACCGTGCCCTGGTCGAGGTCGCGGCGCATGTTGCCTTCGTCGATGTGGAGGATGCGCGCCTTGGTGAAGGTGGAATCGGTCAGTACCTTGACCTGGCCGCCGGTGTAGCTCTTCGCTTCGACGCCGATGTCCTTGAGCGCCATCGCCAGCAGGGCGATCGTCACCTGCTCGCCGGTGGAAATCATGACATCCAGTTCGCGGCCGTCGGGCTGCGGCGAAACATCCTTGGCCAGGGCGATCAGGCGGTTGGTCTCGCCGCTCATGGCCGATACGACGACCACCAACTGGTGCCCCTTGGCCTTCCAGCGCGCGACGCGCCGGGCGACATTGCGGATGCGGTCGGGCGAGCCCATCGAGGTGCCGCCGTATTTCTGGACTATCAAAGCCATTGCCGTGGTTCTTCAGTTGAAGGAGGCGCGATTTTACCCGATAGTCCGCGCCGCCAAACGCTGCCGCCCCGCCGAAAATCAGGGGCTGACGCGCACCGCCAGCCCGAGGCGGCGGACGCGCGCCGCGAGCGCTTCCAACCCAGCCGCATCCATGCGCCCGAGCCGTGGCGCCTCCTTTTGCAGCGAGGGCCGGGCCAGGCTGTAGAGATGCACGCCGGCCAGCTTGGGCGCTAGCGGGGCCAGCAGATCCAGCCAGGCACGAATTTCGTGCTCGGCCGGGGCCCCGCCGTCGATCAGGAAGAAACAGCTCTGCACCCAGGTCGGCGCCAGTTCCGCGCAGCACGCCAGGCGTCGCGCGACCGCCCCGGGCCTGGCCCGCGTGCCGTTGATGCGGGCCAGCCCCGCCGCCGTGCCGGCATCGAGCTTGAACCAGACTTCGCCCCCGCATCCGCCCAGCTGCGCGATGCCGGACTGGACGGCTATTCGGTCGAGCAGGCTGCCGTTGGTGATCAGGCGCAGCGGGACGTCGCGCCCGAGGCCGTGCGCGGCTTTCACGCGCGCGGCGATCTCGACCGCGGCGGGGAACTCGCGGGCGCTGGTGGGTTCGCCGTTGCCCGAAAACGCCAGGTCGACCAGGTGCCGCGATCCGGCGGGGACCCGCGTGGCCATGAAATCGCCGACGACCGCCGCGCGCAGGAAGCCGTCGAGTTCCCGTTCCAGCAGCGCCAGGTCGAGCGGCGGCGGACCGCCGCGCGTGAGGTCCGGCACCTGGCAGTAGATGCAGCGCCAGTTGCAGGCATTGTTCGGATTCAGGTTGATGCCGACCGAAACCCCGCCGGCCCGGCGCGAAATCACCGGATAGACATGGCGCATGCCGGCGCTGTCGCGGGAGTGGTCTTCGGTCTTGAGCAGGATGCGGGACATGGGCATTCAAAAAGTCGGCGCTGGCGGGACGGCGCGGCGGCGCCTTATAATGCGCGCCACTCCACCGGCGCAGTTTCGCGACCACTTTGCCACAAACCCGGCCCCCCCGACCATGCGCATAACCCGCCGCCTCGAATTCGATGCGGGCCACCGCATCCCCAACCACCAGAGCCAGTGCCGCCACCTGCACGGGCACCGCTATGCGCTCGAAGTCACCCTCGGCGGCGGCGTGATCGATGCCGCCGGACGGCCCGATGACGGCATGGTGATGGATTTTTCCGAAGTCAAGGCCATCGCCCAGCAGCATGTGGTCGATGCCTGGGACCACGCCTTCCTGGTCTGGCGCGGCGACCGGGCGGTGATGGATTTTCTCGCCGGCCTGCCGGGGCACAAGACCGTGGTCCTCGACGCCGTGCCGACCGCGGAGAACCTGGCGCGCATCGCCTTCGCCATCCTCGACCCGCTCTACCGCGACAACTACGGCAACCACCTGCACCTGGAACGCATTCGCCTGTACGAGACGCCCAACTGCTGGGCGGATGCCACGCGCGATGACCTTGCCTGATTGCGGCACGGCGCCGACAAAGACGGCGTTGGCCTTTACCGAAACTTCGTTTGCCCGGAGCATGAATTGACGACACCTGTAACCCTGTGCGGCTTCGCCGTCAGCAACTACTACAACAAGGTCAAGCTTTCGCTGCTGGAGAAGGGCATACCCTTCACCGAGGCCGAGGTGTTCCCCTCGCAGAGCGAGGAAATGCTCAGCGAATCGCCGATGGGCAAAGTGCCCTTCATGCGCACGCCGCAGGGCGTGCTCAGCGAGTCGCAGGTGCTGACCGAATTCATCGAGGACAACTGGCCCGAGCCGCCGCTGTTTCCGCGCGACCCGTTTGCCCGCGCGCGCTGCCGCGAACTGATCGAGCACCTCGAATTGCACCTTGAATTGCCGGCGCGGCGCCTTTACGGGGAAGCCTTTTTCGGCGGCAAGGTGTCCGAGGAAACCAAAAAGGAGGTCGCGCCGCTGCTTGAAAAGGGACTGCGCAGCCTGGCGCGCGTCGCCCGGTTCTCGCCCTTCATCGCAGGCAGCGAGTTCACCCACGCCGACTGCGCGGCCTGGGTGCACCTGCCCCTGGTCGGCCAGGTCACGAGCAAGATTTACGGGCGGGATTTCGTCGGTGAATTCCTGCCGCAGGCGAAGGCCTACCTGGCCACGATCGACGAGCGGCCGCATGCACGGAAAGTCAGTGCCGACCGCAAGGCCGGCATGGAGGCCTACATGTCAAAGGGAAAGAAATGAGCCAGTACATCCGCAGCGAAGCCAGGGATGGCGTGTTCCACATCGAAATTGCGCGCCCGGAGAAGAAAAATGCCCTGACCGCCGACATGTACCAGGCCCTGGCCGAGGCGCTGGCCCGCGCCGAAGCCGATCCGGCAGTGCGCGTCATCCTGATTTCGGGCGCCGGCGGCAACTTTACCGCCGGCAACGACCTGGCCGATTTCCTCGACCATCCGCCGAAGGACGAAGATGCCCCGGTGTTCCGCTTCCTGAATGCTTTCGCCGGCCTGCAGAAGCCCTTCGTCGCAGCGGTCGACGGTGTTGCCGTCGGCGTCGGCACCACAGTCCTGCTGCATTGCGACCTGGTCTATGCGGGCGCCTCGGCGCGCTTCGCCCTGCCCTTCGCCAACCTGGGCCTGACGCCGGAAGCCGCATCGAGCCTGCTATTGCCCTTGCGCGCCGGCCATGCGCGCGCCGCCGAGATGCTGATGCTGGGCGAGGTGTTCTCCGCGCAGACGGCGCTCGATAGCGGAATCGTCAACGCCGTCCTGCCCGACGGGCAGGTGCTGGCCCACGCACTGGAGCGCTGCCGCAAGTTGATCACGCAGCCGGCCGCATCGCTGCGTCTGACCAAGCAGTTGATGAAACGCTCCCAGCAGGCGCTGATCCGCGAGACCATGGGCACGGAGGCCGAAATCTTCCGCCAGCGCCTGGTGTCACCTGAAGCAAAAGAAGCCTTCGCGGCCTTCTTCGAGAAGCGCAAGCCGGACTTCTCGAAATTTGCGTAGGCGACATATACCGGCTGCTAAAATTCGCGGCCCGATGGATGGGTGGCAGAGCGGTTGAATGCACCGGTCTTGAAAGCCTGTGCATACCTTCCGATGATGTTGAAAAATAAGGTAATTAAGAGATCATCTCCGCAATCTGCGAGGATCATCTCCGCAACTCCTCAGAGTTTCCAGTTTTTGGGGCATGGTTGAATGCAACCGACATGAATTTTGGTTGATGGTCGGTCTGTATAATTTGTGAAACGGAAGGTTGGCAGAGCGGTTGAATGCACCGGTCTTGTTAAATCGAGCGCTGATGTGGAAACGCATCAGATGTAAGGAGTCAAATTCGGCGAAGCCCCTGGGTTTCCGAGGTAACGCCGAGCGAAGCCTGGTCTAGGTCAGGAACGTGTAGAGACTTGACGGCTCCCACCTAAGGCTGAAAAGCTAGGGTGAAGACAAAGTCCAGACTTTCAAACAGGCAGCGTTATGGCCTGGTGGCGAAAGCCATAGAGGTAAGGAAAACCGGCGATGTCGTAAGGCATCCGTGAGTTCGAATCTCACACCTTCCGCCAAGTGGCAAGCAAACAAGCGCCTTCTGGCGCTATTTGTTTCCGCTTCCCAATGTACCCATAAATGTCATGCGAGCAGTTGGTTTGGGCACTTCAGTCTTTGACCAATGGCCTTAGTCCGTATTGTTCTGATAAACCCTACTGAAAATGGCATGATGTCGCTCGGGTATTCTCAGGGCAAAGGGGAGAAAGAATGAGCGGCACGCATACGATCAATTTCGCTAACTTCATATGTCGCTTCGGCAACGAAAAGGTGCTTCTCGATCTTGCAGAGGAGGTCATTTTCCCTGCATTTCTGTCAACACGTGAGAGGCGATATGGTGATTCTCGGCTTTTCTTTACTGAAACGGCCTTAGTGAATCTGGGGACGTCAGCCAATCCGGAATTATTGCTCGTTGGTCGGATGATCCATGACACGATCTTGACACGAGAACAGGTGATGCAAAACGGAAAATTGATTCGTGATCGCGCCAAAATGCCTTCGGCCCCGTCTGCTTTGTTCGCTCTTGTACTCGATACACATAAGCTGCTCTATCTGCCGGAAACCAGGCAAGCGCCTTCATTGACAACGTTCAGGGCTACGGCAGCTCGCTTCATCAAGGATGCACATCTTGAGTTCGCTAGACGCCGGGCCACGGAAATAAAGGCGGGTGGCGTGAAGACGAATCGAGCCAAAGTGCTGAAGGAGTACCCGCTGCCGACCGTAGAGGTTGTCCCACTGTCCTCCGACACCAGCCTGAAGCAGTTTCTCGATCAGTTCAAGACCCTGCACCAGGTGCGAATCGATTTGATCAAGCCAAACGACGAAATCGACAGTGCTGGCCTGCTCAAGAAAATGCGAGAGGCCGGCAATGCCCTGGGAGCAACCGATAGTGCGTTGATCTACAGAACATCAGGTGCAGAGAAGAGCCTTTCCCATGCTAAGGCGTTGAAGGGATTGAAGCCGATCGTGAGCGAGGGAAATGCTAAGGTAACGCTGTCCGGGAAGGATCGCCACGGTGACACGCTGACCGGAAACAACGAATCATTCAAGATGGGTATCCCGATAGCCGACGTATCCACCAATCCGCGCGAGGCTGCGCGCGATCTATACGACGCATTCCGCGAGAAGGTGAACGATGGCTTGCTCAAAGTTCAGGCCGTCGGGCAGAATGTTCACGAGAAGATCAAGAAACTAGCCAACCAGGCCGCGAAGTGAGATGGCGAAAATTGAAAGCGAAGAGCTTCTGCGCGAAAAAGATTTGGTGGACGTTTACCGGGCCGCAAGATCGATATCGGTAAGTCGTCGCAATCAAGTAGTCTCTTCTTCTGTATTTCTTCTTGCTCTCATCTTTGCGGCTCTTTCTCCAGAGAAAACACACATACTGGCTGACAAGGTTCGTGCTGTTGCCGACTACGGCTTTGGCTTTGCGACGAATATCCTGTCCTTTCTAATTGCCGGATTCACGATCTACCTCTCGGTCACCAAGACCGATCTCCTCCTGTTCCTTGCCTCAGAGCGCAATGACAGCTCCGGATTACCAGAGATCAAGCACATCGCTTTTCACTTCATGCGCACGATGGCAAACTTTATCCTGTACTGCCTATTATGCGTCGGGATAAAGATATTTGCGTCCTCAGGTGGCCCGCTCTCGATGCTTATCGGTACGCTGGCAGATAGTTCCGAGTGTGTGGCGAGAGTAGCTACAGTGTTTGGTTTTGCGCTGGTATCGGCTGCCACGGTGCATCTATTGATGCTGCTCCATTCCTTTGTCTTCAACATCTACCACACCGCAATGATTACGATTGTTTGGGAGCGGGAGAAGCCTAAGTGATTCAGCTGTCCACCGTATTCCGCCGGTCACCATGACCAAGGCAGCGAAACCGTACCCGGCCGATTTACTTCGTCGGATTCACCACTTCACCAACCCGGCGGTAGACCGTCTCGGTAATCTGACCCTCGGTATGCCCGAGTAGCTTGCGGGCGTGCTCCAGGGTGGTTTCGCTCGCCGCCTTCGGCCTGATGTCGCGGAACTGGAATGCCCGGATGCGGGCTGCCAATGCCTTCATCTCTGGCGTCTCATTTTCGTCGGCCTCCTTGGCTGCCGCTGCGCGCGCTGCATCAAACCTGATACGCAGGGTCCACCGATTCAAGGAGCTTCCGGCCGGAGTCGCCACCAGGAATAGGCTGCGCACCTTGCGCGGCCTGGCTGATATGCGGTCGATAACCTTGCCCAGTTCGCTCCGAGTGCCATTGGCGTAGTCGAGCAAAATCCGTAGCCGCTTCTTGGTTTTGTTCTGCCTGACTTCCAGTGCACCGTCCCGGATGTCTGTAGCCATCATCTTGAGAACATCGGCCGGTCGCTGGCCAGTGAGGTAGGAAATATCCATCGCGTCCTTCACCTCTTCTGGCGCCTTGACGTAGACGGCGGCCCAGACGGTGTCGTCTGCGTAATAGTCACGCGGCGTTTCACGGTTCTTCCGAACACCGCGACACGGATTTTCCTTCGCGGTATAGCCCCACTCGCGGGCCATATTCCAGACATGAGAGAACAGAGCGATCTCACGGTTGGCGCGCACCTTGGCCTTGACTGACCGGGCATCGCGGTACTGCGCTATGTGCTGCGGTGTAATGACGTCGATCGGCGCCGTATCGAACACCTTACGCAAATTCTTCAGTGAGTAGTCGTTGTCCTTCTGGGTTCGGATGGATTTCGTCGGGATCACGTCCCGCTCGTAGCGACTGAAGATCAAACTCATCAGGCCGGTTTCGACTGGCGCCGGCTTGCAGTCAAGTTCCGCCCAGCGGCGCTTTGCCTCATTCAGGTCAGTGCCGAGAGGGATCTCAACACGGCGCCCCGACTCATCGCGGCCATTGTAGTAATAGCCGATCCAGACCTTGCCACTAGCGAACGTCTTTTTTCGACGGAGCATCCTGGGAGGGAGATCGCGACCTGAGGATTTTGTGCGCATGTCCATAGCTTATCGAATCCCGGAGAAATCTGGAACCCACCCGCCGCCGGCAAGGGTCGGCGGGTTTATTCCGGCAAGTTTCAATCGCGCATACAACCGGCCGACAATGGGGTCTCCGGCCTTGTTCTTATGGAACGTCCAACCGTTTTTTGTGAGCCAATCCACCTGGTCCTTTTTGCGGGTGCTGCCAGTGATAAGCATCAGCTCATCGCTACTGAGAATTTCTGCATCCATCGGAAATTCAAAAATTGCGCTCATGTCACCTCGCCTGGTTCGGTGCTCCGTCGATCTTCTCCGCAGCATCGGTGGATTTGCGGCACAACGACAAATTACCAAATCAATCGCAAGGATTCCTGGTGAAAAGCGCACAAAAGTGCACCGTATGGCAGTGGCTATTTCTTCCTGCCATCTTTAGCATTCGAAGCGTGATGACCGACTGCGATGACGCGCTCGGACGTTAGTGGTAGCTGGCCACTCGAAACAATCAGCATTTGAGAGACTGCCCGTGGCTTCCAGGCTGCGGCTGTCATTAGAAGTGATCGAGACAACGAGCCCGATCAAATGTGAGACGTGGCCGGCAATGTAGTCGCCGGGTCATTATGGTTTGAAAGTAGTTTGACTCGGATGCCTTCTGGCATCTGAATTCCTGGCTGAAAGTGGCCAGGTGTCTGATCGGGATCGCATCGCTCGATGCGTAACCGAGGTTCGTTTGCGCCGTTTTGAAATTGGGTTTTCCCAAAGAGACGGTGGCAGATAGAAAAGACAGCAAACCCTGACGTGACGGGCTTTAGCGGCGGCTGAAAGCGGTACCAGCGCGCGCTAAAACCCGCACTAAAACTCCCTCGTAACCCGATAACTGGGACCGCCGCTGGTGGTCAGCAGTCATGGTGCCCTGCCGTCCACGCATCGGGATCGATGAAGTTTCTACGCACTACACGCAACGTGCTGCCGGCCGCCATGCCGGCAACCATCCCCCCGCCGGGCGCAAGCCCTCAGCGATGGTGCACGAATGCTTAAACGGGCGAGAGGCCAGCCCAAATCAGGCCTCAACTGGTCGTGACTGACGACCAGCACTCCGCGGTGCCCGGCCGAATCCGGGTTAACACTCACCACTTGGTTGGCGGGGATCGGAGTGCGGCTGGACCCCGACAGGTCCATGGGCGCTTGACATAGCGCCCAGCTCCGATCTCCGCCAACAAGTGGTCGGCGTCCAGCCATCTGTCACCTACCGGGCATCTCACGTGGGATGCCGATGCAGTTCTCTCGAAAACAAGGAGATGAGATGAGCAAGTATCCGACTACCCGCAATTTTGGCTTTGGCAAACAAATCGAATGGGCGGGCCGCAAGGCTTTGGAACAGTATTACGGCAATGGCCACTTTGCCACCGTGAGCACGCATGCCCAGCACTGGAACCTGTTTTGTCGCTGGATTCAGGCGACCCGCGATATCCGGGATGCACGTGATGTCACCCAGCTGCACCTTGAGGAATACGCCGACATGCTCTGCAAGTGCGTCATGGACGAAACCCTGGATGTGGCCTACGCGCAGAATCTGATTTCCAGCGTCAATGTCGTGCTCGAGGCGATGCGCGGGCCTCTACCCATTCGAATTGCATCACCCTCCGACTGGGTTGGGCGACGTGTCACTTATCGCAGCGAACCCCCAACCGGCCAAGATTGGAGCCAAGTCGTTGCTGCTGGCGAACAGCTTGCTAAACAGGGCATGCCGCGCGCGCAGGTTGTTGTATTGCTCTGCCGCTACTTCGGCGTGCGCCTGAGGGAGGCCGTCCTCACCAATATTTCCGACTGGATCAAACAAGCACGGGAGCGCGGCGAGATTGACGTACGCGAAGGTACCAAAGGCGGACGGGGCAACGAGATTGAACGATGGGTGCCGTGTGATCGAAAGGGGCAGTACCTCCTGGCTGAAGCAGAACGCATCTGTCGGAGCGTGGGGTGCGACAAAAACATGCTGCTGCCCGATGAGACTTATGTCAGCTTCGTGAACAATGGCGAGATCAATCGTGCCCGTTTGCCTCTGCACAAACTGGGGATCAAGGGGTTTCACGAACTACGCGCTGCATATGCCTGCCAACGATACGAGGATCTCAGCGGCTATCTGGCGCCCGTGTTCTTGTCGGACAATTGCGCGGGATATCGCATCCACTGGAAAACCATTGACACGATCACCATGGAACTGGGGCACGAACGACGTGATGTGATCGAGGAATACATTGGTGATTACTCGGCGCATCGGTTTTTACTGCAGAACAGGAAGTATGAGGCAAGCAAAGCCCTGAGAGCCGCCCTGAAAGCAGCCCAAAAGTGAGCATTGCACTGCTGCTCCGGCGCGCCATGCCTGGATCGCGCGCCAGCATCAGCGCGCACATTAAACGTGGTGAGCGCATCGCTGACGCGATTCAGGATCGATTCGGCGTCGGCGATCCGCACCAATGGCAGGCCAAGCACGTGCGCTGGGTGCTCGATCGGTGGGCGACCTCGCTCTCGATCAGCACCCGCTACGATTACTGGCGTACCGCACGCGCACTCGCTGCCGTGCTCGGTCACTGGCCTGACTGGGCGCCGCATCTTCAGGGGTCATGGTGCAAGCCTGGTAAGGGGGGCCGGCCGGCAAAGCTGGCTAGACCGCGAAATGCGACTTGAACTGGCCGAGTTCGCTGAAAACCTTAACGACCGGTAGTCGACTGCCAGTGCACCCCACGGGTAAAGCGGTGGCAGCTAACCGCGTTTGGAACGCGCCAGGCGACTGCCAGTAGACCAGCACTACAGCTCACGCAGCTTTATCGCGAAAAATCGTACATCCGCTGCACAGGTCGACTTCCGTAACACCACCAAACTGTGCGCTTTTGATCCCCAGAATTGCAGGGGCAGCCTGATACAAAGATGTCATGGCTGATGACGCTCCATTTGTCCTGACGGAAAAGCTGGCACGACTCAAGGAATCGAGTCGACAGAGATTCAGTTGGAATGAAAATGACCGGGTCGGAAAGGAACTTGCATTCTCGATATGCGCAATTCCAGATCTGGCATTCAAGGATGACATGGCCACCATGGAAGCTGCTGTATTCACTTTGGCGACGAAGCGAGACCTGCGTGTTTGGCGCTGGAATTCAAGCGACGGCAAGAAGTCGATCGAAGTCGCACCCAGTGCCTACGGCCGCGCCACCATGCACGACAAAGACTTGCTCATCTACATCGAAAGCCATCTGGTCGCGGCCTTCAATCGCGGCGAGACTCCTTCGCGGACGGTCAGTTTCAGTGGCTATAACTACCTTAAGGTCACCGGGAAGAACACCTGGTCAGACGACTACCGGAGATTGAAGCAGACCCTGGATCGTCTTCGTGGCACGACAATCAAAACCAACATCAAGACCGGCGGCAGGGAAATCACAACCTCTTTCGGCCTGATCGACGCATGGACTGTGATCGAGGCCGGCAAAGAGGATGAGCGAAAGGCGGCAATCTGCGTGACGATCTCGGAGTGGCTCTACAACGCGATCAAGGCCAGTGAGATATTGACACTCAACCCCGCGTACTTCGGGCTCCGCAAGCCCTTGGAGCGGCGCATGTATGAAATTGCCCGCAAGCACGCCGGTCGGCAGGGCCTCTGGGAAATTGGCTTCGAAGCACTGCGCCACAAATGCGGCAGCACCGTTGAACGCGCGCGGCAGTTTCGCGCCGAGGTGAACAAGATTGCCGCCGGCGATAGCCTGCCGGACTATCGTGTGACCGTAACCGCTGCCGGCAAGGTCCGCTTCATCTCTCGCGATCCGGCCCAGGTAGTGAATCGACTGGCCAAGGCGAAATAGTGAGTCGATCCAAACTATTCACGCCGGGGTTTCACACGCTCAGCTATCGGGGTTTCAGGCGCGCCAGGCACGGGGTTTCAGACGCAGCGCGTATCGGGGTTTTACACGCGCCAACAGCCTGCAATGTCTTGCGGGCCAAGGGGAAGCGGATTCGTAACCCGCGCGCGCGAATTAACTTCTTTAACTTGTAAACACGTCAGCGGCACCCGTGGCAGCTTCGGGCTGCATCAATAGTATTGCCGGATGTAGGTGTAGGCCTTCTCGAACAGATCCTCGTCGGCATGCAGCTTGTACTTGAACAGGGCCTTGCGCAGGGCCTTCTTGATTTCCCGTTCGCCAGCCAGCGTGTCCTGCCAGCCGGGGAAGCGAACCAGGCGAACAATCTCATCGATATCCGTCACCACACGCTCAACCATGATCGGCGTCTCAGCGGTTTTTACCTCGGCGAACAATTCAGTCAGCGCCGCCTTGCCGCGATCTTCATCCTCTTCGGGCGGGATTTCCTTCTCGGCCTGCAGCACCTCTTTGGCGATCTGGAGCAGTTGCTTGAGGAATTCCACGCTGTTAAGCACGCCGGACTCAAAGCGGTCCCGCAGGGCATCCAGCCGCTCCGATAGCGCCTTGAATTTCGGATTGCCCAGATGCTTGCGCAGGCGCCGGGCCACCTTGATCTCGATCTCCTTGGCCTTCTTTGGATCGGGACTGGAAAGCACCGCCTCCAGCAGATCGGCATCCAGCACCAGGGTATCGAGATCGTCGCGCACTGCATCGACATGTACATTCTGGTGGATCAGCTCGATGGTCTTCGCGCCGAGCGAATGCCATATCAGCTTGCCGTGGCCGCTGGATGGCTGCACTGACTGATACACCTGCGACAGCCACTTGTAGTCCTTCTCGTACTGGCCGAGGATAGGATCGGGAGAAATCGCCTCCCACAGTTTGCCGAGCAGGCTGTACTCACCGGCGAAATTGTCGCGTACCGTATTGTTGGGCAGGCATTGCTGGGCCGCGATCAGTCCCTCGTAGCCCTCGACCGTGCGATCGACACCAGCGAAGAATGCCAAACACTTTTGCATTGCCTCCGGCAACCTGTCCTTGAGTTCCTGGATATTCGACACCACGGCCGTAATGCCCTTCTCGTCGAACTCCAGCGCCTTGGCCACGTCGTCGAAGATGCCGAGGTAATCGACGATCAGGCCGTGGGTTTTCTGTTCCGAGTAGGTGCGGTTCACTCGGCAGATCGCCTGCAACAGCGTGTGGTCGCGCAGTGGCTTATCGAGATACATGGCCTGCAAAATCGGTGCGTCAAAGCCGGTCAGCAGCTTGGAGGTGACGATCAGCAGTTTCAGCGGGTCGTTGGGGTCGCGGAATCGGTCGAGCAGCCGCTCTTCCTCGTCGCGGCCGCGAGCGAAGGGTTTGTACTGCGGCTCGTTGGCATTCACCGTCATCACGACGTCGCTGGCTTCGGGCGGCAGCAGCTTGTCCAGTTCGGTCTTGTAGAGCAGGCAGGACTCGCGGTCGAAGGTGACGATCTGGCCCTTGAATCCGTTCGGCTCCACCTTGTTCTGGAAGTGCTGGACGATGTCCTCGCACACGTGCCGGATGCGCTCCGGCGTCTTCACCAGCACAGCCATCTTGGCGGCGGTCTTGCCGAGGTGGTCCTTGTCGAGGTCCGAGAGGCCTCCGGTCATTTCCTTGAACGTGGCGTCGATGGCGGCCTTGTCGATATGCAACTCCACCAGGCGCGGCTCGAAGTGCAGCTTGAGCGTCGCCCCGTCGCGGATCGACTCCTCGAATCCGTAGCGGCTCATGTAGCCCTTGGCATCCTCATCGGCGCCGAAGGCGTAGAAGGTGTTCTTGTCGAAACGGTTGATCGGCGTACCGGTCAGGCCGAAGAGGAAGGCATTCGGCAGGGCGTCGCGCATCTTGCGGCCGAGGTCGCCTTCCTGGGTGCGGTGCGCCTCATCCACCAGTGCGATGATGTTGCTGCGCTCGTTCAAAGCTCCATCGGCCTCGCCGAACTTGAAGATCGTGGTGATGATGATCTTGCGCACGTCCTGCGCCAGCAATTGCTGCAGCTTGTCGCGTGTCTCGGCCTTCTCCAGATTCGGAATGTCCGCTCCGGTGAATGTGCCGGTGATCTGGGTATCGAGGTCAATGCGATCCACCACGATCAGCACTGTCGGATTTTTCAGGCCAGGGTGCAGTCGTAGCTTCTGCGCCGCGAACACCATCAGCAACGACTTGCCCGAGCCCTGAAAATGCCAGATCAAACCTTTTTTCGGATAGCCGGCCAGCACCCGCTCGACGATCTTGTTTGCGGCTTCGTATTGCTGGTAGCGGCAAATGATCTTGATGCGGCGCTGCTTCTTGTCCGTGGCGAACAGGGTGAAACTGGAGAGGATGTCCAGCACCACGTGCGGCCGCAGCATGCTTTCGGCGGCGAGCTTTAGTCCGTGCAAAGGATGCCGCTGTGGGTCGCCGCCATCCGCATCCAGATTCCACGGTCCCCAATCCTTGACCGGCAGTCCGAGCGAACCGTAGTGATATTCCTTGCCCTCGGTGGCCACCGAGAACACGTTGCAGACGAACAGTTCCGGCACGTACTTCTCATAGTCGTCATGCACCTGCACCGCGCCATCGACCCAGCTCACGGCCGAGCGTGTCGGTGTTTTTGCCTCGATCAGCACCAGAGGAAAGCCATTTACCAGCAATACCAGGTCAGCCCGACGCTCGGCGCTGCCGGCGCGGTAGACGAATTGCTGAGTGACGACGTACTGGTTCTGGTCCAGGTTGTCGAACTCGATCAGCCGCACCGGTACATGCTCATTGTTCTGGCCGAAAGGCATGGAACGCTCGCCGCGCAACCAAGCAGTCATTTCCTCGTTGGCACGAATCAGGCCGTCGGAACGTACCGAGAGAATGATGGCGCGCAGCTTGTAGAGCACCTCATCGGCACGATCGGGCTGGGCGGCGATTTCCGGATTGAGGCGAATCAGCGCCTCGCGCACCCATTTTTCAACCAGCACTTCCTGCGTTTGACGCGGAAAGTCGGCGCTGGCGATACGGCGCCAGCCGAGGCCCTTGTGGGCGCGGCCGTAATGGCTTTCCGGCTCCTGAATTACGTTGACCGCGACAGGTCTGGCCGGGCCAGAGAGCAGGTCATAGAGATAGGCTTCGACGGTGTTGGATTCTGTAAATGACATGGCTATGTTCTCCCGGCCCCAACAAGGGCCGCCAACTTCATTTGGTTCAATCCAAGTAGCCGAGAGTTAGTCGCCTCTTTGATTTTGCTGATTTGTTTTATCAGGTCACAGATCTCTATTTGCTTCATCGGCGGCAATATCGGAACCAAAATCCGTCCAACATCACTCGCAGATGCTCGCTGGCGTCCGGTCGAACCAGACATCGTTCCG
This sequence comes from Sulfuritalea sp., assembly GCA_016708585.1. Classification (GTDB taxonomy): domain Bacteria; phylum Pseudomonadota; class Gammaproteobacteria; order Burkholderiales; family Rhodocyclaceae; genus Sulfuritalea. The sequence continues at coordinate 14,962 of JADJFK010000004.1, read as the reverse complement.
GCGGCTTGAGAATGGAAGACTCGCGACGTTATCAAGTGGTAGAGAAACTGCTGGTCCGTTCCATCTAATGCGCGGAACACAATGAACTCTGTCGAGCCGCCACATTTTGCGATTGAAATGGGAACTTGCGAAATCTTCCCGTTTTCAAGGCAAGGCGTAATTCTCGCCATCAAGATATCTCCACCACAGGCCCTGACACCACCTCTTGGGCCCTTCTTTTCGATTCTTGAAAGGACAATCTGTTGTGTCCAAGGATCAATCGCTTCCATCGGGATAAATGGATCATCCTCGGAGAGAGAGACAACCTTTGGGTTTATTTCCGCAATCTGATTGATCGGTTTTTGATTCAGAGATTCGTCACTCCACACGTAATACTGAAAAATCGCGTCTATCAGCGAAGAGCATCTTTCTACGAGGGATATCAACTCATCTGAGTTGCTTTCAATTTCACGCAACAACCCTACTATCCGGTGCTGCTCCTCTCTTGGCGGCAACGCAAACTCCTGCACCGCCATCGTTTTCCAGTTGATTGTCGGGGACAGCGACCCCACCGAAATTTCAACCGCTCGATTCATGAACAGATCAGTCTGCATGAAGAAGGGCAGAAACTCTGGCAGCACCACCTCTGGTTTGGCGCGCAGCACCATTGCGTGTGCCGAGCAGATACCGTCGAATTCGGCAACGCCCAGCTTGCGCTGGTAAGCGCGCCGCTTCGCAAAAATGATGTCGCCGCTTTTGAAGAAGAGTTTTCCCGCTTCGACATCGCTCGGGCTGCCCCAGCGCCGGATGCGCAATGAATCGGGGTCGAGATGTTCCAGGCCAACGTAATGCTCCATGCCGGATTCGGACGGATTGTCGATACGCACATTGACGTTGGTTGCCATCTGGTCGAAGCGCCAGATTTTCCAGTCACGCGGCATTACGCTATCGGCCATTTTGGCGATCTCAGTGCTTCTTGAGTACATCAGAACCGATTCGGCTCTGAAGCATCAATAGCAGTTCACGTGGAGTGACATGGGCTTCCGCAAGTTTCTCGGCAGCAGTTGCACGCCAAACAAGGTCGCCGGAATTTGGATACTGTTTTCGGATTTCACGTACAACGGAAATGGCGTTGAGTGCCCATGATCGAAATTCCGCCAAGTTCCAGACCAGTACATTTTTCAGATGTGGCAATGCGGCTTCATCGGCGACAATAACTGGCGTAACCAGAACCGGAACAACTTTCGCACCCTGTTCTACAGGAAGACTCTCTCGCACCCAGTTTGGATGAGTGCAAACCTGTCGCGCCTTGTTCACACTGAGGCAACTGTCTGGACTTGCATCTGAATGATCTTCGAAAATCAGGCAGAGCGTGCCGTTTGCCATCCACCAAGGATCGGGCGAGCCGGTATCGTTTCGATTTCCAGCGTCGTAGCCAAGGAGTTTGCCGAGCTTCTCATGGCCTTCCTCAAAGACATTTGCATCATTCTTGTCCAACTTACCGCGCACCTCGGCTTCGAATTTGTCATATTTGTAGTCTGTAAGCGTACCAAGATTGTCAAACAGAGCTTCCAGTCGCTCGATGATTGACCAAGTGTCCTTATCCTCTACTACCTTTGCAGATTCGTCCGTAACTCCTGCCAGCTTGCTTAACGGGACAAGCCATGCGAGAGAACGCTCCGTCTTCAGCGCCGTCAAATACTGCTCCCGAGCATGGACGTCAAATCCGGGGATGCCACTTTGGTACGCCAACCAGGCCGCGCTGCCGGCAAGGTAGTGCCAGAAAGCCCGGTATCCCCTCAGCTTCGGCTCCTTGAGCTTTCCGAGAATGGAGCGAGCCTGATCGAAAGCGGCGACAAAGTTTTTGGTCCAGATCATTTCCTGGTATTCGATTTCGTCGGCCACTGCACTGGCCAACTCATCTGCACCCGGTGGTTGCTCTTGGATTAGCTTGTCCCGTTTACTAAGAATATCGGCGTTGGCTTCGCGCCAGTCGTCCCCTTGTGCCAGAAATATTTCGAAGTTCTCCAGATAATCATCGATTGTTGCTCCCTTGGCCTGATCGATTCCGAACTGCAATTCGGCATGTAGTTCCGGATGAAGAAACGCACGTCTCTCTGGCATCATCAAATGTTTGTTCAATTCCTCGCCGAGCACGATCACCGTTGAAAAGTCCTGATCCGAGCGGGTACAACGACCAAATGCTTGGACAAGGCGCGTAGTAATCCGGACATTTAGAAGGTCAACTGCACCCATTCGGCTGATTAGGAACTTCTCCTGAAGGTTAGTAGCACGCGGCAATCCTTCAGCAATCAGCAGGCGACATTCGTCCCCCGGAAAATCGATTCCGTCGTAACGATTCGCCACAATTGCTACTGCCTGATCTCTTGATACAAAGTCACTTTTTGACTGTTCAATGGCCTGAGCCGAGTACACGTGAAAGTGTAGGTTCTTTTCGACAAATTCTCGAAATCTCCGCTCGCGTCTCCCATCTGGCGTAAGCACAAGAGTGCGTCCTGCGCGGGTCATCATCTTCGCGCAGAGAGTCATCTGCTCGTCGTCGGAAAGTGATCGCTGTGGGAAGAGAAAGTAGCGCCGACCGATCGTTTGTCGATCCCAACTCGCCTTGGCGTGTAGCCGCTCAATTCTGCGTCGCCCTGTTATGCGTTCCAATTCGCCAGCGGCACCGAAAGTTGCCGACATATAGATGCGCTGCTTGGCTCCGGCAAAAGGGCCGTGAGTATTTGTGGGTGGCAACAATGGACGAATCAGCATCGAGCCCGCCCCGAGGTAGAAATGGCAAGCGTCCAAGTGGTCACGAATCGCTGACCAGACAAACCTGTGCTCAGCAACTGGGTATCCGGGTGCCAGGACATGTGCATCCAGCACGCCGACCAATTCAGGGATCAAGGTGTGATAAATCGGAGTGGGGACCTTCTCCACCCAGTGCAAATCTCGTCCCATGTCCGGATTTGCAAGCCGCTCAACATCTGTCGCGGGTATAGCCGGTTTGAGCACTGAAAGGAGCGACTCGTATAGCGGCCGATGTGTATCTTCAAAACGCTCCACTGACAACGACCACATTTTTGCAATGTATTGCTCAGCTGCATGAGCATCGTCCAGCAAGATGACTTGTGGGCTGTCGAAGAATGGTACGGAGTTGAAGAGGCTGCTATAGGTAGTTACGGCCAAGCGCTCGCAATTCAGGTATTCGGCAGCCGAATTTTTGTCGTACGCAGACTTTGCGCCGGTAAATCCATGTACCTTGATTCCATACTTCCCACTGGCCTGCTCCACGACCTGGTTGACGAGTTGTCTAGTTGGACAGAGGAAGACAACTCGTTCGCCAAACTTCAACCGCCGCCATTCCGCTAGTACGATCCCCGCTAGCGTCTTGCCGCCGCCTGTGGGTAGCTGAAGTGCAACATCTGGATTGTCGATAGCTTTATCTTGGTACTCACGCCAAAGATCTGCTTGATCCGCCAATGGACCTGGGATCTTCTTGGTCTTGATATCCCGAAACAGGCTCTCAGGTGATTCAAGAGAAAGGACTGTGCTCTTGTTTAGTTTGAAGGCCATGTCTTAATCCTTTGTAACGATATCTTTGACTTGGCGGGCACGTCCTCGAATTTCACCTTGCGCCAACCGGGTTTCAAGCTCTTGTCCTTCGTCATCATGTGCCCGCCTGCTGCATCGGCCGCCACGCACGGTACTCGGACAAGCGCAGCCGGTAACGGCTGACGTTGCCTTCGTGCAGATTGCGCAGATCGGTGAGAGCCAGTTCTGTGATTTGGTCCAGATGCTCTTGTGGTACCAGTGTCGCCGCCACGGCGCGCACTGCATCTGCACCTGGAGATTTGAGGCCACGCACGATCTCGCTGACCACGGTGATCAGTGCCTCGCGGTAACGCAGGCGCACGGGATCGGGCTCGGCGACGGTCTCGCGGATGGCCATGTAGCGCTGGCAGGAACGCTCGTAGGCCCACACGAACACGTCGCGCAGGAGATCGACCCGCTTGAGCTCATAGACACCGAGCGTGCCTTCAACGTAGGCCCGTTCCGGCACGTCGATGAAAGACAGCGGGCAGAGGTTATGCCGGATGAGCGGAATGTTGGCGCCCAGCCTCGATACACGCTTGTTTACGTCCACGAAAGGTTGCAGATAGGGGATGTGGACCATGATGAAAAATGCCTGCTCGAACGGATCGTCGATCGCGGCAGCCTTGTCCAGGATCATGTGGAAATAGTCATCGATCTGTTGCGGGATACCCAGCGGGTGAAACACCGTGCCGCTGACCTCGACGATGCGGCTCCGCAACCGCCCGCTTTCACTTGGGTCGGCGAGGAGGTTTTCCGAAAGCAGGGCGTGCAGGTTGAAGAAGGTGAAGGTATTGAAGCCAATGTCCTCGGCCTGCTCCACCAGCAACTCGATGGCCGCCTTGTGATTCAGGATCATCTGCGCGTCGCGGCGATCCTTGCCAGCTGCCGCCTGGCCAAGTTCGATTAGGTTCTGCGTGTCGAGGCGCGTGTAGGTGTTGCCTTCGAGCCGGCTCGATGCCCACGAAAGGTCGATCAGCAGGCGTCCCAGAATATCGCGCGCATAGGTGCCCGCCGGCCGCTCGCCGGCGGGGGAGCGGCCGATGTTGTGCAGGTGCTCGCGAATTTCCGGCGACAGGTACCGTGTTTCGTTGGGGCGATAGGTCTCCAGCAATTCACGGTCATAGCCCACCGGCTTGCGGCCCTGGATGGGTTGGCGGACGTAGGTCTTGATCTCCTCACCTTCTGGCGAGGTGGGGATATAGATTTCGCCAGTAGCTACCATCACGTCCGCCGCGTCGGTTACAGCTATCGTTGCGACGATTGGAGCCAGTCGATACTTCAGCGCCCGTCCATCACCTTCCGGAAGGATTTGTTTCTGCTCGACCATTGATGCCAGGCGGCGCTGCAAAGTTCGGCGGCTGATGACGTTGGCCAAGACGGCATGCAGGCCGTCGATGCCGACTCCATCAGGGTAACGGGCAATCTCGGCCACTATCCTTGCAGCCAGATCCTCAGGAAGTTTTTTGGGCATGCTTCACCTTTTATTGGCGCGTAGTTGGCTTATTCGCGCCAATAAAATAGCTCTAATGGCGCGATTTGTCAAAATGCGCGCCATTTATCTGGCGCGATAACCAAGTATCGCGCCACAAAGTCATGCCCGGTCCAGTCCGTCGAGGGTTTCGACCAAGGCATCCATCTGTTGCCAGAACGCCCGGCCATCGGTTTGCCACTGCGCCCACGCGGCGGGAAGCGTTGCGGGCTCCGTGCCGTCGGCATTGGTGGTGACGGTCTGCCTCTTCACATACAGCGGTATGGACAGGTTGGCTCCGTTGGCGACGATCTGCTTCGCCGTCGCGACCTCGGAAAAACCTGCCTCGGCGCTGAAGGCGCGGAACGTATTCAGAATGCGCTCCTGGTGGCTCGGGGTGAGGAAGCTCTGCGCCCGTTCCCGCGTGACCTCGTTCAAGGCATCAATGAACAGCACCTTGCCTTTGCGCGCTGCCGGTTTGCGCCGGTTGCACACGACAACACAGGATTCCATCGGCGAGTTGTAGAACAGGTTCGGGCCGAGTCCGATCACGGCTTCGACCCAATCCAGTTCGAGCATCTTGGCGCGCATGGTCTGCTCTTCGTTGCGAAACAGCACGCCATGTGGCCAGAGGATCGCGCAGCGGCCCTTGTCACTCAGGCTGGCCAGGATGTGCTGCTGGAAAGCGTAATCGGCGCGGCCTTGCGGCGGCGTGCCGAGGAAGTTGCGGCCCCATTTATCCTGGGACCATGCCTCGCGATCCCATTGCTTGATGGAGTAGGGTGGATTGGCCAGGATCACGTCGAACTTGCGCAGGCGGTCGCCCTCGATGTGTTTGGGATCGGCCAGCGTGTCGCCGCGAATGATCTGGAAATCTTCGACGCCATGCAGAAACAGATTCATCCGGGCGATGCCGGAAGTGATCAGGTTGCGTTCCTGCCCGAAAAGTTTGAGCGTGCGGTATTCGCCGCCGCTGCGCTTGACCTCGGCCAGCGCCGAAATCAGCATGCCGCCGGTGCCGCAAGTGGGGTCGTAGATCGACTCGCCGGCCTGGGGTGCGAGCAGCTGCGTCATCAGGTGCACGACGGTGCGGTTGGTATAGAACTCGGCGGCTGTGTGGCCGGAGTCGTCGGCGAACTTTTTGATGAGGAATTCGTAGGCATTGCCAAGTTCGTCCTCGGGCACGTTGGCGACCGAGAGCGTCTGGGTCGAGAAATGCTCGATCAGGTTCTTGAGGGTTTCGTCGGGCAGGCGCTCGCGGTTGGTCCACGGCGCGTCGCCGAAGATGCCGGCGAGCAGGTCGGGGTTAGCGGCTTCCAGTTGGCGCAGGGCGGTCTGGATGGCCATGCCGACGTTCTTCGGGGTCTGGCGCACTTCGGACCAGCGTGCGCTTTCGGGAATCTGGAAGCGGTGATTCTCGGCGAATTCGGCATAGGACAGATCGTTACCAGAATCGGCCAGCGCCGCCTGGTATTCCTCTTCCCAGACATCGGAAACGCGCTTGAAGAACAGCAGGGGGAAGATGAACTGCTTGTAGTCGCCAGCGTCGATCAAGCCGCGCAGCAGGACGGCGGCACCCCAGAGGTAGGATTCGAGTTCTTGTTGGGTGATTCGGGTGGTCATTGCAGCCAGCCTCCCTCGGTCATCACCTTGGACAGCCGATCTTCAGACTGGCGGCAGCGGATCAGGGCATCCTTGAATGCGGCTATAGCCTTGGGCAGCGGCGGAACATCTTCCTGCAAGGGCGGCAGCACGTAGCGGGAAATGTTGAGCGTCCAGTCCTCGGCCTTGATGTCGTCAAGGCTGACGATGCGCACGGCGTCTTGCACATCCTCGAATTTCTCGAACCAGCGTTGGATGTCGAGGGCGTGTTCCGGTTCGAGGTAATTCTGTGCCCGGCCACGCCGGAAAAGGCGCGAGGCATCGGCGATCATGACTTTTTTGCGCCGTGCGGCTGGCTTCTTCTTGCGCAGCACGAGGATGCAGGCGGCGAGACCGGTGCCGTAGAACAGGTTTGGTGCCAGGCCGATGACGCCCTCCACCAGATCCATTTCCAACAGCTTCTGGCGAATGCCGCCTTCGGCGCCCTTGCGGAACAGCGCTCCCTGCGGCAGAACAACCGCCATGCGTCCTTTGACCTCGGCCATGGACTTGACCATGTGCTGTACCCAGGCGAAGTCGCCGCTGCTGGACGGTGGCAGGCCGGCAAAGTTGCGGCCAAACGGATCGTTGATCCATTGCTCCTCGCCCCACTTCTCCAGGGAAAACGGTGGATTGGCAATCACGCAATCGAAGTTGGCGAGGCGGTCACCCTCAAAAAAGGCAGGGCTGCGCAGGGTGTCGCCGCGCACGATCTGAAAATCCTCGATGCCGTGGAGGAACAGGTTCATTCGGGCAATGGACGATGTGGTGAGGTTTTTCTCCTGGCCGAAGAGCTTGCCCCACAGGCGTTTCACATCGCCATGCCGATCTTTCACGTGCTGGACGGCGGCGAGCAGCATGCCGCCCGTTCCGCACGCTGGATCGTAAATGGTCTCGCCCTCACGGGGATCGAGCATCTCGATCATCAGCCGTACCACACTGCGCGGGGTATAGAACTCGCCGGCCTTCTTGTTGGTGGCATCGGCAAATTTCTTGATCAGGTATTCGTAGGCATCACCAAGCAGGTCGGAATCGATGTTGCGATTGCCAAATGAAATTCGCGAGAAATGCTCGATCAGATCCTTGAGCAGGGCATCGGAAAGGCGATCCTTGTTGGTCCATTGGGCATCGCCGAAGACGCCGTAGAGCGTGTCCGGGTTCGCCTTTTCGATCTCGCGCATAGCCCGCTGGAGGGCGTTGCCGACGTTGGTGGCCACGGCACGCACGTCGTTCCAGTGGCAGTCGTCCGGGATCTGGAAACGGTGCGACTCCGGGAATAACGCCAGTTCAGCGTCGCCAGTGTCGGCGACAATCTCTTCGTACTCCTCGTCCCAGACATCGCAAATTCGCTTGAAAAAGAGCAGGGGAAAGATGTAGGTCTTGAAGTCGGCCGCATCGACTGGTCCACGCAAGATATTGGCGGACTCCCAAAGGTGGGATTCGATCTGGTTCAGGGTGATGGTTTCTTGAGACAAAAGCGGCTGACCTGGTTTGAAGTGCGTTGTGCAAATGGAATTATCGTATCAGTGTGGCGCAAAATAGCGGCACTGAGCGCTGGTCGTTGCCAGCGCACCCGAACAATATCGCAGAAAATGGAGGTTGCCATGACGTAGTTACCAATAACTGGGAGCTATGTCATGTCACGTACGTATCGCCGCAAACGGCAGCGTCACGAGTATTACTGGGTGTTGCACGATTGGGATGCTCCGATCTCATACGGCCACTGGATTCAAACCGATCCTCGATCCAAGGCCGGGAAAAAGGCGATTGCCCGATTCCATTCTGATAATGAAGTCACCATGGGCGGGTCTGCACCCCGCTGGTACCGCAAGGTGTCCGATCATCAAATTCGCACTGGCAATGACCGCATGCTGCGGCGCTGGCTAGTTGATCCCGGATTCGATCCGGTGTTTCGGACCTGGCACAACCACGATGCGAACTGGAGCTGGTGGTGATCAACTGCCCGGAGCAGGCGGCTGTTGATCGAGAGAATCCGTGGCGACGATGGTCTCGAACTGCTCCAGCACCTCTGGCTGCCGCTGCTTGATGTAGCGCACGACGGCCTTGTTCTTCAGCAGCTTTTTGAGGTAGCACTGGGCCAGGAATAAATTCAACACCTCCTCGCCCATGGTCTGCTCCATCAGCTTGTATTGCCCCTGTACATTTGCCATTTCTCGCTCCATGCGTGAGATTTGCTCCGGGGTAATGCCGGCCTGCTTCGCCGGCTTCTTGCCATTGACCAGCATGTCGGCAGGCGTGGCCGCAAACAGTGCGTCGGCGTAGGTGGTAGTGAAATTGTTCGCCGAGACCATCAGCTCCACGCACTCGACCTGTCGCAGCGGTTTCATTTGCTTGAGGACACGGGAAACATTGGTCGAGAAATGCCGGTCCTTCAACAGATCAGCAGCCTCGGGACTGATCCCGACGAGTAGGGTCGCCTTCTTGTGGATCAGGCTGACATCGACACCGAGCGTCTTCGCCAGCTTGTCGGGGGATACGCCGCGATCGATGGCGCGACTGATCATGTAGTGTTCCTGGATCGTCGATACCCGATTGATGCGGGTGTTGTAGGTATAGCTTTCGTCTTCCTTGGCGATCAGGCAGGTTGCCGTGGTATGGCCGAGTTCGCGAAGCGCAAGTACGCGGATGTGACCATCAAGCAACAGGTACTGCCCTGATGCCTGGTCTTGAGGCAACACGGAGAGCGGCTCAATCAATCCGACTTCGCGAATCGAGATCACGATCTGTCGATATTTTCTTGATGTCAGCAGCCCCTCGGGCAACTTCCTTGAGGGAAGCAGGCAGTCCAGGTGCACAGAAATGGCGTCAGGTATGAATCCCAAAGCCACCTTGGTCATGCTGGCCCTCCGCCACTCCAGATGCGTTCGGCCAGGTATTTGGGAAGAGTCTCGAGTCCCTCGGCACGCAACAGGTTGACGAAATTCTCGTCGGCCAGCAGTTCACGCAGGGCGCCGGCGACGAAGATCAGGCAGTGCTGCGTGAATTCCGCCTTCTTGACCATCTTCCTTTGCCGATCCACTTCAAGCTGGTACGTCCGCACCAGCGACGCAGCGGATGTTTCCCCTCGCTTGCGCGGTGTTCCCTTAGAGACGGATCGGCCGAGCGTCCTTCGCCTTTCAATGATGCGCCGCACCTCCATCAATGGCTTCCCACGCAACTGGCCGCTCTCATAGGCATCCTGCAGCGCTGCCTGAATGGCCTTGTCGTCGTTGCCGGCGCCGTGGATAGTCAATGCGGCATTGAGCGGAATGTGGCCGCGCTCGACGGCGACCAGCAGGCGTTCCTCGCCTTGTTCGAGCAGGGTCAGCATGCCCTGCACGTAATGAGCCGTTAGCCCGGTCTTGGTGGCGATTTCCTTTAGAGAATCGCCCTTTGCGCGAAGCCGGCCAATACTGGCAAGATTCTCCAGTGGTCGTTCCTGCCGGCGAGCGACGTTTTCAACCAGACTCATGAGAAAGGCATCCTCGTCGCTGATGTCGACGACCATGGCCGGAATTTCCTTTTCGCCAAGGTTGCGAAATGCCGTCAGACGGCCTTCCCCAAACACCAACAGATAGCGCTCTTCACCGGCCTCGTTGGTGCGCGGCGTCACCTTGATGGGCTTCTTCAGGCCAACATTCTTGATGTTGCCGACGATGACATTGAACGCCTTGGCATTTCGGTCGCGTGGATTGAGCACGTCGATCTTGTCGACGGGAATCATGCGGATCTCTACTGGCTTGTCTGCGGTGGTCATGCCGCCCTCCGTATTCGCGTTCGTCCGGCCATGCCGTATAGATAGTCGAGGGTTTCGAAGCGATAGCTGTCGAACTCGACGGCGTTTTGCTCGGCCAGATGAATTCGCGCCTGGCCAAAGTCGAGCCGGGGAAGCAGGTAGTAATCAAGCGGCCCCTGATTTTCTGGGTCGAGGCGGATGGCGACCGTGATATCAGGCCGAAGGCTGGTATCGAAGCGGATCTTCCAGCGGAGACTGCCGCTGTCGTAGGTATGGCAGCGCGCCAACACTAGCGAGACGCTGAATTCGTCATTGACGTGAAGCAGGTCGGTGGCCGGGTCGCGGATCACGTGGCCGCCTATTTTGGCGATCTCGGCTTCTGCTTCAGCGACGATTTTGGGATGCAGTTGGCGAAGGAGATGATTGACTTCCAGATAGCGGTAATCCCGGTCCGGGGTATAGCCAACCATCTGATAGGCCCGGATCAGGCTCTGGAAACGATGGGCATAGACAGCGGAGGACGGCATGTCCTCGGTTTCGTTGATGATCAGGCCAGAGAGGTAGCCGTGTTTCCGGTATAGCTCGCGGAGTCGCTCGATGAGTTCCTCGTCCGTGTAGCGCCGCGCCCGTTCGCGCATGATGCCCTGGGCGGTGTAGAACATCTCGGGCGGCACAATGGGATCAAAAGCACCTTCCTTGCGGATCCACATTTCCGGCGGATTGACGACACGGGTTTTCTTGAGCTTGAAGGAGATCCGGTTGTAGACGTTGTTGCCGATGTATTTCTCGTTGGTCAGGATCTCCTGCACGGTGGTGCGAGTCCATGGCCGATCAAGATCGGTGCGCACTTGCATTCCGTTCAACCGACCGGCAACGGCGGATTCCGATAGCCCGTCTCTGATAAACCACTGGTAGATCAGATTGACGATGCGTTGTTCGTCTTCCGGCCCGGGCATGAGGATGACGCGGTCCGTCTGCAGGCTCTTGTGCTCACCCCGGGTCAGTTCGCTTTTGATCGAACCGCGCTGGTCGATCAGAACTCGCCGCAGGCCATAACCAGAAGGACCGCCTTGCCGGTAGCCGAGCTCGATCAGCCGACATTGGCCAGCAAATACCTTGGCCGATAATTCCCGGCTGTACTCGCCGGCCATCGCGCGTTTGACTCCCTTGACGATCGTGGAGACCGGGGAGCCGTCATTCTCGAACTGCTCGGCACAGTAGGCGACCTGGATGCCTTTGCGCTTGCAGATGTACTCGTAATAGGCCGATTCGTCGGCGTCCTGGAAGCGCCCCCAGCGGCTGATGTCGTAAACCAGGATGATCTGAAAATCGACATTGCCGGCCTGGACATCGTTAATCAGGCGCTGCAGGGCATCACGCCCATCGATGTTGAGGCCGCTTTTCCCCTCATCCGCATAGGTGCGGACAATCTGAATGCCGCGCCGCTCGGCGTATTCCCGAATCTTGTCAGCTTGGTTGTGGGTTGAGTATTGCTGGTGGTCGGTGGACATCCGCACATATTCAGCGGCGCGAAAGATGGATCCCTGTACCGGACTCTTGTGGTTGGCGTCAATGTTTTCCATGCCGAGATGCCTTTGTCCTTGGAATCGAAACGGAGCTCCCGGTTGGCTGCGCGATGATGCATCACAGACCCTGGCAACTCAGGCCCAGAGCGGTGTTTGGACATCGGTAGTAGCGTGCTGAGAACATTCCGCGCAGAAGTTATCAGCGGCAAGTGTTGCGGTCGATAACGGTCTCATTTGCAATCACCGGTGATAACGCGTGAATCATCCGGTAGCGCAAGCAATGGCGCTGATCTCAACGATCCACACGTTACCGTTTGCAATTCCTTCGGAGTCGATACGAATGAGCTGGTAGCGGCCTGAGGGCAAAAAGAATTCTGGTTCGCCTGACAGGGAACTGCCCATCTTCATTTTTCGAGTCTTGGCATTCCGCTGCCGCTGAAGCTGCCGGTTGCGTTCAGCGTAGTCAGGGTTTTCGTCTCGATATTTTTCCCAGTAGTCGACGTGTGCTCCCGCCCAGGCGCGGCGGTACTCGGCGTCGATCTCCCGGTACTTCGCATCGTTCTGGCGCTTGGCTTTCTGCCACCGACGATGGCGTTCAAGTTGGCATACGGGTGCCGAGCAGTAGGATTGATTGCGAACTTGAGGGCGCGGCGTAAAGTTCTTGCCGCAGGCAGCACACAGTTTCTTGGCCATAGGATGCTCCGTGTTGAGAGGAGCGCGGAACCTACGTGGCCAAGCTGGAGAATCAACTGCCAGAAGCACCTCGCCGGGCACGAATGCCGTTTGAGGCGGGGATTCTCTATGGTGAAGTTGTCGATGCAGGAATCCAGCGATACAAGGTGGGCACCGATACGCCGAGGTTCGCAGCCACGTCTCTCGGCGGAATTCCATTGGCTAGCAATTTCTTGGCAGATTCAATCTTGCTGTCCGTCATTTGCCGCTTGCGGCCACCCTTGCGGCCCAGTTGTCGAGCAACCTCCAGCCCTGCGCGTGTGCGTTCAGCGGTAAGTTCTCGTTCCATTTCGGCGAGGCTGGCCATGACGTGAAAAAAGAAGCGGCCAGACGGCGTTCCGGTGTCAATCGAATCCGTCAGGCTCTTGAAGTGAATGCCTTGCTTTTGCAGATCGGCGACGAGATCGACGAGGTTCTTCACGCTGCGGCCGAGTCGATCAAGTTTCCAGACCACCAGCGTGTCATCTTTGCGCAGTAATTCCATGGCTCGAGCGAGGCCAGGGCGGTCGGCACGAGTCCCGCTGATTTTGTCGTCGAAGATTTTTTCGCATCCGACTTTCGTCAATGCATCGATCTGGAGATCCAAATTCTGATCTGTGGTCGAAACGCGCGCATAGCCGATCAACATGACATCCTCCAATATTCTCAAAACTCATAGAAGCATAGCTTATTGAGAATTGTATTTCAAGAGTGGTTTTCGAGAATGCCTTCCCCTTGATTTCGTGTGGCGCTGCATGTCATTTTCAGAAGACGACTGCACCAATTATCAGGAGTCGATAACACTACATCGGCGAGAGCGAAAACTTCCCGGCTCAGTGCGAGCTAAGTCTGCCTGCGTACCTTCTCCACTGTGCAAATCCCTGCACTCTTCTGGAGAAGCATCATGTACCGCTACACCAAACTTTCCCTTCTGGCCGTCGCCATCGCTGCAACCGGCGCGGTCGCCTACGCCGCCAATGGCGGTATGGAAAACGACGCCCTGGCAATCAGCAAGGCCAAGATTCCCCTCACACAAGCAGTCACCGTCGCCGAGCAGCACGCCAATGGCAAGGCGTCACGCGCCGAGTACGAGAACTCGAAGCAAGGTTGGGTCTATGACGTGGAGGTCGTCAGTGGGGCCAAGGTCTTCGATGTCCGGGTCGATGCCGACAAGGGCACGGTCATCCCAACATTGAGGTCCGCGTCGCGACCGGCGGTGCAATGCTTCCGCTGCGTGATGATTGGACATGTGCTGTTAGTCGCGGCCAAGGTAGTTGGCCTGGCTATGTTGCCGAAGAGCTATTCCCCTCGACGTTGGTACCAGTCTGCACGCCCTCAATTGCAGCAGGCTTGCTCCGCCCCCGCGATCTCCACACGGCGACCCTGATCGTCGCGCCTCACTTGCGCGAGCAATGGTCTTGGTGGTTCGAAGCGGCAGGCCTGAGCGCACCGATTCAGCCGGCTAATGAGGTTTCGTTCGAAAGCTCTATGATGGCAATTCAGGCTGCCCTCGATGGTGTAGGAGTCGCGGTCGCGCAACTCCCATATGTCAGTGAGGCGCTGGCAGCGGGCCGTCTTGTCACCCCATTTCGGATCGTTGATCGGAAATACGAAGGCTGGTATCTGGCTTATAGGCTGATACGCGAGAAGGACCCGGGTCTATCGGCCTTCCGCAACTGGCTGCATGGCGAAGCTGTGTTGCAACGCGAACTACATAAGAGGCTAGGCGCTGCTTTGTGCGGAGTGACCTGTTGAACCTCGGCCAACCAGCGAGTCGAGCCCTACAGCTGGCCAGGCATCGGTCGCGGCCATGACCACGAACTTGTCGAAAGAGCAGGGCATACGCACGCTGCTGCACACCATCAGCACGCTGCGCGACAGGCTGGCCCAAGCCGCTTGGGCTGACGCTTCCACTGATTGCTGACTTACGAGATGTACTGCAGCGCCGCAGCAACGGACTCGACGAGATCGTTGTACCGGATGGTCGTGGTCATGGTGGGTTTTTTTTAGAGAAGGACAAACCCCGCAATTATCGCCGCCTGCCTTGCATCACGCTGATGCGGGGCTGTGCCCGTTGTGCCGATCTCCAAATGACAGGTCGCCGCCAGTCATTGGAGGTGGAAACGTGCGAGAGCCCCACTGTGAGGCCGGATACGTGCCAGCGGCACTACCAAACCGTCAAATCGCCGGCCCCTTCACTTGATCCACTTGCGCTGCGCGCGTGGTTCTACCGTGATCTCCACCGATTGATGCAGGGCGGGTTTGCCGCTGTCCTTGTCGGTTTCAATGACATCTTCCAGG
>JADJFK010000003.1 GCA_016708585.1 Sulfuritalea sp. | reverse complement strand
GGGGTCTCCCGTTTTCAGTGCAATAAGTGACGGTACGAAAAGCTAGCACTGGCGCGGAGGTGGTGTTGGTAGATCGTTGATTTCATTGACTTTCCTGTTCACTTTCAAATCTGCGATTCGTGGCGTCAAACCGTGGTCGGTTTCATCCATTGGTGCCAGTTATCGATGCATTTGGCCGCGAAGGCAGGATTTGGTCAGCATAGCGGTCAACCGGGAAGCGAAACACACCCCGCAAGTTGATGCTCTCCAGCCTGGTGGGCGCAATCTTCCCGATCAGTTCCGGTGGAATGACCTGGCGGCGGTTCGACCAGCGATCCAGGACCGCCTGCATCTGTGAGGGTATTCCACGCCATCACGATGTTGGCCATCAGGCTCAACGCATCGGCCACAGCCTGCATTTCATCGACACGTTTGGCCTGCGCCGGGCTGATCCGGCCGGTATAAATGGCGCGCTTGAGGGCGTTAACAGCCTCGCCCCGATTGAGCACCCGGCGCAACTCGTTCCTGAAAGCGTCCTTGACAAAGTAGTCAGCCAAAAACGCCGTACGCAGCAACCGCCCCAATTGCACGCCAGCCTCATAGATTGGATCGCCTGGGCGGCAGAACCGAACCGCGCAAGAGCTGCCACCGCACTGGCATGTCCGCTCATGACCGAGGCGCCAGGTGCACCAGACTATCCCAATGCTTTTCGATCAAAGCGACGTCGACATTGGCTTCGCACACCGCAGCGATTTCTGCGGGCACTTTGGTGCCGCGTGGCACAAAGAGGTGGCGCTGTTTGAGTTCCTTCAACCGCGGGCAAAGATCAAAACCAAGCAAACGGGCATGTGACATGGCAAAGTCGGTGTAGCCATGGGTATCCACAGCAAGCTGGCTGGTCTCCAGCTTTTCTTGGCGGATGACACCTTCAATGGCCACGCCCGCCTGGCGCTCATTGAGCACAAAGGGCTGCGCATGGAAGATGCCCCACCGGTCTTTTACATGGGAGTAGATTCCAATGGAAGGTGTGTTGCGCCGAGGATCAAGCCGGGCTTGCCACACCCGTTTGGTGGTCTCCATGCTCATCATGTCAGAAGATGCCAAATCGGACCGCCCCCAGGTGGCGGCAATCGGGTGTCGCTGCATGAATTCCAGCACAGCCTGGCAGGCCTGGCTCAGACGCCGTTCGTCCCGCGCCCAGCGCATGGCCTGGCGAATGCTGGTGGCAGACAATTGCGGAATCATGCGCGCGCATTCGACCGCAGTCAGACTGGTGCCGTGGGCCATGATGCCGGCATAGACCATCAGCAGCTCGTCGGTAGAGCGCGGCTCACGTCCGAGCATGATCCAGCTAAAGCGCACCTGGGCGTCAACGGCCAGAATCACTTCCGGCAATTGAACCTCACCGATGCGGTGATCCAAAGCCGCGCGCAGCTTGGTCACTTCTGGGTCTTCGTCCTCTGCGGGCAATGGCGACAAATGGAGTTCATCATCCACGCGCAGTACGCCACTGCGGGCTGCAGCGGCCACCGCATCGACACCGGCAGTTACTCTGGCCAGCAAAGGCTTCAAGAAAGTGGCAGCCTTGCTGGGTAACGATAGACGGGCATAGTGTTTCTTGGACTCTGCCTGCCAACGCTCGTCCGTGAAGAACAAGCGCGCACGACCCCGAAGCTCAGGCTGTGCTCAATCCAGACCGAGCCATTGCGCACCGCGCGGCGCAGGGCAAACAGGGTGGCCACCTCCAACGCCTGAAACGCCCGTTCCCGGTCTGGGCTGGAGATCGAAACCTGCCAGATCATTCCCAGACTTGGTGCCACCACTTCAACTGGCAGCTTTCTGGATCCTTTGAGATATAAAGCTTGCAGCTTGGCAAGGTACTCGATGGCAGGATGCTCGCCGGTGGCCTGCCAGGGCAGCTTTGCAATGGCGACGAGCAACGACCGCACGGGGCGAATTCCATCAATCAATCCCTCGCGGACCAGGGAGGCCCTGCTCGGTGGTTTGCGTTTCTGGGTTTCGGTGATCAAGGCTTCAAGACGGGCACGCAACTCAGCATCTGGCACCGCACCTTGCGCGCTCAAGGCAACAAGTTCGCCGAGCAGCGTTTTTGTACATTGCGGCCCAATTGACGGTAGCGGGGACATCGGCGGCAGCCTGACGCCACAGATCGGCGATCCGGCGCTGCACCATAAGGATCAACTGGTCTGTGGTGGTGAACAGGCAATACCGAAGAAAGCATGCGACCTCCACGGTGCGCGCTGGCTCTTTGATCTTGGCTCCGGCTGAGGGCGGCCTGGAGACAAGTCGGCGCGCGTAGCGGCGCAAGATGAGATCGGGGATGTCTGCCAGGTGCTTATGAACGTCCAGCGTGTAAAGCAGGTCGATGCGCTCCAGTACCTCGCTGATTTGGCGGGTTGAGTGTTTCGCCGGTGCAGCCCATAGCCAACTCTGCTGGGTTTGTCCATCTGGGCGCAGCTCTGAAACTGAGGCTCGCCAGCGATCAAGTGTTGCTGGATCAACGCTGGCGGCGATGGCGGTGCCTGTTTCAACTTCAAGCTGGGCAAGTGCCGCCGCAATCAGTGTCCGAATTGCCCGCTCGTGCACGATCACCAGCTTGTTCTTGTACAGCCATTGACGCGCCCGCACGAGTAGCTGATCGCGGTCGGCGCAGCGCGCCACTTCGTCGCGCAGTTCACGTACCAGTGAGCGGCGCTGGTGCTCGCTCATCCACTGGAATCCAAGGACCGTGCAGGCTACTTGTTGGTGATCGAATAGCGTGCGCCCGCGTTCATACATGGCTCTCAGCGAGGCGACTTCTGGTGCTGCAATGCCAAGCTCGTTGCCAAGGTGGCGCCACAAGGCTACTGGAATTACCCGAAAGGCACCGAGCAAACGCCCACTCATGCGCAGGAAACCAATATGGAGCGCCAGACCAAGCTGGGGAATCACCTCGGCGTGCATTGATTGCGTCGCGCTCGGCACCATCGAAGGTGAAAAATGCCTTCATCTCGAAGTCGCTGATATCGCGGGGAGCCCACGCATCCCCAAAAACGTTGTGTGCCAACCCTGCATCGTGAACCTCAAAAGTGGGAGGCCACCATACCCGTTTACAAAGCGAACAGGAAAGTCAATGAAATCAACGGTCTACCCAGACCACCCCCGCGCCAGTGCTAGCTTTGCGTACCGTCACTTATTGCACTGAAAACGAGGAGACCCCATGTCTCCATGGCGGGAGTGCACCGGGTCGCCTCGTTGGTACAGCGCTGGGTGCTGGGAACGCACCACGGTTCTGTGCAACCCGAACACCTGGACGCCTATCTCGATGAATTCGTGTTCCGTTTCAACCGGCGCACATCCAGCTCACGCGGGATGCTGTTTTAACGCTTGCTGCAGCAAGCGGTGGTGACGCCGCCAGTGACGTATGGGGATGTCGTGAGCAAGAACACCGGGGAGAGGCAATCGGATACCATTGCTGGATGAAATCACAGTGTCAATGGGGCTGATGGAGCTAAGCGGATACCCCTTGCAGGCATACAGTTGCTTGAGGAAGGGCTTGCGCGGTCGGCTCGGCGCCGACCCGTGGCAGCGCTTCATTTGATCGCGGCCGAAGTCCGCACAAGGCTGGTGGCTGTCACTCGACCTCTCTGCAGGCCATCGTAGAGGCGCCTCCACCGGCCGCTCACTGGTCAAGGTGTCACGCGACCGCTCACGCTGCACTGGCGTCTTTGATGGAGCCGTTCGTTGACCGGGTTGATGTGCAGGCGATCCGCACCTATCAAGTGTCGTTTCACAGACGCCGCACAGTCACATCTACCGACCAAGCGTCCCCAAACGAAAACACTCCCGTCAACCTCCCCCCCACCTCCAGCTCACAAGCCTTTGTCAGCCCACCCGTGATCACCAGATCACCCGCCTCCAGCCGCTGACCAAACGCGGCCAGCTCCCGCGCCAGCCGCGCCACCGCGTCCAGGGGGTGGCCGTCGGCATCGGCGCCCACGCCCTGTCCCAGCGTGTGGTGGCTGCCGTCGTGCAGGCGCACCGCCACGGTGCCCGCCGCCATCAGGTCGGTCACCGGCAGGCGTGGCCCGACGACGACCTGGCCGGCGGACGAGTTGTCGGCGGTGTTCTGTTCGAGGTTGAAGCGGTAGCCTGTCCAGGTGGAGTGCACGACTTCGAGGCAGGCGTAGGCGCCCTCCACGGCGGCGACCACGGTGTGGCGGTCGACGGGCGCGTGCCGCGCGTCGAGGGCGGTTTGGAGGCGCAGCCCGATCTCGGGTTCGACCCGCGGCTGCACCAGGCGCTCGTGCACCGCGTCGCCCGAGTTCAGCAGCATCCGGTCGGTCAGCGGCCCGATGTTGGGCCGGGCTATGCCCATCTGGCGGCGCATCACTTCCGACGTGTAACCCAGCTACGCGCTCGCCGGCGGCCAGGCGCAGGCCGAGCAGCGCGCGCTGGATGGCGTAGGCGGTGGCGAGGTCGGGCGTGCCGATGGTGGCTGCGGCGTCCAGTGTCCGACCGGCCTGGCGGGCGGCCCAGATCGCTTCGGCGAGTTGGTTGGGCGTCTGGGTCATGGGGGGGCTCCGCCTGGAAAGGTTGAGGGTGGGGCGCGCCGGCTATGGCAGGTCGGGGATAGGAAATCCAACCGCATGAGCACAAGTATAGCACACGTTTGGGGCGTCTCAGGCATGCACACAGGGGACTGCTGGGTTGATTTCTCAAAGCCAGTTGCCCGAGATTTTTCGGTATGACCCGTTTTTGGCGGTGACAGGCGCAGCGCTGCCTCGCAACGTTGGCAAAACCACTGTTAACCGCTGTTGCCACCCTACCAACTGACGCGCTGATCGACCTCGAAGTCCGGGGCCGGTTGGGTCGCTTCATCCCAGTCTGGGGCTGGCTCCACGCCCTCTGCGGCTTGCGCGTCGCACTCGTCCCACAGTGGCGGCCCGCGTGCCGGGGTGATGTGCGGCGGCTCCGTCTCCACCCCGATGTGCTCCAGTATTTGGCGGATATCGGCACTGTGTGTGATGAAGGCGATGATGTGCATTTGCCCGCCGCAGATGGGGCACAGCAGCGGGAACACCTCGTAGATACGGGCCATCAGCACCGCCCACAAATAGTGCGCCGGGCGCTTGGGTGGCACCGGCTGGGCGGGCTCGGTCTGGGTTGGCAGTGGGCTTCTTACCCCAAGTGCGCCCTCGCCTGCAGCCGTGCTGGCTGGCTCGGCTTGCACCTGCGCCGGTTTCACCGCTGCATCACGCGCCAGCGCCGTGACGGCAGGCCTCAAGGGTGAGTTCGGTGCCAGGCGAAACCGAGGACTCGACCATCGCCGACATCGCCGTCGGCCTCAATGCCGGCCAGATCAAGACCGGGTCGCTCTCGCGCTCGGATCGCATCGCCAAATACAACCAGTTGCTGCGCATCGAAGAAGATCTTGGCGAAACGGCGACTTACCCGGGCCTCGACGCCTTCTACAACATCAGGAAGTAGGCCCGGCGGCAATTCGCGATGAATTGGCCGACGCTGGCGCTGGTCGTCCTCATCGCCATGCTGCAGTATCCCTTGTGGCTGGGCAAGGGCGGCTGGATCCGCGTTTGGGACTACGAGCGCCAGCTGCAGGCGCAGCGCCAGGTCAACCAGAAGCTCGAGCAGCGCAACGCCGGCCTGGATGCAGAAGTGCGTGACCTGAAGTCAGGCCTCGATGCCATCGAAGAGCGCGCGCGCTATGAACTGGGCATGATCAAGGACGGCGAGGTTTTCGTCCAGGTGCCGCAGAAGGCCCCGCCGACGCCAGCCCCGCCGCCGGTCAAGCGCGACGCGGCGAAGTGACTCAGTCCGTTTGCTGCAGACCGGCGCGATAGCGCCGCGCGTTTTCGACGTAGCCCTCAGCCGCCATCAGCAGGCGCGCGACTTCATCGTCGGAAAGCTGGCGCACCACCTTGCCCGGCGACCCCATCACCAGCGAGCGCTCCGGAATGACCTTGCCTTCGGGGATCAGCGAATTGGCGCCGATGATGCAGTGGCGGCCGATCACGGCCCTGTTGAGGATCACGCTCTTGATGCCGATCAGCGATTCGTCGCCGATGGTGCAGCCGTGCAGCATCACCTGATGGCCGACGGTGACGTTGGCGCCGACGGTCAGCGGTACGCCGGCGTCGACATGCAGCACCGAACCGTCCTGGATGTTGCTGCCGGCGCCGATGGTGATGGTGTCGTTGTCGCCGCGCACGACGGCGTTCCACCAGATGCTGGCATTGTCGCCGAGGCGTACGTCGCCGATGACGGTGGCGTTGGGGGCGACCCAGGCATCAGGCCCGAGGACGGGCTTCCGGTCACCGAGGCTGTAAATGGCCATGATTTCTCCTCGTACTGAACCCTGTCGCAGGGCTTAACGTTCCCGCTTCTTCCACTCCGGCTTGGCGCCGGCGGGCTTCTTCCAGTCCGGCTTCTTGCCGTCGCGGGCAGGCGGGGCGCGGCGCGGCGGGCGGGTATCGACGAACTCGCCCGCTTCCATGACGCGCGTCTTGAGCGCGAACTGGCGGACGCGGATGCGGCGCAGGATGTCCATCAGGTCGTCCCCCAGATTGGCCGGCAGTTCCACCGAACTGTAGTCGTCGAACAGGTTGATCTGGCCGATGTCCTTGCCGGCGATGCCGGCTTCGTTGGCGATGGCGCCGACGATTTCCTTGGGCAGCACGCCCTGGTTGCGGCCGATTTCGATTCGGTAGCGCTGCATCGTGGCGCCGTCGGCGAAACTGCGTTGCTTGACCGGCGTGTGGGGATAGGAAATCCAACCGCATGAGCACAAGTATAGCACACGTTTGGGGCGTCTCAGGCATGCACACAGGGGACTGCTGGGTTGATTTCTCAAAGCCAGTTGCCCGAGATTTTTCGGTATGACCCGTTTTTGGCGGTGACAGGCGCAGCGCTGCCTCGCAACGTTGGCAAAACCACTGTTAACCGCTGTTGCCACCCTACCAACTGACGCGCTGATCGACCTCGAAGTCCGGGGCCGGTTGGGTCGCTTCATCCCAGTCTGGGGCTGGCTCCACGCCCTCTGCGGCTTGCGCGTCGCACTCGTCCCACAGTGGCGGCCCGCGTGCCGGGGTGATGTGCGGCGGCTCCGTCTCCACCCCGATGTGCTCCAGTATTTGGCGGATATCGGCACTGTGTGTGATGAAGGCGATGATGTGCATTTGCCCGCCGCAGATGGGGCACAGCAGCGGGAACACCTCGTAGATACGGGCCATCAGCACCGCCCACAAATAGTGCGCCGGGCGCTTGGGTGGCACCGGCTGGGCGGGCTCGGTCTGGGTTGGCAGTGGGCTTCTTACCCCAAGTGCGCCCTCGCCTGCAGCCGTGCTGGCTGGCTCGGCTTGCACCTGCGCCGGTTTCACCGCTGCATCACGCGCCAGCGCCGTGACGGCAGGCCTCAAGGGTGAGTTCGGTGCCAGCACGCCAAAGTAGCGGTGGCGGTGCGTGCGCGGCGGGGGCACCAGCTTGGCGATACGTTCAATCAGCTCCAGCGGGGTGAGGGTGATCTCATCGGCCTTTACGCCGCGCTTGTTGTGAGGCAGGCTGCCGGGCTCGCTGTGCTGCTTGGCGCAGCGGTGGACCAGCTCGCTGCCCGCTTTGCGCAGCCGCTCCATGGCAAACGGCGGGCGGGCGCAGTAGCGCAGCAGCCGCTCCAGCCCGGCGCGGTCGTGCGCCGCTATGCACACGCTGGTGTCCGCCGAAAACCCGCTGTGCTTGTAGCCCAGCATCTCTTGGGCCTCGAAACTCTCCAGCAGGCCCCGTCCGACAAAGGCGCGCAGGATGCGTTTGCGTAAGCTGGCCTGCACCTGACCCACGGCATCCGCAGTCACGCCGGTGGCGGGGTGGAAGATGATGCGCGATGGTGAGCTTTGAGAAGCTGCATCAGCAGCATCGCCCTCCTCGCCCGCCACTTCCTCAAACACGCCATCGACTGCGCAGACATGGAAGTGCACATGCTCGTTCAGACTGGAGCCAAAGCGGTGGATGAAGGCGACTGCGCCTATGTGCAGTGCTGCCTTGTCCACATTGGCCGCACCAGGGCTGTTGGCTTGCAGCGTTTGCGCGATGACGCGTAGGAAGATGCGCAGCACCATGCCCAGCACCGGGCCCTCTCGCTGCATGTAGTACCGCAGCCGTTTGGGCACCGACAGCACCCACTGGCGCACCGGCAGGCGGGGAAACACATGGTCGGTGAGGTGTGCCGCCGTCTCAGCCATGCGCCGGGTGTTGCATGAGGGGCAGACACCCCTGCCTTTGCACGAGAAGGCGACCAGGAAGTCGTGTCCGCAGTCGTCGCAGCGGGCGCGGGCAAAGCCGTGGGCGAAGATGCCGCACTCCAGATATTTCTCGAACGCTTTGCGCACGTAGGGCCTGGGGCTGTGGTGGTCGCCCTGGCCCTCAAATTGACCCTCGCAAGCGTTATCACACCCTGGGCACCGACGGCTTCGGCCGCAGCGACGCGCGCCCGCGCTGCGCGCGTTCTTCAGTGTCGATGCAGAGAGCATCGCACGCTTGGCCCAGAGGGCCCTCGCATAAGTCTAGCGGGAGCGTAGGTTCTGGAAACTTCAGAACTTGATGAAGCAGGTGTGATCGAGCACGGTCGGCGACAGCGATGACGCCGACGGTGGCGACAAGGACATTGCACCGCTGACACCTGACGATCAGTCACGCCTGCACAGGCCATTGCGCAGCCTGATGCAGGGCATCAGCAGTTCATCGTCCCAGCGGCGACCTGGGTGCCGTCCCGCGCGCCGTTGCGTGCCTCTGACCAGGCTCGACGCAGCGAAGTGATGCATCGCGGCACGCGATGCTTGGCTGACGAAAGAAGATGCTCTGCCGAGTTCGAATCGTTGATCATCGCGTCGACCGTTCACTGAGAGAACTGGGCGGCGCTACTTCAGGAGACAACAAATGATTCGACCCATGCTCGTGGCGGCAGCGATCGTTGCTGCCTTGCTCGCCACTTCGGCGCAAGCTCAGGCCCTATCCGGCAAAGCCCATCCGGATGATTACGCCTTTTCCACCCGGCGGTGGGACCGACTACCTGGCGCGCACGGTCGCCAACAAGCTCACCGAGTTCAGCAAATGGACCGTGGTGGTGGACAACCGCGCAGGCGCGGGCGGGACCATCGGCATCGCGGAGGCGGCGAAGGCCAGCGCGCTCGGATACGACGTGGTGATGGGGCAGCTCGACAACTTGGCAGTTGCACCGCTCCTCTACAAGAACCTGCCCTACGACGTGCAGCGAGACCTCCAGCCCGTGGCGCTGGTTGCCGACTCGCCGATCATTCTTCTCACCGCCAGCAGTTCGCCTTACCAGAGCCTGGCGGATGTCGTGGCGGCGGCCAAGGCCGTGCCAGACAGCATCACCTTCGCCACCGCAGGCAGCGGCACGGTGTCCCATCCGTTGCGGAGTTGTTCGGGCTGACGGCTGGCATCAAGATGCGCCATATTCCCTACAAGGGCTCGACGCCGGCGCTGATCGATGTGATGGGAGGGCAGGTCGGTCTGCTGTCCTCGTCCATCCCCTCGGCCCTGGCCCCAGGTCAAGAGCGGCAAGCTGCGACCTCTCGCAGTCAGCTCTGCCAGACGCAGCCCCAGCTTGCCGGATGTTCCGACCATTGCCGAATCCGGCTACAAGGACTTTAACGTCGGCGTCTGGTATGGGGTGTTCGCACCTGCGGGTACTCCCAAACCGATCGTCACCGCGTTGAACGCCGAGATCAACAAGGTCTTGATGCAGCCTGACGTCCAACAGTCCATCCGCAGCCAGGGCGGCGACGTGAATCCAACAACGCCGGAGGAACTCGGCCTTCGCTTGAAGGCCGACATCCTGAAAGTGGCGCGGCGTGATCGACGCCGCGAAGATCACGCTGGAATAAGCGCACCGTCAGATGAAAGCCGGGTTGCTCTTCCTTTTCTCTAGTGCCGTGACTGGGTTCACCTGGTCGTAGCGGGCCAACCCGCAGTGTCGCCGTTTTCACCAGCGCTTACCGTGCCTCCGGTAATGCCGACGAAATGTTGGGCAGGGTCGATGAGCACACCCGGGTTCATGATGCCGGCCGGGTCCATGACCGCCTTGGCCCGGCCAGTGCCTGGCGCATGAGTTGCGGCACCTCCTGCTCAAGCTCGGGCGGTGGTCGCGGCCGACAGCGTGGTGGTGGGTGCTGGTGCCGCCATGCCCCACCACGGCCGCATTGCACGCGGCCTTGATGTCGCGCCATTGGGCCCGAGGTGCTCGCCAGGTCGGTGTGGCCGCCTGACGATGCCGCAAACGTGAAGTAGGTGGCAGGTCCGTCCGGATAGACGTGGGTGAAGCGACATGAGACCGGCACAGCGTGGCCCGTCACGCGGCGAATGGCCTCGGCAACGTCCTGCTTGATGCCGTCGTAGAACGCCTCAAAGCGATCCCATGTAACGGCGGTCTCGAAGGTGTCCAGGATGGCGCCGTGGCGAGTCGTCTCGTCTCGCCAGTACGGCATACGGATGAATGCGTCGCGCCAGTCACCAGCCGACCCTTGGCGGTGCTGGGGCGTCTCGGTTGCATGGGCCGCATCGGCCGGCGCCATGGACCGCTGGACGGCCTCGTGGTCGTACAGTCCACCATGGTCGGCCACCAGTTCCAGCGCCCGCACCATCCAGGCATGCAGCGGGTGGTCGGCGGACTCAAACGCCAAGACCAAGGTGGGGCTGCGGCGGTCTCCGACCCCGGCAAACGCTACTTCGGCCGCGTCCAGCAACCGGCAGTTGGATGGCTGCAGGCCGGACTGCGACAGCGCCCTGACGCACGCCACCGCATCCGGGTAGCTGTTGAAACGCACCGAGGCCGATGCGCGGAAAGTGGGCCGGTCTTGCAGGCGCATCCACGCCTCGGGATGACGCCCAGGGTGCCCTCGGAGCCAATGATCAGCCGATCGGGCGCAGGGCCTGCACCTGAACCCGGCAAGCGCCGCGTCTGGACAACACCCCGAGGCGTGACGGTGCGGGTGCTCTGTACGAAGTCGTCGATGTGCGTGTACTGCGTGGCGTAGTGCCCGCCCGCACGGGTGGCGATCCAGCCGCCGAGTGTGGAGAACTGAAAGCTCTGCAGGTAGTGCCGCAACGTCAGGCCGTGGGGCTTGAGCTGGGCTTCCAGGTCCGGCCCCAGCACACCCGCCTGAATGCGGGCGCAGCGGCTGGTGGGGTCCACCTCCAGAACGCGGTCAAACCTTTCCATGTCGAGCGACAGGGTCGCTCGATAGCCATCCCCACCGATGCCTCCACCCGCTGACCACACTCGTACCCCCGCCAAACGGTATGACCGCCACGCGTTGCTCGTGAGCCCAGTCAAGGACGTCGATCAATTCGTCTTCGTTGCGCGGGAACGCGACCCAGTCCGGTGCGCTCGGCACATGCCGCATCCACATGCGCACCCCGTCGGCAAAGCTCTTGCCATACGAATGCACCAGCCGGTCATACGGGGTGCACGAGAGCACCGGGGCCAACGTGGCAGGTGCTGGCATCCGGGGAGGCGCCAGCGCAAAGTCCTCTACCTGGGGTTCGCTCACTTTCGCGCTGAACCCTCCAGGCAACCAGGCCAGCAAGGCCTGGACCACGCTGTGCTCCTGCGCGCTGAGTTGCTCGTGGACGCAGCCCCAGCCCCAGAATCGCTTCTGCGGCCGGGCAGAAAGGGTGGCATGCGCTGTCATGCCACCGTCTCGCTGATGAGGATGGAGGGCACGATGCTGGTGTAGTTGCGGATGTCGGCATTCACGGTTTTACCGACAGCGGCCATGGCGGCCTGAAAACTCGCCATGTCGGTAAACAGCAGGTGTGCCGCAGCCACGACCGGGGCTGGCTGGCCCTCCCGTCCGACAGGTACCGGTCCATCTCCACGCGCACAAGGCCATGGGGGCCCATCAGCGATTGCACCAGCGCGCGGTGTTTGGTTTCGTAGTAGCCGTGGTCAAACGATGCATCGGCGGTGGTGGGGTAGGAAACGGTCACGCGGATCATGAAAACTCCTGGGGTAGAAGGAAAACGCAGGGGTAGGAACTAGATGGCGCGGCTGTGCGCCCAGGTGCGCAGCAATAGCTTGTCGACCTTGCCGACTGGGGTCAGCGGCAACTGGTCCAGCGGCCACAGGGGCGGGCCGCGCCACGGGGTCACCCAACGCCTGCAGGCAAGCGCTCAAAGCTGCTGCGGGTTGACGCTGTGGCCGGGCTGAGGCGCGACGAAGGCCACGGGCAATTCCCGCGCGCTCGTCGGGCCGCCCGACCACCGCGGCCGCAGCCACGCCTGGCAGTCGCAGAAGTACTTCTTCGATGGCCTGCGGATCAACGCTGTGTGGCCGTTACGTTTGATCAGGTCTTTGGAGCGGCCACACAGGTGTGCATAGCCCTGATCATCCAGCTAGGCGCAGGTCGCCCGTGTCCAGCCAGCCGTCCGGCTGAAGCACCTGGCGTGTGAGGGCCGGGTCTTTGTAGCCCATGAACACATTGGGGGATAGGAAATCCAACCGCATGAGCACAAGTATAGCACACGTTTGGGGCGTCTCAGGCATGCACACAGGGGACTGCTGGGTTGATTTCTCAAAGCCAGTTGCCCGAGATTTTTCGGTATGACCCGTTTTGGCGGTGACAGGCGCAGCGCTGCCTCGCAACGTTGGCACACGCTGTGCTCCTGCGCGCTGAGTTGCTCGTGGACGTAGCCCCAGCCCCAGAATCGCTTCTGCGGCCGGGCAGAAAGGGTGGCATGCGCTGTCATGCCACCGTCTCGCTGATGAGGATGGAGGGCACGATGCTGGTGTAGTTGCGGATGTCGGCATTCACGGTTTTACCGACAGCGGCCATGGCGGCCTGAAAACTCGCCATGTCGGTAAACAGCAGGTGTGCCGCAGCCACGACCGGGGCTGGCTGGCCCTCCCCGTCCGACAGGTACCGGTCCATCTCCACGCGCACAAGGCCATGGGGGCCCATCAGCGATTGCACCAGCGCGCGGTGTTTGGTTTCGTAGTAGCCGTGGTCAAACGATGCATCGGCGGTGGTGGGGTAGGAAACGGTCACGCGGATCATGAAAACTCCTGGGGTAGAAGGGAAAACGCAGGGGTAGGAACTAGATGGCGCGGCTGTGCGCCCAGGTGCGCAGCAATAGCTTGTCGACCTTGCCGACTGGGGTCAGCGGCAACTGGTCCAGCGGCCACAGGGCTACAGGCTGCGCCACGGGGTCACCCAACGCCTGCAGGCAAGCGCTCAAAAGCTGCTGCGGGTTGACGCTGTGGCCGGGCTGAGGCGCGACGAAGGCCACGGGCAATTCCCCCGCGCGCTCGTCGGGCCGCCCGACCACCGCGGCCGCAGCCACGCCTGGCAGTCGCAGAAGTACTTCTTCGATGGCCTGCGGATCAACGCTGTGGCCGTTGCGTTTGATCAGGTCTTTGGAGCGGCCACACAGGTGTGCATAGCCCTGATCATCCAGCCAGGCCAGGTCGCCCGTGTCCAGCCAGCCGTCCGGCTGAAGCACCTGGCGTGTGAGGGCCGGGTCTTTGTAGCCCATGAACACATTGGGGGATAGGAAATCCAACCGCATGAGCACAAGTATAGCACACGTTTGGGGCGTCTCAGGCATGCACACAGGGGACTGCTGGGTTGATTTCTCAAAGCCAGTTGCCCGAGATTTTTCGGTATGACCCGTTTTTGGCGGTGACAGGCGCAGCGCTGCCTCGCAACGTTGGCAAAACCACTGTTAACCGCTGTTGCCACCCTACCAACTGACGCGCTGATCGACCTCGAAGTCCGGGGCCGGTTGGGTCGCTTCATCCCAGTCTGGGGCTGGCTCCACGCCCTCTGCGGCTTGCGCGTCGCACTCGTCCCACAGTGGCGGCCCGCGTGCCGGGGTGATGTGCGGCGGCTCCGTCTCCACCCCGATGTGCTCCAGTATTTGGCGGATATCGGCACTGTGTGTGATGAAGGCGATGATGTGCATTTGCCCGCCGCAGATGGGGCACAGCAGCGGGAACACCTCGTAGATACGGGCCATCAGCACCGCCCACAAATAGTGCGCCGGGCGCTTGGGTGGCACCGGCTGGGCGGGCTCGGTCTGGGTTGGCAGTGGGCTTCTTACCCCAAGTGCGCCCTCGCCTGCAGCCGTGCTGGCTGGCTCGGCTTGCACCTGCGCCGGTTTCACCGCTGCATCACGCGCCAGCGCCGTGACGGCAGGCCTCAAGGGTGAGTTCGGTGCCAGCACGCCAAAGTAGCGGTGGCGGTGCGTGCGCGGCGGGGGCACCAGCTTGGCGATACGTTCAATCAGCTCCAGCGGGGTGAGGGTGATCTCATCGGCCTTTACGCCGCGCTTGTTGTGAGGCAGGCTGCCGGGCTCGCTGTGCTGCTTGGCGCAGCGGTAGACCAGCTCGCTGCCCGCTTTGCGCAGCCGCTCCATGGCAAACGGCGGGCGGGCGCAGTAGCGCAGCAGCCGCTCCAGCCCGGCGCGGTCGTGCGCCGCTATGCACACGCTGGTGTCCGCCGAAAACCCGCTGTGCTTGTAGCCCAGCATCTCTTGGGCCTCGAAACTCTCCAGCAGGCCCCGTCCGACAAAGGCGCGCAGGATGCGTTTGCGTAAGCTGGCCTGCACCTGACCCACGGCATCCGCAGTCACGCCGGTGGCGGGGTGGAAGATGATGCGCGATGGTGAGCTTTGAGAAGCTGCATCAGCAGCATCGCCCTCCTCGCCCGCCACTTCCTCAAACACGCCATCGACTGCGCAGACATGGAAGTGCACATGCTCGTTCAGACTGGAGCCAAAGCGGTGGATGAAGGCGACTGCGCCTATGTGCAGTGCTGCCTTGTCCACATTGGCCGCACCAGGGCTGTTGGCTTGCAGCGTTTGCGCGATGACGCGTAGGAAGATGCGCAGCACCATGCCCAGCACCGGGCCCTCTCGCTGCATGTAGTACCGCAGCCGTTTGGGCACCGACAGCACCCACTGGCGCACCGGCAGGCGGGGAAACACATGGTCGGTGAGGTGTGCCGCCGTCTCAGCCATGCGCCGGGTGTTGCATGAGGGGCAGACACCCCTGCCTTTGCACGAGAAGGCGACCAGGAAGTCGTGTCCGCAGTCGTCGCAGCGGGCGCGGGCAAAGCCGTGGGCGAAGATGCCGCACTCCAGATATTTCTCGAACGCTTTGCGCACGTAGGGCCTGGGGCTGTGGTGGTCGCCCTGGCCCTCAAATTGACCCTCGCAAGCGTTATCACACCCTGGGCACCGACGGCTTCGGCCGCAGCGACACGCGCGCCGCGCTGCGCGCGTTCTTCAGTGTCGATGCAGAGAGCATCGCACGCTTGGCCCAGAGGGCCCTCGCATAAGTCTAGCGGGAGCGTAGGTTCTGGAAACTTCAGAACTTGATGAAGCAGGTGTGATCGAGCACGGTCGGCGACAGCGATGACGCCGACGGTGGCGACAAGGACATTGCACCGCTGACACCTGACGATCAGTCACGCCTGCACAGGCCATTGCGCAGCCTGATGCAGGGCATCAGCAGTTCATCGTCCCAGCGGCGACCTGGGTGCCGTCCCGCGCGCCGTTGCGTGCCTCTGACCAGGCTCGACGCAGCGAAGTGATGCATCGCGGCACGCGATGCTTGGCTGACGAAAGAAGATGCTCTGCCGAGTTCGAATCGTTGATCATCGCGTCGACCGTTCACTGAGAGAACTGGGCGGCGCTACTTCAGGAGACAACAAATGATTCGACCCATGCTCGTGGCGGCAGCGATCGTTGCTGCCTTGCTCGCCACTTCGGCGCAAGCTCAGGCCTATCCGGCAAAGCCCATCCGGATGATTACGCCTTTTCCACCCGGCGGTGGGACCGACTACCTGGCGCGCACGGTCGCCAACAAGCTCACCGAGTTCAGCAAATGGACCGTGGTGGTGGACAACCGCGCAGGCGCGGGCGGGACCATCGGCATCGCGGAGGCGGCGAAGGCCAGCGCGCTCGGATACGACGTGGTGATGGGGCAGCTCGACAACTTGGCAGTTGCACCGCTCCTCTACAAGAACCTGCCCTACGACGTGCAGCGAGACCTCCAGCCCGTGGCGCTGGTTGCCGACTCGCCGATCATTCTTCTCACCGCCAGCAGTTCGCCTTACCAGAGCCTGGCGGATGTCGTGGCGGCGGCCAAGGCCGTGCCAGACAGCATCACCTTCGCCACCGCAGGCAGCGGCACGGTGTCCCATCTCGTTGCGGAGTTGTTCGGGCTGACGGCTGGCATCAAGATGCGCCATATTCCCTACAAGGGCTCGACGCCGGCGCTGATCGATGTGATGGGAGGGCAGGTCGGTCTGCTGTCCTCGTCCATCCCCTCGGCCCTGGCCCAGGTCAAGAGCGGCAAGCTGCGACCTCTCGCAGTCAGCTCTGCCAGACGCAGCCCCAGCTTGCCGGATGTTCCGACCATTGCCGAATCCGGCTACAAGGACTTTAACGTCGGCGTCTGGTATGGGGTGTTCGCACCTGCGGGTACTCCCAAACCGATCGTCACCGCGTTGAACGCCGAGATCAACAAGGTCTTGATGCAGCCTGACGTCCAACAGTCCATCCGCAGCCAGGGCGGCGACGTGAATCCAACAACGCCGGAGGAACTCGGCCTTCGCTTGAAGGCCGACATCCTGAAGTGGCGCGGCGTGATCGACGCCGCGAAGATCACGCTGGAATAAGCGCACCGTCAGATGAAAGCCGGGTTGCTCTTCCTTTTCTCTAGTGCCGTGACTGGGTTCACTTGGTCGTAGCGGGCCAACCCGCAGTGTCGCCGTTTTCACCAGCGCTTACCGTGCCTCCGGTAATGCCGACGAAATGTTGGGCAGGGTCGATGAGCACACCCGGGTTCATGATGCCGGCCGGGTCCATGACCGCCTTGGCGCCGGCCAGTGCCTGGCGCATGAGTTGCGGCACCTCCTGCTCATAGCTCGGGCGGTGGTCGCGGCCGACAGCGTGGTGGTGGGTGCTGGTGCCGCCATGCCCCACCACGGCCGCATTGCACGCGGCCTTGATGTCGCGCCATTGGGCCCAGGTGCTCGCCAGGTCGGTGTGGCCGCCTGACGATGCCGCAAACGTGAAGTAGGTGGCAGGTCCGTCCGGATAGACGTGGGTGAAGCGACATGAGACCGGCACAGCGTGGCCCGTCACGCGGCGAATGGCCTCGGCAACGTCCTGCTTGATGCCGTCGTAGAACGCCTCAAAGCGATCCCATGTAACGGCGGTCTCGAAGGTGTCCAGGATGGCGCCGTGGCGAGTCGTCTCGTCTCGCCAGTACGGCATACGGATGAATGCGTCGCGCCAGTCACCAGCCGACCCTTGGCGGTGCTGGGGCGTCTCGGTTGCATGGGCCGCATCGGCCGGCGCCATGGACCGCTGGACGGCCTCGTGGTCGTACAGTCCACCATGGTCGGCCACCAGTTCCAGCGCCCGCACCATCCAGGCATGCAGCGGGTGGTCGGCGGACTCAAACGCCAAGACCAAGGTGGGGCTGCGGCGGTCTCCGACCCCGGCAAACGCTACTTCGGCCGCGTCCAGCAACCGGCAGTTGGATGGCTGCAGGCCGGACTGCGACAGCGCCCTGACGCACGCCACCGCATCCGGGTAGCTGTTGAAACGCACCGAGGCCGATGCGCGGAAAGTGGGCCGGTCTTGCAGGCGCATCCACGCCTCGGTGATGACGCCCAGGGTGCCCTCGGAGCCAATGATCAGCCGATCGGGCGCAGGGCCTGCACCTGAACCCGGCAAGCGCCGCGTCTGGACAACACCCCGAGGCGTGACGGTGCGGGTGCTCTGTACGAAGTCGTCGATGTGCGTGTACTGCGTGGCGTAGTGCCCGCCCGCACGGGTGGCGATCCAGCCGCCGAGTGTGGAGAACTGAAAGCTCTGCAGGTAGTGCCGCAACGTCAGGCCGTGGGGCTTGAGCTGGGCTTCCAGGTCCGGCCCCAGCACACCCGCCTGAATGCGGGCGCAGCGGCTGGTGGGGTCCACCTCCAGAACGCGGTCAAACCTTTCCATGTCGAGCGACAGGGTCGCTCGATAGCCATCCCCCACCGATGCCTCCACCCCGCTGACCACACTCGTACCCCCGCCAAACGGTATGACCGCCACGCGTTGCTCGTGAGCCCAGTCAAGGACGTCGATCAATTCGTCTTCGTTGCGCGGGAACGCGACCCAGTCCGGTGCGCTCGGCACATGCCGCATCCACATGCGCACCCCGTCGGCAAAGCTCTTGCCATACGAATGCACCAGCCGGTCATACGGGGTGCACGAGAGCACCGGGGCCAACGTGGCAGGTGCTGGCATCCGGGGAGGCGCCAGCGCAAAGTCCTCTACCTGGGGTTCGCTCACTTTCGCGCTGAACCCTCCAGGCAACCGGGCCAGCAAGGCCTGGACCACGCTGTGCTCCTGCGCGCTGAGTTGCTCGTGGACGTAGCCCCAGCCCCAGAATCGCTTCTGCGGCCGGGCAGAAAGGGTGGCATGCGCTGTCATGCCACCGTCTCGCTGATGAGGATGGAGGGCACGATGCTGGTGTAGTTGCGGATGTCGGCATTCACGGTTTTACCGACAGCGGCCATGGCGGCCTGAAAACTCGCCATGTCGGTAAACAGCAGGTGTGCCGCAGCCACGACCGGGGCTGGCTGGCCCCTCCCGTCCGACAGGTACCGGTCCATCTCCACGCGCACAAGGCCATGGGGGCCCATCAGCGATTGCACCAGCGCGCGGTGTTTGGTTTCGTAGTAGCCGTGGTCAAACGATGCATCGGCGGTGGTGGGGTAGGAAACGGTCACGCGGATCATGAAAACTCCTGGGGTAGAAGGGAAAACGCAGGGGTAGGAACTAGATGGCGCGGCTGTGCGCCCAGGTGCGCAGCAATAGCTTGTCGACCTTGCCGACTGGGGTCAGCGGCAACTGGTCCAGCGGCCACAGGGCTACAGGCTGCGCCACGGGGTCACCCAACGCCTGCAGGCAAGCGCTCAAAAGCTGCTGCGGGTTGACGCTGTGGCCGGGCTGAGGCGCGACGAAGGCCACGGGCAATTCCCCCGCGCGCTCGTCGGGCCGCCCGACCACCGCGGCCGCAGCCACGCCTGGCAGTCGCAGAAGTACTTCTTCGATGGCCTGCGGATCAACGCTGTGGCCGTTGCGTTTGATCAGGTCTTTGGAGCGGCCACACAGGTGTGCATAGCCCTGATCATCCAGCCAGGCCAGGTCGCCCGTGTCCAGCCAGCCGTCCGGCTGAAGCACCTGGCGTGTGAGGGCCGGGTCTTTGTAGCCCATGAACACATTGGGGGATAGGAAATCCAACCGCATGAGCACAAGTATAGCACACGTTTGGGGCGTCTCAGGCATGCACACAGGGGACTGCTGGGTTGATTTCTCAAAGCCAGTTGCCCGAGATTTTTCGGTATGACCCGTTTTTGGCGGTGACAGGCGCAGCGCTGCCTCGCAACGTTGGCAAAACCACTGTTAACCGCTGTTGCCACCCTACCAACTGACGCGCTGATCGACCTCGAAGTCCGGGGCCGGTTGGGTCGCTTCATCCCAGTCTGGGGCTGGCTCCACGCCCTCTGCGGCTTGCGCGTCGCACTCGTCCCACAGTGGCGGCCCGCGTGCCGGGGTGATGTGCGGCGGCTCCGTCTCCACCCCGATGTGCTCCAGTATTTGGCGGATATCGGCACTGTGTGTGATGAAGGCGATGATGTGCATTTGCCCGCCGCAGATGGGGCACAGCAGCGGGAACACCTCGTAGATACGGGCCATCAGCACCGCCCACAAATAGTGCGCCGGGCGCTTGGGTGGCACCGGCTGGGCGGGCTCGGTCTGGGTTGGCAGTGGGCTTCTTACCCCAAGTGCGCCCTCGCCTGCAGCCGTGCTGGCTGGCTCGGCTTGCACCTGCGCCGGTTTCACCGCTGCATCACGCGCCAGCGCCGTGACGGCAGGCCTCAAGGGTGAGTTCGGTGCCAGCACGCCAAAGTAGCGGTGGCGGTGCGTGCGCGGCGGGGGCACCAGCTTGGCGATACGTTCAATCAGCTCCAGCGGGGTGAGGGTGATCTCATCGGCCTTTACGCCGCGCTTGTTGTGAGGCAGGCTGCCGGGCTCGCTGTGCTGCTTGGCGCAGCGGTAGACCAGCTCGCTGCCCGCTTTGCGCAGCCGCTCCATGGCAAACGGCGGGCGGGCGCAGTAGCGCAGCAGCCGCTCCAGCCCGGCGCGGTCGTGCGCCGCTATGCACACGCTGGTGTCCGCCGAAAACCCGCTGTGCTTGTAGCCCAGCATCTCTTGGGCCTCGAAACTCTCCAGCAGGCCCCGTCCGACAAAGGCGCGCAGGATGCGTTTGCGTAAGCTGGCCTGCACCTGACCCACGGCATCCGCAGTCACGCCGGTGGCGGGGTGGAAGATGATGCGCGATGGTGAGCTTTGAGAAGCTGCATCAGCAGCATCGCCCTCCTCGCCCGCCACTTCCTCAAACACGCCATCGACTGCGCAGACATGGAAGTGCACATGCTCGTTCAGACTGGAGCCAAAGCGGTGGATGAAGGCGACTGCGCCTATGTGCAGTGCTGCCTTGTCCACATTGGCCGCACCAGGGCTGTTGGCTTGCAGCGTTTGCGCGATGACGCGTAGGAAGATGCGCAGCACCATGCCCAGCACCGGGCCCTCTCGCTGCATGTAGTACCGCAGCCGTTTGGGCACCGACAGCACCCACTGGCGCACCGGCAGGCGGGGAAACACATGGTCGGTGAGGTGTGCCGCCGTCTCAGCCATGCGCCGGGTGTTGCATGAGGGGCAGACACCCCTGCCTTTGCACGAGAAGGCGACCAGGAAGTCGTGTCCGCAGTCGTCGCAGCGGGCGCGGGCAAAGCCGTGGGCGAAGATGCCGCACTCCAGATATTTCTCGAACGCTTTGCGCACGTAGGGCCTGGGGCTGTGGTGGTCGCCCTGGCCCTCAAATTGACCCTCGCAAGCCAGCTCCAGCCAGCTCTCGTAGTGCTCGGCCACGGTTTGGTAGAGCAGAGTGCGTTCGGGGTGGCGGGGGTTGTAGCGCTTGGGTTTGGCGGTGGCTGGCATGAATACTGCGCAAATACACAGTATTTTGCAGACTTCTCCTCAGCCGTGTGAACGCTGGTCAGGAACCGCCTCTATTCGCCGGTGAGGTGGCGGTTTTGATGCGCGGCGGGTTCAGCTGAGCAGCGCCTGCTGGTCTGGCCTGGCTTTGATCGGGGTGTACTCTCGGCGGTTATTCGCACCGGTTACTCGCGCGACGGCTGACCGACCAGTCCCATGTAACCTTTATTACCGCTGAATCCAGCGACTGATTTTTTAACCCCAAGGAGCTACTTCATGACGACCGCAACCAACGACGCTACCCAAACGGGCGTGCCGGACCCTGATGAAACTCAGGAGCCGTCGGCGCGTGAACTGGCGATGCAGGCCATCGCAGATCAAAGGCAGGACAGTTTTGATGCTGAGAGCCGGGGCGAAAGCGCGCCCGCCAATACCGACGCACAGTTGGCCGCGCAATTAGCGGCTCCAGCAGCGACACCAGCCATTGATGACCAGATGGTCAAGGTCAAGATTGACGGCGTTGAAAGCGAAGTATCGGTAGCGCAAATGCGAGCGCAGTACCAAAAGAACGGTGCCGCCGAGCGCCGGCTCGAAGAGGCAACAAGGCTGCTCAACGAGGCCCGGGCCGCCCAGACCGCACCCGACACCCCAGTAGGGGTTGCGCCAGCAACACAAGCTAGCGATAGTCCAGCAACACCAGAGGGTGACGAAGAGGGAAAGGCATTTTTAGCGGCCCTGTTCGATGGAGATGAGGAAAAGGCATTGGCGGGGATAGGAAATCCAACCGCATGAGCACAAGTATAGCACACGTTTGGGGCGTCTCAGGCATGCACACAGGGGACTGCTGGGTTGATTTCTCAAAGCCAGTTGCCCGAGATTTTTCGGTATGACCCGTTTTTGGCGGTGACAGGCGCAGCGCTGCCTCGCAACGTTGGCAAAACCACTGTTAACCGCTGTTGCCACCCTACCAACTGACGCGCTGATCGACCTCGAAGTCCGGGGCCGGTTGGGTCGCTTCATCCCAGTCTGGGGCTGGCTCCACGCCCTCTGCGGCTTGCGCGTCGCACTCGTCCCACAGTGGCGGCCCGCGTGCCGGGGTGATGTGCGGCGGCTCCGTCTCCACCCCGATGTGCTCCAGTATTTGGCGGATATCGGCACTGTGTGTGATGAAGGCGATGATGTGCATTTGCCCGCCGCAGATGGGGCACAGCAGCGGGAACACCTCGTAGATACGGGCCATCAGCACCGCCCACAAATAGTGCGCCGGGCGCTTGGGTGGCACCGGCTGGGCGGGCTCGGTCTGGGTTGGCAGTGGGCTTCTTACCCCAAGTGCGCCCTCGCCTGCAGCCGTGCTGGCTGGCTCGGCTTGCACCTGCGCCGGTTTCACCGCTGCATCACGCGCCAGCGCCGTGACGGCAGGCCTCAAGGGTGAGTTCGGTGCCAGCACGCCAAAGTAGCGGTGGCGGTGCGTGCGCGGCGGGGGCACCAGCTTGGATTTGCAGCCCCTGGTCGAACGGCCGCTCCACTGCAGCCTGGAGCGATGCGAGCAACGCGATCGGCGATTGCCGGTTGCGCATGGTCTTGGCGATCTGGGCGCGCTTGGCAGCGAACAATTCGGTTGCCTGTTCCGCACCTTTGACCGGCTGCTCGCGGGTGCGGCGCGGGCCGGCGCCCTTGGCAACCAGATCACGCGCGAATGCGACTGCGGCCGGCACGACGTCGCCGCCCACGACGGCATCGGCCAGTCCCGCTTCAGTTGCTTTCGCTGCGGGCAAAGGTTTGCCGGTCAACGTCATATCGAGCGCAACCTCGAGCGGTACCACGCGCGGCAACCGCTGGGTGCCGCCAGCACCGGGGATGATGCCAAGCGAGAGCTCCGGCAGACCGAAGCGCGCGCCTTCATGGGCGATGCGGTAATGGCAGGCAAGGGCGATTTCGGTGCCGGCACCAAGGGCCGTGCCGTGCACGGCGGCCACCACCGGGACCGGACTGTCCTCGATCAGGCGCAACACTTCATGGTAGCCAGGTGCGGCGATGCCAGTGTCAAATTCCTTGATGTCAGCGCCCGCAACGAAGGTCTTTCCGGCGCAGCCGAGCACAATCGCCTTGACTCCCGATTGGCCGCGCAATTGCGTGAAGACCTGCTTCAGCCCGGCGCGCACCGACTGATTGACGGCATTGACAGGTGGGCTGTCGATTACGACCACGGCGATGTCGCCAAGCATGGAGTATGTCACTGTATTTTTCATTTCTCGGTTTCTTCGCTTTCCGCGTTGCAGGGTGCTTAGTCCCGGTCGGCAAATTGTTGCCACAAAATCCGCTTGAGAATCTTGCCGCTCGCGCTTTTGGGCAGTTCAGCGACAAGATCGATCCGCGCCGGGACCTTATAGGCGGCAATGTTCTCCCGGCAATAGGCGATGATGTCGTCGGCGCTAACGGTCGCTCCGGGCTTCAGCACGACGGCTGCCGCAACTTGCTCGCCTTGCGGGACGGCCGGTACTCCATACACCGCAACCTCCTGGATACCCGGCATCTTGTACAGATACTGCTCGACTTCCGCCGGCCACACCTTGAAGCCCGAGACGTTGATCATGTCCTTGCCGCGATCGGTGATGTACACGTAACCATCCTGGTCCATGCGTCCGACGTCGCCGGTGTGCAGCCAACCGCCGCGCAACGCGACTTTTGATTCCTCCGGACGGTTCCAATAACCCTGCATCACGCCGTCGCCGCGAATCACGATTTCGCCTTGCTCGCCAAATGGAAGCTCATGGTCGGATTCGTCGAAGATCTTCAATTCGAAGCCTTCGATCGCCCGTCCAACGGAACCGAAGCGGTGTTCTTCGGAATCGTTATAGCAGGAGAACGGCGAACACTCGGTCAGTCCGTAGCCTTCATAAACGCGCCGCCCGAAGCGTTCCGCCCAGCGCCTGGAAATCTCCTCGGGCATGGTTGCCGCAGCGGACATTTCGTAGCGCAATGAGCTCAAGTCATACGGCGACAGGTCCATGTTGAGCAATCCAATGTAGATCGTCGGCACGGCAAAGAAATGGGTAATGTGCTCGTCGCCGATGGCGCGCAAAACGATGTCTGGAATAAAGCGGGGAAACAGCACGATGGTCGCTCCGGCCAGGATCGCGGCGTTCATGATGTAGTTCTGCCCGTAGACATGGAACAGCGGTAGAAAGGTCGCCAGCCGATCACCTGGCCGGTAGTCGGAATACCTGGACTTTGGTGGCAGTGCGATGTTGCTGTGAATGTTGTGCTGGGTCAGCGCGACACCTTTTGGAAAACCCGTGGTTCCCGAAGAATAGAGTAGTGCCGCGACATCTTCGGACGCCCGTTGCACTGAATCGAACGATTCCGAGCCTCGTCCGAGCAAATCGCCCAAGGCAACCCAGCCGGCCGGCATGACCGCTTCGTCGACGACGATGCGCAGACGCAGAGCGGCACAATCGGCGGGAACGTGACGCGTCAGTTCGCTCACGGTCAACACCGCCACTGCGCCGGAATCGTCCAGCAGATAGCGCACTTCCTCGGTCTTGAGAATGGCATTGATGGTGACGGGCACCACGCCAAGTTTTTGTGCCGCATAGTAGGCGACGGCAAATTGCGGAACGTTGGGCAGATACAGGGCAACCCGGTCGCCAACTGCAATACCCGATTGGCGCATGGCCGAAGCGAGGCGGTTCGAATCGCGGTTCAATTGACCGTAAGTGATTGAACGGCCTTCGAAGCGGATGGCGACCCGGTCCGGTTCGGCCGCCGCGTGCTGTTCAAGATACTCTGCAACATTCATGTTTGTCTCCTGCAATTGTTTTGAACCAATTTTTTCCGGATATCTTGACGATGTCTTTTCAAAATAGTTGTCAACAACAATAGTTATTTAATATAACTATAAATCAAAAAGAGTCAAGGAGGGTTTGCAGGGGTGAAAGACAGGCTCGGGCATGGAATTCCGGACGTGCCTGGCATTTGGCGCGGTGCTGGCGTGCGGCGGATGGCGAGTTTGCGCTTGCGAGCGAAAGCGCCCCTGACAGACCTCTCGCCGTCAGCGGGACCTGTGTGTCGGGGATAGGAAATCCAACCGCATGAGCACAAGTATAGCACACGTTTGGGGCGTCTCAGGCATGCACACAGGGGACTGCTGGGTTGATTTCTCAAAGCCAGTTGCCCGAGATTTTTCGGTATGACCCGTTTTTGGCGGTGACAGGCGCAGCGCTGCCTCGCAACGTTGGCAAAACCACTGTTAACCGCTGTTGCCACCCTACCAACTGACGCGCTGATCGACCTCGAAGTCCGGGGCCGGTTGGGTCGCTTCATCCCAGTCTGGGGCTGGCTCCACGCCCTCTGCGGCTTGCGCGTCGCACTCGTCCCACAGTGGCGGCCCGCGTGCCGGGGTGATGTGCGGCGGCTCCGTCTCCACCCCGATGTGCTCCAGTATTTGGCGGATATCGGCACTGTGTGTGATGAAGGCGATGATGTGCATTTGCCCGCCGCAGATGGGGCACAGCAGCGGGAACACCTCGTAGATACGGGCCATCAGCACCGCCCACAAATAGTGCGCCGGGCGCTTGGGTGGCACCGGCTGGGCGGGCTCGGTCTGGGTTGGCAGTGGGCTTCTTACCCCAAGTGCGCCCTCGCCTGCAGCCGTGCTGGCTGGCTCGGCTTGCACCTGCGCCGGTTTCACCGCTGCATCACGCGCCAGCGCCGTGACGGCAGGCCTCGGGGTGAGTTCGGTGCCAGCACGCCAAAGTAGCGGTGGCGGTGCGTGCGCGGCGGGGGCACCAGCTTGGCGATACGTTCAATCAGCTCCAGCGGGGTGAGGGTGATCTCATCGGCCTTTACGCCGCGCTTGTTGTGAGGCAGGCTGCCGGGCTCGCTGTGCTGCTTGGCGCAGCGGTGACCAGCTCGCTGCCCGCTTTGCGCAGCCGCTCCATGGCAAACGGCGGGCGGGCGCAGTAGCGCAGCAGCCGCTCCAGCCCGGCGCGGTCGTGCGCCGCTATGCACACGCTGGTGTCCGCCGAAAACCCGCTGTGCTTGTAGCCCAGCATCTCTTGGGCCTCGAAACTCTCCAGCAGGCCCCGTCCGACAAAGGCGCGCAGGATGCGTTTGCGTAAGCTGGCCTGCACCTGACCCACGGCATCCGCAGTCACGCCGGTGGCGGGGTGGAAGATGATGCGCGATGGTGAGCTTTGAGAAGCTGCATCAGCAGCATCGCCCTCCTCGCCCGCCACTTCCTCAAACACGCCATCGACTGCGCAGACATGGAAGTGCACATGCTCGTTCAGACTGGAGCCAAAGCGGTGGATGAAGGCGACTGCGCCTATGTGCAGTGCTGCCTTGTCCACATTGGCCGCACCAGGGCTGTTGGCTTGCAGCGTTTGCGCGATGACGCGTAGGAAGATGCGCAGCACCATGCCCAGCACCGGGCCCTCTCGCTGCATGTAGTACCGCAGCCGTTTGGGCACCGACAGCACCCACTGGCGCACCGGCAGGCGGGGGAAACACATGGTCGGTGAGGTGTGCCGCCGTCTCAGCCATGCGCCGGGTGTTGCATGAGGGGCAGACACCCCTGCCTTTGCACGAGAAGGCGACCAGGAAGTCGTGTCCCAGTCGTCGCAGCGGGCGCGGGCAAAGCCGTGGGCGAAGATGCCGCACTCCAGATATTTCTCGAACGCTTTGCGCACGTAGGGCCTGGGGCTGTGGTGGTCGCCCTGGCCCTCAAATTGACCCTCGCAAGCCAGCTCCAGCCAGCTCTCGTAGTGCTCGGCCACGGTTTGGTAGAGCAGAGTGCGTTCGGGGTGGCGGGGTTGTAGCGCTTGGTTTGGCGGTGGCTGGCATGAATACTGCGCAAATACACAGTATTTTGCAGACTTCTCCTCAGCCGTGAACGCTGGTCAGGAACCGCCTCTATTCGCCGGTGAGGTGGCGGTTTTGATGCGCGGCGGGTTCAGCTGAGCAGCGCCTGCTGGTCTGGCCTGGCTTTGATCGGGGTGTACTCTCGGCGGTTATTCGCACCGGTTACTCGCGCGACGGCTGACCGACCAGTCCCATGTAACCTTTATTACCGCTGAATCCAGCGACTGATTTTTTAACCCCAAGGAGCTACTTCATGACGACCGCAACCAACGACGCTACCCAAACGGGCGTGCCGGACCCTGATGAAACTCAGGAGCCGTCGGCGCGTGAACTGGCGATGCAGGCCATCGCAGATCAAAGGCAGGACAGTTTTGATGCTGAGAGCCGGGCGAAAGCGCGCCCGCCAATACCGACGCACAGTTGGCCGCGCAATTAGCGGCTCCAGCAGCGACACCAGCCATTGATGACCAGATGGTCAAGGTCAAGATTGACGGCGTTGAAAGCGAAGTATCGGTAGCGCAAATGCGAGCGCAGTACCAAAAGAACGGTGCCGCCGAGCGCCGGCTCGAAGAGGCAACAAGGCTGCTCAACGAGGCCCGGGCCGCCCAGACCGCACCCGACACCCCAGTAGGGGTTGCGCCAGCAACACAAGCTAGCGATAGTCCAGCAACACCAGAGGGTGACGAAGAGGGAAAGGCATTTTTAGCGGCCCTGTTCGATGGAGATGAGGAAAAGGCATTGGCGGGGATAGGAAATCCAACCGCATGAGCACAAGTATAGCACACGTTTGGGGCGTCTCGGGCATGCACACAGGGGACTGCTGGGTTGATTTCTCAAAGCCAGTTGCCCGAGATTTTTCGGTATGACCCGTTTTTGGCGGTGACAGGCGCAGCGCTGCCTCGCAACGTTGGCAAAACCACTGTTAACCGCTGTTGCCACCCTACCAACTGACGCGCTGATCGACCTCGAAGTCCGGGGCCGGTTGGGTCGCTTCATCCCAGTCTGGGGCTGGCTCCACGCCCTCTGCGGCTTGCGCGTCGCACTCGTCCCACAGTGGCGGCCCGCGTGCCGGGGTGATGTGCGGCGGCTCCGTCTCCACCCCGATGTGCTCCAGTATTTGGCGGATATCGGCACTGTGTGTGATGAAGGCGATGATGTGCATTTGCCCGCCGCAGATGGGGGCACAGCAGCGGGAACACCCTCGTAGATACGGGCCATCAGCACCGCCCACAAATAGTGCGCCGGGCGCTTGGGTGGCACCGGCTGGGCGGGCTCGGTCTGGGTTGGCAGTGGGCTTCTTACCCCAAGTGCGCCCTCGCCTGCAGCCGTGCTGGCTGGCTCGGCTTGCACCTGCGCCGGTTTCACCGCTGCATCACGCGCCAGCGCCGTGACGGCAGGCCTCAAGGGTGAGTTCGGTGCCAGCACGCCAAAGTAGCGGTGGCGGTGCGTGCGCGGCGGGGGCACCAGCTTGGCGATACGTTCAATCAGCTCCAGCGGGGTGAGGGTGATCTCATCGGCCTTTACGCCGCGCTTGTTGTGAGGCAGGCTGCCGGGCTCGCTGTGCTGCTTGGCGCAGCGGTAGACCAGCTCGCTGCCCGCTTTGCGCAGCCGCTCCATGGCAAACGGCGGGCGGGCGCAGTAGCGCAGCAGCCGCTCCAGCCCGGCGCGGTCGTGCGCCGCTATGCACACGCTGGTGTCCGCCGAAAACCCGCTGTGCTTGTAGCCCAGCATCTCTTGGGCCTCGAAACTCTCCAGCAGGCCCCGTCCGACAAAGGCGCGCAGGATGCGTTTGCGTAAGCTGGCCTGCACCTGACCCACGGCATCCGCAGTCACGCCGGTGGCGGGGTGGAAGATGATGCGCGATGGTGAGCTTTGAGAAGCTGCATCAGCAGCATCGCCCTCCTCGCCCGCCACTTCCTCAAACACGCCATCGACTGCGCAGACATGGAAGTGCATGCTCGTTCAGACTGGAGCCAAAGCGGTGGATGAAGGCGACTGCGCCTATGTGCAGTGCTGCCTTGTCCACATTGGCCGCACCAGGGCTGTTGGCTTGCAGCGTTTGCGCGATGACGCGTAGGAAGATGCGCAGCACCATGCCCAGCACCGGGCCCTCTCGCTGCATGTAGTACCGCAGCCGTTTGGGCACCGACAGCACCCACTGGCGCACCGGCAGGCGGGGAAACACATGGTCGGTGAGGTGTGCCGCCGTCTCAGCCATGCGCCGGGTGTTGCATGAGGGGCAGACACCCCTGCCTTTGCACGAGAAGGCGACCAGGAAGTCGTGTCCGCAGTCGTCGCAGCGGGCGCGGGCAAAGCCGTGGGCGAAGATGCCGCACTCCAGATATTTCTCGAACGCTTTGCGCACGTAGGGCCTGGGGCTGTGGTGGTCGCCCTGGCCCTCAAATTGACCCTCGCCGCTTTGCGCACGTAGGGCCTGGGGCTGTGGTGGTCGCCCTGGCCCTCAAATACTTTTTGACATGCTTTATTATGCACTTATAATGAAGTTTAATGCGAATATTCGTTAAAATCGGCACAATGAAGCCAATTTTTATGATGTTCCATGGGAGCTGAAATGTGATCCATTATGAAAAATGAAATATAGTTCTTTAATGGTGGACGAATT
Source organism: Sulfuritalea sp. (assembly GCA_016708585.1). GTDB lineage: Bacteria > Pseudomonadota > Gammaproteobacteria > Burkholderiales > Rhodocyclaceae > Sulfuritalea. The sequence goes on along the minus strand of JADJFK010000003.1, from coordinate 157,756 downwards.
TGAAGAAGGGAAGAGCCCTTGATGATGCACACGTTCTAGGGCATGGCGATCTTTTTGATTGCCGGCTCTGTCAGGGACCAGGCAGAGTCGTGTCCTCTGGTTGCCTGACAGGACGATCAAAATGAGTTGTTTGCACAGTCGTTCTGCAGCTTCGGCCAGCTGCTGCTTGTTCTCGCTTGGGATGACCGGGTGATTGCCGGACCGATTATTGTTGGGAAGGTGAAGGGGCAATCAAAAGCGCTCCTCTATTTGTTGGTGCGAAAGGAGTCAGGTGCATTCGCGCCCCTTAGGAGATCATTGGGGTCGTGTTGAAATGCATTTTCGGAAGGGCACTTCAGGCACTGGAGAATACAGAGATTCGCGCACCTGACGTTTTCAACAGGAATTGGAAAAGTCTACTTTGTTAATTTGACATCAAGCAATCTGCGCCTATTATGGCGAACCTGTGACAGGATGTTCGGGGTAAACAAATCGAATGACGTTTTCAGTTAGAGATGGATCACGTTTCGTTGGCATGAAAACTCGATAGTTATCTAACACTTGAATCTCGGGCCATGGGCGATGGTTGGGCGCGTGAGGTCGCTCTCACTCGTGCCGACTCGATCCAATGTCGATGGCGCGACCAGAAAGGGGGAAGAAAAGGGCGTGTCGAAAGCTAACCTGGCAAGCGCGAACAGCTGTAGAACTAAAAAAGCAGCGAAAAAAGTAAAGTAAAGTAATCAATCCATAGGAGAAGACAAATGAAACGATCGATAGGTAAATCATTATTGCAGGTGGTAGCCGTTGCTGCGCTGCTTTGCAGTGGCAATACATGGGCGCAAGTCAAGGTTGGCGTGGTGGTAAGCGCCACCGGACCGGCGGCATCGCTTGGGATTCCAGAAAAAAATACGATTGCACTGATGCCCAAGGAAATCGGCGGCAAGACAGTTCAGTACATCGTACTCGATGACGCCTCAGACACCACCACTGCAGTCAAGGATATCCGCAAGCTGGTTTACGACGACAAGGTGGACATTGTCATCGGATCTACTGTCACGTCTAACTCTCTGGCAATGATTGACGTGGCAGCGGAGTCCGCGACACCGATGATTTCAATGGCCGCTTCATCCGCCATCGTTGAGCCGGTTGATGCCAAACGTCACTGGGTTTTCAAGACACCGCAAAATGATGCGCAAATGAGCGCTGCGATTACTGCCAACATGGCCGACAGCGGGATCAAGACTGTGGCGTTTATCGGTTTTGCGGATGCCTATGGCGAGGGCTGGTTTCGTGAGTTTTCCAAATTCGCGGAATTGCGCAAGCTTCGCCTGGTCGACAATGAACGGTTCGCCCGCAGTGATACGTCGGTTACGGGCCAGGTCCTGAAGATCATGGCGGCTAATCCGGACGCGGTCTTTATTGCCGGCTATGGCACGCCCGCAGCCCTGCCGCAAAAGACGTTGAGGGAGCGTGGCTATAAAGGCAAGATTTATCAGACGCACGGCGTGGCCAACAACGATTTCTTGCGTGTGTGCGGCAAGGATTGCGAAGGCACCCTGCTGCCGGCGGGTCCGCTTCTTGTCGCCGATCAACTGCCCGACACAAATGTGGTCAAAAAATCGGCGCTGCGCTACATGCACGCTTATGAAAAGGCATATGGCGTTGGCACGATCTCGACTTTCGGTGGCCATGCCTGGGATGCCGGCCTGCTGGTGACCTCAGCTGTGCAGACTGCCCTCAAAACGAGCAAGCCTGGTACCAAGGAATTCAAGCTGGCATTGCGGGATGCACTTGAAAACATCAAGGAGCTGCCTGGCTCGCAAGGCATCTTCAACATGAGCAAGACTGATCACCTTGGCTTCGATCAGCGTTCACGCGTCATGGTGCAAGTGGTCGATGGCAAGTGGAAGTTGGTCAACAGCGCAAAATAATAGCGACGTCAACCAGCGTTGCCAGTGTTCCGGTTCGAAATGCCATATTGGAGTGGACGAACCGGCACACCAGATATTCAACTGACCGTGCGACAGGGTTTCACGGGGTCGCGGACCAGACTCTGTCTGGCTTGCAGCCTCAATTTTTACAGATCCCTTTCGTTCGCCGGTCAGTTGATTTGCCTCCTGACGATACAAGACATTGGCGAGAAGTATCGCCCGCGGTCTGTTCCGCGCTTTTGGTTGCTTGTTCCAGTCAGCATTAAAACGGGGAAATCATGGACTTTTCAATAGCCGCCATTCTGGCTCAGGATGGTGTCTCAACCGGTGCAATCTATGCATTGCTGGCTCTGGCAACGGTATTATTGTTTTCGGTCACGCGGATAATCTTTCTTCCACAGGGGGAGTTCGTTGCCTTCGGGGCGTTGACCATGGCCGCCATGCAAAGTGGCAAGTTCGCTGGAACCGCGAATTTGTTACTGGTGTTCGGCATGGTTGCATTTCTGATGGAACTCTACGATGCAGTCAAGCAGTTTCGTGTGGTTGGGCATACGGCCGGACTGTCAAAGACATTGCTGATTGCAGCTGGTAAATATCTGATATTTCCGCTCGTTGTTTTTGCCGTCGCCAAGACTGTGCCGACCGCCCACATGCCCATGCTCGTGCAGGCGGCATTGACGCTTGCCATTGTGGTGCCGATGGGCCCCCTGATATATCGAGTTGCCTTTCAGTCATTGGCGGAGGCCAGCGTTTTGGTGCTGCTAATCGTTTCGGTTGGCGTGCATTTCGCACTGGTAGGTATCGGGCTGGTCATTTTCGGTGCTGAGGGTTCTCGCACCACGCCTTTTTCCGATGCCAGTTATCAGTTTGGGACGGTTACTGTCACCGGCCAGAGCGCGGCCATTGTCGGAGTCTCGATATTATTGATAGGCATCCTGTATGTATTTTTTGAGCGCACCCTGGTCGGAAAGGCGCTACGCGCCACGGCGGTCAATCGTCTCGGTGCCAGACTCATGGGGATCGGTACTGCGCAAGCGGGGCGTCTGGCTTTTACGCTGGCGGCCGGCATGGGCGCCCTGTCAGGCATCCTTATTGCCCCGATCACTACGGTGTACTACGACACTGGATTCCTGATTGGCCTGAAAGGATTTGTTGGTGCGATTATTGGTGGGCTGGCGAGCTATCCAGTCGCGGCGGTGGGGGCACTTCTGGTGGGCTTGCTGGAGTCCTACTCAAGTTTTTGGGCAAGCGGATTCAAGGAAGTGATTGTGTTTACCCTGGTTATCCCGGTGTTGCTGTGGCGTTCGTTTTCATCCGGACATCAGGATGAGGAGGAATAGGCCATGAAAAATCCATTTATTATTTTGTTTGCTGCACTGGTTGTGCTGTTTCCGGTATTTTCCCCCGAGTTCTGGATCACGCTGGCCAACTACATTGGTTTGTACAGTATTGTCGCGGTCGGCCTGGTGCTGCTGACCGGTGTGGCGGGATTGACCTCGTTCGGCCAAGCTGCGTTCGTTGGGATTGGGGCCTACACAACCGCATATCTGACTACCAAGTACGGCTTGAATCCGTGGTTGACATTGCTGATCGGTATTGCGCTCACCGCAGTTGCCGCTTACGTACTGGGAGCGGTGACGATGCGTCTTTCCGGGCATTACCTGCCGCTAGGAACGATTGCCTGGTGCCTCTCGCTTTTCTATCTGTTTGGAAACCTGGAGTTTCTTGGCAAGTATGACGGTATCAACGGCATCGAACCAATCAGCCTGTTTGGCACCCTGCTGAATAGTGGGCGTGAAATGTATTACCTGATCTGGTTTGCACTAATAGTTGTACTCGTTGCCTCGCGCAATTTGTTGAATTCACGGCCTGGTCGCGCCATTCGCGCACTCAAAGGTGGTGGCGTAATGGCTGAGGCGATGGGTATCAATACAGCGTCGACGAAAATTATGGTATTTGTTTATGCCGCTGTGGCTGCCGCCATATCCGGCTGGCTATATGCTCATCTGCAGGGGACCGTAAATCCCAGTCCATTCAGTCTTAATGCCGGCGTTGAATACCTGTTCATGGTGGTGGTTGGTGGTTCTGGTTTTATTTGGGGCGCAATCCTCGGATCAGCACTGCTGACCGTCATGAAAGATCAGTTGCAAGGAGTTCTGCCGGCACTTTTTGGTGGTACCGGGAACTATGAAATGATCGTGTTCGGCATTTTGCTGGTCGCGCTGCTGCAGTGGGCACCGGATGGTTTATGGCCATTTGTGCGCCGGTGGTTTCCGAAACAGGGAGGCGTGATCGCGCCTGCCAGAGCGACCCTGCTGAGCCGTCGGGACAAGCCCAAGACAGGCACGACGATTCTTGAGGTCAGGGAGGTATACAAGCGGTTCGGTGGGCTGATTGCGATCAATAATTTGTTTTTCAGTGTCAGGGCAGGGGAAATCATGGGGTTGATCGGGCCAAACGGCGCCGGCAAATCAACGATGTTTAATTTGGTGACCGGTGTGCTCCCGGTTACGTCCGGCGAAATCTTGTTTTGCGGCCAGTCGATCGGCAATTTGGCTTCGCGCGATATCGCCAAGCTCGGAATTGCGCGTACTTTTCAGCATGTGCGGCTGCTGCCGACCATGACGGTGCTGGAAAATGTGGCGATCGGTGGGCATTTGCGTGGCCGGGCTGGAGTCGGTCGCAGTCTCGTATGCGCCAATCGCGACGATGAAGCAGCGCTGCTTCACGAAGCGGCACGCCAGTTGGAGCGGGTCGGCTTGAAGGATTGCATGTACGAAGAGGCCGGAAGCCTGGCCCTGGGTCAGCAGCGCATACTGGAGATCGCACGCGCATTGTGCTGTGATCCCGTGTTGCTGTTGCTGGACGAGCCGGCTGCCGGCTTGCGCTATAAGGAAAAGCTGGCGTTGGCCGAGCTGCTCAAAAAACTTCAGGCGGAAGGGATGACTATCCTGATCGTCGAGCACGACATGGACTTTGTCATGAACCTGACGGACCGGCTGGTGGTCATGGAGTTTGGCATCAAGATCGCTGAAGGCCTGCCGGTGGAGATACAACAAAATCCGGCCGTGCTGGAAGCCTATCTGGGAGGCGCAGATGCCTGATCTAGTTCTTGATGTCCACGATTTGCATGTCGGTTACGGCAAGGTGGAGGCGCTGCACGGTGCGAGTATTCAAATTCGGTCTGGCCAGATCGTCACAGTGATCGGGCCGAACGGCGCCGGGAAATCGACCATGCTCAACGCAATCATGGGTTGTCTTCCAGGACGTGGCGAGGTGAGGTTTCTTGGTCAGAGCCTCGCGGGCCTTGATGTTGAACAGCGAGTTGCGCGCGGCATGAGCTTGGTGCCGGAGACGCGCGAGTTGTTCAACAGTATGAGCGTGGCTGACAATTTGCTTTTGGGTAGCTATCGTCGCTACCGCGCCCGAGAGCCGCGACATGACGACCAGATGGATTACGTTTTTCAGCTATTTCCGCGCTTGATGGAGCGTTACAAACAAGAGGCCGGAACACTTTCGGGCGGCGAGCGACAGATGCTTGCGGTCGGACGTGCCCTGATGGCCAAGCCAACGCTGTTGATGCTCGACGAACCCAGTCTCGGCCTGGCCCCGCTAATCGTCAAGGATATCTTTCGCATCATCGACCGCTTGCGGGAAACTGGTGTCTCCACGCTCCTCATTGAGCAGAATGCGCGTGCCGCTCTGGATGTGGCCGACTATGGGTATGTCCTGGAAACTGGTGACATGGTGCTTGAAGGACAAGCCTCAGATCTCGCAAAAAACCCGAAAGTCATCGAAACTTATCTTGGCCTGGCAAAGAAACATAACGATTGACATGATACGTTTTTCTTGTATTATGTGTTTATATTGTATGATGTTACCTGATGGCAACGGGCCCTAAAGGGGATAGGAAATCCAACCGCATGAGCACAAGTATAGCACACGTTTGGGGCGTCTCAGGCATGCACACAGGGGACTGCTGGGTTGATTTCTCAAAGCCAGTTGCCCGAGATTTTTCGGTATGACCCGTTTTTGGCGGTGACAGGCGCAGCGCTGCCTCGCAACGTTGGCAAAACCACTGTTAACCGCTGTTGCCACCCTACCAACTGACGCGCTGATCGACCTCGAAGTCCGGGGCCGGTTGGGTCGCTTCATCCCAGTCTGGGGCTGGCTCCACGCCCTCTGCGGCTTGCGCGTCGCACTCGTCCCACAGTGGCGGCCCGCGTGCCGGGGTGATGTGCGGCGGCTCCGTCTCCACCCCGATGTGCTCCAGTATTTGGCGGATATCGGCACTGTGTGTGATGAAGGCGATGATGTGCATTTGCCCGCCGCAGATGGGGCACAGCAGCGGGAACACCTCGTAGATACGGGCCATCAGCACCGCCCACAAATAGTGCGCCGGGCGCTTGGGTGGCACCGGCTGGGCGGGCTCGGTCTGGGTTGGCAGTGGGCTTCTTACCCCAAGTGCGCCCTCGCCTGCAGCCGTGCTGGCTGGCTCGGCTTGCACCTGCGCCGGTTTCACCGCTGCATCACGCGCCAGCGCCGTGACGGCAGGCCTCAAGGGTGAGTTCGGTGCCAGCACGCCAAAGTAGCGGTGGCGGTGCGTGCGCGGCGGGGGCACCAGCTTGGCCTGGCGAATGCTGGTGGCAGACAATTGCGGAATCATGCGCGCGCATTCGACCGCAGTCAGACTGGTGCCGTGGGCCATGATGCCGGCATAGACCATCAGCAGCTCGTCGGTAGAGCGCGGCTCACGTCCGAGCATGATCCAGCTAAAGCGCACCTGGGCGTCAACGGCCAGAATCACTTCCGGCAATTGAACCTCACCGATGCGGTGATCCAAAGCCGCGCGCAGCTTGGTCACTTCTGGGTCTTCGTCCTCTGCGGGCAATGGCGACAAATGGAGTTCATCATCCACGCGCAGTACGCCACTGCGGGCTGCAGCGGCCACCGCATCGACACCGGCAGTTACTCTGGCCAGCAAAGGCTTCAAGAAAGTGGCAGCCTTGCTGGGTAACGATAGACGGGCATAGTGTTTCTTGGACTCTGCCTGCCAACGCTCGTCCGTGAAGAACAAGCGCGCACGACCCCGAAAGCTCAGGCTGTGCTCAATCCAGACCGAGCCATTGCGCACCGCGCGGCGCAGGGCAAACAGGGTGGCCACCTCCAACGCCTGAAACGCCCGTTCCCGGTCTGGGCTGGAGATCGAAACCTGCCAGATCATTCCCAGACTTGGTGCCACCACTTCAACTGGCAGCTTTCTGGATCCTTTGAGATATAAAGCTTGCAGCTTGGCAAGGTACTCGATGGCAGGATGCTCGCCGGTGGCCTGCCAGGGCAGCTTTGCAATGGCGACGAGCAACGACCGCACGGGGCGAATTCCATCAATCAATCCCTCGCGGACCAGGGAGGCCCTGCTCGGTGGTTTGCGTTTCTGGGTTTCGGTGATCAAGGCTTCAAGACGGGCACGCAACTCAGCATCTGGCACCGCACCTTGCGCGCTCAAGGCAACAAGTTCGCCGAGCAGCGTTTTGTACATTGCGGCCCAATTGACGGTAGCGGGGACATCGGCGGCAGCCTGACGCCACAGATCGGCGATCCGGCGCTGCACCATAAGGATCAACTGGTCTGTGGTGGTGAACAGGCAATACCGAAGAAAGCATGCGACCTCCACGGTGCGCGCTGGCTCTTTGATCTTGGCTCCGGCTGAGGGCGGCCTGGAGACAAGTCGGCGCGCGTAGCGGCGCAAGATGAGATCGGGGATGTCTGCCAGGTGCTTATGAACGTCCAGCGTGTAAAGCAGGTCGATGCGCTCCAGTACCTCGCTGATTTGGCGGGTTGAGTGTTTCGCCGGTGCAGCCCATAGCCAACTCTGCTGGGTTTGTCCATCTGGGCGCAGCTCTGAAACTGAGGCTCGCCAGCGATCAAGTGTTGCTGGATCAACGCTGGCGGCGATGGCGGTGCCTGTTTCAACTTCAAGCTGGGCAAGTGCCGCCGCAATCAGTGTCCGAATTGCCCGCTCGTGCACGATCACCAGCTTGTTCTTGTACAGCCATTGACGCGCCCGCACGAGTAGCTGATCGCGGTCGGCGCAGCGCGCCACTTCGTCGCGCAGTTCACGTACCAGTGAGCGGCGCTGGTGCTCGCTCATCCACTGGAATCCAAGGACCGTGCAGGCTACTTGTTGGTGATCGAATAGCGTGCGCCCGCGTTCATACATGGCTCTCAGCGAGGCGACTTCTGGTGCTGCAATGCCAAGCTCGTTGCCAAGGTGGCGCCACAAGGCTACTGGAATTACCCGAAAGGCACCGAGCAAACGCCCACTCATGCGCAGGAAACCAATATGGAGCGCCAGACCAAGCTTGTGGGAATCACCTCGGCGTGCATTGATTGCGTCGCGCTCGGCACCATCGAAGGTGAAAAATGCCTTCATCTCGAAGTCGCTGATATCGCGGGGGAGCCCACGCATCCCCAAAAACGTTGTGTGCCAACCCTGCATCAGAACCTCAAAAGTGGGAGGCCACCATACCCGTTTACAAAGCGAACAGGAAAGTCAATGAAATCAACGGTCTACCCAGACCACCCCCGCGCCAGTGCTAGCTTTGCGTACCGTCACTTATTGCACTGAAAACGAGGAGACCCCTCATCGGCCTGGCTTGGATTCATCCCCGGCCTTTCATGATCGGCCTGGGTCACACCCTCATCGCTCATGTTGCCGATTCGTCTTTCCCAAGCGATCACTTGACGCTGTGGTGGGCGGTCGCCTTCAGCCTCGCGCTGCAACGAGGCCCACGAATTGCAGGCGTGGCTTTGGCTTTGTTGGGCGTCCCCATTGCCTGGGCGCGCATCTACCTTGGAGTGCACTTCCCATTCGACATGCTCGGAGCCGGCGCGGTCGCTGCGATCTGTGCCTGGCTGACGTTGCGTGAAGCACGCTGGTATCTGGTGCCAAGTTACCAACTTGCCACCGGAATCCATCGCCGGCTTTTCGGCGGTTTGATCGCGCTTGGATGGGTGCGCGAGTGAGCCTATGGGCGGGCTAAGTCAGCCTGTTCAAACTGCTGGCAAACCATTTCACCCCGGTAGGAGAACTCTATGAACAAATTGCCCACGAGCAGCGCCACAGGCTGGCTCAATAAAGTCCCGGAAGTCGCGCTGTCGTTCTGGATCATCAAGATCATGTCCACCACGGTGGGCGAGACGGGAGCCGATTTCCTGGCGGTCAACGCAGGGTGGGGGCAAGGCGTGACTCGAACCGTCATGGCGACTCTACTGGCAGCCGCGTTGTTCATGCAGTTGCGTACCCGCCGCTATACCCCTTGGATTTACTGGCTGACGGTGGTACTGGTCAGCGTGGTCGGCACCCAGATCACCGATCTGCTGACTGATGGCCTTGGCGTCAGCCTGTACATCAGCACCTCGGCGTTCGCCGTGGCGCTCGCCGCGATCTTTTTTGTCTGGTATCGGGTCGAGCGCACCTTGTCCATTCACGACATCGTGACGCGAAACCGGGAGCTGTTCTATTGGGCCGCCATCCTCTGCACGTTTGCGCTGGGCACTGCTGCGGGCGATCTGGCGACCGAGGCATTGGGCCTGGGCTTTACCTGGGGTGCAGTGGCATTCGGTGCGCTGATCGGCGCCACCTACGCGGCCTGGCGCATGGGCGGCAACGCCGTTCTGACCTTCTGGATTGCCTACATCCTGACCCGCCCCTTCGGGGCCGCACTCGGCGACTTGCTGACACAGGCTAAGACTTATGGTGGTCTTGGCATGGGTGCCATGTGGACAAGCGCCTTGTTCCTCACGGTGATCGTCATGCTGGTGGCCGTCGCGCAGATCGGCATGAATGGACGCCGCTCGGCCCAGCTCGTCGAATAACTCTTTTCGCTCTACACAAGGAGAAAAACATGTTCATGCAGCACTCAATCGCTCGCCCGGTTGCCGCCATTTCGGCCGCCGTGCTCTTGGCACTCGCAGCTGGTTGTTCCAAATCTGCCGATCAGAACAACGCAAGCACAACATCAACGACACCGGCCCAGACTGTCTCGGCCTCGCAAGGCAAAACTGCCTCCAAGCTGGGCGACCTGTCGGCCTTCCGCAACATCGCCGCCGACGTGGTCACCATCGTGGATAAGGGCGACCTGCCCGCTGCCAAGGCCCGCATCAAGGACCTGGAAGTCGCATGGGACTCGGCCGAGGCTGGCCTGAAACCACGGGCAGCCGATGACTGGCATGTGCTCGACAAAGCCATCGACAAGTCGCTTCCAGCCGGTTCAGCGCCTCGACTGCGCGCGGATAGCCGATCCAGCGGTCGGCGCGAAGGCGCTGGATGCGCTCGTCCGCCGGAAGACGGGCCAAGCCCTGGGCCGCCGGCAGCAGGTGGGACAAGTCGATGATGGGATATTCGTCCACGGCTACCACTCCTCAATCTGGTCGAACGGTTTGGCCGGTGGCAGCTTGTCTGCCTGCGGATCAGCAACGTCCGTTTTCGGCGGAATCGGCTTGTCCGGCGGAGGAGATGCCTTGAGGTGCTGGCGTCGATCCGCGTCGCGCCGCGCCTTGCGCGTGGCCTTCTGTGCGGTGGTCACGATCTCGCGCATCTGGCCGATCATGCGGAACAGCGCCGACTCATCCACCTGTTCGCGCCCTTGCTGCCGCAATTTCGCCAGCGCCTGCCGTTGTTCCCAGAGGGTGACAGCCGGGTGCGACAAGGTACGGTAGGGAATTTCCAGGTAATGCTGCCCCTCCGGTTCCAGGACCCAGATACGGCTGATGTCGCGCGGATCGCGCCGGATCAGAAAGGACGGCCAGCGTTCACGCCGCGCAATCCACGGCTTGAGCGCATCGGCGTAGTAGTGGATGTGGTCGATGACAAAGCCGGTGCGGGTCAGCGTGCGCCGGAGGATCGGCAGAAAATCGACCAGGAACGAAGTAGCGCGTGTGACGACGGCCGGTACGCCGACACGCGCCACGGCCTCGGCCCAGCGCGCGGCCGGCGGTTGGAGCAGGCCGTTGTGCACCGAACCGTGGTAGGTGCCGACCGCCAATGTGAGCCAGCGCTCTAGCTCGCGCAGCGTCAGGGCGGCCTTGTTTTCGGAATCGTAGTCGCCGCGCTGGTCAGGGTTGGAGAAGGTCGTTCCCGGCAGTTCGTCGTGGATCATCTGCATCGCCGTGCCGATGATCCGTTCCACGATGCCGCCATAGTGCGGCTGCCCCAGCGGGCGATAGTCCAGCCGGATGCCATGCTGCTCGCAACCCCGGCGCAGGGCCTCGCTCTTGAACTCGGCCGCGTTGTCCAGGTAGAGCAGCCTGGGCTTGCCGCTCATCGGCCAATCCATTTCCACGTTCAGTCCTTCCAGCCAGGGACGCTTGTCGCAGGCGACATGCACGAGGCACAGGCCAACCGAAACGGCAGACGGCGCTTCCAGCGTGACGACCATGCCGAGCACGCAGCGGGTAAACACGTCGATGGCGATGGTCAGGTACGGACGGCCAATCGGTTGCCGGTCGCGCTCGTCCACCACGATCAGGTCGATGACTGTGTGGTCGATCTGCACCTGCTCCAGCGGTGCGGAGACAGGCGGCGGAACACCACCAACACCTTGCAGGGCGCGGGACGCATCCTGACCTTCTCGAAGGCGAGTGGTCTTGAGTGGATCAAGGCTGGCGATCCGCAACGCCACCGTGTTGCGCGTCGGCACCCGCAGCTTTTGCAGCTTGCACGCCCGCGCAACTTCGCGGTGGAACGCCGCCAAGCTACGCTTCTGCTTGGTCAGGAAGCGCTTTTGCAGTAACTCGCGGATGATTCGTTCGACCGACTCCGGCAAGCGGCCTTTACCTTTGCCACCGCTCGACTGCCCAAGCGCAAAGTCAGTGACCAGTCCCGAACCTTGCCGGGCGCGGCGGATCAGGACGTAGACCTGCCGCCGGGACAGACCCAATGCTTGGGCTGCCACGTCGGCCGCTTCATGCCCGACCGTCTCCGACTGCGCCAACGGCCCAATGATCTCCGCGCGACGACGCGCACGCTCCCATGCCTGTTCTGGCAGGGTAGCCACGCCGTGCTCGGTAATCGGTGCGGTATCGGTCGCCATGCTCACCTCGCTTTGGTGCACACGAGTATTGAGCATAGTCGAGATTGGTGCAGAGGAGTTCTGATATCTGGCTGTCAAAAGCCATATGCACAACAAGCTTCATACCCAGTTGAATGGTGCAGTCGTCTTCTGAAAATGACACTGCAACCGACTCACAACCATTCTCAAAAACCTTCGTTTTCGAGAAGCGATCCGGCCTACCACTGACCCCCGGCAACAAGTGAATCGGAGTGCGGTCGTCAATTGACTATTAGAAATTATTTCTATAGTGTACCGACATGACGACGAAGCAGCGATTTCGCAACAACAAGTACCGATTGGAAGTTCGCGAACGTGATCACGGCCCGGCACATGTGCATCTGACTGGCGGCGGCTATGACGTCATTATCGATTTGGTTAGCTTGGCCACAGATGGCGAGTGGCCACGCGGTCTCCGCGAGGAGGTGCTAGCTTGGGTGTCCGCGCACCGCAAAGAGTTGATGGAGGAATGGCAAAAATGGCATCCATGAAACGCCCCCGCCTTGGTGCGGTATTGCCTTTGGCACAATTCCGCCTGAGGCTAACTTTTATTGACGGCAGCGTCTTCACAATCGATTTCAAGCCGCTGTTCGAAGAGTCGCCCGGGTTGGCACCTTTGCGCGAGGCAAAGGCTTTTGCCGGTGCCGCATTGACTGACGGTGAGGGTTGGGCAGTGGAATGGTCTGACCTCGATATCCAGATCGGTGCCGACACACTTTGGCTCGATGCCCAGGCGCAAAATGCGCCGGATGAAAACACGCGCATATTTGCCCAGTGGCGTGCGCGCCATGGGCTATCGCTCAATCAAGCTGCAGAAGCACTTGGCATGACAACTCGAACCATGAGCGCCTATGGCACTGGCGCACGGCCAGTGCCACGCTACATTGCGCTTGCCTGCAAAGGATGGGAAGCAGAGCACGAGCAGCCGGCATAGGGCCACCAATTCGATGCGAAAATCGTCTCCGCATCACTGAACAGATTCGTGGATACACCTGCATTCGAAGCGTATCGCGGAATACTCGGCGCGGAGACAAGCCGCCTCAATCGCTTTGTTTTTTCTGTAATATGCTTCGAACTTGAAAACCGGCGAAGGTGCAAGCCTTCCGTGGGTTCGAATCCCACCCCATCCGCCACCGGATCGACGAAAACCCGCCCTGCTAGCGGTTTTGCGGGTTTCCAGTTGCGGCGCACACCCGTCACCGCCCGACCGCGCCGGAATTCGACGGGCTGCCGTGTCGCAGGCGCCGACTCTTGACTGTGTCCCACCAAGGAAACCTCATGCCCACCTTCCTCCACATCGGCTGCGGCCCGAAGCGCAAGGAGCAGACAACGCGCGGCTTCAACACCGCGGACTGGAACGAGCTGCGCCTCGACATCGACGCGAGCGTGGCTCCCGATATCACCGGCACCATGACCGACATGTCGGCGCTCGCCGATGCGTCAGTGGACGCCATCTTCTCCAGCCACAACATCGAGCACCTCTATCCGCACGAAGTGCCGGTGGCCCTGGCCGAATTCAAACGGGTGCTGAAGCCGGATGGATTTGCCGTCATCACATGCCCGGACCTGCAGTCCGTTTGCGCGCTGGTGGCGGCGGATAGGCTCACCGAGCCCGCCTACACCAGCCCTGCCGGTCCGATCGCACCCCTCGACATTCTCTACGGCCACCGGCCGGCGCTGGCCCGAGGCAATCTTTACATGGCGCACCGCTGTGGCTTTACCCAGAAACTGCTCACCGGGACGCTGCGGGCGGCCGGATTTGCGGTCGTGGCGAGCCGCAGGCGCGAGCATCCGGCTTATGACCTGTGGGCGGTGGCGAGCGTGTCGCCGCGCAGCGAAGACGACATGCGCCAAGTGGCCGGGAAACACTTTCCAGCGTGATTCCATGTCGCCAGGTGTTACTTGATCGTCCACTCTGCGCCGCATTTGCGGCAAATTGCCTGCAACCAGACTCCGCCGCCATGGTTTTCCAGCGCGGGGTCACCGCCATCCGGCAAGGGAAGCGGCCCGGAGGACTCCACCCTGAACTTGCCATACGCCTGGCAGCCGGGGCATACCGCCTGCTCGCCGAGGCGTTCGGCGACTTCCAGCAGCAAGTGATAGCGCTTCCAGCTGTACAAGGTGACCGCCAACCCGCCCAACAGAAGGAGCGCGCCCATCAGGCGTGACGCGTTGTTCCCCGCCACTTCCAGACCGCTGACCAGGACGATGACACCGAGAAACCAGCTGACCAGCCAGGCGTGGCATTCGATCAGCTGCCTTTCATACCAGCGCCGGAAACCGTGGGTCCGAATACGATCGAGCGAAGCCACCATCCCTCCTTGGAGTGAGCGCAGCCAGCTTAGACGCCATCCATCGCAGACGCAACAGGACTCGGGATGCGGACCGGAGATACCGCGCAAATACTTCCATCTCGGGGGCTGCCGGAGTCCCGGAAACGCTTCGCGGTTATAATCGGCGGCGCATTCGCACAGTGCCAACCGCCGGGAACTCGGCGGGTGGGCCAGCGTCGAAGGCAATGGATTCGTCTCATCGGAGGGCTTGAAAGACCATGGAAAACGTCCGTACCTACCCGCAAATTGCCACGCAGGACATTGCCCAGCGGCAACATCGCGTCCTGCGCAACACTTACGCCCTGCTGGCGCTGTCGATGGCGCCTACGGTGGCCGGGGCGCTGATCGGCATCCAGCTGAAGTTCTCGTTCCTCGCCGGCAGCCCGTTCATCGCCTTCATGCTGTTCCTCGGTGTGGCTTTCGCTTTCATGTGGGGCATCGAGCGCACCAAGAACAGCGGCATGGGCGTGGCCCTGCTGCTCGGTTTCACCTTCTTCATGGGCCTGATGCTGTCGCGCATCCTGCAGGTGACGCTGGGATTCTCCAATGGCGGCTCGCTGATCGCGATGGCCGCTGGGGGCACCGGGGCGATTTTCGTTTCCCTGGCGGCCGTCGCTTCGACCACCAAACGGGACTTCTCGAATCTTGGCAAGTTCCTGTTTTCCGGCGTGATCCTGCTGCTGGTCGCCATCGTGGCCAACATCTTCTTCCAGATCCCGGCCTTGTCGCTGGCGATTTCGGCGATCGCCGTGGTCCTCTTCTCCGCCTATATCCTGTACGACATCAACCGCATCGTGCAAGGCGGCGAGACCAACTACATCACGGCGACGTTGGCGGTGTATCTCGACATCTACAACGTCTTCGTCAGCCTGCTGCAGTTGCTGATGGCCTTTACCGGCGAGCGCGACTAGGTCGAAAAATCGGCGCCGGCGACACGGCGCCAGGGCATCAAACGGCGACTGCGGTCGCCGTTTTACTTTTCGAACAGGGCGATCGATTCGAGGTGCGAGGTGTGCGGAAACATGTTGGCCATGCCCGCGCCGGTGAAACGGTAGCCCTTTTCATGCACCAGCACCGCCGCGTCACGCGCCAGGGTGGCCGGACTGCACGAGACATAGACGATACGCCGCGGACCGCCCGCCTCCGGCAGCGCCTTGACCACCGCGATCGCTCCTTCGCGCGGCGGGTCGATCAGCACTTTGTCGAACGCACCGAGGCCGGTAAAGCTTTCACCTGTCATCTCGAACAGGTTGGCGACGGCAAATTCACACTGCGCCGCGAGGCCGTTGGCGGCCGCGTTCTCTTCCGCACGCTTGACCAGTTCCGGGCTGCCTTCGATGCCGAGGACACGCGCGCCCATCCGCGCGATGGGCAGGGTGAAATTTCCGAGTCCGCAAAACAGATCCGCAATCCGCTCGCCGGCCCCTGGTTTCAGCAGGGCCATGGCCCGTCGCACCAGCATGCGATTGACGCCCTGATTGACCTGGGTGAATTCGGTCGGATGAAACTGCAGTTGCAGGCCGAAATCCGGCAGCTCGTAACTGAGTGACGGCGCGTCCGGCGGATGGAAGAGGACGACCGAGTCAAGTCCCTTCGACTGCAGATACCAGATGATTCCATGCGCATCGGCGAAGCGTCGCAGCTGGTCATGATCTTCGGCGCTGAGTGGCTCGAGATGGCGCAGCAGGAGCGCCGTCCGCGCAGCGCCGACCGCGACCTCGATCTGCGGCATGCGATCCGGCCGGGACATGGCCTCGACCAGCGTCTTGAGCCTGGGGATCAAGGCCGAAACATGCGCGGGCAGCACCAGGCAGGAATCCATCACCGCCACGTAACTGCTGTGCTTTTCGCGGAAGCCCACCAGGGTCCCGCCCTTGCTCGCGACATGGCGCACCGAAAGCCTGGCCCGCGACCGATAGGCCGAGCCCGTGCCGGCAATCGGCGGAAATACCTGTTCCGGCTTGAGACGGCCGATATGCCACAAGGCGTCTTCCAGCACGCGCTGCTTGGCGGCGGTCTGGCCGGCAACATTGAGGTGCTGCATGGAACAGCCGCCGCAGGTGCCGAAATGCGGACACGGCGGCGCCACCCGCTGACTGGAGGGGCGCAGCACGCTTACGGCATGGGCCTTTTCGTAGCTCCGTTTCCGCCGATAGCTGGCGTACTCGACAATTTCGCCGGGCAGGGCGCCTTCGACAAAAATCGCCTTGCCGTCAACATGCGCAACGCCGCGACCTTCATGATCCAGGGATTCGATGTTCGCCAGCAGCATGGAGAATGGCGGGGGCCGTTCGACAAAAGACGATGATTATAATCGGCCCATCAAACCCCGCCTTGCCGCTCGTCCCGGTTCGGGCGGCGAAGCGATCGTTCCTCAACCCACGGCAAACCCCCGGTTTGCCCATATCAGGAGCCACAGCGTCTTCGATCATGAACCCTTCTTACCAGTTACTCACCAGCGAAGCCGGATATCGCCGGGCATGCGATACGGTCCTGGGCCGGGCCGAACGCGAGTTGCTGATCTTCGATCGCGACCTGCGCAGCTTGCAGCTGGACGACCACACACGGCTTCAATCGCTCTCGGACTTCCTCGCCAGCGATCGCCTGCGGCGAATCCGCATCGTGCTGCATGACCCGGGGCCCTTGCATCGGCAGGCGCCACGCCTGATGCAACTCATCGCCCGCTTCTCGCACATGGTCGACGTGCGGCAAAGCCCCGACAACCTGCGCCACCTTGCCGACTCGCACCTGCTTGCCGACGATGCCCACGCTGTGCGCCGTTTCCACATCGAGCAGCCGCGCAGCGCGCTGGTCATTGACGACCCTGCCTACGTCCACCCCTGGCGGCAACGCTTCGAGGAATTGTGGGAGCTGTCCCACCCCTGCCTGCAACTCAATACCACCGGGCTTTGATGCGGCTGCCGGCAGATGGCATGCCGTGGTGCACCATTCATTGGATTTTGCGTGATAAAATTTCAAGTTGATCGAAATGGAAACGTTTCAATCAAACCAATTGGCCGATCAACTCCATAACGTTAAGGAATTCATCAATATGAAGCAATCTCTCCTCGTAGCTGCACTCCTCGCCCTCGCTGTTTCCGCTTGCGGCAAGACCGAAGCCCCGGCTCCTGCCCCCGCTCCTGCCCCGCCCGCCGCCGAAGCTCCGAAGCCCGCCGCCGAAGCTCCCAAGCCCGCCGACGCACAAGCCGGCATGGCCGGCATGTCCGGCATGTCCGGCATGGCTGGTCAGCAAGGCATGGCTGGCATGGCCGGCATGGAAGCTGCGAAGCCTGCCGCTGCGGCAGCCGCTGCTCCGGCTGCTCCGGCTGCTCCGGCTGCTCCCGCTGCTCCCGCTGGTGCTGCGCTGAAGGCGCTGCCGATGGTGCCGGCGAAGAAGTAATTTTTCGCCTGCTTTCGGGCAATAAAAAAGCCGACCTTCGGGTCGGCTTTTTTTGCGCCCGGTTCCGTCGGTTTCACAGATCGCGCCAACTGAAGCCTTCTGACTGCGTCGCGATGCCGATCCAGTCGGGCGCACAGCCGAGTACCGCCGACAAGGCGGCACGCGCCAGCAGGGGCGAATTGTTCTGCTCTGAAAGATGCGCCGCAACCACGTGGCGCAAGCGCGACGAATCCAGTCGCGCCAGCAACGAAGCGCCCGCGGCATTGTCCAGATGACCCCAGGGGCCACCCACCCGACGCTTCAAGGCGAGCGGATAACTGCCTTGCACCAGCATCGCCGCATCGTGGTTGCACTCCAGGACCAGGCCATCGCAACCATCGAGCATGGCCACCATGTGCGGTGTGACGTGACCGGCGTCTGTCAGCACCCCCAGCCGCCAGCTACCATCGGTCAGGACGAACTGAACCGGCTCGCGGGCATCATGGGGTACGGGGAAGGGTTGGATGCCGAGATCGCCGACTGAAAACGGCTCATGGCTGTCGATAACCGTGATCCGGTCATCGACGTGATCCGCGCGGCAGGCCATCAGCGTGCCGTGCGTAAGCAGAATCCTCCAGTCGAAACGCCGCGCACAGGCAAAGACTCCGCCGACGTGATCGGCGTGTTCATGCGTAACCAGAACCGCATCGACATCCTCGCCCGTGAGATTCAAGCGTGCCAGCCGGCGCGAGATTTCGCGCGGTCCGAAACCGGCATCGACCAGCACCCGTGTATTTCCGCCTTCGACCAGCAAGGCATTGCCCCGGCTGCCGCTGCCGAGTGAGGCGAAACGCACGTTGGTCCCGACTCCGGATTACTTCAGCTGGTCGTAAAGCAGGCCAAGAATTAGCGTACTAACTTGTTTTATTTCTGATTTTCTATAAATACAACTGGCTTGGCTACTCATATGGCTACTCTCGGAGGCGTTGTGCTGTCAGGAATTCTACCCGCTACCCTCTCATGAAAGCGGCGCGGATCGCCATAAGCCGGAGAACTGGCGGAGGCCAGATCTACCCCGCCGGCAGCCTCACCGGCTTAAAGCCCGTCCCACTCGCCGCCGCCAGCAGCCAGGCGACGACATCGCCGCAAGGAACACCCAGCGGCACCGCCTCAAGGCAGTAGCGATCCCCCATCAGCGTCTGAAAGACGGGAATCAGCTTCGGGTCGCGCTGATCCGGAGCAATGACGCCAGCGCCGGCCGCCGCTTCCAGCTTCCGCAGTCGACGTTCAAGCGGGTTCATTGCAGCTTCTCCCGCTCGACCTTGGCCCGGGCAGTCACCCACGGCGCCGGCTGCAGCGGCATCAACTTAATCACGAAGAAGCCATCGCGCACCGCCTGCTCGACTTCGGCGCGGAAGCTGGCCTCGTCGTCGGCGTCGCCACCAACAGGGAAGCCCATTATTTTCACCTGGCGTTTCGCCGGCTGCCTGTTTGCCGCGGCTTCCTCTAGCTTCCGGATTCGGCGCTCCATCTGCACGCTCATGGTTTCTCCTTGCTCGCTTGTTTTTCGAGGGCTTCAATGCGCTTTGCCATGTTGTGAGTCTCCAGGGCACGGCGCTGATGCTCGACAAGGCCGGAAAGCGCCTCGCCCTCACTCGGCAGCAGGTCGCCGCTGGCCACGGTTGCCGTGATCTTCGCTTGGGCAGCGTTGCAGGTGGCAACGTCCGTGATCTGCGGCAGCTTGATGCTGACCGGTCGATCCTTGGCGGCAGGGATGAGCTTGTCGACTACCAGGCGCGCGGCGGCCATGTCGCCAGCCTTCGCCGCATCGATGATTCGCTTCACGATGGCACCCAGTTCGCCCTCCATTGCGGCAATGGCCAGCAGGGTTGCCCGGTTCTTGGAACCCTTCGGGCGTCCGGCTGGATTGCCGCTTTGACCTTTCTTGAACCCCGGCTTGACCTTCGTCATGCTGCAATTCCCCTTGCAAGATCAGCCCGCCGCAACCAGTGCAGCCTGAATCCACGATACCAGCCGGCCGCATAGGCAAACGACAGCGCGAAGATTCCCCATTGCTCTGCCTGCCAGGACGCATAGAGCCAGAACGGTTGCGCCAGCAGGCCACAGATGCAGGCCCAGCGGCGTACCGGTTCCCGCGGGTCATTGGCCAGCCAGATTGACGCCAGGCCAAATATCCCGATGAATACCTGGTCGATCATGCGGCCTCCCTCATGACCTCGAAAACGTACTTGTCCATGATTCCAGCCGTCAGCATGCCTGAATGGTCAGTCCTCGCCCGCTCGTAGGCTTCTCTCAGGTCCGGATCTCTGATGCCGGCCTGCACCCATGCCTGAATGCGGGAATCCTGCGCGTAGAACGGCCCCTTCATGCCCCGAATTTCCTCAAGGCGTCGGAGGCGAGCGGCAATTACCTTGGCGTCGGGCGGAGGCGGAATCTCACGGTTCAGAAATTTGTGAACGGTCGCGCTACCGTCATTGACCACGCCTGGCGCGGGCTGCTCTGCCGGTTCATTCACGGCGCCGCCATCATCAGCAGGAAGTCGCCAGACCCAGCCCGCGCCGAATCCTGCCTTCGTCTTCGTCACGCCAAGCGCAATCGCCGCGCGCTGAATCGTCCGCGCTGAAACCTTGTCGCCTTCGGCAGCAGCAAGGATTCCAGCGGCATCGCGCGGACCAGCGGCCAGCATGTTGCCGACCAGCGCGCAGGCTCGATCAGCGGCTGATTCCATCAGGATACGGCGGGCTCAACTGCAATGCCCAGCCGTTCGAGTTCAGCCCGGGCGGCCAAGATGTCGCTCCGATTGGAGCACTGATGGGCCGGCAGTTCCTGAGCGGCCACCATGCGCAGGCGTATCAGCTTGTCGTCGGTCTTGGGCTCGCGTCGCGCTGCGGTCGGTAGCGGCGGCCGTGCGTCGATCTCCTGCACGTCCGAGACATCGAGCCCCAGGACCCATGCCATCCGCTCGGCGATGAACTGCGGATGCCGGGCCAGCACCTTGACCCAGCCGATGCTCTCGACGTTCGCCTGGTAGAGCCGCGCGCCTGCGAAGTGGGCAAGAAGGCTCTCGGCACTGTGCCGCACCTGGCCGAAGTCGTGAAGGGCGTTGGTGCCGATGCCACCCCACAGGGAGGGCCGCAGGCGCATCGCCACATTGAGATGAATTGCGGCCCATCCGGTGGCGGCCAGTTGCTGTTCTGCGTATTCGATTACTGTGCTCATGGTATCGCTCCTTTTTCGTGTCGCGCGAAAATCCGCCGCCGCTTTAATTCTTGAAGGCAAACTGCTTAAAACCAGCCAAAGACCCCCCCCTACCCCAAACAGGGAAGGGAAGGGCGCTGACATGCCAGCCCGCTTGCGCGGAATCTCATGCTGCCACCGGCTAGTGGCACGCCCCAGGACGTGAGACTGCAGACCAGTCCGTCGGATTGTTTCGGTTTTGCACCGGGCGGCCTGACTTCGGCCCCTTACCGATACCCTGTTGTTCCGCGCAGCCAGGTGGCTCTTGCTATCGTGCGGAGTACGGTCGGTGCCAAAAGAAAACGCCCGGAGAGCTTTGGGAGGGCGGGCCTCTGGCGGAGGCAATCGGCGCTTGCTCGAACACAGCATTCCGATTACAGCCGCCCTTCCAAAACATTCCGGGCGCATCAGTGTTGCATGTTCGAGATTTCGCGCCGGGTGCCAACCCGACATGAGCACTTTGTCACGCATGGCCCGACACCCGAACACGCTGAACAGGAAATATCTCACTTCAGAATCCCACGCCTGGCGATGTCGGCCGGCGTGAAGTCCTTGGCCTTCTGTGCTGCCCGGCTGTCCTGTACCGCATCCTTCAGCAAGGCGTTACGTTCCACGGTCAGAGCATCGAGCTTCAGCCGCTTCTCGGCCGGCGTCAGGCTCTGATCGCGGCGCACGGCCTGCATGTCGTTGTTGATCGTGCCAAGAGTCTTGGCCGCGCGCTCCAGCGGCTTCGCCTCGCCGGCCATGGGCGATTGCTCCTTGGCGTCGGCGAAACTGCGCAGTCCCATTTCGTCAAGTTCGCGCATCGTTCCGCGCAGGCGCTTGGCCTCGGTCAGCAGTTCATAGAACTCGGTTTCGTGGCGCGTGTGCTTCGCGGGCTCCTGCTGGTAGAAGCGGCGCACCACGGGCAATTCGTCGGCGCGCTTCTCGGGCAGCGTGTGACCGAATAGAGCTTGGTCGGACAGCATCAAGCCATACATCGCGTAAGTGTGGAAGTAGCCGCGCAACAACGCCTCGGCCCGGGCAGGATTCACCTGCAGGGCTTCGGGAAGATCGCGTGTTGCCATGCCGGCCGCCTTCATGGTCTCGCTGGTGCCCGGTTTCGCGCGCAAGAACGGTTGCACGTTCTCCATACCCGGCGTCTCGATGGGCGCCTTGGTGAAGCTGTTCTTGTTCGCCGCCTGCTCGTACAGCGGTGCGAGGATCTGCGGCATCAGGTTGAGATTGAAGGTTGCGCCGATGATCCGGGCGAAGTCCTTGCCCAGGCCCTGCGGGTCGGCGGCGATGATTTTCTCGGCGGAACGCTCGGCGGCCGACGACATGGCGCCGATCTCCCAAATCTTGGGCCAGCGGAAATGCTGGTCGCCGACGAAGAAATGCCAGTGCGCGTCGCGGTCCCAATCCGGCAAATCCTTGTAGCGCGGATCGTCGCGGTTCAGCAAGTAGAGCGCCGTCGAGAACAGCGCCATCATGCCGGCCTTGGCCGCAATCGCGCCCTTGTTCGGGTCGTGCGCCAGGCCGCGATAGAGACGATCCCAGGAGACCAGCGCCGGCCGCAGGAACATGGTCACGTCCATCATAAATCCGAGCGCCTTGCTGTCACCCTTCATGGCGAAGTCCGTGGACACGTCGCGCCCCAGGTAGGCGGCATGCCGGGGATTCTCGCCGGCAGCGATGGCCCGCTTGTACTCACCAAGCCGCGTGGACATTTCAAAGGTGTCGCCCAAGGTTTCCAGCATCGTCAAGAACTTGTCGGGCGTATCCAGGACAGTGCGATAGTCGATCTTTTGGTCGCGGTAGTAGCGTTCCAGCTTGGTCCGGAAATGATGCTCGTCGAGGAAGATCGAGGACAGACCGCCGCCGTTGGCCAGGTAGTCTTTGTAGATGGGGTCTTTGGTCAGGCGCAGCCGCATCCCTTGCAGGCTGTCCAGGATTGGCCGGAAGCCGGCGCGGGACATCACCGAGCCCATGAGGGTATCGCGGGCGATGTTCGCCATCCAGAAATCGGGCGTTGCGGTAATCGTCGCCTGCCCGATCCGTTTCGGCCAGCCCAACACCTTGACCACGGTCGACATCAGCGGCCGGTCGATGGCCTTCAATGCCCGGTACAGAACCGGGTCGCCGACCTCGAACCAGACGGGCTTGCCGCCCTGCATCACCGCCACCACGTTGGCGCCGGCTGGGGGCTGGCCCTTGATGAGGAACTCGAAGAAGGCCGGCACATCCCCATCGATGGCGATGCCAATCTTTTTCAGGATGGTCTCGATCACCTGGTCACCGCCGACCTTCACTATTTTCTCGCCCGGCTCGATCTTGACCATGAAGCGCCCGCCGCCTTCCTTCTGCGACAGATTGGCAATCTTGCGTCGGGCCTCGTTCTTCGCCGCCTTGTCGACCAGCATTGCGGCGTTGCCGATCATGTTCCCCAGCACATCCTTGATGTTCGTGGTTCCTCCGGTCAGGGCTTGGATGCCCGCCCAATCGCCGGGCTTGCCCTTGATGCCTCCGGGCTGATCGACGCGATGGAAGGGTAGGTACTGCGTGCGCTGCCAGAGTCGGCGCGCTTCCGGGTTGATGATGCCCTGCGCCTCGGCGAAGTCGAGAATCCCCTTGTTCCACTCCTGGTACTCGGCAAAGGCTTTCTCGCGCTCAGGGGTGCGCAGCCGCAGCATGCCGTCGATTTCGCCGCGGGTGAACAGATGCTCGCGCCCCTGGCCCATCAACTCGTTTGCCGACTTGCCGACGAAGTAGAGCAAGGCATCATCGATGTTCTTCGAGACTGGCTGCAGGATCTCTTCCAGACCCTTGCCGGCGAACCGGAAGGAGCCATCAGCCTGCTTGACCGGGTAGCCGAAACGCACGCTGCCATCGGCAATCGAGGCTGAAGCGCGAGACAGCCGCGCCGACTCATAGGGGCCATTCGGGTTGATCTTGCCGGTCAGGTCGCGTTCCATGCGGTAGATGCCGTGCAAGTCATCAACGGTCGCCTGCCTGAACTTGTCCCAGAAACGGTCAAAGTATTCCGCCAGGGGCTTCTCGGTGCCGATCTTCGAGCGCGCCCGGTTGAGCGCGTCCTGGCCGAACCATGCCGTCATGTCGGCCTGTGCCTTGCGCAGCGCCGGGCCGTACTTATGCGAGTCGGCGAAGTTGTTGAGCCAGGCATGAACCCTTGGCGCCTTCGCCTCCAGCGTCTCGGGCTGGGTCAGGAACAGGCGCACGCCTTCTGCAAAACCTTCCTTGACGTTCTTCTGATCGTAGCTGACGGACTTCAATTCCTCTCGCAACACCTTGTCGGAGCGCCAGGCGTTGGCGATTGCCGGGATGCGGAAATCGATCAGGTGGGCAACCTCATGGGCCGCTACCTCGATGTCGTTGGCGCGCTTGGTGCGAACTTCCTCGACCTTGGGGCGGAAAAACCCCAGGCGCTTCTCGCCCTTGATCCGGCCTTCATAGACGGTGGTACCGATCTCGCTGGCGAAACGCTTGATGATGTTCTCGCGGCGCTTCGGCGCCGGCAGATCGGCAACGCTGGTGGCCTTGATGGTCGCCGGCCGGTACTCGTCGACCAAGGGGACGTAGTTCGCGCCGGGTGCCCATGAGTTGAGAACTTCGGGCGTTGCCTCCTGAAAGTCGGCGCTGGCGGGACGGCGCGGGGCGGGCTCATCAGGCACACGCACCAGCACCGGCTTTTTCATCTGATCGACGGTGGCAGGATCGAGGCCCAAAGCGTCCGCGTTCTCGCGCAGATGCTGGCGGTATCCGTCCGCCTTGATCCCGTTCGCCTGATACACGCGCTTGATCGCCTCGGCGCGCTTCTGCCCAGCTTCGACCGTGCCATCACGAAGGACGACAGGGGCGCCGGTTGCGTCGTCAGGTGCAGCGAGCAGTCGGGCCGGCTCGAACTCGGCATTGATCGCCTGCACGCTCATTTCCTGCTGGTGCCGATCAGGCGCGTCGCGGAAGCTGCGCGGCTTCAGGTCGCGGGATTCGACAAGGGCGTAGTGGGCTGTCCGTGGTGCTTCAACCGCCATAGCAGGGTCTTGCGCTGAATCCCCACGATGCCCGCGGCTTCCCGTATCGTCAGGGGTATCCCATCCATCACGAGGCGCAGAACGTGCTTGCGCTTCGGCATCTGCTGTTCCTTCGGTCCCCATCTGACGTTCGCCGGTTCGTAGTTCTCTCCCGTATTTGTCCGACATAGCCAGAGTTCCCGGCTCGGCTTCGGCCCCACGTCCGCCAGGAATCGGGCGAAGCTGTGTATCCACTCCGGGCAGATCGTTATCCCGCAGGCCCCGTAATGCCGGTAGCTCCTGGATCGAGGATCCAGACAACTCCGCTTCATGTTCCGCCAGGCGTTGTACTCGCTCGGGTGTTTGTCCCCCAGCGTTCCGTATCGTGATCTGCTCATTTGGCACCTCGTCTAGCGGGACGAATTTGTACCCGGTGCCCGCATCGCCCTGACTGCCTGCTTGGCTGCGCGCTTGAGGCTGGGCTTCGCTGGCGGCTTGAGGTTGGGCTTCGGCGGCGGGGGTTCCATCTGCGGTGGCTTTTTCGGCATGAGCCCTGCTCCTGTTTGAAAACTTCTCGCGGGCTGCCTTGGCGCCCCTTGCGGCAGGCGCGAGCGCCATCGGCAGAGCGTTGATCGCCGTATCTATGACAGTTGCATAGACCGGGCTATCGGTCAATTCCAGAACCTTGTCACCGGCTGCGGTGCCGACTCTTGCCAGGGCCTCGAATGGCGCCGTCGCAATGGCGGTGGCTGCTTTTCCGAACTCGCCGCGCGGCTGGTACGTCAGTGCGGCGCCAATGGCGTGCACCACGTCCGCAGGCTCCGCGTCCGTCAGGCCCACTGCCTTTGCCGCGGCGGTACCGATGCCGGCCAGGCCAGCGATCGGCAAAGCCACGCCCATCGTGCCGAGGTTAAGCGCAGTCTCGCCAATGGCGGTGGCCGGGTTTTCCATGGCGACGGTCTTGAGCACGGAAGGCCGCTCCGGCTCCAATGGCGTGAAGCGGTAGCCGCTGCTTTCCGTGTCAGGCTCGCTCAATGGCTGGAACTGCCAGGATGCCGCGCCAGGTTCAGGAGCGGCGTCACGCCCGATAGGCGTAAAAACGAATCCATCCATCACTGTTCCTGGCTCTGTTCCGAATTTACTTGGCCGTAGTAGCCAACATGTTCGCCATTGGCATCCAAGACCATGAAGCCACGCGCAGTTTGATCGCCGAGGGTGTAGCCCTCCATGGCCGAATCGCCTGTCATCGCCTCACGCGCAGATTCGATTGGAGTCGGTTTTCTGGTCGACGTAGCCGGCGTCTCGGTAGTCGGCCCGTTCGTGATCGACACGATCCGCCCGCTTTCATCGCGCTCGATGGACAATGGCTTAGTCCGTAACGACTCGGCTTGCGGGGCTGGTTGCACGCGCAGATCTGGCGGGTTGATGCCCAGCCGCCTGATGGCCGCAGTGCGGATCTCGGCATCGGTAAGATTTCCCCCACCAGCGCCCGCCAGAATCTCGGCGGTTCGCGTTTGAATGAACTTTTCCCGGCTGCCGCCGTTGCTCTCGAAATCTTCGGAATCAGGACTGAGCCAGCCTGCTTTCTGCTCTGCTTCGGCGGTTGCCTGCCGCAAGGCTTGGGCCGCACTGATCGGCTGCCCTTTCGGCTCGGCCGCATTGACGGCGCCCGCAATTTCGCCGGGGGAGAACTGTTTCCCAAAGTCGCGGCCGATTCCCTGAGCAATGGCATTCAGGCGGGAATAGCGATCCGTGTTGTCCACTGAACGGCGCCCTTGTTGATCCAGCTTTCCGCCGAGAACGGTAGCCATTTCCTGGCCGACACGCTCCTGATGTGTCTGGGAATTGAACGGCTCTCTCTGGTTCGCCTCAGACTTGCGGCCGGTTGCGTTGCGGCTGACCTGTTTTCCAGACCCGTCATAAGCCACCATGTATTCCTCGCGCGTCTTCGGGTCGTATTCCGTCTTCACCGAGAAATCATCAGGCCGCGTCATGTTCGGGTGCAGGCCGGACGCGGCCAGGGCCAGCTTGTAGATCGCCGGATTGCCCGACTTGGCCGCGTCGTCATAGGCTTTGGTAATCTGGCCGATGCCTTGCTCGATCTTGCCGGCCTTGAGTATGGAATCATTGGCGTTGACGATCTGCTTGACGATGCCGGTTGCCTTCGCCTCGTCCTGCGGGGAAAGTCCGAAGTTCGCTTGGCGCTGCCTCTCCATATCGGCCGCATAGGTGGCCCTTGACGAATCCTGCCGCGCGGTTTCTGCCTGCGTCGCCGCGGCGCGCATCTGTTCGGCGCGGGCGGCGCGCTCTTCCTCCTGCGCCTTTTTCTGCTCATCCATGCGGCGCTGGCCGGAAAGGTACTGCATCACCCCCAACTGCGCCTGTTGCGCCGCGCGGTCGTCGGCGCGCAAGCGAAGCTCGTTGTCGAGCTTGCGCTGCTTGCGGTTGATCTCGCCGCGATTGACGCCAATGGAAACGAGCCCTGTTGCGAATTCTCCAGCCATGATGGTTTTCCCTGTGGTTATCTCGGTGCGGACATGAAATGCCTGGCCATGTTTTCTGGCTTCAACGCCATCACTGCAAATAGTGGGGCGCCATCGGTGTTGATGGAGAAAGCGGCTGGCACCTCGGCTGCTACCTCTCGTAGCGCCTCGTTCGAGGCGTCGAAATCGCCACGAGCAAAGGAATCGACCAGGGCCAGCCATTTGCCGATGAAGCTTCGGCCGGCATCCGACTCCGTGAATGCCGCGAAGCACCTTGCCGCATCAAGCCGGCCTGTGGCCAAATGTGCGCGAATGACCCTTGGTGTAATGCGGTCGAGGTATGCTGCTGTATCGTTCATGCCGGCCACTGTGCCACGCATGGCACGACGACGAGACAAAATCTATTTTCGTCTCAGTTCCTGCGCGTCATACTGTGAAAAATCGCCGAGGAGGTTACTGTGGGAACGCTATTTCTTCATACACCAGCGGATACGAGAGATATAACGCCATCAATTAGGGGCACAGTAAGCGTATTGAGCGGAGGACAAATTCGCGTAGTTGGAATCGATGGCACGCTGAACTATTTCGGAAAGTTCGACCTCACTCGCTGGCAAACAGACGGAGTCATTGGCGGAACCATCACCAAAATCCAAAGCATGGTTGATGGCGTACCGCAATGGACAGCCACGGGCCTCTCGATGGATGCCTCCAGCTTTAGCCTGGATGGTTTTACCAGTACTGGCGAAACACTGTTAATTACCTCTGGTGGCCCATTAAGCATTGGTAGCTTGACTTCAGGCGCCCTACCACTCGTGGTAGGAAGTGAAAGCGATGATTACTTGTTGAGTCCATTTTCACTGTCCTCTGTCGGCTCATACAGCATGAAAGGCGGAGGTGGTGACGACGTTCTGATCGGGTACGGAATTGGACAGGTCACCCTTGATGGCGGTAGTGGCGATGACTACATCGAGTTGAGATTTGGTTCTGGTGGAACCCTGATTGGAGGGGCAGGCAACGATATTTTTTACAGAAAAATTGCTGCAGACGCGAATCTGGTCGGCGGTACAGGTACTGACTCAGTCTGGTATGGAATCACTACTGAAATTCCTTTGATAGGTAGTTTGGGATATGGGCCAGACTTGGTCTTTGAAAATCCGGGCTATGGCGGCTTTGTCCTGACAAGGCTGGGAGATGACAAGGTTGCCGTCAGCCTGATTTCGTCTACCTCCCTGTACTCCACTTCGAGAGATGTACTGGTTGGCGTGGAGAACATCGTATTCAACGGGGTGACATTCAATATCATCGAACTGCCCCAAAACAGCAGCACGTCGATTGCGGACACCTATGTTGGCTCTGTGGGAGACGATACCTTTTATGGGGCAGATGGTGATGATTCTGCTCAAGGTGGATTAGGTAATGATGTACTCGGAGGCGACGCCGGGAATGATCGCTTGGAAGGCGGCAATGGAAACGATTCACTCTTTGGCGGCGAAGGTAATGACCTCCTGTATGGAGGCAGCGGTGACGACACACTGAATGCCGGCATAGGTCAAGATTTCGTTGATGGAGGCGTCGGGATCGATCTGGCCGTGCTGGACAGCACCAAGGGTGCTTATTACTTCGAGGGCATATCCAGTACGGAGGTTCGCGTCATTAATATTGCCTCAAGGCAACTCGATGTCCTGCTCAACGTCGAACGCATCCGGTTCAGCGATGGACTGGAAGGGAATCTGCTGCCAGGCGATTTACTCGCAAAAGGTGGCACGCGCGGCAATGATGTATTCAGGGGCAGTGACGAAATCGATACTTTCGGTGGCATGGAGGGCAACGACAACATTTCAGGAATCGGCGGCGATGATGTCTTGAGCGGAGGCGCGGGAAAGGACACTCTGGATGGTGGTTCTGGAAACGACTACCTGTCAGGCAATATCGGGAATGATGTCATTCTTGGCGGCGACGGCGATGATCTGATCGATGGCGGCACGGGTGCTGACAGAATGCTGGGCGGAACAGGTAACGACATTTACATTGTCGACGCACTTACCGATACAGTCATTGAGAATGCCGCCGAAGGCGTGGACACCATCCGTACCGGGCTCAGTTCATGGAGCCTGAAGAAACTTCCCTCTGTCGAAAACCTCGATTACCTCGGCTCCAGGGTAATGACCGCGGTGGGCAATGATCTCGATAACGTCATGACCACTGCGGGTGGTTCCGTCTCTTTCAATGGGGGGGCAGGGAACGATACCCTGATCGGCGGTTCAGGAATCGACAATCTTGTTGGTGGCGCCGGAAATGATCGATTATCAGCAGGCGCAGGGAGCCGCATTGGCGCTCAACAAGGGCAAGACAAGCTTAGCGGTGGAGACGGCAATGACATTCTGATTGCCGGCCCCGACTGGACAATAATGCATGGCGGAACCGATGCCGATGTCTTCGTGTTTGAAACGAAGGGGAATTACCCATCCGCACAGATAAACATAAACGACTTCATATCCGGCGAAGACAAGATCGCTTTGGAACTGGATCAATACAGCCAGCTATCATTTACCGACGGCAATCTCGACGCCGGGCAGTTCAAGATGACCAGCGGTTACTCGACGGCACAAACGGCACAGGATCGCCTTATTTACCACGCCGATACCGGTTATCTGTATTTTGACCCTGATGGGAGCGGTGCCGCGTCGATGGTGATGGTTGCTCAACTTGGATCCGGGCTAACTCACCCATCGGTATCAGCGACCGACTTCATGGGCTGGTAATCAACCCCTAATCGGTTCCAGGTTCTGGTGAAATTTACTCGGCTAATCCATCGCACGGCAACGCGGCCGGCGTCAGGAACGTAGCAGAGCCCTCGTGATGGGTCGTACTCGACGAGGACTGGATGGGCGCCAGCCAGCATGACGAAATGCCGCCAGGCCGTTGCCACGGCAACGCCGGGATGCCTCGCCTTGAACTCCGCCGCCAGGGCATAGAGCGCATTGCGCTGCCCGCGAAGCCGCCCCGGGCCTCGTGGCTGCCCGACAGCGGGCTTATTCTGGCCGTGGTGCGTTTTTTCTTCGTTGCCGCTGTGCATGTGTTCGGTGTTCATTTTCCCTGTCTCCTGGGCTCTGGATTCATCAATGTTGGCCATTCCGTTCGCGGTATCCAGCCCATCCGGCCGCAACGACATTGGCCAACATTGGCTCCAACTTTTCCAGCATTTCGTCGAGGCGCACCGCAATGGCGCCAGACTTGATTGCAAGATCGAGCACTGCCTGATACTCCGGATTCCCGTCCTCGATGCGCAGGAATGCCGACACTGCTACGCTGGAAAGTGCTCGCACATTCTGCTGCACGTCCTTGAGAAACATCTGCCCAATCTCGGCGGCGGAAATGGCGCACGTAGTCAGCGCCGTGGTCTGATTGATCTCGTTACCCATGGTCTTCTCCGTTCAACCGATAGCGTCGCCATTGCGGATGGCGCGCGGAAGGAATCGAGCGCACCTTGCCGCGCTCGCCCAGGTATTTGAGCGCCCAGGTGATCGCCCCGCGTGAATGACCGGTCAGGTGCATCAGTTCGCAATGCTCGAACCAACGCCTTTGCTGCGCGACCAGGATGGCGTGCACCTTGTCGGTCGCGGATCCTTCGCGCACGCCTTTCTTGAATGGATTGGCAGGCCAGGGGGGACGCTCGACGTCGGCTTTCGCCGCGGCGGCGCTGGCGGCGGCCGATAAAAACATGTCAAGCATCGAAGGCAGGCGGGGCGGGGTTCCGGTCATGGGCTGTCCTTCTTGGGTTGTGGATTGCTTGGTGGCAGCAGTCCAATAGCGGGAATTCCCGCTTTTTCTATTTCAGCAATCTGGCTTGGCTTCGGTTTCCCATGCGGCCCCAGCGCAATCGCGTAGAACCGCATCGCGGCGGCTACTTGGCCGGGTGTCAGGGCTTTTTTCATGGCGCCGCCGTCGCTTTGATGCGCCCAGCAATGCCGGCGCCCATGGCGTGCAGTTCACGAATGAATGCCGCCTCGTCGGCAACGCGCCAATGCCAGTACTCAGCCGCTTCGCCGCCAGCATCGAATGCGGCGCGAATCGCTTCCTTGATCTCGCCGATGCCTTCGGGTGTGTCCTGGCCGGCTGCAAGCCAGTGTTGCTCAACCAGGGCGAAGTCATCGGCGAATGTCTTTGGTACGGTCGCCATGTCAGAACTCCACCGTCTCACCGGAGGCCAGCGCCTTGCGGTCATTGATGATCGGTGCTGCAGTTCCGTGGCCGTCGAAGTACCGGCCCGTCACCGGGTCATAGGTCAGGTCGACCTTGCCGATCTGGCCGGTAATCTTGTGCCGGATCTTCTGGACGTGGATTTCCACCGTTCGGGTGTTGGCCATCTGGTCACGCCAGACGGCGAGACAACAATCCGCCTTGTTGCGCCAATGCGCGCTTCCGGAAACATCGTAGGGGCCGGGGACGGGATACTTGCCATTGGCTTCCTTGAACAACTTGGCCGGATGCGCCACCAGCCAGACGTGCACGCCGTGAGCCCGGGCGAACTGACGTATACGGGACAAGACGATGCTGATGTACTCGGTTTCCGTCTGCCCCTGCGTGCGGCCGTGTTCGATCTCGTTCCACGGATCGATCACCAGGCCGCGAATGCCCTTGCGCAGCACCAGGGCCTTGGCCACGGCCAGGATTGCATTGATGCTGGGCTCTTCGGGCAAGATCATGGTGAAGTGCCGATCCAGCCAGGTGGCGGCCATATCGAATTCGCCGCGGCTCATGCGCTCGGTCGGACCAGGATTGAACGGCTTGCCGGAATATTTCTCCGCGAGCTTGGCCAGGTGCAGGGCGAATGGTTGATTCTCCGGCGAGAAGATGCCAAAGCGCCAGCCATTGCGGGCGGCCAGGTTGATCAGTAGCGCATCGATGAATTCGGATTTGCCGTGCCCAGGAACCCCCGTCACCAGCGTCCACTCGCCAGGGCGGACGGTGTAATGCCGATCAATCGACTCCCAGCCGGTGCTGACGCCGCGCGGCATTCCTTCGGCGTAGTGGTGTTCCAGATCACCAATCAAGGCCGCCACGTCGAAGGCGCCAACAATCGGCAGGGGCTTGGCGGCTTCGATGCACCGGCCCAGCGCGTCGGCGCCATGCTGAATCAGGACATCGTTTGCGTCCTTGCAGCCGTCAGGCCACTCCACCAGCAGGCAGTTCTCGGCACCGAGACGGCGGGATAGTTCCTCCTGCAGCCGCTTACCGGGCGGGTCGTTGTCGACCGCGAGGATATGGGTCTTGACCTTCGCCAATTCCGGCGCGGCCAGGAAATCGAATTTACTTTCGTAGCTCTTCGAGTCCGGCGCCGGGGCGCCATCGGGCACGCTGACGCAATTCGGATAGCCGGCGACTTCGAGCGCCAGCTTGTCCATTTCGCCTTCTACCCACACCGTCACGTCGCTAATGTCGTTGAGTCCGTACAGGACGCGCTCGGCGCCGGCCGCCATACGGAAGTTCTTGCGACCATCCCGATACTTGACGTTGATTACCTCGCCGCCGCGGAAGTAGGGGAACTGGATTGCGGTGGTCTCATCTTCGAGTTGTGGCATGTAAATCAAGCCATAGCCGATCTGATTACGCCGGATTACAGCTTCCCCTATCCCGCGCTCAGCAAACCAACCTATGACGGTTTCCGGCAGTCCGGTAGTAGTTGCGACGTAATCCGGGCGCCGGTATTCCTTGCGGATCTCCGGCCGCTGCCACTCGCCGCCCTTGAGCGTGCCGGACCAGGAGCAGTGCCAGCAGTTCCAAACGCCTTGCTCGACATTGACGTTCAGGCAGGGATAGCGGGTTTTCTTGCGGGAGGCAGAGCAGCGCGGACAGGTGGTCTTTATCTCGCCACTGGCACCGGGGCGCAGTTCGATATTGAAGTCGGCAAAGGTTTTCATATGACCAACCCCCGCGCTTCCGGCTTGAACGCTGCCGCGATGTACGCTTTCGGCTCAACCTTGGGGTGCGCAGCAAGGTGTCCCAGCACTTCGGCCAGCTTGCCCTCGTCCTGTTTGGCGAACCTCGCTAGGAAGGAACGGGCGCCGCTTTCGGTTGTGCCTGTTTTCGTCAGGATGGAAACGCCAAGATCGAAGATAGCTTTCTTCGGATCAGGAGGCGACGAAGACGGCGAAGCCGGCACAGAAGGTTTACCTTCTGTGTACACTGTGGGTATGGGTAGCCGTCCATTTGCCGACCCGTTTGCCGTAGCATTTGCTGCGGCATTTGCTGCGGCATTTGCTGCGGCATTTGCTGCCCTCTTTGCGTTGGTGACAGCCGCCCCTTTTTTCCCTGAAACGCTCCTATTCGCTGATTTGGTGCGGCTCCACGCGATTTCATGTTCCACCTTTTCATGAAACAGGAAGCCTTCTCGAATCTCAAAGAATTCGGCCGCGACCTTATGAACGGCCGCTTTTTCTTCCTCGTTGATCGCACGGCAAACGCGCAGCAAAACTTCGGCATTTGCCGAAACCTTTTCGGTCATGTAATAGGCGTCAAGCAATCGCCTGTACGCCGCATCCTCGATCATGGAAAGGTGCCCGGTGTCTCGAAGGTAATCGCCAGGGAACCATGAATAAAAGTGCGCCATGGTTACGCCTCCTTCCAACCAAGAACGCGGATCAACCAATCCGCGAACGCGACCGGCAACAAGCCCCAAAGCGCGAGCTTGACGATGGCCGCCTTACCTCGATGGCTGCGACAGGCAGGCCAATCGCACCAAGGGCGTGGGCATGTGCAGTTGTGTTTTTTCATGACCAGGCACCCCCGCGACCTGGCTCGCCAACAGCCTGAAGGCGCAGGCTGCGCGCCCTGGCGAAGGCTTCATCAACGCGAAGACGAAGGAAGCACCAACCGCAAATCACGTTTGAGCGGCACAGACATAAGCTCGGCCCCTGCGCGGTATTCTTCGCCTTGTCCGATCCCCTTTGGACTACCGCATCACCCAGCGCCCGCCTGCCAGCGGGCGTTTTTTTCGCGTCAAGCGGGCGCATGGTCGGCCCCCGTTTCCTCGACCTTCAGCAGATCGTCGCCAAGGGCGTCGGCGCGGGCGTTCATTGCGCACCCCCAGCAGCAAGGGTTGCGCGTTGCCGTCTGACCAGCGCCGACTTCTTGGCAGCGACTACCGCCGTTTCGCGCTTGGTTGGTTCAGCCCTGGATTCTGCGACCTTGCGCTCCAGATAGGTTTCGACCTCTTCTTCGATGAACCCGCTGACATTACCGGATAGCTGAACAGGCTTTGGAAAATCGGGCTTGCCTTCCGCCCAGGCCCAAAGCGTAGACAGTGCAATCCCGCATTTTTCAGCGGTCTGCTGTGGTCTGATGATTTTCATATCTCACTCCGTATGAACCCGCATTAAGCGGTACGGAAAAGATAGAACTACTGCAAGGGGGATTGCAGTCAAGCCTGCAAGGGGTTGCAGGCTGGAGCCATTGCTACGCCTTGGTTCTTGGCTTTTTGGCTGCAACCCCTTTTAGGCCGAATTGCCCGCTCATGGTTGATGCGTTTGTTGCCTTTTGCTTCAACAAGGCGGTTCCTTTACGCGCAAGCTCGTTTGCGCGCGACACAGACATGTCGCCCTCGACCTTTGAAATTTCGGATCCTGTCATACCGGAACTCCTCATCTTCGCAAGCCGGA
Source organism: Sulfuritalea sp. (assembly GCA_016708585.1). Lineage (GTDB taxonomy): Bacteria > Pseudomonadota > Gammaproteobacteria > Burkholderiales > Rhodocyclaceae > Sulfuritalea. Next base: position 122,613 of record JADJFK010000003.1, on the reverse strand, counting down.
TTGCCCGTTCATCCGGGTTTTCGGCCTGCTCGCGGCCGGGAATTCCGGTCACCGCCTTTACAAATACTTCCGGCAACGTGAAGCAACGATCGGTAGCCTTCACAAACGCCACAATCTCTGCCGACGTACATGGAAACGAGAGCGCATGCCGCATTTGCTCCAGTACCTCGTTGAGCTCCCCAGGATAGAGTTGGGAAAGCAAATGATCCGCGACAGGCCGATGGTGAACTCCAGCCTGCGAAATGATGTAGGTCACTTCTCCGCGGTCATGGTCACTGGTAATCTCGGTCTCGGTGAGGCGACAGAAGTCTCCAGCATCGAGCGCCGGCTTGCGCGCAATCTCGCCGATCTCAGTGGCCGATAGTGGTGGATGTGCGGCGAGAAGCCCCGCGAACTTCGACATTCAAATCACCCTGTCCGTAACTCCCGCAGCAGACCGGAATGCCACCCGCAGCCTCCTGGCAGCCTTGAGGGCCATTATCCGGCCCCTGGGTGTCAGCCTGCGAAAAGCCGCCAGCAGCGCGGCCTCCTGCTTCTCGGCTGGGGTGCGAACGTCGGCGCCTGGGCGCCGGCAGATGATGGTGGTCATGTCCCCGCCTGTCCGGCAGTAAGCAGCAGATCAGGCAGCTTTGCGCGCGCCTCACCGCTCTGGCAGTACGGCTTGATAACCTGGACCAGTTCAAGCAGCACGCGATCTGGATCGGCATCGTCCTGCTGGGCATATCTGAGCGTATCCGAAATGGTTCCGGCGTCCATCTTGGGATCCATCACCGGGCCGGGATCGCCGATGGCTGCACCGCCTTTCACCGCCAGTTCCGCGTAGAGGTCACCGCTCCGCTCGGCTATCACGCCGAGCAGGCGCCCGAGATCCGGCATACATCCGTCATCCTCCTGCTCGAACAGGGCTTTCCCCGCAAGCGCGAGAGATTGGATGTCAAGAGCCTGGCCGGCGAAATCGCAGTTGCTTGCTGCGCTGGTCTGATCAATGCTCGGCGCGCGGGTGGCTTTGGCTTTCATGCTGCAACTCCTTCCGTCATTTGGTCGGCGACGAGACAAAGCTCGTCATTCATTCGCTCGCAAGAGCAGGCCAGCAGAATGAGCGCGTCGCCCAGTGGGCCGTCGCAACTATCGGCATCCTTGAAAATGCGCAGCGCGGCCTCCATGCCGGCAAGGCGCGCGGCAACTGCGTGAACGCGATGAGAAAGCTCGACAAGCGGGCTGGTATTGGCGCCTTCGTCGGCGCTGGTAGTATTGCTGGTAGCCATGATGTAACTCCTGTGTAGTTGCTTCGTGGTCAGGCGGGTTTGGTGTCTCTAGCACCTTGCCCGCCGCTTTCCCGGCGATCCCGGCCGGGGCGGGTGAAATCTACGCGGCCAGCAGTTCCGCCTCGATCGGCTTGATCCCGGCCAGCTTCTCGGGCTTCTGCGCGACATCCCACAGATCAACGGCCTGCTGCATGCGCAGCCAGCTATCCGGCGTGGTGTTCAGCAGCTTGCCGACACGGGCCGCCATCTCCGGCGTCATTCCCCGCTTTTCATGCAGCAGATCGGATACCGACAGGCGGGATACACCCAGGCGCTGCGCGAACTCGGTCTGCGTCATTTCGAGCGCGGGAAGTACGTCTTCGCGCAGGATCGCGCCGGGGTGAGTCGGCCGGCGCTTCGGGTCTCGTAGGCTCTTCATCAGTGATAGTCCTCCAGGTCAACGTCGACGGCGTCCTCGCCGTCGAATCGAAACGTGATACGCCAGTTTCCAGTCACCGTCACGGCGTAAGTACCTTTCCGATTCCCGGTTAGCTGGTGAAACTTATAGCCGGGAAGGTTCATGTCTTCAGGCTTTGGCACGGTATCAAGACGGTCAAGCAAGCGCTCGATTCTGGCCTCGGTCTTGGCGATGATGCCCCGATGGTCGCCCTTCTTGAAGAACCGCTCCAGCCCGCGATGTTTGAATGTCCGAATCATGGCAATGTGTAATTATATTGATTGCATTGTAATCCATGTAATTACTAAGTCAAGGAGAGAATTTAGCGCCCCCGCCCCACTCTCCCAAGCCCATCACGCGACCTTGCCTCTACTTATCGGGACAACATTCCCGGTCTCGCCCCTGTCGAGCCTCACCAGCAAATCGGCCCATCCATTCAGGGCCAGCCGACGCTCTGACAGGTAGTCGTGTGTATCGTAGGTATCATTGATCCCCGGTAGCTTGTGGTTAAGGCAACGCTCTGCCACATGCGGAGAAACGCCCAGCCTAGCCAGGTGTGTGCGTGCCGTGCGCCTCAAGTCGTGCAAGGTGAAATGCTCCAGACCGTGCTTGACCTCGCCCAATGCCCAATTCATTGTTGCGGGGGACATGGTGAGCTTGCTCACTCGGCGCCGGGCTGGGAAAACGTAATCGCTTGCAACAGAGAGGCGCTTGATCTCGCGCAGCCACTCCACAACGACGGGAGATAGCGGAATGGTGAAGTCACGCAGCGCCATTTCTTTTCTTGTTTTGATGCGGCCGGCAGGTATGCGCCATACCGGTTCATCGGCCTCAAGATCGAATTCGGCCCAAGGCGCCTCGATCAACTCGCTTACCCGTACTCCCGTCACCAGCAGTAACTTGACCGCCAGATCGTAGATGCGGAAAGCCGAACCAGCCGCCTGCAATGCCTTGAACAGCGCTACCAGTTCCTCGTCAGAAAGCGCCCGTGTCCTAGCCTTTTCCTCGCCACCGGCGTCCGCCCGTCGAAAAGCCGCGGCCGGGTTCTGCTCGATCCAATGTCGACGGATGGCGTAGCTGAAAACCGCCTTCGTCGTCGCAAGTACCCGGTTTGCCATGACCGGTGAGCCGCGTTCCAGAATGGCGCGGATCATGCCGTCAATGTCCATAGGCTTGACCTCGGCGATACGCATCCTGCCCAGCTTGGGAATTAGGTCGCCATCAAGCTGCTCGCGGATGATGTCCGGCCGCTTGATCTTCCCTTCGACGGTGCGCTCGTAGAATTCCTCGCATAACTGCTTAACCGTGCCGGCTGTGGTCAGGGATATTTTCTGTTCCTTCTTCTCCCTGGCCACGTCAACACCCTGCTGCACCCTCCCCCTGGCATCGGTTGCCAACTCCCGCGCCTTCTTGAGGGTAATGGTCGGGTAGTTGCCGAGGGTCATTTCCCGCTGCTTACCGCCAAGTCGATAGCGGAATACCCAAGACGCGGTGAGGTTGGCCGACAGGGTGAAGGTCAGGCCGTCGCCGTCCGACTTCCCGGCAATCGGCTTTCCCGCCCGAATCCAAGCTTGAATTTCGATGTCTTTGAGCTTGCCCATGGCCTTCTCCGATACCCGCCGAGTTGACAGCTGCAATAGCGGCTACTCATTCAGCTACTCACAATATAGCGGATAGCCATAGACGGCGCAAGACGACTAGAAACAAAAAAGCCCGGCTATCCCGGCCGCGCAAAACATTTCTGGTCGTAAAGCAGGCCAAGAATCCGCTTCGAAGTCTCGGACCTGTCCACACCCCCCTCGCGGGTCAGCACCTGGACCGTGGTGGCATCGCCGGCCCGCTTGACGTGAATGCGGTATTGAGCCTGGCTCGGCTTGTCGCCACCGCTTCCTTTCCAGAACATCAACTTGGAAATGAAACCCTTGTCCTCGTCCTTTTTCTTGTTGTCGACATCGGGATCGACATAGCGCACGAAGTAAAGGCCCTGGGAGCGGTCGCGATCTTCAACCGTGAAACCGACGCGATCCAGCGCCAGCCCGACGCGGCGCCAGGCCCGGTCGAAAGGCTCCTCGAGCAACAGCGCGCCGGCGCCGTCCGTCGCGCGGGAAAGCTTGGCCCGGTCCTGGCGCTGTTCTCCTGCCATCATGGTCTTGGCACGGGATTCCTCGACACCCAGACGGACCATCAGTCGCCTCAGCATCTCCGCTTCCAGTTCGGGATCGGCCGGACGCGGCTGCCACCGGGTATCCGTCTTGCCCTCGTTGGTATAAACCTCGTACATGCCGCGGTGACTGATATAGATTTCCACCATACCGGTTTCCGCGCTCTTTTCCAGGCGGGTACGGAACTTGTCGCGTTCCGCCGTGGAATAGAGGCTGTCGAAAACCTTGCCCAAGGTACCGCGAATGACGTCCTGCGGCAGTTTGGCGCGGTTTTCCGCCCAGTCGGTCTCCATGATCCCGGCTTCCGGAATCTCGACGTTTACCAGGAAGCCAAGTTCCTGCCAGAACTCCTTGACCACCGGCCAGAACTTGTCCGGCGCCCCGCCGACAACCAGCCAGCGCTGGGTACCGGACCGCTCGATGCGCATCTTGTCTACTTGCGGCAGCAGGTCCTGCGCCGTGGTGGTGCGCGCCTGTCCGGTGCGTTCGCTGGAGTAGGCCGAATAGGTCGCGCTACCCTTGCTGGTCGAAACGTCCGGCACCGTATAGCGCTCGTCACGGCTTTGCTGCGTCAGGTCGGGAGGAATCTCGAGCGGCGGCAGCTTGCCGGCGGACTTGTATTCGATCTTCTTCGATTCGGGCATGATGTTGCCGCTGCATCCGGCAAGCAAGCCGACCGCCAGGAAAACGGCAACCCTTGTTGGCAAACGATTCATTGATTGTCAGCTTCTGTTCGGAGAGTAATGCCGGCCTCGCGCATCGCAAGGCGCAAGCGATCGTGAAACTCCTTGGACAACGGCGTCATCGGCAGACGAATGCCGCCACCAGCAAGGCCCATCTGCTGCACGGCCCATTTGACCGGAATCGGATTGGCCTCGTGAAACAGGTTGCGATGCAAGCCCAGCAGGCGGAAATTCGCATCGCGCGCCGTCGCCAGGTCCCCCGCTATGGCCGCCGCGCACATCCTGTGCATGAGTGCCGGGGCCACATTGGCCGTCACCGAAATGGACCCCTTGCCGCCCAGCAGCATCAAGGCGATGGCCGTGGCGTCGTCCCCGCTGTAGACGCTGAAGCCCGCCGGAGCGCGCTTCAGCAAATCGGAACCGCGTTCGATATTTCCGGTGGCATCCTTGATGCCGACGATGCCCGGCACCTCGGCCAATCGCAGCGTGGTTTCGGTCGCCAGATCGGCGACGGTACGTCCCGGCACGTTGTAGAGAATCAGCGGCAGGTCGACCGCCTCGGCGATCGCCTTGAAATGGCGGAACAGGCCTTCCTGGGTCGGCTTGTTGTAGTAGGGCACGACCGACAGGTGCGCGTCGGCGCCCGCCTGACGCGCGAACTCAGCCAGTTCCATGGCTTCCGCCGTCGAATTCGCTCCGGTGCCGGCAATCACCGGGATGCGTCCGGCGACATGCTGCACCGTGGTTTCGATCAGGGCGCAATGTTCCTTGTAGTTAACCGTCGGCGATTCGCCGGAGGTGCCGACGACGACGACGCCGTCGGTGCCCTCGTTGATGTGCCAGTCGAGCAGACGCCGCAACCCGGGCAGGTCGAGCGAGCCGTCGTCCTGCATCGGCGTGATTATTGCGGGAATGGAACCCTGTATGGTCTTCATGAAAATATCCGAAACTGAATGCCGGGGCGGACAGATCGATCGCAGCCCGAAGATGGGGATTTTAACTGATGGCCAGCCTGCGGCGCACCCCGCAAAACCCGCTTACAAATCGGCCAGCACCTTGATGTGCGTCGTAACGCTGCGCGCCAGGGCGGAAAGCACGTAGCCACCTTCGAGCAGGGAAACGATACGCCCCTTGGAGAACTCGCCCGCCACCTGCTTGATCTGTTCCGTGACCCAGGCATAGTCGGATTCGACCAGTCCGAGGGAGGCCATGTCGTCCTCGTAGTGGGCATCGAAACCGGCCGAGATGAAGATCATCTCGGGTTTGAACTCGCGCAGCCTGGGGAGCCATATGTCATAGACGACCTGGCGGAAGTCCTCGCCGCGGGTTCCCGCGGGCAGCGGCACATTGCACATGTTCGGCGCGGGATTCTCGGTCCCGCAATAGGGATAGAACGGGTGCTGGAAGATTCCGGCCATGAACACGCGCGGGTCGCCGGCGAAAATCTCTTCGGTGCCGTTGCCGTGATGCACGTCGAAATCGATGATCGCCACCCGTTCCAGGCCCCAGGCATCGAGGGCATGGCGCGCCGCGACGGCGACATTGTTGAAGAAACAGAAACCCATCGCCTTCGCCCGCTCGGCGTGGTGTCCCGGCGGGCGAACGGCGCAAAATGCATTCTGCACTTCGCCGCGCATTACCAGGTCGGTCGCGTAGCAGCCTGCGCCGGCCGAACGCAACGCCGCCTGCAGGGTACCCGGCGACATCGCCGTGTCGGGATCGAGATGCACGATGCCGTGCGCCGGACTGCTGTTATGCACGTGATCGACGTAGTCGCGCGGATGAACGCGCAGCAACTGCTCCACCTCGACCAGCGGCGCGTCATGGAACTGCAGGTACATGTCGAGGCCGGCGGCAATCAGGCGATCGCTGATCGCGCCGAGCCGATCGGGACATTCCGGATGGTGGGCGCCCATGTCGTGCTGCAGGCAGTCGCGATGGGTGATGAAGGCGGTAGCTGTCATGACGGGTCTCTTGCCTGATGACTTACAATGTTGCTCGAAACGACATTATCTCCCAAACTCCGACGAAACTCCCCGCCCCAATGCGCCTCCCGGAACTCGATGCCGTCCTGGCCGACATCAACCAGATCATCCTCGGCAAGGAACGGCCGATCCGGCTTTCCCTGGCCTGCCTCCTGGCTCGCGGGCACCTGCTGATCGAAGACCTGCCCGGTGTCGGCAAGACCACCCTGGCCCATGTGCTGGCGCGCGTCCTCGGACTCGATTTCCAGCGCATCCAGTTCACCAGCGACATGCTGCCGGCGGACATCCTCGGCGTGTCGATCTTCGATCGCGGCAGCGGCGCCTTCCATTTTCATCCGGGTCCCGTCTTCACCCAGGTGGTGCTGGCCGACGAGATCAATCGCGCCACACCGAAGGCCCAGAGCGCGCTGCTCGAAGCCATGGAGGAACGGCAGGTCACCGCCGAGGGAGAAACCAGGCCCCTGCCGGAACCATTCTTCGTGATTGCCACGCAAAATCCCACGCACCAGATCGGCACCTTCCCGCTGCCGGAATCGCAGCTCGACCGGTTCCTGCTCAAGATCGAACTCGGCTACCCCGATGCCGCCGCCGAGCGTGAACTGCTGGCCGGCGCCGACCGGCAGCAGATGGTCGCGGCCCTCGGCCCGCGTATCGCCCCGCAGCGCATGGTCGAACTGCAAGCGCTGGCGCGCGCGGTGCACGCCTCCGCGGCCCTGATCGAGTACGTGCAGGCGCTGGCCGCCCATACCCGCACGGCACCGCGCTGGCAGGCCGGACTGTCGCCCCGCGCCTGCCTGGCATTGCTCGCGGTGGCGCGCGCCTGGGCCCTGCTCGACGGCCGCGACCACGTATTGCCGGAAGACGTCCAGGCCGTGCTGCCCGGAGTCATCGCCCATCGCCTGCGCCCGGCAGACGACAGCGCGCACACCGATGCCGATGCCGTTGCCGCCGCGCTGATCGAAGCGGTGCCGCTACCTTAACGGCCATGGCTCTCCGGCAGGAATCATGCTCTCTACCCTGCGTCACCGGCTGCACGAAACCTTCGTCCGCTGGGCCTTGAGGGAGCGACCGCCGGAACCCGTGCCGATCATCCTCACCCAGCGCCGCGTCTATGTCCTGCCGACGCGAGCCGGCGTGGCCTATGCCGTGGCGCTCGGGGTGATCCTGCTCGGCGCGATGAACTACAACCTCAGCCTCGGCCATGGCCTGGTGTTCATGCTGGCCGGCCTGGGCATCGTCACCATCCTGCACACCTTCCGCAACCTGGTCCTGATCAGCCTGCGTCCCGGTCGCTGCGAACCGGTCTTTGCCGGCGGCACGGCGCAGTTTTCCCTGGTCCTGGATAACCGCAGGCCGGATGCCCGCACCAGCCTGCGCCTGTCGATCGCCAACCTGGAGCCGGTCGAAGTCGACATCGAGGCGCGCGGCAGCAAGGTGGCGATTCTCGGCCATCCCGCCACGCGCCGCGGCTGGCTGCCGCTGCCCCGGGTCACCATCGAAACCACCTGGCCGCTCGGCCTGGTCCGTGCCTGGAGCTATGCCGCCCCGGCCCTCGACTGCCTGGTCTATCCGGCGCCGGCCGCCAGGGCGCCGCCGCTGCCGTGGAGCGGCGACTCGGCGCGCGGCACGACCCGCGACGGTCGCGGCGCCGATGACTTTTCAGGGTTGCGCAAGCATCAGGTCGCCGATGCCCCGCGCCATGTGGCGTGGAAGGCCGTGGCCCGCCAGCACGACGGCCCCTTGCTGACCAAGTTGTTCGCCGGGGCAAGCGCACAACAGGTCTGGCTGGACTGGCATGCCCTGCCCGAAATGAATGACAGCGAACAGCGGCTGTCGATACTCGCGCGCTGGATGCTGGATGCCGACGCGGCAGGCCTGGCCTGGGGTTTGCGCCTGCCCGGGTTGCAGCTGGCCCAGAACCAGGGCCAGGAGCATCTTGCTGCCGGCCTGCGCGCACTGGCCTTGTACCGCGATGGCACGCGCTAGCCGTCCCGTCAGCCGGCGCCAGGCCTGGTGGCTGCTGGCCAGTGCCGTCGCCGCAGCCGCGCCGCTGGCGCAGCATGTTCCGCAGTGGCTCGCATTCGCCGCGGCAGGTGCATTCGGCTGGCGCGCCCTGCTGACCTGGCAGCACTGGCGTCTGCCGCCGCGCTGGTTGCAGGTGTTGCTGGTCATCGCCGGCACCGCCGGCGTATTCCTGCAGTACCGCACGATCCTCGGGCGTACCCCGGGCATCGCGCTGCTGCTGGTGTTCCTGGCGCTGAAGCTGCTCGAGTTGCGGGCCGCGCGCGATGCGGTGGTGACGGCCCTGCTCTGTTACTTCCTGGTTCTCGGCCAGTTCATGTTCACCCAGACCATACCGACCGCGATGCTGGCGGGGCTGACCGTGCTGGTCACCACCGCCGCCCTGCTGGCGGCCAGCGATGACCGCCCGCCGCCGCCCCAGCAGCTGCGCCGCGCGGCGCTCCTGCTGGTGCAGGCCGTGCCCTTCATGCTCCTGCTGTTCCTGCTGTTCCCGCGCGTGCAAGGGCCGCTGTGGGGAATTCCGCAGGACCGCTTTTCAGCTGTCTCGGGCTTGTCCGACAGCATGTCGCCCGGTTCGATCGCGCAACTCTCGCAGTCGGATGCGATCGCGTTCCGGGTGCAGTTCAAGGACAAGGTACCGCCGCAATCGCAGCTTTACTGGCGCGGTCCGGTCATGCCCGCCTTCGACGGACGCAGCTGGCGCGTGGCCCAGACCCTGGGAGCCTATTTCGAGATCCCCTATTCCGGGTCGGGCACGCCGCTGGATTACGAAGTCACCCTGGAGCCCCACGGCAAGCACTGGCTGTTTGCCCTCGAGATGCCGGCCACGCTGCCGCCGGAGAGCGGGCTGACCAGCGACTATCAACCCGTCGCGCGCCAACCGGTCCGCAACCGCACACGCTATGTGCAGCGGGCCTGGCCCGAGGCCGTCGCCGGCCGGGATGAAGCGCCGGGCATTTTGCGCGGTGCGCTGGCGCTGCCGAAAGACGGCAACCCGCGCATCCGCGCCGTCGCCGCCACCTGGCGGACACAACATGGCGACGACGGCGCGGCGATCCTCGCGGCCGCGCGAAACTTCTTCAACCAGCAGTTGCTGATCTATACGCTCAACCCGCCGCTGCTGGGCGCCGACATGGTCGACGAATTCCTCTTCGACTCGAAGCGTGGCTTCTGCGAGCACTTCGCCGCCGCCTTTGTGTTTGCCTTGCGTGCCGCCGGGGTTCCGGCGCGCGTGGTCGCCGGCTACCAGGGCGGCGAAGTCAATCCGGTGGATGGCTACCTGGAAGTCCGCCAGTACGACGCCCATGCCTGGACCGAAGTGTGGATCGCGGGCCGCGGCTGGCTGCGCATCGATCCGACGGCGATCTCCGCGCCGAGCCGCATCAACAGCAACCTGGCGGCGGCGGTCCCGGCCAATGAAGCCCTGCCTTTGCTGGCGCGCGCCGACATGGCCTGGCTCAAGGAATTGCGCTACCGGCTGGATGCCGTCACCAACGGCTGGAATCAGTGGGTGCTGGGCTACAACCCGCAGCGGCAACGCGACCTGCTGGCCAGCCTGGGCCTCAAGGAACCCGACTGGCGCAGCATGACCGCCATCCTCTCCGTACTTTGCGGGATCGTGCTGCTCGGCCTTACGGCATGGATACTGCGCAATCGCCTGCGCATCGATCCCGCGCTCGCCGCCTGGCGGCGCTTCACTGCCCGACTGGCAAGGCGCGGAATTGTCTGGCGCGAATGGGAAGGTCCGCTGGCCTTCGCCGAACGCGCGGCAGCCGCCGAATCCGAAACTCGGCGACGGCATCCGCGAAATTGCCGCGCTGTATGCCGGCCTGCGCTACGGGCCGGCGCCGCGCGCGGACGACCTCGACCGGTTCAGGCACCGGGTCGCCACCTTCCACCCATGAGGCACCTGCCGCTGCTTCTGGCGCTGGCGCTGACAAGTTGCGGCCTGCATGCGGCGAATTACGCGCAGCGCGACGACGTGCAGGCCTTCGTCGCCGACATGCAGGTCAGGCACGGATTGAACGCCGAGGTACTCACGGAACTGTTCCGCCGCACCAAGCCCGTGCCAGCGGTGATCAAGGCCATCATGCCGCCCAAGGATCCCGGGGTTCGCTCCTGGCAGGCTTACCGCGGACGCTTTGTCGAACCGAAGCGCATCGCCGCCGGGCGGCGTTTCATGCAGACCTGGGCCGTGCAGCTCGCCAGCGCCGAGGAAGGTTTCGGCGTGCCGGCCGAGGTCATCGCCGCCATCATCGGCGTCGAAACCATCTACGGCAGACAACTCGGCCGTTTCAACACCTTCGCCGCACTGACCACCCTGGCCTTCGACTACCCGCCGCGGGCAGAACTTTTTCGCAAGGAACTGGAAGAATTGCTGCTGCTGGCCCGCGAGGAGGACCGCAGCCCGCTCGGCTACACCGGGTCGTATGCCGGCGCCATGGGTCTGCCGCAATTCCTGCCCTCCTCGCGCCGTCGTTTCGCCGTCGACTTCGACCGCGACGATCGCGTCGACCTCACCGCCAGTCCCGCCGACGCGATCGGCAGCGTGGCGAATTTCCTGGCCGCGCACGGCTGGGAACGGAATGCGCCGATCGCCGTCAGCGTCGACGTCAGCGGCGAAGGCATCCAGGCACTGATCGATGAAGGCATCACGCCGCGCCACACGCCGCAACAAATGGCAGCCGCCAGGGTCGAAATTTCGACGGTCATGACTCCGGCAGAACCGGGGACCGCATCCGAAAAAGTCGGCGCCGGCGACACGGCGATTCCCGACCGTCCGGCCGCCCTGATCGACCTCGTCACGCCCGGCGCGGCAACGGAATATCGCCTCGGCTACGGCAACTTCTATGTCATCACGCGCTACAACCGCAGCAGCTTCTACGCGGCGGCCGTCATGGACCTGGCCGCTGTGCTGCGCGCCTCAAAGTAGCGCGTCGGGCGTCAGGCCGTCGCGCGCGATTCGCTTGCGCAGCGTGGTCAACGCCTCGACCTGGATCTGCCTGACCCGTTCGCGGGTCAGGCCAAGATCGCTGGCGATGTCCTCCAGCGTGGTGACATCCCGGCCGCCGAGACCGTAGCGCCGCTCGACGACCAGGCGCTGGCGGTCGGTCAGCTGCGACACCCACTCGGCAACCAGGGCTTCGGCCTCTTCGTGTTCAAGATGGGTCGCGGGATCCTCGGCCGCCTCATCGGCGATCGCATCGGACATGGTCAGCTCGGGATCGATGTCCAGCGGGGAATCGAGCGAGGCGGCGCGCTCTTTGAGCACCAGAAGCTGGCGGATCTCGCCCACCGGCCGATCGAGCAGGCGCGCCACATCCTCGAGCGCAGTACCCGGCGAATCCCCGGCGGCGCCGCGCTCGCGGTCGAGCCGGCGCATGGCGCGCAGAACGATGTTGAGTTCCTTGATCAGGTAGACCGGCAGGCGCACCGTGCGCGATTGATTCATGATCGCGCGTTCGACATTCTGGCGAATCCACCATGTGGCATAAGTCGAAAAACGGAAGCCGCGCTCGGGATCGAATTTTTCCAGGGCGTGGATCAGGCCCAGGTTGCCCTCCTCGATCAGATCGTCGAGCGGCAGTCCGCGATGCAGGTAATGCCGCGCGATACTCACCACCAGGCGCAGGTTGGCCTCGATCATGCGCTGGCGCGCATGAAAATCTCCGGCATGGGCGCCACGTGCCAGCTTGAGTTCCTCGGCCGCCGTCAGCAACGGCGTGGCACCGATCTCGTGCAGATAAACCTGGGTGATGTCCTCGACGAAACCCGAATCATGCGAATCCGGGATAACCTCGGCCGCGTCGCGCTCCGGCAGGGAAACGTCGCGGCTCATCCCGGATCAGCGGGCGGGAAGAAATTTCTGCGGATCGGCCGGCTTGCCCTGACGCCGTATCTCGAAATGCAGGCGCGGGCTTTCGGCATCGGTGCTGCCCATCTCGGCGATTTTCTGGCCCCTGGTCACGATGTCCTTTTCCTTGACCAGCAGTTTGCTGTTGTGGGCATATACGGAAAGAAAGGTCGCATTGTGCCGCAGCACGATCAGGTTGCCATAGCCCCGGAGGCCGGCGCCGGCATAGGAGACGACGCCATCCGCCGCGGCCAGCACCGGATCGCCGGTCTTGCCGGCAATGTCGACACCCTTGCTGCCGCCTTCGGCGTAGGGGGCAATCAATCTGCCGTTGGCGGGCCACATCCAGTCGACGTCGTCGCCGGACAGGGCAGGTTTTTCGGGAGCCCTGGTCTCGGGGGCCTTGGGCTCTGCGGCCTTGACCTCCGCCGGCTTGGCCTCGGGCCGGATTTCAACGGGCCTGGTCGCCGCATCGGCCTGGCGCGCCTTGGCCAGGGCGTCCTCCGACCAAGCCAGTTTGCCACCCTTCGGCTCGCGCTTGAGAACCTCGGTGTTGGCGCTGGCGGCGCTTGCGGCAGGACCGGCCGGGGCGGAGGCGGTGGGTGCTGTCTGCCTTATCTCGACCGGGGCGCTCGAGATCACCGGCTTCGCCACGGCCACGGCGCCGCCGTCTGGCGGCGTGATGCGCAGTTGCTGGCCGACCCGGATCAGGTTGAGGTTTTCGAGGTTGTTCCACGCCGCCACGTCCTTGTAATCCAGGCCGTGATCGAGCGCGATGCCGTAGAGCGTCTCGCCTTTCTTGACGACGTGGTGTCCGCTGCCTGCATCGCTTGCAACCAGTGCCGCCGGCACCGCCAGCTTGGGCTTTTCCGCGGCCGGCGCGCCGCGATCCACCACCGGCGCCGGCGCGTGGCTGGCACAGCCACCAATCAGCGGCAACATCAAAGCCAGAATCAGGCGCATGGCGTTCATTCCACCCCCGGCAACAGCGGTACGAAACGCACCGCATCGAAGCGGGTTTCGACAAATCCCTTGTCGGTCCGCTCGACCAGGCTGATCACCTGATCCGTGGTTCCCAGCGGCATGGCGAGCCGTCCGCCGGGCGCCAATTGCGCCAGCAGCGTTTGCGGCACGGCGGCAGCGGCGGCGGCCAGGATGATGGTATCGAACGGCGCCGCCTCCGGCAGCCCGAGATTGCCATCGGCATGCTTGAGGCGAATATGCGACAACCTGATCTGCTTCAGGTTTTCCCGCGCCCGCGCCAGCAGGGGCGCGATCCGTTCGACGGCAAACACCTGCTTCGACAGCACGCCGAGGATCGCCGCCTGGTAGCCGCAGCCGGCGCCGATTTCCAGCGTCTTGCCCAGTTCGCGGCCGGCGATCAGGATCTCGATCATGCGCGCCACCACGAAAGGCTGCGAGATCGTCTGGCCGAAACCCAAGGGCAGCGCGGTGTCGTCGTAGGCGCGGTTCGCCAGCGCCGGTTCTATGAATACATGCCGCGGCACCAGGCCCATCGCATGCAGCACCCGGCTGTCGCTGATGCCCTGGGCACGCAGGCGCTCGACCATGCGCGTGCGCGTGCGCTGCGAGGTCATGCCGATGCCGGCAAGCGTGGCGGAGTTCATGCTGCCGCCGGGCCGAGCCAGTTGCGCACGGCGCCCAGTTGCGCGCCATGGGTAAGGTCGATCTGCAGCGGCGTCACCGATACCCAGCCATGCTCTACCGCGTAGAAGTCCGTCCCTTCGCCGGCATCGGCCGCCGGACCGGCGGCACCGATCCAGAACAGTGTCTCGCCGCGCGGGCTGACCGATTTGACCGCCGGCTCCGCCTTGTGGCGCCGCCCCAGGCGCGTGACCTGGATGCCGCGCAATTCATCGTAGGGCACATCCGGTACATTGACGTTGAGCAACACCGGCTCGGCAAACGGCGTCCGGCTGAAGCGCCGCACCAGTTCCTGCGCGATGCGCCCGGCAGTGGCGAAATGCCGCCCTTCGAAACTGCCCAGCGAAATCGCGATCGACGGCACGCCCAGCAGATAGCCTTCCGTGGCGGCCGCCACGGTGCCCGAGTAGATCGTGTCGTCGCCCATGTTGGCGCCGAGATTGATGCCCGACACCACCATGTCGGGCTGATGCTCGAGCACGCCGGTAACGGCCAGATGGACGCAGTCGGTCGGCGTGCCGTTGACATACATGTAGCCGTTGGCTGCATGACGCAGGTTGAGCGGCCGATCGAGGGTCAGGGAGTTGCTCGCACCGCTGCGGTTTCGCTCCGGCGCCACCACCGTGATATCGCCCTGGTCGGCCAGGCTCGTGGCCAGTTGGACGAGTCCCGGCGCGAGATAGCCATCGTCGTTGCTGAGCAGGATGCGCATGGGGGTCAATGCCGGAGAGGTCGAAAAAACTGAGCATATTTTAGCTCATGGCACGCCGCAGCCGATGGCCGGAACAGAGCGGGACTAAGCCGCCATCCCGCCTTGCGCCGCGTGCGGTTGCAGCCGGCCATCGCGCCGGGCGCGCATCGGGCCTGCGGCGAAGCCCGCGCCACGGAGTAGCATTGCCGGCCATGGAAATCACCCTGTACGGCTCCGCCAACGACATCTCCGAAGACGACTGGGCCGGGCTCGACCACGGCGACGATCCTTTCGCCAGCCGCGCCTTCCTCGGTACCGCGGAAAAAGTCGGCGCCGGCGGCACGGCGATGGGCTGGCAGGCGCAGCATCTCGCCCTGCGCGAAGGCGAAGTGCTACTGGGGTTGCTGCCGCTCTACCTGCGCAGCCACTCCTTCGGCGACTTCTCGCGGGACTGGAACTGGGCCCCGGCCTGGCAGCGCGCCGGGCTGGCCTACTACCCGAAGCTGGTCAGCGGCATCCCCTATACCCCCTCGCCGGGGCCGCGCCTGCTGGTGCGGCGGGGCATCGAAAGGGAAGCCGTGGCGACGGCCCTGATCGAGGCTGCCCTCGAGGTCACCCGGCAACTCGGCGCATCCTCCTGGCAATGCCTTTTCGTCGAAGGGGCAGACCGCGCGCGGCTGGAAGCGGCCGGACTCCTGATGCGGCGCGGCGTGCAGTTCCACTGGTTCAATCGGGCCTACCGCGACTTTGACGACTTTCTCGCCGGCTTCACCGCCGACAAGCGCAAAAAACTCAAGCGCGAACGCCGCGCCGTAGCCGAATCCGCTTTGCGGCTGGAAACCCGCCATGGCGACGAGATTGGCGCGGATCTCTGGCGGGTCATCCACGGCCAGTATCGCGACACCTTTGCCCGCTACGGCAACCACCCGGCCTTCCCTGTCGAGTTCTTTGTCGAAGCGGGTGCCCTGCTGGCACGGCGGATGGTCGTGTTCGTCGCCTTCATGGCTGAAACCCCGGTCGCCTCGGCCATCTGCTACCGCGATGGACAAACGCTGTATGGCCGCCATTGGGGCGCGTCGGTCGACATGCCGGGCCTGCACTTCGAGCTTTGCTACTACCAGGGGATCGAGCACTGCATCCGCAACGGCCTGAAAGCCTTCGAGCCCGGCGCCCAGGGGGAACACAAACTGGCACGCGGCTTCGAGCCGGTGCCCACCTGGTCGGCATTCTGGATCGCCCACCCGGGCATGCGCAGTGCCGTGGCCGAGTTCATCGCCCGGGAAGATTCGGCCATGCAGGACTACGAAGCCGAAACAGCGGCCCGCCTGCCCTTCAAGCGGTCCGTTTGATTCTGTCTGCAGCGATGCTGGCCGGCCTAGCGGTTTCCCGACGCAATGGCGAACATCCGATCATTGCGCTTTCTGCGCGCCTCTTCGACCGTCAGCCCGACCAGGCTCTCCGGCGGCAGGGGCACATCCCAGTGCTGCTGGAACAAATCCATGTCTTCCCCGGTATCGAGGTGCGCTCTATAGACCTTCTCTTGCCAGGCCGGGGCGTTGGGCAGTGCAACCAGTTGGACGGATTCGATACGCATGGGATTTCCTCTTGAGGCTGGATACGGCATCATCCTGCGCTCGGGAAGGCCGGCATGTAATCCCGAAATTGACGAGGAATTCCCTTTTGTTTCGACTTCCCAAATCGTCCGGACCGTATCCAGCCCGGTGACCGTCACCGCACCAGCGACAGTGGCGGGGGCGACTTATTTGTCCTGACGAAGCTCGTTCATGCGCCGGGCGTGGCTCTTGGCTTCCGCCGTATTCATTGCCGAGACCTCGCGACCGAAAGCATCACGCGCCGCGGCAGTCTTTTGCGTGGCTTGAATGCTGCGAATACAGCGCCAGCGCTTGCCGGCCTTGGTTTCAATCTGGCGCATTTCATCGACGGGATGATGGCTGCCGCAGTGGTAACAGTACTTGGCCTGATTCGTCATGGGTCAGATTGCCGGTCGCGATTCATCCATAGCCAGGCAAGTTGATGAGCATTTGCCCGGAAACCAAGGAAAAAGGGTTTCCGGCAGAAACCGGAAACCCTTGGTATTACTGGTCGGGGCGGCGGGATTCGAACTCGCGACCCCTTGCACCCCATGCAAGTGCGCTACCAGGCTGCGCCACGCCCCGACTGCGCGAATTATAACAAAGGAAACGGCCGCCATCGCTTTGCAAGCCCGGAAATCCGCCATGCGGCGCGGCGTCAGGCAGTGCGCAGCAATTCGATGATCGCGGCAAGTTCGGCGCGCACCGATACCGACGAGCCATTCGCCGACGTCGCCGCCATCGGCAGTTCGACGGCATCGCCCATTTTTCCCGGACCATCCTCGAGTCGATTGCGCGCGCCGCTGATGGTGAAGCCTTCCTGGTACAGCAATTCGCGGATGCGCCGCACCAGCAGGACTTCGTGGTGCTGGTAGTAGCGGCGGTTGCCGCGCCGCTTGACGGGGCGCAACTGGGTGAATTCCTGCTCCCAGTAGCGCAGCACATGGGGTTTGACGCCGCACAATTCGCTCACTTCACCGATGGTGAAGTAACGCTTGGCCGGGATCGACGGCAGTTCGTCGCGGCTAGTGCTGACTGTCGCCACGCGGGAAGGCCTCGACCGCCACCTTGAGCTTCTGGCTGGCGTGGAAGGTGACGACGCGGCGGGCCGTAATCGGGATCTCTTCGCCGGTCTTGGGATTGCGCCCGGGGCGCTGCGGCTTCTCACGCAACTGGAAATTCCCGAACCCGGAAAGCTTCACGCTGTCGCCCTTTTCCAGTGCGATGCGAACCTCGTCGAAGAAGGCCTCGACCATGTCCTTGGCTTCACGCTTGTTGAGGCCCACTTTTTCGAACAACAGATCGGCGAGTTCCGCCTTGGTCAATGTCATGTCAGCTCCGCCTGCATTTAGCCCCGCAAGGATGCATTGAAGTCACGGGTGGCGACAGCCAGCATTCCGGCAATCACCTCCTCCACTTCCGCATCCTCGAGAGTACGTTGAGTATCTTGCATAACTATCCGAAAGGCAAGGCTCTTTTCGCTTTCAGCCAGCCCCTTGCCGTGATAGACGTCAAACAGGGCCACATCGCGCACGATGGCCGGCGCCGCCGCCTGCAGCCCCTTGAGCAACGGTGCCAACGCTTGGCTCTGCGGCACCACCAGGGCCAGGTCGCGGACCACGGCCGGGAAACGCGAGACCTCGGCATAGGCCGGGAATGGCGTCGCCAGCAAGGCCGGCAAGTCGAGTTCGAAAACCACCGGCGCCGTGCCGAGTTCGTATTTCTGCACCCAGCGCGGATGCAATTCGCCGATTACGCCAACCGCGACGTCATCCAGCCTGAGTTCTGCGCATCGACCGGGATGCAGCGCAGGATGCGCCGCCTTGACGAACTCCAGCCGGCGCGGCGCGAACAATGCCTCGACATCGGCCTTGACGTCATAGAAATCCACGCGCCGGTTGGCCGTGCCCCATTGCTCGGGCTGCGCCGGGCCCGCGGCGAGGCCGCCCAGGCGCAATGGCTGGGCAAAGCCGTCGACCGGGCCGATGCCGGCCTCGCGGCGGAAGCAGCGACCGATCTCGAACACGCGCACGCGGTCGATCTGGCGTTTGCGATTGGCCGCCAGCGTGCCGACCAGGCCGCCGATCAGGGTCGAGCGCATCACGCCCATCTGGCTGGCGATCGGATTGGCCAGGACCACCGGCGTGGCATTGGCCGCAAAGTCGGCTTCCCAGGCGGCTTCGACGAAACTGTAGGTGACGACCTCGTGGTAATCGCGGTCAGCGACCTGGCGCCGTAGCGCCATCGCCGACTTTTGCGATTCGTTGGCCGGCATCATTGCCATGCGCGCCACCGGGGGCAGCGAAGGGATGTTGTCGTAGCCGTGGATGCGGGCGATTTCCTCGATCAGGTCTTCCTCGATCTCGATGTCGAAGCGGAAACTCGGCGGCGTCACGCGAAAGCCTTCGGCGAGGCGTTCCACCTGCAGGCCCGGGCTCTTCAGCATGCCCTCGATGCGTTCGTCGGGCAACGTGATGCCGAGCACGCGGGCCACGCGGGCGCTGCGCAGCGTGACCGGGCGGCGCTGCGGCAGGTGCTCGGGCGCCACGGCCTCGACCACCGGGCCGGGCTGGCCGCCGCAGTTTTCCAGGATCAGCTGCGTCGCACGTTCGATGGCGCGGCGCTGCAGTTCGAAATCGACGCCGCGCTCGTAGCGATGCGAGGCATCGGAAGAAAAGCCCAGCGCGCGCGCCTTGCCGGCGATCGCCGCCGGCGGGAAAAATGCGCTTTCGAGGAACAGGTCACGCGTCGAGTCCGAGATTCCGGAGTGCTCGCCGCCCATGATGCCGGCCATGGCCAGCGGCTTCTCGTCGTCGGCGATCAGCGCGGTATCGGCTGTCGGCGTGACGGTCTGCTCGTTCAACAGCAGCAGCTTTTCGCCGGGGGTCGGCAGGCGCACATGAACCGCCCCGGCGAGTTCGGCGTCGTCGAAGGCATGCAGCGGCTGGCCGATTTCCAGCATCACGTAATTGGTGACATCGACCAGGAAGGAGATCGAGCGGATGCCGCTGCGCTCGATGCGCCGCTTCATCCATTCCGGCGTCGGCACGTTGGCATTGACGCCGCGCACGATGCGCCCGCAGTAGCGGGGACAGGATGTCGGCGCATCGAGCCGGATCGCGCGCTGGTCGTCGATCGCGGCTGCCACCGGGCTGATCTCGGGAACACTCAAGGGCACCCCGGTCAGGGCCGAAAGCTCGCGCGCAATGCCGAGCACGGACAGGCAATCGGCGCGGTTCGGGGTGAGCTTGATGGTGATCCTGCGGTCATCCAGGTCCAGGTGTTTGCGGATATCGCTGCCAACCACGGCATCGGCCGCCAGCGGCAGCAGCCCTCCGTGGTCCTCCGACAGGCCGAGTTCGCGCGCCGAGCACAGCATGCCGTGGCTCTCGACGCCGCGCACCTTGGCCTTCTTGATCTCGATGCCGGGCAGCTTCGCGCCAACCCGTGCACAGGGCACCTTCATGCCGGCAGCGACATTCGGTGCGCCGCAGACGATCTG
Organism: Sulfuritalea sp.; assembly: GCA_016708585.1. Classification (GTDB taxonomy): domain Bacteria; phylum Pseudomonadota; class Gammaproteobacteria; order Burkholderiales; family Rhodocyclaceae; genus Sulfuritalea. The sequence continues at coordinate 102,757 of JADJFK010000003.1, read as the reverse complement.
CAAAGGTGTTGCTTCGCCGACATCGACCGAACAGAGCTTGAGCTTGTCGGCGTCCGGGTGCTTGTCGACGGTCAATACGTGGGCCACGACGACTCCGGAGAACTCGGGCGCGACGGGTTCGTTCTCCTCGACTTCGAGGCCGGCCATGGTCAGGAGGTGGCACAGCTCTGCATTCGAGAGCTTCGGATTGCACAGGCTGCGCAGCCAGGATTCGGAAAATTGCATGATTTACTTGAACTGCGCCAGGAAGCGCAGATCACCCTCGAAGAACAGGCGCAGGTCGTTGATGCCATAGCGCAGCATGGTCAGGCGGTCCGGCCCCATGCCGAAGGCGAAGCCGGTGTATTTTTCCGGATCGAAGCCGCCGCAGCGCAGGACATTGGGATGGACCATGCCGCAGCCGGCGATCTCCAGCCAGCGCCCTTCGAGCGCACCGCCCATGAAGGCGACGTCGATCTCGGCCGAGGGTTCGGTGAAGGGAAAGAAGGACGGACGGAAGCGCACCTTCATGTCGTCCGACTCGAAGAAGCGGCGCAGGAAATCGGCAACCACGCCCTTGAGGTCGGCAAAGCTCACCTTCTCGCCGACCCACAGGCCTTCGACCTGGTGGAACATCGGCGAGTGCGTGGCGTCGGAATCGACGCGGTAGACGCGGCCCGGGCAGATCACGCGCAATTCCGGCATGGTGTCGGCGTTGCGATGGCGTTCGGTATGCGCCAGCATGGCGCGGATCTGCACCGGGCTGGTATGCGTGCGCAACAGCACGTCGTCATGCACCCTGCCGTCTTCGCCGAGCAGGTAGAAGGTGTCGTGCATCGAACGCGCCGGGTGGTTCTCCGGCGTGTTGAGTGCGGTGAAGTTGTGCCAGTCGGTCTCGATTTCGGGGCCGTCGGCGACGTCGAAGCCGATGGAGCGGAACAGTTGCTCGATCCTGTCGAGGCTGATGGTCACCGGGTGCAGGCTGCCGCGCGGCAGGCCGCGTCCGGGCAGCGTGACATCGAGTGCCTCGGTCGCAAGCTGGGCTTCGAGCTGCGCATTCTTCAGCGCATCGCGCCGTATCGTCAGCGCCGACTCTATGCGCTCCTTGGCGATGTTGATCGCCGCGCCGGCGCTCTTGCGCTCCTCCGCCGGCAGTTTGCCCAGACCCTTGAGCAGCGCGGTCAGCGAACCCTCCTTGCCGAGGTAACGCGCCTTGGCATCTTCCAGCTTGGCGGGTTCCGTGGCAGCGGCAAAATCTGATGTCGCGGCAGCTACGAGTTGATCCAGGTTGTCCATTGATCGGGAAGAAAATGCGGGAGAAAAAAAGGAGGCCCCAACAGCCCTGGGCCTCCTGCTCCGGGTACGGCGGAACTCAGGCCGTCAGCTTGGCCTTGGCCTGGGCGGCCAGGGCGGCGAATGCCGGCTTGTCGAAGACGGCGAGATCGGAAAGTACCTTGCGGTCGACTTCGATCGAGGCCTTCTTCAGCCCGTTCATGAACGTGCTGTACTTCATGCCCAACTCACGGGCCGCCGCGTTGATACGCGCGATCCAGAGCACGCGGAACTGCCGCTTGCGCTGGCGCCGGTCGCGGTAGGCGTATTGCCCGGCCTTCATCACCGCCTCTTTGGCGATGCGATAGACCTTGCTGCGACGGCCGCGGTAGCCCTTGGCCTGGTCGAGGACCTTCTTGTGGCGCGCGCGCGCCGTTACACCACGTTTTACTCTTGGCATGGTGGCTCTCCTTAAGCGTTGGGCAGCATGGCGCGCACCGACCTGGCGTCGGAGGCATGCACTTCGTGCACGCCGCGCAGCTGGCGCTTGCTCTTGGTGGTTTTCTTGGTCAGGATGTGGCGCTTGAACGCACTCCCGCGCTTGATGCCGCCGGAAGCGCGCACGATGAAGCGCTTCTTGGCACCGCTCTTGGTCTTCATCTTCGGCATCGAAGATCTCCCTATTACATGGCTGCCAGGTGTTTCCCGCCTCGGGAACGCTTGGTGACCCGCAACCACTTCTTGTTTCCGCATGCCGGGCATGCGGAACAAATTCCGTTACTGCATCAATGCGGCTTTTTCTTGGAGGCCGCCAGCACCATGATCAGCTGGCGTCCTTCCATCTTTGGCCACTGCTCGACCATCGCCTGCTGCTCGAGGTCGGTCTTGATTCTTTCCAGCATGCGCATGCCGATTTCCTGGTGCGCCATCTCGCGTCCGCGAAAACGCAAGGTGATTTTCGCCTTGTCGCCCTCGCCCAGAAACTTGATCACGTTGCGCAGCTTGATCTGGTAATCGTTTTCGTCCGTGCCCGGGCGAAACTTGACTTCCTTGACCACGACCTGCTTCTGCTTCAGCTTCGCCTCGTGCTGGCGCTTGGCTTCCTGGTACTTGAACTTGCCGATGTCCATGATCTTGCAGACCGGGGGCACCGCCATGGGTGCGATTTCCACCAGATCCACACCGGCCTCCTCGGCCAGCGCCAGCGCCTGACGAATCGGGACTATGCCCAGTTGTTCTCCGCCTTCCCCGACCAGGCGAACCTCGGGGGTGGTGATCTCTTCGTTGAGACGCTGCGATTTATCCTGAGCGATGGTTCAAATCTCCAAAAATTAAAAAAATCAGACCGTTGCGCTTCTGCTGCATTGTTCCTGCAGCAGCCGCTCAATCAAGGCCTGGGGGGACATCTGCCCGAGATCCTGATTGCCCCGGGCACGCAAAGCGACCAACCCTGCGGCCTTCTCCTTGTCACCGACGACAACGATGTAAGGCCGCTTCAACAAGCTATGTTCGCGTATTTTATAGTTAATTTTCTCGCCGCGCAAATCGCTCCCGACGCGCAGGCCGGCCTCGCGCAGCATTTTTGCCACATTTTCCGCGTAATCCGTTTGCGCTTCCGAGATGTTCATCACCACCGCCTGCACCGGCGCCAGCCACAGCGGGAAGGCGCCTGCATGGTTTTCGACCAGGATGCCGATGAAGCGCTCCAGCGAACCGAGGATGGCCCGGTGCAGCATCACCGGCGTATGGCGGCTGTTGTCCTCGCCGACAAATTCGGCGCCAAGGCGTCCGGGCATGGAGAAATCCACCTGCACCGTGCCGCACTGCCAGGAGCGGCCGATGGCATCCTTGATGTGGAATTCGATCTTGGGACCGTAAAACGCGCCTTCGCCCGGCAGTTCCTCCCAGGCCAAGCCGCTGGCCGTGAGCGCCGCCCGCAGCGCATTTTCCGCCTTGTCCCAGAGATGGTCCTCGCCCACCCGCCCATCCGGGCGCAAGGCGAGTTTGACGGCCACATCATGGAAACCGAAGTCGGCATACACCTTGCGCAGCAGGTCGTTGAAGGCCGTGACTTCGGACTGGATCTGGTCTTCAGTGCAGAAAATGTGCCCGTCATCCTGGGTGAAGGCGCGCACGCGCATCACGCCGTGCAGCGCGCCAGAAGGCTCGTTGCGATGGCAGGAACCGAACTCGCCGTAACGCAGTGGCAGTTCGCGATAGGAGCGCACCCCGGTATTGAAAATCTGCACATGCCCCGGGCAGTTCATCGGCTTCACGGCGTAATCGCGGCTTTCCGACTCGGTGGTGAACATGTTCTGCTTGAAGTGCTCCCAATGGCCGGAGCGTTCCCACAAGGTCCGATCGAGGATCTGCGGGCAGCGCACTTCCTGATAGCCGTTGTCGCGATAGACGCGGCGCATGTACTGCTCCACCTCCTGCCACACGGTCCAGCCGTGCGGATGCCAGAACACCATGCCAGGCGCTTCCTCCTGAACGTGGAAGAGATCGAGCTGCCGCCCCAGCTTGCGATGGTCGCGCTTCTCCGCCTCCTCCAGCATGTGCAGATGGGCATCGAGTTCATCCTTCTTCGCCCAGGCCGTGCCGTAGATGCGCTGCAGTTGTTCGTTCTTCTGGTCGCCGCGCCAGTAGGCGCCGGCGACCTTCATCAGCTTGAAGGCCTTGAGCTTGCCGGTGGACGGCACGTGCGGGCCACGGCACAGGTCGATGAAATCGCCCTCGCGATACAGCGAGACATCCTCCGCCGACGGAATCGCCGCAATCAGCTCCGCCTTGTAGTGCTCGCCGATGGACTTGAAGAATTCCACCGCCTTGTCGCGCGGCCAGACTTCGCGCGTGACCGGAAAATCCTTCTTCGCCAGTTCGGCCATGCGCTTTTCGATGGCTTCCAGGTCTTCCGGCGTGAACGGGCGCTTGCAGGCAAAGTCGTAGTAGAAGCCGTTCTCGATCACCGGGCCGATGGTCACCTGCGCCTCGGGAAACAGCTCCTTGACCGCGTAAGCCATCAGATGCGAAGTCGAGTGGCGGATGATGTCGAGGCCGTCAGCATCCTTGTCGGTAACGATGGCGAGTTGCACGTCGCGCTCGATCGGGAACGAGGTATCGACCAGCACGCCATCGACGCGGCCGGCCAGTGCAGCCTTGGCCAGGCCGGCGCCGATCGAGGCCGCGACTTCCGCCACCGTCAGCGGCTGCGGGTATTCGCGTTTCGATCCGTCAGGCAGGGTGATCACCGGCATTGCGCAACTCCAGAAAAGCAACAGGGCGCACGGTTCACGCGGAAATCACGCGGTGCGCCCTGCAAATTGATTGGGCCAAATTTTATCACAGCGTTTCATCGCGTTACGGCATCATTCCGTTCCTCACCGAGGGAGGAAGCGCATGGACATCGACGGATTCATGGAAAACTACAAGCGGGCATGGGAAACCAGCGACGAAAACCTGCTGGCATCGCTGTTCGCCACCGACGGCAGCTATCGCAACACCCCGTTCGCAACCCAGCGGGGACACGAGGCCATCAAACAGTACTGGCAGCGCACCAAGCTGCAGACGGACATCAAACTTGCCTACGAAGTCCTGCAGCGCCACGCCAGCGGCGGCATCGCCCATTGGCACACCACGTATCAGGTGACATCGGAAGACATGTTCAAGATGTGGGCCGCGTCGACCGGCACCAACATGCTGGCCCGCCAACCGGGCGACCCGCTGCCGCGCCTGGCGCTGGACGGCATCGCCATCGTCGAATTCGACGGCGCCGGGCTGTGCCGCGACTTCCGTCTTTGGTGGCACAGCCGGATCGAGGACTGACGGTAGAAAATGAAACGGCCGCAGGAAAAATCCTGCGGCCGTTGTCCGGTGTTGGTAGGCGCGATTGGACTCGAACCAACGACCCCCACCATGTCAAGGTGGTGCTCTAACCAGCTGAGCTACGCGCCTGCTGCTGCTTGAGGGGGCGGAGTTTAGCCTAAGCCGAAGTACCGCGCAACCTGCGGACACCGCGCGACTGTGAAAGTATCAAGCACACCCTGATCGAAAATGGAACAATGCCTTCCTGGCGTCCCGGGGCCTGCCATTCGCTGCCGGTGACTCCCGAACGGAAAGCGCGTCACAAGGAGAAAACCATGCTGGGTTCGATGATGCAGATGCCCTTGCTGATCTCGTCGCTGCTGATGCACGCCGAGCGGCACCACCCGGAGCAGGAGATCGTCTCGCGGCGGGTGGAGGGCGACCTGCACCGCACGACTTACAGGGAACTGGCCGGGCGCGCACGTCGCATGGCGAACGCACTGACCGCTCGCGGGCTGAAAATGTCCGACCGCATCGGCACCCTGGCGTGGAACGGCTACCGCCACCTGGAGCTTTACTACGCGGTATCGGGCTCCGGCGCGGTGCTGCACACCATCAATCCGCGCCTGCACCCGGATCAGATCGTGTATCTGGCCGACCATGCCGAGAACACGATCCTGTTCTTCGACCTGACCTTCCTTCCCATCGTCGAAGCCATCGCGCCCCGCGTCAAGACCATCAAGGCCTTCGTCGCGATGACCGACGCGGCACACATGCCCGCCGGCAGCGCGATCCCCAACCTGCTGTGCTACGAAGACCTGATCGCCGAGGGCGCGCCGGAATTCGACTGGCCGCAGTTCGACGAGAACACGGCTTCCTCGCTGTGTTACACCTCCGGTACCACCGACAACCCCAAGGGCGCGCTGTACAGCCATCGCTCCACCCTGCTCCACACCCTTTCCGCCGCGCTGCCCGATGCGCTGAACTGTTCCGCCGGCGACTGCATCCTGCCGGTGGTGCCGATGTTCCATGTCAATGCCTGGGGCATTCCCTACGTCGCCTGCATGGTCGGTGCGAAGCTGGTATTCCCCGGAGCGGGACTTGACGGAAAGTCGCTGCACGACCTCTTCGAAGCCGAGGGCGTGACCATGGCGGCCGGCGTGCCCACCGTATGGCAAGGCCTGCTGGCCCACATGCAGGCCAACAATCTGGGCTTCTCGACGATGCGGCGCACGGTGATCGGCGGTTCGGCGTGCCCGCCGGCCATGATCGAGGCGTTCGAGAAGACCTACAAGGTGCACGTGGTGCACGCCTGGGGCATGACCGAGTTGAGTCCGCTGGGCACCATATGTTCCTTCAAGTTCAAGCACAAGGAATTGTCCGTCGACCAACAGCTTGCTTTGCAGGCCAGGCAGGGTCGTGTCTTGTTCGGCATCGACATGAAGATCGTCGCCCCCGATGGCGGCGAGGTGGCCTGGGACGGCCTGCAGACGGGCGACCTGCAAGTCCGCGGCCACTGGGTGATCGACGGGTACTTCAAGGGCGAGGGCAACAATCCGCTGGTCCGCGGCTGGTTTCCCACCGGCGACGTGGCGAAGATCGACGCCGACGGCTACATGCAGATCACCGATCGCAGCAAGGATGTGATCAAGTCCGGCGGCGAATGGATCGGCTCGATCGACCTGGAAAACATCGCCATGGCCCATCCGGCCGTGGCGATGGCCGCCTGCATCGCCGCCAGGCACCCGAAATGGGATGAACGGCCGCTGCTGGTGGTGATGAAAAAGCCGGGAATGGACGTGACGCGCGACGAATTGATCAAGTTCTATGAAGGGCGCGTCGCCAGGTGGTGGACCCCTGACGACGTCGTGTTCGTCGACAGCATCCCGCTCGGCGCCACCGGCAAGATGCAGAAGAACAAGCTGCGCGAGCAGTTCCGCGACTACAAGCTGCCCACGGCCTGAAGCGTCTGACCCTGTTCCGGATCCGGGCAAGGCCGGTATCGGGCATCCGGTCTTGCCGTCTTTTCCATACGGTCAAGTATTGACACTTCCGTTCGGGCTGGGGTAGCATTCCGCCATCCATACTGCTACGTATGGTGATAGCGTTCCGGACGGACCTCGAATCAGCTTTTCTGCCCGAGCAAAACCAGGGAGGCCGGCTTGGAAATCCCGATTCCGGTCAAGCGCGTGATTGACTGCAACGTCGCGATTCGCCGCAAGGCGGATGGCGCTCGAGGCAGGGGCATCGTGACGAAACCCGATTGAATAACCGAAGGAGACGTACTTGGACAAGCTGATCGTGAGGAAGGCGGCCGTGCTCGGCGCCGGCGTGATGGGCGCGCAGATCGCCGCGCACCTGGCCAACGCCAACGTGCCGGTCGTGCTGTTCGACCTGCCGGCGAAGGAAGGCGACAGGAACGGCATCGTGAACAAGGCGCTCGACGGGCTGAAGAAGCTCGAACCGGCGCCGCTGGCGGCCAGGGACAGGCTCAAGTTCATCGATGCCGCCAACTACGACGAGCACCTGCCGCGGCTGGCCGGCTGCGACCTGGTGATCGAAGCCATCGCCGAGCGCATGGACTGGAAAAACGACCTGTACGAAAGGATCGCGCCGCACCTCGCGCCCGATGCCATCATCGCCTCCAACACCTCGGGCCTGTCGATCAATGCCCTGGCGCAGGGGTTGCCGGAGGCGGTGCGCCCGCGCTTCTGCGGCATCCACTTCTTCAACCCGCCGCGCTACATGCAGTTGGTGGAGATCATCGCCACGCAGGGAACCGACCCCGCCACGCTCGACCTGCTGGAGACCTGGCTGACCTCGCGTCTGGGCAAGGGCGTGGTGCGCGCGCTTGATACGCCGAACTTCGTCGCCAACCGCGTCGGCGTCTTCTCGATACTCGCCGTGATGCACCACACGGCGGCCTTCGGCCTCGGCTTCGACGAGGTGGATGCGCTGACCGGTCCGCGCATCGGCCGGCCGAAGAGCGCCACCTACCGCACCGCCGATGTCGTCGGCCTCGACACCCTGGCCCATGTCGTCAAGACCATGCAGGACACGCTGCCCGGGGACCCGTGGCACACCTATTTCGCGGCGCCGGCCTGGCTGGCAGGACTGATCGCGCAAGGCGCCCTGGGGCAGAAGACGCGGGGCGGCATCTTCAAAAAGCAGGGCAAGGAAATCCAGGTGCTCGACGTTGCGCAGCAAGGCTACCGGACCTCGGCCGGCGCGGTCGCCGACGACGTCGCGGCGATCCTCAAGATGAAGAACCCGGCCGAGAAGTTCGCGGCCTTGAGGACCTCGACGCATCCGCAGGCACAGTTTCTCTGGGCGATCTTCCGCGACGTGTTCCATTACTGTGCCGTGCAACTGGAAAACATTGCCGACAACGCGCGGGATGTCGATTTCGCCATGCGCTGGGGCTTCGGCTGGACCCAGGGACCCTTCGAAACCTGGCAGGCAGCCGGTTGGACCGAGATCGCCAAAGCGATCAGCACCGACATTGCCGCCGGCAAGGCCATGAGCCCGGCCGCGCTGCCGGCCTGGGTCACGGATGGCCGCGACGGCGTGCATGCGCCGCAGGGGTCCTGGTCGGCGCGCGGCAAGGCCTACGTGCCGCGCTCGAACCTGCCGGTGTACCAGCGCCAGCTGTTTCCCGAATCAATAGTCGGCGCCGGCGGCACGGCGCCGCAGCAGTCCGGCGAGACCCTGTACGAGAACGACGGCGTGCGCCTGTGGCGCCTGCCCGAGGTGGATGCCGGGATCGGCATCGTTTCCTTCAAGTCGAAGATGCATGCCATCGGCGACGAGGTGGTCGACGGCCTGCTCGCCGCCGTGGCCCGGGCCGAACGGACCCTGGACGGCCTGGTGATCTGGCACGAAGCCCCCTTCGCCGTCGGCGCCAACCTGCAGCAGATCGGCGAGGCCTGCGCGGCGGGCCGGTTCGACCAGCTCGAACAGGTCGTGGCGAAGTTCCAGCGCGCATCGATGACCCTGAAGTACGCGCAGGTGCCGGTGGTCGCCGCGGTGCAGGGCATGGCGCTCGGCGGCGGCTGCGAATTCGCCATGCATGCCGCGAAGCGGGTGCTGGCGCTGGAAAGCTACATGGGCCTGGTCGAAGCCGGCGTCGGCGTGATTCCGGCCGGCGGCGGCTGCAAGGAGTTCGCGCTGCGCGCCGCGGCCTGGGCGGCGCAGTCGCCGACACCGGCCGAAGTGTTCAATTTCCTGCAACCGGCGTTCCAGGCGATTTCCATGGGCAAGGTATCGAAAAGCGCGCTGGAGGCGACGGACTACGGTTTCGCCAGGCCGTCGGATACCGTCCTCTTCAACGCCCAGGAACTGCTCTGGGTGGCGATCCGCGAAGCGCGCAACCTCGCCGCTGCCGGCTACGCGCCGCCGCTGCGGGCGCGCGGCATCCCGGTGGCAGGCCGCACCGGCATCGCGGTATGCGAAATGATGCTGGTCAACATGAAGGTCGGTGGCATGATCTCGGCCCACGACTACAAGGTGGCCCGCGCCGCCGCCGTTGCGCTGTGCGGCGGCGAGATCGAGGCCGGCAGCCTGGTCGACGAGGATTGGCTGCTGGCCGTCGAGCGGCGCCTGTTCGTCGACCTGCTGAAAACCCCCGAAACCCAGGCCCGGATCAAGCACATGCTGGATACCGGCAAGCCGCTGCGCAACTGATTCGGCCAGGAGAAAAACCATGAGCAAACAGATTCAGGACGCCTACATCGTCGCCGCCCGGCGACTGCCCGTCGCCCGGCGCAACGGCATGTTCCGCAACGTGCGGCCGGACGACATGCTGGCCCACGCCCTCCGGGCCGTGATGGCCGACGTACCGGGGCTGGACCCGGCGCGCATCGGCGACGTCATCGTCGGCTGCGCCATGCCCGAGGCCGAGCAGGGCATGAACGTCGCCCGCATCGGCGCACTGCTGGCCGGATTGCCCGATACCGTGCCGGGCATGACCATCAACCGCTTCTGCTCGTCCGGCGTGCAGGCCGTGGCCGATGCCGCCAACCTGATCCGCCTCGGCCTCGCCGACGTCATGATCGGCGCCGGCACCGAGTCGATGAGCGTCATGCCGCAGATCATGGGCAACAAGGTGGCGGTGAACCCGGCCATCTTCGCCGGCGACGAGCACCTCGGCATCGCCTACGGCATGGGGCTGACGGCGGAACAGGTGGCGAACCGCTGGCAGGTCGGCCGCGAGGAACAGGATGCCTTCGCCGCCGAGTCGCACCGGCGCGCTGCGGCGGCGATTGCAGCCGGTCATTTCAAGGCCGAAATCACGCCCTACGCGATACGCGAGCACCTGCCCGACCTGGCGAGCGGCGAGATCCGGGTGCGCGAAAGGACGGTGGACAGCGACGAAGGACCGCGTGCGGATTCGACCGTCGAAAAGCTCGGCAAGCTGCGGCCGGTGTTCCATGCCAGGGGCTCGGTGACGGCGGGCAACTCGTCGCAGATGTCCGACGGTGCCGGCGCCGTGCTGCTGGTGTCGGAGAAGGCGCTCAAGGAGTACAACCTGACGCCCCTGGCGCGCTTCGCCGGCTATGCCGTCGGCGGCGTGGCGCCCGAGATCATGGGCATCGGCCCGGTCGCGGCGATTCCGCGCGCACTCGAGCAGGCCGGCATCACGCAGGACGATCTCGACTGGATCGAACTCAACGAGGCCTTCGCCGCGCAGTCGATCGCCGTGATCCGCGAACTGGGCCTGAATCCGGCAAAGATCAATCCGCTCGGCGGCGCCATCGCGCTCGGCCATCCGCTCGGCGCCACCGGCGCCATCCGCACCGCGACCGCGGTGCATGGCATGCGGCGCACCGGCGGCAAATACGGCATGGTTACCATGTGCATCGGCACCGGCATGGGTGCGGCAGGAATCTTCGAGATCGTCTGATCCGGACACATCAAACAAGGAGAAAGCAATGAGCGACTATCGCGCCCCCATCAAGGACATGCGTTTCGTCATGGACGAACTTGCCGGCCTGCCGGCGATCAGCCAATTGCCCGGCTACGAGGAAGCGACGCCCGACGTGGCCGATGCCATCCTGGAGGAAGCCGCAAGATTTACCGGCGAAGTCCTCGCCCCGCTCAACTGGCCCGGTGACCAGGAAGGCTGCACGCTGACACCGCAGGGCGTGAAGACCGCGACCGGCTGGAAGGACGCCTACAAACAGTTCTGCGAATCGGGCTGGAACGGCGTGACCCTGCCCTCCAGTTTCGGCGGCCAGGGCCTGCCCGACGTGCTGGGTGTCGCCGTCAAGGAGATGACCAACTCGGCGAACATGTCCTTCGCCCTGTGCCCGCTGCTGACCGCGGGCGCCGTCGAAGCCTTGCTCACCTGCGCCAGCGACGAACTCAAGGCCATCTATCTGGAGAAGATGATCACCGGTGAATGGACCGGCACCATGAACCTGACCGAGCCGCAGGCCGGCTCCGACCTGGCGCTGATCCGCTCCCGCGCCGAACCGCAGGCCGACGGCAGCTACCGCATCTTCGGGCAGAAGATCTTCATCACCTACGGCGACCACGACATGACCGACAACATCGTTCATCTGGTGCTCGCCCGCCTGCCCGACGCCCCGCCCGGCGTCAAGGGCATCTCCCTGTTCCTGGTGCCCAAGTTCCTGGTGAATCGGGATGGTTCGCTCGGCGCGCGCAACGACGCCCATTGCGTCTCGCTCGAGCACAAGCTCGGCATCCATGCCAGCCCGACCTGCGTCATGGCCTTCGGCGACAACGGCGGCGCCACCGGCTATCTGCTGGGCGAGGCGAACCGCGGCCTCTCCTACATGTTCATCATGATGAACGAGGCACGCCTGGGCGTCGGCCTGCAGGGCGTTGCGATCGGCGAGCGTGCCTACCAGCAGGCGCTGGCCTTCTCCCGCGAACGCAAGCAGGGCCGTGACGCCGTGACCGGCGAAGCGCTGGTCACCATCGACCATCACCCCGACATCCGCCGCATGCTGATGACCATGAAGTCGCGCGTCGAAGCCTGCCGCGCACTGGCCTACTACGCCTACGGACTGCTCGACCTGGCGCATGGCAGCGCCGATGCGGAGGAAAGGAAACGCAAGCTCTACCTGGCCGAGTTCATGATCCCCATCGTCAAGGGCGGCAGCACCGAGATGGGCATCGAGGTCGCCTCGCTGGGCATCCAGATCTACGGCGGCATGGGCTTCATCGAGGAAACCGGGGCGGCGCAGCACTGGCGCGATTCGCGCATCACCACCATCTACGAGGGGACCACCGGCATCCAGGCCAACGACCTGATCTTCCGCAAGCTGCTGCGCGACCAGGGCGAAACCGCGAACGTCGTCTTCGCCGAAATCGCCGCCACGGCGAGCGCGCTGGCCGCCTCGACGCGGCCGCAGCTGCAGGCCATCGCCCGGCGCCTGGATGCCGCCCTGCAGGCATGGCGCGAGGCAACGGCCTGGCTGCTGGCCAACGCCGGCAGCGCACCGGCCGGGGCGCTCGCCGCCGCCGTACCCTATCTGAGCCTTGCCACCGCGGTGGGCGGCGGCTGGCTGATGGGCCGCGCCGCGCTGGCCGCCGCCGGCCATCTGGACCAGGGCACCGGCGATGCGGCATTCTGCCGCGGCAAGATCGCCACCGCGCACTTCTATGCCGATTGCGTGCTGCCCCATGCACTGTCCCATGCCGAAAACGTCAAGGCCGGCGACACGGCACTGGCGGGAGTGTCCGACGCGCTCGCCTGAGGCGGCGGCCCCCCACCGGCGCGCGGCGCCGGCGACCCCCCAGCCCCCCGCACGCGCCCGCCGCCCCCCCCGAAAGTCGGCGCCGGCGGAACGGCGATCAATGCGTCGCCAGGCCTTTCGGCAGCATGGCGCGGCAGCTTTCGAGCAGGTCCGGAATCCAGCGCCGCCTGCATGCCACCAGCCTGACTTCCGCCATCCCCCGCAGCGCCTCGACCAGCACCACCCCGTCCTGCGGCACGCGATAGCGTTCGCCGGCGGCGAGGAACAGGTCGCCCGCAACGCCGCTGGCGGTGATCCACACCGTGCCGATTTCGACGCACAGTTCGGCATGCCGCGCGGCATCCAGGCGCAGCGGCCGGTCGGGGTGCAGCAGCAGGGTTTCGCGGGCGGACATGGCGTTCTCCTTGGTGGATGTGGCCATGCTAGGCAGTGTCGTGCCGCCGATACAGATGCACGGCAAGGAAATTGTGACCGTGACAGTTACGATTACTTGTCACTGTACTGATCGATAATGCTCACTACTGTGCGGGTCGCCCCGCCGCTGCCGGCGTCACAATCCAGCCACGATGCTCTACGAAAACCTCGCCAACGAATTCGCCACGCTGATCGGCAACGGCCAGATCCGGCCGGGCGACCGCCTGCCTTCGGTGCGCCACCTGGCGCGGCAGCGCTCGCTGTCGATCTCGACCGTGGTGCAGGCGCTGCGCACGCTGGAAAGCCGCGGCATGGTCGAGGCGCGGCCGCAGTCGGGCTATTACGTGCGGCGCCGCCCGGCGCGCATGGTCGAGGCGACGACGCTGGCCGGGGCACCCGCGCCGGAGCCGGTGGACGTCGGCGTCAGCCGCCGCCTGGTGCAGGTGCTGCGCGCCAACGAGGCGCCGGGCATGGTGCGCCTGGGCTCGGCCCTGCCGGCGCCGGAACTGCTGCTGGCGCCGCGCCTGAGCCGCCTTTACGCCAGCATCGCCCGCCGCCAGCCGCAGCTGCTGGCGAGCAGCAGCCACAGCGGGCTTTCCGAAGCGCCGCTGGTGCGCGCGATCACGCGGCGCGCGCTGGAATGGGGCTGCCCGCTGGCGGACGAGGAACTGGTGGCGACCAATTCCTGCACCGAGGCGATGATGCTCTGCCTGCGCGCGGTGACCAAACCCGGCGACACGGTGGCGGTGGAATCGCCGACCTATTACGTGATGCTGCAGTTGCTGGAAGCCATGGGCCTGCGCGCGCTGGAGATCCCCACCCACCCGGTGACGGGCGTCTCGGTGGAGGCGCTGGAGCTGGCGACGCGGAAGCCCGCGGCCGAGGGCGGCGTGGCGGCCTGCCTGCTGATTCCCAACGGCGCCAACCCGCTGGGCAGCGTGATGCCGGATGCGGCCAAGCAGCAGCTGGCGACGCTGCTGGCATCCCGCAACGTGGCGCTGATCGAGGACGACATCTACGGCGACATCTGCTTCACCGGCGCGCGGCCGCGGCCGATCCACGCCTTCGACACAAGCGGCAACACCATGCTGTGCACCTCGTTCTCGAAGACCGTCAGCCCCGGCCTGCGCGTCGGCTTCGTCGCCGCCGGGCGGCGCGCGGCGGACATCGTGCTGCAGAAGACATTGACCAGCGGCAAGACCAATGCGCTGACCCAGCACGTGATCGCCGGGCTGATGGATTCGCGCGGCTTCGACGTGCATCTGCGCACGCTGCGGCGGCGCTTCGCCGAACAGGTCGCGCGCACGCGCGACGCGGTGGCGCGCCACTTCCCGGCGGAAACCCGCGTCACCGATCCGCAGGGCGGCTTCGTGCTCTGGCTGGAACTGCCGCCCGGGGTGGATTGCACGGCGCTGCACGCGCGCGCCGTGCAGGAAGGCATCGCCTTCGTGCCGGGCGAAATGTTTTCCGCCGGCGGGCAGTACAAGAACTGCCTGCGCCTGGCCTGCGGCCAGCCCTGGAACGGGACGCTGGAAGACGGCATCAAGCGGCTGGGACGGCTGGCGGCGGGGTAGGATAAAAGTCGGCGCCGGCGCTACGGCGCTGTGCAAGGGAGATGAATCGCAACATGCACATCACACGATGGATCCGCCACGCGGCGACCGCTGCCGTCACCGGGCTTGGGTTGTGGTTGACGTCGGGACTTGCGTCGGCCGAAGTGCCGGCAAGCGCACCTGGCCTGGCGCTGCCGGCTAGCTTCGTCGGCATCCTGCCCTGCGCCGATTGCGCGGGCATTGCCCAGACCCTGAGCTTGCGCGAGGACGGCCTCTATCGCATGCGCCGCACTTACCTGGGCAAGCCCGGCAATCCGTTTGCGGAAACCGGCCGCTGGCAAGTCGATGCCAGCGGCAGGCTATTGCTGCGCAGCGGCGCCGAGCAGAGCCTGTTTGAAGTCGCCGGCGCCGACACGCTGCGCCAGCTCGACCGCGCCGGCCAGCCGATCCGCACCGCGCTGAACTACAGCCTGCGCCGCACCGCGGCCTTCGATGCAATCGACGAGTCGCTGCGCTGGCGCGGCGAGATGATCTACATGGCCGACGCCGCCAACTTCACCGATTGCGCCAGTGGCCTGCGCTGGCCGATCGCCATGACCGAAGGCTACCTGGCGCTGGAGCGCGCCTACACGCAGGGGCGCACGGCGCCGGGCGCGCCGCTGCCGGTCGCCTTCGACGGCCGCCTGCAGACCATGCCGGGCACGGAAGGCCCGCCGCGCGAACACATGGTGGTGGAAGCGTTCATCGCGACCGAACCCGGCCGGCGCTGCCCGCCGCCCGAAGGCTGAACAGGATGCGTGCCCGCAGGGATCATTCATGGAGAAAACATCGATGCGCTGGCTGGACAAAATTCCCTACCCCCTGCTGATCGCCGCGGCGATATTCATGCTCGGCGCGCCCTTCGTGCCCGAGCCGCACCTGGTCGAAAAGGCGCGCATGCTGGCCGAAGGCCGGCTGACGCGGCCGCTGGACATCTTCGACGTACTCTGGCACCTGGCGCCGGCGCTGCTGCTGGGCCTGAAGTGGGGCCGCGGCAGACAGGAGAAGGCGCCCGACTGAGCACGGCTTGCGCCTGCGCCGTGCCGCCAGCGCCGACTTTTCGGCGCAGCGGCGTATATGATGTGCGCCCTTCGTCGGCCTCCTTCCCCGCACACTGCACACCATGCCCATCGCCCGCGTCCGCGACATCGACATCTGCTACGAGCTGGCCGGCAGCGGTCCGCGCCTGCTGAAAATCTGGGGCACCGGCGGCGACCTGCGGCGGCCGCCGACCGATTTCGACCGCCTGCTGGCTGCGCAGTTCACGGTGCTGGCCTTCGACCAGCGCGGCATGGGCCGCAGCGGCAAGCCGGCGCGCGACTACACGATGGCCGACTACGCCGACGATGCCGCCGGCCTCATGGCGGTGCTCGGCTGGGACAGGGCGGCGGTGCTCGGCTATTCCTTCGGCGGCATGGTGGCGCAGCAACTGGCGCTGCGCCATCCCGCCCGCGTCGAGCGCCTGGTGCTGATGTCCACCAGCGCCGGCGGCGCCGGCGGCTCGTCCTATCCGCTGCACGAACTCGCGGACCTCGACGACGAACAGCGCGTGCGCCGTTTCCTCGAACTCGCCGACAGCCGCCGCACACCGCACTGGCAGGCGGCGCATGCGGCGCTGTGGCAAAGCCTGGTCGACGACGGCATGGCGATGCTGCGGCTCGGTGCCGACGATCCCGCGTGGCGCGCCGGCAGCCTGCGCCAGCTGGGCGCGCGGCGCGGACACGACACCTGGGATCGCCTGCCCGAACTGAAGATGCCGGTCAGCGTATTCGCCGGGCGCTACGACAGCATCGCCGCGCCGCAGGCGCAGCGCCGCATGGCCGAGCGCATTCCCGGCGCCGGCTACCGCGAGTTCGAAGGCGGGCATCTGTTCTTCGTCCAGGACGCGAGGGCAGCGGAGGTGATTATCGCGGCGCTGGCCCCAGCGCCGGACCAGCAAAATGTTATGCCTCCGGCGCAGCCGGGGGCGGTATCCCCTGCGGACGGCGCCGACGACACGGCGACGCGGCGCGCGTGATGCCCGCTGCTAACCATCCAAATACCGCCGCATGAGCCATCGCCGCGCCGTGATGCTGATGGTCCTCGTCACCCTGCTGTGGAGCATGGCCGGCGTGGTCAGCCGCCACCTGGAGGGCGCGCGCAGCTTCGAGGTGACCTTCTGGCGCAGCGCCTTCAATGCGCTGGCGCTGGCCGTCGCGCTGACCGCGCTGCGCGGCCCGGGGCTGTGGGCCGGCCTCGTCCGCGCGCCGCGCATCGTCTGGGCCTCGGGCCTGTGCTGGGCGGTGATGTACACCGCCTTCATGGTCGCCCTGACCCTGACCACGGTCGCCAATGTTCTTGTCATGATGGCGCTGGGGCCGCTGATGACGGCGCTGCTGGCGCGCCTGTTCCTCGCCCAGCGCCAGCCGCCGCGCACCTGGCTGGCGATCGTGGCGGCCGGCATCGGCATCGCCTGGATGTTCTTCCGGCAGTTGGACGCCGGCGTCGCGCTGACCGGCAGTGTGGTGGCGATGGCCGTGCCGCTGGCGGCGGCGGTCAACTGGACGCTGCTGCAGGCGGCCGGCCACCGCGACAATGCCGCGAGCGCGGACGGCGCCGCGGCGCCGGACATGCTGCCGGCCGTGCTGCTCGGCGCCATGATCTCGGCCGCGGCGACACTGCCGCTGGCCTGGCCGCTGCAGGCCACGGCCCATGACATCGGCCTGCTCGGCTTCCTCGGCGTGTTCCAGCTGGCCGTGCCCTGCCTGCTCGTGGTGCGCGTGTCGCGCGTGCTTTCCGGCGCAGAGATTTCCCTGCTGGCCCTGCTGGAGCTGATATTCGGCGTGGCGCTGGCCTGGCTCGGCGCCGGCGAAGTCCCTGGCAGCGACACCCTGACCGGCGGCGCGCTGGTGGTCGGCGCGCTGGTCGTAAACGAGTGGCTTGCGCTGCGCTCGCGGAATCAGGCGGCCGGCCGCGTCATCAACTGAAGCGTCGCCGCCAGCAGCAGCGAGGCGCACACGCTGTGGGCGACGGCCAGCCAGAGGCCGAAGCCGCTCAGCACGGTCAGCACGCCCAGCGCGAATTGAACCAGCAGCAGCGCCAGGAGCAGGACCGCGCTTGCGCGCGTCGCCGGTTGCGCCAGCCCCTGCAGCCCGCCGATGCCCAGCAGCAGCAAGGTCGCCAGCGCGCAGTAGCGATGCAGCAGGTGCAGCGCAACGCCGCCCTCATCGCCCGGCCCCGCCGCGGCGGCGATCACGGTGAAGGGATTCAGCGCGCTCCAGCCGGCGGCCACGGGCCAGGCGACATCGCCGCATGCGGGCAGCGAGAGGCAGGCCGTGGCGGCATAACGCACGCCGATCAGGGCGCCCAGCGCCATCGTCAGCACCAGCAGCCCGGCCCCGGCATGGAGCAATGGTGCCGGGCGCGGCGGCGGCCCCGGATCGGCGCCGGCGGCAAGCGCCGTGCGCCACGACAGCAGGACCAGGCCGGCGCCGCCCAGGATGTTGATGAAGCCCGGCCAGACCCGGTGCGGATCGGCACTGAACAGGCCGACGAAGGTAAGGGCGATCATCAGCGACAACAGCGCCGTGGCCCAGCGCGCGGCCGGCTGGACCGGTTGCGGGCGCAGGCACTGCGCGACGAGGACGAAGCCGAGCACCAGGGCCAGCGAAGCGGCGCTGCGGTGCAGGATGCGCGCCGCGTCGCCGTGCAGGTTGGCCGCGCCGGCCAGCAACTGGCCGTAGCAGTCGGGCCACGGACTGCAGCCCAGCCCGGCGCCGCTGAGGCGGATATGGGCGCTGACCAGGAGGATCAGAAGCGAAAGCAGGACCAGCGCCACCGCAAGGATTCTGATGCGCTTCAGGCGGGCAGTGCGATTTTCCATGATTGACTCGGTTGGCCGGCCCGGGTCGGACACGACGGGCGGTTCAAGTGCCCCGGAGCACGTTGCGCCGCCCCGGAAAAGTCGGCGCTGGCGCTACGGCAATAAAAGGTCATGCAGGCGCATGATGATAACGCCAGCGGGAAGTTCCGGGTATGGCAACCTGCCGTCGGGCGTGGCAGCGCCGTTTTCCGAAGATGCACGGTCGATGCGCTTGCGCCGGCGCCGAATGCCGCTTGCGCCTGATTCCGGGCGCCACGACCGGCCGGCTTGCGGCCCGTTCCCGCAACACTGGCGCGTCCGCGCGAAACTGTGGATACTACGCGGCGGCAGGGTCGGCAATGACAATCGGTAGCATCAGAAAAAGCCTGTTTGCCCGTGCCGTCAGGGAGGAGCCCCGATGACGATTCGACCGGAATTGATCCAACGACTGCGCGACAAGCGCGCGAAGCTGAGCGAACACGTCAGCAGGGAAAAGCTGGACGCCCTGCACGCCAGGGGACAACTTTCGGCGCGCGAGCGCATCGGCGAACTGGTCATCGCCGGCAGCTTCCAGGAATTCGGCCTGCATGCCGCGCACAATGCCACCCACTTCGGCATGGCCGGCCGGACCCTGCCCGCCGACGGCGTGATTGCCGGCACCGGCTACGTCGGCGACACGCAGGTGGCGGTGGTGAGCCAGGATTTCAGCGTGGTCGCCGGTACCCTGGGCAAGATGCAGGCGAAGAAGATCACCCGCACCATGCTGCACGCGCTCAAGATCGGCGTACCCGTGGTGGCGTTCAAGGATTCCGGCGGCGCGCGCATCCAGGAGGGCGTGGATGCGCTGTCCGGTTATGGCGAGGTGTTCTACGCCAATGTCCTGCTTTCCGGCGTCGTGCCGCAGATCGCGGTGATCTGCGGCCCCTGCGCCGGGGGCGCCGCCTATTCGCCGGCCCTGATGGATTTCGTCATCATGACGCGACACAACGCCCACATGTTCCTCACCGGGCCGGAAGTGATCAAGGCCGTCACCGGCCGCGCGACGACCATGGCCGACGTCGGCGGCGCCGAGATGCATGCCACGGTCAGCGGCAACGCCCACTTCATCGCCGAGGACGACCGCCATGCCATCGCCCTGGTCAGGCAACTGCTGTCCTACCTGCCCGCGAACAACACCGAGGACCCGCCGCACCGCCTCGATCTGGACATCGAGGAAATGGCCGACCCCGGCATCAACGATTGCATCCCGGACAGCCCCTCCGAGCCGCTGGACATGCAGGCGGTGATCCGTCGCCTGGTGGATGGCGGCGAACTGCTCGAAGTGCATGCCGGCTTTGCGCGCAACGTGATCGTCGGCTTCGCCCGCGTCGGCGGCGTGGTGGTGGGGCTGGTGGCCAACCAGCCGCTGGTCATGGCCGGTGCGCTCGACCTCAATGCCGCGGACAAGGTCGCGCGTTTCGTGCGCACCTGCAATACCTTCAACATTCCGCTGCTGACGCTGGTCGATGTGCCGGGCTTCCTGCCCGGCGTCGAACAGGAGCGCGGCGGCATCATCCGCCACGGCGCGAAAATGCTGTCTGCCTACGGCTCGTGTACCACGCCGAAAATCACCGTGATCCTGCGCAAGGCCTACGGCGGCTCGTATCTCGCCATGTGCAGCCAGGAACTCGGCGCCGACATGGTGTTCGCCTGGCCGACGGCCGAGATCGCCGTGATGGGCGCCGAAGCCGCGGTGCAGATCCTCTATCGCAAGGAGCTCGACAAGGCCGCCGACCGCACCGCCAGGGCCGCCGAGCTGGCGCAGGAATACCGCGACGAGTTCGCCTCGCCCTATGTCTCGGCCAGCAATTTCTACGTCACCGACGTCATCGAACCGCAGGATACGCGCTGGATGGTTGCGCTGGCCCTGCGCAAGACGCTCGACAAGCGGGAACTGCGGCCGGCCAAGAAGCACGGCAACATCCCGATGTGACGGCAGGCGAAAGGACCCCGATCCATGCTGACCGCCGCCCTCATCAAAGCCTTCCAGGTCTACGGTATCGCCATTGCGATTTCGGCAATCGTCGCGCTGCTGATCAAGGCCATGGTCTCGATCACCAACCGCCTGGAAAAGCTGAAACCGGTCGAGGTGCCGCTGGGCGAGGTTTGCCCGATCGGACCCGGCGTCCCCGAGGAAGATGTCGCCGCGCTGTCGGCGGCGATCTTCGCCATGATCGGGCCGCATCACGTGCTGCACATCGCAAGAACCGGCAATCGCTGGGCCAGCGGCGCGCGCGCCGCCCAGCATTCCCATGCGCCCGGCCCCCGTTAGAGGAGAAACAAGATGCCCAGACATTTCAAGGTAACGGTGAACGGACGCGAATATGAGGTCTCGGTGCTGGAACTCGCCCCCGGCGAAAACGCACCGGCCCCGGCGGCCGCCGTCGGCGTCGCCGGCATGGCCGCCCCCGGCGCAGCGCCGGCCACCGTCACGGCCGCGCATGCCGCGCCCGCCGCACCCGGCGCGGCGGGCGATGTCGTCGCCGGAATGGGCGGAGTGGTCGTCGAAGTCCATGTCAATGTCGGGCAGACCGTGGCCCCCGGCGACCGCTTGCTGGTGCTCGAGGCCATGAAGATGAAGTCCCCGGTGATCGCCACGCGCGCCGGCCAGGTCACCCGCGTACTGGTAGCGCCGAGGGACGCGGTCGAAGGCGGGCAGGTGCTGGTGACGATCGCGTGAGCGCCATCGAACAGCGCAAGCCGGCCATCGCCGGTGGCACGCCGGCGCGCGGCGCAGGCGATGCCGGGCCGTCGGACTGAGCCGCATGGACGGCATCAACTTCCTCGACCTGTTCCAGGGCATCGCCACCCTGGCGGCCTCCGAGCCGAAGATCATGTTCGGCCGCATCTTCCTGATGCTGCTGGGCTTTGCGCTGATCTACCTCGGCTCGCGCAACATCCTCGAACCGCTGTTGATGATTCCGATGGGCCTGGGCATGTCCTCGGTCAATGCCGGCGTGATGTTCCTCGAAGGCAACAAGATCGGCACCCTGTTCGTCGACCCGCTGTTGTCGGACCCGGTCGGACTGGTCAATGTGCTGCAGATCAACTGGCTGCAGCCGGTCTATACGCTGGCCTTCAGCAACGGCCTGATCGCCTGCCTGGTATTCATGGGCATCGGCGTCCTGCTCGATGTCGGCTATGTCATGGCGCGCCCCTTCCAGAGCATCTTCATCGCCCTGTGCGCCGAGCTGGGAACCATCGCGATCTTCCCCATTGCCGTCGGACTCGGACTCACCGAACGCGAAGCCGCCTCGGTCGCCACCATCGGTGGCGCGGACGGACCGATGGTGTTGTTCACCTCGCTGATCCTGGCCAAGCACCTGTTCGTGCCGATCACCGTGGTCGGCTATCTCTACCTCGGCCTCACCTACGGCGCCTATCCCTACCTGATCAAGTGGCTGGTGCCGAAGCACATCCGCGGCATCGACATGAGCGCCGACCGGGGGCCCAAGATCAGCCGTTCGCAGAAAATGATGTTCGCCGTCGTCGCCTGCACCCTGCTCTGCCTGCTGTTCCCGGTAGCCGCGCCCTTGTTCTTTTCGCTGTTCCTCGGCGTGGCGGTGCGCGAAAGCGGCCTCGATGCCTTCAAGAAGTTGCTGGAAGAAACCTTCCTTTACGGCGCCACCTTCTTCCTCGGACTGACGCTGGGGATACTCTGCGAGGCCAGTACCCTGCTCGAACCGACCGTTCTGAAGCTGCTGCTGCTGGGCATGCTGGCGCTGCTGATCTCCGCCCTCGGCGGCCTGGCCGGCGGCTACGTGCTGTATTTCTGGAGTGGCGGCAAGTACAACCCGATCATCGGCATCGCCGGGGTCAGTTGCGTACCGACCACCGCCAAGATCGTGCAGAAGATCGCCGCCGAGGCCAATCCGGGGGCCATCGTCCTGCCGCAGGCGCTGGGCGCCAACATCAGCGGCGTCATTACTTCGGCCATCATCGCAGCAACATTCATTTCGCTGCTGCGTTAATTCGTACCGGGCCTGGTGCCAGGCAGCGAAAGGCCGCCGAGGATCCCGGTTATCCCGCGCCAAAGCCTTGGCAGCAGCCAGGCGGTGGCGATCACCAGCAGCAGCAGCAGGGCCAGCATCAGCCAGGGGTGGGCGAACATCAGCCATAGGCCGGCCAGCACCACGATATCCTCGCTGAAAGAGGCCGCGGCATTGCTGAAGGGTTCCGGCGAGGCGTTGATCATGGCCCGCGTGCCGGCCTTGGTGAAGTGGGTGCCGGCGGCCAGCGTGCCGCCCATGATGGCCATCGCCGTCTGCCATTCGAGGCCCTGGCCGCCGAAGACCATGGCGGCAAGAGCGGCGCCCGCCGGGATGCGGATGAAGGTGTGCACCGTGTCCCAGGCGGTATCGAGCAGGGGAATCTTGTCGGCGAAAAACTCGATGAACAGCATCACCCCGGCGGCGCCGAAAACCCAGGGATGCTGAAGGACGCGCAGGCCTGGCGGCAGGTCCGCGATGCCCAGGTGGCCTGCCAGGCCGACGACGAATACCACGGTATACAAGCGCAGCCCGGCAGCCCAACCCAGTCCCGCAGCCAGGGCCAGCAAGCCGGCAAGGTCGAGGGGCAAATGGGCCAGATCCATCATCGGTGCTCCGGGTTCGGGAAAGCCGCGTACGTCGCCACTATATCCTCTGGCCGGAATTCATCAAGTCATCCGTCAGACGTAGGTCGCGTAGTGCGGGTCATACACATGCGCCTGCACCAGCGCCATCATGTCTTCCGGCCGCGACTTGGCGGCCAGGCCGCGCTCGTAGGCCACTTCGGCCACCGCGACGGCGATCCGGGCCGACACCGCACGGGTATTCGACAGGGGCGGGAACAGGCTGCCCTGGTCGAGGTCGGCCGACGTCACCTGCTCGGCGAGGGCCTGCGCCGCCACCAGGAACATCTCGTCGGTGATGCGCGTGGCACCGCAGGCGATGGCGCCGAGCCCGACGCCGGGGAAGATGTAGGAGTTGTTGCCCTGGCGCGGCACCATCCGCCTGCCCTTGAAATCCAGCGGCAGGAACGGGCTGCCGCTGGCGAACAGGGCGCGCCCGTCGGTGCCCTGGTAAGCCTGCTCCGCCGTGCATTCGGCCTTGGACGTCGGATTCGACAGGGCGAAGACGATCGGGCGCTCGTTCAGGTCGGCCATCGCGCGCAGCACTTCCGGCGTGAAGGTGCCGCCCACGGCGGCGACGCCGATGATGGCGGTCGGCTTCAGCGCATTCAGCGCGGCGAGAAAATCCGCGACCGGCGGATGCTCGTGGGCGTAGGGCAGTTTCTGCGCCGCCAGTCCTTCGCGCGACTTGACCACCAGGCCTTTGGAGTCGACCAGCCAGCAGTGCCGCCGCGCCTCCGCGGGATCCATGCCCGCGGCCACCATTGCCGCCACGATCAGGTCGGCAATGCCGGTCGCCGCCTCGCCGGCGCCGAGGAAGAGGAACTTCTCGTCGGCGAGCGCGGTGCCCTTGACGCGCAGCGCGGAGAATACGCCGGCCAGCGCGACGGATGCGGTGCCCTGGATGTCGTCGTTGAAGGTGCAGATCCTGTCGCGGTATTTCTCGAGCAGCCGGAAGGCGTTGTGGTTGGCAAAGTCCTCGAACTGGATGATGACATCGGGAAACACTTCGCGCGCCGCGGTGATGAACTCGTCGATCAGTTCGTCATAGGCCGGGCCGGTGACGCGATGCCGGCGCAGGCCGACGTAATAGGGATCGGCGAGCAGGGTTTCGTTGTTGGTGCCCATGTCCAGCGTCACCGGCAGGCAGATTGCCGGATCGACGCCGGCGCAGGCGGTGTACAGCGACAGCTTGCCGACCGGGATGCCCATGCCGTTGGCGCCCTGGTCGCCGAGGCCGAGGATGCGTTCGCCGTCGGTGACGACGATGATGCCGGCCTTGAGCGGCCAGTTGCGCAGGATTTCGGCGATGCGGCCGCGATCGTTGATGCTGATGAACATGCCGCGCGGGCGCTGGAAGATATGGCCGAAGCGCTGGCAGGCCAGGCCGACCGTGGGCGTGTAGATCAGCGGCATGATCTCGTCGACGTTGTCGCACACCACGCGGAAGAACAGGGCTTCGTTACGGTCGTGCAATGCGGACAAGGCGACGAACTGCTCCAGCGCATCGGGCAGGCCGCGCAGGTGCGCGAGGAAGCGCGCCATCTGCTCGTCCTGGGTGTGGATGTGCGGCGGCAACAGGCCGCGCAGGCCGAGCGCGTCGCGCTCGACATCCGTAAACGCAGTACCCTTGTTGCGCAGCGGATCGTGCAGCAGCCTTACCCCGTGCGGAACGGTATCCGGATTGATGTTCATGGCCGACTCCCTATTGACGGTTCAGAATCTCCTGCGCGCCGAGGAACCCGGACTGCCTCCACGTGCCTATTTGCCGGTAAACGCCGGCTTGCGTTTTTCCTTGAAGGCGCGAATTCCCTCGTGATAGTCATGGCTATCGTACACAATCCGGCGCAAGCCCTGCACTTTTTCAAAGCCGCGCGGGCTGACCGGTTTCGCCCCGGCCAGGACCCGCAGCTGTTCCTTCATGACGGCGATGCTCAGCGGTGCATTGTTCGCGATCGTGGCGGCCATGTCGAAGGTAAAGGCCTCCAGATCCTCCGCTGCCACCACATGGTTGATCATGCCGATGCGCTCCGCGCGTTCCGCCGAGATCGGCGCTGCGGTGAAGGCCAGTTCCTTGACCAGGCGCAGGCTGGCGGCGCTCATGAAGGTCATCATGCCGCTGACGTTGTAGGGTACGCCCAGGCGCGCCGGCGTCACGGCGAACGTGGCATCGGGCGCGGCGATGACGATGTCGCAGGCGAGCACGGTTTCCACCGCGCCGCCCCAGACCCCGCCCTCGATCATGGCGATCACCGGCATGCGGCAGGTCTCGATGGTGCGCACCAGGTTGCGCAGCGGATCATCCCAGCCCAATGGATCGCGGCCGCCTTCGGGCAATTCGCCGACGTCGTGGCCGGCCGACCAGACCCTGGCGCCCGCTTGCGCGCGCAGGACCACGACCCTGGCCCCGCCACCCTCCAGCTCCTGCAGTGCGGCGATCACTTCGGCGACGAGATCGTGGCTCAGTGCATTGAGCTTTTTCGGCCGGTCGAGAACGATGGTTCCGATGTGGCCGTCCCGGGTCAGCTTGATGAATTCCATGTCCATCCTCCGTCGTCGCCCGTCAGCCGGGATCTCAGCTTGGCATGCTAGTCCGATGCCCCGCCGGGGACAATTGCGGACATCCACCATACCGCAGCGCGGAATCTGCCGCCCCGCCGTCCGATGTTGGTGCAAACTGTAAGCAATCATCGCCCCGCCCGACAAAATACGAAATACCGCCGGAGACACTCATGCACGCCACCCTGCACCTGCTGACCCGTACCGACTTTCCCGCCCTGCGACGACGCACCGTGGAAACCCTGCAGCTCAACCTCGGCTACCGCTGCAACCAGAGTTGCCTGCACTGCCACGTCAATGCCGGGCCGAAACGCACCGAGGAAATGACGGCCGAAACCATCGATGCGGTGCTCGACTTCATCGCGGCGAACCCCGGCATCACCACCATCGACCTCACCGGCGGTGCGCCGGAACTCAATCCACGGTTCCGCCGTCTTGTCGTGGCGGCCCGCGCGCGCGGACTGCGCGTAATCGACCGCTGCAACCTGACCATCCTCGAAGAGCCAGGATTCGAAGACATGGCGGACTTCCTCGCGCAGCACCGCGTCGAAATCGTCGCCTCGCTGCCCTGCTACCTGGAGGAAAACGTCGACCAGCAGCGCGGCAAGGGGGTTTTCGAGGCCAGCCTGCGCGCGCTGCAAAAACTCAACGCGCTGGGCTACGGCCGAGAAGGCAGCGGCCTCGGCCTCAACCTGGTCTACAACCCGCAAGGCGCGAGCCTGCCGCCGCCCCAGGTCGCGCTGCAAGCCGCCTACAAGCAGCACCTGGGCGAGAAGTACGGCGTCGTGTTCAACGAATTGTTCACCCTGGCCAACATGCCGATCCAGCGCTTCGGCAGCACCCTGATTTCCAAAGGCCAGTTCAACGCCTACATGAACACCCTGCGCGCCGCCCACCGCGACGAAAACCTGCAACACGTGATGTGCCGCAGCCTGGTCAGCGTCGATTGGCAGGGCTATCTCCACGACTGCGACTTCAACCAGCAGCTCGGCCTGGCGATCACCGACCCGTCGGGCGGCCGCCTGCACATCAGCCGGGCCAGCGCCGCCGCACTGGAAGACCAGGCCGTCCGCGTCGCCGACCACTGCTACGGCTGCACGGCGGGCCAGGGTTCGAGTTGCGGCGGCGCGCTGGGCCACGAAACCGCGGCGGCGCCCAGCTGCGGCAGCTGAACGGAGACCGGCCATGACCACGACGCCGCAACTCAAGAACATCGACGCCTGCGTCTTTGACGCCTACGGTACCTTGTTCGACTTCAACAGCGCGGCAAGCGCCGCCCGGGACGAGCTGGGCGAAGACTGGCAGCGCCTCTCCGACCTGTGGCGCCTGAAGCAGCTGCAATACACCTGGCTGCGCGGGCTCGCACAGCATCACGCCGATTTCCGGCAGGTCACCGGCGACGCGCTGGACTTTGCCCTCGCCAGCTTGAAGATAGAGCGCCCGGGCCTGCGCGACAGGCTGATGGATCTGTATCTCCGGCTGACGACCTACCCCGAGGTTCCGGCCATGCTGCGCGAATTGAAGGGCCGCGGCATGAAGCTCGCCATCC
Source organism: Sulfuritalea sp. (assembly GCA_016708585.1). Lineage (GTDB taxonomy): Bacteria > Pseudomonadota > Gammaproteobacteria > Burkholderiales > Rhodocyclaceae > Sulfuritalea. Next base: position 75,372 of record JADJFK010000003.1, on the reverse strand, counting down.
TCTCCAACGGCACCCCGCCCATGCTCGCGGCGGTGGTCCGCAATTCGGGGCTGGAGGACGTGTTCGATGCGGTGTTATCAGTGGAAGAGGTCGGCGTGTACAAGCCGCATCCGTCGGTCTACCGCCTGGCGGCGGAGCGGCTGCAGATCGCGCCGGCGCGCATCTGCTTCCTGTCATCCAACGGCTGGGATGCCTATTCCGCCAAGGCCTTCGGTTTCCGGGTGATCTGGTGCAACCGCTTCGGCCAGGCCGCGGAGCGGATTCCGGATACGCCCGATGGCGAGATCGCCGATCTGTCGGTACTGCCAGCGATGGTCAGCCAATAGCTTTTTGGCGGCTCGCAGCAGCCGGCCACTCAGTCATTGCGATACTTCTCGATCAGCCGATAGACGTGGCGCTCGCTGATACCCAGCACTGCGGCCGTCTTCTGCCGGTTGCCGCCGTTCGTCGCCATGACCTGTTTCAGGTAGTCTCGCTCGATCTGCTCCAGGGTCGGGTCCTGGGCGAAGCGAAGTACGGTTTCCCCGGTTTGCGCGCGCGGGATGAAGGCGAGGTGCTCGGCCCGGACCTGAGTATCGGGTCGGGCCAGGATGACTGCACGCTCCACGGCGTTGCGCAGTTCGCGCACGTTGCCGGGCCAGTCATAGGCCAGGAGCAGCTTCAGGCCGTCAGCCGCGAGGCTCATGGGTGCGGTGCGGGTCAGCACGTTGAGGAAATGCCTTGCCAGGGGTTCGATGTCCTCGCGCCGCGAGCGCAGCGGCGGCACCGTGATGACGAAACGCGAGAGGCGAAAATAGAGGTCGCTGCGAAAGCTGCCGCTACGACCCATCGCCTCGATGTCGCGATTGGTCGCCGCGACAAAACGTGCATCGGCGGTCAGCGTCTTGTTGCCGCCGAGGCGACGAAAGGTACTGGTTTCCATGACGCGCAGCAGTTTCGCCTGGATTGCGGAACCGATGTCGCCGATCTCGTCGAGAAACAGGGTGCTGCCCGCGGCCTCCTCGATCAGCCCCTTCTTCTGCCGGTCGGCACCGGTGAAGGCGCCTCGCTCGTGCCCGAACAGCTCCGACTCGAACAGGCTTTCCTGCAGGCCGCTGCCGTCGATCGCAACCAGTTCCCGATGTGCTCGCGGACTCCCATCGTGTATCGCCTGCGCCACCAGTTCCTTGCCGGTGCCCGATTCGCCCAGGATCAGCACCGTGGTGTCGGTCGGCCCTACCGCGTCGACCATGGCCTGCACTTCACGCATCGCCGCGCTGTCGAAAACCATCGGTCCGGGGCGATGCGCCGCCAGTTGCGTGCGGTAGAACTGGTTCGACTCGCGCAGCTCGGCGGTTTCCAGCACGTGGCGAACCGTCATTTCCAGCTCATCCACATTCACCGGCTTGGTCAGGAAGTCCGCCGCGCCTTCGCGAATCGCGTTCACCGCATTGGGAATCGAGCCATAGCCGGTAAGCACGATCACCGGGTACTGGTTGCGGATTTCGGCGAGGATCTTGGTCGCATTGCTGTCGGGCAGCCTGAAGTCGAGGATGATGGCGTCGGGCTCGATCTCGCCTAGCTTCTGCTGGGCTTCGGCCCAGGTGCCGGCGCCGACCGTGGCGAAGCCCATCGCCTCAATCTGCCGCCGCAGCAATCCGTTGAACACGACATCGTCATCGATGATGAGCAGGGTCTTTTTCTTCACGCACCGTTCTCCCATGAGCTTTCGGCCAGCGGCAGGCGGATCAGGAAACGCGTGCCTCCGCCGGCTGCGCTTTCGACCCGGATTTCACCTGCCATGCGTTCGACGAAGTTCTTGACGATGGTGAGACCCAGGCCCGTTCCGGCGACTCCGTCGGCCCGGCGGCTGAAAAAGGGATCGAAAATCCTTGCGACATGTTCCGGGTCCATGCCGATTCCGGTATCGGCAATCTCGATCAGCGCCTGCCCCTCGGTCTCGCTGACCCGGGCTGTCAGCGTGCCGCCCTCCGGCATCGCATGGTGCGCGTTCTGCACCAGATTGAGGAAGATCATGCGAATCTCGGCTTCGTCGGCCAGCACCCTCGATTCGGTCGTGGCGACCTCGATCTGCTGCCGGATGTTGCGGCCCTGGGCGTCGAACTCGAGCAGTCGCAAGGTATCCGTCAATGCCTCGCCGAGTACCACCAGTTGCAGGCTGTTGCTGGGCGGCCGCGCCAGCAACAGCAGGCGACGGGTGACGGCGATGCAGTTGTCGATTTCCTGGTCGATGAGGCCCATGTATTCCTGGATCTGCTCCGGCGTGATGCGCGCCTCGCGGATCTCGCGCGCCAGGCCCTGCACGCCGAGCCGAACCGAGCCCAGCGGATTATGGATCTCGTGGGCGATGCCGGCCGCGAGCAGGCCGAGTTCCGACAGGCGCTGCTCGTGCGAAACCCGTGCCGCCTGGCCGAGGTCGCGCACCGACTCGACGATGTAACGCTCCCCGCCGCCGCCTCTGTCGATCTCGACCAGGACGGCGTTGACTTCAGCCGGGAACTGGCCGCCAACGGCGCGCTGGTGGTGGTGACTGGCCTTGAGGGTCGCGCCCACTTCCTGCAGCTCGACCAGCGGACAGATCACCAGGGTGGCCACACAAGGCTCGGCACGGGCATGGCTGCTGCTGTGGCACGCATGACCGAGAATCTCTTCGAGCGGCCGTCCGGTCTGCTGGCAAAAGGCGCGATTGGCGAGGACCACCTTCTTGTCGGCGGCACGGATGACGCGCACTCCATCCGGCAGGGCGTCGAGGATTTCCTGCAGCCAGGCTTCGTGGGCCCTTACCAGAGCCATTTGCGCTTCGAGCCGCCCCGCCATGCAATTGAAACTTTCGGCGACGCGTCCGATCTCGTCGTTGCGCGTGACTACGGCGCGCAACGACAAGTCACCCGTCGCCAGCGCACGGGCGGCGGCATCCAGATCGGCCAGCGGCCGAATCACTTGGTGGCGCAAGGCCAGCCACAGGGTCGCCAGCGTGAGGCCAAGCACGGCACTCCCCGCCAGCAGGAACAGGATGGCGCTGCGCCGGGCACTGTCGCGGATCGGCGCGGCGTCGTAATCGATCACCAGGACGCCATTTACGGGGTTGGCAGCGATAGTGCCATGACACGGCAGGCACGGGGCGCGATTCGGCACGGGATTGATGGACCGCAGCACCTCCCCGCCGCTTTCCAGGTTCTCGAAGCGGCTCAGCGGCTTGCCGGCCGTCGTCGCCTGAGCCACACCGGGCATCTGTCGTCCCAGCTTGGCTACGTCCGAGGCGAAGCGAACTTCACCCGAGGGTGCCAGGATCAGGACGTCGCGTATCCCGGGCAATGTACCGAGCTTGCCGACGATGTCGCGCAGACCTTCGACGTCGCGCTTGAGCATTGCATTTTCCCAGGTCACCTGCAGCATGCGATTCAGCTGCAGCGAGGCTTCAGCGCGCTCATTTTCGAGTTGCTGGCGGTACAGACCGAGAAACACCACACCCAGCAGCAGCGACGCACCGCCGGCGGCCAGCAGCACGCCGCGCAGCAGGCGGTGGCTCAATTGGACAACGCGAGTGGTCATGGCGCGAGGATACTGCAAGCAAATGCGATCCGCCTTGATGCGACGGAATTGTCCCGGCTACCGGCTTCCACCGGTGCCGGCCTTACCAGCTCGGGCCGGCGGCCCCGGGCATGAATGCGATGGGCACCGCCACCGCTTCGGCCTCGCGTCGCGAGCCGAGGCTGGCCGCGATTTCTTCCCGGCTCGTCCGGGACTCGCCGAGATGATCTGCAATCAGGTCGCGTAACTGCTGCAGCCATGCATCGGTCAGCAATGCCAGTGCGGCATAGAACATCGTGTCGCAGCGATCGGCAACGCGCCCGGCGAAGTCGGGCAGCCAGCGCAACAGGTGGTAATCGAGAAATCGGCCGAGCGCACGCCAGTCTTCGGGAGTGGCGGCTGCATCGAGGCGCCGGGCGAGGAATTGCAGCTGGAACACCAGGTGATCGTCCGGTCGCTTGCGCCAGTCGGGGACGGCCAGGCCGTTTTCGGCATAGAGCGTGCGCAAGTCGAACATCGCGTCCTGGCAGACCAGGTGGTCGTCGGACAGCCAGTACGATTCGCTGGGCGACGCACCGAACGCACCGGTCAGGTAGATCGCGGCGAAATCGGCCGCCAGTTCATCGAGCAATGCGGCATCCGGGCTGTCGGGCAGGGATGCCAGCGCCGTCCGCATCATCTCGAAACTGCCCAGGCTTGCCGGGCCCATGGGAAGCAGGCCGAGGTTGGCCGGAAAGTCCGCCTCTTTCAGCCCGGCCAGGACAGGCCGCGCCAACTCGCTGTCGTGCAGCAGCGCAAGAGTGGCGGCATCTTCGGCGAGGGCCGAGGCCACCTCGGCATCCAGTGTCATCCGACCTTGCCCTTGCTATGCGGCACGAAGGCAATCGAGGGACGGGTCAGCTCCGGATCGGCGAAGTTCTTGACCTGGCGCACCGGCTTGTCGTTGGGACCGATCGCGGTGGTCTTCGCGGTGCCGGCCCAAAGCTCCTCGATCGGGCCGATATCGAGCACGCGCATCATGCAGGCCATGACGCAGTAGGGCTTGCGCCCGGCATCGATCTCGTCCACGCACATGTTGCACTTCTGGACGATCTGCTCCTTCGGATTCCACTGCGGCGCACCGTAGGGGCAGGCCGCCTCGCAGCGACGGCAGCCGATGCACAGCGTCGAATCGATGTCCACGATGCCGTCCGCCTCGCGCTTCCAGATCGCCCCGGTGGGGCAGGTCGGCAGGCAGGCCGGTTCGGCGCAGTGGTTGCAGCTCATGTTCACCTTGTAGGCGAACACGTCCGGGTAATGGCCGCCTTCGACGTACATCACGCGGCGCAGGCGCGGTCCCGGCGGCAGGCCGTTCTTGTCCTTGCAGGCGATCTCGCAGGCGCGGCAGCCGATGCAGTCGACGTTGTGGTGGATGAAGCCGAGCTGCTTCGCCGGCTTCACCGGTTCGTAGGTCTGCGCCACTTTCCTTTGCAGCGCGACCTTGACGTTCTTCATGTCGAGTTTCTTGGCCATGATCAGGAATCCCGGCGGAAGATGTAGGAACGCGAGGTTGCCGCACTGTCCCAGCCCGGCCTGTGCTCGAGCGTCGTCTTGCGGATGTTGGCCAGTATCGTGTTGTAGGCAAAGGCTCCCGCCGGGCTGGGCTCGTCCTTGGTCAGGAAATCCGGGTTGCCGGAACGGTCGACACCCTTTTTGTCCAAGTCCATCCAGGAACCCTCGAACAGCACCGCGACGCCCGGCATGCAGCGCTCGGTGACATAGGCCGGAACGACGACGGTACCGCGCTCGTTCCAGACCTCGACGATATCGCCGGTGGCAATTCCCAGGCGCCTGGCATCGCTGGCATTGAGCGTGACTTCCTGCTGATAGGTCTCGCGCAGCCAGGGGATGTTGTGGAAGATCGAGTGGGTGCGCCAGCGCGGATGCGGCGTGATCAGGTGGAAGGGATGCTGCTTCACTTTCGCGGTGTCGCCCAGCCATTCGAAGGGCTCGATCCACTTCGGGATGGCCGGGATCGGATAGCCGTATTGGGTCTTGGTCCAGTCCGTGACCTGCGCCAGCGTGGTCGAGAATATCTCGATCTTCCCGGAGGGCGTCTCGAATGGCTCGCCCTTCTCGATCTGGTCGCGGAAAGCGACATGCGGCTTGTCGAAGGTAAATTTATAGACGCCGCGGCGCTTGAATTCCTCCCAGCCCATCTTCACGCCCTGGTGGTCCTGCACCTTCTTCCACCAGGCCACCAGGTAAGCCTCGTCCACCGCATCCGGGTTGTCGAAATAGTCGCGTTCAGCCTTGGGGTTGTAGCGCTTGCCGAGGCCCTTGAGCGCCGGGTCGAGCGCCTCCAGCCGCCAGCACAGCTCGGTATAGACCTGCAGGTCGGTTTTTGACTCGCCCATCGGCTCGATCACCTTGGGCCGGTGGATGTAGTAATGGCCCTTGTACCAGGGCAGCGCCACGTCGTGGCGTTCGAAGTGGGTGGCGATCGGCAGCAGCACGTCGGCCCAGAGGCCCGAGGGCGTGATCGTCGAATCCGAGCAGACCACCAGTTCCAGCTTCTTGATCGCCTCGATTTCCTTGTTGATGTTGGTGAGCTGGTTGAACCAGTCCGAACCGTGCCAGAAGATGCCCTTGATGTTGGGAATCTTGCCGTCGAGCGCGTCGTCTCGCGGCCAGCAGCCGATCTCCTCGCGCTTGACGTTCGGGTAGTTCAGCACGCAATGCGCCCAGCGGTCGGACTTGATCGAGGCCCACCAGAGGTTGGCGTTCTCGTCGTAGGGGTAGGCCACGGATTCGGCGTGCCAGCCCTTGCCGACGCCCTCGGCGCAGCCGCCGAGGATGCCGATGTTCCCGGTCATCGCCTGCAGCGCCGCCGCCATGCGGTTGTACTGCTCGCCGTAGGCGTTGCGCCCGGGCGCCCAGGAGGCCTTGAGCGCCGCCGGCTTGGTGCGGGCGTACATGTCGGCCAGCTTCCTGATATCCGCCGCCGGCACGCCGCAGATCTTCTCCGCCCACTCGGGGGTCTTTGGCGTCTTGTCGTTGGTGCCGAGAATGTAGTCCTTGAAGCTTTCCTGGTCCTTGGCCCAGTCCGGCATGGTGCCGGCATCCATGCCCTGGACGAACTTGTCGATGAACTTCTGGTCCTGCAGCTTGTTGGCAAAAATGTAGTGCGCCATGCCCGCCAGCATCGCGGCATCGGTATTGGGCCGGATCGGGATCCACCACGCGTCGTAGGCGGCCGCCGAATCGGTGTACTGCGGATCGACGACGACGAACTTGCAGCCCTTCTGCTTGGCCAGGCGCATGTAATAGAAGGTGTTGCCGCCGTGGAAGGTGTAGGCCGGGTTCCAGCCCCACATGATCATCAGTTTGGTGTCGGCAAAGGCGTCATCCTCGTTGCCGTCGTCGATGGTGCCGAAGGTCATGCGCGAGCTGAAGGTGGTGCCCTGATAGCTGGGCACCGACCACGAGTTGGTGCGGCAGCCGAACACGCCGAGGAAGCGCGAAAGCAGGCCCTCGATCTGGTCCGACTTGTGCAGCACGCCGTAGGAGGTTCCGGCATAGCCCTGGTCGAGGATCGCCGTCGGGCCGTACTTGCTTTTCAGCTCGATCATCTTTTTGGCGATGTGATCGAGCGCATGGTCCCAGGAAACGCGCTTGAACTTGCCCGAACCGCGCTCGCCGACGCGCATCATCGGGTAGAGCAGGCGCTCCGGCGAATACAGGCGCGAACGGTAGGAGCGGCCGCGCAGGCAGGCTCGGAGTTGCGGTTCCTCGAAAGTGTCCTTGCCGAAGGCGCCGTTTTCCTGGTAGCGGCCGTCGTCGGTGGAGAGGCGAACGATGACGTCGCCCTTCTTGTGCGCCACCAGCATGTGGCGCGAGCCGCAGTTATGGTCGCAGCTGGTGACGACCGTGGTGAGCTGGTCGTCGGTGTAATGGGGTTCGTAGGCGAAGGCCTGCGCCTCCTTTTTCTGCATCGACATTTCGATCAGGCCGCCGGCGCCGGCAAGTGCGGCACCGGCCGCGGTGGTCTTGATGAAGCTGCGACGGCCGGGATTCAGGATGCCCGTCATCGCTGCGTGGGTCGGTTTCATGGTTCAGTGGCCCGCCGGTTTGGTGTTGGATGACTGGGTCAGGAAACGAATTTCCGAATGGCGCGGACGCAGCCTGGCCCATTCGGGCGTGACTTCAGGCATGCCGGGCCAGGGGTTGCGCGCGTAGGGATAACTGATGCGGTACCAGGCGCGACCGCCATGGCAACCGTAACAGACGTCGGCGCCGGTCTTGGTGGCCTGCCCGGCCTTTGCGGCGTCTTCGATGGCGTCAGCCTTGAGGTAACTGACCTGGTGCCGGTTGGTACGAAATGCGGCGTGGCAGCCGAGGCAGTCGTTCTGGAACATGTCCTTGACCTCGTGCCATGGGCCGGTCAAACCCATGATCTCCTTGGCTGGCATCTGGCCATGGCACTTGAGGCAAGTGGCTTCCGGATTGACCTGCTTCCTCAGCGTGAATCTGGCGTCGGTCTGGGGCGTGGACGTCGCTGACGCTCCTTGGGCCTCCTCGCGCGGATCGTGGCCCTGATGGCAGGTGTTGCAGCGCAGGTCCATCAACTGCTTGGCCAGCGGGGTCACCAGGTGCCGGCGATGAAAGCTGTCCTGCTCGCCGCTGTAAGTGCTGGTGATCTGGTACCAGGCGAGGCTGTCGGCGGCCCTTACTCCCGCGGGTGAGGCAACCCGCAGCTTGTCTTCCAGCACTTCCCGGTGACAGGCAAGGCATTGTTCGTCGGTCGCCGTATCGATGGCCGGCTTGAAATGCAGGGGGCTGTAGCTCGCCCGCAACAGCTTGCCGTCGAGGTCCATGACGCGTTCGCGGTCGGCCGCCTGCCGGGCCTCCCTGCCCGCTCCGACTCCCCACGCCGAGGCAAGGATCACCAGGGCGACAAGAATCCACTTGATCGAATTTTCCATGACTTTACCGGCCCTGCTTTGCCGTGGATTGAGGGGCGTCGCTGAACCACTGGCGCAGGTCGTAATAGCCCGGGCCTCCCGGGTGGTTGAAGGGGGTGTACCAGGCGCCCTGATCGTCGAGGAAGCGCAGGCTCGCCGGCGCCGGCGCAACGACTCCGGTCAAGGCCCGTGCACGCCAGGCAGGATCGGGAGTGAAATCCTTTATTACCGGCGCGCCTTCCGGCCGCTGATAGGGTGCCAAGCCTGCGACAAAACCCACCCCCGGTTTCTCGACGGCCTGCGCAATGTTCGGTAACGCCAAAATCAGCATCACGGCCATTAGTGTCGCGGCATGCTCAAACCTGTGTTTCATGAAAAGTCTCTCACAAAAAAGCGCGGATGAAGGGGAGGAGAGTCACCTTCATCCGCGAAACAACATCCTACCTTACGACTTTAGCAATGCACCGCTATTACTTCTTGCCTTCCATGCCGGACATGCCCTTTTGGCCGGACATGCCGGACATGCCCTTCTGGCCCTCCATGCCGGACATTCCGCTCATGCCCTTCTGCCCTTCCATGCCGCTCATGCCCTTCTGACCGGACATACCAGACATACCCTTCTGGCCTTCCATGCCGGACATTCCGGACATGCCTTCCTGCTTGGACTTCTTCTTTTTCTTGCCGTCCATGCCCGACATGCCTTCCATGCCCGACATGCCCTTCTGACCGGACATACCAGACATACCCTTCTGGCCTTCCATGCCGCTCATGCCCTTCTGACCTTCCATGCCGCTCATGCCCTTCTGACCGGACATACCCGACATGCCCTTCTGACCTTCCATGCCGCTCATGCCTTTCTGACCTTCCATGCCGCTCATGCCCTTCTGCTCGGCCGCAATGGCAATGCCGGCAACACCAATGGACAGGACGGTAGCAACGATAATCGACTTCATGCTCATATAGACATTCCTCTTCGAAGAGTTAATTTGCAATGACCCCAGCGTTGATGGGCGGGATATCGAGCGAACCACCCGCGAATTAGCTCACTCAACGAGAACCAAGAGCATTTTTTATGCCGTATTTTTAACTTCTGCCTAAGTGCATGAGCTATCAATATAAACAGCACAAACAGTCAAGGTGGGCCTCAATGCAGATATGACATTTTGGCAGCAACAAATCCAGTAATTTCTACAACAAACTGTTATTGCAATGGTTTTGGCCATGACACATTGTCAGTCTGTACGCCCGACCGAATTCAGCCGCATATCCTCATCCAGGAACCAGGCGTGATCCGTTTTCGCAGGAATTTTCGGTTGAGCAGCAACGGACCCGCCCCCACGTCAAGAGCAGCCTATTTCGGGCCGGAGCCCAATCTCGCCTTCAGGCAGAAAGGGCAGCGGCAACTCGCCACGAGCGTGCCCGAAAATGGCATCAGCCAGTGTCGCAAGCAACTATCCCGCGACGCACTCGATACCATGATTCATGGTCAATAACTTCCTTCCGAGTCCCACATCTCGGGCACGAAGCGGACCACGCGGTTGCGTCCGCCCGCCTTGGCCTTGTACAGCGCCACGTCGGCAAACTTTACAACTTGCCAGAAGGTATCGGCGTCGGTCGGGAACTCGGAAACGCCGATCGAAATGGTCTTGCACAGGATGCCGCCTGGCAACGGTATCTTGGTCGCCTCGATTTCGGCGCGAATCTTCTCCGCCACCCGCAGCGCCGTCTCGGCCGTCGTGTCCGTCAACACGAGCAGGAACTCCTCGCCGCCGTAGCGCACCGCCATGTCGGAAGCGCGCAAGCTGCGTATCAGGAGATCGGCCACGGTCTTGATCACCTTGTCCCCGGCCTCGTGGCCATGGATGTCGTTCACCTGCTTGAAAAAGTCCAGATCGAGCATCAACACCGAAAACGGACTCTTGCGCCGCTGGCTGCTGTTGACCAGGGCGCCGACGTAATCCTCGAGGAAGCGCCGGTTGTAGAGGCCGGTCATCGGATCGCGCAGGGCGTTTTCGCGCAGGTGCTCCATCAGGCGTTTGGCTTCAAGCACCGGGCCGGCCTCGCGCAAGTAAATACCGATGAAAGGCACCATCAGTGTCGCCAGCGACGCCTCGCCGGCATCGCCAACGATCTGTACCACGCAGCCGGTCGCCCCGGACTGGTTGATCGGCAGGCAAATGTGGATATCGCCGGCGGAGGCGGGACGGAACATGGTACATAGCCCCGGGAATTCCACGGCATTCACCTGGTGCCCGGTGCGACGGGCCCGGCAGAAACTGGCATCGACCATCACCTGCGGATCGCAATAACGGCACGTCGCGCCGACCTCGCCATCGATCGAGATCGCCGTCATGCGATTCTTGCTCGGAGCGACCTCATAAATCGAGAAGCGCTTGATGTGGCACTTGTCCCGCAATATCCCGGCCAGGCGCTGGTAGATCTCCAGCTTGGTCTGATCTTCCTCGATGGCCTGCTTGAACTGCGAGGCTTCGACCAGGCTTTCCACCAGTTCGGTGGTGTGCGCCAACTGGTTGCCCCCCTCCCTGGCCCGATGGTCCATCAATTGCCCGACCCGGGTACGGATGGTGTTGACCTCGCGTTCGAGAAAGTCCATCAGGCGATTGATGTTGACCGCGATCTCGCCGACTTCGTCGGCACTGTATTGGCGCACGCGGCCCGAAAAATCGCCGCCCACCGCCCGTGACGTCACCTCCTGCACCGTGCGCGCGGTTTGCGACAGGGGATTCATCATGCGCCGCAACACCGCCAGCGCGATGAGCGCCGCTACCAGAACCGCGGCGCTGATCATGACCACCGCGACGATGCCCTGGCGCCGGACTTCGGCGAACGGTATATCCACGGTCACGGCGCCAAGCACCGTCCCGGCGGGCACCGCATGACATTGCAGGCAGTTGGGCAAGCCCTGGTCGCTGGCAACATAGGGGATCACGGCATGAAACACCAGTGACCCATCGACATCGATCAACTCGAAAACTTCCTTGCCGGTCGCCAGCACGGACTTGACGTCATCCCTCGCGGTACCTTCTCCGGGCAAGCCGGGCCCGAACTGGCCGATCACCGCCGTGCCGCGGGTCACCCGCACCTGATTCACCCCGGGTACGCCCGCAAGCCGGGCGAGGAACTGCTGGCGCTTGCCGATGGTGCCGTTGATCATGCTTTCGGTCAGGCCGACCTTGACGGCCTCGGCGACCGAACGCACATGGCGTTCGGCGGTATAGATCGAGAACTGGCGGAAACTCAGCGCGAACAGCAGGGTGAGCACCAGCACCAACACGAACAGGATTCCGGCGGAGACCGCCAGCATCTTGTCCATGAGCCTCATGGCCACCCCCGTCCGCATTCGCCACCGGAGGCACCCAGCCGCGCCGACAAGCACTCCGGGCACAGGCACGCCGGCAACGCAGCGCCGAAACCCGGCTTTGCCGGAACCGGCAAGAGAGGCGGCAGTGCGGCACACCAGCAGTCCACGTCGCCGCCCTCCATGCCGCAGCGGAATCCCGTACCGCATTGCGGGCAGACGCTGTTCGGCATCGCCGGTTCCGCGCTCATTGGCCACCCAGGCTACCGAAGCGACGGCAAGCCGCGCGCAGCACTGCCATCTGGCGTCGGTAGTTGTTGCAACCGGCACAAATCAATACATGCAGGCGCAGGCCGAAACGCTCGGCGAGGCTGAGCGGTCGGTCCTGTTCCTGCGACATCAGCTCGGTCGCGCGTTGGCAGCTCAGCATCTCAGGTCCCCGCTCCGGCAAACCAGTTCGTTTCAAGGCAGGTGCGCAGGCCCAGCCGCGCACGATGCAGCACCACCCAGCAATTGGACGAGCTGATGCCGGTTTCCTTACAGATCTCCTCGGTTTCCAAACCTAGGAATTCGCGCATCATGAAGACGCGGGCGGTCTTCGCCGGCAGGCGGTCGAGGCAGGCTTCGAACACATTCCAGAACTGCTGCTGCTCGAACGAGGCCTCTGGATCGCCCCAGCGCCCGGGCCGTGCCGAAGCCTGCCAGTGTCCGCGCCGGTCGAACAGCGCATCGTCGAGCAGGTCGTCGCCTGCATCGTCATCGGCGAGCGAGCTTGCGGAAAGCTCCCGGCTCTGGCTGCGGATGGTGTCGACGATCTTGTTGCGCAATATAGAGATCAGCCAGGTCTTGTAGGAGGACCGGCTTTCGAAGCGATGGCTGCCCGTCAGCGCGGCCAGCAGGGTTTCCTGCACTGCATCCTCGGCCGCACCCGCATCGCGCAGTTGCAGGCGGGCGAAGCGCAGGAGGTCCGGGCGCAGTGCATTGAGCTCGCTTTGGCGATCCGGGTCCATGGCGCACACAGGGTAAAAGGATCGCCTATTTTGGCCCAACATCGGGAACTTCGACAATCACAATCGGATCTGTAAGCAATCGCGAAGATGCGCGACCAAGCACCAGAAGCTCAGGAAAACCGGTCACCTGCCCCGCGGGCGACCAATGACCACTGGAGAACCAAATGAACCGTCGCAAATGGGTTGCAGGCCTTTCCGGATTGTTCGCCGCCGCTGCGCTCCCGCTTGGCGCCACGCGCGGGGCGCGCGCCGCGGAAAAATTTCCGCTGACCAAGGCCAGGGAGGAATGGAAAAGGCTGCTTCCTGCCGAGGCATTCCACGTCCTGTTCGAGGAGGGGACGGAACGTGCCGGGACCAGTCCGCTGAATGCCGAAAAGCGCCCCGGTACCTTCATCTGTGCCGCGTGCAGCCTGCCGCTGTTCGACGCCGCCCACAAATACGAGAGCGGCACGGGCTGGCCCAGCTTTTGGCAGGGACTGCCGGATGCGCTCGGGACGTCCACCGATTTCAAGCTCATCTATCCGCGCACCGAATACCATTGCGCACGCTGCGGCGGCCACCAGGGTCACGTCTTCAACGATGGGCCGAAGCCGACCGGCAAGCGCTACTGCAACAATGGCGTCGCCCTGCGTTTCGTGCCCCGCGGCGAAGCCCTGCCGCCGCTGCGCACATGAGGCCAGCCCTGACCACCCTGCTGCTTGCAGCCGGGCTGATGCTGGGCTGCACCTCAAAAGCCCAGGAGCGGCCCGTGCCCCCCGGCATGGCTGCCGCGTTCTTCGCCGGCGGCTGCTTCTGGTGCATGGAACAGGATTTCGAAAAGCTTCCCGGCGTGATCGAGGCCGAGTCGGGCTACATCGGCGGCAGCAAGGCCTTCCCCACCTACTACGAGGTGGCCACCGGCGGCACCGGCCACGCAGAAGCGGTGCGCGTGATCTACGATCCGCAGAAGATCGGCTACCGGCAACTGGTGGATTACTTCTGGCGCCACATCGATCCGACGGTCAAGGACCGCCAGTTCTGCGACAAGGGCACCGCCTACCGCAGCGGCATCTACTGGCAGAGCGAGGCCGAGCGCGCCATCGCCGAAGCCAGCCGCGACGAACTGCTCCGCAGCGGCCGCTTCGCCCGCATCGAAACCGAGATCGTGCCGGCCTGGAAGTTCTGGCCGGCCGAGGACTACCACCAGGACTACTACAAGAAAAACCCGATCCGCTACAGCTACTATCGCTTCGCCTGCGGTCGCGATGCCCGGGTGGAGGAACTCTGGGCCGGGAAATGAACCTGCGCCCCTGATCGCTGACTGCCCGGGCAGTCCCTGTTCGGGTTCTGCTTTAGAATTGCCGCTCCAACTGTTTGCCCGGGTACCAGTGATGTCGATACGCAAACTCGTCGTCGCCAACGGAATTTCCTACGTCGAGATTCCGGCCGCCGGGCTTTACCTGCTTTGCGGATCGCCCGCCGACAGCGTCAAGCACCTGCTGCGCCGTGGCATCATCCAGACCACCGAACAGAATGGCATCGCCTTCGAAAACGGACCGAACGCGATCCTCCTGTCGGACACCATGGTGCAAAACGGGCACCTGTGCAACCTGGCCGAGTTCCCGATCCTGCAAATGCTCTATCGCCAGGGCATGCTGATCCCCAACCATCCGAACAACACCGGCAGGAAGCCGAAACTGATCGGCACCCCGGAACAGCTGGCCGCGCAGTTGCGCTACATCCACCGCGGCAACTACGGCCTGATCTCGGCCGAGGAAATGGTCAAGGCCGGCATCGATGAAGGGATCGCCGAAGAGCTGATGCGGATCAAGCTCAAGTTTGCCTTCGGCCAGATTTCGCAGCCCGATACCTTCGTCGAATGCCTGCCACTGACCACCGGCCCGCTGGACATCGGCACCGGCGTCAGCATCGAGCGCGTGGCGAACAACGTGTTCGAGATCCGCCACGGCGAAGACTGCGTCGAAATCGACCTCAACCTGCGCCTGCACGAAACCTATCCCTGCCCCTACCCGCTGAGCCACGTCGACATCGACCGCCATTACTTCGCCGTGGTGCATGCCGGCGACGGCGACGGCTGGGACTACAACCGTCCGGCGATGGGCAGCGTCCTGATCCATCAGGGGCGGGTCTACCTGATCGACGCGGGTCCGAACATCCACTACAGCCTCGATGCCCTCGGCATAGGCAAGAAGGAGGTGGCCGGCGTCTTCCACACCCACTGCCACGATGACCACTTCGCCGGCCTGACCACGCTGCTGCAATGCGACCAGCCGCTGCAGTATTTCGCCACGCCGCTGGTGCGTGCCTCGGTAACGCGGAAGTTCTGCGCCCTGCTGTCGATACCGGAATGCGAATTCTCCAAGTATTTCGACATCTGCGACCTCGAAGAAGGGCAATGGAACGACATCATGGGACTGGAAGTCCGCCCGGTGATGTCGCCGCATCCGGTGGAAACCACGGTGTTCAATTTCCGCGTGCTGTGGGAAGGCGGCTATCGCACCTATACCCACCTCGCCGACATCGCGTCGTTCTCCGTGCTCGACGCCATGACCCGCGCCGACGACATGGCGCTGGGCCTCAGTCCCGGGCGTACGGCGGCGATCAAGGCGGAATACCTGGAGCCGGCCGACTTGAAGAAGATCGACATCGGCGGCGGCATGATCCACGGCAACGCCATCGACTTTGCCGCCGACACCTCGAAGCGTCTTCTGCTGGCCCATACCGCGCGGGAACTGACCGATGCCGAACGGCGCATCGGTTCGGGGGCGCCCTTCGGCACCCTCGACGTGATGATTCCCGGCGAGCAGAACTTCCTGCTGCGCGATGCCAGCGAGTTCCTCAAGAGCTACTTCCCCACGGTTCCGGTGGAACGCCTGCACATGCTGCTCAACAACCGGATCGTCACCTTCAATCCGGAAACCATCATCACGCCGGCCGGGAAAAAGCCTCCCGAGATTTACCTGTTGCTCGCCGGCAAGGTCGAAATGCTGACGCAGGATCCGCGAAATTCCCATTTCCTGTTCAGCGGCTCGCTGCTGGCCGAACCCGCCGCAATCTATGACCAGCCCAGCGACGAAACCTACCGCTCGGTGGGCTTCGTCAAGGCCCTGCGCCTGCCGTCCGACCTGTATCGCAATTTCATCGAGCGCTTCTATTCAAGCGCCGATCTGCTCGCCGTGCGCAAAGTCGAGGAACGCCTGCGGCGCACATTCCTCTTCAGCGACGCGGTGACCAATCCCATCCTGTTCTCGCTGGCCAAGAACTGCAGGATTACGGAGTTGCATGCCGGAGAGAAATTCCCGGATGACCCGGAACACCTGCACCTGGTCGGCAAGGGACGGCTTTCCATGGGCGACAAGGAAGGGGCGCCGGTGCTCGGCATGGGCGAATTCTGGGGTTCGGATGTCCTGTTCCAGTCCATGTCGCCGAAGGTGCATGAGCAACAGGCCGGGCCCGAACACCTGATGCCCGCGATAGCGCTGGACAGTTGCGAACTCTACTCGGTACCCCTGCGGCTGGTTTCCCGGATTCCGGTGGTGCGCTGGAAGCTGTTCGAGGCCTTCCGCAATACGCACCCCTACGCCGCCCCGCGCTATCGCGGCACCGCCCGCTAGCCGCGCATCACGGCATCGCCGTCGCGCGAGCGCCGACTTTTTGCAGACCGAGCCGGGCCGACTGCGGCCCTGAAAGGCTGCGTCAGCCTTTCAGGGAACCGACCAGGTCAATGTAACGCTTCATGGCGTCGTCGGTTGAAGTGCCCTTGACCGCGGCCCACGCATCGTATTTGGCGCGCCCGACCATGTCGGTGAACCCGGGTCGCTTGCCCTCCACGTCGCCCTCGCTGCCCTGCTTGTAGAGCGCGTAGAGCTGCAACAGCACATCGTTGGAGGGCCGCTCGGGAAGCTTCTTGGAATCGGCCGCTGCCGCTTCGAACTTCTTCTTGAGATTGCTCATGTCGTCTTCACCGTCAAGGAATGGTCGCCCGGATTGGGCTTCGAATATTATATGTCTCCGGGCGACGGCGACGGAGGCGGTATCCCCTTGTGGGATATGCCTCCGGGCGATGGCGACGGAGACGGTATCCCCTTGTGGGATATGTCCGCACAATTGGGAAAGACCACGATGCCGCGACGCGAGAAGATGTCCGCCGTTGATACCGCATGGCTGCGCATGGACCGGCCGACGAACCTGATGATGATCCTCGGCGTCATGGTCTTCAGCCGGCGCATGGATTTCGACCGCCTGCGCAACACCATCGCGGCACGGCTGGTTGCCCGCTACCGACGCTTCCGCCAGTGCGCGGTGCAGGAAGTCGGCGGCGCCTTCTGGGAAGACGATCCCGACTTCGACATCGATGCCCACCTGCGGCGCCGCGCCCTGCCCAGGGGTTCGGGCAAGGTCGCGCTGCAGGCACTGGCGGGCGAACTCGCCGTACAACCGCTGAACCCGGGCAAGCCGCTGTGGCGCTTCGACCTGATCGAGGACTACGAAGGCGGATCGGCTATGGTGGTACGCATCCACCACAGCATCGCCGACGGTATTGCCCTGGTCGGCGTGGTGCTGTCGCTCACCGACCCGTCGCCCGAGGCGCCGCCGCAAATGGCACCGCAGGCATTGCGCGACGACGAGGGCGACGGCGACGAACCCTCGCGCGGCCTGCTCGAAACCCTGGCCGAGTCCCTCGGCACGGCCTTCCATGCCGGCAGCGACCTGGGCAGCAAGGCGCTGACCCTGGCACAGGATACGGATCGCCTGCAGACCTACGGCCAGTATGGCATTGGCCTGCTGGCCGAGCTCGCCAAGCTGCTGGCGATGCCGCCCGATTCGCCGACCCGCCTCAAGGGCCACACCGGCACCGTGAAGCGCGTGGCCTGGGCCGAGTCGCTGCCGCTGGCCGAGGTCAAGGCGCTGGGCAAGGCGCTCGGCTGCTCGGTCAATGACGTGCTGCTCTCGACCGTGGCCGGGGCCATCCGCGCCTACCTGAAGCAGAAGGGCGAAAACGTCGAAGGCATCGAGGTGCGCGCGATGGTGCCGGTCAACCTGCGCTCGGCCGGCGACGAGGGCACGCTGGGCAACCGCTTCGGCCTGGTCACGCTGTCGCTGCCGATCTGGGAGGGCAACCCCTTCGCGCGGCTGTTCCTGGTGCGCGAACGCATGGACGAACTGAAGCACTCCTTCCAGCCGCCGCTGACACTGGGCCTGCTGGCTGCCGTCGGTTTGGCGCCCAAGCTGGTGCAACAGGCTTTCCTCGACATGCTGGCGGCCAAGGCCAGCGCGGTGATGACCAACGTGCCGGGACCGAAAGAGCCGCTCTACCTCGCCGGCAACCGGCTCGACCAGTGCATGTTCTGGGTGCCGCAGTCGGGCGACATCGGCGTCGGCGTCTCCATACTCAGCTACAACGATGCGGTGCAGTTCAGCCTGATCAGCGACCGCCACTTCATCCCCGACCCCGAGACCGTCACGCCGCTGTTCGCCGCCGAGTTCGAAAAAATGCTGCTGGCGCTGCTGATGCTGGAATGGGACCGGCCGCTCGACCCGATCCTGGCCGAGGAACAGCTGTTCGGCCGGCGCGTCACCGGGGTGCCGGCACCCCGTAAACCGGCACGACGCAAGGCCGCGCCAAAGTCGTCGGCCGCCGCCGTATCACCGGCGCCGTCCGCAGGGGATACCGGCTCCGGCTCCGCCGGAGACATGACTTCCGGGCCCACCACCGCGCGACGGATACCGAAGCGGTTCCGCAAGTAAGCCCTACTCCTCTTCCAGCTCCGACTTCGCCAGCTCGACGTCGAGCTTTTCCATGGCTTCGACCGGGGCCGCCGCGGCGGCCTTTTCGTAGAGATCGACCGCGTCATCCATGCGTTTGTCGCCGAACAGCAGGACCAGCGCATTGGCATACTCGATGCGGGCGATCGCCGAATCCGGGACCAGCTTCAATGCCGTATCGAAATGCTTGATGGCGACTTCCCTGCTCGCGCCGTAGGTCAGCCTGGCCACCATGGCGCCCATCTTGTCCACCACCTCGGCATGATAGGCGCCCAGCGCGACATGCGCCTCGGCGTGCTTCGGATCGAGCCGTAAAGTCGCCTCCAGCGCCGACTTGATCCGGCCGCCCAGGCCATCCGTCAGAGCCTTGAGGACCGAAATTCCCTGACTGTAGCGGCCCAGCGCATAGGCCTGGAAGTAATGCCCGTTGACGTTCTTCGGCTGCGCGCGCTGCAGTTCGTCGCTACGCGCGGAAATGGCCTCAAACAGTTCCAGCTTGCGCCTGTCGTTGTCCTCGAGGTAGGTGGCGTAAATCATCGCGGCCTTGTTGGCGGCGGTGTAGCCATCCAGACCGGCGGCGAGGCCCGCCTCGCAGGCGGCCTGGAACTCGCCCTGGTGATAGAGCCGCCAGGCCTCCTGTACGGCGGAATCGACGGGAAAGGGCTCGCGGTCGCCGCGATGCAGGCGTTCCCAGTTCTTCTTCAGCGCGGCGCCGGCGTAAACAAACGACTTGTCCGCATGGGGAAACTTATTCCAGGCCCGCTTTGCACTCGTATGACTCATCACGTTCTTAGTCAGTCAGGTAGTTCTTCGACACTTCCTCGAACAGCTTGCGCGACCGGCCCACCAGGTAGGGCGCCGCGAGCGCCATGACCTGGAAGGCGCCGCGCGACAGGCTGTTGGCGTCGATCTTCTTGCGCGGATCGCTGACGAACTCGAAGGACAGCCAGTACGTCGCGACCACCGTCATATTGACCGCCAGCGCCTGGATCTCGGCCGGCGTTGCCCGCATGTCGCCGGTCGCCACCAGGCCCTTGCAGATCGCCGTCGCGGTGCCGACCTTGCGCGCCACGATGCGCTTGAAGTGGGTTTCCAGCAGCCGGTTGCGCGACAGCAGTTCGTTGATGTCGCGGTAGAGGAAGCGGAACTTCCAGATGGACTCGAAGATCAGGTGCAGAAAGAGCCAGATGTCCTCGACATTCGGTGCCCGCCGTGTTGGCGCGGCCAGGGTGTCCTCGATGTCGCGCTCAAAGTCGGCGAACAACGATTCGATGATCTCGTCCTTGTTGTGAAAATGGTAGTAGAGATTGCCCGGGCTGATGCCCATCTCGTCGGAGATCAGCTGCGTCGTGACATTCGGCTCGCCGAAGTCGTTGAACAGCTGCAGCGAGGTTTCCAGGATGCGCTCGCGTGTGCGGCGCTTGGGCTTTCTTTCCATCAAACACCACTCTCAAGCAATGAACCGAGAATAGCAGAAAGCATGGGCTGGGCAGTCAGCCAAACCGCTTCATGCCGCACGGGGCCTGGCCTGCATGCGCCGCACCGCCCGGGCGAGGTCGTCGAGCGTGTCGGAAAGGCGCAGCGCGGTAAGTCCCATGGTCCTGGCACGGTGCCGCTTCAACTGCCCCATGCGTCGCGCCAGGGAACGGTGCGGATCGGTGAGGACATCGAGGTTGATGCTCACCCCGTGGCGTGCCAGTTTCGGCGCCAGTTCGTCATGGCGGCGCAGCAGTTCTTCCCGCGTCTTGCGGTAGGCCTGCTCCGAGAGTCTCTTGCGGTCGGCATAGCTGAAGATGTTGGTAAAAAACATGTCGGCGTCGTCGCGACCGGGCTCGAACAGGATGACGTCGGCGTCCTTGTACTCGATGCCGTACTTGGCCAGGCCGGTCTTCATGCGCGAATGGATGATGGCACGGAAGGTCTGCGCCAGGACCACGGGCAGGCCGCCATCGACCAGCTTGCGCTCCCGGCTATGCCGTTCGTGCGCGGCATGCCTGGCATCGAAGGGCACCAGCGGGTTGATGCAAAGTACCAGCCGCACCCCGGCCTTGAGGGCGACGGACGCATGCAGCGTCTTTTTCAGGGCGCCATCGACATACCAGCGACCGTCGATCTCGACCGGTGGGTACAAGCCCGGCAAGGCCGCGCTGGCCTTGATCGCGGTGGCGATCGGAACATGCTCGAAGCCCTTGGCGCCGAAGGCGACCGAGGTGCCCGAATCGAGGTCCGTCGCGACCAGGTACAGCGGCTTCCGGACCCGGCGGAAATCGTTGCTCAGGCCGGGCAGGGAAAACAGCCGGCCCAGGAAATCATCGATGCCGGCGTTGTCGAACACCCCCGTCGGGATCGCCCGCGACAAGCGCTGAAAGGAAGCAAGGAATCCCCGCTGCAACGGGCTGCGCAGATACTCCTGCATGGCTTCGAACAACAATGATGGCAGACGCGCCGCGCGGCGCGCGCATTCACCGATCGCCGGCTTCAGCAGCATCTCGGGTTCGAAGGGAACTTCGGCCGAGTCGCTGTCGATGAACATCCGGTACAGATAGGCCGGACTCAGCCCATTCGCCAGGCCGGCGGCGATGAAGCTGCCGGCACTGACCCCGACATAGGCATCGAGCTCGTTGAAATCGAAACCGTCCAGCGCTTCAGACAGCGCCATCAGAACTCCGATCTCATAGACGGCACCGAGCGGACCGCCGCCGGCCAAGGCAAGGGCCGCTTTCCGCCGACGGCCTTTCGGGCTCATTTCAGAGCACTCCGCCGGCAGCCATCAGGCTCGCATCAGGCAAATCGACGCTCAGGCAGCCGCCCTGGGTGCGGCCTTGGGTGCAACCTTGGGTGCGGCCTTGGGTGCGCGACGCACCGGCTTGGCCGCGCTCGCCGGCTTCGTAGCCTTGGCGGCGCCACGGTTCAGTTTTTCGACTTCGGCCTTGAGTTCCGTCACGCGCTTGGCCAGTTGCTCGACGTCGGCCTTGGTCGGCACACCGAGGCTATTGAGCGAACGAGCGACTCGGTTCTCGAACACCTGCTCGAGCTTGTCCCAGGTACCGGTGGCCTTGGCGGCCATTTCGGTCACCTTGTCCTCGGTCACCTTGCGGGTCTTCTTCTGGATCGCCTCACCTTCGCGGATCAGCGCGTCATACACCCTCGTGCCTTCTTCCTGGGCCTTGGCGAAAGCGCCGAGGCCCGCCAGCCAGATCTGCTCCGCCGAATCGCGGATGGTGGCGGAAAGCTGGCTGTCGATGCCAACGGATTTGAGTTTCTTTACCACGAGTTTCTTGACCATGTGAATCTCCAAAAATTGACGAATCCCTCCAGCATCGCCGCGCAAGACCTCGGCGGCTCCTTGTCTGTCACAAGGAAAGTCTAGCGGCGGAGATTAGAGAAGTCACACTAA
This sequence comes from Sulfuritalea sp., assembly GCA_016708585.1. Lineage (GTDB taxonomy): Bacteria > Pseudomonadota > Gammaproteobacteria > Burkholderiales > Rhodocyclaceae > Sulfuritalea. The sequence goes on along the minus strand of JADJFK010000003.1, from coordinate 53,406 downwards.
TGACCGGCGGGAAAGCGCAGCGCACCCTAGGTGCCGGGCTTCCTCCTCGTCGCCGATCTTGCGGCGACCGCTTTTGCCGGCGCTTTCGCTGCGGCGGGCTTTTTCGGCGCCGCGGCGGCCTTGGCGAGCGCCTTCCTCGGCGCGGACTTCTTTGCCGCGGGCTTCTTCACCGCGGCTTTCTCCGTCAACGGCTTCTCCGCGACAATACGCTTTGTCGCGGCTTTCTTTGGCGCTGTCTTCTTCGGCGCGGACTTCGCGTCGCCCGTCCCCTTCCAGGTCAATCGCGCTTTCTTTGCGAGGGCCACGACTTTGGCAATGTCGTCGTCGGAATACACGCCCTTGACACCCGAGATGGCCGCCAGCTTCATGCCGTGCTTGATGCCAAGTTTGTAGATTTCCTTGACCTTCTCCCATTCGGTGTCGCGGCCGATGGTGAACACCTCGAAGCGGCCTTCGAGCGCCAGCACGATGGTTTCGGCCAGGCAGGCGTAGATCACGTTCTTCGGCAAACCGATGGACTTCATGCCCTTGACCGGCGTCGGCAACTCGATCTCGCCCGATTCGATGACCAGCACGTCGGGGCGTTTGGCTACTTCGGAGGGCGGCAGGTCGAGCGGTCGCGCGACATCGGTAATCACACAGCCCGGCTTGACCCTGGTGATGTCGAGGATCTTCTTGCCGGCCCCCGACGTCGATGTGACGATCATGTCCATGTCGCCCAGCAGGCTGTCGTAATCGGTCGATGAGATGACTTTGGCATCCGGCGTGTCCTGCAGGATCGAATCCCGCAGCTCGTTGAGCTTCTTGATGTCGCGCCCGGCGATCACCACTTCGTCGAAGGCCATGGCAAGCAGGCGGGCGCTGACCGAGCCGATCGAGCCTGTCGCGCCGATCACCATGGTCTTGGCGGGTACCCGTTTCGAATCCTTGCTCGGCTTGATCAGCCCCATGCGGCGCATGGCGTCGGCAGCCGCCCACAGCGCCCCTGACGCGGAGTAGCTGTTGCCGGTGGTGATCGGAATGCTCGCGCGGCGCGCCACGGTAATGCCGGCATCGCCAACGACCTTGGTGAACGCGCCCAGACCCATGATCTGGGCCCCAAGACCTTCAGCGATCTTCGCCGCATGCAGCAGGCGCCGATAGGTGAACTCGGGGCTGTGCGACAGCATTTCCTTGGGGGTACCACCGACGGAAATCAGCCAGCCCTCGGCCTCGGCGCCGGTGGGCGAGACGATGTTGCTCATCTTGCAATACACCATCGGCGGCATGTAGGCGGCCAGCGTCTCCACCTTGTCCATGATGAACTTGGGCGTACCCTTGGGTACCGGGAACCCCTTCTTGATGTACTCCTGGCTCAGCGGATGCACGACAAAGGCGAAGCGGCGGATGTTGCGGAAATGCCCGGTGGGATGGAGCAGGCGCGGCTTGATGTCGAGTTCATGGAGTATTTCCTCGAAATCGTGGTCCGTGAGTTCCGCTTCCGACTTTCCGGTCACTGCAAGAATCATGGCAGTGATGGTGCTGATGCCCACCACCCGGTCGAAGAGCTTCGGCGTCACATCCACGGCCAGGTTGACCTTGTGCCGGGCGAAGAAGGCGAAGGCTTCCTCGTCGACGGCCGAGGTGATCAGGGTCTTGCCTTCGAGGTTGCCGCCGGATGCCACGGCCTGGATTTCGCGGAAGGTGCCGACGATGACGTGCGACTTGGCCACGGCATTGGCGACGATCTTGTTCTTCAGGGTGCCGAGGACGGATTTCAGGAATTCGCCGGGCACCACGTCGGGAAGGAGTTCCTTGCCCTTGGCAAAGAGTTCGAGCTGGTCCAGCGAACCCAGCAGCACCGGCGACGCGGCATGGAACACCGGGTCGGCGAAACTCAGGTTCTTCGTGTAGTCGGACAGCGCGACCGCCATGTCGTAGTTGCGCATTCCGGACAGGAACAGGACCAGGTTGTTGTTGAAGTAGTGGCCCAGTTCCTTCTGCACGTAACGGACGGCACGGACCTGCAGCAGCCGGCGCAGGCTGGCGCCGGTGGTCACCGGTACCCGCGTGACGACCTGCATCAGGTGCTGCGACTTCCTGTTGGTGATTGTGCGCAAGCCGACGTGGTAATGGTCGGGCATATCGCTCAGGGCGATGGCATCCGCATTGGCCTGCTGGCGCCGCATCAGCTCCCAGGCCTTGCTGCTGTCCTTGTCGGCGCCGAAGCGCCGCACCTGGAATTCCTGGCCGAGAAACTTCGTCTTGAATTCGAAATCCTTCTTCGATGACGCCAGGGTCACCGTAACGACTTTTTTCATCACATCAATCCTCGTTGTTTGACCATCTTTCGTGATTGCAGCGGGACGACTTGGACTAGTTGGTCCTCTTGCGGCGCCGGGCGGGCTTTTTTGCCGCCGCAGCGTCGGGCGGCAGTACCTGGCGAATGATGTCTTCGCAAACCGCCTGCGTCATGTAGCGCGGGACCGGATAGCCGGTATGAGCTTCACGGCAAGCGGCTTCCGCCAGTTGCGGAATATCGGACGCCTTCAGTGCGGCAAGGAAAGTCGGTATCCCGAGGTCGCGATTGAGTTGCTCCACCGCATCGAGGAACTTCTGCGCCAGCACGTCTTCCCCTTCGCTTTCCCGACCGAGCTTGGCGCGCACCGCCAGCAGGGCCAGCCTGTCGGTGACGGCCGGCAGCGAATACTTCAGTACCAGCGGAAGCATGATGGCATTGGCCAGGCCATGCGGGGTGTGATACTTGCCGCCGAACTGGTGGGCGATGGCATGCACATAGCCGACATTGGCACGCGTAAAGGCAAGCCCTGCATAGGTTGCGGCCAATGCCATGCTTTCTCGCGCGGCAAGGTTTTTGCCGTCGCTGTAGGCCACCCGCAGGTTGTCGAAGATCAACCCGACGGCAGACAGGGCCATGTCATCCGTATAGGGATTGGCCCATTTGCCGACGAAGGATTCGATCGCGTGGGTCAGGGCGTCGATGCCGGTCGCCGCGGTGATGTGCGGAGGCAGTCCGGTCATCAGGCAGGGATCGAGCGCCGCCATTTTCGGCACCAGCCGCGTGTCGACGATCACCAGCTTGGCCTGCCTTTCCGGATCCGAGATGACCGCGGCAACGGTGACCTCGGAGCCGGTGCCTGCGGTGGTGGGCACGGCGTAGATCTTTACCGGCGTTTGCAGGCCCTTGAAATAGCCGGCCAGTTCGCGCAGCGACTTGCCGGGGTTGGAAACCGCCGCGGCAATGGCCTTGGAGGCATCCATCGAGGACCCGCCCCCGAATGCCACGATGGCATCGCAAGCATTTTCCAGATAGAAATCGATCCCGGCTTCGATCAGGGGGATCGGCGCATCAGGCGTGATGGCATCGAATACCACGTACTCGGCACCTCCCGCGGTCAGGGCATCGGTCAGGTCGTCGAGCAGGCCCAGCTTCGAGATGATGCTGTCGGTCACGATGAGGATCTTGCCGTGACCGAACCCGGCAATGGTTTTTCCCAGCCTGCCGCTGGAGCCCGGCCCGACCAGGATCGTAGGCTGCGGAATGGGCAGGAAGCGCACCGCCAATCCCGCGCCTTTCATGGCGGCACCGAGTGCCGTGGTACGTAGTGAATCGCTGATCAGATCCGATATCAAGGGAACTCTCCTCCAAAGCAACCGCCCGCCGGGCTCTTGCCCGAGTCGAAACCGTGCATCAACTCTACCGAATAGCGAACTCTAACATCCGTCATCGGCTTGCGGGACTGGTGGCTACCGCCGGAAGCGGGCTGGCCGCAGCCTCCCCGGCGGGTTCCGAATCAGCCTGCACGCGCCGCATCGCTGCGTATCATGTCGGCCGCCTTTTCACCGATCATCATGACCGGCGCGTTGGTGTTGCCGCCGATCAGGGTCGGCATGATCGAGGCATCCACGACGCGCAGGCCCGCGATGCCATGTACGCGCAGCCGCGGGTCGACCACGGCCATCGCGTCAAGGCCCATCTTGCAGGTTCCGACCGGGTGATAAATGCCGTCCGTACGATTCCGCAACTCCTCGCGTATGGCGTCATCGGACTCGATTCCCGCGGTGTAGACCTCGCCGCTGCGGATGCCGGCCAGGGCCGGAGCGTCCATAATTTTCCGGGTGAGCTTGAAGCCATCGACCATCGCGTCCAGATCGTCCGGATGAGCGAGCAGCCCCGGATCGATGACGGGGGCCGCCGCCGGATCGGCGCTGCCCAGTCCAACCGTACCGCAGCTCTTCGGCCGCAGCAGGCAGACGTGGCAGGAGTAGCCGTGTCCAAGATGCATCTTGCGCACATGGTTGTCGATAAGGCCGACCACGAAATGCAACTGGAAATCCGGCGCCGGCGAATCGGGAAAGCGCCGCAGGAAGCCGCCACCCTCGGCCCCGTTTGAACTGATCATGCCGGTGCCCTCGCGCCGGTAGCGGCCGATTTCCCTGATCAGGCGCATGGCGCCGCCCGCGGAAATGCCGAGAAGGTCGAGCGACTTGGCCCGGTAGTTGAAGACATAGTCCGGATGCTCCTGCAGATTCTTGCCCACTCCGGGCAGATCGTGGACCACCGGGATGCCGAATTCCTGCAGTTCTGCTCCAGCGCCGACACCGGAGAGCATCAGAAGTTGCGGCGACTGCAAGGCGCCGGCACTGAGGATCAGTTCGCGCCGTGCGCGGAGGGCATGCGTCTCGCCGCCTTGGCGGAATTCAACCCCGCTGGCGCGCTTGCCGTCAAACAGGATGCGCCGCGCCCGCGCCCCGGTAATCACCCTCAGGTTGCTGCGACTCGCCAGATGCGGCGTCAGGTAGGCGCGCGCGGCATTCCAGCGTTCGCCGTTCTTCTGGGTGACCTGATGGATGCCGATGCCTTCCTGGTCGGCGCCGTTGAAATCGTCGATCAGCTTGAATCCGGCCTGGCGCGCGGCCTCGAGATAAATCTCCTGGAACGGGTTCATCGAGCGCAGACGCGCCACATTCAGCGGTCCGCCCTGCCCGTGATGCTCGTCGTGGAAATCCTCGTTGTGTTCCGATTTCTTGAAGTAGGGCAATACCTCGCGGAAGGACCAGCCGGCATTGCCCAGCGCTGCCCAGTGGTCGTAGTCCCAGGGGTGGCCGCGCATGTATACCATGGCATTGATGGAGCTCGACCCGCCCAGCGCCTTGCCCCGCGGCTGATAGCCCCGCCTGCCGTTCAACCCCGGCTGGGGAACGGTTTCGAAGGCCCAGTTGTTGATCCGGGTCGGCAGCATCATGACGGTGCAAAACGGGACCTTGATCAGCATCCGGTCGTCGCTCGCACCGGCTTCGAGCAGGCACACGCTGACCTTCGGATCCTCGGAAAGTCGCCCGGCCACGGCACAACCCCCGGACCCGCCGCCTATCACGATGTAGTCGAATTCCTTCATGTCGGCTCCAGCGCCTCCAGCAGCTCGCCCAGCATGAGCGGAGAGAATGCCATTCCGAGATGGCTGACGCCGCCGACGGCGACATTGGCGGCACCCTCCAGCGCCGAACAGGCCTGCTGCGGGAAAACGTAGTTGTCATGGAAACTGAAAATCGAAGCCGAACCGGGCGGCAGCGGCACGGCGGCGGGCAACCCAAGCGCAGCCAGCCACGGACTGTCGATGCACATCTGTTGCGCATTGCGCCCGAGGCCCAGGCGCGCCAGTCGGGTACCCTGGTGCGGCGAGCCGAGCGTGACGATCCGCGCCACCTTGCTCCCGCCGCAGCGGCGCAGATACGCACGCAGCACCAGCCCGCCCATGCTGTGACCGACGAGGATCACCCGCGCGGCACCGGTCGCCGCCAGAACCTCGTCGATCCGGCGCGCTATGCCCGGTGCGTAGTCATCGATGCCGGCCCATACGGGCTCCAGGTTGTGCGTCGCCACGGTCCAGCCGGCCGCTTCCAGGCGCGATCGCAGCCAGAACCAGAACCCGCGGTTGCACTGATAGCCGTGGATCAGCAGCAGCGGTGGCCGGGCAGCAACTTTGCCCAGGCGATCCGGCCCCAGCCAGAACGCCTCGAAGGGCTGTATCACGGAAAACAGCACAATCAGCCCTGCATATTCCTCGAGCGCCATGCGCAGCGCGCGCAACGAGCCTATCCGGAATTGTCCGGGCACCGCGTCCGCATTCGCCAGCATGAGGATGAAGGTCAGCGCAGTGATGAACAGCCGCAGCGCCAGGAAACTGCCGAGCGCGAGCCCGGCCGCCGCAACCGGGGTCCAGCCGACCTGCGTGACCAGCCAGGCCGACAGCATCGCGTAGAGCAGCAGTTCTCCGCTCAACAGCCAACGCATTTGCCGTGCCGCCATCGCCGACTTTCTCAGGCCGGTGCCGCGACCGCGGGCGTGGCGGCCGATGCACGGAATGTCCGCGGCAAGCCGCCTGCACTCGCGGCGGCAATCAACTGTCGTCGATTCCTCATGGGCGTCAGCGGATCAGGATTTTCGTCAGGCGCTCGAACAGCGCGCCATAGGGCGGATTGAAGAGCGACATGGCGTTGAGCCCGGACTGGTAGAACACCGCCTTCTGTTTGGAGAAGGTCCTGAAGCCCTCGATGCCGTGGTACTGCCCCATGCCGCTGGGGCCGATGCCGCCGAAGGGCAGTTCCTCCTGCGCGATGTGCAGCAGGGTATCGTTGACCGTGACGCCGCCGGCCACGGTTTCGTTCAGCACGCGGTCGCGGCGGCCGGCATCGTTCTCGAAGCAGTAAAGCGCCAGCGGGCGCGGATGCCGGTTCACATACGCGATCGCGGCGTCGAGGTCGGCATAGGGCAGGATGGGCAACAGCGGGCCGAAGATCTCGTCCTGCATCACACGCATCTCATCGTTGACATCCAGCAGCGCCAGCGGCGGCAGGCGACGATCCGTCGCATCGGCCGAGGCCGTCGACAGCGGAACGATCCTGGCGCCCCGCTGTTGCGCGTCGCCCAGATAGCCCTGCAGGCGCTGGTAGTGCCTCTCGTTGATGATCGAGGTGTAATCCGGCGTGGTCGCCATGGCCGGGAAGCACCTGGCGACGACCGCGCGTGCCGCCTCCACGAAGGCCTGTTCGCGCCCGGCCGGCACCAGCACATAGTCGGGCGCGATGCAGGTCTGCCCCGCGTTCAGCATCTTGCCGACCATGATGCGCTCCGCGGCCTTTTCGAGGGGATAGCCGGGGCCGAGAATCACCGGCGACTTGCCGCCCAGTTCCAGCGTGACCGGCGTCAGGTTTTCCGCCGCCATGCGCATGATGTCATGGCCGACCCGGGTCGACCCGGTAAACAGCAGATGGTCGAAGGGCAGGCGGGCGAAATCGGCGCCGACCGACGCATCCCCGAGCAATACGGAAACTTCCTCGGCGGAAAAATAGCGGCCCGCGAGTTCGGCCAGCAATTCGCCTGTGCGCGGAGTGAACTCCGACATCTTGATCATCACCCGGTTGCCGGCCGCCAATGCGGCCGCCAGCGGCGAAACCGCCAGGAACAACGGATAGTTCCAGGGCACGATGATGCCGACCACGCCAAGCGGCTGGGCAATGATGCTCGCCCGCCCCGGCCTGAACCAGATTGACGGCGACTTCTTCTGCGGCTTCATCCATGCGCCGACGTGGGAGCGATCGTGGCGAATCGCCTCCAGGCTCGGAAATATTTCGAGCAACCGCGTTTCATGGGCAGAGCGATGACCGAAATCGGCGGAAATCGCCGTAATGAAGCGTTCGGTGTTGTCGCGCACCAGGCTCATCAGCGCGTCCAGTCGCATCCGGCGGCGACCAATATCCACCGCGGGACTGCGCCTGCTGGCAGTATGCATGGCGCTGAAGACGCTCTTGAAGGCGTCGAGGCCGGCTTCCTGCTCTCTGACAATACCTGCTGCCGGTTCGATTGCGTTCATTCCAAGCCTCCTCCAGCATCACCGTCGCGAACTTTGCCAGTCTATGCGCCGGCGTACCGATCGATTAGGCAGCCCACTCTAACGGTTGCATGCGGGCAGGATGGATAATCCGCGAAATGGATGAGGATGTCGACAAGGATGCCATCGGCCATGAGTTGGCCGCCTGTATCGCGGAAGCCCAGGCCTTGCGCACCGCGAGACTGAGCGATTCCGATCCGGACGATTTCCCGCGGCTCAAGGAGTGGCAGGCGGCACGGCTTGCCGGCACCTATGCCGACTTGCTCGCCAGTCCGCGGCACAGACCTGCGGCGGAGTTTTTCCTCAGCGACCTATATGGGCCAAAGGATTTTCGGAGCCGCGACGAGGAACTGGCGCGCGTCGTTCCGATCATGGTCCGTGTCCTGCCGGCACGGGCGCTGATGACGCTGCTCGAAGCCGTGAAAATGGACGCACTCTCCGAGTCGCTGGATACCGCGATGGTGGTGGCCCTGCGCAAGATCGGGAAAAGCGAGGCGATTGACTGGCCCGCCTACGTCACGGCCTATCGCGCTTGCGGACGCAGGAAAGACCGCGAATTGCAGATCACCCTGGTCGACCGGATCGGCAAGACCCTGGATCGCCTGACCCGGATGCCGCTGATTCATTTCTCGCTCAAGTTGATGAGCGGCCCCGCCCACCTGGCCGGACTCGGCGACCTGCATTCCTTCCTGCAGCGAGGCTTCGACGCCTTCAGCTTCATGAAAGGCGCCGACGAATTCCTCGCCATCGTTACCGAACGCGAAACCACGCTGATGAAGGAATGGTTCGCCGGCCCGGACGCCCGGTACCCGGCACCATGATTTCGCGCCGCAAGCGGCGCTTCAGTGTAGGTTCACGAACAATGCCGGGGGGCTGAAACCGGCCACCCGTTCAGGCGAACATCCACCTTGCAGCGGTGGATTCGTGCGCCGAAGTCCGGCTTAAAGCACGGTACAGGCCCCGTACAGCACATAGGCGCCGTTGCGGTTCGTCAGCGTCACGGTCAGTTCGCCGCTTGGCTGATCGACGACGATGGTCCAGCCGAACCCTCCCTCCCGGCCCTGCAACAGCAACTGCTTGCCGGACTTGTCCTGCAGCAGGATCTCGGTTGTAGTCTGCGGGCCGATCACGGATTTCTTCGCCAGGTCGATGCGCATGAATGACGGCGCGCCGATTTCTTCCGGCAAACCGGCGGCGCAATCGTCGCCGCGTGCGCAGTCCAACGCCGACTGCGTGGCGCAGAGCAGCGGTTTCGAACCGTCAAAATCGGCCGCCAGCGCCGGCACCGCGAGCAAAGAGAGGCTCAATAAAACCCGATTTCGAATGTTTTTCATGGAGTGCCCTTACTTGATGGTGTAGCCGCGGCCTTCCAGGCAAGCACCCTGGGCGCGGTAGAAGGTGTCCATGGCGCCCTGCTTCTGGCTTTGAGCCTGCTGCTGAGACTGGGCATTCTGGGATCTCTGGTTCTGTCGCGCACGCGAGCCGCCGACCACGACACCGACAGCAGCGCCCTTGCCGGCACCACTGCTGCCATCGACGATACCGCCGATTACGGCACCCTTCAGCGCACCCGACGCGCGCTCACCGCCGCCTACCGCCGGACCTGACTGCTGCGCCGGTGCCGGCGCAGCAGCCACGGCGGCGGGATCGATGCCGGTGCTGTTCTTGGCCCAGACATAGCACTCGCCCTCATCTTTCTGCTGCTGCTGCGGACTCTGGCCCTTGGACGGATAGACGATGGGCTTGGCCTGTGCCTGACCGATGGCGAAGCTCATGACGGCGAGGCTGGCAGTCAGTGCGCAGGCGTTCTTGATACTGTTCATAGTTGTTCCCCAAATTTGCGACACGAGCCGATACGCGATTCTCCGCGGGCCGTCGGAACCTGCGGTCCTCCCGACGGTTCCTCCCAGCGCTACTTCTTGGCGCCCTTCTTGGCCGGCTCCAGGGACACGGCGACCGCCTCGACGTAATTGGCTTCAATCTGGTCACCCTTCTTTACAACCTTGAAGTGATCCTGATTCTGCACCTCGAGCTCGACGATATTGCCCTTCGGGCCCTTGACGGTAATGGTCTTGGTCGCCGGGCTGACATCAATCACGTCGGCGACGATCGTCACCTGGCGGCCGACCGCACCGGCCGGCTTCTCGCCCGGCTTGGAGCGGACCGCGTCAGCCGAGTCGACACGTGAAGCCGGTCCGCTGCGCTTTTTGACCTCCAGCGTCAGCGCCCGCACGTATTCAACGACGATTTCGTCATTGACCTTGATCTTGTCGAAGTTCTTCACGGCGTCGCCGGCGACGACATCGAAGCTGTTCCCCTGCGGCCCCTTCAGGGTCACGGTACGGGTGGCCTTGTCGATGGCTGTCACCAGGGCAGTTACCTGGACGCCCTGAGCCACGCCCACCTTGCCCGGCGCCTGGGAGGTGATCTGCCCTCCCACCGGTGCCTGTTGGGCAAAGCCCGGTTGCGCGGAAAAAGTCAGGGCGATGAGAGCGGCTTTCGTCAAATTACGCATTGCGTTGATCTCCGTGTGTCTATAGGTCAATGGATGGACTGCGCGTTCAGCGCTTGAGTTTGGTGATCTTCGAGCCCTGCAGGCCGACACCGGCCATCAGGCCCTTCTGGTCGAAAATCATCGCATACACGTCGGCCTTGGCGGTTTCCGTGTTGAGATCCTTGGCCGCGCCGGCATCGACGATCACGATGTTCGGCCCGACGCCGATCTCGAAGTTCTTGCTGTTGCGGAAGTCATTCAACACCTTGTCGCTCATGAAGAACAGCACATAGCCGAAGTGCTGCGCGCCGGCCTGAAGGCCGACCGAAACTGCCGCAGTGTTGTAGTGGTCAACCACCTTGTCATTCACCAGCAGCACGCCATCGCCGCCTTGTCCACCGACGACCAGTCCCGCCTTGATGACCTTGGGGAAAGCCAGAACGCCGCGCGCCTTGGCGCCCAGGGCCTTGGCCCCCGGTGAACCCGCGTACAGCGAGTTCAGCGCAGCACGCGAATCCTGCTCGATCTTGGAGTCCGCCGCCATGGCCAGACGCGGTGCGATGAGGCCGAAAACCACGGCCATCAGGAAGAAAAGGTTTTTGGCGACCGATAAATATTTGCTCATGATGCACTCCTTCACGTTGAAATTGAAATTGCAATACAGGTACCGATCAGGCAACGCAAGACCTTTCGGGTCCGCGCACCCGTTCAATCATCCTATTTTTTTTGCCTGGCCGCCTCGACAAACGAACGCACATCCTTGGCCCACGCGTCGATCACCGGCTTGACATGGGCCAGCGTCAGCTTTTCGGTGGCACTCTTGAGTTCGACGCCGACACCCTCGCGCATGCCGATGGCGACGACCTTGCCGGTATCGGTGTCCTGCACTTCATACTCGGCAGCGAGACCAGCCTGCTTGGATGTCTTGCCGCCGGTAGCGATAAATGCGATCGGCAGCAACTGATAAGGCTTCAAACCCATGTCCTTCGCCGCCACGGAGGTGATGGCGGTTTTGAGTCGTAGCGTTTTCGGGCCAGGCTCCTTGGCAAACTGGAACAGGCCGGTCAGTTCACGGCGGACCGCCTCGTCGAAATACGCATTGATTTCCTTCAATGTCTGCTCCGACACCTGCTCGGTGCTGCGCGGCTGCGGATAGAAGATGTTCGGTTCGATCAAGACAAACTCGTAGCTGCCCGCTTTCATTTCCGGGGCGATCCAGCGCTTGACCTTGAGTCCTGAAGGAGACTCAGCCTCTTTCAGCTTCGAATAGCCCCCCCCGAGAAAGCCCGACTCCATCGACTTTGACGCTTTTTCCTGGGCAGAAACCTGACCGACAAGCAGTAAAACTCCGACCACCAAGGCCATTGTCCAACGATAAATGTGCATGACACCGCTCCCTTTTTATTCAGTAATGAAATATTCTAGCTCTTTGCCGGCTTCCCACCACCCATCGACGGGCGTTAACTGCGAAAGTATTGGCCTGCAGCGCCGTAGCGCACACATCGGCTGTTGGCGACCCGGCCATATTTTCCTTTAACGTCCCAATCCCCCGGACAGATGACCCGGCGACCAACTATTTGTTCCCCTGTAATATTGCAGCTCGCGCTGGCCTTACCCTGAATGATAAAGTGCACCGCCGACCAATCTGACCGACGCGAAGCGTGGCACCACACAAAAAACAGCAGGGTTCTCCCGGCGCACCGGCCTGCCGAATCCTCCTCAATGCCGACCGGTCCAGTCCGTAGAAATTGCGCAGACAGCATCAAGTTCCTGATTACCACCATGAAGATTCGCGCCAGGAGGCTGTTCCCGTGCCACGAGTAATCGCCATCCCGGGCTGGATCCTGCTCGCCGTGCTGATCATCGCGAGCGGCGGATGGGGCACGGCGGCCCTCTATTTTTCCGGCTCGCAGAGTCCTGTCCTGCAGGTCGGCATGGCCGGAGCATTTGCCCTCGTAGCACTGCTGGCCCTGGCCGCACTGGGCTTGCGCCGCTGGCGCCGGTCTGCGCTGGCTGCCTACCTCGTACTGTTTGCCATCTTGCTGGCGTGGTGGTTCGACATCGAACCCTCCAATGATCGCGAGTGGCAGCCGGATGTGGCCAAACTGGCCTATGCCACCATCGAAGGCGACAAGGTCACGGTACATGACATCCGCAACTTCGCCTACCGCAGCGAAACCGACTACACCCCTGCCTGGTACGACAAGACCTATGATCTGAGCAAACTGGAAGGCGTCGATCTGGTGGCTGTCTACTGGATGGGGCCGGCAATCGCACACACCTTCGTCAGCTTCGCCTTTGCCGGTGGCGACCATCTCGCCATCTCCATCGAGACGCGCAAGGAGAAGGGTGAGGCATATTCCACCGTCAAGGGTTTCTTCCGCCAATACGAGCTGTATTACGTAGTAGCCGATGAGCGCGACGTGATCCGCCTGCGCACCAACTATCGCCATGATCCGCCGGAAGACGTTTATGTGTACCGGACGCAGGGCCCGATCGAGAATGGCCGCAGACTGTTCCTCGAGTACGTACGCAAGATGAACGCGCTGAAGGCCACCCCCGACTTCTACAACACTCTGGTCAACAACTGCACCACCGACATCTGGTACAACACCCGGGTCAACACGACACACATGCCGTTCAGCTGGAAGATCCTGGCCAGCGGCTATGTGCCCGAATACCTTTATGAATCGGGACGACTCGATACCAGCCTGCCCTTCCCCGAACTCCAGAAGCGCGCCCACGTAAATGCCAGGGCGCAGGCCGCCGACACCGCCACCGACTTTTCACGACGCATCCGCGAAGCCGCGGTGCCCGGCCCAATACAAGCAGCAGACCCGTACAACAAGAGCAATCGTCAATGAGGACTCGGCAATGAACCAAAGACTTCGTGCAGCAACTTTCAGGGCGGGTTCTTGGCTGGGCCTGCCACTGCTACTCGCGGCATTGGCCTTGCCGGTCGACGCAGCGGAACCGGTCACGCCGGCACCGACCGCCAAGCGCCCGAAGATCTGCCTTGTCCTGTCAGGAGGCGGCGCGCGCGGCGCGGCCCACGTCGGGGTACTCAAGGTCCTCGAAGAGTATCGCGTACCGATCCACTGCATCGCCGGCACCAGCATGGGCTCGCTGGTGGGCGCCGCCTACGCCTCGGGCACGACGGTGCCGGAAATGGACCAGATCATGGCCGGAATCACGACGGAACTGCTGTTCAAGGAAAAACCGCCGCGCGCGGAGCTTTCGATGCGGCGCAAAATTGACGACTACAAGCCCTTCTTCGGTCCCGAGATCGGCGTCGGCGGCGGCAAGATATCCTTGGGCAAGGGCATCGTCACCGGCGTCCAGCTCGAAACCGTATTGCGCCAGCTTTCCAAGATCAAGGGCTACCAAAACTTCGACAAGCTGCCGATCCCCTTCCGCGCCGTGGCGACCGACCTGGTAAATGGCAAGGCCGTGGTCTTCAAGGATGGCGAACTCGCCAACGTCATGCGCGCCAGCATGTCGGTGCCGGGCGCGGTGGCGCCGGCGGAGTTCGACGGCATGATGCTGGTGGACGGCATGCTGACCAGCAACCTGCCGGTCGATGCCGCGCGGGCAATGGGCGCCGACGTCGTCATCGCCGTGAACGTCGGCACGCCCCTGCTGAAACGCGATGAACTGAACGGCATCGGTGGCGTGGTCGGACAGATGCTGAGCATCCTCACCGAACAGAACGTCCAGGCCTCGCTGGCCTCGCTGAAGCCTACCGACATCCTGATCACCCCGGAACTCGAAGGCTACTCGACCGGTGACTTCGACAACCTGAGCAAGATCGCCCCCCTCGGCGAGCCCGCAGCGCGCAAAGTCGCGGATCAATTGGCCCGGCTGTCCATCCCCGCCGCTGAATATGCGGCGCTGCGCCAGCGCCAGTTGGTCGAAGTGGTGCCCGACGTGCGGCCGGTCGACGAAATCCGCTTCGAAAATCTTGCCCTGGTGAACCCGGAGGCGGTGCGAAGGAACATGCAGACCCAGCCCGGCGAACCGATCGACCAGAAAAAACTCGACCAGGACATGCGCCGCATTTACGGCACGGGCGACTTCGAACACGTCAACTACCGTTACCTCGAGGAACCCGGCAAGCGCGTCCTGGCGGTGGACGCAGTCGAGAAATCCTGGGGGCCGGACAGCCTGCGCTTCGGTCTTGGACTGTCCAGCGATTTCGGTGGCGACGCACTGTACAACCTGCTCGTTTCCTATCGCAAACGCTGGATCAATCCGCTCGGCGCGGAATGGCGGACCGACCTGCAACTCGGCAGTACCACCAGCTTGTTCAGCGAGTTCTATCAGCCGCTGACTGGTACAGGTCACTTCTTCATTGCACCCAGCGTATTCCTCGAGCGCCGCACCGCACCGGTGTATCAAGGCGACACTAGGCTTGCAACCGTCGACAGGAAGAAGGCCGAGGCAAGACTGGACCTGGGGGTCAATTTCAACGAATTTGGATCATTCCGGATGGGGGTTCTGGGCGGCACAGTCAAACGGGAACTGGATACCGGAACACTGCCCTTCCCGGTTGATTCCGACACCATCACGCTGGGTGCCTACAGCGCACGCCTGATCTTCGACCAGCTCGACAGCGTGCATTTTCCGCGTGATGGCTGGAAGTTCGACGCGAGCTGGCTCAAGTCGGATACCGGCCTCGGTGCGGACGATTCCTACAACAAATGGCAAGCCAGCGGCAGCTTCGTCCGCTCTTTCGGCGAACATACAATCAATCTTGCCGTAGTCGCCGGCGACCTTTCAGGTTCGAAACTATCGCCGGCCTACGACCAGTTTTCGTGGGGTGGTTTCGCGGCGCTGTCGGGCTATGCGACCGGTCAATTGCTCGGCGAAAACCTGAAGTATGGCCGCGCCATGTATTACCACCGCCTGGCGCGGAGTTCCATCTTCGAGGGCGCCTACGGCGGTATTTCGCTCGAGACCGGCAAGATGAGCCGTCCGGTGATTGCAAGCAACCGCGACGACTGGATCCGTGCCGCCAGCGTGTTCGTCGCCACCGATACGCCGCTCGGACCGGCCTACCTCGGCTACGGGCAGGCGCAGGACGGACCCAGCAGCTTCTACTTCTACCTCGGGCGGCCGTTCTGATGCCAGCGGAGCTCATGCCGTGGCCGACTGAAGCCGACCCCACGCCATGCCATGAATTGTGGGGCGGACTTCAGTCCGCCAGCATTCACCGGGTTAAAACCTGACTTCTACCCTGCCGGGCGCCGAGCGGCGCCCGGCAGGTCGAACCCGGCTCAGGGAGCGACTTCCTTCCAGCCGGGGCCCGGGTCGAAACTGCTCATCGCGGCGCCGAGTTTTGCGGAATTCTCGCCAAGATCCTTCTGGTAGATCTTGCCGTTGTGGCTGACGATGAAGCTCATCACCCCGGTCGTGCCGTAGTCGTGCGGATAGGCGACCATGGCGAAACCGGCGATCATGCGACCGTTGATGACGTAGTTGTAAGCCCCGCCGGCTGCGCTCTTGCCCTGCCGGGTCAGGATGCGGAAATGGTAGCCGCGGAAGGGATCGCCCTTTACGTGACCCTTGAGATACGCCGAACTGGCCGCGATCAGGGGTCCGAAGGGGCTTTCTTCCTCGCCTTTGGCGGGATCGGCCGGCCAGTAGAGGCCATCCTGCTTGCCCTCCGTGCTGGCGAGCTTCTGCGCATACTGCAGCACACCATCGCCATCGCGATCGACCGATGCATATTGGCGTTGGGCGTCGAGATAGGCATGCAGGACTTCGATGGCACTGTTTTCGTTACCGCCGATGCGACGGTTGATCAGTTCCTCAACCCCCTCCTCGGTGGCGAAGCGCCAAACGCCGCCCTTCCTCACCAGCGGGATCGGCATTGGCCAGGCATTGACGCCCATCAGCAGCACGCGACGATCCTCGCCGCGACTGTCGAGCACGCGGAACGCGGCCAACGCCTCGGCCGCCTTCGCGCGATCGGCGGCATTCTGCGCCGCATCGCCGCTGGCGATCATCTCCTTGTGCTTGTCGCCGAAAATCGCCGTAAGCGCCGCTTCGTCCTTGGCCTTGAGGGCCGCCAGCAGGGCATCGACCGCCGCCTCCGGTGTGGCGAAGGTCCGCTGCTCGACAGCCGTGGCAGCCAGGGGCAAGACCAGCAAGAAGATCAGTGCCAGCCGGCGCAAGCCGGCCTTGATTCCAGCAAATAAGTTCATGGGTGTCATCACAATGTTGATTGCAGGCATGAGATTCATGGTCAGCTCCTAGCGTCGTCCGCCGCCGCCACGGCCACCACCGCCGCCGCCACGACCACCACCACCGGCACGGGCACCACCGCCACCGCCACCACTGCCCGTGCGCCGCCGCCACCGCTATAACCGCCGCCGGCACGGGAACCGCCGTAACTGCCGCCGCCCGACATCGAACTGCGGCTCGAGGCACCGCGCGAGCTGTCCATCTGCGTCTGCCGACCCGATGCGCTGCTACCGCCGAAAGCGCCGCCGCCGGAATCGCGTCCACCACCACCGTAATCACGTCCGCCACCGGCAGGCTGCGTCGAGGGACGAGACCCTCCGCCGACCCCGCCGCCGCCAGCTGAAGCGCCTGCATTACCGACTCGCCCGCCGGACGACGGCGTCTTGCCGACGGAACTGCTGACCTGGCCCGGCTTCTTGTTAGACTGCCACTTGCTTGAACCACCGGCTGGCTGCTGGCCCGGCCTGCCGGTGCCTGCACCAGGCCGCTGCCCCGCACCGGTACCGGAACCAGGCCGATTGACGGTATTTCCGCCGCCGCTGATGTTGGTACTGTTGTTGATGTTGATGTCGTTGTTACCGCCCCAGCCGTAATGGTTGCCGCTCCATGCCGCGCCGATGGCGGCGCCCCAGATCAGGCCGGTGGCCAGGGCCGCGCCGGGCGGATAGGGATAGTAATAAACCGGATAGGGCGCCGGATAGTAGCCCCACGACGAATAGCCGCCATAGACCACCACGGTGCTCGGGTTGTACTGCGGCACGTAGATCACCTGCGGATCGGCGGGGACGATCTTGATGATCTCCTTCTCGACCACGACGACCTGCTTGGCGTCGGACTTGAGGTTGCCGGCCGCCTGCGTCTTGCGCCGGAAGGCCTGCACCGCTTCGAGCACCGCACCCTGGTTGGCGACTACCGCCTCTCCCAAAGCGGAGGTCCAGTCGAGATCGTTGCTCATCATCTTGACGACTTCGGGATAGTTGAGCAGCGACTTCACCGGATCGTCCCACTTGTCGTCGAGCGGCAGCTTCGGATCCTTCTTGCGCTTTTCCAGGTAGCGATCCGCCTGAACGATCTGCAGGGGACTGGTCGACGCCGGCAGGATGATGGTGACCAGGTCATCGGGATACAGCGCGATCCGGTCGACCAGTTTCTCGAGTTCGGCAGGATTCGGCGCCGCCGCCACACTGGCAGTTGCAGCGGGGGCCTGAGCCTGCGCGGTTGGCGCGAACATCACGGCAAGAAATGCCGCAATGGTGGCCAGCCGGAAGGCGTGGCCTTCCCTACGGGTGGAACTCTTGGCAGGTAAATGAGTCGTCATGCGTGCTCCATGATGGCGGAAATAAAATCGAAGCGAAATACTAACATGGAAAAAACCGGGCTCATGACGGACCTCGGCAATACGCGCCACCGGCCCTAGCGGAGCTTTTGTGGCAAACCCGCGCTTCAGGCTGGCGGAGGAACCGGGCCCCCGGTTCCGGCCCCGGCGGCATCCCTTGTCGCCGGGGGCTCGTACCAGCGCTGCGGCGGTACCACCTTGGCCTCGGCAGGGTCTGTCATGTAGTGCGGCGACATGATCTGCACGCCATGCTCGTTGAATACATCCTGGATGTTCCTGTGCAGCTCGGTCATGGTTTCGGCGCGCGGTTTCGCCTTCATGGCCGTGGCCTGGGCGACCAGCAGGTACTCCGGGTAATAATCCGACAGCGCGGTCTGGAACACGTGCGGCGCCGGCTCCCGCAGGATGCCGGGCGTGCGCCGCGCGGCTTCGATCAGCATCGCCTCGACCTGGCGCCAGGGCGTGTCATAGCCGATCGTGACCTTGGTATCGACGACGAAACCACGTCCCTGCACCACACGCGAATAGTTCTGGGTGACCGTGCCGGTGATCAGCGAATTCGGCAAGGCCAGTTCCTGGCCGGTTCCGGTGCGGATCCGGGTATTGAAGATACCCAGTTCGGTGACGGTGCCTTCGTATTCCCCGACACGGACATACTCGCCCATGCGGACCGTTCGCGTATAGGTCACGATCAATCCGGCCGCGGCCTGGCCGACCAGGCTCGACGCACCGAGCGAAACCATCAGGCCGAGCAGCACCGACAAGCCCTTGAAGGCCTCGGTCTCGGCGCCCGGCAGGTAAGGATAGGCCATCGCCAGGGCGAACAGCCAGACGACCATCGCCATCAGGCGGCGGGTAGTCGGCATGGCTTCGGCATCCAGCCAGCGCGGCGGCTCTCCGCCGACGGCGAGCCGATCCAGAAATCCCTCGGCGAGGCCGATCAGCGAACGTGCGATGAAAAAGATGGCAATGGCGACGCCGAGGCCAGGGATGGCGCTGACGATGGCCTGCAGGATGTCGACCACGACACCGATCAGATAGCCGTTCAGGCGTTCCCCCCAGGGACGGGTATAGGGAAAGCGCGAGAGCATGAAGCTTAGCCATTCATAGCTGAAGATCGCCACCAGCAGCCAACGCAGCGCGCCGACGAAGCGCCGCACCATCGGAAAGACATGCCGCTGGTCGAGCAGGACGATGCCGCCCAGTTCCAGGCTGGGCGCCTTGCTCGCAGCAAGCCGGACGACAACTCGCACCAGCCGGCGGTGGAGCCGCGCCAAGCCCCACAGCAGGGCCAGCCAGACCAGGGTTGCAATGGCTCCCGCAGCCAAGGACCAAAGCAGGTTATCGAAGCTGCGCGCCTCCTGCGTTTCGGCGACGGCCTGTTTCAAACGCTCGGCGGCCGCTGCGGCAGTTTCGTCGATCGACTCCTGGCCCAGCGGATCAACGTCACCCGGAATGAGAATGAAGATGTAACGCCCGTCGATGGTGATTTTTTTGCCTTGGTCGATGGATGTGACTGCCACCTTCGCTTCGGTATCGTAGGCGAGCGTCTGCAGAACACCGCGCGCGCGCTCGGCCCGTTCCGCGGGCGATATGCCGAGAAAATCCGCGCGAAACGTGGTCACGTAGCGATTGAACACCACCAGATCCGCCGGAGCGGAGCCAACCCGCGTGTTCGAGGTCGCTACCAGCGCGGCACCCTCTGCAGCCATCGACCACAGGCTGCCGGTCAGGAGCAACAGGCAACCCAGGGTGCGCAGCATGGAAGCAATCTTCATGGTTGGCGGTCCCAGCGTCAGACGACCCGGTCGAGGTTGCAGAACAGTGCGAAACCGGCATCCACAGGCAGGGTGAAAGAAAGGATTGGCAGTTGCATGGCAGCGAGTATCTCCACCGATCCTTCCGCGGTCAAGCCAATTTTCGGTCTCGTATTGACCCGCGCTAACGGCTGCTCTGCCGCAAAGCGACAGCGCCACGCCTCGGGTTGCAAGGCGTGGCGCTGTCGTTGAAGCTGGCGTCCCCACGGGGATTCGAACCCCGGTTCATACCGTGAAAGGGTATTGTCCTAGGCCTCTAGACGATAGGGACATATCGTTTGGTGGAGGTACGCGGGATCGAACCGCGGACCTCTTGCATGCCATGCAAGCGCTCTCCCAGCTGAGCTATACCCCCACAAGAGAGCGCGCATTATAGGGATGCGGGCCCCCCGTGTAAAGCCCTGAAAGTGAAAACTACAGCAGCTTTCCGGGGTTCATCAGGCCGCGCGGATCGAGCGCCCGCTTGACGGCGCGCATCATGTCCATCTCGATGCCGCTCTTGTAACGCAGGATTTCCTCGCGTTTGAGCTGGCCGAGCCCGTGTTCGGCCGAGATCGAGCCGCCCAGCTCATGCACCAGGTCGTGCACGACGCGATTCACGGCTCCGGTCCGGGCGATGAACTCCGCGTTGGATTCGGCCTCGGCCCGGGACTGGTTGTAGTGCAGGTTGCCGTCGCCGATGTGGCCGAAGCAGACGATGCGCACGCCGGGAAATGCCGCCGCCAGGGCTGCATCGGCGCGGGCGATGAATTCGGCGATGCGCGAGACCGGCACGGCGATGTCGTGCTTGATCGAGACACCCTCGATTTTCTGCGCTTCGGAGATATTCTCGCGCAAGGCCCACAGCGCGGCAGCCTGCGCCTCGCTGGCGGCAAGCACGGCATCGGCGGCCAGGCCGTCCGCGACCGCATCGGCCAACGCCGATTCCAGCGTTGCCGCGAGGTCGGCCCGCGCGCCGGACAATTCGACCAGCACCTGCCAGGCCGGCTTGCCGGATAACGGGTCGCGCGCCCCGGGAATGTGCTTGAGAACAAGATCCAGCGCCGGGCGGCCGATGATCTCGAAGGCCGTAACGTTGTCGCCGGCGGCATCGCGCAAACGGCCGAGCAAGGCCACGGCAGCCGCCGGCCCCGGCACCGCGACCCAGGCCGTGGCCCGCGCCCGCGGCCGCGGGAACAGCTTCAGGGTCGCTGCGGTAATCAGCCCCAGCGTGCCTTCGGCGCCTATGAACAGGTGCTTGAGGTCATAGCCGGTATTATCCTTGCGCAGGGCACGCAGGCCGTTCCAGATGCGGCCGTCGGCCAGCACCACTTCCAGGCCCAGGGTCAGTTCGCGCGCGTTACCGTAGCGCAGCACCTGGACGCCGCCGGCATTGGTGGCGAGGTTGCCGCCGATGGTGGCGCTGCCCTCGGCGGCGAGCGAAAGCGGAAACAGCCTGTCGGCGGCGTGCGCCGCCTCCTGCACCACATGCAGGGTACAGCCGGCCTCGACGGTGATCGAGTTGTTGTCCGCGTCGATGGCGCGGATGCGGTTCAGGCGCGTCAGCGCCACCACCACCACCTCGCCGCCAATCGGCGTGGCGCCACCGCATAGTCCCGTGTTGCCGCCCTGCGGCACCATGGCAACGCCGGCCGCGGCGCATGTGCGCACCACGGCGGCGACTTCGTCCGCGGTCCCGGGCAGCACGATACACGATGCCGCGCCGGTGTAGCGGCCGCGCCAGTCGGTGCAAAAGGGCGCGACGTCTTCAGCGCCGGTCAGTACGCGAGTCGCGCCGACGATGGCGCGCAGGCCATCAAGAAAGTCGGCGCTCACGGTACGGCAATTGTTGCGTACAAGTCGTGCACGTCGCAATCGATGACGCTGACTTCGGCAAATTCGCCGATATCCAGGTCTTGGCCATCGCTGATGTATACCAGGCCATCGACGTCCGGTGCATCGCCCCGGGAGCGGGCGATGGCGCCGTCCTCGTCGATATCGTCCACCAGCACCTGGATGCGGCGGCCGATCATGCGTTCCAGGCGCTGGGTGGAAATGTCTTCCTGGTGGCGCAGCAGGCGCGCCTTGCGCTCTTCGCGCACGGCATCGGGCAGGGCGCCGGGCAGCGTATTGGCGCCGGCGCCTTCGACCGGCGAATAGGAAAAGGCGCCGACGCGGTCGAGTTGCGCCTCGTCGAGGAAATCCAGCAGTTCGTTGAACTCGGCCTCGGTCTCGCCGGGAAAACCGGTGATGAAGGTGGAACGGATCGCCAGGTCCGGCACTTCGCGGCGCCAGGCGGCAATGCGGTCGAGCACCTTCTCGGCGGACGCCGGGCGCTTCATCAGCTTGAGGATGCGCGGGCTGGCGTGCTGGAAGGGCACGTCGAGGTAGGGAAGTATCTTTCCTTCCGCCATCAGCGGGATCAGGTCGTCGACGCTGGGGTAGGGATAGACGTAGTGCAGGCGCACCCAGAGTCCGAGCTTGCCCAGTTCGCGGCACAACTCGAGCAGCCGCGTCTTCACCGGCCGCCCGTCATGGAAGCCGGTGCGGTACTTGACGTCGACGCCGTAGGCGCTGGTGTCCTGCGAAATCACCAGCAGTTCCCTGACGCCGGCCGCGGCCAGCACCTCGGCCTCGCGCAGTACTTCGCCGATCGGGCGCGACACCAGGTCGCCGCGCAACGAGGGAATGATGCAGAAGGTGCAGCGGTGGTTGCAGCCTTCGGAAATCTTCAGGTAGGCATAATGGTCGGGCGTCAGGCGGATGCCCTGCGGCGGCACCAGGTCGACGAAGGGATCATGCGCGGGAGGCAGGTGCGCATGCACTGCCTCCATCACTTCCCGGGTGGCATGCGGACCGGTGACGGCGAGCACCTTCGGATGCACGTTGCGCACGATTTCATTCCCCGCCGCGTCCTTCCTGGCGCCGAGGCAGCCGGTGACGATGACCTTGCCGTTTTCCGCCAGCGCTTCGCCGATGGCGTCGAGCGATTCCTCGACCGCGGCATCGATGAAGCCGCAGGTATTGACCACCACGAGGTCGGCACCGTCATAAGTGCCGGAGATTTCATAACCCTCGGCGCGCAGCCGGGTCAGGATCTGTTCCGCGTCGGACGCCGCCTTGGGGCAGCCCAGCGACACGAAGCCGACGGTCGGCGCGCGGGCGGGTCGTCGCGTCACCAAGGCCCTACTTTTTCTCGCCCTTGTCCTCGGGCACGACGTAAATTCCGGGGAAAATCTTGCGCGTCTGTTCCTGCATGGTTTCCTGCATCTGCTGGAACATCTTCTGGCTTTGCTCGACGTAAGCGCCCATCATGTGCTGCATGGCAGGCCCCTGGTACTTGAGGAACTGCGCCCACAGATCCTGGCTGTCGCCCGCGGTCTCGCCATACAGCCCCTTGGCCTGCTCCTTGAGCTTGGCCTGGATTTCGGTGAAGGACCGGATGTTGTCGGCAATGTAGGTACCCATCATGCCCTGCATCGCATTGCCGTAGAAGCGGATCATCTGCGAGAGCAGTTCGGAGGAGAACATCGGCGCGCCGCCGGCCTCTTCTTCGAGGATGACCTGCAACAGGATCGCGCGCGTCAGATCCTCGCCTGACTTCGCGTCGACGACCTGGAAGGCCTCGTGCGACAAAACCAGCTGCTTCACGTCGGCCAGCGTGATGTAGGTGCTGGTGCGCGTGTCATACAGGCGGCGGTTCGGGTATTTCTTGATGAGTCGGCTCTGTGCGGCCATTGTCACTTCCTCCATGAAACCGTGGTACTACTCCATGCCGTCGGCCTTGCCCTCCGCCACTGGCGGAGGGATCGACCTGCGATGCGGCAAATCAGCTGAAATGCAGTCCGCCATTGATGTTCAGCGTCGCGCCCGTCATGTAGCCGGCGAGATCGGAGGCCAGATAGGAACAGATTCCGCCGATTTCCTCGGGCTTGCAAAGGCGCTTCATCGGAATGGTATCGACGATGCCCTTGAGGATGTCCTCGCGGATCGCCATCACCATCCTGGTCGCGACGTAGCCCGGTGCGACGGCATTGACGGTGACACCCTTGGCCGCCAGTTCCTGGGCCAGCGCCTTGGTGAAGCCGATCACGCCGGCCTTCGCCGCCGAGTAGTTGGCCTGTCCCGCCTGCCCCTTGACGCCATTCACCGAGGAGATGTTGATGATGCGCCCCCATCCGCGCTCGACCATCTTCGCCGAGACCTGCTTGGTCGTGTTGAACAAACTGGAGAGATTGGTGTCGATCACCGCATCCCACTGGTCCCGCTCCATCTTGGAGAAAAACTTGTCGCGCGTGATGCCGGCGTTGTTCACCAGGATGTCGATGGGACCCGCCTTGGCTTCGGCTTCAGCGACCATCGCCTGGCAGTCCTCGAGCTTGGACACGTCGCCCGAAACGCAGAAGATATCCTTGTATCCGGCGGCCTCCATTTCCTTCAGCCACTCGTCCTTGTTGTCGAATTGCGGGTGATAGGCGGCCACCACCTGGTAGCCGTCGTTGGCAAAGGCCTTGCAGATTGCCGTTCCCAGGCCGCCCATGGCGCCCGTCACCAATGCCACTTTCTTTTTCATTTTGCTGCTCCCTTTGATACGAAAAAACCCTGCTCCGAACGGAGAGCCGGCTGCAAGTCCGGCGCCCCACCCGGAGGCGGTCAGTACATGTGCTGACCGCCGTTGATGGATATGTTGGCGCCGGTTACGAACGCCGCTTCCTCGGACGACAGGTAGGCCACCAGGCCGGCGACTTCCTCCGGCTTGCCCAGGCGCGACTGCGGAATCTGCGGCAGGATCTTGCTGTCGAGCACTTCCTGCGGGATCGCCATGACCATCTTGGTGCCGATGTAGCCCGGCGAGATGGTGTTCACCGTGACGCCCTTTTTCGCCACTTCCAGCGCCAGCGCCTTGGTGAAGCCGTGCATGCCGGCCTTGGCCGCGGCATAGTTGGTCTGGCCGAAGGCGCCCTTCTGCCCGTTCACCGAGGAGATGTTGATGACGCGACCCCAGCCGCGTTCCATCATGCCGTCCATCACCTGCTTGGTCATGTTGAAGGCTGAATCGAGGTTGGTGTGGATTACCGCATCCCAGTCGGCCTTGCCCATTTTCTTGAACGTCATGTCGCGGGTGATGCCGGCATTGTTTACCAGCACTTCCACCGGGCCGACATCCTTCACCACATCCGCGACGCACGCCTTGCACGAATCGAAATCGGCAACGTCGCAAGGATAGGCCTTGAAGCCGTAGCCCATGTCGTTCATGGTGCGCAGCCATTCCTGCGCCTTGGTGTTGCTCGGGCTGTAGGTGGTGACCACCTTGTAGCCAAGTGCCGCCAGCTTGATGCAGATCGCTTCGCCAAGACCGCCCATTCCTCCGGTTACCAGTGCCACTCGCAACATTTTCTTCTCCTCTCGATTTATCGTTGGGTCGGGGCGTGCACAGCCTGGCCGGAACGCGCGCCCCTCGCGAACCCCGGCCGATCCATTATGCCTTTTCCTTCACGTAGCTTCCCGGCGCCGGCTCGCCCGGCGGGTAGTCCTTGCTGCCCAGCCGCGAACGCGCCGGCACTTCGCCGCCGTTGTGCCGCTTGAGCCAATCCGCCCAAACCGGCCACCAGCTGCCCTTGACCTCGGTCGCGGTGTCGAACCATTCGTCGGCGTTCGCCGTGGTGCTGTCGTTGAGCCAGTGGCTGCGCTTGTTCTTGGTCGCCGGGTTGATCACGCCGGCAATATGCCCCGAGGCGCCCAGCACGAAGGTCGTCTCGCCGCCCAGCAGCTTGCGGCTCTGGTAGGCCGATTTCCACGGCACGATGTGGTCTTCGCGGCTGGCGAAGATGAAGGCCGGCATGTCGACGCGACCGAGGTCGGCCCTGACCCCGCACATTTCCAGCTTGCCGGGAACGCGCAGGTTGTTTTCCAGGTACATGTTGCGCAGATACCAGGCCAGGAAGGGGCCGGGCAGGTTGGTCGAATCGGAGTTCCAGTAGAGCAGGTCGAAGGCCGGCGGCTTGTTGCCCTTCAGGTAATTGCCGACCACGTATTGCCAGATCAGGTCGTTGGCGCGCAGGGCGGAAAACACCTGCGACAGTTCGCTGCCGCGCAGCAGGCCGCCCTTGCCGATGGTGGCTTCGCGCGCCTGCACCGCGGTTTCGTCGACCAGGCAGCCTATCTCGCCGGAATCGGCGAAATCGAGCAGCGTGGTGAGCAGGGTCAGGGAGGCCACCGGACTTTCCCCGCGCTGCCTGGCGACGGCCAGCGCGGAACTGAGGATGGTGCCGCCGACGCAGAAACCGAGGGCATTGATCTGGTCCATCTTCGAGATATCCTGCACCACCTTGATCGCCTGCAGCGCACCTTTTTCGATGTAGTCGTCCCAGGTCAGGTGGCCGAGGTCGGCCTGCACGTTCTTCCAGGAAACCAGGAACACCGTGTTGCCCTGTTCGACCGTATAGCGCACCACGGAATTTTCCGGCTGCAGATCGAGGATGTAATATTTGTTGATGCAGGGCGGCACCATCAGGAAGGGCCGCGCCGCCACCTTTTCGGTCTGCGGCGAATACTGGATCAGCTGCATCAGCTCGTTTTCGTACACCACCGCGCCGGGGGTGACCGCGAGATTGCGGCCGACCTCGAAGGCGCTGTCGTCGGTCATCGAGATGCGGCCCTTTTCCAGGTCGCCCAGCAGGTTCTTGATGCCCTGCTGGATGCTTTCGCCCTTGGTTTCGAGTGCGGTCTGGACGAACTCGGGATTGGTGGCGAGGAAGTTGGACGGCGCCATCGCGTCGATCATCTGCCGCGCCATGAAGCGCATGCGGGTCTTGGCCTGGCCGTCGGCGACCGGCGCCGCATCGGCCATGCGCTTCATGTATTCGGCATTGATCAGGTAGGCCTGGCGCAGGTAGTCATAGACCGGGCTCGCGCTCCACGACGGATGGTCGAAGCGCTTGTCGCCGGGCTCCGCGGCGGCGACCTGCGGCGCGGGCTGGTCCGCAGCCTTGCCCAGCATGCCCTGCCAGAGCTGCGCATGCCGCCCCATCCATTCCTGCTGCAGTGCCTTGAGCGCTTCCGACTCGGGAGCCCATGCGGCGGGATTCAAGCCCCCCGGGGTTGCCGCGGCCCTTTGCTGCTGCTCGGCGAGGAATTGGCTGAAACCTTGCGCCATGGCGTTTCCAGCCTGAAACATGGCTTGCATCGCGGCATTCTGGTCGGGGGTGGAAGACATCCGGGACTCCTGAAAAAGCGGGCTCAATTTTGCACTGCACAATAAACACTGTCAAGCAAGGCGCTCGCCGTCGCATGTCCGTAAAATCGTGGCATGTACGTAATTGCGATCGGCTGGCTCTACGTCACCCTGCTCATGGCGGCCACGGAAGCGAATCTTACCGCCGCCGTGCTTACGTTCACCTTATACGGGGTGGCGCCGCTGGCATTGTTCCTCTGGCTGTTCGGCACCCCGCAGCGCCGGCGCAACCGGGCGTCTGCCGAGCGCCGTGCGGCGGACACGGGCGCACCGGACCTGCCCCGCACGGCGGCCGACGAATAAGCCGACGGCACTATTCCAGCCAGACCAGGCTGGCCATGCGTCCGCTGACGCCGTCGCGGCGATGGGAAAACCACCGCTGCGCATCATTGACCGTGCAAAAGTCGGCGCCGGCGATACGGCGAATCCCGAGCGCCTGCAGGCGCAGGCGCGCCAGACGATAGATGTCGCACATCCATTTCCCGCCGGCGGCGGGGAGGAAGGCATCAGCCGCTGCGGCATCGCCGGCGAGGAACAGTTCGCGCACCTCGCCGCCGACCTCGAAGGCTTGCGCTCCGATCGCCGGCCCGAGCCAGGCCATGAGACGGTCGCCCGGCTCGCCCATGGCCGCCACCGTTGCCTCGACGACCCCGGCGGCCAGCCCGCGCCAGCCGGCATGCGCGACGCCGACCACGGTTGCACGCTGGTCGCACAGCAGCACCGGCAGGCAGTCGGCGGTGAGTATGGCGCAGACCACGCCGCGCTGCCGCGTGAAACTGGCATCTGCCTGCGCGCCCGGCTTCGCCAGCGCGGCATCGACGCAGCGTATGCCGTGCACCTGGCTCAGCCACACCGGCTCGGCCGGCAACTGGCGCCGCAACTCGGCGCGATTGGCCGCCACCGCCCGCGGCTCGTCGCCGACATGGTCGCCGAGGTTGAAGCCTTGCCACGGCGGCGCGCTCGCCCCGCCGCCGCGCGTCGTAGACAAGGCACGCACCCCGGCCGGCGCCGGCCAGTCGGGCAGGATGAATTCAGGCACGCAAGGATTCCAGAAGCTGCGCGAAGTCCGCCGGCAAGGGCGATTCCCACGCCATCTCCCCTGCCGTTGCCGGATGCCGCAGCGCCAGCTTCCAGGCATGCAGCGCCTGGCGCGGGAAAGCATCGAGGCGGGCGTCGCCGCTTTTCGACTTGCCATATACCGGATCGCCGGCCAGCGGATGCTTGATCGATGCCAGATGGACGCGGATCTGGTGCGTGCGTCCCGTTTCCAGGCGGCACTCGAGCAAGGTGGCTCTGGCGAAACGTTCAAGTACCGCGTAGTGCGTGCGAGCCTCCTTGCCGCCGGCGCGCACGATGGCCATTTTGGTTCTTTGCACGGCGTGGCGGCCGAGCGGCGCATCGACCGTACCGTCGCGCTCGACCGTGCCCAGCGCCAGCGCAAGATAGTGCCGCCGTACCGAGCGCGCCTGCATCTGGCGCACCAGATCGGTCTGCGCCGTCAGCGTCTTCGCCACCACCAGCAAGCCGCTGGTGTCCTTGTCAAGGCGGTGCACGATGCCGGCACGGGGAATGCCGGCCAGTTGCGGCGCATGGTGCAGCAGCGCGTTGAGCAGGGTGCCCGAGGCGTTGCCGTTGCCGGGATGGACCACCAGGCCGGCCGGCTTGTCGATCACGATCAGCGCTTCGTCCTCGAACACCACGGCGAGCGCGATATCTTCGGCCAGATCGGCAGAAGTGATGCCCCCGGCGAAGCCGGCGGCGGCATCCCGTGCGAACGGCACCGGTGCCGCGGTGAATTCGATGCGCTCGCCGCCATAGACCTTGCGCTTGGCCTCGACTTCAGCGCCGTCGAGGCGGATCAGGCCATCCTTCAGCCAGCCCTGCAGGCGGCTGCGCGAATGCTCCGGAAAGAGCTTTGCCAGCACCGCATCGAAGCGCCAGCCGGCCCATTCCGAGGGGACTTCCGCGCTCCGGGAGGTGCCGGGGCTTGGGCTATAATCGGCCGGAAATTCGTGCGAGGTTTTCACCATGCGTAGTGTAGCGGCATTCCTGCGGGCGATCGTCCCCGTCCTGGTCATCGGCGCCGGCGTCGGCACAGGCCTGCTGGGGGGCTGCGGCATGCTCCCCGAGCAGAAGGATGAGACCGCCGGCTGGTCTGCCAACAAGCTCTACAGCGAAGCCAAGAGCGCCATGGCCGACGGCGCCTACGACAAGGCGATCAAGTTTTTCGAGAAGCTCGAAGCCCGCTTCCCCTTCGGCCGCTACGCGCAGCAGGCCCAGCTGGAAGTCGCCTACGCCTATTTCCGCCAGGGCGAAGTGGCCTCGACCATCGCCGCCTGCGACCGCTTCATCCGGCTGCACCCGAACCATCCCAACGTCGACTACGCCTACTACCTCAAGGGCCTCGCCAACTTCAACGAGGACCTCGGCCTGATCGGCTACGTCACCCTGCAGGACCTCACCGAACGCGACCCGAAGGCGGCGCGCGACTCCTTCGACGCCTTCAAGGTGCTGGTCACCAAGTATCCCGAGAGCAGGTATACGCCCGACGCCACGGCGCGCATGAAGTACCTGGTCAACGCCATGGCCTCGCACGAGGTCCATGTCGCCCGCTACTACATGAAACGCGAAGCCTACGTCGCCGCCGTCAACCGCGCGCAGAGCGCGGTCAAGACCTACCCCGACGCGCCGGCCAACGAGGAGGCCCTGTTCATCATGATCAAGGCTTACGATGCGCTCGGCATGGCCGACCTGCGCGACGACGCCGAGCGTGTGATGCGCAGGAACTTCCCCAGGAGCGAGTACTACGTGCGCGGCCTGAACCAGAAGGAACCCTGGTGGAAGCTCTGGTAGAACCCTGAGCCGTAAATCCGGCCCCGCCTGAACAACCCGCCGAGGCGGCGGCATACCGAGGAGAACCCGCATGTCCGTAGACATCCAGTCGCCGTCCCTTTGCCTCGGCATCGTCGGCACCGGCGCCATGGGTCGCGGCATCGCCCAGATCGCCGCCCAGGCCGGCATCCGCGTGCTGCTGTTCGACGCCCTGCACGGGGCGGCGGCGAACGCCCGCGAAACCGTGGTCGGCACCCTGGCGAAACTGGCCGACAAAGGCAGGATTTCAGCCGACGCGCTCGCCGCCGCCACGGCCAGGCTGGAAGTCGTACGCAACCTCGACGAGCTCGCTTCGGCGCAGGTCATCGTCGAGGCCATCGTCGAAAACCTCGACGTCAAGAAACAGCTGTTCCAGCAGCTGGAAGACATCATCGGCGCCGACTGCATCCTCGCCACCAATACCTCCTCGCTCTCGGTCACCTCGATCGCCGCCGCCTGCAAGCGGCCGGAGCGCGTCGCCGGCTTCCACTTCTTCAACCCCGTGCCGCTGATGAAGATCGTCGAAGTCATCGACGGCCTGCTCACCGCGCCCTGGGCTGCGGACGCGCTGCTGGCACTGGGCGGGCGCATGGGCCACACGGCGGTGCGCGCCAAGGACACGCCCGGCTTCATCGTCAACCATGCCGGGCGCGGCTTCGTCACCGAGGCGCTGCGCGTCCTCGGTGAAGGCATCGCCGATTTCCGCGAAGTCGACTGCATCATGCGCGAGGCCGCCGGCTTCCGCATGGGCCCCTTCGAGTTGATGGACCTCACCGGCCTCGACGTCTCGCAGCCGGTGATGGAGTCGATCTACCACCAGTATTACCAGGAAGCGCGCTACCGGCCTTCGCCGATCGCGGCCCAGCGCCTCACCGGCGGCCTGCTCGGACGCAAGACCGGGCGCGGCTTCTATGACTATGCCGACGGCAAGGCCGTGGCCATCCCCGCCATGGCCCCGCCTGCCGCCCTGCCCGGCCGCGTCTGGGTCAGCCAGACCCATCCGGAATGGGCCGACGTCCTGCGCGACATCGCCGCCGCCGCCGGCGTCGCGGTCGAATCCGACTACGTGCCGGGCAGCGATGCGTTGTGCATCGTCACCCCGCTCGGCGCCGACGTCACCACCAGTTGCGTCCAGCAGGGGCTCGACCCGCAGCGCACCGTCGGCATCGACTGCCTGTTCGGCACCACGGCCGGCAAGGGCGCGCGGCGCAGCCTGATGACCACGCCGCTGACCACGCCGGCGATGCGCGACGCCGCGCACGCCCTGTTCGCCGCCGACGGCACACCGGTCAGCATGATCCGCGACAGCGCCGGTTTCGTCGCCCAGCGCATCGTCGCCTGCATCGTAAACATCGGCTGCGACATCGCCCAGCAGCGTATCGCCAGCCCGGCCGACATCGACAGCGCGGTCAGGCTCGGCCTCGGCTACCCGCACGGTCCGCTCGCCTTCGGCGATGCGCTGGGCGCGCGCAACGTGCTGGCGGTCCTCGAAACCATGCAGGATTTCTACGGCGATCCGCGCTACCGTCCCAGCCCCTGGCTCAAGCGCCGCGCATTGCTCGGGGTATCCCTGCTCACCGAGGAACGCTGACGATCGCCGCCGGGCGCCGGTGCGCAGCGGCGCTCAGTCCAGCACGAAACGAAACTGGTCGCGGCCGTGGCCGCCGAAGAAGATCGTATCCCCGGGACTCAGCACGACCTCGCTGACCGGCGCGTCGATCTGCGCATTGAGGAAGGTGCCGTTGGTGGAGCCGAGGTCGCGCAGCACCGCCTTCTGGTCGACGATGCCTATCCAGGCATGGTGGTATGACACCCGCGGGTCGGCGATCACGACATCGTTCTTCGGTTCCCGGCCGATGGTGATACCGGCCGCCGTGATGGGGAAGCTGTGGTCCTTCTGGCTGCCGCCGACGCAAACCAGCCGGGCGGCCTTCCGCGGCGGCAAGGGCGCCGCGTCGCGATGCAGCGGTGCCGCCGGCGCAATCTCCGCCGACCCGCGAAAATGGACCCGCGTCGCATTGGCATCGAAGGCGGCCTCCGGCGCACCGGCCGCAGGCGCGGCCGGGGGCTTCGCCGCAGGGCCGGCGCCAGACCTGGGCTGGGCAGCGGCCGCAAGCCCGGCGCGATACGCCTCCTCCAGTTCCTTCGCCTTCAGCGACCGGCGGCGCCGGTCCCACTGGCTGACGCCGATGCCGATCACGACGAGGGCGAAAAGTCCCCAGAAAACATAGTCCTTGACCAATTGCACTTCTCCATGAAGATCGCCGGCAGCCGGATTGGATCGCGACGTGACACAGGCCACCGTGTCCGATTCAAGCGCGCAAGCCGGCCTTTCAAGAATAGCAGGAAACAATAGTGAATAGGCATACTGCCCGCTCCGGGACTGCAATTGGCCGCACTTGTAAGTCGGGCACTTCCCGGCGATGCCGGCTGGTTCAGCGTGGCCAGGGTCGCCACGATTTCGCGTAGCCCGTTAAAAGTCGGCGCTGGCGGAACGGCGATGGCCTGTCGCAAACTGGAAGTTGGAGCATCGGCAGAACAACAAACGGCACGTCGAGCCCGGCGCTTGACCCGCCAGTCAACCGCAGGCCTTTTCATCCGCCTCGCTGTCCGGATCGACCCGGCGGCCTCAGGCGCCGCGCTGGCGCCGCGCCTCGAACAGGCAGATGCCGGCAGAGACCGATACGTTGAGGCTCTCCACGCTGCCGTGCATCGGTATCCGCGCCAGATCGTCGCAGGTTTCGCGCGTCAGGCGACGCATGCCATCCCCTTCGGCGCCGAGCACCCAGGCGCAGGGGCCCTTCTGGTCGATGGCATAGAGTTCCTTGTCCGCCTCGCCCGCCGCGCCGATGACCCAGATGCCGCGCTCCTGCATTTCGCGCAAGGACCGCGCGAGGTTGGTGACGACGATGTAGGGCACCGTGTCGGCGGCGCCGCTGGCGACCTTGATCGCGGTGGCATTGAGGCCGCAGGCCTTGTCCTTGGGCGCCACCACGGCATGCGCGCCGGCCGCGTCGGCCACGCGCAGGCAGGCGCCGAGGTTGTGCGGATCGGTGATGCCGTCCAGCACCAGCAGCAACGGCGGCTCGGCCAGACCGTCGAGCACGTCGTCCAGCGTCACGTGTTTCGCCTGCGCACTGACCTTCGCCACGACACCCTGATGCTGCGTGCCTCCCGCCAGGCCGTCGAGGCGCTTGGCGTCCGAGAGGATCACGCGCACGCCATGGCTTGCCGCCAGCTTCAGCAGGTCGCGCATGCGGCCGTCCTGGCGGCCTTCGGCGACGGTGATCTCCCTGACGTCGTCGGCGGCGTGACGCAGCTTGGCGGTGACGGCATGGAAGCCGTGGATCAGTCGCGTTTCGCTCATGGCCTGCCTTCGTCAAGTATCCGGATTTCCCTTTGCGGGAAGGGAATGCAAATGCCGGCCTGCTTGAATTCGCGCCAGATCGCCAGGTTGATATCGGAGCGCAGCGGCCCCGTGCCGTTGCCCGGATCGGCGATCCAGACGCCGAGTTCGAGGTTGATGCCCGACTCGGCGAATTCCTTGAGGAAGACCGCCGGCGCCGGCTCGGCCAGCACGCGCGGCTGGGCCTGCGCGGCGGCCACCATGATCGCCATGGCGCGCTCCAGGTCGCTGTCGTAGGCGACCTGCACCGGCAGGGCCATGCGTATCAGGGTGTCGCTGTAGGACTCGTTCTGCACCACCGAGCCGACCAGCAATTCGTTGGGCACCAGGGATTCGAGGCCGGTGGCATTCTTCAGCACGGTGTAGCGCGTGGTGATGCTGGTCACCACGCCGCGGTCGTTGCCGACGGCGATGGTGTTGCCGATGCGGATCGAATGGTCGAGCAGGATGATGAAGCCCGAGACATAGTTGCTGGCGATCTTCTGCAGGCCGAGGCCGAGGCCGACGCCGAGCGCGCCGCCGAACACCGAAAGCATGGTGAGGTCGATGCCGACCATGGGCAGGACGATCAGCACCGCCAGCACGACCAGCAGCGACCGGGACAGCCGCGCGAACACCTGGCGCAGGTTGTCGTCGAGGCCGGCCGCGCGATCCAGGCGCGCCTCGATGGCGCTGGACAGCCAGAGCGCCGCCAGCACGGTGACCAGCACCGCGACCAGGCCCTGCAGCAGGTCCCACAGGCTGAGCCTGTGCTTGCCGAAGTTGAATCCCACCGACTCGATCAACGCTACCAGGTCGGGCAGCAGGCCGATGATGTGCAGGGCGACGATGGCCCACACCAGCATGGCAAACACGCGCTCGAACGAGGCCAGCCATGTTGCGCCGACCAGGCTCACGCGCAGCACGTAAAACACCACGCGGATCGCCGCCAGCGAGGCCAGCAGCGGAATCGCCACGGCGAACAGGCCGACGCTGATCCACCCCTGAACCGCGGCGCGTGCCAGCAACACCAGCAGCAGCGCGAGCAAGGGAAAGGCGATGCGCTGCAAGCCGCCTTGGCCGAGTTCCCAGGCACGGCTGTCCGCCGGCCGGTGGCTCCGCAGCAGGCGCTCGCCAAACAGGGCCAGCAGCAGGCAGGCGCCGAGGACCAGCACTTGCCAGCCGAAATCCGCTTCGTTCAGATAGGAATGGATTTCCTGCCACACCCTGAGCGCCGGGCTATGCTTCATTTCATGGGCCTCCGTCCATTTTCTGCGCGTCGTCGCGATGGCGGCGCCAATTGTCGAGGTAGCGCCGCACCAGCGCCGGATTGCCGCGCAGGATCAGCAGGTTTTCGGCGTTGCGTGCCTGCGCCGACCAGGTGAAATTGTAGCTGCCGGTGATGAGGACGGCGTCCGGCTGCGCGACATCGATCAGCAGCACCTTGTTGTGGGCCGCGGTATAGCGGGTTTCCAGCCAGACCGGGATGCCGCCTTCCCGCAACTGGGGCAGCAGCGACTTGTCGCTCTTTTCCAGCATCTCGCGGTCGGCCACGATCTCCACCGATACGCCGCGCGCCTTCGCCTCCTGTAGCGCCCTGGCGATCGAACGGCTGGTCAGCAAATAGGCCTGGACATGGATGCTTTCGCGCGCCTTGCCCAGCGCGCGGATGATGGCGCCCTCGGCATCGTCCCAGGGCGTGAACAGCACTTCGACCGTCCCCGTCGCCGGCAGCGGTGCCGCTCCTGCGGCGACCGTCAGGCAGAGCAGCAGCGCAGCGAGAAGGTGCTTCACCTGGCCCGTTCCAGCACGGCCGCATAGAAGCCGTCGGTGCCGTGCTTCTGCGGCGACAGGCGCATGTCCGCGCCGCAATCGATGGCGATGCCCTGCGCCGCCAGCACCTCCTGCGCCGGAAGGCGATGGAAGTCGGCATGCGCGGCGAGGAAGGCATCGACGATGTCCTCGTTCTCTTCGGCGAGGATGCTGCAGGTGGCATACACCAGGCGGCCGCCGGGGCGCAGCAGCCTGGACGCGGCGGCGAGGATGGCAGCCTGCTTGGCAGTGAGTTCAGCGACGCTCTGCGGCGACTGGCGCCACTTGAGGTCGGGGTTGCGGCGCAGCGTGCCCAGCCCCGAACACGGCGCGTCGACCAGCACGCGGTCGGCCTTGCCGTGAAGACGCTTGACCCGCGTGTCGTTCTCGCCGCAGAGGCAGGCCGGGTGCACGTTGGACAGCCCGGCGCGGGCGGCGCGCGGCTTCAACTTGGCCAGGCGCTTGTCCGATACGTCGAAGGCATACAGGCGCCCGGTGGAGCGCATCATGGCGCCGAGGACCAGCGTCTTGCCGCCGGCGCCGGCGCAGAAATCCACCACCATTTCGCCGCGTTTGGGTTGCAGCAAAAAGCCCAGCAGTTGCGAGCCCTCGTCCTGCACCTCGATGCTGCCGTCGAGGTAGGCCGGATTCTTGGCCAGGTAGGGCTTGGCCTTCAGGCGCAGGCCGAGCGGCGAATACGGCGTCGGCGCTGCGGCGATGCCGTCGGCGGCAAGCCGTGCGATGACGCCCTCGCGGTCGGCCTTGATCGAATTCACGCGCAGGTCGAGCGGCGCCGGAGTGTTCAGGGCACGCGCCAGGGCCAGCAGTTCTTCGGCCGGCATCCGCGGCGCCAATCGCTCGACCAGCCAGTCGGGTAAATCCAGCTGCTCGGCCAGCGTCAGCTCCGGTTCCGGCTGGCGCCGGATGTTCGCCAGCCATTCGGCTTCGCCCGGCAGCAAGGCGCCTTCCAGCTGGCGCTGCGACATGCCGCGCACCCGCGACAAGGACAGCAGCACCAGTTCGCGCGGTGAAATGCGGCGCGCACCGACGGCCTTAACGTGAACGTCGCGGAGCGACTCTCGAAGCTCCCCTCCCCCCTCGCGGGGGAGGGGTTGGGGGAGGGGGGGAACGGCTCTGGGAGCGCGCTTTGGCGTTGCCCCCGGCGCGAGGAAGGCCGGTTCGAGGTTCGGCCCGCAGGCGGCCAGCCGTTCGAGCAGTCGCTTCCTGCGCAACACCGCATAGGCGGTTTCGGCGATGAAGGCACGGTCGCGGGCGCCGCTCCTGCGCGCCCTGAAGAACGCCGACAGCGCGGCATCGGCCGGCTGCGCGAAAGTCAGCAGACCCGCGGTGGCCGCCACCGCGGCATTCAGCAGGTCGGCGCCGAGTCCATCCGCGGATGGCGCCTCGGCAAGCGCCGGGTTCGCCTTTGCGCCGGCAGCCGCGCCGCGCCGGACGCGACCTGACGCATTTCGTTTCGGCCGCTGCGGCCGGTCCGGTTTTCTGTCCTGGTTCATCCTGGCGTGCCCGATGGGTGGGGGGTAAGTTTCATTTTGTCCCGGTCGAAGACAGATCATCGGCGATCTGGTCGTAAATGTCGCCCTTGCGATCGATGATGCGAATCTTGAGGGGCATGCCGCGCGCCTGTTCGTCCGCACCCACCGGCAGCCACATTTCGATGTGGTCGTTGCCGCTGCGCGTCCTGATGCGTACCGCCTGCCGCTCGCCGGCCGGGAGGCTCAGGGTTTCCTCGCCGAGCACCTCGAAGCGGTAATTCGCCAGTTTGCGGCCGGTGGCGATCGGCATGTCGATCGTACCGCTGCGCGGCGCCAGCAGCATCAGCTGGTAATACATCGAGAGCATGTCCTGGCTGCCCTCGACGAGGCCTGCCTCGCGCCCGGCATAGGCGACGACCCGCCGTGACCAGTCGAAGCTTGCGCGGTCGGTGCCGGCGGCGCGCTCGTGACGGAATTCGCGCGGCCGCAAGCCGGCCGCGCTGATTTCACCCTCGCTGTGCTGGACTATCCGGGCCGGCTTGAACACCGCCGCGATCCCGGTGGTCTCGGTCTGGCTTTCCAGCCGGTAGGCAAGGCCGTCATGATTCCAGGTATGCACGGACTCGCCGATGACGAACCCGCCTTCGCCGCGGGTAACGATGTAGCGCATGCGCCCTTTGCCCGGCAGGGCGATATTGACCGGCAGCGGCGCAGCCGGTTCGACCATGGCGGGCGCCGGCGGTACGGCGGGCGGAGGTTCCTCGACCGTCGACGGCACCGCAGCGACCGGTGCGACCCCGGATGATGTCCCGGCGGCAACCACGGGTTGAACTGCCGACGGCGCAACCGGTTTCCTCGGCACAGGTTTCGGTACCGGCTTGGCCACCGGCACGCTTTCGGCGGGCGCGGGCACGGGCGCCGGCGCCTTGGCCAGGACGGCATCGATGACCGGCGGCGGATCCGCTTCGAGGGTTTCCGGCAAGGCCCAGCCCGGAGCGACGACTGCGGCGACATGGAGCAGGGCCGAGGCGAACAGGGCAAAAACGAGTGGCATCTCAGATCCGCGCCGCGCCGGCCCGCTCAATCGGTTTGCGGCACATGAAGGGCGGCGGTCACCGCCGTTTCGCCGGCGAGGCGGGGATGGCCGTCGCGCAGGGCCAGCCGTCCTTCGAGGAACCAGCGCGCAACGCGCGGATAAAGCAGGTGTTCTTCGGCCAGCACGCGCGCGGCAAGGCTGGCCTCGTCATCGCCGGCCTGCACCGGTACCGCGGCCTGGGCGACGATCGGCCCGCCGTCGAGCGCCGGGGTGACGAAATGCACGCTGCAGCCATGCACCCGCACCCCGGCCGCCAGCGCCCGGGCGTGGGTCTTGATGCCGGGGAAGGCCGGCAGCAACGAGGGGTGGATGTTCAGCACGCGGCCTTCGAAGCGGCGCACGAATGCTTCGCCGAGGATGCGCATGAAGCCGGCGAGCAGGACCAGATCCGGCGCGTGGCGCTCGATCTCGGTCGCCAGCGCCGCGTCGAAGTCCTCGCGCGCGGCAAAGCCGCGATGGTCGACGACCGCCGCGGGAATGCCTCTCGCCGCAGCCAGGCCGAGGCCGGCGGCCTCGGGACGATTGCTGATCACCGCGGCGCAGGCGCCGGGCAGGCCGGCGTCGAGCAGCGACAGCATGTTGCTGCCGCGCCCGGAAATCAGGATCACGTAGCGCTTCATCAGAGACCCCTGACCGGAAGAAACACCGCCGTGGCGAGGTTTTGCACCACCCGGGCGATGATCCGGTGCCCTTTTTCGGCGAGCAGTGCGGAGAGGATGTCGAGATTGCCGATCATCTTGCCGAATTCGCGCTCGAAGCTCAGGTTCGCCGGCTGTCCGCCAGGCGGCATCTCGTTGCTCAGCAGCAGCAAGGCGCCACCGGCATCGCGGGCGTTGGCAAGCTTCCAGGCGGCGATCTCGAGGTTGCGGGCGCTGTTGTAGATCTTCTGCGCGTTCAGTTCGTCGAGCATGAAAAATTCCGTCTTTTCCTCGAACGCCGCGTTCAGCATGCCGCCCATGCCGGCGATGAACACGGCCACCCGGTCGCCCTCGAAGTCCGCCTGCAAACTCAGCAGGATCGCCTCGGTGCCGCTGCGGCCCGCCGCCTCCGGCAAACGCCAGCCGGTGCGCGGATCGAGCAGCCGGTCCAGCGCCTTCTCGATGCTGGGGTGGCCGCCCTTTTTCCACTCGCGCGGATTGCGCCGATAGAGTTTTTCCGCGAGCGCCCGCACGCTGGAGAAGACCGCACGGCGATGTGCATCGGCGACGCGGTCGATGTCGCTCTTGCCGACCTGTTTGGGGTCGAAGCTCGACGCCGAACCGCCCACCGCGCGTGCCGTGTCGGCAGTTTGCGCGCAGCCGCCCAGCAGCAGCAGGCCCGTGATCACGGCGCCACGCATCGTCAGGATACCTTCGGCGCCAGGCGGTGGCGCAGCCAGGCGAGGAACAGCGGCAACAGCGACAGGGCGATGGTGCCGTAGATGATCAGCGACAGATTGGCCCTGACCCAGGGAATGTTGCCGAACCAGTAACCGGCCAGGCACAGCGAAAAAACCCAGAGGAACGCGCCGGCGAGGTCGAAGGCGAAATAGCGCGGATAGCTCATCCGGGCTACCCCGGCCACGAAGGGGGCGAAGGTTCGCACGAAAGGCATGAAGCGCGCCACCAGCATGGTCTTGCCGCCATGCTTTTCGTAGTAGGCATGCGTCAGGTCGAAGGCCTTGCGATTGAACAAGCGCGACGTCTCGCCCCAGGCCAGGATGCGCTTGCCGGCCCAGCGCCCGATCCAGTAATTGGTGTTGTCGCCGAGGATCGCGGCAGCAAGCAGCACCGCGATCACGATCTCGATCCGGAATGTTCCGCCGCTGGTCGCCGCCAGCGCCCCCGCGACGAACAGCAGCGAATCGCCGGGCAGGAAGGGCGTCACCACCAGCCCCGTCTCGCAGAAGACCACGAGGAAAAGAATGACATAGAGCCATGTGCCATATTGCGCCAGCAACAGGGCGAGATACTTGTCGACGTGGAGGACAACGTCGATGAACTGGGCGAGGAATTCCACGGCGGCGGGAGATGCGGAAAGTCCCGATTTTACCGGAAGCTATAATCCGCCCGATGGGAATCATCAAGCCGCTGCCGGACCTCCTGATCAGCCAGATAGCAGCCGGCGAGGTGGTCGAACGCCCCGCCTCGGTGCTCAAGGAACTGCTGGAAAACAGCCTCGATGCCGGCGCCACCCGGATCGACGTGCAGCTGGAAGAAGGCGGTGTGCGCCTGATCCGCGTCGCCGACGACGGCAGCGGCATCGCGCCCGAGGACCTGCCGCCGGCGCTGGCGCGCCACGCCACGAGCAAGATCGGCAGCCTCGACGACCTCGAGCGCGTCGCCAGCTTCGGCTTTCGCGGCGAAGCGCTGGCCTCGATCGCTTCGGTTGCGCGCGTCACGCTCACGAGTCGGCATGGAACGCACACCCACGCCTTTCGCCTGCGCGGCGAAGGCGGCGCGGTGGAGCCCGCCGCACTGGCAGCCGGTACCGTGATCGAAGTCGCCGACCTCTACTTCAATACCCCGGCGCGGCGCAAGTTCCTCAAGACCGAGGCCACCGAATTCGCCCATTGCGACGAGGTGCTGCGGCGCATGGCGCTGGCGCGGCCCGAGGTCGCCTTCTCGCTGAGCCACAACGGCAGCATCAAGCGCCGTCTCGCCAGCGCCGACTTTTCGCGCCGCGCGAGGGAAATCATCGGCGACGAGTTCTTCCCCCATGCGCGCCCGCTCGACGCCGGCGCCGGGCCGCTGCGCCTCTCGGGGCTCGCCGCGCTGCCGGCCTATTCGCGCTCCGGGCGCGACGAGCAATACTTCTTCGTCAATGGCCGCTTCGTCCGCGACAAGCTGCTGACCCACGCCGCGCGCCAGGCCTGGGCCGACATCCTGCACGGCCAGCGCCACCCGGCCTACGTCCTGTTCCTCGAACTCGACCCGGCCGGCGTCGATGTCAATGTGCATCCGGCCAAGACCGAGGTGCGCTTCCGCGACGCGCGCGGCATCCACCAGTTCGTCTTCCACGCCCTGCAGCGCACGCTGGCCACCCCGCTCTCGGCAGCGGAAGCGGCAGCACCTTCGACACCGGCCCGCGCGCCGGAAGCCTTTTCCTACGCGCGCCAGGCGGGGCTCGCGGTCGGCGAGCCGGCGGCGCGACCCTATCTCGACTTCGCGCGCAGCGCCTTCGATGCAGTGGCGACTGCCGAAGCACTGCGCATCGCCGTGGCGCAGGCACCGACTTTTTCAGCAGAAGCTGGTGCCCCTCCCCTGCTCGGCTACGCCGTGGCGCAGATCCACGGCGTTTATATCCTGGCGCAGAACGCGACCGGCCTGGTGCTGGTGGACATGCATGCCGCGCACGAACGCATCCTCTACGAGCGCCTCAAGCGCAGCCTCGATGCCGGCCCGCCGGCGACGCAGGCCCTGCTGGTGCCGCTGGTACTGTCCGCCAGCGAAGCCGAGATGGCCACCGCCGCGGAACAAGCGGAAGCACTGGCAGAACTCGGCTTTGCCGTCGCCGCCGCCGGACCGCGCGAACTCGCCGTGCGCGCGCTGCCCTCGCTGCTCGCGGGCGGCAATCCCGTCGATCTGGTGCGCTCGCTGCTCAAGGACCTCGCCGAACATCCCGCCAGCCGCGTGGTCGAAACCCGGCGCAACGAACTGCTGGCGACCATGGCCTGCCACGGCGCGGTACGCGCGCATCGCACGCTGGGCCTCGCCGAAATGAATGCCCTGCTGCGCCAGATGGAAGAAACCGAGCGCGCCGACCAGTGCAACCATGGCCGCCCGACCTGGGTCCAGCTGTCGATGGCGGAGTTGGACAAGCTGTTCATGCGCGGCAGGTGATGCAGCACCCGCCGGCCATCCTTCTCGTCGGACCGACCGCTTCAGGAAAGACCGCACTGGCTTTCGAACTGGCGGCGCACTTCCCCTGCGATATCGTCAGCGTCGATTCGGCGCAAGTGTTCCGCGACATGAACGTCGGCACCGCCAAACCCGACGCGGCGACACTTGCGCGCTTTCCGCACCGGCTGATCGACCTGATCTCGCCGGAAGAGCGCTACTCGGCCGCCCAGTTTCGCGCCGATGCGCTGCGCGAGATGCAAGACATCGCCGCGGCAGGCCGCATCCCGCTGCTGGTGGGCGGCACCATGCTCTACGTCAAGGCGCTGCGCGAAGGACTGG
The DNA here is from genome assembly GCA_016708585.1 of Sulfuritalea sp. Lineage (GTDB taxonomy): Bacteria > Pseudomonadota > Gammaproteobacteria > Burkholderiales > Rhodocyclaceae > Sulfuritalea. The sequence continues at coordinate 11,591 of JADJFK010000003.1, read as the reverse complement.
CCGACCTGCCGCAGGCCGACGCCGCACTGCGCGCCGGAATCGATGCCGAAGCCGCCGCGCGCGGCTGGCCTGCCCTGCATGCCGAACTGGCGGCACTCGATCCGGAGACGGCGGCGCGCCTCAAACCCGGCGACGCCCAGCGCATCCAGCGCGCGCTGGAAGTCGTGCGCCTTTCCGGCCGCACGCTGGGCAGCTTCTTCGCCGAACAGCAGGCCGCCACGCCGCCCTTCCGCATCCTGACCCTGGCGCTGGTCCCGCAAGACCGGGGGACACTGCACCGGCGCATCGAACGACGCTTCGATGCGATGCTGAATGCCGGGCTGGTGGAAGAAGTCCTCATGCTGCGCGAAAAGTACCGGCTCGACGGCAGCCTGCCCTCGATGCGCTGCGTCGGCTACCGCCAGGTCTGGGACATGCTGGAAGGCGGGTTGCCGCGCGCCGAACTGCGCGATCGCGGCGTGTTCGCCACACGCCAGTTCGCCAAGCGGCAACTGACCTGGCTGCGATCGATGGAAGGCTTGCAGGTCGTCGATCCGCTCGACGCGCAGGCGCTGCCCGCAGTCATGGATGCAACCCGGCGGCACCTCGGCGAACATGCTTAGGCGGATAAATATCTTCGGCGCGGCGGGCACCGGAACATCGACGATCGGCCGCGCCCTGGCGACAAGCCTGGGCATTCCGCATGTCGAGGCCGACGACTGTTTCTGGCTGCCCACCGACCCGCCGTTCCAGCAGATGCGCCCTCCCGCCGAACGTCAGGCCATGCTTGACGCGACCCTCGACCCGCAGGCGCCCTGGGTTCTGTCGGGCTCGATCGCCGGCTGGGGCGACCCGATCGTTCCCATGCTGGATCTCGCGGTATTTCTATGGGTTCCGCCTGCCATTCGCCTGGCGCGCCTGCTGGCACGCGAACGCGAACGGCATGGCGACGCCGCCCTGGCTCCGGGCGGGGCCATGCACGATGGCTTTCGACTGTTCATGAGCTGGGCCGCCGCCTACGATCGCGCCGGCCTCGAGCTGCGCAGCCGGAAGGTGCATGAGTTGTGGATGCGCGCCCTGCCGTGCCCGCTGCTGCGCCTCGAAGGCACGCCGTCGATCGAGGAAGCCCTGGCACAAATCGCCCAGTACCGGTAACCGGGCCGCGCCGGTCAGACGACGATGGTCTGCGCCTGGCCTTCGTCGCGCGCCTTGATCAGGCCGATGTGATGGACCTGTTCGCCGGCCGCGGCGAGCAGCTGCATCGCCGCGCCGGCGTCGGCCGCGGCGACGATCACCACCATGCCGATGCCGCAGTTGAAGACGCGATGCATTTCGGCATCGGCCACCTGCCCTTCCTGCTGCAGCCACTGGAACAGCGGCGGCAGGGTCCATTCGCCGCGTTCGATGACCGCCGTCAGGTGGTCCGGCAAGACGCGCGGGATGTTTTCGGTAAGGCCGCCGCCGGTGATGTGTGCCATGCCCTTGACATGGTCGGCCTGCAGCAGCGCAAGCAGCGGCTTGACGTAGATGCGCGTCGGCGCCATCACGGCGTCGGCCAGCGGCACGCCGCCCAGCGGCATCGTCAAGTCCGGTTTCGCGCGCTCGAGGATCTTGCGGATCAGCGAATAGCCGTTGGAATGCGCGCCGGAAGAGGCCAGGCCGAGGACCACGTCGCCGGGCCGGATCGAGCGGCCGTCGATGATCTTCGACTTTTCCACCGCACCGACCGCGAAACCGGCCAGGTCGTATTCGCCGTCCGGGTACATGCTGGGCATTTCCGCCGTCTCGCCGCCGATCAGCGCGCAGCCGGCGAGTTCGCAACCCTTGGCGATGCCTTCGACCACCGTTGCCGCCGTATTCACGTCGAGCCGGCCGCAGGCGAAGTAGTCGAGGAAGAACAGCGGCTCGGCGCCCTGCACCAGGATGTCGTTGACGCTCATCGCCACCAGGTCCTGCCCGACCGTGTCGTGGCGGTTCCACTGGAAGGCCAGCTTGAGCTTGGTGCCGACGCCGTCGGTGCCCGACACCAGCACCGGCTCGCGATACTTCCTCGAAATCTCGAACAGCGCGCCGAAGCCGCCGATGCCGGCCAGCACTTCCGGACGCATGGTGCGCTTCGCCGCTGGCTTGATGCGTTCCACCAGCGCATCCCCGGCATCGATATCGACGCCGGCATCGCGGTAGGTGAGCGGGGACGGGGATGGGCTGGAAGCAGTCAAGATGAAGTCCTTGGAAACGCGGGCCGGATGAAGGGGAACAGCGTGGATTGGCGCCGGATCGGCGATAATCCGAGCCGGAAACCACAGCCGATGCGCGAATTTTACCGGAAATGAACCCGTCTCCAGAGACCCGCCACAGCGGCTGCACGCAGTACGCACTGCCGCGTGCGACCGGCATGCGCGAACAGCGCGCACGCCGTGTCGCCCGCGGCTGCGATCGGGGTGGATGAATGGATACCCGGCACCGCCAGATGCTGCTCGACCTGAAGCCCGAACAACCGCCAACACTCGACAACTTCGTCGTCGGCGCCAACGCCGAACTGGTCGCGCGCCTGCGCGGCCTGGGCAGCACGGGAAGTTTCGAAGCCCTTTATCTGTGGGGCGATCCCGGCTGCGGCAAGAGCCACCTGCTGGCAGCCGCGGCCGCGAGCGCGCACGGCAGGCGACCGGTGGTCCGCCTCCACGCATCCGAGGCGGCAGCGGAACTGCCGCTCGCTACCGGCAGCCTGCTGGTGATCGACGACATCCAGCAACTCGGCGCCGGGGCGCAGGTGGCCTTGTTCCGCGCCTTCAACGCGATGCGCTTCCTCGGCCTCGCCGTGCTGCTGGCCGGCAGGGAGCCGCCCCTGCGCCTGGACCTGCGCGAAGACCTGCGCACCCGCATCGGCCAGACCCTGATCTACGAAATCCAGTCCCTGTCCGATGAGGAAAAAAGCGCGGCGCTGCGCCGCCATGCCATCGAACGCGGCATGCTGATGGATCCCGGCGTCGTCCAATACCTGCTGCGCCACGGCCGCCGCGACCTGCCCTCGCTGATGGCCATGCTGGGCAGCCTCGACCGCGCTTCGCTGGAACTGAAACGCCCGCCGACGCTGCCGCTGCTGCGCGAACTGATGCAAACATCCCTGGACCTGGACAAAGAATGAAACTCGCACTGTTCGACCTCGACAACACCCTGCTCGATGGCGATTCCGATTTCGAATGGGCGCAGTTCCTGATAGGCAAGGGCGTGCTCGACCGCGAAGTCCTGAAGCGACCAACCTCGCCTTCTTCGAGCAGTACAAGGCCGGCACGCTGGACATCCATGCCTTCCTCGACTTCCAGCTGGCGCCGCTGGCCCGCCATTCCCGGGCCGAGCTCGACGCCTGGCACCGCGAATTCCTCGCCACGCGCATCCGCCCGCTGATCAGCCCGGCGGCACGGGCGCTGGTAAAGCGGCACGCCGAGTCCGGCGACCTGCTGGCCATCGTTACCGCCACCAACAGCTTCGTCACCGGGCCGATCGCCCGCGAGTTCGACATCCCGCACCTGATCGCCACCATCCCCGCGCAAGAGAACGGCAGCTTCACCGGGCAACCGCGCGGCACCCCCTCGTTCCGCGACGGCAAGGTCGAGCGCGTTGACGCCTGGCTCGAATCGCTCGGCCTCTGGCTGGGCGGCTTCGAACAGAGCTGGTTCTACAGCGATTCGCACAACGACCTGCCGCTGCTGGAGGAGGTCACGCACCCGGTCGCGGTCGATGCCGATGCCACGCTGACCCGGATCGCCGCCGAGCGCGACTGGCTGCGCATCAGCCTGCGCGGCTAAGAACTTATCCGTAAATAACATATAATGGCTTTCCATACGCGCCAACCGCGTGTGGAGAGAAGATGGCAAAAGCGAAAGCATGGGAAGTCACTGATGAATTTTGGAGTCGTGTCGAGCCACTGATTCCGGTACGTCAGAGAGTGGCGGATCAGACCTACACCCGAAAGAGTGGTGGTGGGCGCAAGCCCAAAGATCCCCGTCTTGTATTTGAAGGTATCGTTTTCGTTCTGAGAACCGGCTGCCAGTGGAAGGCGCTTCCCGCTGAACGTTACGGTAGCGCCAGTGCGATTCATGCCCGCTTTTTGGAGTGGGAGAAAGCCGGAGTCTTTGAAGCGCTGTGGAAATTAGGCCTGGCCGAGTACGACGAGTTTGAAGGCATCGCCTGGCGATGGCAAAGTATTGACGGGGCGATGATGAAAGCGCCGCTGGCACAGCAAAGCGTCGGTCCCAACCCGACGGATCGGGGGAAAAAATGGGAGCAAGCGCCATTTGCTGGTGGACGGTCGTGGCGTCCCGTTGTCGCTCGTCGTGACCGGAGCCAACCGGCATGATGTTTCGCAGATGGAAGCTGTGCTCGATGCCATCGTGGTCGAGCGTGACAATCCGCCCCTGAGGCGCAACAAGCATTTGTGTGCCGATGCAGGCTACACTGGTGCTCCCGCTCTGGAGGTCATCGAGAAGCATGGCTACATCCCTCATGTCAAAGGGTGGGGACAGGAAGCCAGCGAGCTCAAACGTAACCCCGAGAAGAAGGCAAGGCGCTGGGTCGTCGAGGTGGCGCACAGTTGGTTCAACCGATTCCGAAAACTGCTGGTCCGATATGAAAAGCTTGACCGCAGCTTTCTGGCGCTCAACCACTTGGCCGCATCCATCATCGCATTCAGAAAGATCAAGTTAAGCGTAAACATTATTTACGGATAAGTTCTAAGCCGCCGTAGCGCGGGCGCCGACTTTTGCGGGACGCAAGGCTACGGGGGATGACGATTCGGGTATACTTCGCCCCCTGCAAACGTCCGCGAGCGCGAAGCTCGTCGCCGTTTTCGGAGACGTGGCCGAGTGGTCGAAGGCACACCCCTGCTAAGGGTGCATCTGGGCAAAACCTGGATCCAGGGTTCGAATCCCTGCGTCTCCGCCAGTATTAACAACCAAGCCCATGATTCTGTGGGATTTTTTTCTTCCTAATGCTAAGCAACATAAAAATTGAAGTACAAAGAATAAGCGCCTTCTTGCCTTTGAGCGTTGTTACGATCAAGTTACGTTGAGGTGCTCGCCGCCCCCTCTTTGTAATTGATTGCAACCGCAGTTCAACAAGATCGCATGTCATGGGGAGTGACGTGGCGTATTTCGCCGGCCCGCGCCTTCCGGTAGAGCCCCTTGGGGTCGCGCTGTTCGCATACGGCCAGCGGTGCATTGAGATGCACTTCGACGAACTCGCCGGGCTCCAGCAGGTGGCGGACCATGGCGCGGTCGCGGGCGAAGGGGGAGATGAAGCCGGCAATGACGATCAGGCCGGCATCGACGAGGATCTTGCACAGTTCGCCGACGCGCCGGATGTTCTCGACACGGTCGGCGTCGCCGAAGCCGAGGTCCTTGTTGAGCCCGTGGCGAATGTTGTCGCCGTCCAGCAGGTAGCAGCGGTGGCCCTGGGCGAAGAGGCGCTCTTCGAGGGCGCCGGCCAGGGTGGATTTGCCGGATCCGCTGAGGCCGGTGAACCAGACGACGAAAGGGCGCTGGGCATTGTGCCGGGCGCGATCGCGGCCCGTGATGCTGTGCGGGTGCCAGACGAGGTTGTTGGGGTTGTCCATGCGTGTGTGGTCGGCAGGTGAATGGTACGAATTGAATTATATCGGGCGGGCCGGCGCCGGCAAGGCGCCGTGCCGCCGGCGCCGACTTTTTACCGTTGCACGCCCTGTGGCCGAGTGGCGGCCGACGCGGCCGACGCGGCCGCCGCCTGCTTCGCCTCGCGCCGTTTCTCCTGTTCGGCGTGCTTGCGCTTGCGCTCGTCGATTTTCTCCACGCGCTTCGCCTGCTGTGCCTGCTTCTGTTCCTTCTCGCGGGCCCGGTCGGCCGCTGCGGCGGCTTGCCTGGCGTCCTTTTGTTTCTGCTTCTCGAGCTTTTTTTCGCGTGCCGCCTTTTCCGCCGCGACCCTGTTGCGACTGCTTTCCAGCCTGGCGGGGTCCCGGCCTGCCGCCGCTCGCCGCTCGGCGGCCCGTTCGGCCTCGTTTTTGCGATAGCGCTCGACATCGGCCGGTTCCCTGGCCTGCCGCTTCGCCGCCTCGGCTTCGCGCTTTGCCGCCTTGGCCTCGGCCTCCCGGCGCAGCGCTTCACGTTCGACGGTGCGCCCTCGAGTTCCAGCGCCTCGGCCCGCTTCAGCGTTTCCTCGCGCTTTTCCTTGGCCGAACTGATGCAGCGGATGGCGATGGCCTGGCGCTGGCATGCCTTGATCTCGGCGTCGTGGGTTTTCCTTGCCTCGGCTTTCATGTCCCTGGCCTTGCTCCGCTGGGCGCGGGCCTGGTCCAGCGTGAGTTGCGGCGGGGCGTCCGCAGTCTGCGCCGCGCCCCATGTCGGGACGAGCATGAGGCCGGCAACCAGCATGATTCGGATCTGCATCGGGTACTCCTGAGGATGCGGCAGCTTAGCGGGTTCGATCTGCATTTTCCATTTCCCGTGTGTAATGAAATGTGTCATCCGCCGCCCGGGGAAAACTTTCCTTGAAAAATCTGCTTGAGGTCTAAATTGAAGCTTCGCAACCACCCGGTGGAGGTCACGCATGAAAGGCATCGCAAGAGTTCTGGTCCTCGTGTTTTCCCTGGCGGCCGCCTCGGTCTGGGCCTGTCCCGGCGACAAGGCGAAGGATGACGGCAAACAATCCACGCCGAAGAAGCCCACGACTTCGCTGGACGATCAGTTGAGCATCGGCTCTGGCGCGGGCCGTCGCGCGTATGGAGCGGCGGCCCGTACTTTTTCAGAGCCGAAATCGCGGCCATCCTTCAGTCGGTCACCGCTTCCGTATTCGCCCGCCCGGAGAGTGCGGTGGCGAACAACCCGCTGGCAACGATCAGGATCACGCCGGCCCAGCCGGACCAGGGCAGGGTTTCGTCCCACAGCAGGATGCCGAAGGCGCTGGAAAAGACCACGGTGCTGTAGGCGAGGCTGGCCGAAGCCAGCGTCTTGCCACGCTTGTAGGCGGCGGTCATGCATAGCTGTGCCAGCACGCCGAAGCCGCCCACCCCAGCAGCAGCAGCCAGCCGCGCAGGTCGATGGCATGGAAGGGGGCCGGCCGCCAGCAGCCAGGGCAGGCCACCCAGCGCCGACAGGGCCGAGAAATAGAACACGGTGCGCCATTCCGGCTCGCCCAGTTCGCCCAGGCGCCGCACGTTGAGGAGGGCGATGCTGAGATGATGCCGGAGCCGAGGCCGAATACCGCGCCCGGCCATTGCTCGCGGGCGAGCGCGGGCTGCAACAGGAGGATGACGCCGATGAAACCCGCCGCCAGCACCGCGTAGAAACCGCGGCGCACCGGCTCCCTCAGCCACAGCGCCAGCAGCAGCGCGAGGAACAGCGGCGAGGTGTAGTTCAGCGTCACCGCCGCCGCCAGCGGGATCATGCTGATGGCGTAGAAGTACATCACCAGCGAGACGAAGCCCGACAGGCCGCGATGACGTGGGTGCGGGCATGCGGCGTCGCCAGCGGCAGCCGGCGCAGCAGCACGTAGGAACCGATCAGCAGCGTGGCGATGAAGCTGCGCCAGAACACCAGTTCGGCGGCGGCGAACTGGGCTGCGCCGAGCTTGACGCAGACACCCATGCAGGCGAACAGCAGGCTTGCCGCGATCATCCAGAGCGATTGCATGCTGCGCTTCGGGTCCGTAAAAAAAGACGCCGGCCCGCGGCCGGCGCACTTGGGGTCATCGGCGGCTCAGATGTGGTCGGCCATCACGCGCCGGTAGAACTCGTGGAAATGCTGCATGCCGTCTTCCATCGGTGACTGGTAGGGGCCGACTTCGCTGCGCCCCTGTTTCATCAGCGCGGCGGCCGCGGTCCATGCGCTCGCCGATGTCGTCATCCTCGATCGCGGTTTCATGTAGGCCGCCTGCTCGGCCTTGATGAACTCGGGTTCGAACAGCGCAATGTCTTCCGGGTAGTAGAACTCGACGACGTTGAGCGTCCTGTCCACGTCCTGCGGGATCAGGGTCGACACCACCAGCACGTGGGGGTACCACTCGACCATGATGTTCGGGTAATAGGTGAGCCAGATCGCGCCATGCGGGGGCAACTCGCCGTTGTAGTAATCCAGCACGGCCCGGTGCCACTGCTTGTAGGTCGCGGATCCCGGCTTGGCCAGCGAGGTGATGCCCACGCGCTGCACCGAATACCAGTCGCCGAACTGCCAGGTCAGGTCGTCGCAGGTGACGAAATTGCCCAAGCCGGGGTGGAAGGGCACGACGTGGTAGTCCTCGAGATAGACCTCGATGAAGGTCTTCCAGTTGTAGTTGCATTCATGCAGTTCGACATGGTCGAGCTTGTAGCCGTCGAACTTGAGCTCGCTCGCGACCTTCATGTCGGCGAGGTCGGCATTGGGCGAGCGCGGCCCCTTGAACAGCAGGCCCTGCCAGTTCTCCAGCTTCTGCCTGGCGAGATTGAGGCAGGGATTGGCCGGAAAATGCGGCGCCCCGATCAGTTCGCCGGCGGCGTCGTAGGTCCAGCGGTGGATCGGGCAGACGATGTTCTTCGCGTTGCCGGCGCCCTGCAGCATGATCGCCTGACGGTGGCGACAGACGTTGACATCTCGTAGAACCCGTCTGGCTGGCGCACCAGCAGGCGGCCGGTCATTCCACTCCTGCGAACGGTAGTCAGCGCACCCGGGAACCATCAATTCGTGGCCGACGTAGCCCGGACCGGCGTCGAAGATCAGCTTTTTCTCCTGCTCGAAGAGCTTTTCATCGAAATACCATGCAACCGGAAACTGCGACGCCCCAGGCGAAAGGCGCGTACGCGAGCCAACTTCGGACATGATTCCCAACCTCCAAGAGGGTTTACCCGGAAACCGGAAACGGACGGAAACCGGGTTTCACAACAGGACAAAGCCTGAATCGACAAGCTTTACCCCCCACCCGGAGCACCATCAGGACGACCAAATCACCAGCGTGCGCCGGCTGCATAATTGTAGCCAATTTGACCGGAGGGCGCACCTTAGGCTATTTTTACGCTTTTACCTTGCCGCTGGTCACCGCTTTCGGCCGAGGCTTCATTCATGGCCAAAAATTCGCACACTATTCCGACCCGATCCAGCCAGCGCAACTACCCCGTCATTCGAAGCCGCTCTGGCCGAACTGAAAGCATCGTCGCGGCCATGGAGGCCGGCAAGATGCCCCTGCAGGAGGCGCTGGACGCCTCAAGCGCGGCGTGGCGCTGCTCAGCAAGTGCCGGGCAACACCGACCGCGGCAGAACAGCAGATTCGCATCCTGGATGCCGACGGCTTGCGCGATTCGAGGCGCCGCCGGGAAGCCCTGCGGGTGGTACGGACCCCGGCAGCGAACAGGACGCGTAAGCCGCCATGAATTTCCCGACTTGATGGCCGGCATCCAGCGGCGCACCGAGGCGGCCCTGGAGGCCGCCCTGCCTTCGCCCGAACTGGCCCCTCCCCGACTGCACGAAGCGATGCGGTATTCCGTGCTCGGTGGCGGCAAGCGCGTGCGCCCGTTGCTGTGCCATGCGGCGGGGGCGGTTTTTGGCGCCGACGGCAGCGTGCTCGACGCGACGTCGGTCGCCGTCGAACTGATCCACGCCTATTCACTGGTGCATGACGACCTGCCTGCATGGATGACGATGTCCTGCGTCGCGGCAAGCCGACCTGCCACGTCGAATCTGACGAGGCGACCGCACTTTGGTCGGCGACGCCCCTGCAGACCCTGGCGTTCAACGTACTGTCGAAACACCTTCCGGGGATAGCCCCCGGCCCGGCAGCTCGACATGCTCAATCTCCTGGCGACGGCCTCGGGTTGCGTGGCATGGCGGGCGGACAAGCGATCGACCTCGCAGCCGTCGGTCGGCAGCTGACCGTCGGCGAGCTCGAGTTCATGCACATCCACAAGACCGGCGCGCTGATACGCGCCGCCGTATTGCTCGGCGCCCACTGCGGAGAGGCCATGCCCGATGCCATGGAACATCTCGGACGCTTTGCCAACCGCATCGGGCCGCTGTTTCAGGTGGTTGACGACATCCTCGACGCCGAAGCCAGCACCGCCACGCTGGCAAGACGCCGGCAAGGGATGCCGCCGCCCCAACAAGCCCACCTATGTCAGCATTCTCGGCGCACGGGAGGCCGGGCCATGTCCGGCAAGCTCGGGCAGGCACGACGCCTCGAAAACCCCTTCGGCGAATCCGCCGCTTGCGCCTGCACGAACTTGCCGACTTCATCGTCGCACGGACCTTTGATGAACCATCCCCTGCTCGACACCATCGATTCGCCCGCCTAACCTGCGGGCGCTCCGCGTGAACAACTGCCCCAGCTGACCGATGAGTTGCAGGCGTTCCTGGTCGAGTCGGTATCGAAGCCGGCGGACATCTGTCCTCCAACCTTGCACCGTCGAACTCACGGTCGCGCTGCACTATGTTCCGATACGCCCACCGACCGGCTGGTGTGGGACGTCGGCCCACCAGACCTATGCGCAAAGGCGCTCACCAGCCGCCGTACCGGCACGGAGCGGCTGCGAATGAAGGACGGTGTGTCCGGCTTTCCGCGTCGCAGCGAAAGCGGATCCGACACCTTCGGCGTCGGCCATTCATCCACCTCGATTTCCCGCCGCGCTGCGGCAGGGCGGTCGCGGCGCGCAACAAGGGCGGAGAGCGGCGCGTCGTGGCGATCATCGGCGATGGTGCGATATCCGCCGGCCAGGCCTTCAGCGCTCAACAACGCCGGCGTGATCGACGCCAACCTGCCGGTGATCCTCAGCGACAACGACATGTCGACCTCGCCGCCGGTCGGTGCCTCAACCAGTACCTGGCGCGCCTGCTCTCCGGCGCACTCTTCAACGCCGCGCGTCTCGCCGGTGAAAGATGCTGGCTGCGATCCCCAACGCGCTGGAATTCGCCAATCGGCGTGGGAGGAGCATGCTCGGAAAACATGATTTCGCCGGGCACCCTGTTCCGAAGAGCCGGTTCCACCTACATCGGCCCGATCGACGGCCACGACCTCGACGCCTTTGGTTCCAACGCTGCAGAACCTGCGCGCCTGAAGGCCCGCAATTCCTCCATGTCATTACCCGCAAGGGCGAGGGCTAAGCTGGCCGGAAGCAGACCCGATCCTGACCTAGGCTCGAAGCCGGTTCGATGCCGCCAACGGCGTCGAGCAGGCCGGGGACCGGGCCGGCCGACCCTACTCCAGGTGTTCGGCGACTGGCTGTGCGACCAGGCCCTGGCGGACCCGCGCCTGATAGGCGTAACGCTGGCGATGCGCGAGGGCTCCGGCATGGTTCGCTTCGCCCAGGAGTTCCCGCTGCTGTTTCGATGTCGGCATCACCAGCAGCACGCGGTGACGTTTGCCGGCGGACTGGCCTGCGACGGCATGCGGCCGGTGGTAGCCATTCACTCGACTTTCCTGCAGCGCGCCTATGACCAGCTGATCCACGACATCGCACTGCAGAACCTGCCGGTGGTGTTCGCCATCGACCGCGGCGGCCTGTTCGGCGCCGACGGCGCGACCCACAACGGCGCTCTTCGATCTTTCCTATCTCTTACCCGCATTCCCAAGCCGCGCCAGGTGGTGATGACGCCCAGCGACGAAAAACGAATGCCGCAAGATGC
>JADJFK010000002.1 GCA_016708585.1 Sulfuritalea sp. | reverse complement strand
TTCCAGACGTAGTCGTAGATGCAGTTGTGGAAGTAGAAGTATTCGAGGTGCTTGAACTCGCTCTTGGCCGCGGAGAAGAGCTCCTCGCAGACCTTGATGTGGTCGTCCATCGAGCCGCCGATGTCGAGGAAGAGCAGCACCTTGACCTTGTTGTGGCGCTCGGGGCGCATTTTGATGTCGAGCCAGCCGGCGTTCCTCGCCGTGCCGGTGATGGTGCCGTCCAGATCCAGCTCGTCCTCGGCGCCTTCGCGGGCGAAGCGGCGCAGGCGGCGCAGGGCGATCTTGATGTTGCGCGTGCCGAGCTCGACGGTGTCGTCGAGGTTGCGGTACTCGCGGTTCCCGAAGGCGCGGTCGAATTTGTCGTAGTGTGTTTCGTCCTTGACCAGGCAGGTGCGCGCGAGGAAGTAGAAGTCGTCGATCGAATTCCCGGCGACGTGTTCCTTCAGCGCTCCAGCAGCGTGAGGAACTCGCGCGGTGGACACCGCGGCAGCTTTTTCGCCTGAGGTGGAGGAAGAAGTCGATCAGCATGGAAAGTCGGCGTTGGCGGTACGGCGATTTACGCGGCTTAGCGGTTGTGGCGGGCCATGAACACCAGCCGCTCGAACAGATGCACGTCCTGCTCGTTCTTCAACAGCGCGCCGGCCAGCGGCGGCACCACGGCCTTCTTGTCCTTCGAATGCAGCGCCTCGGGCGGGATGTCCTCGGCCACCAGCAGCTTGAGCCAGTCGATCAGTTCCGAGGTGGAGGGCTTCTTCTTCATCCCCGGCACCTCGCGCAGCTCGAAAAAAACTTCCATGGCTTCGCGCAGCAGGTCCTTCTTCAGGTTGGGGAAGTGCACGTCGACGATGCGCCCCATGGTTTCCTTGTCGGGGAACTTGATGTAGTGGAAGAAGCAGCGTCGGAGGAAGGCGTCGGGCAGTTCCCTTCTCGTTGTTCGAGGTGATCACGATGGGGCGCACCGCGGCGCGCACCGTCTGCCGCGTTTCGTACTACGGAACCCATGCGGTCCAGTTCGCGCAAGAGGTCGTTGGGGATTCTGATGTCGGCCTTGTCCACTTCGTCGATCAGGATGACGGACGGCTTGCCCTGCTCGAAGGCCTGCCATGCACGCCCTTGACGATGTAGTTGCCGATGTCCTTGACCTTGTCGTCGCCGAGCTGGGAGTCGCGCAGGCGCGACACCGCATCGTATTCATAAAGCCCCTGCTGGGCCTTGGTGGTGGACTTGATGTGCCATTGCAGCAGCGGCATGCCCAGCGCGTGGGCGACCTGCTCGGCGAGCATGGTCTTGCCGGTGCCCGGCTCGCCCTTGATCAGCAGCGGGCGTTGCAGGGTGATCGCGGCGTTGACCGCCAGCATCAGGTCGGGGGTGGCGACGTAGGTAGTGGTTCCTTCAAAGCGCATGGTGTTTTCTTTCAGGGTTGAAGCAATAGATTATCGCAAAGCGGGCGTCCCGCGCCGCGCATTTCGCCGTTTCGCCAGCGCCGACTTCTCATCCGGCCTTGCGCCGCACGCAGTCGACGTAGGCCTCGCCGTCCGGCGGCAACTTGCTGCGCTGGGCGCGCCAGAGCATTTCGCCGAGGCATTCGAGCACGTCGTGCAGCGCGTCGTGGCGGTCGCCGCGGCGGCCCTGCAGCAGGCTGAAGGCGGCGCGGATGCCGGGCGGCTGGTCGATCGACAACTGCTCCTCGATGGCGAGGTGCAGCGACAGATGCAGGAAGGGATTGGTCTCGCCCTGTTCCGGCGTCCATTCGCGCGTCAGCGCGTCCTCGGCTTCGAGCAGGGCGTGGTATTCGGGATGCAGGGCGACCAGGTCGGCGGCCAGGGCTTCCATCGCCGTGCCCGGCAGCCGCTGCCGGTGCTTGGCCCAGGCGTCGATCAGGAACTGGCGGGCCTGGTCGCGGCTCGGATTAAACATTTTTCTCCTTGAACGCGCAGAGGTCGAAGACGTTGCAATGCACGCAATCGGGCGCGCGCGCCTTGCAGGTGTAGCGGCCATGCAGGATCAGCCAGTGGTGGGCGTGCAGCCGGAATTCGGCGGGCACCGTCTTGAGCAGTTTCTGTTCCACCGCGTCGACCGTGTTTCCCGACGCAAGGCCCGTGCGGTTGCCGACGCGGAAGATGTGGGTATCGACCGCGATGGTGGGTTCCTTGAAGGCGATGTTGAGCACCACGTTGGCCGTCTTGCGCCCGACACCGGGCAGGGATTCCAGCGCGGCACGGTCGTGCGGCACGTCGCCGCCGTGGCGCTCCAGCAGCAGGCGCGACAGGGCCACGACGTTTTTTGCCTTTGTCGGATAGAGGCCGATGGTATTGATGTATTCGCACAGACCTTCCACACCCAGCGCGGCGATCGCATGCGGTGTCGGATGGTCGCGGAACAGCGCGCGCGTGGCGCGATTTACGCCCTTGTCTGTGGCCTGGGCGGAAAGCACCACGGCCACCAGCAATTGATAGGGCGTGGCGTACCGAGCTCGCTTTTCGGTTCCGGGGTTCGCTGCTGCCAGTCGGGCGAAAGAACTCGCGAACCTTTTTCGGGCTCATGCCGGGACCGAAGCCGGTGGCGGCTGGTCGTGCAGGCGCTGTTCGCGCAGGCGCGCGTTGGCGCGCGCATCGAGCCAGTTGCGCCCGGCGATCAGCAGGCCAAGGACGAAGAAGGCGCCGGGCGGCAGGATGGCGACCAGGAATCCGGGATAGGACTCCGGCAATACCTGGACGGCGGACAGCGTTGGGAAGATCATCTCGATGCCGGAGAACAATGTTCCCTGGCCGATGAACTCGCGCACCGCACCGAGCAGGGCGATGACCCAGACGAAGCCGACGCCCATCATCAGGCCGTCCAGCGTCGCGGCGCGCAGGCCGTTCTTGGCGGCGAAGGCCTCGACGCGGGCCAGCACGATGCAGTTGGTGACGATCAGCGGAATGAAAATGCCGAGCACCAGGTAGAGGTCGTGCAGGAAGGCATTGAAGGAAAGGTCGACCACGGTGACCAGCGCGGCGATGATCAGGATGAAGACGGGGATGCGAATCTCGTAGGGGATCAAGGCGCGCAGCGCGGATATGGCCAGGTTGGCCAGCATCATCACGAGGATGGTGGCCAGGCCCAGGCTGACCGCATTGACCAGGCTGGTGCTCACCGCCAGCAGCGGGCACAGGCCCAGCAACTGGGCGAGGATGGAGTTCTGCTTCCACAGACCGTTCCAGGCGATGTCCTTGTAGATGCTCATGGGGTTTCCTTTTCCTCGAAGCGGCCGTTGGCCGGCAGGGCGAACAGCCTGTCCTTGTGATCGACGGCCCAGGCCAGCACGCGGCCGCTGGCCCTGGTCACGGCGCGGGCCGAGATCGTGGCGCCGCTCATCTGGTCGAAGCGGCCGCCATCCTTCTTCACGCGCCATTTGCTTTGGGGCACGCTGTCGAAGCCCAGATTGTTGAACTGGGTGATCCACGGCCGCGCCTTGTTGCGATCCTTCTTCGGGTCGATGTAGTCGCCCAGGCCCGGCGTTTCCTTGTGCGCGGTGACGCGCACCGCGAGCAACCTCCCGTCGGCGCCGACGGCGACGATCAGGCCGATGCGGCCGGAATAGCCGTCCGCTGCGGCGGCTTCCAGCACCAGCGCCACCGGTACGCCGTTCTTGCGCGCGCGCCACAGCCGGGTTTCGTCGTCGAGCCCCAGTGCCTTCTGCGGCGCCAGCGTGATCGCATCGGCCATCAGGTCGTTGTCGTACAGCGTGCCCGGCAGCACTTCGCCGATCAGGCGCAGCTTCTCCGCCAGCGCGCTGGCGGCGACCATGGGCGCCGTGGCTTTGTAGGTGCCGGCCATCAGCGCGGTGAACACCAGGGTAAAGGCGAGCATGATGCCCGCCGTGCGCGCCGAGATGCGGAACACCCCGCTTCCCTTGCCCGATTTCGATGGGTTCGCTCATCGGGAGTCTTCCTGTTTGCCCTTTGTGCCCGAACACCGGCGGCTGGGTGTACATGTCGATCAGCGGCGCGGCGATGTTCATCAGCAGCACGGCGAAGGCGATGCCGTCCGGATAGGCGCCGAAGCTGCGGATGATCCAGGTCAGCAGGGCGGCGCCGGCGGCGAAGATCAGTTTGCCCTTCGGCGTGGTGGTGCCGGAAACGGGGTCGGTGATGATGAAGAAGGCGGCCAGCATGGCGCCGCCGGTGAACAGCTGGAAACCCGGTCCGGCAAAGCGCTCAGGATCAAAGAGGGCGAATGCGCCCGACACCGCGCACAGGACCGCGAGAAAGGGCGACCGGCAGGTGCCAGGTGATGATGCGCTGCTGGAGCAGGTACAGGCCGCCGAGGAAGTAGCCGGCGGCGATCCACTCCCAGCCGCGCCGCCGACGTTGCCGAAGACCCAGGATGCCGCCTATCATCGCGCGCTGTTCCGGATCACGCAGCACCGTGCGCAGCGCGTCAAGCGGCGTGGCCATGGTCATGGCATCGAGGAGTTGGCGGTTGCCGAAAATCGCGTCCCATTGCACGGCAAAGTCGGTGGCGCCCACTTTCGGCCATTGCGACATGAGCAGCGGATAGGCGACGATCATCAGCGCAAAGGCCACCATCGCCGGATTGAACGGGTTTTGGCCCAGGCCGCCATAGAGATGCTTGGCGACGACGATGGCGAGCAGCGTGCCGAGCACGGTCAGCCACCAGGGCGCGATCGAGGGAAAGGTCAGGACGATCAGCCAGGCCGTGACCAGCGCCGAGCCATCGCCGAGGAAAGGCCGCAGCGGCTTGCCGCGCAAGGCCAGCATCGCCGCTTCGGCGGCGAGTGCGGTGAGCGAGGCCAGCGCGATCTGCACCAGAATGGCGGCGCCGAAGAACCAGACATAGGCGCCAATGCCGGGCAGCAGCGCGAGCAGCACGCGCAGCATGACCGATTGCACGCTGGCGGGTTTGAGGGTGTAGGGCGAGTTATTCACGAGGTATCGGCAATCCGTTCAGTCATCCTGCCGCAGATGCGGCTTGGCCATTTCACGAATTTCGGCGCGGCGCCCTTCGATGGCGGCGATTTCGGCCTGCTGTTCCGGCGTCAGGTCGGTGACGTTTTCCGGATGCGCCTGCTCCTTCTGTGCCCTCGCGCGCTCCAGCGCGGCGGCGATCAGGGCTTCTTGGCGTCCTCTTCGGGGCTGGTCGCCGGCTTTTCGGCAACGGCGATGGCGGCCGCGGCCTTCTCGCGTCCGGCGGCGGTCTTGGCGGCCAGCTTGGCGGCCTTTTCGGCTTTCTCGCGTTCTTCGCGGGCGAGGCGGAATTCGTAGCGCTGCGCGGGCCAGGTCGGCCGCCGCCTTTTCCTTTTCCCGGGCCCAGATCTCGCCCTTGGCGAAACGGAAATAATCCACCAGCGGAATGCGCGAGGGGCAGACGTAGGAGCAGCAGCCGCACTCGATGCAATCGAACAGCGAGTACTCCTGAGCCTTGCCGAAGATTTTTGCCCGGCTGAACCAGTACAGTTCGAAAGGCTGGAGTTCGGCCGGGCAGACCTTGGCGCACTCGCCGCAGCGGATGCAGGGCATTTCGGGCGGCGGCGGCGGGAACAGCGCGGGCGAGCCGGCCAGGATGCAGTTGGTGCCCTTGGTCACGGGGGTATCGAGGCGTTGCAGGCCGACGCCCATCATCGGTCCGCCGGTCAGGTAGCGATCGGTGTCGGCGCGCGGCTCGGCCAGCGGCAGCAGGTCGCGGATCGGCGTGCCTATCAGGGCTTCGAAGTTGCCCGGATGCGCCATGTTGCCGCTGAGCGTCACCACGCGCGAGATCAGCGGCTCGCCGTGGGCAATGGCGCGATAGATCGCGTGCGCGGAGCCGACGTTGAAGCACTGCACGCCGAAATGGGTGCCGAGCTTGCCGTAGGGAATCTCGATTCCGGTCAGTACCCGGATCAACTGTTTCTCGCCGCCGGCGGGATAGCGGGTCGGAACCACGATCACTTCGATTGCGGAGTCGCCGAGACCACGCGCGGCGTCGCGCATGGCGGCGACGGCCTGCGGCTTGTTGTCCTCGATGCCGACCAGGATGCGGCGCGCGCCGGTGATGTGGCGCATCATGGCCGCGCCGGCAAGGATCATGTCGGCGCGCTCGCGCATCAGGCGGTCATCGCAGGTGATCCAGGGCTCGCATTCGGCGCCGTTGAGGATCAAGGTTTCGATTCCCTTTTCCCCCGGCCCCAGCTTGACGTGGCTGGGAAATCCGGCGCCACCGAGGCCGACCACGCCGCAGTCGCGCAGGTAGTCGCGCGTCTGCCGGGCACTTGCGGCGAGGTAATCGAAGGGCTGTTTTTCGATCCAGCGCTCCAGTCCGTCGGGATCGATGACGATGCTCGGGGCCGGCAAGCCCGACGGGTGCGGCACCGGCTGCGGTTCGATGGCGCGCACGGTGCCCGAGGTGGGCGCATGCACCGCGGTACACATCGGGCCCTCGGCCGCCGCGATGACCTCGCCCTTGAGCACGGCCTGGCCGGGTTGCACCAGGCAGCGCGCCATGGCGCGGGCGCTCTGGCGCAGCGGGATGACCAGACGCGAGGGCAGCGGCGCGACGCGGATCGGCGCGGTCGCCGATTCATCCTTGTGCGAGGCGGGCTTGACGCCTCCCTTGAAGCTGAACAGTTTGGCGATCATGCGGTCTGCCGCAGGGGCACCACGGGATACTTCCACTTCCAGGTGTCCACCGTTTCCTGAATGGCTTCCATGCGGATGCAGTCGACCGGACAGGGCGCGATGCAAAGCTCGCATCCCGTGCACTGCACGGCAACCACGGTATGCATCTGCTTCGCCGCGCCGACGATGGCGTCTACCGGGCAGGCCTGGATGCACAGCGTGCAGCCGATGCAGGCCTGCTCGTCGATGACGGCGACCGACTTCGGTTTCTCGACGCCGTGTTCGGCGGATAACGGTTTGAACTCGCGACCGAGCAGGTCGGCGAGTTTGTGGATGCCTTCCTCGCCTCCTGGCGGACAGCAGTTGATGTCGGCCTCGCCCTTGGCGATGGCCTGTGCGTAGGGCTTGCAGCCGGGGAAGCCGCATTGGCCGCACTGGGTTTGCGGCAGGATGGCGTCGATTTTCTCCACCAGCGGATCGCCTTCGACGCGGAAGCGCACCGCCGCATAGCCGAGAGCGGCACCGAGCAGGACGGCGCCCAGCGCCATGACCAGAATCGCTTCGAGCATGGCTATGCCTGCGCCGGCCCGGGGGGCGTGTGGGGCCATTACTTGTACTTGTCCAGCCCGGCGAAACCCATGAAGGCAAGGCTCATCAGGCCGGCGGTGATCATGGCGATGGCCGTGCCGCGGAAGTGCACCGGAACATCGGCTGCTTCAAGGCGTTCGCGGATGCCCGCGAACAGGATCAGCGCCAGCGTGAAACCCACGGCGCTGCCGAAACCGAACAACAGCGATTCGAGGAAGTTGTGGCGCAGGCTGACGTTGAGCAGCGGAATGCCGAGCACGGCGCAATTGGTCGTGATCAGCGGCAGGTAGATGCCCAGTACCTGGTGCAGCAGCGGGCTGGTCTTCTGTATCACCAGTTCGGTCAGTTGCACGATGGCGGCGATGGTGACGATGAAGGACAGCGTGCGCAGGTATTCGAGTTGATTCGGTATCAGCAGCCAGCGGTCGATGATGTAGCTGGCGCCGCAGGCCATGGTCAGAACGAAAGTGGTTGCGGCGCCCATGCCGATTGCTGTTTCCAGCTTCCTGGAGACGCCCATGAACGGGCACAGGCCGAGGATGCGCACGAAGACGACGTTGTTGACGAGGACCGCGCCGAGGATGATGAAAAGATAACTGGTCATGGTGCGCGGAGCGCTGCGCGTTGTCCGCAACAATTGGTGGAGATCAAATTATCTCGCTTTTAAGGGTATGGTGCGCAAGAGGGGATCGTGAATGTTACCGCCGCGCCGCGTTGCTGGTGGCTGCGATGCATTCCGCGACAAGCTGCGGGCCGCGGTAGATCAGCCCGCTGTAGATCTGCACCAGGGCGGCGCCGGCTTCGATCTTGGCCTGCGCCCGCGCACCGCTGGTGATGCCGCCGGCAGCGATGATGGGCAACTCGCCGGCCAGCGCCTGGGCAAGGCTGCGAATCACGGCGGTGGATTTCTCGAACAGCGGGCCGCCGGACAGTCCTCCGGCTTCGGCGGCCAGCGGCGATGACTCGACGCCTTCCCGGCCCAGCGTGGTATTGGTGGCGATCACGGCGTCGATGCGATGCCTTCGGAGGGCGTCGGCGATGTCGATGATCTGGCCAGTTTCGAGATCCGGCGCTATCTTGAGCGCTAGCGGAACGTATTTGCCGTGCTGGTCCGCCAGCGCGTTTTGACGGGACTTGAGGGCTGACAGCAGGGTGTCGAGCTCGGAAACCCCCTGCAACTGGCGCAGGTTCTTGGTGTTGGGCGAAGAAATATTGACGGTGATGTAGCTTGCCTGGCGGTAGGCCTTGTCGAGGCAGAGCAGGTAATCATCGACGGCCTTCTCGATGGGCGTATCGAAGTTCTTGCCGATGTTGATGCCGAGGATGCCGCGATAGCGGATGGACGCCAGCTTTTCCAGCAATGCATCGACTCCCGCATTGTTGAAGCCCATGCGATTGATGATGGCCTCGTGTTCCGGTAGCCGGAACAGGCGGGGCTTGGGGTTGCCCGGTTGCGGACGTGGCGTTACGGTGCCCACTTCGAGAAAGCCGAAGCCAAGGCGGCTGAGCCCGTCGACCGCGGTGCCGTTCTTGTCGAGGCCGGCGGCCAGGCCGACGCGATTGGGAAAGCGGAGTCCCATGACGTCGACCGGCTTGCCATCGGCAGGCGTCGGTCGCGCAAGGCCCAGCGAATCGCCCAATGCAACGAGATACAGCGTCAATTCATGGGCGCGCTCGGCATCGAGCGCGAAGAGTAGCGGGCGTATCAGGGGGTAGGGAATCATGGCAAAGGATTCTACGATGCCGGCAGGAAGATGCTCCCGGTTTCCGGATATCGCGCGTGGTACCGCATGTCGGTCTGAGCTAAGTCACCGCCGCACAGGGCTTTTTGTTTGACAGCTGAAAAAAGTTTGCGAAGGGGGTTTACACATCGAAAAACGCTCCCTATAATCGCCCCTCTCTGCTGATTGCGGAGCCGCTGAAACAGGCGGAAGATCTTTAAAAACCAAACAACCGATAGGTGTAGGTGCTTGCTGTGCTGGAGGTGGTAGCGGGCAGTCGTCTCGAAATCGAAGAGACGGTTGCTGGTCCGGGTCGCAAGACTCGAACTGAGTTCCAAGCGGAGTGCGAAAGCGCAAAGTGACGAATCTGCTGCTGCTGGATGCTGATGAGTTAAAGCAAGTGCTTACACGAAATAACAGTAAGGTTAAATGCAAATTTAGCCTCTGAGATTCGTTTGAGCGAGTAGTAAATAGACAGATTGAACTGAAGAGTTTGATCCTGGCTCAGATTGAACGCTGGCGGAATGCTTTACACATGCAAGTCGAGCGGCAGCGCGGGGGCAACCCTGGCGGCGAGCGGCGAACGGGTGAGTAACATATCGGAACGTACCCCGTCGTGGGGGATAACACAGCGAAAGCTGTGCTAATACCGCATACGACCTGAGGGTGAAAGCGGGGGATCGCAAGACCTCGCGCGATGGGAGCGGCCGATATCGGATTAGCTTGTTGGTGAGGTAAAGGCTCACCAAGGCGACGATCCGTAGCTGGTCTGAGAGGACGACCAGCCACACTGGAACTGAGACACGGTCCAGACTCCTACGGGAGGCAGCAGTGGGGAATTTTGGACAATGGGGGCAACCCTGATCCAGCCATTCCGCGTGAGTGAAGAAGGCCTTCGGGTTGTAAAGCTCTTTCAGCAGGAACGAAACGGTGGCCACTAATACTGGCTACTAATGACGGTACCTGAAGAAGAAGCACCGGCTAACTACGTGCCAGCAGCCGCGGTAATACGTAGGGTGCGAGCGTTAATCGGAATTACTGGGCGTAAAGCGTGCGCAGGCGGTTCTATAAGACAGATGTGAAATCCCCGGGCTTAACCTGGGAACTGCGTTTGTGACTGTAGGACTCGAGTGTGGCAGAGGGGGGTGGAATTCCACGTGTAGCAGTGAAATGCGTAGAGATGTGGAGGAACACCGATGGCGAAGGCAGCCCCCTGGGTCAACACTGACGCTCATGCACGAAAGCGTGGGGAGCAAACAGGATTAGATACCCTGGTAGTCCACGCCCTAAACGATGCGAACTAGGTGTTGGGGAAGGAGACTTTCTTAGTACCGCAGCTAACGCGTGAAGTTCGCCGCCTGGGGAGTACGGTCGCAAGATTAAAACTCAAAGGAATTGACGGGGACCCGCACAAGCGGTGGATGATGTGGATTAATTCGATGCAACGCGAAAAACCTTACCTACCCTTGACATGTCAGGAAGTCCGCTGAGAGGTGGATGTGCCCGAAAGGGAACCTGAACACAGGTGCTGCATGGCTGTCGTCAGCTCGTGTCGTGAGATGTTGGGTTAAGTCCCGCAACGAGCGCAACCCTTGTCATTAATTGCCATCATTCAGTTGGGCACTTTAATGAGACTGCCGGTGACAAACCGGAGGAAGGTGGGGATGACGTCAAGTCCTCATGGCCCTTATGGGTAGGGCTTCACACGTCATACAATGGTCGGTACAGAGGGTCGCCAACCCGCGAGGGGGAGCCAATCCCACAAAGCCGATCGTAGTCCGGATCGCAGTCTGCAACTCGACTGCGTGAAGTCGGAATCGCTAGTAATCGTGGATCAGCATGTCACGGTGAATACGTTCCCGGGTCTTGTACACACCGCCCGTCACACCATGGGAGTGGGTTCCACCAGAAGTAGGTAGTCTAACCGCAAGGGGGGCGCTTACCACGGTGGGATTCATGACTGGGGTGAAGTCGTAACAAGGTAGCCGTATCGGAAGGTGCGGCTGGATCACCTCCTTTCTAGAGCAAAGGCGTGGTGAGCACCTACAACCTATCGGTTGTTTAGAACCCAACAGCGGGTCTGTAGCTCAGCTGGTTAGAGCACCGTCTTGATAAGGCGGGGGTCGATGGTTCGAACCCATCCAGACCCACCACGCGCATCACGGGGGATTAGCTCAGCTGGGAGAGCACCTGCTTTGCAAGCAGGGGGTCGTCGGTTCGATCCCGTCATCCTCCACCATTTTCCGGTGCGCGTGGCGGCTGGCAGCGGCATGAAGCGTAATGAGTACATGGAAGCCCGGTGCTTCTCTGTAGTCATTACTCCTTATGAGTAAGCGGTTGTTGGATCTTTAAAAATTCGGAAGAAGTAAGGTTGTGTCACCCTGGAAAGGGTGGCACATGGGTTGTGATTGTATCTTCACGATCCCCGTCCTTTGAACCGGCGCGGGGATCTGAAAAAGTAATACTTTGGTTGCTCCTGTAGAGGAGGGATTCGGGGAACCGGAGCTCAATGTTATAGGGTCAAGTGACTAAGTGCATGTGGTGGATGCCTTGGCGATTACAGGCGATGAAGGACGTTGTAGCCTGCGAAAAGCTGCGGGGAGCTGGCAAACAAGCTTTGATCCGCAGATGTCCGAATGGGGAAACCCACTCCGCAAGGAGTATCCCTGGCTGAATACATAGGTCAGTGGAGGCGAACCCGGCGAACTGAAACATCTAAGTAGCCGGAGGAACAGAAATCAACCGAGATTCCCTAAGTAGTGGCGAGCGAACAGGGACCAGCCTGCAAGAGATAACTAGTGTGTTAGTGGAACGCTCTGGAAAGTGCGGCCATAGTGGGTGATAGCCCCGTACGCGAAAACACATTAGCGAGACTGAGCTTGCGACAAGTAGGGCGGGACACGTGAAATCCTGTCTGAAGATGGGGGACCATCCTCCAAGGCTAAATACTCGTAATCGACCGATAGTGAACCAGTACCGTGAGGGAAAGGCGAAAAGAACCCCGGGAGGGGAGTGAAATAGATCCTGAAACCGCATGCATACAAACAGTGGGAGCCTCGCAAGGGGTGACTGCGTACCTTTTGTATAATGGGTCAGCGACTTACGTTCTGTAGCGAGCTTAACCGAATAGGGGAGGCGTAGCGAAAGCGAGTCTGATAAGGGCGCTTTAGTTGCAGGGCGTAGACCCGAAACCAGATGATCTATCCATGGCCAGGATGAAGGTGCCGTAACAGGTACTGGAGGTCCGAACCCACTAATGTTGAAAAATTAGGGGATGAGCTGTGGATAGGGGTGAAAGGCTAAACAAATCTGGAAATAGCTGGTTCTCCCCGAAAGCTATTTAGGTAGCGCCTCATGTATCACTCGCGGGGGTAGAGCACTGTAATGGTTGGAGGGGTCATTGCGATCTACTCCGCCATAGCAAACTCCGAATACCGCGAAGTGCGAGCATGGGAGACAGACGGTGGGTGCTAACGTCCATCGTCAAGAGGGAAACAACCCAGACCGCCAGCTAAGGTCCCCAAGCCATGGTTAAGTGGAAAACGAAGTGGGAAGGCATAGACAGTCAGGAAGTTGGCTTAGAAGCAGCCATCCTTTAAAGAAAGCGTAATAGCTCACTGATCGAGTCGTCCTGCGCGGAAGATGTAACGGGGCTCAAACCATGCACCGAAGCTGCGGATGTGCGTAAGCACATGGTAGGGGAGCGTTCTGTAGGTCTGCGAAGGTGTGGTGTAAACCATGCTGGAGATATCAGAAGTGCGAATGCTGACATGAGTAGCGATAAAGGGTGTGAAAAGCACCCTCGCCGAAAGCCCAAGGTTTCCTGCGCAACGTTCATCGGCGCAGGGTGAGTCGGCCCCTAAGGCGAGGCCGAAAGGCGTAGTCGATGGGAAACGGGTCAATATTCCCGTACCGATCACAGATGCGATGGGGGGACGGAGAAGGTTAGCTCAGCCGGGTGTTGGATGTCCCGGTTTAAGCGTGTAGGCGTGCTGCATAGGCAAATCCGTGCGGCTTAGCTGAGGCGTGATGACGAGGAACTTCGGTTCTGAAGTGAGTGATACCCTGCTTCCAGGAAAAGCCTCTAAGCTTCAGTCTGTGATTGACCGTACCGCAAACCGACACAGGTGGGCAGGATGAAAATTCTAAGGCGCTTGAGAGAACTCAGGAGAAGGAACTCGGCAAATTGATACCGTAACTTCGGGAGAAGGTATGCCTCGGTAGCGTGAAGCCCCTGCGGGTGGAGCGTGATGAGGTCGCAGAGAATCGGTGGCTGCAACTGTTTAATAAAAACACAGCACTCTGCAAAGGCGAAAGCCGACGTATAGGGTGTGACGCCTGCCCGGTGCCGGAAGGTTAAGTGATGGGGTGCAAGCTCTTGATCGAAGCCCCGGTAAACGGCGGCCGTAACTATAACGGTCCTAAGGTAGCGAAATTCCTTGTCGGGTAAGTTCCGACCTGCACGAATGGCGTAATGATGGCCACACTGTCTCCTCCTGAGACTCAGCGAAGTTGAAATGTTTGTGAAGATGCAATCTACCCGCGGCTAGACGGAAAGACCCCATGAACCTTTACTGTAGCTTTGCATTGGACTTTGACGGGACTTGTGTAGGATAGGTGGGAGGCTGTGAGGCGTGGTCGCCAGATCGCGCGGAGCCAACCTTGAAATACCACCCTGGTGTCGTTGAGGTTCTAACCTTGGTCCGTGAATCCGGATCGGGGACCGTGCATGGCAGGCAGTTTGACTGGGGCGGTCTCCTCCCAAAGAGTAACGGAGGAGTACGAAGGTCTTCTAAGCACGGTCGGACATCGTGCTCATAGTGCAATGGCAAAAGAAGGCTTGACTGCGAGACCCACAAGTCGAGCAGGTGCGAAAGCAGGTCATAGTGATCCGGTGGTTCTGTATGGAAGGGCCATCGCTCAACGGATAAAAGGTACTCTGGGGATAACAGGCTGATTCCACCCAAGAGTTCATATCGACGGTGGAGTTTGGCACCTCGATGTCGGCTCATCACATCCTGGGGCTGTAGCCGGTCCCAAGGGTATGGCTGTTCGCCATTTAAAGTGGTACGTGAGCTGGGTTTAAAACGTCGTGAGACAGTTTGGTCCCTATCTGCCGTGGGCGCTGGAAATTTGAGGGGCCTGCTCCTAGTACGAGAGGACCGGGTGGACGGACCTCTGGTGTACCGGTTGTCACGCCAGTGGCATCGCCGGGTAGCTAAGTTCGGAAGAGATAAACGCTGAAAGCATCTAAGCGTGAAACTCGCCTGAAGATGAGATTTCCCTGGGGTTCAACCCCCCTGAAGGGTCGTCCAAGACCAGGACGTTGATAGGTCAGGTGTGGAAGCGCAGTAATGCGTTAAGCTAACTGATACTAATTGCCCGTGAGGCTTGACCCTATAACATTGAGCTCAATGCAGCATCCGAGCCCTTGTCTATAAGCAGTAACCAAAGACAGGCAATCACGATCCAAAACTTACTTCTCCCGAATCATGTGCTCCGGCCCAAGGCTTTATTGCCCCATCCCGCAGCACGCCGTTTTAGTCTGGTGTCCATAGCGTCTTGGTACCACCCCTTCCCATCCCGAACAGGACCGTGAAACGAGACCGCGCCGATGATATTGCACTTCACCGTGTGAGAAAGTAGGTCAACGCCAGACTTCCCCATGAAGCCCTCCTCCGGATTGCCGGGGGAGGGCTTTTGTTTTTTGTGTTCCGCATCCCTCGCCCAGTAGCTGCCTTGATGGCCCGCAAGCGGCGGGACTGTTAAAATCCAGCCATGAAGACAAGCTTTCTGGAATTCGAACAGCCGATCGCCGAGCTTGAAGCCAAGATCGAGCAATTGCGGTTTGTGCAGGACGATTCGGCAGTGGATATTTCCGAGGAAATTTCGCGGCTCGACGCCAAAAACCAGAGCCTGACCAAGGAGATCTACGCCAAGCTCACGCCTTGGCAGTGCGCCTTGGTCGCCCGGCATCCGCAACGACCCTATACCCTGGACTACATCGACCTGGTTTTCACCGACTTCCAGGAGTTGCATGGCGACCGCTGTTACGCGGATGACCATGCCATCGTTGGCGGACTGGCTCGCTTCAACGGCCAGTCGTGCATGGTGATCGGTCATCAGAAGGGCCGCGACACGAAGGAAAAGATCCACCGCAATTTCGGCATGCCCCGTCCGGAAGGCTACCGGAAGGCGCTGCGGCTGATGCGCCTGGCGGAGAAATTCGGCATTCCCGTCTTTACGTTTGTCGATACGCCCGGGGCCTATCCGGGAATCGATGCCGAAGAGCGCGGCCAATCGGAAGCGATCGGCCGCAACCTGGCCGTCATGACCGAATTGAAGGTGCCGCTGATCGCCACCATCATCGGCGAGGGCGGATCGGGTGGCGCCCTCGCGATTGCGGTCGCCGATGTCGTCGCCATGCTGCAGTACTCCACCTATTCCGTCATTTCACCCGAAGGTTGTGCCTCGATCCTGTGGAAAAGCGCCGAGCGGGCGGGCGATGCGGCCGAGACGATGGGGATCACCGCGCAACGACTGAAGTCGCTGGGTCTGATCGACAAGATCATCAACGAACCGGTCGGAGGGGCCCACCGTGATCATCGCGCGATTGCGCAAAGCGTCAGGAAAAGCCTGCAGGAAGCACTCAAGCAAATCGCCGGCCTTTCGACCGGCGAACTCATCGAGCGCCGTTTCGATCGTTTGATGAGTTATGGCCGATACAAGGAACAGGCCGTTCAGTGACCCGGTGATGCAGGCGCTGGCCGCCTGCCTTTGCCGCCACGCAAGGTCGGGCGAGACCGTTACCGTAGGTTATTCCGGCGGACTCGATTCCACCGTTTTGCTTCATGCCTCGAATCACCATGCCGCCGACGCAGGCCTGCGCCTTTCCGCGCTTCATGTCCATCACGGCCTCAGCCCGAATGCTGATGCGTGGGCCGACTCGTGCGGAAGGGTTTGTGAACAGCTTGGCATACCCTTGATCGTGCGGCGGGTAGAGGTTCCCGCAAGGTCGGGCGAGGGAATCGAAGCCGCGGCGCGCAGGCTGCGCCACAAAGCGCTGGCCGAGCATTCTGCCGACTGGATTCTGCTTGCACACCATGCCGATGACCAGGCCGAAACCGTGCTGCACAACCTGTTGCGTGGCAGCGGGGTGCGTGGCGCGGCGGCCATGGCTGAGGCGCGGGGACGGATCCTGCGACCCCTGCTGGGGCTGGGACGCGATGAGCTTGAGGCGTATGCCGGGAGTCGGGGCCTGAGCTGGGTGGATGACGAAAGCAACTTCGACCTGCGCTACACACGGAATTTCCTGCGGCGCGAGATCCTGCCGGCGATCGAGGCACGCTTCCCCAGGGCGGGCGAGCAACTTGCGGCCGCGGCAACGCATTTCGGCGAGACGGAGGGCTTGCTCGACGATCTCGCGACCCTGGATCTCGGCACGCGCCGGCCGGAATTTCCCCTGCCTTTGGCGCTGCTCAGGCAGCTGTCCGATGCGCGGGCGCGCAATCTGCTGCGGGCCATGCTTGCCTGGCACACGTTGCAGGCGCCGGATGAGCGCCGTCTGAGGGAGTTCGTACGGCAACTGCGGACGGCGGGCAATGACCGGCATCCGCGCCTTGACCTTGCGCCCTATTCCTTGTGGTGCGCAGCCGGCAGCCTGCACCTGAAGCTGCCTGGCTAACTCTCCGGCCCGGACTGGTTTCCCAACAGGCCGAGTACCTGCGACAACTCCACCGCGGAGCGGACCTGCATCTTCTCGAAGATATGCGAGCGATGGACCTCGACCGTGCGCATGGCAATGCCGAGTTCGTCGGCTATCACCTTGTTCAGCTTGCCGGCGAGGATCTGATGCATGACTTCCTGCTCGCGCTGAGTGAGCTGTTCCAGCCTGTGTTGCACTTCGCGCAGCGACTTTTCCCTGATGCAGCGCTTCGTATCATGTTCCAGGGCGGCCAGCACCTTATCGACCAGCGCATTGTCGTCGTAGGGCTTTTCGATGAAATCGAAGGCGCCGTCCTTCAGGGCCTGGACCGCCATCGGGACGTCGCCGTGGCCGGTCAGAAAAATCACGGGCAGTCGACAATTCAGCGCGCGCAGCCGGTCGAACAGCTCGATGCCGCTCATGCCGGGCATTCGCACATCAAGCAGCAGGCACCCGCAAAGTTCGCATGATGCGGAGGCCAGGAAGGCCTCTGCCGACCCCCAGACCTGGGACTGCACACTCCTCGATTTCAGCAGCCATTGCAGCGCATCGCGCACCGCCGGATCATCGTCGACTATGTGCGTGGCGGGGCTACCCATTGCGGCACCAGGGGCAGAAGAACGTGAAATACTGTACCTCCTTGTGGGTTGGCCTCGAACGATAGGCGGCCGCGATGATTTTCCACCACTGAACGGCAGATTGCCAGCCCCATCCCCATGCCTTCCGGCTTGGTGGTGAACAGCGGGTCAAACAGTTGTCCGGCCACGTCGGGAGCGATGCCATAGCCGCGGTCAACAATTGCGAGCCTGGCATAACCTTCAGCACAGGTAAGCGCAACAGCCAGTTGTCGTTGCTCGGGGGCCGTATCTCGCATGGATTCGATCGCATTGCGTAACAGGTTGAAGAGTGCCTGCTCGAGCAAAACCGGATCGCCCTCGACAGTCGCTGCCGGGGAAAGTGCCAGCAAGACGTGGATGCCCTTTTGGCGGATTTCACCGTCCATCAGTGACAAGGCAGCTTCGACACGCTCGGCAAGATCGACGACTTCGAAGCGACTTTCGCCCGGGCGGGCGAGGCTGTAGATGCGACGGATCACCTGTCCCGCGCGGCGTGCCTGTTCCACCGCCTTGTCCAGTGCCGGAAGCACTTCGTCCGTCGGCACCTGATTGCGCAGGAGGTTCGCCGCCCCCGTGCAATAGCTGGAAATCGCAGCCAGCGGCTGGTTCAGTTCGTGCGCGATGCTCGACGCCATCTCACCCATGGCGACCAGGCGCGCAGTGGATTGCAACCGGTCCTGCTGCTGGCGCGCTTGCTCGTCGGCGTGTTTTCGCTCGGTAATATCCACCATCGACCCCATCCAGCCGGAGTGCCGTCCCTGAGCATCGATCAGCGGCGCCTCGTGGATAAGTACATCAATAACTTCTCCGCTGCGGCGCTTCAACTTAAGCTCGAAACCTTCCTCAGGACCTTGCCCGGCGAGAACCCGGTCATGCATGGCGCGGGTTTCGTCGAGGTAGTCATCGGCCCAGTAGGGCATTGGCGGACGGCGGCCGATAAGCTCCGCAGCCGACCAGCCAACCATGCGGCAGAAGGCCGGGTTGACGTAGATGATTTCCCCGTCGAGGTTGCGCGCCCGCATTCCGGTATCGAGGGAATCCTCCATGGCCTTGCGGAACGCGTATTCCCGCTGCAATTGCTCTTCCACTGCCTGGCGGCGCAGCACATGCCGGCGCAGTATCCAGAGGCTCCACAACACGATCAGCGCCAGGATGACCAGGCTCGCGGACAGAAGCACGCTGGCTAGGGGCCGGGGCGCGTGATAAGGCACCGCGTGAATGGTCAGGCCCCATCCGGGGGGATCGAAGGCGACCTGATAGCCCTCGTCGGTCACCGCAGATTCGATTTTGGAGCGTGTTCCGAGTACCTTACCGGAGTTTCCGACGATGCTTATGCGATATCGTTCGGCCAGCCACCAGGGCACGCTGTCGCCGAGGATCTCGCGGATCCGGTAGACCCCCACCATTACGCCGACGACGCGCCCTTCGCGTGAAACCGGGACGTGCACCTCGAACTGCCAGTCGTCGGTGAAGAACGGGTACGCCGAACTATAGACCGGCTTGCCCAGCGATCGAGCCAGGCGAAAGCTTTGCCGCGACGGCGAAACCTCGGTGGTTTCACCGGCTACCGCAGAATCCATGGTGGCGGGGTGGGCGCGCCGGGCCTGTCCCTCGGCATCGAGCCAGATCAGCTGCCGCAGGCCGCTCTCAAAGCCGAATAACGTGCGGGCAAAGGATTCAAATGTCTTTGCATCCGCTGTTTGGGCAAGGTCAATACGTCCGAGAAGTTCCTCATTGCGGGTCAGGTGAAAGCGCAAGTTCTGCTCGAGCCAGAGGATGTCGCTGATCAGGGTTGCCCGCCTTTCCTCCTTGTCGGCACGATCGGACATCCAGAGCAGAAGGGCAACTCCGCCGATGAAAAGGATGAAGGCCAAGCGTGGCAATATCCAAAGCCAGCGCCAGCGACCGCTTCGCTCCGCAGAAGGTTGTGGCGCCGAGGATTCCATGTCGCAATCTTAGCCTGCCTTATCCCTGCGGGCCGTCGTTTGCGGAAATCCACAATAGTCAGGACCGGGGTGTGAGCGGAAAATCCACGCCACCTCAGCGTGAGGAGTGGTAGCCTTGAGCGCACAACATAGTCTAGGAGGAGTGAAAATGAAAGTCCGTACAGCAATTGTCGGCCTAGTGGCCGCGACGTTCTCATTGGTGGCGCTGGCCCAGGCCCCGATCGTCATCAAGTTCAGTCACGTGGTGGCCGCCGACACGCCCAAGGGCAAGGCATCGGAATTTTTCGCCAAAAAGGCCGCGGAACTGACCAAGGGCAAGGCCAAGGTAGAGGTCTATGCCAACAGCGCCTTATACAAGGACAAGGAGGAGATGGAGGCGCTGCAACTGGGTGCCGTGCAGATGCTGGCACCGTCGCTGGCCAAGTTCGGGCCGCTGGGCGTCAAGGAGTTCGAGGCCTTCGATTTCCCCTACATCTTTGACGACACCGCCGATCTGCACAAGATCACCCAGGGACCGATCGGGGCGGGAATGCTGGCCAAACTTGAGCCCAAGGGCATCAAGGGGCTGGCTTTCTGGGACAACGGCTTCAAGTCCTTCTCCGCCAATACGCCGATCAAGGCTCCAGCCGACCTCAAGGGCAAGAAGCTGCGCATCCAGTCGTCGAAGGTTCTCGAAGAGCAGATTCGCTCGGTCGGCGGCCTGCCGCAGGTGATGGCCTTCTCCGAGGTCTATCAGGCCCTGCAGACCGGTGTTGTCGATGGTACCGAGAATCCGATCTCGAACCTCTACACGCAGAAGATGCATGAAGTCCAGAAGCATCTGACCCTGACCAATCACGGCTACCTTGGCTATGCGGTAATCGTGAACAAGAAGTTCTGGGACGGCCTGCCCGCCGACGTCCGCGGCCAACTTGAGGCCGCCATGAAGGAGGCCACCGCCTACGCCAACAAGATCGCCCAGGAAGAGAACGACATGTCGCTCGAGGGTGTCAAGAAGAGCGGCAAGACCGCCGTCTATGTGCCGACCAAGGAAGAACGTCTGGCGTTCAAGAAGGCGATGGCGCCTGTGCACTCCAAGATGGCCGACCGCGTGGGCAAGGATCTGCTGCAGTCGATCTACAAGGAAACCGGCTTCGACCCCAATACGCTTTAAGTCGTATAGGTATCAAACCGCCGGCACGTGATCGCGCCGGCGGCCGCTTTCACCCTATTAGCATTCAGCAGACAGCTGTCAATCCGGGGGAGCATTTCCATGAAATTTCTCGATCATCTTGAGGAGTGGTTGATCACCTTCCTCATGGGCGCCGCGACGTTGATCATATTCGCCGCGGTTGTCCATCGCTATGCCGCCAGCGCCGGGATCCCCGGGGTGCAGGATTGGCTGCTGTCACTCAACTTCAGCTGGGCGCAGGAACTCTGCATCATCATGTTCGTCTGGATGGCCAAGTTCGGTGCCGCCTACGGCGTGCGCACCGGCATCCACGTCGGCGTCGACGTGCTGATCAATCGGCTGGAAGACAGGATGCGCAGCAAGTTCATCATATTCGGCCTGGCAGCCGGAGCGCTGTTTACCGGCATCGTCGGCACGCTGGGTGCGAACTTCGTCTGGGAGAACGGCGCGCACTACGCAATTTTCACTACTTTGGGCATTTCGGTCGGTGATGTTCCCGAGGGTCCCACCACGCCGGACCTGGAGTGGCCTACCTGGATCGTGTATTCGGCGATTCCGCTGGGCAGCAGCCTGATGTGCTTTCGCTTCCTGCAGGTTTTGGTCAGTTTCGTCAAGACCGGAGAACTGCCGCATCACGATCATGGCCATGTCGATGGACTGGAAGATGAGGCGCCGCCGGTGGATGTCGACGTGCTATCCATGGACGACAACCTGCACATGCATGACCTGAAACACACGATGGTCGGCAACGACCGTCGCACGCAGAACGTACCGACCGACCCGGATCGACGCAAGGAAGATCTGGGAGGAGAACCGAAATGAACGCCACCATCATCTTCGTGATCCTTTTGGGCTTGATGCTCACCGGTATGCCGATTTCGATTTCCCTCGGCCTGACCGTACTGAGCTTCCTCTTCATGTTTACCCAGGTGCCTCTCGAATCGGTCGCCCTGAAGTTGTTTACCGGCATAGAGAAGTTCGAGATCATGGCGATCCCTTTCTTCATCCTGGCTGGCAACTTCCTGACCCACGGTGGGGTGGCGAAACGCATGATCCGCTTCGCTTCGTCAATGGTCGGGCATTGGCATGGAGGCCTTGGCCTGTCGGGCGTCGTTGCTTGTGCCTTGTTCGCCGCGATTTCCGGTTCTTCGCCGGCAACCGTCGTGGCGATCGGCTCAATCCTGTTGCCGGCGATGGTCAAGGCCGGTTTCCCGAACAAGTTCGGCGCCGGCGTAATCACGACTTCGGGCGCGCTGGGCATCCTGATCCCGCCTTCGATCGTGATGGTAATGTACTCGGTGGCGACCAATACTTCGGTCGGCGCCCTGTTCATGGCAGGCGTGGTGCCTGGCATCGGTCTGGCCATGGTACTCGGTGGCGTGACTTACTACCGAGCGCGCAAGTTCGACTATCCGCGCCTGCCCAAGGCTACGTTTCCCGAGCAGTTCAAGGCGTTCCGCGAGTCGGCTTGGGGCTTGCTGCTGATCATCATCGTCATGGGCGGCATCTACTCGGGCATGTTCACGCCGACCGAGGCGGCGGCCATGAGTGCGGTGTATGCCTTCTTTGTCGCGGTCTTCGTATACAAGGACCTCGGCATGAAGGACGTGCCGCGCGTGCTGCTCAACTCGGCCAACATGTCGGCGATGTTGCTCTACATCATCACCAACGCCGTGCTGTTCTCCTTCATCATGACCAACGAGAACATCCCGCAGGCGCTGGCGGACTGGATGCTGGGTCATGGCCTGGGGATGATCACATTCCTCCTGGCCTGCAACATCATCCTGTTGCTGGCCGGCAACTTCATGGAGCCGTCGTCGATCGTGCTGATCTTCGCCCCCATCCTGTTCCCGGTGGCGATCAAGTTGGGCATCGACCCGGTGCACTTCGGCATCATCATGGTGGTGAACATGGAAGTCGGCATGTGCCATCCGCCGGTGGGTCTGAACCTGTATGTGGCGTCGGGTATCACTAAGATGGGTATTACCGAGTTGACGGTCGCGGTCTGGCCCTGGCTGTTGTCGATGCTTTGTTTCCTGGGCTTGGTAACTTACTGGCCAGGCCTGTCGATCTGGTTCCCGAAGTATCTGGGCATGATGTAGCGTCCGCTGCAACTGCAACTGCAACTGCAACTGCAACTGCAACTGCGACAAGGCCCGGAAACCCCGGGCCTTTGTTTTTTCCGGCATAACGTCTACTTTCGCAGGCATCAGCCTGCACTGAAACTTCGCTTCGTTTTGTGCAGGCGGGCCTGCGCCGGCCGGATTTCCGGCAAGAAACTGAGCTAAAATATCATGTTAGCTATTCATGTCCGTGGCACCTTGCCGCGAACGATATCCCTCGCCGGGATGTCTCATTAAAACTTGAAATTCAACCTCTTCTGGAGAAAGTAATGGCTGTCGAACGTACCCTGTCGATCATCAAACCCGACGCAGTTGCAAAGAACGTGATCGGCAAGATCTATTCCCGCTTCGAGACCAACGGTCTCAAGATCGCCGCATCGCGCATGATTCACCTTTCGCGCAAGGACGCCGAGGGTTTCTATGCCGTGCACAAGGACCGTCCCTTCTTCAAGGACCTGGTCGAGTTCATGATTTCCGGGCCGGTGATGGTCCAGGTGCTCGAAGGCGAGGGCGCGATTGCCAAGAATCGCGACCTGATGGGCGCCACTGATCCGAAGAAGGCGGCGCCGGGCACCATCCGCGCCGACTTCGCCGACAGCATCGATGCCAATGCCGTGCATGGCTCGGATGCGCCGGAAACCGCGGCGGTCGAGATTGCCTATTTCTTCCCGGCGCTGAACGTTTACTCGCGCTGAGCAGGAATGAGCGTTAACCTCCTCGATTTCGATGCGGAAGGCCTGACCGCCTGGTTCGCGCAGCAGGGCGACAAGCCCTTCCGCGCGCGCCAGGTGCTGCGCTGGATCCATCAACGCGGGGAGGGCGACTTCAATGCGATGACCGACATCGCCAAGTCGTTGCGCGAGAAGCTCCTGACCACGGCCACCGTGTCGCCGGCGCCGACTATCAGCGACAAACTGTCTGAAGACGGCACGCGCAAGTTCCTGTTCGATGTCGGCAATCGCAACGCGGTGGAAACCGTATTCATTCCCGAGGATGACCGCGGCACGCTCTGTGTTTCTTCGCAGGCCGGTTGTGCGCTGGAATGCGCGTTCTGCTCCACCGGCCGGCAGGGCTTCAACCGGAATCTGACCACGGCCGAGATCATCGGCCAGTTGTGGCAGGCCAATCGGGCTTTGGGATTCTCCTCGGGCGGAGAGCGCATCATCAGCAACGTGGTGCTGATGGGTATGGGCGAGCCGCTGGCCAATTTCGACAACCTGGTGCCGGCACTGCGCCTGATGCTGGACGACAACGCCTACGGCCTGTCGCGGCGGCGGGTCACGGTGTCCACCTCGGGCATCGTGCCGGCCATGGACCGGCTGGCCGAGGCCTGCCCGGTGGCCCTCGCCGTTTCGCTGCATGCGCCGACCGACGGCCTGCGCGACAAGCTGGTGCCGATCAACCGCAAGTATCCGCTGGCAGACCTGATGGCCGCCTGCCGGCGCTACCTGGTGCATGCGCCGCGCGACTTCATCACCTTCGAGTACGTGATGCTCGACGGCGTCAATGACAGCGACGCCGATGCCCGCGCGCTGCTGCATCTGGTGCGCGACGTGCCCTGCAAGTTCAACCTGATTCCCTTCAATCCTTTTCCGTCGTCCGGGTTTCGCCGTTCGCCCGCCGAGCGGGTCAGGCGTTTCGCCACCCTCCTGATCGAGGGCGGCATCGTCACCACGACGCGCAAGACGCGCGGCGACGATATCGATGCCGCCTGCGGACAACTGGCCGGCAAGGTGCAGGACAGGTCGCGGCGCATCTCCCGCGGCGCCGGTTTCGCTGCCGCGTCGGCGGCTATTTCTGCTCGAGTGGAACTGCTTTCATGAACAAGATGATCTTTGCATCATTGGGGTTGCTGGTTGCGCTGGGCGGCTGCATGGCGACCGGTTCCGGGTCCGAATCCGGCGCACAGCAGGCTGCATCGACGCAAACCGCGGCGACCGACCAGCAGCAGCGCGCCAAGGTGCATACCGAGCTCGGATCGCTGTATCTGCTCGATGGCCGTTCGGCGATTGCGCTCGAGGAAGCGCGTATCGCCATTGCGGCCGACGCAAACTACGCGCCGGCCTACAATCTGTTGGCACTGACCCACATGGGACTGAACGAGTTGAAGCAGGCCGAGGAGAACTTCCAGAAGGCGCTGCGTCTGGCCCCCGGTGATCCGGAAATAAGCAACAACTACGGCTGGTTCCTCTGCCAGACCGGCCGCGAACAGCAAGCGATCGGCTATTTCATGGCGGCCGCGAAGAATCCGCTGTACACCACCCCGACCAAGCCGTACACCAACGCGGGCATTTGCGCGTTTCGCGTGAAGAACGACAAGGCGGCCCAGGAGTTCCTGACAGCGGCATTGCGCCTTGCGCCCGACAACAATCAGGCGCGTCTCGGGCTGGCCGAGGTGGCCTACCGGCAGGGCCGCTATGCCGAATCGCGGCAGTGGACCGCCGATATCGAGAAGGCCATGGAGCCGACGGCCGAAGTGCTCTGGATGGCCTTGCGCGCCGAGCGCAAGCTGGGCAACCGCGAGGCGGAGGCCCGCTATGCATTGCAGCTGCGCCGACGTTTTCCGGGTTCCCCGGAGCAGGAGCTGTTGTCGCAGGGGCAATATGACTGAGGTGCCGGTGAACGAAGGTCCCGCCGCGGAAACCCCGGACGTGCTTCCGGCGGAGACCGAGCAGGTCGCTGCGGCGGTGGAGCCGGCCACTCCGGGAGCCACGCTGCGCCGGGCACGGGAAGCGCGCGGCCAGTCGATTGCCGATGTCGTGCAGGTGATCCGTTTCAGTGCACACCAGATCGAGGCGCTGGAGCGGGATGATTACGCCAGCTTGCCCGGGGCCACCTCGGTGCGCGGCCTGGTGCGCAATTACGCCCGATATCTCAAACTCGATGCGGCCCCGCTGCTGACCCAGCTTGATCCGGCAGTACCGGTTTCCGAAACCGATGTACGCCCGCCCACCAACATGGGTGGCGCGGAGCAGCCCACCCTAGGCGAGCGGGTGCCGTCGAGGCTGATTGCGTTGGCGGTGGTGACCGCGGTGCTGGCAATCAGCGGTTACTGGCTTGCCACGCTGCCGGATGGCAGCGGATTGGCCGGGCTATGGCGCGGAATGGCGGGCGGTCCCGATCTGCCGGCGCCGGCCAGTGCTCCGGTTCCCGCGGCGGTTCCGGTGGTGCAGCCGGCGCCCTCAGTGGTTGCCGAGAGCCCGCCGGTCGCCGCTGGCGAGGCGCTCGCCGTGCCGCCCCACGCCGGCTTGCGCGTTGAATTCGACGATCGTTCCTGGATCGAAGTCCGTGACGCGACGCAAAAAGTGGTTTTCGTCGGCGAATATCCGGCCGGCACGTTGCAGAACGTCGAAGGCAAGGCGCCTTTCCAGCTCTGGATCGGCAGGGCCTCGGCGGTCCGCGTCTTCATGGGCGAGCGCAGCATCGATCTCAAGCCGCATACCCGCGAAGAGGTCGCCCGGTTCAGCCTGGAATGAGCGCGATGTCCCGAGTTTCACCGGCGCGGCGTCCAAGCCGCCTGGTCATGGTGGGAAAAGTCGGCGTTGGCGGTACGGCGCCGGCCGCACCCGTGGTCGTCCAGTCGATGACCAACACCGATACCGAGGATATCTTCGCCACGGCAATGCAGGTGGCACAGTTGGCGCGCGCGGGCTCCGAACTGGTGCGCATCACGGTCAATACCCGCGAGGCCGCCGCCGCCGTGCCGAAGATCCGCGAGCGCCTGG
Organism: Sulfuritalea sp.; assembly: GCA_016708585.1. Lineage (GTDB taxonomy): Bacteria > Pseudomonadota > Gammaproteobacteria > Burkholderiales > Rhodocyclaceae > Sulfuritalea. The sequence goes on along the minus strand of JADJFK010000002.1, from coordinate 70,238 downwards.
TGCAGATGAATGTCGATGTGCCGCTGGTCGGCGATTTCCATTTCAACGGCCACAAGCTCCTCGCCGAGCATCCGGCTTGCGCAGAGGCACTGGCCAAGCTGCGCATCAATCCCGGCAACGTCGGCAAGGGGGCGCGGCGCGACGAGCAGTTCGCGCAGCTGATCGAGATCGCCTGCCGCTACGACAAGCCGGTGCGCATCGGCGTGAACTGGGGCAGCCTCGACCAGGCGCTGCTGGCCCGTGTCATGGACGAGAACGCGACGCGCGCGGAACCCAAGGATGCCACCGAGATCATGCGCGAGGCGATGGTGACATCGGCGCTGGAATCGGCGACGCAGGCCGAGTCGCTCGGATTGCCGGGCGACCATATCATCCTGTCCTGCAAGGTGTCCGGCGTGCAGGACCTGATCGCCATCTACCGCGAGCTGGCGGGGCGCTGCGATTATCCGCTGCACCTGGGTCTGACCGAAGCCGGCATGGGCAGCAAGGGCATCGTGGCTTCCACCGCGGCACTCGCCGTGCTGCTGCAGGAAGGCATCGGCGACACGATCCGCGTGTCCCTCACGCCCGAGCCGAACGGCGACCGCACGCGCGAGGTTATCGTCGCCCAGGAAATCCTGCAGACCATGGGCCTGCGCGCCTTTACCCCGCTGGTGGCGGCCTGCCCCGGTTGCGGGCGCACCACCAGCACGGTGTTCCAGGAACTGGCGCAGGACATACAGGATTACGTGCGCGAACGCATGCCGGAATGGCGCCTGGCCCGCGTCGGCGTCGAGAACATGACGCTGGCCGTGATGGGCTGCGTGGTGAACGGCCCCGGCGAGAGCAAGCACGCCAGCATCGGCATTTCGCTGCCCGGCACCGGCGAGGCGCCGGTGGCGCCGGTCTATGTCGACGGCGAGCGCGTCGTCACGCTGCGCGGCGACAACATCGCCGCCGAATTCCGCCAGATCGTCGATGACTACGTCGCGAAAAAATATCCCGCAAGAGCCGGTTACTGATCGCCTCGGGCGGATCGACTCCATACCCACATGAGCCAGACACTGCAAGCCGTCCGCGGCATGAACGACATCCTGCCGGCCGACGCCGAGCTCTGGGAGCAGTTCGAGGAGTCCGTGCGCGACTGGCTGGCCGCCTACGGTTACCGGCCGATCCGCATGCCCATGGTCGAGCCGACGCCGCTGTTCTCCCGCGCCATCGGCGAGGTCACCGACATCGTCGAGAAGGAGATGTACTCCTTCGAGGATGCGCTGAACGGCGAAAGCCTGACGTTGCGGCCGGAAGGTACGGCGTCCTGCGTGCGCGCCGTGCTGCAGCACAACCTGCTTTACGACGGCCCCAAGCGCCTCTGGTACATGGGCCCGATGTTCCGCCACGAGCGACCGCAGAAGGGGCGCTATCGCCAGTTCCACCAGGTCGGCGTGGAGGCGATGGGCTTTGCCGGGCCGGACATCGACGCCGAGCAGATCGCCATGTGCGCGCGGCTGTGGGACGACCTCGGGCTCGCGGGTATTCGCCTCGAAATCAATTCACTCGGGCAGAGCGACGAGCGGGCGCGCCACCGCGCCGACCTGATCGCCTATCTCGGGCGCCATCATGATCAGCTCGATGCCGAGGCGCAGCGCCGGCTGCAGAGCAATCCGCTGCGCATCCTGGACACCAAGAATCCCGCGCTGCAGGAACTGGTCGAGGCGGCACCGAAGCTGATCGACTACCTCGGCGCGGAATCCCTGCAGCATTTCGAGGGCGTGCAGCAGCTGCTCAAGGATGCGGCGATTCCCTACCGGATCAACCCGCGCCTGGTGCGCGGGCTGGATTACTACAACCTGACCGTGTTCGAGTGGGTGACCGACCAGCTCGGCGCGCAGGGCACCGTCTGTGCCGGCGGTCGTTACGACGGCCTGATCGCGCAACTGGGCGGCAAGCCGGCGCCCGCCTGCGGCTTTGCCATGGGCATCGAACGCCTGCTCGCGTTGTGGCAGGACCAGGGCCATCGCCATGAGCCGCCCGCGCCCGATGCCTATCTGGTGCACCAGGGCGAAGCCGCCGGCCGTTTCGCCTTTCGTGTTGCCGAAGCCCTGCGCAGCGCCGGCTTTGCGATCCACCTGCATTGCGGCGGCGGCAGCTTCAAGTCGCAGATGAAAAAGGCCGACGGTTCCGGCGCGCAGATAGCATTGATAGTCGGCGATGACGAGACGGCGGCCAATGTCGTCAGCGTGAAGCTTCTGCGTTCCGGCTTCGACCAGCCGCCGGCGCAGGTGCGGGTAAGTTTCGATGATCTGGCCGAACATCTCGGCGATATTCTTTTCCCCATGGAAGACGACAATGGCAACTTATGACCTGGAAGAACAGGAACAGCTCGACGAGTTGAAGACCTGGTGGAAGATGTACGGCAACATCGTGACCGGCATCCTGGTTGCGGTGGCGCTCGCGGTGGCCGGCTGGCAGGGCTGGAACTGGTGGCAGCGGCAGCAGGCAGCCCAGGCTTCGGCCGTCTTCTCCTCGCTGCAGGCGGCGACCGCGCAGCGGGACGCCAAGCGTGCGCGCGAGCTGGCCGGCGAGCTGATCGACAAGCATTCCGTGACGAGCTATGCCGGCATGGGTGCGCTGCTGGCCGCCCGGGTGCAGGTCGATGCGGGCGACGCGAAGAACGCTCGCGCCCAGCTGGCCTGGGCGGTGGAGAATGCCAGGGATCCCGGCTTGCGTGACCTGGCGCGCTTGCGCCTGGCCGCGGTGATGCTCGACGAGAAGGCCTACGATGAGGCCATGAAGCAGCTCGCCGCCGAGCCGGGTGCGTCATTTGCCCCGCGTTTCGCGGAGCTGCGCGGCGACATTCTTGCGGCTCAGGGCAAAACCGCCGAGGCGCGCACCGCCTACGATCTCGCGCTGACAAAATTCGATGCCCTGGCCAGGGATGACGAAAACCGGCAGCGCGGCGGTTACAAGGAGGTGATCCAGACCAAGCGTGATTCACTGGGCGCGGCCAAGTGAACTCCATGCGAGTTGGCGGACTCTCGATCCTGTTCGCCATCGTTCCGGCGTTGTTGCTTGGCGCCTGCTCGACGGTGGAGAAGTTGAATCCCTTTGCCTCCAGCGACCCCAAGCTGAAGCCGGCGGAACTGGCCGCCATCCAGCCGACCGCCGAACTGAAGGTCCTGTGGAAGGATAATGTCGGCAGCGCCGGCAACTTCACGTTTTCACCGGCAGTGGCGGGCGACAGTGTCTACGCCGCCGGGCGTGACGGCACAGTGGCGCGCTTCGACGGCGGACGCCAGGTCTGGCGCATCAGCGCCGGCCAGCCGCTTTCGGGCGGCGTCGGCAGCGACGGCAAGCTGGTGGTAGTCGGCACGCCCAAGGGCGAAGTGCTGGCCTTCGAAGCCACCGCCGGCCGCGAGGCATGGAAGGCGCGCGTGAGTTCGGAGGTGCTGGCGGCGCCGGCCGTGGCCGACGGCCTCGCGATCGTCCGTTCCGGCGATTCGCGGATCTTCGCTTTCGATGCCGCCGACGGCAAGCGGCGCTGGGTGTATCAGCGCACTACGCCATCCCTGTCGCTGCGTTCGAACGTGGGCGTGCTACCGGTCGGCAAGGTCACGCTGGCCGGATTCCCCGGCGGCAAGCTGGTCGCGATCGCCAACAACAACGGCGCCGCCGTGTGGGAAGTGACGGTTGCCCTGCCCAAGGGGGCCACCGAACTGGAGCGTGTCGCCGATGTCACCAGTTCTCCCGCGATCAGCGGCAGCATGGTCTGCGCCGCGGCATTCCAGGGACGGGCCGCCTGCTTCGACAGCAACACCGGCAATACCGTGTGGTCGCGCGACATGTCGTCCAGCACAGGCCTCGACATCGACAACCGCTATGTCTATGTCACCGACGACAAGGGTTCCGTGCATGCGCTGGATCGCAACAGCGGGGCCAGCATCTGGAAGCAGGACAAGCTGGCCCAGCGCCGCCTGTCGCGCCCCGTGGCGCTTGCTGGCGGCCGTGTCGCGGTCGCCGATTACCAGGGTGTGGTGCATTTGCTGCGACAGGAGGATGGTGCTTTTGCGGCCCGTGCCGCGACCGATGGCAGTGCGGTGCGGGCCGAGCCTGTGCGCTATGGCGCCGGCATGCTGGTGCAGACCGCGAACGGCGGCCTGTTCGTGCTCGAAGCAAACTAACGCTCATGGTTCCAATGGCTTACCCTACATGATGAAACGGATCACCTTCGTAAGGCCGGGAGCTACAAGATCGGCCCCCCACCCCCGTCCCACGGCCGGCCCTGCAGGGCCGGCCGGCTTCGTGGGCGTGGAGCAGTGCTCCGCGAATTCCCCGCTTCGCCCCCTTCCCGGGGCGGGGCTATCAAAAAGCTCGCTGCGCTCGATATCACCAGCGACTTGCACTGCTGTTTCGCGTTAATCCGGTGGCGTTCATTCTTGCGGCCGACGGCCCGGGCGCCGACATAGGATGAAACCGACCCTCGTGATCGTCGGCCGGCCGAATGTCGGCAAGTCGACCCTGTTCAATAGACTGACTCGCTCGCGCGATGCGCTGGTGGCCGATCAGCCGGGCCTGACCCGGGATCGCCACTACGGGCACGGCCGGCTTGGCAACAAGCCTTTTCTGGTGGTCGACACCGGCGGCTTCGAGCCGCAGGCCCGGGAAGGCATCGTGCTTGAAATGGCGCGCCAGGCCGAGGCTGCGATCGCCGAGGCCGATGTTCTGATTTTCCTGGTGGATGTCCGCACCGGCCTGGTACAGCAGGACAAAGTCATCGCCGAACTGTTGCGGCGCAGCGGACGACCGGTCCTGCTCGCCGCGAACAAGGGCGAGGGCATGGACCGCGCGGTGGTGGCGGCGGAGTTTTACGAACTGGGTTGCGGCGATCCTTGCGTGATTTCCTCCGCGCATGGCGAGGGCGTGCGCGAACTGATCGAGCTGGCACTGGCACCGTTTCCGGATGAGAGCGAAGCGGATGCCGAAGCCGGCGGTCCGCGCGTCGCCATCGCCGGGCGGCCGAATGTAGGCAAGAGCACGCTGGTGAATACGCTGCTCGGCGAAGAGCGCATGATCGCCTTCGACATGCCCGGCACCACGCGCGATGCCATCGAGGTGCCGTTCGAACGCAATGGCCGTGCCTACACCCTGATCGACACCGCCGGGTTGCGGCGCAAGGGGCGCGTCTTCGAGGCCATCGAAAAGTTTTCGGTGATCAAGACCCTGCAGGCCGTCGAGGAGTCCAATGTGGTGGTGCTGATGGTCGACGCCACCCAGGAAATTTCCGACCAGGACGCCCACATCGCCGGCTTCATCATCGATGCCGGGCGGGCGCTGGTGGTCGCCGTGAACAAGTGGGACGCGGTGGACGACTATCGTCGCGAGCAGATCAAGCTGGACATCGCGCGCAAGCTGAACTTCCTCGGCTTTGCGCGCGTGCATTACGTCTCTGCGTTGAAGGGGCAAGGCATCGCCGGCATTCTTGGGTCGGTGGACAAGGCCTACGCCGCGGCAATGGCCAAGATGTCCACGCCAAAACTGACCCGCGTCCTGATCGCCGCCATCGAAAAACAGACGCCGCCGCGCCATGGCGCCTTCCGTCCCAAGCCGCGCTACGCCCACCAGGGCGGCAGCAATCCGCCGGTCATCGTGATTCACGGCAATGCGCTGGAGCATATACCGGCTTCCTATACGCGCTATCTCGAACGCTACTTCCTCGAGGCCTTCAAGCTGCAGGGTACGCCGCTGCGCATCCAGTACAAGACCAGCAAGAACCCCTTTGCCGTCGAAGGCCGTCCGATGAAGGACAAGCTGCGTCGCGAAAAGTGAAAAGTCGGCGCCGGTGGCACGGCGCTGCAAAATCGATTACAGTAATTCACTCAAAAAACCAACAATCTCCAAAGGATCGCCGCCATGAGCAATAAAGGGCAAATGTTACAAGACCCGTTTCTGAACACGCTGCGTCGCGAGCACGTGTCGGTTTCCATTTACCTGGTCAACGGCATCAAGCTGCAGGGGCAGATCGAATCCTTCGACCAGTATGTGGTTCTGCTCAAGAACACGGTGACCCAGATGGTCTATAAGCATGCCATTTCCACCGTCGTTCCTGCACGACCGGTCAATTTCGCCTCGGACGCCGAAGCCGATTGACCTCCCCGTTTCGCCGCCGGCGATGGCCGGGAGGGTATCGCCCTGATGTTTGAGCGTCCCGCCAGCGGAGAAAGCGCGGTTCTTGTCCAGCTTGACTTTGGCGAAGGAGATTTTGCCGAGCGCCTTTCCGAGTTCAGGCTGCTGGTGGGCAGCGCGGGCGCGCAAGCGTTGGCGGTGGTTTCAGGCAAGCGCGCGCGGCCGGATCCGGCACTGTTTGCCGGCAAGGGCAAAGTCGCCGAGATCGGCGATGCCGTGCGCCTGCATGAGGCAGATGTCGTGCTTTTCAACCACGAGCTTTCGCCGGGCCAGCAGCGCAACCTGGAGAAGATCCTCGCCTGCCGCGTGATCGATCGCAGCAGCCTGATCCTGGACATATTCGCCCTGCGTGCCAGGAGCCATGAGGGAAAGCTGCAGGTTGAGCTGGCCCAGCTCCAGCATCTGGCAACCCGGCTGGTGCGCGGCTGGACCCACCTCGAGCGGCAGAAGGGCGGCATCGGCCTGCGTGGCCCCGGCGAAAAGCAGCTCGAAACCGACCGACGCCTGCTCGGCAAGCGGGTTTCCCTGCTCAAGGACCGCCTCAGGCAGCTGGAACGCCAGCGTGCCGTGCGCCGCCGTGCGCGCACCCGCGGCGAGGTGTTCGCGGTTTCCCTGGTGGGTTACACCAACGCCGGCAAGAGCACGCTGTTCAATGCCCTGACCCGGGCGGGCGCCTATGCCGCCGACCAGTTGTTCGCCACCCTGGACACGACTTCGCGACGGGTGTTCATCGAGAGTGCCGGCCCGATTGTGCTGTCCGATACGGTCGGTTTCATCCGCGACCTGCCGCATGCCCTGGTAGCGGCATTCGAGGCGACCCTGGAGGAGACGGCACAGGCCGATTTGCTGCTGCACGTGGTCGACTCCGCCAGTCCGGACCGCGACCAGCAGATTCATGCCGTGGGCGCGGTGCTGGACGAAATCGGGGCGCTTCAGGTGCCGCAGATCACGGTGTGGAACAAGATCGACCTGACCGCGGCCAGCCCCGCAATCGAGCGTGACGACTGTGGTAACATTTCCGCCGTTCGACTCAGTGCCCACAGTGGAGCAGGGCTGTCATTGCTGCGCGATGCCCTGGCCGAGGCGGCAGTCCGGCATCATGACCTTCCCGCGGTTGCCGCCTGAGAATTCTCTTACCGCTTCTCTCTTCTACTACCCAGAAAATACACACGTGATAGCCGGAATACTCATGTCTCTCAACGACCACGGCTGGGGTAATCAACCCGGTGGCGGCAAGCGCGGTGGCGGCAATCAAGGCCCTCCCGACCTCGAAGAACTCTGGCGCGATTTCAATCGCCGCCTGTCCGGCTTGTTCGGCAACAAGGGCCGTGGCGGTGACGGCGGCGGAGATGGCGCTGGGAACCGTATGCCCTCGATCAGCCCCAGGCAGTTCGGTGGCGGCATCGGCATCATCCTTGCGTTGGTGGCGGTGGTCTGGCTGGGCAGCAGTTTCTATATCGTCGATGCCTCGCAGCGCGGCGTGGTGTTGCAGTTCGGTCGCTTCAAGGAAGCCACCGATCCGGGCCTGCGCTGGCGCCTGCCGTGGCCGATCCAGACCCACGAGATCGTCAATGTCACCGGCGTGCGCACGGTCGAAGTCGGCTATCGCGGCTCGGACAAGAACAAGGTGCTGAAGGAAGCCCTGATGCTGACCGACGACGAGAACATCGTCAATGTCCAGTTCGCCGTGCAGTACCTGCTGTCGGATCCGCAGGCCTACCTGTTCAACAATCGCCACCCTGATGATGCCGTCATGCAGGCGGCGGAAACCGCGATCCGCGAAGTGGTCGGCAAGAGCAAGATGGACTTCGTGCTCTACGAGGGACGCGACCAGATCGCCGCGAATACCCAGAAGCTGATCCAGGACATCCTTGATCGCTACAAGACCGGCATCCTGGTCCGCTCGGTCAACATGCAGAGTACCCAGCCGCCGGAACAGGTGCAGGCTGCCTTCGATGACGCGGTCAAGGCGGGACAGGATCGCGAGCGGCAGAAGAACGAAGGCGAGGCCTACGCCAACGACGTCATTCCGCGGGCGCGCGGCGCGGCTTCGCGACTGATGGAGGAGGCCACCGGCTACCGCCAGCGCATCATCGTCACCGCCGAGGGCGATGCGTCGCGCTTCAAGCAGGTTCTTACGGAATACAGCAAGGCACCGGAAGTAACGCGCAGCCGGATGTATCTCGAAACCGTGCAACAGGTCTACGCCAATACCAGCAAAGTGATGCTGGATTCCAAGGGGCCCGGCAATCTGCTGTATCTACCGCTGGACAAGCTGATGCAGGCGGCCGGTGCCGCAACTGCCGCACCGGCGACGGTCGAGGTGGCCCCCGTCCCGCGCGTGAATCCGGGAGCGGCGGTTGCCACGCCCGAAGCGCCGCCGCAGACCGAGCGTTCGGCGCCGGGCGATGCACGCACGCGCGGCAACCTGGGCTCGCGTGAAAGGGGAGAGCGATAATGCAGCGCCACCTTTCCTTCGTTGCCTCGTTCGTCTTTGGCTTGCTGGCGCTGTTCGCCATGACGATATTTACCGTCGATCAGCGGCAGTTCGCGATCATTTTCCAGCTTGGTGAAATCAAGGAAGTCGTTTCCGAACCGGGCCTTGCCTTCAAATGGCCGCTGATCCAGAACGTGAAGATCTTCGACAAGCGCATCCTGACCCTCGATTCGCCCGAGCCTGAGCGCTTCCTGACCGCCGAGAAGAAGCCGGTACTGGTGGATTCCTTCGTCAAATGGCGCATCCACGACGTCAAGCAATACTACGTGTCGGTGAGCGGTGACGAAACCCTGGCCAAGACGCGACTGTCACAGACCGTCAATGCCGGCTTGCGCGAAGAATTCGGCCGGCGCACGGTGCATGATGTCGTTTCCGGTGCGCGCGATGACATCATGGTCGTGGTGAAGAAGAAAGCCGATGCGGAAATGCGCGCGATCGGCGTCGAAATCGTCGACGTGCGACTGAAGCGGGTCGACCTGCCGCCGGAAGTTTCCGAGTCGGTGTATCGCCGCATGGAAACCGAACGCAAGCGCGTGGCCAGCGAACTGCGTGCGGAAGGCGCCGCCGAAGCCGAAAAGATCAAGGCCAATGCCGACCGGCAGCGGGAGGTTATCCTCGCCGAGGCCTATCGTGATGCGCAGAAGATCAAGGGCGAGGGTGACGCCAAGGCCGCCGGGATCTACGGCCGTGCCTTCGGCGAAAATCCCGAGTTCTATGCCTTCTATCGCAGCCTCGAAGCCTATCGCGGCAGCTTCCGCAACAAGAGCGACCTCATGGTAATCGAGCCCAATTCCGAGTTCTTCAAATACCTGAAGAACAGCGGCAAGGGCAAGTAATCAGGATCGGTACCGGTTTGCGATGCTCAATCTCCTGCTGCTGGCTTTCGCCCTGATGCTGGTGATCGAAGGCCTCCTGCCGTTTCTCGCGCCGCGCATATGGCGCGAAACTTTCCGGCGCGTGACGGAATTGAGCGATGGGCAGATCCGCTTCATCGGTTTGTCCTCGATGCTGGTCGGCGTGGTTCTGCTCACCGTATTCCGCTGACCGTCATGGCGAACCGGCGCTGGCTTCTGCCCGAAGCGATCGAAGACGTGCTGCCACGCGATGCCGCGCGCATCGAAGCGCTGCGCCGCGCCCTGCTCGACGAGTTTTCCGGCAACGGCTATGAATTTGTCATCCCGCCGATGCTCGAATACGTCGAATCGCTGCTCACCGGCAGCGGCCACGATCTGGATTTGCGCACCTTCAAGCTGGTCGATCAGCTCTCTGGGCGCAGCATGGGCCTGCGCGCCGACATCACGCCCCAGGTGGCGCGCATCGACGCGCACCTGCTGAACCGCAAGGGTGTTACCCGGCTGTGCTACTGCGGCAGCGCCCTGCACACGCTGCCGGCCGGCTTCAATGCGACGCGCGAACCCCTGCAGATCGGTGCCGAACTCTACGGCCATGCCGCATTGGAAGCCGATATCGAGGTGATCCGCTTGCTTGCCGGAGCCCTGAGCCGTTGCGGCATCAAGGTTTTGCGTTTTGACCTCGGGCACGTCACGGTTTTTCGTGCCCTTGCCAGGAAGGCTGGCTTGGCGCCCGAGGCTGAAGAAGAACTGTTTGGCGCCCTGCAGGGCAAGGACGTGCCGGCCGTGCGCGAACTGCTGAACTCGGTGGTTGATCCGGTCCGCTCGGCATTGCTGGCCCTGCCTGAACTTTACGGCGACCGGCAAGTATTGGCCCGTGCGGCAAAGACCTTGCCTGCCCTGCCCGAGATCGCTGCCGCACTTTCCGATTTGCAGCGCCTGGCGGATGCACTCGCCGACCTGCCTCTGTCCTTCGACCTGGCCGACCTGCGTGGCTACCACTATCACAGCGGGGTTGTGTTTGCCGCCTATTGCGCTGGCAGTCCTGCGGCCGTTGCGCTTGGCGGCCGCTATGACGATTTCGGCCGGACCTTTGGCCGCCCCCGACCGGCCACCGGATTTTCCATGGACTTGCGTGAACTTGCGCGCCTGTCGCCGGATGGCGAGCCGCGCGGCGCGATTCTCGCCCCCTGGCCCGAGGATGATGCCATGCACGCCGAGGCCATGCGTTTGCGTGCGCAGGGAGAGCGTGTGGTGCTGGCCCTGCCCGGCCACGACGGGACATGGCGCGAAGCCGGCTGCGACCGGATTCTGGTCCGCAGCGGCGACAACTGGATCATTGAATCCCTCAAGGAAGACTGAAATGGCAAAGAACGTCGTGGTCGTCGGCACCCAGTGGGGCGACGAAGGCAAGGGCAAGATCGTCGATTGGCTGACCGACCATGCGCAGGCTGTGGTGCGCTTCCAGGGCGGACACAATGCCGGTCATACCCTGGTCATCGGTGGCAAGAAGACGGTACTGCACCTGGTGCCGTCCGGTATCCTGCGCGACGGTGTCACCTGCTACATCGGCAACGGCGTCGTGTTGTCCCCCGAAGCCCTGACCAAGGAGCTCGACGAACTCAGGGCGGCGGGGGTGGATGCCGACGCGCGCCTGCGCATTTCCGAGGCGTGCACGCTGATATTGCCCTACCATCAGGCGCTCGACATGGCGCGCGAGGCGGCCAAGGGGGCCAAGAAGATCGGTACGACCGGGCGCGGGATCGGACCGGCCTACGAAGACAAGGTCGCGCGGCGCGGCATGCGCGTGCAGGACCTGCTGCGCCCCAAGCGCTTTGCCGAAAAGCTCGCCGAAGTCCTCGATTACCACAACTTCACGCTGAAGAATTATCTCGGTGCCGATCCCGTCGATTTCCAGCAGGTGTTCGACGGCGCCATGGCCCTGGCGCCGCGGCTTACCAGGATGATCGCCGACGTGCCCCGATCGCTATACGAGGCCCACAAGGGTGGCGCCAACATCCTGTTCGAGGGTGCGCAGGGTACCTTGCTCGACATCGACCACGGTACCTATCCCTTCGTCACCTCCTCGAATTGCGTGGCCGGCGGTGCGTCGACCGGCGCCGGCGTCGGCCCGGGCATGCTGCACTACGTGCTCGGTATCACCAAGGCCTATACCACCCGCGTCGGCAGCGGCCCGTTCCCGACGGAACTCTATGACGCACTCGACAAGCAGGACCCGGTCGGCAAGCACATGGCGACCAAGGGCCACGAATTCGGCGCTACCACCGGTCGTGCCCGCCGTTGCGGCTGGTTCGACGCGGCGGCCCTGAAGCGCGCCATACAGATCAACGGCGTTTCCGGCCTGTGCGTGATGAAGCTCGACGTACTCGACGGCATCGAGGAAATGAAGCTGTGCACCGGTTACAAACTCGACGGCAAGTTCACCGACATCCTGCCCGTGGGCGCGGACGATCTGGAGCGCTGCGAACCGGTGTATGAGTCGATGCCCGGCTGGAGCGAAAGCACGGTGGGCGTCAAGTCCTTCGACGGGCTGCCGAAGACGGCGCAAAATTACATCAAGCGCATGGAAACCCTGTGCGGGGTGCCGATCGACATGATTTCGACCGGACCGGACCGGGAGGAAACCATCGTGTTGAGGCATCCGTTTCTGTGACCAGCCGCACAAAAAGCCAAGGGCCGTTGGGTAAAACCCGGCGGCCCTTGCTTTTTTCGTCATCGCATCACATGCTTGGTGCCCAGGAAGGGACTCGAACCCCCACGCCTCGCAGCGCTAGTACCTGAAACTAGTGCGTCTACCAATTCCGCCACCTGGGCAGGCGCGAAACGAGGCGCGAATTCTAAAGGAAAAACCCAGATTGTCAAACAAGTCGCATAAGTCCGCAGCACTTTCCAAAATGCGTCGCGCCGACCCCCAGTTCGAGCGTGAAAAGGCCAAGTACGAGCATCCCCTGCCGAGTCGCGAGTACATCCTGGAAACCCTGGCAGCCCAGGGGGCGCCGCTGGAATTCGAGCGCCTCGCCAGGCTTCTCGACATCCAGGCCTTCGAACTGGAACCGTTCCAGCGCCGGCTGGGCGCCATGGCGCGCGAAGCGCAGTTGATGCAGAACCGGCGCGGCGACTGGCTGATTCCGGACAAGGCGGACCTGGTGCGCGGGCGCGTGACCGGGCATCCGGACGGCTACGGCTTCCTGACGCCGGAAGGTGGCGGTAGCGACCTGTTCCTTGCCGCCAAGGAAATGGACAAGGTGCTGCATGGCGACAAAGTCATCGCCCGGGTCATCGGCGTCGATCGCAAAGGCCGTCCCGAGGGCAAGATCGTTGAAGTCACGGAGCGGGCCAACCGCTTCGTGGTGGGGCGAGTGATCGAGGAACACGGCGTGCGTTTCGTCGCGGCCGAGAATAAGCGCATCAGCCAGGACATCCTGCTGGCGCCGCCCGAGAAGGGCGCGAAGAAGGCGCTCAAGGCGCAAGCCGGCCAGGTGGTGATGATCGAATTGATCGAGCAGCCAAGCAAGCACGGCCAGCCGATCGGGCGCCTGGTCGAGGTGCTCGGCAACTATGCCGACCCCGGCATGGAAATCGAGATCGCGCTGCGCAAGCATGAACTGCCTTACGAGTTTTCCCCGGCCGCTCTGGCCGAAGCGAAGAAGCTGCCCGATGCCGTGCGCAAATCGGACTGGAAGGGCCGCGAGGACGTGACCGGCCTGCCCCTGGTGACCATCGACAGCGAGACGGCGCGGGACTTCGACGATGCCGTGTATTGCCAGCGCAAGGGCAAGGGTTTCCGCCTGGTCGTGGCGATCGCCGATGTTTCGCACTATGTGACGGCGGGCGGCGCGCTGGACGGGGACGCCTATGCGCGCGGCAACTCCGTGTATTTTCCGCGGCGCGTGATCCCGATGCTTCCGGAAAAGATTTCGAATGGGCTGTGCTCGTTGAATCCCCAGGTCGAGCGGTTGTGCATGGTGTGCGATATGGAGATTGCCGGCACTGGTGCCATCAGGCGCTACCGCTTCTATCCGGCGGTGATGTTTTCCCACGCACGGCTGACCTATACCGAAGTGGCGGCGGCCCTCTACGAGAACGACGCTGCGGCGTGCGAGCGCCTGGCGCCGCTGCTGCCGCATCTCGAGGCGCTGGACGCGCTCTACCGGCAACTGGCGAAGGAGCGCCTCAAGCGTGGCGCAATCGATTTCGAAACCACCGAAACGCGCATGATCTTCGACGACCGCGGCAAGATCGAACGCATCGAGCCCTACGAGCGCAACGAGGCGCACCGGCTGATCGAGGAATGCATGCTGGCGGCCAACGTCTGCGCCTCGGAGTTTCTGCGCGAACGCGAGCATCCCTCGCTGTATCGCATCCATGAAGGCCCGACACCGGAGCGTTTGACGAAATTGCGGGACTTCCTCGGCACCTTCGGCTTCCAGCTCGGTGGCGGCGACGCACCCAAGGCCCAGGACTATGCCAGGCTGCTGGAGAAGATCGGCCAGCGCCCGGATCGCCAGCTGCTGCAGACCGTGATGCTGCGTTCCCTGCGTCAGGCGATCTACAGCCCGGACAACGTCGGCCACTTCGGCCTGGCCTACGAGAGCTATACGCATTTCACCTCGCCCATCCGCCGCTATCCTGATCTGCTGGTGCATCGCGCCATAAAGTCGGCGCTGGCGGCACGGCGCTACGAGCCGACAGGAGGGGCAAATGCGTGGGAGGAAGTCGGCCTGCACTGCTCGATGACCGAGCGCCGGGCCGACGATGCCACGCGCGACGTCGAGGCATGGCTCAAGTGCTTCTACATGAAGGACCGCGTCGGCGAGGTCTTCGAAGGCAGCATTTCCTCAGTGGTCCCATTCGGCATCTTCGTCGCGCTCGATGGCGTGTTCGTCGAAGGCCTGGTCCATGTTTCCGAACTCGGGCAGGATTATTTCCATTTCGACGAGAAATCGCATGCCATGGTCGGCGAGCGCAGTGGCCGGCGCTTCCGCCTGTCCGACCGGGTGCGCGTACAGTTGACCCGGGTCGACATGGAGGCCAACAAGATTGATTTTCGTCTTGCCGATACCGCGCCGGCGCGCAGCAACGCAAGGCATTGACAAAGATTCTCCCTGCTGCGCAAACTTCGCTCATTCATGAAAGGCGATCCGAATGTACTCCGGCATCATTGACCTTCCCTGGTGGGGCTACATACTTGTCACCATGGTACTCACCCACGTCACGATCGCCGGGGTCACCATTTTTCTGCATCGGCACCAGGCCCATCGCGCGCTCGACCTTGGTCCGGTCCCCAGCCATTTCTTCCGGCTGTGGCTGTGGTTGACGACCGGCATGATCACCAGGGAATGGGCCGCGATTCACCGCAAGCACCACGCCAAGTGCGAGACGGCGGCCGATCCGCACAGCCCGCAGGTGTTCGGCATCAACCGGGTGCTATGGACGGGTGTGTTCCTGTATGTCAGGGAATCGCGCAATGCCGATACCCTGGAGCGCTACGGGCACGGCACTCCCGATGACTGGCTGGAGCGGAAGGTTTATGCCCGGCCATACAAGTTCGGGATCCTGCTCATGCTGGGCATCGATCTCGCCTTGTTCGGCATCTGGCCGGGTGCCCTGATCTGGGGCGTGCAAATGACCTGGATCCCCTTTTGGGCGGCCGGTGTAGTGAATGGCATCGGCCACTTCTGGGGCTATCGGAATTTCGCGTGCGCCGATGCCTCGACAAATTTCTTTCCGCTCGGCATCCTGATCGGCGGTGAGGAGCTGCACAACAACCATCACGCATTCGCGACCTCGGCCAAGCTTTCCAGCAAGTGGTACGAGTTCGACATCGGCTGGATGTACATCTGCGCAATGGAAAAGCTGGGTCTCGCCCGGGTGAAGAAAATCGCGCCAAGACTTCGGCTGGGCGCGGCGCGACCGACGATCGACCTCGAATTGTTGCAGGCGGTCGTCACCCACCGCTATGACGTCCTGGCAAAGTACATGAAGGGACTGCGCCAGCTGGCCGCCGAAGAGTTTTCCCGGCTGAAGATCGAAGCGCGCGAAGGGCGCGTGATGAAGCGATTACTCGGTGAAGATCGCGCCGCCCTGGCTGCACCGCAGAAGGAGCGTCTGGCGGCACTGCTTGCACAAAGCGAACCGCTGTCCCGGAGCTACGCCATGCGCGCCGAACTGGAAGCGCTGTGGGCCCGTTCGGCCGCATCGCACGACCAGCTCGTGACGCAGCTGCAGGACTGGGTGGCGCGCGCCGAGCAGAGCGGGATTCGCCAGCTGGAAGAGTTTTCGCTGCGCCTGCGGCGCTACGCGGTCTGAAATCTGGTAACAGGCAAAAAAAACCCGCCGCGGCGGGTTTTTTTTCGGCGAAGCGCTGACTTACTTCAGCTTCACTTCCTTGTAGGCGACATGCTTGCGCGCCTTCGGGTCATACTTCAGGAACTCCAGCTTTTCCGGGGTGGTCTTCTTGTTCTTCGTCGTGGTGTAGAAGTGTCCGGTTCCTGCGGTGGATTCCAGCTTGATCTTTTCGCGTCCGCCCTTGGCCATGATGTGTTCTCCTGATTAGACGCGCTCGCCGCGCTCACGCAGCTCGGCGAGGACGACGTCGATGCCCTTCTTGTCGATGGTGCGCAGACCGGCGTTCGACACGCGCAGGCTGACCCAGCGGTTTTCGGTTTCGATCCAGAAGCGGCGGCTGTGCAGGTTAGGCAGAAAGCGACGCTTGGTCTTGTTGTTGGCGTGGGACACGTTGTTCCCTACCATCGGGGCCTTGCCCGTCACTTGACATACGCGAGACATGTGATGCTCCTGAATGCTGATTTTGCGAAGCCCGCTAGTTTACCAAACAATTGCCCTAAAACTCAATCCTTTTATATCAATCCTCGTTCGGCAAAAGAGAGCGGGTCCGCGCCTCCGGTCACGATGAAATGGTCCAGGAGCTTGACGTCGATCAGCGCCAGCGCCTGTTTCAGTGAAGAAGTGAGTACTTCGTCGGCGCGTGAGGGTTCGGCAAGGCCTGACGGGTGGTTGTGGGCCAGGATCACGGCGCCGGCGTTATGCATGAGAGCCCGCTTGACGACTTCACGCGGATAAACGCTGGTTTGCGTCAGCGTGCCGCGAAACAGTTCCTCGCTGGCGATCAGCCGGTTCTGGGCATCCAGCCACAGGGCGACGAAGACTTCGTGCTGCAGGTTACCCAGCGACAGGCGCAACCAGTCGCGTACTTCCCGGGGCGAGGCCATTGCATCCTTTGCCTTGATCGATCCGGCGAGCGCCCGGCGGGCCAGTTCAAGCGTTGCGGCGAGTTGGGCGGCCTTGGCCGGGCCGATGCCCGGAAGGCGGGCAAGCTCTTTGATGCTCGCGGCAGCCAGGCGCGCCAAGTCGCCATCGAAACTCGCCAGCAGATCGCGGGCCAGATCGACCGCGCTCTTGCCGCGCACGCCGACACGCAGGAATATCGCCAGCAGTTCCGCGTCGGACAAGGCCGCCGCGCCCTGTTGGGCAAGCCGCTCGCGCGGGCGTTCCGCCGCGGGCCAATCGCGTATGGCCATGGTTTAGAATCCCCGCTTGATTGCCGATCGACTGGATTTTAATGTCATGAACGAATTTCAGGGCAGGCGCATCGTGCTGGGCGTGACCGGCGGCGTCGCGGCCTACAAGGCGGCGGAGCTGGTGCGCCTGCTGGTCAAGGCCGGCGCAGAAGTCGATGTCGCGATGACGGCAGCCGGCGCGCAGTTTGTCGGTGCGGCAACGTTCCAGGCGCTGACCGGCCGCCGTGTCTGGCAGGCGCTGTGGGACGAGCGCATGGACAACGGCATGGCGCACATCGACCTGACCCGCGGCGCGGCGGCTTTGCTGGTGGCTCCGGCGACCGCGGATTTTCTGGCCAAGCTGGCGCACGGCTTCGCCGATGACCTGCTTTCCACGCTTTGCCTCGCGCGCGACTGCCCGCTGCTGGTGGCTCCCGCGATGAACCGCCAGATGTGGGAGAACCCGGCAACGCAGCGCAACGTTGCTCAGTTGCGGGCCGATGCTGTCAGCGTTCTGGGCCCCGCCCACGGTGAGCAAGCCTGCGGCGAAGTGGGCGACGGACGCATGCTGGAAGCCCAGGAACTGTTCGACGAGTTGCATGCCTCGCTGCAAGCCAAAACCCTTGCAGGCAAACGTGTCTTGTTGACCGCCGGGCCGACCTTCGAAGCGCTCGATCCGGTGCGCGGCCTGACCAATTCGAGTTCCGGCAAGATGGGATTCGCCCTGGCGCGCGCGTGTGCCGAAGCGGGTGCGGAGGTGACCTTGGTCACCGGCCCGGTGACGTCGGCGACACCGCGCGGCGTGCTGCGGGTTGATGTGAAGAGCGCTTGTCAGATGCGCGACGCCGTGATGCGGGCGCTACCCGGGCAGGATGTATTCATCGGCGTCGCCGCCGTGGCCGACTACCGGCCACGGCAGGAATCCGCGCAAAAGATCAAGAAAGGCACGGCCACCCTCACCCTGGAACTCGAAGCCAACCCCGACATCCTTGCCGAAGTCGCGGCGCGGCCGGATGCGCCGTTTTGCGTCGGCTTCGCCGCCGAGAGTCAGGATCTGGCGAAGTATGCCGAAGGCAAGCGCGTGGCGAAGAAGCTCGCGCTAGTGGTCGGCAATCTGGTGCAGGACGGCCTGGGTGGCGACAGCAATGCGGTCACACTGTTCGACGCGGCCGGCGCGCATGTCCTGCCGCCGGCAGAAAAGTCCGAAGTGGCGCGCGGCATCGTCGCGCACATCGCTAGCCTGATGGAGCAGTAGCGTGGCCAGCATTGACCTCAAGATCCTCGATGCCCGCCTGAAGCAGGATGGCTACGCCCCGCAGTACGCTACGGCCGGTTCGGCCGGCATCGACTTGCGCGCCTGTATCGATGCGACCTTGACGATCCGTCCGGGCGAAACCGTGCTGGTGCCGACGGGTATCGCGATCCACCTGTCGGATCCCGGCCTCGCGGCGATGATCCTGCCGCGCTCGGGGCTCGGTCACAAGCATGGCATCGTGCTGGGCAACCTGGTCGGTTTGATCGACTCGGACTATCAGGGCCAGATATTCGTTTCAACCTGGAATCGCGGGCAGGAGACCTTCACCCTGAATCCGCTCGACCGGCTCGCCCAACTGGTGGTGGTGCCGGTGGTGCAGGTGGCCTTCAATGTCGTTGACGAATTTCCGGCCAGCGATCGCGGTGGCGGTGGTTTCGGCAGTACCGGACACAACTAGCCCTGTTTCGGGAACGAAAAAACAAACCCCGCCATGGCGGGGTTTGTTTTTGGAGCAGCATGAGCCTGCTCAGGTCGACATTTCGGTCAGGATGTTCCGCAGCCAGCTCTCTGCATATACAGCCTCGATCTTGGCGGCCGAGAAGTCTGCCGGCGAAACGCCACCGGAATTCGGCACGGCAATGATCTTGCCGTCGGCAACCTTGTACACGGCCGCGACGCTGACGGCTTCCTTATCGGTGATGTAGCTGTAGCAGGTGTTGATGCCGGACATCTCGGTGAGTTCCTTGCCGTTCATCAGCGCGACGATGTTCATCGCGCAGACCTTGGCTTCGGAGTTGGCCGAATAGCCGGATTTCGGCATCGCACCCGCATTGGAGGCATCGCCGATGACGTGGATGCCGGCCTGCTTGGTCGACTCGAAGGTAGTCGGATTGACCGTGCACCAGTTCTTGTCGTCCCCGACGAGCCCGGCGGCCACGGCGATCTGGCCCGCGCGTTGCGGCGGAATGACGTTGACCACGTCGCCCTTGACGTCTTCCAGGCCTTCGATCAGAACCGTCATCTTGCCCGGTTCGACCTCGGTGACCTTCTTCGCCGGACGATAGTCGATGATGCCCTCGTAGTTGTCCTTCCATCCCTTCTTGAACAGGCCGCCCTTGGAGGTGATGTCCGGATTTGCGTCGAGCACCACGATCTTGGACTTCGGCTTGTTGGCCTTCAAATAGTGGGCCACCATGCTGGCGCGTTCGTAAGGTCCGGGCGGGCAGCGGTAGGGGCTCAGCGGGATGGTCATCACCATGGTGCCGCCGTCCTTCATGGCTTCCAGCTGCTTCCTCAGCAGCACGGTCTGCGGGCCGGCTTTCCACGCGTGAGGCATTTTTTCCATCGCGGCCGCGTCATAACCCTTCATCTCTTCAAGGCGGAAATCGACTCCGGGCGAAAGCACCAGGCGGTCATAGCTGACCGTGCCCTTGGAGGTCGTGACCACCTTGGCCGCGGGGTCGATGGCCGTGACTTCGGCCTGCACCACCTTGACGCCATGGTTGGCAGCGAGCTTGTCGTACTTGATGGTCAGCGGGTTGAGATCCTTGAGGATGCCGCCGATGTAGAGATTGGAAAAGGGGCAGGAAACGAAATGATCGTTACGCTCGATCATCACCACTTCGATGCTCTTGTCCATCATGCGGATGTACTTGGCGGCGATGGTGCCGCCGTAGCCGCCGCCGACCACCACCACGCGCTTGGCGCCCTTGGGCATCAGTTCGGCGGCACGGCCGATCATCGGCAGGCCCGCGGCGCCGGCTCCGGCGCCAACCAGTTTCAGAAAACTTCTGCGATCCAGTGTCATGTTGTCATTCCCCCTTATTTAACGCTGGCGTAGAAGTGGAGCAGGGCGTCCAGGTCTTCCTTGGACATCGGATCGACCTTCTCCTTCATCTTTTCCGGCATCTTGCGTTTGCCCGACAGGTAGTCGGCCATCTGCATCTGCATGTAGGGCAGCCACTGGCTGGCCATCACCGGAGTGTCATCCTTGCCTTCCCTGCCGTCCTCGATGTGGCAGCGGCCGCAGTTGGATTCCTGCAGGCTGGCGCCCTTCTTGACCTTGGCTGCATCGACGCTCTGCGAGGTGACATGAAGCTTCTGCTTGGAGAAGAACTCGGCCATGGCGGTGATTTCGGCATCACTGTAACCCTTCGCCAGACGGCCCATGACCGATCCGGGGCGTTCGCCGTTCTTGAACTTCTTCATGGCGGCTTCAATGGCTTCCTTGGACTGGCTTGCCAGGCTGGGCATCGTCGGCCCGGCGCTGCCACCGTTGGTGCCGTGGCAGCCGGCACAGGCATTCGACAGCATAGCCGCCGAGGGTGGCGCTGCCTGGGCCATCGCGGATACCGCCAGGGCGCCGGTGGCCAGCGCCCATCCTCTCCACTTCATCATCATTAGTATTTCCTCCAGAGTTTGATGAATGTACTGCTGAAAAATCGATTGCCGCCTTATTGCTTTTGTACGTCGATATAGTTTTTTACACTCGGATTCGGCTTGTCGAGACCGAACTGATAGCCCAGCGACACATAGTGGAAGCGGGCATTGGTGAAGTCCTCGTGCAGCGCGAAGCCGAAGTTATACACCTTATCGGCAGTAATGGCATGGTCGCCCTTGCCACCGCCGGCCAGTGAGCGCTCGAAGACGACCACCCACTTGTTTCCTTCCTTCTTGCCTTCGGCCTTGAGTCCGCTCTTGCCGCCGTCCATGTGGCGTTCGCTGTCCACCCAGCCGTCGACCGGGGCCTGGCCTTTACCACTGCGGAACTGGATCAGGTCCATGAACTTGCCGCCGGCCAGGTCGGCACCGGTGATGTATTTCGTCTTCTTGTCATCCTTGGCATCCTTCATGGTGCGCAAGTCGACATGGCAGGTACCCCAGCAGCCATTCAGTTCGCTGCCCTCGACCGTACCGCCGCCGTCGAACATCATGGTGAGCTTGACCTCGTTCTTTGGGTCGAGCTTCTTGTCGCCGTTCTTCGGCGGCACCCATTCGAAGCGGAAGTAAATCTTGTTGCCGTCGTGGGTGGTCTGGAACGTCACGGGGATGAAGCCGACCTTGCCCGGGGGCGGGGTCGGTTCCATCACAGTCTTGGAAACGCCGACCGGCTTGCCCGTTACGATGGCTGTGCCGACTTCGTTGGCGTCACCCTCGTGGCACTTGGCGCAGGCGCGCTTTTTCTCGACGATGTCGGCGGCGGAGGAATGGTCGGCCTTGTTCATGATCCATTCCAGACCGGCCTGGCCGGGATAGAAGACCTTGATCTGGCGCGTCGGCACTTTGCTCCAGTCCAGGGCCGTGACGGTTCCGCCGGCGGCCGGTGCGGTGGCGCCGGCCGCTTCTGCCTTTGGCGTCGCCTTGGCCGGCCCGGTGCCGGCCGTCATTGCGGTGGAGGCCGCAGACATTGCCGTCGCGGCCGCCGTGGCGGTGCTGGCGGCCGCGGTAGCGCCGGCTTTGGCCACATTCGCGGCACCTGTTGCGACGGCCTCCGCGGGACTTGCGGCAGCTTGCGGCGCAGCGGCAGCGGCTGGCGCTGCGGCTGGCTGTGCTTGCGCCGGGTCCTTCTTCAGATGAACCGGCTTGTGCGCGATGCCCTTGTGGCAGTCGATGCAGGTCTTGCCGTCTTCTATGGCGCCTTCGTGTTTGGTCACCGACCGGTCCTTTTGCTTCGCCGGGTCCATGGTCTTGAAGTCGTGGCAGTTGCGGCATTCCTTCGAGTCGCGATCCTTCATGCGTTCCCACACGCGCTCGGCCATGGCCAGACGGTAAGCCTCATATTTCTTCCGGCGTGTCTATCGTGCCCAGTATGTGGCCGACCACGTCGCGCGCCGCAATGAGTTTCTGCATGGACTTGAACATGTAGTCGGTCGGCGTCTTGCTGCTGGCGACATGGCAGTCGGCGCATTGCACCGTGGTGCCGCTGCGGTTCTTGTAGTGGACGGTCTTCTTCAGTTCCTCGAAGGGGATCGTCATTTCGTGGCAGGACATGCAGAAGTCGGAACGGTTGGTGTATTCCATTCCCATGTTGAGGCCGCCCCAGATCATGATGCCGCCCACGATGCCGATGACGAGCATTCGCCCGATCGAACACTGTGGCTGACGCTTGAGCCAGCCGAACACGCCCTTGCGGGGTTCGGGAGTGAGATCACCCGGTGAGTTCTCCGCCATTTTCGTTATTCCCGATAAAGAATTAAAAGTCCTGCCGCCCGATCTGCGGCCTGTATGCCCTGCATGGAATTTTTTGCCCACTGCTGCGGCTCCGTCTTTCGATATCAGGAAGCCCGAAATCCGTGATTCCCCCTCATCAATGACTGAGCTTGCTTATCCAGACTGCGTTTATGGTTTCTTGGCGGATTATTGCAGCGGGTTCGCGTGGCGTAAAAGAGATTGTTGTGATTAGGGGATCAAGTAGGCTTCTATAAGGGTTTGCTTATCTTTGCGCAAAGAAAAACGGCATCCGACTCACGTCGAATGCCGTTCTGGCAACACATCGCCGTATCGCCGGCGCCGACTTTTGGCGCCGACTGCGGCAGACACTTACTCCATCGCTTCGTAAAGCGGCAGGGTGAGGAACTCTGGGTACTCCGGTGAGAGGCTCATCTTGTCGAAGATGACGGCGGCCTGGTCGTAGGTCTCGGTCTTTTCGCCCTGGGCGGTGACCACGGCCTTTACCTTCGCCAGTTCCTCGCCGATCATTCCGCGCACCATTTCCGCGGTGACCTTGCGACCATCGTCAAGCTTGCCCTTGGGCGACACGACCCACTGCCAGATCTGCGAGCGGCTGATTTCGGCAGTAGCGGCGTCTTCCATCAGGTTGTGGATCGGTACGCAGCCGTTGCCGGCGAGCCAGGAGCCGAGGTAGTGGATGCCGACGTTGATGTTGTTGCGCACGCCGGCCTCGGTGATGGGCTGCTCGGGCTGGAAGTTGAGCCAGTCCTTCGGGCCGTAGCTGTCGGTGCGTTGCTTTTCCCACTGGTTGGGGCGGTCAGCCAGCACCTTGACGAACTCCTCCATGGCGATCGGCACCAGGCCGGGGTGCGCGACCCAGCCGCCGTCATAGCCATCGTTGGCGTCGCGGGTCTTGTCGTGGCGGATGCCGGCCAGTGCCTTCTCGTTGGCCACCGGATCGCCCTTGATCGGGATCAGCGCGCTCATGCCGCCCATGGCCGGCGCCCCCCGCTTGTGGCAGGCCTTGACCAGTGCCAGCGCGTAGCTGCGCATGAAGGGCACTTCCATGGTGATCGCGCCGCGCTGGGCCAGGCAGAAATCCTTGTTCTTCTTGAATTTCTTGATGCAGGAAAAAATGTAGTCCCAGCGCCCGGCGTTGAGGCCGGCGCTGTGCTCGCGCAGCTCGTAGAGGATCTCTTCCATCTCAAAGGTGGCGAGGATGGTTTCCACCAGCACCGTCGCCTTGATGGTGCCGCGCGGCATGCCGATGTGGTCCTGCGCCATGCAGAAGATCTCGTTCCACAGGCGGGCCTCAAGATGGCTTTCCATCTTCGGCAGGTAGAAGAAGGGGCCGGCTCCGCGCGCGACCTGCTCCTTGGCGTTGTGGAAGAACACCAGCGCGAAATCGAAAATGCCGCCGGAGACGCGCTGGCCGTCGACGGTCACATGCTTCTCGTCGAGGTGCCAGCCGCGCGGGCGGATCTGCAGGGTGGCGATCTTGTCGTTGAGCTTGTATTCCTTGCCGGCTTCGTTCTTGAAGCTGAGCTGGCGGCGGATGGCCTTGTACAGGTTGATCTGGCCCTGGATCTGGTTGTCCCACTTCGGGCTGTTGGAATCCTCGAAGTCGGTCATGTAGGAATCGGCGCCCGAGTTGTAGGCATTGATGATCATCTTGGCTTCGACCGGGCCGGTGATTTCGACGCGGCGGCATTCCAGGGCCCTGGGCAGCGGCGCGATCTTCCAGTCGCCTTCGCGGATGTGTTTCGTCTCGGGCAGGAAGTCGGGCATCTCGCCGGCATCGATGCGGGCCTGGCGCTCGACGCGCTTGTTAAGCAATTCCTTGCGGCGCGGCTCGAAGGCGCGGTGCAGCTTGGCGACAAGCTCCAATGCGTCGGACGTCAGGATGGTCGCGTATTCGGCGGGAATCGGGGCGTTGATCTGGACGCCGGCGGGCAGGGCCATGGGGAACTCCTGAAAATGGGTTGCTGGGACGGTCAAATTCTATTCTTGCAAAATAGGATATAGAAGCTACGATGCGATCAAATGATTAGTTACTAAAAGTATGTAATGGACCAATTCAAGCAGATATCTGCCTTTGTTGATGTCGCAAGTCGTGGCAGTTTGTCCGCGGCTGCCCGCATCGAAGGGGTTACGCCGGCCATCATCGGTCGCCGGCTCGATGCCTTGGAGGAACGCCTTGGGGCGAAACTGCTGCTGCGCACGACGCGCCGGATTTCATTGACCTTCGAGGGCGCTGCCTTCCTTGAGGAATGCCAGCGCATCCTGCGCGAACTGGCCGATGCGGAGGGCGCGGTGAGCCTGGGCGGCATCCGTCCCGGAGGGCATCTCAAGGTTTCTGCACCCGCCGGATTCGGGCGGCGGCATGTGGCGCCCTTGCTGATGGATTTCATGACGGAGAATCCTGAAGTCACGGTTCGCCTCGAACTTTCCGATCGCCTTGTGGATCTGGTCGAAGAAAACGTCGACTGCGCGATCCGCATCGGCGATCTGGCCGATTCCAGCCTGATCAGCATCCGCCTGGGGGAAATGCGCCGGGTGGTGGTCGCCAGCCCTGACTACATCGCCAGATTCGGCGTGCCGCCAGCGCCGACTTTTCTTGCCGAGCACAACTGCCTGTCGTTGCGCCAGCAGCGCGGATGGACCCTGCGCGTCGAAGACGAGGTCAGGGTGTTCAAAGTGGGCGGCGGCTTCGAGTGCAATGACGGTGCGGTACTCCACGACTGGGCGCTGGCCGGCAAAGGCCTGGCCTGGCGCTCCCTGTGGGAAGTCGGCGCCGACATCAAGGCCGGACGGCTGGTGACGGTGCTCGACGAATTCGCCGCGCCCCCGGTCGGTATCCACGCCGTGGTGCCGCAACGCCGCCACCTGCCGCTGCGCGTGCGCTCGTTCATCGACCTGCTGAAGGCGCGCTGGCGCGACTCTGCCTACTGGACGGCGGCAGCCGGCGTCTGAGCCGCTTTTGGCTCGAGGGCGGAGCGCAGGAAGTCATCGAGCCCGCGTACCCATGCCTCGCGATTGAAGACGAAGCCGTCGTTGTGGCCGCCCTCGATTTCGAGGAACTTCTTGGGCGGTTTGGCCGCGGCGAACAATTGCTCGCCATGGGCAAAGGGAATGATGTCGTCGCCGCGGCTGTGGATCACCAGCACAGGAGCAGCGATCGTTGCCAGGCGCTCGCGCGTGTCATAGCCGATGCGTGCGAGCAGGCGAACCGGCAGCCAGGGGTAGATTCCGGCACCGAGGTCCGGCACCGAGGTGAAGGTCGACGCCAGTACCAGCGCCGCCGGCTTCTGCACCGTAGCGAGTTGCGCCGCCACCGCGCCGCCCATGGACTCGCCGAAGAGCACAATCTTTCCGGCCGGGTAGCCGAGCGCTTGCGTGGCATGGCGCCACGCGGCGGCGGCATCGAGGTAAGTACCGTCCTCCGACGGCTTGCCGCTGCTGCGGCCATAGCCGCGGTAGTCAAGGATCAGGCTGGCATAACCGAGATCGTGGAACATGCGCAGATAGTCAAGGCGATGTCCGATGTTGCCGGCATTGCCGTGGAAGACCAGGACCAGGCCGTGTGCGCTGGCGCCGGCTCTGGCCGGGACATGCCAGGCGTCTAGCGTTTCACCGTCTTCGGTAGCCAGTGTCAATGCATCGAAACGCAGGCCGATGCGGGCCGGCGTAGCCTCATACCCGCGCTCCATCGCCGCCTGGAACACCAAAGCGTCCTGCTTGAAGTAGATCAGCGCGGCCAGTCCGGCATAGGCCAGCAGGCCGATCTGGATGGCAGACAAGAGCATCGACTTACCTTTCTGGCTGCGTCCGTCGCCCATGGTTGTGCCTGGTTTGCGTCTGTTCCCTGCGCCGACTGTAACGCAATCCTGCGGGTACCGTCAGCCCCTTGCCGGCCGGACATAAGAAAAGGCCGCAGCGGTTTCCCGCTGCGGCCTTGAGTGAGGCGATGCCTGGATTGCTTAGTGGAACTGCTCTTCCTCGGTCGACCCGTGCAGCGCGGTGACCGATGAGGCACCGCCCTGGATCACGGTGGTGACATCATCGAAATAGCCGACGCCCACTTCCTGCTGGTGCGAAACGAAGGTGTAGCCCTTGTCGCGCGCGGCGAACTCGGGTTCCTGCACCATGTCGACGTAGTGCTTCATGCCTTCGCCGCGGGCGTAGGCGTGGGCGAACTGGAAGGTCTGGAACCAGTTGATGTGGATGCCGGCCAGCGTGATGAACTGGTACTTGTAGCCCATCGCGGCGAGTTCGTCCTGAAACTTGGCGATGGTCTTGTCGTCGAGGTTCTTCTTCCAGTTGAAGGAGGGCGAGCAGTTGTAGGACAGCAGCTTGCCGGGGGAAGCGGCTTGCACGGCTTGTGCGAACTCGCGGGCGAAGCCGAGGTCGGGCTTGCCGGTCTCGCACCAGACCAGGTCGGCATACGGGGCGTAGGCGACGCCGCGGCTGATCGACTGCTCGAGGCCGTTCTTGACGCGATAGAAGCCTTCCGGCGTGCGCTCGCCGGTGACGAAGGGCTTGTCGTTGGCATCATGGTCCGAGGTCAGCAGGTTGGCGGCTTCGGCATCGGTGCGGGCCAGGATGATGGTCGGCACGCCCATGGTGTCGGCGGCGAAGCGCGCGGCGATCAGCTTCTCGACGGCTTCGTTGGTCGGCACCAGCACCTTGCCGCCCATGTGGCCGCACTTCTTGACCGCAGCGAGCTGGTCTTCGAAATGCACGCCGGCGGCGCCTGCCGTAATCATGTTCTTCATCAGTTCGAAGGCGTTCAGCACGCCGCCGAAACCGGCTTCCGCGTCGGCTACGATCGGCAGGAAGTAGTCGATGAATTCCTTGCTTTCCGGGTCGATGCCGCGCGACCACTGGATTTCATCGGCGCGTTTGAAGGTGTTGTTGATGCGGCGGACCATGGTCGGCACCGAGTCGTAGGCATACAGCGACTGGTCGGGGTACATGGTCTCGGAGGTGTTGCCGTCGGCAGCGACCTGCCAGCCGGAAAGATAGACAGCCTCAAGACCGGCTTTCGCCTGCTGCATGGCCTGGCCGGCAGAGATTGCGCCGAAGGCATTGACGTAACCTTTTTTGGCCGAGCCGTTGACCAGCGACCAGAGCTTCTCGGCGCCCCGCTTGGCCAGCGTGTGCTCGATCGGGAAGGTGCCGCGCAGGCGAACCACATCTTCGGCGCTGTAACCGCGCTTGATGCCCTTCCAGCGCGGGTTTTCGGCCCAGTCCTTGGCCAGGGCGGCGGCTTGTGCTTTGCGATCAGTCATGATGAATCCTCTTGCAGGGGTTGTCGAAAAGGGGTGCTCCGGAGAGGAGCGACAACGACAGTATAAAGAGGATTTTGCGTTGCAGCAATAGTCTTATATAAGACTTGATGTAATTTTTTTTACATATTTTACATGGCGATAGAAATAATATTTCACAATTCAAAAAGTAGTATTGGATTACGAATAAAATTCTTTTGCTGATATATGTTTTATATAAGACTTAGTCTTAGTGGAGGGCGGTGGCGCTCACGATCACTCCATCCTCATCGGCATACAGCCACTCCCCCGGTGTGAAGGTCACGCCACCGAAATTAACGGGCAGTTCGGTTTCTCCGGTATTCAGCTTGCGTGTCTTCATCGGGTGCGTGTCGAGCGCAAACACGCCGATATCCATCTCGCCGATGGCCCGCGAGTCGCGGATGCAGCCGTATACGACGATGCCGGTCCAGCCATTTTTCACCGCCAGTGCAGCCAGCTGATCTCCGACCAGGGCACGCCTGAGGCTGCCCCCGCCGTCGATGACCAGGACGCGCCCGTCACCCGGACAATCAAGGGTTTTGCGCACCAGCGTGTTGTCCTCGAACAGCTTCAGGGTAGCGATTTTCCCGTGGAAGGAATCGCGGCCGCCGAAGCTGCTGAACATCGGCTCGACGACGCGGACCGTGTCTTCGTGGGCATCGCAAAGATCTGTAGTGAGATACGTCATGGAAATATCATCCAAAAAAAACGGGCCGTCAGGCCCGTGATGGTAATCGCCGCGGATTACCCCAGCGGCGAGGGAACGGGCGCAGCGTTAGCTACTTCATCGAAGCCGAGCTTGACTTTTTCCTGGTCGTCGATATCGATGGTCACGCGGCCGCCATGCACCAGCCGTCCGAACAGCAATTCGTCGGCGAGCGCCGAGCGGATCGTATCCTGGATCAGGCGCGCCATCGGGCGCGCACCCATCAGCGGATCGAATCCCTTCTCGGCCAGCCAGGCACGCAAGGGCATCGGTGAAGATGGCCTCGACCTTCCTTTCGTGCAACTGGCCCTCGAGCTGCATCAGGAACTTGTCGACCACCCGCAGGATGATCTCGGCGTCGAGCGCGCGGAAGGAAATGATCGCATCCAGCCGGTTGCGGAACTCGGGCGAGAACATGCGCTTGATGTCGGCCATTTCGTCGCCCTGGCCCTTGTTGGTGGTGAAGCCGATGCTGGTTTTTTGCAGGGCCTCGGCGCCGGCATTGGTGGTCATGACGATCACCACGTTGCGGAAATCGGCCTTGCGTCCGTTGTTGTCGGTCAGCGTGCCATGGTCCATCACCTGGAGCAGGATGTTGAATACTTCCGGATGTGCCTTTTCGATTTCGTCGAGCAGCAGCACCGCATGCGGCTTCTTGGTGACGGCCTCGGTCAGCAAGCCGCCCTGGTCGAAACCGACATAGCCGGGTGGCGCGCCGATCAGGCGGCTCACGGCGTGGCGCTCCATGTACTCCGACATGTCGAAGCGGATCAGTTCTATACCCATCCCATAGGCCAGTTGGCGAGCGACTTCCGTCTTGCCGACACCGGTCGGCCCCGAGAACAGGAAGCAGCCGATAGGCTTCTGCGGGTCACCAAGTCCCGAGCGTGACATCTTGATCGCTGTCGCGAGGGCATCGATGGCGGCGTCCTGGCCGAACACCATGTTCTTCAGGTCGCGATCCAGGTTTTTCAGTGCTGAACGGTCATCCGCCGACACATGCTGCGGCGGGATGCGGGCGATCTTCGCCACGATATCCTCGATCTCCAGCTTGCCGATGGTCTTCTTCTGCTTCGATTTGGGCAGGATACGCTGCGCGGCACCGGCCTCGTCGATCACGTCGATGGCCTTGTCGGGCAGGTGCCGGTCGTTGATGTACTTGGCGGAAAGTTCCGCCGCGCTGGATATCGCGGCAGCGGAATATTTGACACCGTGATGCTCTTCGAAGCGCGACTTCAGACCACGCAGAATGGAGACTGTCTCGCCCACGGAGGGCTCATTGACGTCGACCTTCTGGAACCGGCGGGACAGTGCGTGGTCCTTTTCGAACACGCCGCGGAACTCGGTGTAGGTCGTCGCGCCGATGCACTTCAGCGCGCCGGATGACAACGCGGGCTTGAGCAGGTTGGAAGCGTCCATGGTGCCGCCGGATGCTGCGCCGGCTCCGATCAGCGTATGTATTTCGTCGATGAAAAGAATCGCGTTCGGGTTGTCCGCGAGCTGCTTCAGAACGCCCTTCAGACGCTGTTCGAAATCGCCGCGATACTTGGTACCGGCAAGCAGGGCGCCCATGTCCAGGCAATACACCGTGGCGTTGGCGAGGATCTCCGGCACGCGACCTTCGACGATGTGCCGCGCAAGCCCCTCGGCGATCGCGGTCTTGCCGACGCCGGCTTCGCCTACCAACAGGGGATTGTTCTTGCGGCGACGGCAGAGTGTCTGGATCACACGCTCCAGTTCCTTGTCGCGCCCGATCAGCGGGTCGATCTTGCCGGTCAAGGCAAGCTGGTTCAGGTTCTGCGTGAAGCTTTCGAGCGCCCCCCCCTTTTCCTGCGACTCGGCCTCCGTTTCAGCCGGTTCTTCCCTGCCACGGAGCTGGGGAGTCTTGGTGATGCCGTGGGAAATGAAATTCACCACATCGAGCCGCGTTATGTTCTGCCGTTGCAGGAAAAACACGGCATGGGAGTCCTTTTCGCCAAAAATGGCGATCAGGACGTTGGCCCCGGTGACTTCCTTTTTCCCGGACGACTGTACATGGAGGATGGCGCGCTGGATCACGCGCTGGAAGCCGAGCGTCGGTTGCGTATCGATCTCCTCGCTGCCCGCAACGGTCGGCGTGTGGTCGTTGATGAAGGTCAGCAACTCCTTGCGCAGGCCTTCGATGTCGGCGGCGCAGGCACGCAAGACTTCCGCCGCGGATGGATTGTCCAACAGCGCCAGCAGCAGATGCTCGACAGTGATGAACTCGTGGCGCTTTTGGCGGGCCTCGACAAACGCCATGTGCAAGCTGACTTCAAGTTCCTGGGCAATCATCTGTCTTCCTCCATCACGCAAGCCAGCGGATGCTGGTGCCGACGCGAATACTCGCTTACCTGCTCAACCTTTGTCGCCGCGACGTCCTGGGGATACACGCCACAGGCGCCCTTGCCCTCACGGTGTACCTTGAGCATGACCTGAGTCGACTGCTCGCGCGACAAGCCAAAGAATTTCTCCAGTACGACAACGACGAAGTCCATTGGCGTGAAGTCGTCGTTGAGAAGCAGCACTTTAAACATGGGCGGTGGCTTGGTGCGACTCTGCTCTGGTGCCAATGCGGCACCACCCTCCGGCCCGACTTGCTTGCGTGTAACCATGACTCGATTCTAATGTGATTCAGTCGGAGTTCAACACTTCGAAAAAGAGGGGATTAGCGCTCCGATGCCGTCTCATTTTGGGCTGATCGGGAGGTATTCAAGGAGATGGTGATGTGCGTTGCAACATAAAAAGTTGTTGACGCTGCTTGACAATGTGCGTAAAACGCGAAACGTGTTTAGTTCAGGTTCCTCCGCAGTGACCTACGGTCCTCTCACAGACTGTCCAATCGCAGTTCCTCTGAATCGCCGCTTGGCCCCCTCTGCTATTCCGAACTTGAGTCTCGACATGCCCCGGCCGGGGTGCGGTGTTTTGCAGCCCGCAGCGGTGGCCGATTCGTTCGTTTTTGATTAAGGAAAAAGTTACATGGCAACTGGTACTGTTAAGTGGTTCAACGACGCCAAGGGTTTTGGCTTCATCACCCCGGATGACGGCAGCGAGGATCTGTTCGCGCACTTCTCCGCCATCAACATGGCAGGCTTCAAGTCGCTGAAGGAAGGCGAGAAGGTGACTTTTGACGTGGTGCAGGGTCCCAAGGGCAAGCAGGCGTCGAACATTCAGAAGCCCTGATTGTTGAAGCTCCCGGTTGTCGGGTAACCCGGCTCCGGAAAAACAAAGCCCGCCGTTTGGCGGGCTTTGTTTTTTCGCAATTTGCAATTACATGCGATCGATCATTGCCTGTCCGAACGCAGAGCACTTCACTTCCTTTGCACCTTCCATCAACCGGGCGAAGTCGTAGGTCACGACCTTGTCGCCGATGGCGGCTTCCATCGACTTGATGATGAGGTCCGCGGCCTCGGTCCAGCCCATGTGGCGCAGCATCATTTCCGCGGAGAGAATCAGCGATCCCGGGTTCACATAATCCTTGCCGGCATATTTTGGCGCCGTGCCGTGTGTTGCCTCGAAGCAGGCATAGAGATCCGAGATGTTTGCCCCGGGGGCGATACCTATCCCGCCGACCTGAGCCGCCAGTGCATCGGAAATGTAGTCGCCGTTGAGGTTGAGCGTGGCGATGACGTCGTACTCGGCCGGACGCAAAAGGATCTGCTGTAGAAATGCGTCGGCGATGGCATCCTTGATCACGATGCCATTGGGTAGCGTTAGCCAGGGGCCGCCGTCGATTTCCACGCCGCCGAACTCATTTTTCGCCAGCGCATAACCCCAGTCACGGAATGCGCCCTCCGTGAATTTCATGATGTTACCCTTGTGCACGATGGTGACCGACTTGCGCTTGTTGGCAATCGCGTACTTGATCGCCGCACGGACCAGACGCTCGGTGCCTTCCCGCGAAACTGGCTTGATGCCGATGCCCGAAGTCCCCGGAAAGCGAATTTTGGTGACACCCATTTCTTCTTGGAGGAACTTGACCACCTTGCGTGCTGCCGGAGTTTCCGCTTGCCACTCAACGCCGCAGTAAATATCTTCCGTGTTTTCGCGGAAGATGACCATGTCAGTCTTGCTCGGATCCTTCAGCGGCGAGGGGATGCCTTTGAAGTAGCGCACCGGCCGTACGCACTGGTAAAGGTCCATCTCCTGGCGCAATGCGACATTGAGCGAGCGGATGCCTCCTCCCACAGGGGTGGTCAGCGGACCCTTGATGGATACGGAATAGTCCTTGCACGCGGTGATTGTCTCGGCCGGCAGCCAGACATCAGGTCCATAAAGGCGGGTCGCCTTCTCGCCCGCATAAACTTCCATCCATGAAATCCTGCGCTTGCCGCCGTAGGACTTCTGTACCGCGGCATCGACCACCTTCTGCATTACTGGCGTGATGTCCACGCCGATGCCATCGCCCTCGATGAAGGGGATCACGGGATTGTCGGGAATCGGCTGGCCCGGAACGATTTTCTGGCCTTGTGCGGGAACCTTGATCAGGGAAGTGCTCATGCCTGCTCCGTTGTTTATGGTTGTCGGGAATCGAAAGTAATGCGCGATGAATCGCATGCGATTATCCTCCAAAAGCGCACCGCACTGCAGTCGTCGGCCAGCTTCGAATCGTGCGGTACCCGCTGTTAGAATTGTGGAGCTTGAGCTAAATGAGATATCCACCATGTCCGCCGGAGCCGCTGACGACCTGATCGCCGAATCCATTGCCAAGGTTTTGGTCGACGGCTTCAACAGGCACTATCGTCTCTTTCACGAGAGTTCTGCCCTTGCCAAGCGGCGTTTCGAGGAGGCG
The DNA here is from genome assembly GCA_016708585.1 of Sulfuritalea sp. Classification (GTDB taxonomy): domain Bacteria; phylum Pseudomonadota; class Gammaproteobacteria; order Burkholderiales; family Rhodocyclaceae; genus Sulfuritalea. The sequence continues at coordinate 36,940 of JADJFK010000002.1, read as the reverse complement.
CGCTGGCAGGAGGTCCAGCAGGCGGTGCGCGACCGGATCCAGTTCTACGATGATCGCGTCAGGGAGACGACCGAACGCTTGCACCGCGAGTTTCATGCGGATGATTTGAGCGACGCCGTCTGGCAGCAGGCCAAGCTCCAGTTCATCGGCCTGCTGACCAACCACAAGCAGCCCGAATTGGCGGAAACTTTCTTCAATTCGGTGTTCTGCCAGATCCTGCATCGCACCTATTTCCACAACGATTTCATTTTCGTCCGTCCGGCGGTTTCCACCGAATACATAGAATCCGATCCGCCAACCTATCGCTGTTACTACCCCAACCAGGCGGGTTTCCGCGCTTCGATACGCCAGGTTTTCCTCGACTTCGCATGGGCCCGTGAGTTCGAGGACCTGGATCGCGACGTCGATTTCGTCCTGCGCGGCATCGGATCCCAGCTCGGCACGATTCCGGCGCGCGAGGCCAACCTGCAGATACAGGTGCTCAACTCGGCCTTCTACCGCAACAAGGGCGCCTACGTGATCGGCAAGGCGGTCAACGGGGCTGTCGAGTATCCCTTTGCGGTTCCGGTGCTTCATTCACCGGACGGCAAGCTCTATCTTGATACCGTGATCCTCGATGCCTGGCGGATCGGCGTCCTGTTTTCCCTGTCGCGTGCCTACTTCATGGTCGACATGGAAGTGCCTTCCGGCTATGTCCAGTTCCTGCGCTCGATCATGCCCAACAAGCCGCGTTCGGAGCTCTACACCATGCTCGGGCTGGGCAAGCAGGGCAAGACCATGTTCTTTCGCGACCTGATCTTCCACCTGCATCATTCCGCGGACCAGTTCATTGTCGCCCCTGGCATCCGTGGGCTCGTCATGCTGGTTTTCACCCTGCCGTCCTACCCCTATGTGTTCAAGGTCATCAAGGACGTATTCGGCAGTTCGAAGGAGGTTGATCACGAAACGGTGCGACGCAAGTACCAGCTGGTGAAGCAGGTGGATCGCGTCGGTCGCATGGCCGACACGCTGGAGTTCTCCAAGGTTGCCTTGCCGCGCAGCCGATTTTCGCAGGAGCTGATAGCCGAGTTGTACAAAGAGGTCCCCTCGCTGATCGAAGAAGACGGCGACGACCTGATCATCAAGCACCTCTACATCGAGCGGCGCATGGAGCCGCTCAACCTTTACCTCGAGAAGGTCGAGAAGGCAGGGCGCGACGACCTGGTGGAGGAAGTCGTGCGCGAATACGGCAATGCGATCCGCGAACTGGCGATTGCCAATATTTTTCCGGGTGACCTGCTGTGGAAGAACTTTGGCGTCACCCGTTACGGTCGGGTGGTGTTCTACGATTACGACGAAATCGAATACATGACCGATTGCAAGTTCCGGCGCATACCGCCACCGCCGAACTTCGAGGCGGAAATGTCGGGTGAAGCCTGGTACTCTGTTTCCAGAATGGACGTGTTTCCCGAAGAATTCGAGACTTTCCTTCTGGTTTCGGACAATATCCGGGACGCTTTCATGCGCTACCACGCCGATCTCTTCGATGCCGGGTTCTGGCAGAACACGCAGGAACAGATCCGCCGGGGCGCGATGCAGGACTTCTTCCCCTATCCCGACTCGCTGCGCTTCTGCAATGTTTTCGGTGGTGGCCAAACGGTTTGAGCCGCCTCATACTGTTCAACAAGCCGTATGGTGTGCTGACCCAGTTCACCGATCCTGACGGGCGTCCGACGCTGGCGGACTTCATTCCAATTCCCAAGGTCTATGCGGCCGGCCGGCTGGATGCCGATTCCGAAGGTCTGGTGGTATTGACGGACGACGGGGCCCAGCAGGCAAGGATTGCCGACCCCCGCCACAAGCTGGCGAAGACCTATCGTGTCCAGGTCGAAGGGCTGGCGACGGACGAAGCCCTCCGGCAATTAAGCACGGGGGTGGATTTGGGCGATTTTCGAACCCGGCCGTGTCAGGCCAGCCTTGTTCCCGAACCACCCGGGCTTTGGGAGCGCAACCCGCCGGTCCGGTATCGCGCGGCAATTCCGACAAGTTGGCTGGAAATCGTCCTGCGGGAAGGCAAGAACCGCCAGGTCAGGCGCATGACGGCAAAAGTCGGCTTTCCTACCCTGCGCCTGATCCGCTGGGCGGTGGGCGACTGGACACTGGAAGGGCTCCGGGCTGGACAGTGGCGCGAACTTGACTTGTCAGGTCAACCGGATGCCAGGCGGCGCGTTAATGTCCCTAACGCCTCGAAAAATCGTGGTGTTATCAACACTCTACCTAAACTTAGATAAGGAAACACTATGAACAAGCTTCTCGTTACCCTGTTTGCTGGCCTGGTCGCCACCTCCGCTTTCGCTGCTGATGCCGCCAAGCCGGCTGCCGCTCCGGCCGCTGCTCCTGCTGCCCAGAAGGGCATGTCCGGCATGGAAGCCAAGAAGGACCAGAAGGGCATGGAAGGCATGTCCGGCATGGATGCTAAGAAGGAAAAGAAGGAAAAGAAGGAAAAGAAGGCTGACGCTCCGAAGGCCGACCAGAAGGGCATGTCCGGCATGTCCGGCATGGAAGCCAAGAAGGCTGACGCGCCGGCCGCCAAGAAGTAAATCCGGCAATCCTGGAAAAATGGCAGGGAAACCTGCCATTTTTTTATCCATAATTTCTGAATAACAGTTTATTCTGTTGATTTATAAGTAAGTAATTGTCGCTTGAGAATGTCTGTCCCGGTTGGGGATCCCCGAATTCAATTGCCCAAAGACCATCTGGCCATGTCCTTCCAATGGAGCTTGCGATGCTGTTGCGAACTGTGATTCTGGCTATATCCATTGCCATTGCCGTTCCCGGATGGGCTCAACAGCCGCAGTTGCCTCTTTTCGATCTGTCCGCGGGCATGCACCGGATCGAGGCCGAAGTTGCCGCCACACCCGAAAGTCGTCAGACGGGAATGATGTTGCGTACTTCGATGCCTTCGCATCGGGGCATGCTGTTCGTCTTTCCCGAGGTGGCGAAGCACTGCATGTGGATGCGCAATACCCTGGTGCCCTTGTCAGTGGCCTTCCTTGATGACAAAGGCCGGATACTCAATGTCGAGGACATGCAACCCAAGACCGAGGTCAATCATTGCTCTGTCAGTCCGGTGCGTTATGCCCTGGAAATGAACCTGGGCTGGTTCAGGAGCCGCGGCCTGGGGCCGGGATTTGCCATCACTGGGGTCGACAAGGTCCCCGCAGGACGCTGATACCCGGTTTCAATAGTGCGGCGGGATTTCATCGCGCGGATTGCGCGCTTCACCCGGGCCTGCCGGTTGCATCAACAGGTACAACTCTCGAATCTGGGCCTGCAGCAGGTCGATTTGCTGCTGCTGGCGAAACACCGTGCGATTGAGTTCTTCGAGATGATCCTCGGTCAAGCCCAGCTTGATTTCGAGCTCCGTGATTCTGGCTTCCATTTCTGCCCCCCGCATCCAATGACAAAGACAAAGGGCGCCTCACGGCGCCCTTTGCTGTCTTGGTTGCTTTGACTTACCTGCCTCTATCAGCCGAAATTGCTTGCGGCAAAATCCCAGTTGGCCAATGAAGCCAGGAAGGTTTCGACAAACTTGGGCCGCGCATTGCGGTAGTCGATGTAATAGGCGTGTTCCCAGACGTCGATGGTCAGTAGAGCCTTGTTGTCGGTGTTCAACGGCGTGCCTGCGCCCGAGGTGTTGACGATATCCACCGAGCCATCCGGCTTTTTCACCAGCCAGGTCCAGCCAGAGCCGAAGTTGCCGACAGCGGAGGCCTGGAAGGCCTTTTTGAACTCGTCGAAGCTGCCCCATTTCTTGTTGATCGCATCCGCCAGGGAGCCGCTCGGCGTGCCGCCGCCGCCGACTTTCATGCTGTTCCAGAAAAAGCTGTGATTCCAGACCTGGGCCGAATTGTTGAATATGCCGCCGGCCGGGACCTTCTTGATGATGGCTTCCAGGTCCAGGCTCTCGTATTCGGTGCCCTTGATCAGATTGTTGAGGTTGGTTGCGTAGGCCTGATGATGCTTGCCATAGTGGTATTCAAAGGTTTCCTTCGAAATGTGCGGGACCAGAGCATCCATCGCATACGGCAGGGGGGGGAGTGTGTGTTCCATGGAGGTTCTCCTGTTGCAGTGAGGGTGGGAAGTTTAAAGTTGACTATTATAGTCAAGAATAGTTCAGGTGGCAACTGGACCATGATCCGGGCTGCAGGTCAGGATGCCGGCTTCGGCACTGCCGTGTGCCAAATAGATGTCCACGCGTTGGCCGGCATGCAGTCGGGAGGCATCCGTTACGAGTTTTCCGTGGGCGTCACGAACAACGGAAAAGCCCCTGGCCAGGGTTGCATCGGGGTTCAGATGGGAGAGCGCCCCCGCAATATTGTCCAGCGTGGCCACGCGCTTCCCGTGTTGTTCACGGATTGCGGCAGCTAGTCGTTGCACCAACAGTTCGATACCCCCCCGGTGTTTTTCGGTGCGTGGCATGGTTCGGCTCAGACCCAGAGCCGCGCGATTCAGCCGGTCCCGATGCTGGCGCAGGTTGCGGGCCAGGGAGGCATCAAGTTGCGATCCCAGCAAGGCTAATCTATCCCGTGCCTGGCCCAATCGCGTTGCCGGATGGACAAGGCGCAGGGAGAGGTGATCCACCCGCTGCTGGTCGCGGGCGACGCGATACCTGGCGGCCCTGCCCAGCGCTGTTCCAAGTTCGGAAATTTTGGCGGCGGCTTCGTGCCATCCCTGAGTGGCAAGCTCTGCCGCGGCAGTTGGCGTCGCCGCGCGCAAGTCGGCGGCAAGGTCGGCGATGGTGGTATCCGTCTCATGCCCGATGCCGCTGATGACGGGCAGGTTGCTTGCGGCGATGGCTCGTGCGACGACCTCTTCGTTGTATGCCCAAAGATCCTCGATGCTGCCACCGCCGCGTACGACAAGCAGCAGGTCGCATTCATTGCGCCTGGACGCCGTGGCGATTGCCGCAGCAATTTCGGCTGCGGCTGCTGCGCCCTGCACCAGCGCAGGATAAAGAACAAGCTGCAGGTGCGGCGCACGGCGCTTCAGGGCCACCAGTACATCGCGCAGGGCGGCAGCACCCGGCGAAGTGATGATTCCGACCCGGCGCGGAAAGCGGGGCAGCTGGCGTTTGCGCGCGTCGGCAAACAGGCCTTCGGTCTCCAGTCGCTCCTTCAATCGGGCAAAGGCTTCGAACAGACGTCCCAATCCGGCGCGGCGCAAGGACTCTATGTTGAGCTGGAAGTCGCCGCGGGGTTCATAGAGCGAAACTAACGCATGGGCCTCGACCTGCTGCCCGTTTTCCAGGTGCCAGGAAACCGAACTGGCGCGTGAGCGAAACATGACACAGCGGGCCTGAGCTGCATCGTCCTTCAGCGAAAAATAGAGGTGGCCTGACGCAGCGCGGGTCAGGTTGGAAATTTCACCGGCCACCCAAAGCAGGGGGAACTCTCGTTCCAGGGTTGCGCGCGCCCGGCGATTGAGTTCGGTGATGCTGAGGACGTCAGCTGAAACGAGCATGGACGGAACGTGGTCGGGAAAGGATGGGGGAGGAAAGAAATACTACAGCATCCCCGCGTGGGGCCGGTTTCGCGGGCAGGAGGAGCCCCATTCAAGGTCTTTGTTTTCGTGTAACCATCTGAATGGTCGAGAATTATTTCTGGCCAAAATTTGCGCAAAAAATGCCAAGCCCAGACGCAACGCTGCTTCAGCCCCGGGACCAGACGATGATCCACAATCTTATCCACAGATTTTGTGGACAATTTGCCGAAGGCTTCCGTGGCTGATGACGAAGCGACGGCCGCACAGCCTGTCGATTCATTCTTCTGCCCGGCGAAAACCGGTTTGCAACACCCTTGCCTGATCGGCAACCCCATTTTTTATTGCTGAATCTTCCCACTCGGGCTAAAGTTCGCGCTTTCCCGCTTTCCGGAGTCACCCACGTGTTTTCCATCATCCAGGCTGCTGGCTGGCCTATCTGGCCGTTGCTGTTCGCTTCCGTCATCGCAGTCGCGCTCATCATTGAACGCGCCGCGGCACTGCGCCGCAGCAAGATCGTTCCCGCGGGGCTGCTGCAAAGCGCGGTTGCCGAATACCGTCAAAGCGGAATCTCGGAGGCTCAACTGGCGCGCCTTGAGGGCCATTCGCCGCTGGGGCGGGTACTTGCGGCCGGCATGCGCAACGCAAAGAGTTCTCGCGAAATCATGAAGGAGGCGATCGAAGAAGCGGGGCGCGGGGTGGCCCATGAACTGGAACGATTCCTCACGACGTTGGGCACCATCGCCACGATCGCACCGTTGATGGGCCTGTTTGGCACGATCGTCGGCATGATCGAAATCTTCGGTGCATCGACTGCCGCGGGCAACAATCCGCAGGCACTCGCACATGGCATTTCGGTGGCGCTGTACAACACCGGTTTCGGCCTGATCATCGCTATTCCGGCCATGATCTTCTACCGACATTTCCGGGCCCAGGTGGATGGTTTTCTGGTCGACATGGAGCAGGAAGCCGTCAAGCTGGTCGAAGTCATGCAGGGCGAACGCCGGTAAGGGCGCAGGCGATGAACTTCCAGCGAGGTCGACAGCGCGAAGAACTCGAGATCAACCTGATCCCGATGATCGACGTGCTTCTGGTGATCCTGATCTTCCTGATGATAACCACCACGTACTCCAAGTTTTCCGGGCTGGAGATCAACCTGCCTACCGCGGATGCGCCGCCGAACAAGGAGCAGACCAACGAAGTCAATGTGGTGGTTACCGCTGCGGGCGAGATCCTGGTGAACAAGGCTCCAGTAGCCGGGCGCGACATCGCGTCCATCGCCAACGCAATGCGCCGTTCGGCCGGCGCAGGCAAGGAACCGGTCGTCATCATCAATGCCGACGCCAAGGCCGCGCACCAGAGCGTCATCGATGTCATGCAGGCGGCCCAGCAGGCCGGGCTGTCGCACATATCCTTTGCCACGCAGCAGGCGCAGCGCTGAAGCCGGCGGTCTGGCTGCCGCCTGGCGGCGGCGTGGCCCGGCAGCCTGCCTGCTGTTTCCGTTTTCACTGATCTTCAAAGCGCTCGTCGCCGCGCGACGGACCTGCTACCGGATCGGGATGCTGCATCGTGAGCACCTGCCGGTACCGGTGGTCGTCGTCGGCAACATAACGGTCGGCGGCACCGGCAAGACGCCGCTGGTGATCCATTTGGCGTTGGCGCTGCGTGCCAGCGGCCGACATCCAGGCATCGTCAGTCGCGGCTACGGCGGTGACAGCCGTCATGTCCGCGAGGTCACCGGAGACAGCGATCCCAAGGCAGTGGGCGACGAACCTCGGCTGCTCGCCCAGCGAGCCTCCTGCCCGGTTTTCGTCGGGCGTGACAGGGTGGCAGCGGCGCGGAGCCTGCTCGCCAGCCATCCGGAATGCGATCTCATCATCGCCGATGATGGCCTGCAGCACTATCGCCTGGCGCGGGATGTCGAACTTGCCCTGATCGACGCGCGCGGGTTGATGAATGGTTGGGCCCTGCCGGCCGGCCCCTTGCGCGAGCCGGTCTCGCGACTGGCGCTGGTAGATGCGCTGGTTCTCAATGGAACCGCCGTGTCGCCGGCGCCGACTTTCTCAGGGGCGACATTTTCGATGCGCTTGCTGGGGAACCGCTTCCACCGCCTCGACCGGCCCATGACAAGCTGCAGCGCCGCTGACCTGGCCGGCCTCAACTTGCATGCCGTCGCCGGCATCGGTTCGCCAGAGCGCTTTTTCGATCACCTGACCGGCATGGGACTCGCATTCTCCGCACACCCTTTTGCCGATCATTATGACTATCGCGCAGAGGATCTGCAGTTTGCCGGCGAAGCAATCCTGACCACGGAAAAGGATGCCGTAAAATTGGACCGGCTTTCAATTTCGCTGCCGGTCTGGGTATTGCCCGTGACCGCCGAGGTAAGCCCTGACCTTGCCGCATATGTTCTGGAGAAGCTCAATGGACGCCCGCCTGCTTGAAATACTCGTCTGCCCTGTCTGCAAGGGCCCGCTTGAAAATAACAAGGCCGCCGCGGAACTGGTGTGCAAGGGATGCCGGCTGGCGTATCCGGTCAGGGACGATATTCCGGTGATGCTCGAAGATGAGGCGCGGTCGCTGGGGGCAGAAGAATCCTGATGGCGGTCCGCATCGTCATCCCGGCACGCTATGCCTCGACCCGGCTGCCGGGAAAGCCCCTGGCCGACATCGCCGGACAGCCGATGATCGTGCGTGTGGCAACGGCTGCCCGACGCGCGCGTAGTGACGGTGTCTGGGTGGCTGCCGATGACGAAAGGATTGTATCCGCGGCACGCCGACACGGTTTCGATGCCGTCTTGACGCGCGGGGATCATGCCAGCGGTACCGACCGGATCGCAGAGGTGGCCACGCGCCTGCATTGGGACGACGCCGACATCGTGGTCAATGTCCAGGGCGATGAACCGTTGCTCGAGCCCTCGCTGATCGAAACCGTGGCCGCGGCCTTGCAAGGTGATCCGGAGGCGGCGATCGCCACTGCGGCGCATCCGCTGATCACGGCTGAAGATTTCTTCAGCACCAATGTGGTCAAGGTGGTGTGCGACGCCCGCGGGCGGGCCCTGTACTTCAGTCGTGCGCCGATTCCCTGGGATCGGGACCGATTCGCGGAAAGGCGCGACATCTTGCCGAACGACTTGCCGGCGCAGCGCCACATCGGCCTCTATGCCTATCGCGTAAGCTTTCTGCGCCGCTTCGGGCAACTGGCGGCCTCGCCCCTGGAGCGCTGCGAGTCGCTGGAGCAGTTGCGCGCGCTCTGGCACGGTCACCCGATCCGGGTGGTGAGCGTCGCTCACGCGCCGGGCCCCGGCGTGGATACGCAGGAAGATCTGGAGCGCGTGCGCCGATTGTTTGACGTCGACCAGGATTCAGAGTAGGTTTTGTCCTCAAAAATTTTTCAAAAATATGCAAGACAAACTTTCTTCGAAGGGGTGGCAATGAAGTTGATCCTGTTAGGTGGGCCGGGCGCAGGCAAAGGCACCCAAGCGGCATTCATTACGGAAAAATTCGGAATTCCGCAGATTTCGACCGGCGATATGCTGCGGGCGGCGGTGAAGGCCGGTACGCCCATGGGGCTGGAGGCCAAAAAGGTGATGGATGCGGGTGGCCTGGTGCCTGACGACATCATTCTCGGCCTCATCGCCGAGCGCCTCAAGCAGCCCGATTGCGCCAAGGGTTTTCTGTTCGACGGATTTCCGCGCACCCTGCCGCAAGCCGAGTCTTTGCGCGCACAGGGAATCGAACTTGATTTTGTGCTCGAGATCGATGTCAGCGACGAGGAAATCATCCGGCGCATGAGCGGTCGTCGTGTCCATCCCGGCTCGGGGCGCACCTATCACCTGGTGTTCAATCCGCCCAAGGTGGAAGGCAAGGACGATGTTACCGGTGAGGCGCTGATTCAGCGCGACGACGACAGGGAGGAGACGGTCCGAAAGCGCTTGTCGGTGTATCACAGCCAGACTCAGCCGCTGATTGAGTATTACTCGAAGTGGTCCGCTACCGGTGCCAAGGGTGCGCCAAAGCATCGCAAGGTTTCCGGGGTCGGTTCACTCGATGCCATCAAGAGCGCGGTGTTTGCCGCACTGAACTGACTGCACGACAGGCCTTGGTTCTGGATCCTGATCAGGAGTCGCCATGCCCAGTCACATTCGACGAATAGCTGTTTGCACCGGCGGCGGCGATGCCCCGGGCCTCAATGCCGTGATCAGGGCGGTGGCAATTGCCGCTGCCCATCGGGGTTGGGAATGCTACGGAATTCGCGAAGGTTTCAACGGCATACTTTTTCCCGAACGTTATCCTGATGGTGGCGTGTTCCGCCTCACGCGGGACAGGGTGCGTGGCATCGGACACCTTGGCGGCACCATCCTCGGCACCACCAACAAGGGCAATCCCCTGCATTTTCCGATGAAAATGCCCGATGGCACGACGAAGGACATGGATCTTTCGGGGGACATCCTGGCGTTTTTTGCCAGGAAGGAGATCGACGCACTGGTTTCGATTGGTGGCGATGGCTCGCTGACCATTGCCAATGCCCTGCACCAGAAGGGGCTGCGGGTGGTGGGTGTGCCCAAGACGATCGACAACGACCTGGACAAGACCTTCACCACCTTCGGTTTCGATACGGCCGTCGGCTTTGCAACGGAGTGTCTGGATCGCCTGCATAGCACTGCCGAAAGCCACCAACGGGTGATGGTGGTCGAGGTCATGGGCCGCTATGCCGGCTGGATCGCGCTGCATGCCGGCATTGCAGGCGCCGCCCAGGCCATCCTGATCCCCGAAATTCCCTTTGACGTGGACAAGGTGGCCGCCAAGGTCCGCGCCCGGGACAGCGAAGGCAGGATGTATTCGATTGTCGTCGTTGCCGAAGGTGCCGAGCCCGTCGATGGCCATCGGGAGATTCTCGAGCCGGCCGAGATAGGTCATGCCGAGCGTCTCGGCGGTGTCGGTGATCGCATCGGCAGGGCATTGGCGGAGCGAACCGGCAAGGATGTCCGGGTGGTCGTACTGGGCCACCTGCTGCGCGGTGGCAGTCCTACCGCGTTCGATCGCCTGGCTGCCATGCGCTTCGGCTCCGCCGCCGTGCGGGCGCTCGACGAGGGGCAATCCGGGATCATGGTGGCGCTGGGCTTCCCCAACGTGAATTATGTGGCGCTGGAAGAAGTGGCCGGCCGGATGAAAGGCGTGCCCCTGGACAGCGATACGGTCCAGACCGGCCGGGACCTGGGGATCTGTTTCGGCGATTGATCCCGAGCCGCCAGGCCCGGGTATCGCCCAGTCGTCCGGATGAGTCTATTTCGCCGGTTTCAGGATCTTATCGACCTTGTTGAGCCGCAAGCGATACGCGTCAGGCATACCTGATCCCAGCAAGGGACGCAAATACAGCCGGAAGGCGTCGGTGACGTCGGTGCCGTTGGCAGCGATGAATTCGTCTTCCATGGTCCGTGTTTTCCCCGCGACGGTTTCAAGCGGCACCAACTGGTAATCGACGGAGTAAAAGCCGGTACGCTTGATCGCCACCGAGCCGTCGCGGTCGCCCCACATGGCATATTGGACGGCTTTTTCGCCAACTTCGCGCGCCTCGCGCTGATCGACATCGGATACGCAGCCCATGAACGAACGCTGCAGATAGCCAAAGGTGTCACCCCGCACCCGCTTGATGCCGAGTTTGCTCTTTATCTCGTCGCAGAGCAGGTCGGCCAGCGCACCGGTACCCGAAAGCTGGATGTTGCCATGGGCATCCCGCTCGACATGGCTGGTCAACTGCGTGATGATTGGCGTGCCCTGTTTGTCATGGATGCCCTCCGAGGCCGCAATTACGCAACGGCCGTATTTGTCATAGGTGTTCTTGACGTCCCTGAGGAATTTGTCCACTTCGAAGACTCGTTCCGGCAAATAGATCAGGTGCGGGCCGTCATCCGGGAATTTCTTGCCGAGCGCGGAGGCTGCGGTCAGAAACCCGGCGTGCCGGCCCATCACCACGGCCAGATAAACGCCGGGCAGGGCGGCGTTGTCCAGATTCGCGCCCATGAAGGCCTGGGCGACAAAACGGGCTGCAGACGGGAAGCCCGGTGTGTGATCGTTGCCGACCAGGTCGTTGTCGATGGTCTTGGGAATGTGGATGCAGCGCAGGGAATAGTTGGCGCGCCGGGCTTCTTCGCTGACGATCCGCACCGTGTCCGAAGAATCGTTGCCGCCGATGTAGAAAAAGTAGCCGATCCCGTGTGCCCTGAGGACCTCGAATATCTCGTGGCAGTACTTGAGGTCAGGTTTGTCGCGCGTCGAGCCCAGTGCCGAGGATGGGGTGGATGCCACCATTTCGATGTTGTGACTGGTTTCCTGGGTGAGGTCGAGGAACTCCTCTTTGAGGATTCCCGATACCCCGTGATAGGCACCATAGACCAGTTCGACGTTGCGGAACTTGCGGGCTTCGAGCACCACGCCGGCCATCGATTGATTGATGACGGCGGTGGGTCCGCCACCCTGGGCGACGAGTACCTTTCCTTGCGGCATGATGTGCTGCTCCTTTCATTTTGGAGACCCGGATGACGGTCGCACCGCCAGACATCCGACCACTATAGCGGCCATTCTACTCAGCCGGCATCCAGTCGCTCGATTCGAGCATCAGGAATTTGTTGACCGGGGTGGGCGGGAACGGCATTCCTTCGACTATTCGGCGTACTTCGCAACCTTCCGGTGCCGCGAACGGGGAGCGCCGAAAATCATTAAATTTCAAGCAATAGAGGCTTTCGTGCAGTTCTTGCGAGCAGTGCGCGTCGTGATAAAATCACATGTTCAGGTCATTAATCAAACGGGGGAATTATGTCAGCAGGACTGATCTTCGCACTGGTCTGCGCGGTGGCGGCAATCGCTTACGGCTGGGTCATGAGCCAGTGGATTCTGGCGCAACCGGCGGGCAACGACCGCATGAAGGGAATTGCGGCGGCGATCCAGGAAGGCGCCCAAGCCTATCTGAATCGCCAATACACGACCATCGGTATCGTCGGCGCCGTGCTTGCGGTCGCGATACTGGTGTTCCTCGGGGCGAAGACCGCCATCGGTTTCGTCATCGGCGCCGTGTTGTCGGGCGCTGCCGGCTACATTGGCATGAACGTTTCGGTTCGTGCCAACGTGCGCACCGCGCAGGCGGCTACCGTCGGACTCAATGAGGCGCTCAACGTGGCCTTCAAGGGTGGTGCCATCACCGGCATGCTGGTGGTTGGCCTTGGCTTGCTGGGCGTCGCCGGCTACTACGCTGCGCTCAAGGTGATGGGCGGCCCAAACATCAAGCTGGAAGACATCATCCATCCGCTGGTCGGCCTCGGTTTCGGTTCCTCCCTGATCTCGATCTTCGCCAGACTCGGCGGCGGCATCTTCACCAAGGGTGCCGACGTCGGCGCCGACCTGGTGGGCAAGGTGGAAGCCGGCATTCCCGAGGATGACCCGCGCAACCCGGCCGTGATCGCCGACAACGTCGGCGACAACGTCGGCGATTGTGCCGGCATGGCGGCCGACCTGTTCGAGACCTACGCGGTGACGACGGTGGCTACGATGCTGCTGGGCGTACTGTTGCTGAAAGCGAACCCTGCTTTCGCCGAGCAGGCGGTGATCTATCCGCTGGCCCTGGGTGGGTTCTCGATCATCGCCTCGATCATCGGCGTGATGTTTGTCAAGACTTCGCCCGGCGCCAAGATCATGAACGCGCTCTATCGGGGCCTGGCGGTGGCCGGTGTGCTGGCGCTGGTCGCGTTCTATCCGATGACCACCTGGCTGATCGACGACCATCTGCTCGACAGCGTGCTGAACATCAGTGGCGGTTCGCAGATGCGGCTTTACTCCGCGGCTGTCATCGGGCTGGTGCTCACTGGCTTGATGGTGTTTATCACCGAGTACTACACCGGCACGGAGTTCAAGCCGGTGCAGCACGTTGCGGAAGCTTCGACCACGGGCCATGGCACCAACATCATCGCCGGCCTCGGCGTTTCGATGAAGGCAACCGCCTGGCCGGTACTGTCGGTCTGCGCCGCGATTTGGGCCTCGTATGCGATGGGCGGCCTTTACGGCATAGCGATCGCCGCCACGTCAATGTTGTCCATGGCCGGCATCATCGTCGCACTTGACGCCTACGGCCCGATCACCGACAACGCCGGCGGCATTGCCGAAATGTCCGAGCTGCCGCCTTCGGTGCGCGCCATCACCGATCCGCTCGATGCCGTGGGCAACACCACCAAGGCGGTGACCAAGGGCTACGCCATCGGTTCCGCCGGCCTGGCCGCGCTGGTGTTGTTCGCCGACTTCACGCATGGCCTGGAATCGCTCAAGCCGGGCATCAAGTTCGCGTTCGACCTGTCCGATCCGGCCGTCATCATCGGCCTCTTCGTCGGCGGCATGGTGCCTTACCTGTTCGCCGCGATGGGCATGGAAGCGGTGGGTCGCGCCGCCGGCTCCGTGGTGGTCGAAGTGCGCCGCCAGTTCAAGGAGATCAAGGGCATCATGGAAGGCACGGCCAAGCCGGAATACGGCACCTGTGTCGACATGCTGACCAAGGCTGCGATCAGGGAAATGATGATCCCGTCGTTGCTGCCGGTACTGGTTCCCGTCGTGGTCGCCATCGTCATGAACATGCTGATGCCGGCCGTGGGTGGCGTCGGTGCCGGCGTCCGTGCCCTGGGCGGCGTGCTGATGGGTACCATCGTCACCGGCCTCTTCGTGGCGATTTCGATGACCACTGGCGGCGGTTGCTGGGACAATGCCAAGAAGTACATCGAGGACGGCAACTTCGGCGGCAAGGGTTCCGAGGCGCACAAGGCGGCCGTGACCGGCGACACGGTGGGCGACCCGTACAAGGATACGGCCGGCCCCGCGGTGAACCCGCTGATCAAGATCATCAACATCGTCGCGCTGCTGATCCTGCCGCTGGTCGTGTGATTTCAGGCGGAGCTATCAAGCAAACGGGCAGCCTGCGGGCTGCCCGTTTTTTCTTGGCGCTGGCCGTTCTGGCGGGCGCCGGCAGGGTTTGGTCGCAGTCCGCCCAACCCGAGGCCGCCAGCGGTTTCGCGCCGCGACCCGCGGCAGCCAGCGCCGGCTTCATGGTTGTCACGGCAAATGCCCATGCTACGGATGCCGCCGCGGAAATTCTGCAACTGGGTGGCAATGCACTCGACGCCGCGATCACCGCACAATGGGTGCTCAACCTGGTCGAACCACAATCGTCGGGACTCGGCGGCGGCGGTTTCCTGCTCCACTGGGATGCAGGGCGCAAGCAGATTTCGGCCTGGGACGGACGGGAGACTGCGCCCCGTGCCACCGGCGCCGACTTTGCAATGCGCGCCGACGGCAGCTTGGCGCCATTTGCGGAACTGGTGGCGAGCGGCAAGTCGGTCGGTGTCCCCGGCCTGTTGGCGATGCTGGAGGAAGCGCATCGCCGGCACGGCAAACTGAAGTGGGAACGCCTGCTCGTCCCTGCCATACGGCTTGCCGAGAACGGATTCCCGGTTTCGCCGCGCCTGAACCAGTTGCTGGGCCAGGATACCCTGCTGCGCAACGATGCGGCGGCACGCGCACTCTATTACCGGCCCAATGGTGAACCGCTCGGGGTCGGCGATACCCTGCGCAACCCCGAACTCGCCCTCATGCTGCGCCGGGTCGCGCACGAAGGCAGCGCCGCATTGCACAGCGGGGCCACCGCCGAGCGCATCGTCGCGGCGGTGGCCAGGCGTGGCGGCAGCATCACGTCCGGCGACCTGCGCGATTATCGTCCGCTCCGGCGCGAGGCGGTCTGCGGCAGTTTCCGCCGCTGGCGCGTCTGCGGTATGCCACCGCCATCGTCGGGCGGCATCGGCGTCCTGCAACTGCTCGGCATCCTCGAACGCGGCGGCCTGCCTCCAGGCCCCGCGGAACGCGCCGATGCGGTCCATCACTTCGCCGAGGCCGGGCGGCTGGTTTATGCCGATCGTTCCCGTTACGTCGGCGATCCGGATTTCGTCCGGGTTCCGCAGCGGGAGTTGCTGGCGAACGATTACCTCGAGCGGCGCAGCCGCCTGATCGAACCGGGCAGGGCCATGGGCATTGCCGCCCCGGGGAGCGTTTCTTCCCCAAAGGTGCAGGCCGATGGTGATGCGCCGGAGCTGCCCGCCACCACCCACCTGTCGATCGTCGATGGCCAGGGCAATGCCGTCGCCCTGACCAGTTCGATCGAGGCCGGTTTCGGCAGCCGCATCCAGGTCGACGGTTTTCTTCTCAACAACCAGCTCACCGATTTTTCCTTCACATCCGAACGCGAGGGCAAGCCAGTTGCCAATCGCGCGGAACCGGGCAAGCGCCCGCTGTCCTCGATGGCGCCGACGCTGGTGTTCGACGCCAGGGGGCGGCTGCATGCCGTGCTCGGCTCGCCCGGTGGCAGCCGCATCATCAATTACGTCGCGCGTACGCTGCAGGCCTTGCTCGATGGCGGCATGGAGCCGATGGCAGCCCTCGCCATGGGCCATGCCGGCAATCGCAACGGCGCCACCGAAGTGGAGCGCGGACGGGTCGGTGATGACCTGGTGCAGGAGCTCGAAAAGCGCGGTCATGCGGTCCAGCGCACGGAAATGACCAGCGGCCTGCACCTGATCGTGCGGCGCGACGGTCGCTGGGTGGGCGCCGTCGACCCGCGCCGCGAGGGCAGCGCCCGCGGCGACTGATCAGGCGGCCAGGCGGCGGAAGTCGCGCAGACGGAAGCCGAGCAGGAACAGGGTCGCGAAATAGCTGGCGATGCCGCCGCAGACTGCCCCGGCCAGTTTCAGGATGCGCTGCTCGCCGCTCATCGCCAGCCATGTCGTGTCGGCCCCCGCGGTAAACCAGAGCACGCAACCGAGCACCAGCAGCGCCGCCAGCAGCTTTGCCGTAAACACCCCCCAGCCAGGCTGCGGCTGGTACACCGCCCGCCGGCGCAGGCCGCGCCAGAGCATCGCGGCGTTGAAGCAGGAGGCGAGCCCGATCGACAGCGCCAGCCCCGCGTGCTTGAGCCAGCCGATGAAGGCGAGGTTCATGAGTTGTGTCAATGCCAGGGTGAGGAGGGCGATTTTCACCGGTGTGCGGATGTCCTGCCGCGCATAAAAACCGGGGGCCAGCACCTTCACCAGGATCAGGCCCGTCAGTCCGATCGAGTAGGCCACCAGCGCCTCGCGTGTGCGCAGTACGTCGCTCGCGGCGAAAGCGCCGTACTGGAACAGGGTCGATAGCAAGGGGACGGCCAACATCGCCAGCGCCAGCGAGGCGGGCAGGGTCAGCATCAGGGTCAGGCGCAAGCCCCAGTCGAGCAGCGCCGAAAAATCCCCGGAATTGCCGGCGGCATGGGTCTTGGCCAGGCTGGGCAGCAGGATGGTGCCCAGCGCCGCGCCGAGCAGGCCGGCGGGGAATTCCATCAGCCGGTCGGCATAGTAGAGCCAGGAGACGCTGCCGGTTTCGAGGAAGGAGGCAAAGATGGTATTGATCAGCAGGCTGATCTGCGCCACGGAAACGCCCAGCACGGCGGGCGCCATGAGCTTGAGCACACGCTGCACGCCCTCGTCGCGCCAGACCGGGTCGAAGCGCGGCAGCATGCCGATCCTGGCCAGCGCGGGCAGCTGGATTGCGAGTTGCAGCACGCCGCCCAGGACTACCGCCCAGGCCAGGGCGAGGACGGGCGGATCGAACCAGGGCGCGGCAAACAGTGCCATGCCGATGAAGGACAGGTTCAGCAGCACTGGCGTGAATGCGGGCAGGGCGAACCGGCTCCATGTATTGAGGACGCCGGCAGCAAGCGCCACCAGCGACATGAACAGTATGTAGGGGAAGGTGATCCGGGTCAGTTCGACCGTGAGTTGAAATTTGTCGGCGTCGGCACTGAAACCCGGCGCAGTCACGGCGATCAGTAACGGTGCGGCGACCGCGCCCAGCGCGCTGACGACGACCAGGGCGAGAAACAGCACGCTGGCGACGCGATCGACCAGTGTCCTGGTCTCGATTTCCCCGCGGCGATTGCGGTATTCGGCCAGGACGGGAACAAAAGCCTGCGAAAACGCTCCCTCGGCAAACAGCCGGCGCAGCAGGTTGGGCAGGCGAAAGGCGACGAAGAAGGCGTCGGTCATCATGCCGGCGCCGAAGGTCCTGGCGATCACGAAGTCGCGGACAAAGCCCAGGATGCGGGACAGCAGGGTCATCCCGCTGACGGTGGCCAGGGCTCGGAGCAGATTCATGCCGGTATGGTATCCGGGATGTCGCCCGCAGAAGCCGCTTGCAATGGGAGGAAGACCCCCCTATAATCGCGCGCTTTCCAAGATCTACCGGATATCTCCATGGCCAATACCGTCCAAGCCCGCAAACGTGCCCGTCAGGCGACCGAGCAGCGTGCGCACAACATGAGCCAGCGTTCCACGTTGCGCACCGCAATCAAGAAGGTACGCAAGGCGATCGAGGCCGGCGACAAAAGCGCCGCACAGGCCGTCTTCAAGGAGTCACAGGCCGTGATCGACTCCATCGCCGACAAGAAGATCGTGCACAAGAACCTGGCAGCGCGCCAGAAGAGCCGCCTTTCGGCCGCGATCAAGGCACTCTGAACGCCACCGGCGCGCAAGCGCTGAGACAAAAAGGCTGCCCCGTATGGGGCAGCCTTTTTTCATGGGAGCTCCGCGGCAAGCCTCTCTAAATTTATTTTGGCTACGGAATTTTCTTTTGCGCTTTGCGAAATACCACTATTTGCATAATGTATATTGAAATGTCGCTTTAAATTAGACAAATAGCTTGAGTTTCACGAAGTCACTGCATATACTTACCCAACTTCATTGAAGTGAAAGGGGTTTTATGCAATCCCATCAGTTCATAAAATACGCGTTCCGGATCCGGACCCGGCAGGGAGTGGTCGTGGATAATTTGATGATCCACGGTATCGACGAATTCGACGCCCAGCGCAAGCTGCGGCAGGTCTACCACAACTGCCAGATCATCGACTGCGTTTGCCATCACGGCAGCGTTCGCGTACCGGTGGCCAGCTTCGAGGAAGTCGCAAACCTCATTGTTCGTTGAGCCGGTTTCCGGCGGCAGCTGGTTCCCGGTTGCCTTATTGCATGTGCGGCGGCGTCAGATGAAGCGCGCCGCGCGCAATTCCCCCATCAATGCCATGTAGTCCTGCGCCCCGCGGCTCGTCGGGTGGTGGGAAAAGATGTCGAGACTCATTGCCGGGGCTTCGGCGATTGCCACGTTTTCCGAAATGACCGTTTCGCACAGCTCGGCGCCGAACTGCCGACGCATGCGCTCCTGGATGTCGAAGCTCATCTTGCGGCGGCGATCAAACCGGGTCAGCAGGTAGCGGCGTTCGATGCGCCGCTTGAGCACGGGCTCGAGAGCCTTCAAGGTATGTTCGATCTGCAGGGCGCCGCGCAGGGAGAGATAGTCCGACGAGACGGGAATCAGCATCCGGTCGGCGGCAAAAATCGCATTGAGGGAGAGCACTCCCAGAAACGGGCAGCAGTCGATCAGGACGGTGTCTTCGCCGCCGGCTGCCTCCAGCGCCTGCAAGCCGATGCTGAGCCGGTTGAGGATGGCCGGTCCCTTGCCGAAAATGGAATCGACCTTGATCAGTTCCGCGTGTGCCGGTATCAGGCGACCGACGCCGTCCCAGGCCACGGCCAAGTCGTCGAGCGGCCGGTTGTCCTGATACAGCGCGAAAACGCTGTTGTGCGCCTCGCCCAGTGCTTTGCCATGGACCGCCGACAGGTGCGCCTGCGGGTCGAGGTCGACCAGCAGGGCTGGCGCGGAATCCCGCGCCAGCGCGGCGGCGAGGTTGAGTACCGTGGTGGTCTTGCCGACGCCGCCCTTCTGGTTGAATACCGCCATCCTCACTGCCGGAACCTCCGCCGTTGCACTCTGTACAGGGGCAAATTTTTCACTTAGTATAGAGGCGTTTATCAAGCACGGCGGCCGCGTTGCTCTTCGGCCGCCGTATGTTTTTGCGTGAAGCCTTTCGTTGCGGTCGCGATGCCTGGCGCCGACGCGGCCGGCATTACCCTACACTGGAACCATGTTTTCGCGGAGTGCATGCATGCCGCATCTGATGAATACCTACGGGCGCCTGCCGGTGGCCTTTACCCACGGGCAGGGTTGCCGGATGTTCGACGAGCAGGGCAAGTCCTACCTGGATGCCCTCGCCGGAATAGCGGTAAATACGCTGGGCCACAATCACCCTCGTTTGGTGAAGGCGTTGAGCGAGCAGGTTGGCCGCCTCATGCACGTCTCGAACGTTTATCGCATTACCCAGGCTGAGGCGGCTTCCGATCGCCTCGCCGCAATCTCGCGCATGGACGAAGTGTTCTTCTGCAATTCCGGCTGCGAGGCCAACGAAGCCGCGATCAAGCTGGCGCGCATGTACGGGCACCAGCAGGGCATCGAGCAACCCGCCATCATCGTCATGGAGCAGGCCTTCCATGGCCGCACCCTGGCGACGCTCTCCGCCACCGGCAACCGCAAGGTGCAGGCCGGCTTCGAGCCGCTGGTCTCCGGCTTCGTGCGGGTGCCGTTCGATGACCTCGCCGCCATCGAGCAGGTCGCCGCGCGCAATCCGAACGTCGTCGCGGTGCTGTTCGAGCCCATCCAGGGCGAGGGCGGCATCCATATCGCACACCAGGACTTCATGCGTGAGTTGCGGCAGATTTGCGACCGGAAGAACTGGTTGTTCATGGTCGACGAGGTGCAGTGCGGCATCGGCCGCACCGGCGCCTGGTTCGCCCACCAGCATGCGGGTATCGTGCCCGATGTAATGACCCTGGCCAAGGGGCTGGGTTCCGGCGTGCCGATCGGCGCCTGTCTGGCCACGGGACGCGCCGCCGGCGTGTTCAAGCCGGGCAACCACGGTTCCACCTTCGGCGGCAACCCGCTGGCGTGCGTTGCCGCCTTGACCACGCTCGAGGTGATCGAAGCGGATGGCCTGACGGCCCGCGCGACGACCCTGGGCGAAGCCATCCGTGGCGGTTTGCGCGCCGACTTGTCGGGGGTCGCGGGCTTTGTCGAGGTGCGCGGCGACGGCCTGATGATCGGCGTCGAACTCGATCGGCCCTGTGGCGACCTGGTCAAGCGGGCGCTGGCCGCCGGCCTGCTGATCAACGTGACGGCCGAGAAGGTCGTGCGCCTGTTGCCGCCGCTGGTCATGAGCGATGCCGAAGGCGCCGAACTGGTCGCGATGCTGGTGCCGCTGATCAAAGAGTTCTTGGCAGCCTGATCATGGCGACGCCGCGGCATTTCCTGCAGATGAAGGATCTGGCGCGCGACGAACTCGCCTACCTGTTCGAACGCACGCGTATCATCAAGGCGCGCTTCAAGGCCTACCAGCGCCATTGGCCCCTGCAGGACCGCACGCTGGTGATGATCTTCGAGAAGGCCAGCACCCGCACCCGCCTGTCCTTCGAGGCCGGCATGCACCAGCTCGGCGGTTCTGCGATCTACCTCAACACGCGCGACTCGCAACTGGGGCGCGGCGAACCGGTGGAGGACGCGGCGCAGGTGATTTCGCGCATGAGCGACATCGTCATGATCCGCACCTTCGAGCAGGCGATCATCGAGCGTTTCGCCGGCCATTCGCGGGTACCGGTGATCAACGGCCTGACCAACGAATACCACCCCTGCCAGATCCTGGCCGACATCTTCACCTTCATCGAGCACCGCGGCGCGATCCAGGGCAGGACCGTGGCCTGGATCGGCGATTCGAACAACGTCTGCAACACCTGGTTGCAGGCGGCGGAGATCTTCGACTTCAAGGTAAAGGTGTCCACACCTCCGGGTTACGAAGTCGAAGCCGAGCGCGCCGGCCTGCACGGTACCGACCACTTCGAGCAGTTCGCCGATCCGATGGATGCGGCGCGTGGCGCCGACCTGGTGACCACGGACGTATGGACCTCGATGGGTTTCGAGGCGGAAAACGAAGAACGCCTGCGCGATTTCGCCGATTGGCAGGTCGACGCGGAGATGATGCGCGCGGCGAAATCCGATGCCGTATTCATGCACTGCCTGCCGGCGCATCGCGGCGAGGAAGTCGCGGCGGCAGTGATAGACGGGCCGCAAAGCGTGGTGTGGGACGAGGCCGAGAACAGACTGCACGCGCAGAAGGCTTTGATGGAATTCCTGCTCCTGGGCAGGGTGAATGACTGAGGGAAGAATGATGAAAGCGGCAAAGAAAGCGGAAAGCAACAAGGTCGTCCTCGCCTATTCGGGCGGACTGGATACGTCGGTCATCCTCAAGTGGTTGCAGGACACCTACCACTGCGAGGTGGTGACCTTCACCGCCGACCTGGGGCAGGGCGAGGAACTGGAGCCGGCGCGCACCAAGGCGCTGAAAATGGGCATCAAGCCGAAGAACATTTTCATCGACGACCTGCGCGAGGAATTCGTCCGCGATTTCGTCTTCCCGATGTTCCGCTGCAACACCGTCTATGAAGGCGAATACCTGCTCGGCACCTCGATCGCGCGGCCGCTGATCGCCAAGCGCATGGTCGAGATCGCGAAGAAGGTCGGCGCCAACTCGATCTCGCACGGCGCCACGGGCAAGGGCAACGACCAGGTCCGCTTCGAGCTCGGCGCCTATGCGCTGATGCCCAACGTGCGGGTCATCGCGCCGTGGCGCGAGTGGGACCTGCTCTCGCGCGAAAAGCTGATGGCCTACGCCGAGAAGAACGGCATCCCGGTCGAGATGAAGCACAAGAAGGGCGGCTCGCCCTATTCGATGGACGCCAACCTGCTGCACATTTCCTACGAGGGCCGCCACCTCGAAGACCCGTCGGCCGAGGCCGAGGAGTCGATGTGGCGCTGGACCGTGTCGCCGGAGAAGGCGCCCAACCAGGCCGAGTACCTCGACATCGAATACCGCAACGGCGATCCGGTGGCCTTGAACGGCAACAAGATGAAGCCCCATCAGCTGCTCGCGGCGCTCAACCAGCTCGGCGGCAAGCACGGCATCGGGCGGCTGGACCTGGTCGAGAACCGCTACGTCGGCATGAAGTCGCGCGGCTGCTATGAAACCCCGGGCGGCACCATCATGCTCCGCGCCCATCGCGCCATCGAGTCGATCTGCCTCGACCGCGAAGTGGCCCACCTCAAGGACGACCTGATGCCGCGCTATGCGTCACTGATCTACAACGGCTACTGGTGGAGCCCGGAGCGCAAGGCGCTGCAGGCCCTGATCGACCACACCCAGCAGACCGTCAACGGCTGGGTCCGGCTCAAGCTGTACAAGGGCAATGTGATCGTGTCCGGCCGCGATTCGAAGACCGATTCGCTGTTCGACCCGACCATCGCCACCTTCGAGGACGACGCCGGCGCCTACAACCAGAAGGACGCCCACGGCTTCATCCGCCTCAATGCGCTGCGCATGCGCATCGCGGCCAACCGGGCGGAGGGCCGCGGCGGCAAGAAGAAAGGCTGATGCAGCGAGCGAGGTGGAGGGCGGGCGCCCATGTTCGGCTTTTCCGAGGAGCAACTGGCGGAGTTCGGCATGACCTTCGGCCTTGGGGCCTTCATGCTCTACATGCTGTTCATCATCGGCGAGCTGGCATGGAAGTCCAAGGCGGGCAAGCTCGGCACCTTCATCCTGTTCTTCGTTCTCGCGTTCGGCATGCTGGGCTTCGTTGCAAAATTCATCATTCAGAAATTGTGGGGGATCTGATATGTCGCAGTTCGATAATGTCGCCGTGTTGAAGAAGGCCAACGTCTATTTCGACGGCAAGTGCGTCAGCCATACCGTGCAGCTACCCGACGGCACCAAAAAAAGCGTCGGCGTGATCCTGCCGGCGACGCTGACCTTCAACACCGGCGTGGCGGAAATCATGGAGTGCGTTTCCGGCGTTTGCCGCTATCGCATCAAGGGCGAGGACTGGCAGACCAGCGGCGCCGGCCAGAGCTTCAAGGTGCCGGGCAATTCGAGCTTCGAGATCGAAGTCAGCGGCGAGCCCTATCACTACGTCTGCCATTTCGCATAAGCGGGAGAGCGTGCCATGCCTTCATTCGACATCACCTCCGAAGCGGATATCGTCGCGCTGAAGAATGCCGTTGACGTCGCCGGTCGCCACATCGGCAACCGCTACGACTTCAAGGGCACCTCGGCGCGCGTCGAGCTCAACGAGAAGGACAAGCTGATCACCCTGCATGGCGATTCCGAATTCCAGCTCGGCCAGATCAAGGATATCCTTTTTCCGGAAATGGAAAAGAAGGAGCGTGAGAGCACCAAGCGCCTCGACCACGGTCCGCTGCAGTCGGTGGGCGGCAACAAGTCCAAGCAGGTGTTGACCATCAAGGTCGGCATCGAGCAGGAACTGGCGAAACAGATCGTCAAGATGATCAAGGACAGCAAGCTCAAGGTCCAGGCCAGCATCCAGGGCGACGCCGTGCGCGTCACCGGCGCCAAGCGCGACCTGCTGCAGGAAGCGATCGCGCTGGTGAAGAAGTCGGTCACCGACTTCCCGTTGCAGTACGGCAACTTCCGCGACTGACGCTGCGCGGCGCCGTGTCGCCGGTGCCGAGTTTTCAGCTCCTGTCCAGGCCGTCGATCCAGCGCGTGTAAAGCCGGTCCGCCACCGCGCGCATTGCCGCAATGCGCGCCCCGATGTTTTCTTCCATCTGTTCCGGCGTCTGCACCGAGGCCGATGCCGGCACGCCTTCCGCGGCCCATTGCCGGCACCAGAGGCGGATCATGGAGTCGGTCATCTCGACATGGCATTGCAGGCCCAGGTGCGGGCCGCGGACGAAGGCCTGGTTGGCGCAATGGGCGCTTTGCAGGATGCGGGTGGCGCCGGGCGGGATGGAGAAGGTCTCGCCGTGCCAGTGGAAGGCCTCGAAGCGTGCGGTATCCCCCAGCCACTCCGTCGCTGCGGCATCCGGCGTGGCCTCGACCGTACCCCAGCCGATCTCCTTGACCGGGTTTCCCGTCACCGTGCCGCCGAAGGCCCTGGCCATGAGTTGTCCGCCCAGGCAATGGCCGATGACGGGAACTCCCGCCGTGTCGGCCGCGCGAATCAGTTGCAGTGTCGTTTGAATCCACGGCAGATCGTCATTCACGCTCATCGGTCCGCCCATGAAGCAGAGTCCCGAAAATCCCCCGGAAGTCGGCGGTGGCGACACGCCTTCGTCGACCTTGAACAGTTTCCACGGCAGGGAATGGCGGTCGAGGAATGTGGCAAAATAGCCCGGGCCCTCGCCGGGGTTATGACGGAATATTGCGATCGGTTTCATGCCGGAGTCTTTTGTAAATGCAGGCCCGAATTCTAGCGGAGGTCTGCTGTCCCTGATGCGTCGTCGATTCAGCGAAGGTCGGGTTGCGCCTGCCGTCACCGAAACCACGTTTGACGAAGACAGGGAACTGATTCCCGCCGCCGTGCTGGTGCCGGTGATCGTGCGCGAGACCGGTCCCACCATGTTGCTGACCCAGCGCACCGCGCACCTGCGCGACCATGGCGGCCAGGTGAGCTTTCCCGGCGGGCGCTGCGAGGATAGCGACACCTCGCCCGAAGCCACCGCACTGCGCGAGGCCGCCGAGGAAGTCGGCATTGCCGCATGCCAGGTCGAAATCCTCGGCCGCCTGCCGGAATACCGCACCGGCACCGGCTTCGTCATCACGCCGGTGGTCGGCCTGGTGACGCCGCCGCTGAACCTGAAGCTCGACGATTTTGAAGTCGCCGAAGTTTTCGAGCCCCCGCTCGAATTCCTGCTCGACCGCAACAACCACCAGCGCCAGAGCATCGAAGTACGCGGCGCCCGCCACGAATACTGGGCCATGCCCTGGCAGGGCTATTTCATCTGGGGCGCCACCGCCGGGATGCTGGTGACCCTGCACCGTTTCCTTTACCCGGAAACCTGAGCCCCATGACGCTGCTGTCCATCGTCATCGTCCTGCTTGTCGAACAGGTGCGCGCGCTGCCGGTGCAGCGCGTGGTGCTCGATCCGGTGGCGCGGCTGGCGGGCTTCCTCGAGGAAAAATTCAACGACGGCGGACGCAGCCACGGCGCCGTCGCCTGGGGGCTGGGCGTGGCCCTGCCGGCGGCACTGGTGTCGCTGCTGCACGGCTTGCTGATGTACTTCCAGCCGCTGCTGGCCTTCCTGCTGGGCATCGGCGTCCTCTACCTGACCATGGGTTTTCGCCAGTTCAGCCATTTCTTTACCAACATCCACCTGGCGCTGCGTCAAGGCGAATTCGACCAGGCGCGCCAGTTGCTCGCGCAGTGGCGTCATCGCGCCGGCGACCGCCTCACGTCGGGCGACATCGCCCGCCTGGCCATCGAAGAAGCCCTGCTCTCGGCACATCGGCACGTGTTCGCGCCGCTGCTCTGGTTCGCGCTGCTGGGCCCGGCCGGCGCCCTGTTCTACCGCCTCGCGCATACCTTCGACGACCACTGGGGCCGGCGCAGCGAAGCCGAGTTCGGCGAGTTCGGCCAGTTCGCGCACCAGGCCTTCGCGCTGATCGACTGGGTGCCGATCCGCGTTACCGCGGCCTCGTTTGCCGTGGTCGGCGATTTCGAGGATGCGGTGCATTGCTGGCGCACGCAGGCTGTAAGGTGGCCGGAAGCCGGCTCCGGTATACTTCTCGCCAGTGGTGCCGGCGCCCTCGGGGTGCGCCTCGGAATGCCGGTGCACGAAGCGATTCAGGAAATGGACGAGTCCGCTGATCGTCCCGAACTGGGGTTGGGTGAAGATGCCGACCCCGATTTCATGCAGAGCACGATAGGCCTGGTCTGGCGCAGTCTCGTGCTTGGTCTGGCAGTGCTGGCCCTGATCTGGGTTTCCGGATGGGTCGGCGGTTGATTATCTGATAAGGAGTTTTCGATGGCTGACAAGAGAGAAGTCGTTGTACTGAGCGCCGTACGTTCCGCCGTGGGCACGTTCAATGGTTCGCTGGCCGGCATGGAACCGGCCGACCTGGGCGGCCTGGTCATCAAGGAGGCCATCGCGCGTTCCGGCGTCGATCCCAAGGCCGTCACCTTCGCCACCGTCGGCAACGTGGTTCCCACCGAATCCCGCTACGCCTACGTCCATCGCAATGCGACCATCCAGGGCGGCATGAGCATGGAATCGGTGGCCTTCCAGGTCAACCGCCTGTGCGGCTCGGCACAGCAGGCCGTCGTCAATTCCGCCCAGGCCATCATGCTCGGCGATGCCGATTTCGCCATCGGCGGCGGCGTCGAGGTCATGTCGCGCGGCGCCTACCTGTCGACGGCGATGCGCACCGGCGCGCGCATGGGCGACACCAAGATGCTCGACGCCATGGTTTGCGCCCTGACCGACCCGTTCGGCGCCGGCCACATGGGCATCACCGCCGAGAACCTGGCCAAGAAGCACGGCCTGACGCGCGAGCAGCAGGACGAGTTCGCCTGCGAATCGCAGCGCCGCGCCGCCGCAGCGGTCGCCGCCGGCTACTTCAAGGAACAGATCGTGCCGATCACGCTGAAGACGCGCAAGGGCGACGTCGTGTTCGACACCGACGAGCACATCAAGGCCGGCACCACCATGGAAAGCCTGGCCAAGATGAAGCCGGCCTTCGACAAGGCCGGCACCGTCACCGCCGGCAATGCCTCCGGCATCAACGACGGCGCCGCCTTCCTGGTGCTGGCCGACGCTGCCAAGGCGGCCGCCGGCGGCCACAAGGCAATGGCGCGCCTGGTCGCCTACGGTATCGGCGGCGTACCCAACGACGTCATGGGCGAAGGCCCGATCCCCTCCACGCGCATCGCGCTGGCCCGGGCCGGCCTCAAGCTCGACGACATCGGCGTCATCGAATCCAACGAAGCCTTCGCCGCGCAGTCGCTGTCCGTGGCCAAGGTGCTCGGCCTCGACCCGAAGAAGACCAACCCCAACGGCGGCGCGATCGCCATCGGCCACCCGATCGGCGCATCCGGCACGGTGATCATCACCAAGGCCCTCTACGAGGCGCGTCGCATCGGCAGCAAGTACTGCCTCGCCACCATGTGCATCGGCGGCGGCCAGGGCATCACCACGATCTGGGAAATGATCTAAGCGCCGCGTTTCCCCGCGGAAACAAAAAACCCGGCCTCGGCCGGGTTTTTTTGTTTCCGCTCATCGGGCGCGGCGAGAATTGCCGTGTCGCCGGCGCCGACTTTTGCGCGGCGGAAATCCTTCTGCCGCCGCCCCTGCCTACCTGCCCGCGTAACGCGCCAGCTCCTGCTTGGCGATGGCGTTGCGATGCACTTCGTCGGGGCCGTCGGCGAAGCGCAGCGTGCGCGCGTGGGCGTAGGCCGCGGCCAGCGGGAAGTCGTCGCAGACGCCGCCGCCGCCATGCGCCTGCATCGCCCAGTCGATCACCTGCAGCGCCATGTTGGGCGCGGCGACCTTGATCATGGCGATTTCCTGCTTCGCCACCTTGTTGCCGGCGGTGTCCATCTTCCACGCCGCGTTCAGCGTCAGGAGGCGCGCCTGGTCGATCAGGATGCGCGCCTCGGCGATGCGCTCGCGCGTCACGCCCTGTTCCGCCACCGGCTTGTGGAAGGCCACGCGCGCAAGCGCCCGGCGGCACATCAGTTCCAGCGCGCGCTCGGCCAGGCCGATCAGGCGCATGCAGTGGTGGATGCGGCCCGGGCCCAGCCGCCCCTGGGCGATCTCGAAGCCGCGCCCTTCGCCGAGCAGGATGTTGGCCACGGGCACCCGCACGTCCTTGAAGTCGAGCTCGCCGTGGCCGTGCGGCGCGTGGTCGTAGCCGAAGACGTTGAGCGGGCGGACGCGGGTGACGCCCGGCGTGTCCATCGGCACCAGCACCATCGACTGCTGCCGGTGGCGGTCGGGATTGTCGGGATCGGTCTTGCCCATGAAGATGAGGATCCTGCAGCGCGGATCGGGCGCACCGGAGATCCACCACTTGCGGCCGTTGATCACGTAGTGGTCGCCGTCACGCACGATGCGCGACGCGATGTTGGTGGCATCGCTGGACGCCACGCCCGGCTCGGTCATGGCGAAGGCCGAACGGATCTTCCCGTCGAGCAGAGGCAGCAGCCACTCCTTGCGCTGCGCGTCGTTGCCGTAGCGTTCGATGGTTTCCATGTTGCCGGTGTCGGGTGCATTGCAGTTGAAGGCTTCCGGCGCGATGTGGGAGCGGCCCATGATCTCGCACAGCGGCGCGTATTCGAGGTTGGTCAGGCCGGCGCCGCGCTCCGACTGCGGCAGGAAGAGGTTCCACAGGCCGGCGGCGCGAGCCTTGTCCTTGAGTTGTTCCATGACCGCGGTCGGCACCCAGGGATTGCCGGCGGCACGGTTGGCCTCCACTTCCTCGTCGAACACGGCCTCGTTCGGATAGATGTGCTCGTCCATGAAGGCGACGAGGCGCTTCTGCAGGTCGCGGACCTTGGGGGAGTAGTCGAAATCCATGGTGTGTCCTTGTGTAGTGATGTTTAACGTGACCTATGCGAGGGCGTGTTTCCAATTTTCGAGCGCAGCGAGCCGTCCAATGAGGTCAGTGATCGGCGAGCAAACGCTCGACCTGGCGCCAGGCTGCCTCGGCCAGCGGCCGGGCGCGCTTGCCGGCTTCGACGGCGTCCGCGCTCGACGCATTGCCCTGCAGGGCGCGCGCCATGATGCCCTGCAGGATGCCGGCCAGGCGAAACATGTTGAACGCCATGTAGAACTCCCAGTCACGCGGCGGGATCGGCGCGCGGCCGGTGCGCTTGCAGTAGGCGGCGACGTACTCGGCCTCGGACGGAATGCCCAGCGCGGCGAGGTCGCAGCCGACCAGGCCGCGGAACTGTCCCGGCGACAGGCGCCAGCCCATGCAGTGATAGGCGAAGTCGGCCAGTGGATGGCCCAGGGTGGACAGTTCCCAGTCGAGCACCGCCAGCATGCGCGGCTCGGTGGGATGGAACACCGTGTTGTCCAGCCGGAAGTCGCCATGCACGATGGAGGTCTCGTCGCCGGGCGGGATGTTCCGCGGCAGCCAGTCCATCAACTGGTCCATGGCCTCGATCCTTTCCGTTTCGGAGGCGCGGTACTGCCTGCTCCAGCGATCGATCTGGCGCGCGAAGTAGCTGCCCGGCCTGCCGTAATCGGCCAGCCCGACGGCAGCGTAGTCGACGCTGTGCAGGGCGGCGATGACGCGGTTCATCTCGTCGAAGATCGCGCCGCGTTCGGCCGGGCTCATGCCCGGCAGCGACGGATCCCACAGGATGCGGCCGTCGACGCAGTCCATGATGAAGAACATGGTGCCGATGACGGAATCGTCCTGGCACAGCGCCCAGGTCTTCGGCACCGGCACGTCGCTGCCGGCCAGCGCCGAGATCACCCGGTATTCGCGGTCCACGGCGTGGGCGCTGGGCAGCAGCTTGCCGGGCGGCTTCCTGCGCAGCACGTACTTGCGGCTGCTGGCGGTCAGCAGGTAGGTCGGGTTGGACTGGCCGCCCCTGAACTTCTCGACCTGCAGCGTGCCGGAAAAACCCTCGACGTGCGCCGTCATCCAAACCGCGAGGCGATCCGTGTCGAAGGCGTCCTGTTCGGTTACGGGATGGGTGCCGGTGAACGTGTCGGTCATTTCAGGTTAGACGAGCTTTACCAACTGCTTGCCGAAGTTGCCGCCCTTCAACAGGCTGATAAGCGCGGCCGGGGCGGCGGCGAGGCCCTCGGCGATGCTCTCGCGATACTTGATGCGCCCGGAAGCGACGTGGCCGACCAGTTCCTTCAGCGCCGGCGGCCAGCGGCTCATGTCGTCCGTGACGATGAAGCCCTGCATCATGATGCGATTCATCAACACGGCGCTGATGTTCTGCATCGGCCAGGGCGCCGAGTTGTACTGCGATACCAGGCCGCACAGCGCGATGCGCGAGAAAGGCTTCATCTGCGTCAGCAGGGTATCGAAGATTTCACCGCCGACATTTTCGAACAGGCAGTCGATGCCTCCGGGCGCGACGGCTTTCAGGTCGTCGCGCAGCTTGCCGGCCTTGTAGTCGATGCAGGCGGCGAAGCCGAGTTCCTCCGTCACATAGCGGCACTTGTCCGCGCCGCCGGCAATGCCGATGGCGCGCGCGCCGTGGATTTTCGCCAGTTGGCCGACGACGCTGCCAACGGCGCCCGAGGCCGCCGTGACCACCACGGTGTCGCCCGGCTTGGGCGCGCAGATATCGAACAGGCCGATCCAGGCCGTGACGCCGGGCATGCCGACCGGGCCCAGCCAGGCCGACAGATGGATGACACTGGGATCGACCTTTTGCAGCGCGCCGCCGTCGGCAACACCGAACAGCTGCCAGCCCAGCGCGCCGACCACCTTGTCGCCGGGGGCGAAGTCCGGATGATTCGACTGCACGACTTCCCCGGCGGTGCCGCCGATCATCACTTCGCCGATGGCCACCGGTTTGGCGTAGGACCTGGCGTCCGCCATGCGGCCGCGCATGTAGGGGTCGAGCGAGAGCCAGTGGTTGCGAACCAGCACCTGGTTGATACCCGGTTGCGGGATGTCATCTTCCTCAAGGCGGAAATTGCTTTCCTCGACCCAGGCGGCGGGGCGGCTGGCGAGGACGATTTTCTGGTTCTTTTTCATGATGGAGGACCTCCCGGGATCAACTGGGCTGCAAAAGTCGGCGCTGGCGACACGGCGGCTCAGTACGTTCCGCTGCCGCCGTCGACCACCAGCGCGTGGCCGGTGACGTGGCGCGAGGCCTCGGAGGCGAGATAGACCACCGCGCCCTTGAGGTCCTCTTCGCCGCCGAGGCGGCCCAGCGGCGTGTGGGCGACGATCTCGTCGCCCATCTGCTGCAGCAGGCCGTTGGACATCTTGCTGGGGAAGAAGCCGGGGCAGATGGCGTTGACGTTGATGTTGTAGCGACCCCATTCCGCGGCCAGGGCGCGCACGAAATTGACGTCGGCGCCCTTGGCGGCGTTGTAGGCGATGGTCGGCATGTGCGGCGGGTTGCCGCGCAGCCCGGCAATCGAGGCGGTGACGATGACCTTGCCCGAGCGTTGCGGGATGAAGGCGCGCCGACCGACCTCCTGGGTCAGGAAGAACATGCCGTTGACATTGAGGTTGATGACCTTCATCCAGGCCTCGAAGGGGTAATCCTCGGCCGGCGCCCCCCAGCTCGCGCCGGCGTTGTTCACCAGGATGTCGATCCGGCCGTAGTGGTCGAGCACCGCGCCGACCAGGTCGGGGATCCGCTCGAACTGCGACAGGTCGCCCGCCACGGTCAGCACCTCGATGCCCTGCTGTTCGAGATGCGCCTTCGCGGTCGCCAGTTCCTCGGCCTTGCGCGCCGTGATGGCGAGCCGCGCGCCCATTTCGCCGAGCGCCTCGGCCATCTGCAGGCCCAGCCCGCGCGAGCCGCCGGTGACGAGGGCGACCTTGCCGGTCAGATCGAAAAGCTGTTTGACGCTCATGGGAGTCCTTTCAGGAGGGTTGATCCGGCGCTGCCGGCGCGGTTTCGTCCGCCGCCAGCATCGCGGCGCGGCTGGCGGGGCTTTCCAGGCTGATGCGGCCGAGTTTGCCGCTGCGATAATCGGTGAGCAGCACCATCCCCGCCTTTTCCAGGTCGAGCTCGCCGCCGCGGCGGCCCTTGACGATGCAGCCGCGCTTCTTCGCCACGGCCTCGACCACGCCGACGCCGTCCATTTCGCTGACGTCGATGCCATAGCGTTCGGCCAGCAGCGCCGGGTAGTTGCGCAGCAGCAGCCCGGCGAGGAAGGTCGCCACTTCCGAATCGATCACCGCATTGCGGCCGATGGCGTGGCTGGCGGCCAGCATGAAGCCGTCGCTGTCGTGTTTGATCTTGGGCCACATCAGGCCCGGCGTGTCGGTGATGCTCATGGTCGGGCCCAGGTCGATGCACATTTGCGACTTGGTCACCGCCGGCTCGTCGCCGACGGCGGCGACGCGGCGCTTGAGCAGCGCGTTCATCAGCGTCGACTTGCCGACGTTGGGAATGCCCATGATCAGCATGCGCAGCGGCTTGATGCCGTCGTTGCGGTGCGGCGCCAGGCCCTTGCACAGGCCGGGCACGCGCGCCGCCTCGCCCGGCTTCTTGCTCGAAATCGCCACCGCCTTGACGCCGGGCTGGCTGTTGTAATAGTCGAGCCAGGCCTGGGTCACTACCGGGTCGGCGAGGTCGGACTTGTTCAAGAGCTTCAAGCAGGGGCGCTGGCGGTGCAGGCGCAGCTCGCGGATCATCGGGTTGCTGCTGGCCTCGGGCAGGCGCGCGTCGCAGACCTCGATCACCACGTCGGTCAGCGCCATGGTCTCGGCCGCCTTCTTGCGCGCCGAGGTCATGTGGCCGGGGAACCACTGGATGGTCATTGGACGACCTCGCCTTCGATGCGGATTTCCTCGCCGGCGAGACGCACCAACTGGCCCGGCCGCAGCTTGCGGCGGATGCGGGTTTCGGTTACGCCATCGACCGTCACGGCACCCCCCGCGACCAGCCCCTTGGCCGCACCGCCCGACGGCGCCAGGCCCAGCAGCTTGAGGAGGACGTTCAGTTCGATGAACTCGCCTTGCAGTTGGAAGCGGTGAATGGTCAAGAAATCCTCCGAAGCCGCGGATTATAGTCGCCGCGGTATTCCTGCCGCAGCGGGATCCCGCTGCCTGGATTCCGGCATTCGCCGGACCGACGAAACCGCAGGATTCGGCAAGCTTTCCGCAAACGCGGCAGGGGCCATTAAAATGGATGTTGAGCCGAATCGCAAAATCGATCGGCGACGCGTTCGAGAAAGCCAATCAACATAGCGAGGGGACAGCAATGGCCGCAGGCAAACCGAAGATCATCTACACGCTCACCGACGAGGCGCCGCTGCTGGCGACCTATTCCTTCCTGCCCATCATCAAGGCCTTTACCGCGCCGGCCGGGGTCGACGTCGTCGGCTGCGACATCTCGGTCGCGGCGCGCGTCCTCGCCGAATTTCCCGAGTGCCTCACCGCCGGGCAGAAAGTCCCCGACAACCTGGCCGAACTGGGCCGCCTGACCCAGGACCCGGACACCAACATCATCAAGCTGCCCAACATCAGCGCCTCGGTGGCGCAGCTGATGACCTGCGTGCGCGAACTGCAGGCCAAGGGCTACAAGATCCCGGACTATCCGGAAGACCCGAAGACCGACGAGGAAAAGAAGCTCAAGGCCCGCTACGGCAAGTGCATCGGCAGCTCGGTCAATCCGGTGCTGCGCGAGGGCAATTCCGACCGCCGCGCGCCGCGCGCCGTCAAGGAGTACGCGCGCAAGAACCCGCATTCGATGGCCGAGTGGAAGCAGTGGTCGCAGACCCACGTCTCGCACATGCACCACGGCGACTTCTACCACGGCGAAAAGTCGATGACGCTCGACCGCGCGCGCGACGTCAGGATGGAGCTCGTCACCAAAAGCGGCAAGACCATCGTGCTCAAGCCCAAGCTCAGCCTGCTGGCCGGCGAGGTGATCGACAGCATGTTCATGAGCAAGAAGGCGCTGTGCGAGTTCTACGAGCGCGAGCTGGAGGATTGCCGCCAGGCCGGCGTGCTGTTCTCGCTGCACGTCAAGGCGACCATGATGAAGGTCTCGCACCCCATCGTCTTCGGCCATTGCGTCAAGATCTACTACAAGGACGCCTTCGAAAAGCACGCCAAGCTGTTCGAGGAACTCGGCGTCAACGTCAATAACGGCATGGTCAACCTGGAAGAGAAGATCAAGACCCTGCCGGACTCGCTGCGCGAAGAGATCGAGCGCGACCTGCACGCCTGCCAGGAGCACCGCCCGCGCCTGGCGATGGTGGATTCGGCCAAGGGCATCACCAACTTCCATTCGCCCAACGACGTCATCGTCGATGCCTCGATGCCGGCCATGATCCGCGGCGGCGGCAAGATGTGGGGCGCCGACGGCAAGCCCTACGACTGCAAGGCGGTGATGCCGGAATCGACCTTCGCCCGCATCTACCAGGAGATGATCAACTTCTGCAAATGGCACGGCAACTTCGACCCGAAGACCATGGGCACCGTGCCCAACGTCGGCCTCATGGCGCAGCAGGCCGAGGAATACGGCTCGCACGACAAGACCTTCGAAATCCAGGAGGACGGCGTCGCCAACATCGTCGACCTCGCCAGCGGCGAAGTACTGCTCTCGCAGAACGTCGAGCAGGGCGACATCTTCCGCATGTGCCAGGTCAAGGACGCGCCGATCCGCGACTGGGTCAAGCTGGCCGTCACCCGCGCGCGCCAGTCCGGCATGCCGGTGATCTTCTGGCTCGACCCCTACCGCCCGCACGAGAACGAGCTGATCAAGAAGGTCAAGGACTACCTCAAGGACCACGACACCACGGGCCTCGACATCCAGATCATGTCGCAGGTGCGCGCCATGCGCTACACGCTGGAGCGCGTGATCCGCGGCCTCGACACCATCTCGGCCACCGGCAACATCCTGCGCGACTACCTGACCGACCTGTTCCCCATCATGGAACTCGGCACCAGCGCCAAGATGCTGTCCATCGTGCCGCTGATGGCCGGTGGCGGCATGTACGAAACCGGCGCCGGCGGTTCGGCGCCCAAGCACGTGCAGCAACTGGTGCAGGAAAACCACCTGCGCTGGGATTCGCTCGGCGAATTCCTCGCGCTGGCCGTGTCGCTGGAAGACCTCGGCCTCAAGACCGGCAACGCCCGCGCCAAGATCCTGGCGAAGACGCTGGACGACGCCACCGGCAAGCTGCTCGACAACCGCAAGGGCCCCTCGACCCGCACCGGGGAGCTGGACAACCGCGGCAGCCAGTATTACCTCGCCACCTACTGGGCGCAGGCCCTGGCCGCGCAGACCGAGGACAAGGAACTGCAGGCGCATTTCGCGCCGCTGGCAAAGACCCTGGCCGCGAACGAGCAGAAGATCGTCGAGGAGCTGAAAGTGGTGCAGGGCAAGGCGGTGGACATCGGCGGCTACTACATGCCCGACACGGCGAAAACCGAGGCGGTGATGCGCCCGAGCGCAACGCTCAACGCCATCGTGGACGCCGCGCGGGGCTGATGACGCGGTGACGCGGACCCTGCCGGACGGCGGGTCCGCGGCCAAGGAAAAGTTATGTCTCCGGCTGAGCCGGAGACGGTATCCCTTGCGGACGGCGCTGGCGGGACGGCGGCTACAGACTGTATCCTGACATTGTGACTCCTTGGTCACGTAAACTGCAAACGGGGAGCAAAAAAGCCCCTTTCATGACTGGCAGATCTAACGGTCATCGACAGCCAGTTTCGGAGCCCTCTGTTTTTCGTCTTCCAACCCAACGGCATTATGCCGCCAATTGCTGCTCATGCTGAATGCTGATCCAGTCGTCCAGGAACTTCAGGGCGAGGCGTAGCCGAGCGTGGAATGCTGTCGTCTTCGGTTGTAGAACGGTTCGATATAGTCGAACAGATCGGGTTCCGCTGCGGCGCGCCCGCTTGCTAGCGGGGTGCCATGCACCCGCTCATTCTTCAGGCTGTTGAAGAAGCTTCCGTGGGCGCGTTGTCCCAGCAATTGCCCTGCGGCTCATCGAGCAGATCATCCCGTACCCTTCCAGCCGCGCCTGAAAGGCGGGCTCGCATACTGGCTTCCCGGTCGGAGTGATGGATCAAACCCGGCGCCGGCTTGCGGAACCACGCCATGGTCAGCGCATCGATCACGACGTCCGCCGTCATTCGAGGCTTGATCGACCAGCCGACGACTTCCTGTTGAACAGATCGAGGACCACGGCCAGGTAGAGCCAACCCTCGTCAGTCCAGATGTAGCCGCGTCGGCAGTCCAGACCTGATTCGGTGCCGCCGGCGTGAAGTCCCTGGTCAGCAGGTTCGGCGCCACCGGCAGCGAGTGCTTCGAATCGGTCGTCGCCTTGAAACGTCGCTTGTGGCGTGCCCGGATGCCGTTCTCCTGCATCAGACGCCTGACGCGTTCCTTGCTCGCCGGGAACTTCTGTCGCGCAGTTCGCGCACCATGCGTGGGCTACCGTAGGCACCTTCAACTCCTGGTGAATCGCCTGGATCAGCGCCAGCATCTGCGTGTCGGTCAGGCGTGTCCGCGTCGACCGCCACCGCCCTTCCAGGCGCGGTAACCGCCCGGCGCGACCGTCAGGCTTCTGCACATCGGCGCCAGTTCAAATTCATCCCGGTGCGTATCGATCCAGGCGTACTTCACAGTGCTTCTCTCGCAAAGTACGCCGCCGCTTTTTTAGGATTTCGTTCTCCCGCTTGAGCCGCAGGTTCTCTCCGCACGCACTCTGAGAGTTCCACTTGCTCCGCCGTGACCGGCTTCTGTTCCGGGGCCATTGAGCTTGCCAGCGTCAAATGCCTTGACCCAGTTGCGCAGGGTCTGCTCGATCAGCCCCAGTTCCTTCGCTACTACTCCCCGCCGTCTGGCCTGCCTTTCACTTTGCTTTACCGCCAATTCC
Organism: Sulfuritalea sp.; assembly: GCA_016708585.1. Classification (GTDB taxonomy): domain Bacteria; phylum Pseudomonadota; class Gammaproteobacteria; order Burkholderiales; family Rhodocyclaceae; genus Sulfuritalea. The sequence continues at coordinate 85 of JADJFK010000002.1, read as the reverse complement.
TGGAATTCGGGTGTATTCTTGCTTCGGTTTCTTCTTCAACTTTCGCTTCTCCTTCCAATTTGCCGGGGCGTTATACCCCATCTCT
>JADJFK010000001.1 GCA_016708585.1 Sulfuritalea sp. | reverse complement strand
TGGCCAGCGTCACGCCAGCAGGAACAGCGCCGCGAGCTGCGGGTGAAGGCCTTGGTCGAGGCAACGCCGATCTCGGGGCCGGCGCGGGTCAGGAAGCGCAGCGCGCAGTCGCGCACGATGGCCGATTCGGCGACGTTGCAGATCGCCAGGGTACGGCCCATGCCCAGCGCCGTGCATGCTTGACCGAGGCCAGGGTGTCGGCGGTTTCTCCGGACTGGGAAATCGCCACCACGAGTTGCTCGGGATTCGGCACCGAGACACGGTAGCGGTATTCGCTGGCGATCTCGACGCTGCAGGGGATGCCGGCCAACTGCTCGATCCAGTAACGCGCGACGAGGCCGGAATGGTAGCTGGTGCCGCAGGCGATGATCAGCACCGAGCGGACCCCGGCGGCATCTCCGGCGCGGCGACGCCGCACAGGTTGGGACTCAGGGGCAGAACGCCACCGATCATTTCCAGCGTGTTGGCCAGCGCCTGCGGCTGCTCGAAGATTTCCTTCTGCATGTAGTGCTGGTAGTCGCCCAGTTCGACGTCGTCGGCCGAGAGCGTGCTTTCGTGCACCGCGCGATCGCCCGGCACATCCAGCGCCGTACCGCCAGCGCCGACTATTCGCACGCCGTCGCGCCGCAGTTCGGCGACGTCGCCGTCTTCGAGGTAGATCATGCGCCGCGTCACCTGCAGCAGGGCCGAGGCGTCGGAAGCGGCATAGCTGCCGTCGTCACCCAAACCCAGCAACAGGGGCGCGCCATGACGGGCAACGACGATGGCGTCGTTCCACTCCTGTACCACGGCAATCGCATAGGCGCCGATCAGCCGCGCCGTGGCCAGACGCACTGCCTCGAACAGATCGGGCGTCGACTTCAGGGTGTGCTGGATCAGGTGGGCGATGACTTCGGTGTCGGTGTCCGAGCCGAACACATAGCCATCCACGATCAGTTCCTGCTTGAGCTCGGCGTAGTTCTCGATGATGCCGTTATGCACCACGGCGAGACCGGCGGAAACATGCGGATGGGCGTTGCGCTCGGAAGGCACGCCATGCGTCGCCCAGCGGGTGTGGGCGATGCCATGATGGGCCACCTGGCCGCCGCCTGCGCGGCGAGTTCGGCGACGCGACCGACGCTGCGCAAGCGCGTCAGCGTCGGATTGAGCAGCGCCAGGCCAGCCGAGTCGTAGCCGCGATACTCCAGCTTCATCAGGCCTTCGATCAGCACCGGAACGATGTTGCGCGCAGCAACCGCCGCGACGATGCCGCACATGGCTTACTTCTTTTTCATCGGCCGCTTCCAGCCGGGAATCGACATCTGTTTCGCGCGCGAAACGGTCAGCTGGTCCGGCGGTGCATCGCGCGTCAGCGTGGTCCCCGCGCCCAGCGTGGCGCCACGACCGACGGTGACCGGCGCCACCAGTTGCGTGTCGGAGCCGATGAACGCGTCATCCTCGATCACGGTGCGGAACTTGTTGGCGCCGTCGTAGTTGCAGGTGATGGTGCCGGCACCGACATTGACGCGGCTGCCGATGGTGGCGTCGCCGATGTAGGCGAGGTGGTTGGCCTTGGAATGGTCGGCGATGGTCGAGTTCTTGACCTCGACGAAGTTGCCGACATGCACGTCGCGACCGAGTTCGGCGCCGGGGCGCAGCCGGGCATAAGGACCAATGATGGACTGCTCGCCGACCACCGCATCCTCGATGTGGCAGAAGGGGGCAATGCGGGCGCCGCGGCCGATGCGGCAGTTCTTCAGTACGCAATTGGCGGCGACGGACACCCCGTCCGCGAGCTCGACGCGGCCTTCGAACACGCAATTGACGTCGATCGCGACGTCGCGCCCGCACAGCAGCTCGCCGCGCACGTCGATGCGCGCCGGGTCCGCCAGCGTCACGCCGACGGTCATCAGGCCTTCCGCGACATTGCGCTGGTGCACGCGTTCCAGCGCCGCCAGTTGCAGCTTGCTGTTCACGCCCTCGGTTTCCCAGGCGGCATCGGGATGCGCGGTCGCCACCGGCATGCCCTCGCTGACCGCCATGGCGACGATGTCGGTCAGGTAGTACTCGCCCTGCGCATTGCGGTTGCCCAGGGTCGGCAGCCAGCGCGCCAGCGCTGCCGTCGGCGCGACGAGGATGCCGGTGTTGATCTCGCGGATGGCCCGCTCGGCATCGTCCGCATCCTTTTCCTCGACGATGCGCACGACCCGGCCATCCACGCGCACGATGCGGCCATAGCCGAGAGGATTGTCGAGGTATGCGGTGAGCAGCGCCAGCTTGTCGCTGCCGGCCGCTGCGACCAGGCGCCGCAGGGTCGAAGCGCGGGTCAGGGGCACGTCGCCATACAGCACCAGGGTAAAAGTCGGCGCCGGCGATACGGCGATATCAAGATGCGGCAGTGCTTGCATCACCGCATGGCCGGTGCCGAGCTGGGGTTCCTGCAAGGCCCAGGCCAGGTCCGGCGCATCGAGGGCGGCACGCACCTGTTCGCCGCCGTGACCATGGACCACGCAGATATTCTCCGCGCCGAGTTCCCGCGCGCTTTCGATGACATGAGCCAGCAGGGGCCTCCCCGCCAGCGGATGCAGGACCTTGGGCAGGTCGGAATGCATCCGCTTGCCCTTGCCCGCGGCGAGGATGACGACGTTCAAGGCCGGCTTACCGGGGCAGCGTGCTGGAACCCATCAGGAACTGGTCGACGCTGCGCGCGCACTGGCGACCTTCGCGGATGGCCCAGACCACCAGCGACTGGCCGCGCCGCATGTCGCCGGCGGCGAACACGCCGGGACGCTGGTGGCGTAGGCCTGTTCGTCCTCGGTAGTGGCTCTGGCATTGCCGCGCGCGTCCTTGTCGATGCAGAAAGCTTCGAGCACGCCGCCGACCGGGCTGACGAAACCCATGGCCAGGAATACATAGTCCGCCGGAATCTCGAATTCCGACCCGGCGACCTCGCTCATCTTGCCGTCCTTCCATTCCAGGCGCACGGCCTTGACGGCCTTGAGCACGCCCTTCTCACCGATGAATTCCTTGGTGCCGATGGCCCAGTCGCGCGCGCAACCTTCGTCGTGCGAGGACGAGGTGCGCATCTTCAGCGGCCAGTAGGGCCAGGTCAGCTCGCCGTTTTCCTGCTCGGGCGGGCGCGGCAGCAGTTCGATCTGGGTGATGCTGGCGGCGCCGTGGCGGTTCGAGGTGCCGACGCAATCGGAACCGGTGTCGCCGCCGCCGATGACCAGAACATGCTTGCCCTTGACGTTGATCGGGTTCGGCCGACCGCCGGCGACTTGCTTGTTCTGCGGGATGAGGAACTCGAGCGCGAAATGCACGCCCTTGAGTTCGCGCCCGGGAACCGGCAGGTCACGCGGATTCTCGGAGCCCCCGGCCAGCACCACGGCATCGAAATCCTTTTGCAACTGCCCGGCGCTGACGGTCTTCTTCGCGTCATTGACGATGCCGGCCGGGAGCGTGGCGCCGGTGACCATGGTCCCGGTGACGAACTTGACGCCCTCGACTTCCATCTGCGCCATGCGCCAGTCGATCAGGCGCTTGTCGAGCTTGAAGTCGGGAATGCCGTAGCGCAAGAGGCCGCCGATGCGGTCGTTCTTCTCGAACACCGTGACGGCGTGGCCGACGCGCGCCAGTTGCTGCGCCGCCGCCAGACCCGCCGGGCCGGAGCCGACGATGGCGACCTTCTTGCCGGTCTTCTTCGCCGCCGGTTGCGGCACCACCCAAGCCGTTCTCGCCGGCCTTGTCGATGATGGCGCGCTCGATCGACTTGATGCCGACCGGCGTCTGCGGAATGTTCAGCGTGCAGGCCGCCTCGCAGGGCGCGGGGCAGATGCGGCTGGTGAATTCCGGGAAGTTGTTGGTCGAGTGCAGGGAGATGATCGCTTCCTGCCACTTGCCGCGATAGACCAGGTCGTTCCAGTCCGGGATCAGGTTGTTCACCGGGCAGCCGTTGTTGCAGAACGGAATGCCGCAATCCATGCAGCGCGCACCCTGGGTGCGCGCCTGCTCATCGCTCAGGTGCGGGATGAATTCGCGGTAGTGCTTGACCCGCGACTCGGCCTTCTCGTAGCTCTCCGAGATGCGCTGGAATTCGAGGAATCCGGTTGGCTTGCCCATCATGCAGCCTCTTTGAGTTGGGTTGCGGCCATTTCCTTCAAGGCGCGACGATATTCATTCGGGAACACCTTGACGAACCTGCCGCGGGCACTGGCCCAGTCGGCGAGGATCTCCCTGGCGCGTTCGCTGCCGGTGAGGCGCGCGTGGTCCTCGATCATCCGCTTGAGTTGTGCCTCGTCGCTGCGGCCGCGATGCCGCGTGCCGTCGTCGGCCTGCTCGGCTTCGGGCAGGACTTTCTCCAGCGCTACCATGCTCATGTTGCAACGCTTGGCAAACATGCCATCGACGTCATACACATAGGCGATGCCGCCCGACATGCCGGCGGCGAAGTTGCGCCCGGTAAGGCCGAGCACGGCGACGGTGCCGCCGGTCATGTATTCGCAGCCATGGTCGCCGGTGCCTTCGACGACGGCCTGCGCGCCGGAATTGCGCACGCCGAAGCGCTCGCCGGCGACGCCGCGGAAGAACACCTCGCCTTCGGTCGCGCCGTAGAGCACGGTGTTGCCGACGATGATGTTCTCGCTCGGCGTGCCGCGGAAGGCCTGCGGCGGACGCACGATGATGCGGCCGCCGGAAAGGCCCTTGCCGACGTAGTCGTTGGCTTCGCCGGTGAGGTCGAGCGTGATGCCGCGCGCGAGGAAGGCGCCGAAGCTCTGGCCGGCGGTGCCGGTCAGCTTGACCGTGATGCTGCCGTCGGGCAGCCCGTCGGCGCCCTTGCGGCTGGCGACCGCATGCGACAGCAGCGTACCCACCGTGCGGTTCTGGTTGCGGATCGTGGTCTCGATGACGACCTTCTCGCCGCGTTCCAGCGCGCCGGAAGCCTTGGCGATCAGCTGGTGATCGAGTGCCCTGGCCAAGCCGTGGTCCTGGGATTCGCAATGGCGACGGGCGACGCCGTCGATCTCCGGCTGGCGATAGAAAATGCGCGAGAAGTCGAGGCCGCGCGCCTTCCAGTGCTCGACGCCCTTCTTCATGTCGAGCAGGTCGGAGCGGCCGATCAGGTCATCGAACTTGCGGATGCCCAGTTGCGCCATGTACTCGCGCACTTCCTCGGCGACGAAGAAGAAGTAATTGACGACGTGCTCGGGCTGGCCGGAGAAGCGCGCGCGCAGCACCGGGTCCTGGGTGGCGACGCCGACCGGACAGGTGTTGAGGTGGCACTTGCGCATCATGATGCAGCCTTCGACCACCAGCGGCGCCGTGGCGAAGCCGAATTCGTCGGCGCCGAGCAGCGCGCCGATGACGACGTCGCGGCCGGTCTTCATCTGGCCATCTGCTTGCACCCGAATCCGGCCGCGCAGGCGGTTCAGCACCAGGGTCTGCTGCGTCTCGGCCAGTCCCAGTTCCCAGGGCGTGCCGGCATGCTTGATCGAGGAGATCGGCGATGCGCCGGTGCCACCGTCATGGCCGGCGATCACGACGTGGTCGGCCTTGGCCTTGGTCACGCCGGCAGCCACCGTGCCGACGCCGATCTCGGACACCAGCTTGACCGAAACGCTGCCCTGCGGATTGGAATTCTTCAGGTCGTGGATCAGCTGCGCGAGGTCTTCGATGGAATAAATGTCATGGTGCGGCGGCGGCGAGATCAGGCCGACGCCCGGCACCGAGTGGCGCAGGAAGCCGATGTACTCGGAGACCTTGTGGCCGGGCAACTGGCCGCCTTCGCCGGGCTTGGCGCCCTGGGCCATCTTGATCTGCAGTTGATCCGCATTGGCCAGGTATTCGGCGGTGACACCAAAGCGGCCGGAGGCCACCTGCTTGATCGCCGAGCGCAGGCTGTCACCGGCCTTGAGCCGGATGTCGCGCGAGATGCGGCCCTTGCCGATGACATCGGCCAGCGTGGTGTCGTGCTTCAGCGGCGCGAAGCGCTTGCGGTCCTCACCGCCTTCGCCGGTATTCGACTTGCCGCCGATGCGGTTCATCGCCACCGCCAGCGTGCTGTGCGCTTCGGTGGAGATCGAGCCCAGCGACATGGCGCCGGTGGCGAAGCGTTTGACGATCTCCCTGGCCGGCTCGACCTCGTCGATCGATACGGCAGGGCCGGCCGGACGCATCTCGAACAGGCCGCGCAGCGTCATGTGGCGTCGGGTCTGGTCGTTGATCAGCTTCGCGTATTCCTTGTAGGTATCCGCCTTGCCGGATCGCGTCGCGTGCTGCAGCTTGGCGATGACATCCGGAGTCCACATGTGCTCTTCGCCGCGCACGCGGAATGCATACTCGCCGCCGCAATCGAGCATGTCGGCCAGCACCGGGTTGTCACTCCAGGCGTCGGCGTGCGTCTTCAGCGCCTCCTCGGCAACCTCCTTGAGGCCGATGCCCTCGACCTTGGTCGGGGTGCCGGTGAAGTACTTGCGCACCAGGTCGGAGGAAAGGCCGACGGCTTCGAAAATTTGCGCGCCGCAATAGGACTGGTAGGTGGAGATGCCCATCTTGGACATCACCTTCATCAGGCCCTTGTTGATCGCTTTGACGTAGTTCTTCTGCGCATCGTACGCGCCAAGCTTGTTCGGCAACGCAGTTGGCAACTGAGCGGCGATGGCGGCGATGCTCTCGAAGGCCAGCCACGGGTGGATGGCCTGGGCGCCGTAGCCGGCCAGCGTGGCGAAATGATGCACCTCGCGCGCAGCGCCGGTTTCGACCACCAGGCCGCAGGAGGTGCGCAAGCCGATGCCGACCAGGTGCTGGTGCACCGCCGAGCAGGCCAGCAGCGCCGGGATCGGCGCGTGGTCGCGATCGATGCCGCGGTCGGACAGGATGATGACGTTGTAGCCCTCGTTCACCGCCGCCTCGACGCGGGTGCATACCTGGTACAGCGAACGCGACAGTCCCGCCGAGCCTTGCGCCGCGGGTGTGGTGATGCCGATGCTGATGGAACGGAAGGTGCCTTTGGTCAGCTTGTCGATGTTCTTCAGCTTGGCCATGTTCGCCGGGGTCAGCACCGGCTGGTGCACTTCCAGGCGCGGCGTCGGCACCTTCTCGTCGACGCCGAGCAGGTTGGGGTTGGGGCTGACCAGCGAGATCAGCGACATGACGATTTCCTCGCGGATCGGATCGATCGGCGGGTTCGTCACCTGGGCGAACAACTGCTTGAAGTAGTTGAACAGCGGCTTGGCGCGGTCGGAGAGCACCGGCAGCGGACTGTCGTTGCCCATCGCGCCGGTGGCTTCCTCGCCCTGGGTCGCCATCGGTTCGAGGATGAACTTGAAGTCCTCCTGCGTATAGCCGAAAGCCTGCTGGACCTTCAGCAGCGGTCCGTTGAGCTTTTCGGCGACCTTGGCCTCGGGCAGGTCATCGACGAAGTAGCGCGACTGCTGTATCCACTTGCGGTAAGGCTTGGCCGTGGACATCGTGCGCTTGAGCTCGGTGTCGTCGATGATGCGGCCCTGCTCGAGGTCGATGAGGAACATCTTGCCCGGCTGCAGGCGCCACTTCTTGACGATGCGCTCCTCGGCGATCGGCAGCACGCCGATTTCGGAGGACATCACGACCAGGTCGTCATCCGTGATCAGGTAGCGTGCGGGGCGCAGGCCGTTGCGGTCGAGCGTGGCACCGATCTGGCGGCCGTCGGTGAAGGCCACCGCGGCCGGGCCGTCCCAGGGCTCCATCAAAGCCATGTGGTACTCGTAGAAGGCGCGGCGCTCCTCGTCCATCAGCGGATTGCCGGCCCAGGCTTCGGGGATCAGCATCATCATGGCGTGGGCCAGGCTGTAACCGCCCATCACCAGCAGTTCGAGGGCATTGTCGAATGAGGCCGAATCGGACTGGCCGTCATAGATCAAAGGCCAGACCTTTTCCAGGTCCTCGCCCAGCACCGGCGAGGAAATGCCGTGCTCGCGCGCCCGCATCCAGTTGACGTTGCCGCGCAGGGCGTTGATTTCGCCGTTGTGCGCGATCATGCGGAATGGATGGGCCAGGTCCCAGGTCGGGAAGGTGTTGGTGGAAAAACGCTGGTGCGCCAGCGCCATGGCGGACACCGCGCGGGGGTCCTGAAGATCCCGATAGTAGGTGCCCACTTGATTGGCCAGCAGCATGCCCTTGTAGACCACCGTGCGCGCCGACATCGAGGGCACGTAGAACATCTTCCCGTCGGGCAGTTTCTGGGCCTGGATGCTGTGGCCGATGGCCTTGCGCAGGATGTAGAGCTTGCGCTCGAGGGCATCGGTATCCGTGATGCCGGGGCCGGGAGCAATGAAGACCTGGCGGATCACCGGCTCGATGTCCTTGGCCGCCTGGGCCAGGCCGCTATTGTCCACCGGCACGTCGCGCCAGCCGAGCAGCACCTGGCCTTCGTAGCGGATCGCGCGCTCGATCACGGCTTCGCAGGAACGCCGGCTGGCATCGCCGCGAGGCAGGAAGACCATGCCCACGCCGTACATGCCGACCGGCGGCAACACCACGTTCTGGCGCGCCATCTCCTCGCGCAGGAACTGGTCGGGAATCTGGATCAGGATGCCGGCGCCGTCGCCCAGCAGGGGATCGTAGCCGGTAGCGCCGCGATGTTCGAGGTTCTCCAGGATCTTGAGGCCCTGCTCGATGATGGCGTGGCTCTTCTGGTTCTTGATGTGGGCGACAAAGCCGACGCCGCAGGCGTCACGCTCGTTTTCGGGGTCGTAGAGACCCTGGCGCTGGGGGAGGACCATCGTGTCTTTCCTCGGAAATGCGACCGGCAATCGGCCGAACTATCTGCAAAATGCGGCCGGCAAAAAAGCCGGGGTGTTGCCGCTCCCCGGCCTTGGATGTTCCGCCATGCATCGCGGACGCCCCAAATATACCGCCAAAAGGGGTGGATTTCAATACGCTGCAACGCAGCAAACGGGCTCAGAACTCGCTGACGGCGAACAGGCGACGATGCTCCCGCATCGAGTAGCGATCAGTCATGCCGGCAATGTAGTCCGCCGTTGCCCGCTCTATGCCCCCGGCGTCCGCCATGGCCTGGTACTGGGGCGGCAGCAGGCGTGGATCGGTGACGAAAGCACCGAACAGGTCATGGATCACGCGCCGCGCCTTGGCAGTCATCCGCAAGACCTCGAAATGGCGGTAGAGGTGCTCGCGCAAAAAGCCCTTGAGTGCGCGATTCTCCTCCGCCATCGCAGCGGAAAACCCTATCAGTTCCGGTGCGCTGCGCACGTCTTCCAGCGCAGCGGGGGCCGCCGCCGCGATACGTCGCGCGGACTCGGCCAACAAGTCGGTGACCTGGGCGTCGATCATGCGCCGGATGGTTTCATGTACCCGGCGACGCCCGGCGATGGAAGGAAATTCGGCGGAAACTTCGGCAGCGTGGCGTGCGAACAGCGAGACGCCCTGCAATTGCTCCAGCGTGAGCACGCCTGAACGCAATCCGTCGTCGACGTCGTGGTTGTTGTAGGCGATTTCATCGGCCAGATTGCAGATCTGCGCTTCCAGCGAAGGCCGGCGGTCATCGAGAAAGCGCTGACCGACCTCGCCGAGCTCCCGGGCACGCGCCGGCGAACAATGCTTGAGGATGCCCTCGCGCGTTTCGAACATCAGGTTCAGGCCATCGAAGGCGCCGTAGCGCTCTTCCAGGCGATCGACGATGCGCAGGCTTTGCAGATTGTGCTCGAAGCCGCCATGCCCCTGCATGCACTGATTGAGCGCCTCCTGGCCGGCGTGGCCGAACGGGGTATGGCCGAGGTCGTGGGCCAGTGCGACGGCCTCGACAAGGTCGTCATTGAGCTCCAGGGCACGCGCCACCGTGCGTGCGATCTGGGCCACTTCGATGCTGTGCGTCAGGCGGGTGCGAAACAGGTCGCCTTCGTGGTTGACGAAAACCTGGGTCTTGTACTCGAGGCGACGAAACGCCGTGGAATGTACGATGCGATCGCGATCACGCTGAAACTCGCTGCGCACCTTGGGTCGCGGCTCCGCATGCGCGCGCCCCCTGCTGTTGCCGTCACTGACCGCGTAGGACGCCAGATCAGGCACGGCTGCAGGCTTCGATGGCCGCGGCGATGTCGGCGGACGGCGCGTCGGCATGGATCACCGCTTGCCCCAGGCCCTTGAGCAGGATCAGGCGCAGGCTGCCGGCGATTACCTTCTTGTCGTGCGACATCAATTCAAGATAGCGCGAAACACCGAGATCGGGACCGCTGACAGGCAGGCCGGCACGCAACATCAGCGCACGGACCCGCTCTACATCGGCGGCGGACAGCCAGCCCAGGCGCCGGGAAAGCTCGGCCGCCATCATCGTTCCGGCGGCAACGGCCTCGCCGTGCAACCACTCGCCGTAACCCATGCCGGTCTCGATCGCATGGCCGAATGTGTGACCGAGATTCAGCAGCGCGCGGCCGCCCTCCTTTGCCGTTTCAAATTCGTCGGCAGCCACTACCTCGGCCTTGTTGGCGCAAGAGCGTTCGATCGCCTGCGCCAGCAGTTGCCCGTCGCACGCCATCAGCCCTTCCATGTTGGCCTCCAGCCATTCGAGAAAAGGCAGGTCACGAATCAACCCGTACTTGATGACTTCCGCCATGCCAGACGACAACTCGCGGGCCGGGAGTGACTGCAGCGCATCGGTATCCGCCAGAACAAGCTTCGGCTGCCAGAACGCGCCGATCATGTTCTTGCCGCGCGGGTGGTTGATCCCGGTCTTGCCGCCCACCGACGAATCGACCTGCGACAGCAAGGTGGTAGGGATCTGGATGAAGGGTACGCCGCGCTGGTAGGTCGCGGCGGCAAACCCCGCGAGGTCGCCGATCACGCCGCCACCGAGGGCGACGATCGTTGTGCTGCGATCGCAGCGAGCAGCCAGCAAGGCGTCATGAATCAGGTTGAGTGATTCCCAGTTCTTGTAGGCTTCACCATCAGGAAGAATTATCGGCGTCACGCCAATGCCGGCTTTTTCCATGGCGCCGACAAGGCGCTCAAGGTACAGGGGCGCAACGGTAGTGTTGCTGACGAGGGCAATCCGCGGACTGCGCAGAAAAGGCTGGATCTGGTCGACCGCTGTCAGCAGGCCGCCGCCGATCAGGATCGGATAGCTATGAGCACCAAGCGACAGCGTCAGGCGGCGCATTGCTTTTGCAACTCCCGCTCCAACTGCCTGACAAGATGACTGATGCTGCCGCCCAGGCTGTTAATGGTGATGTCTGCCACTTCGCGATACAGCGGATCGCGCACCGCAAACAGTTCCTCGATCTTCTTTATCGGATCGGCGACCTGCAGCAGCGGCCGGTTATGGTCCAGGCGTGTACGTTCAAACAACAGCTGCGGCGTGGCATGAAGATAGACAACTACACCACCCTCCTTGAGTGCGGCGCGATTTTCCGGCCGCAGTACCGCGCCACCGCCCGTAGCGACGATCAGCCCGGACCGGCTGCCGAGCTCGGCCAGGACTTTCGACTCGCGATCCCGAAAGCCCTGTTCGCCCTCTATGTCGAAAATCAGCGGAATCCTGACGCCGGTTCGCGCCTCGATCTCGTGATCGGCATCGACAAAGGAGCGGTGCATGCGCTTCGCGAGCTGGCGCCCGACCGTGGTCTTGCCCGCGCCCGGCATGCCGACCAGATAGATGTTGTTGTTCGAATTCACGGCCGGATTGTATCAGCGCGGCTCCCCCGGCATGCCGACTGCACTTCGGTCGCTGGCCGATTCCGCCAGGAAATGCGTTCCCTGGGTCCCGCGTTGAAATGCCCCGCCCCCGCGATAGCGTCCCCACTCGCCACGGGGGGCGCAAAAAGCACGGGGCCGGCATACAAGCCGGCCCCGTGTGCGTGCAACCGAGCCCGTGCTATCGCTGCGAGACCGCGTCGCTGATGATGCGCGGCGTAATGAAAACCAGCAGCTCGCTGCGCGCATTGCTCTTTGTCGTGGTTTTGAAAAGATTCCCCACGTAGGGCAGGTCGCCGAGGAAGGGAACGCGGTCCTGCACCTGCAATTCCGATTCCCGCGCGAAACCGCCGATGACCACCGTTCCCCCGTTTTCGACAATGACGTTGGTGGTTACCGTGTTGGTATCCAGGCTGCCGGTCGTCGCGTTGGTGATCGTGCTCTTGGCGATGTTGAGGTCGAGGCTGATGCGGTTGTCGGGATTCACCGATGGTGTCACCCCGAGCGTAAGAGGTGCCGAGAAGGTCTGGTAGATCGGCAGGCCCGTCGTCGCGTTGACGCCGCTGAGAATGGTCACCTGCTGGGTATTGTTGATCGTCGCCGCCTTGCGGTTCAGGGTTACGATTCGCGGGGAAGATATCGTCTTGTTGCGCGAGTCGGTTTCAGCCGCCTGCAACTCCAGCGCGAGCAGCTTGCTGCCTGCGTTGTTGAACAGCATCAGGCCAAAGTTGGCCGCTCCCGCCAGGGCATAGCTGGGCTTGAAGATATCGGTCGACCGTGTCAGCGTCGGCGTACTTGGCACGCCATAGGTATCGGTATTGGAATAACTGGTCGTGGTGCCGGGCGCCCAACGGGTCCCGGTACCGAACAGATTTTGCCCGCCCTGGTTGCCAAGGAGATTCGCATTGGCGAGGCGCAAGCGCATGCCGAGCGAACTGGCAAAGCCGGTCGAGGCCTCGACGATGCGGGCTTCGATCATTACCTGCTTGGGCGGAACATCCACATTGCGGATGACTTCGCGGATGGCCTCCACGACCGCCGCCGTATCACGGACGAACAGCTGGTTGGTTGCGTCGTGGGCCGAAATGCTTCCGCGCGCGGAGAGCATGCCCTTGGCGGAACTGCCGCCGCCGGCCGGCGCCGAACCGCCCGAGGCCGGTGCCGGCGCAGGCGAACCGCCGGCGATATTGGCTGCCGGGGAGACCACGCCAGCAACCGGAGGCGCCGCGCCCGTCGGGGTTGCAGCCGGAGCGAAGCTGCTGTTCACCAGGGCGATGATGTCACCGGTCTTGACGTAGTTGAGCTTGAATGTTTCGGCCACCAGCGGTGCGACATCGCTCGCGCGAGCGGCCTCGTCCGCGTTGTCCTGATCCCGCTTCTGCAGGACGGCCCGATCGCCGAAGAGAATGATGTCGTTGCGCACCCGCATCCCGGCATTGACCTGCCCCATGATGATTTCAAGTGCCTGGTCATAGGGGATGTTGTCAAGGTTCGCGGTTACGGTTCGTCCGCTCAACGAGGGATCGATCAGCACGTTCTTGCCCGAAATGTCCGCCAAGGTGCGCAGGACCATGGTGGCATCCGCGGCAAAGAAGTTGATCGAAACCTTTTGGCCCTGCTGGCCGGTCTGGACCAGCTTGTTGGCGTCGTCCGCCGGTATCGGCTTGACTTCGATGGACAGCTGGTTGTTCGCCAGGTGCGCCTGGTGGAACCAGCGTCCGCGCGCGTTGATGTCGATGCGTGTCAGGTTGCCCATGGCACGCGAAGTCAGCCCGGTAACCGGCGTTGCGAAGTCGTTGACATCGCGGCGGTTCTGCAAGCGTTCGGGCAGTTCCACATCCCGCAGTTCCACGGTCAGGCCGGTCCCCACGCGCCGGATATCGACCGGCACGGTGCCGTCGGTCAGATCGATGATAACCCAGGCCTGGCCCTCCTCGCCGCGACGGAAAATGATGTCACGAATGGCTGCCGCATCGGTCCGGGCCGCCGCACTTCCCGGGCTACCTGCCGCGGTCGTCCCGGTTCGCTGAAATACGCTCGGCGCCGCTTCGCTGCTGGACTGCACACCCTGCCCCTGCAGCTTGATGAATAGAACATCTCCGGCAATTTCGGTGGAAAACTTGGTCGGTCGATAGAGATTCAGCACCAGCCGTGTCAATTTGTCGGATTGAACCAGATTCAGGCTCTTGAGGTCACCCTCCGCCACCTGTTGCGTGGATTGCCCGGACTTGTTGTCGGTCTCGGGGAAGTCGATCACGACCCGCGGCGGCTCGACCACGCTCCAGTTGCCGGGCATCGACTTCAGAGGTGCCGCCATCTGCACCTTGAGCAGGACTTGATCGCCGTCGCGCCTGACCTGGATCTGCTTGATGGAGTTTTCTGCCGCGAACGAAATGCCGGCGAGTCCAAGCCAAAGGCCCGCAAGTGCAACCGCGGCGCGTTTAATGTTTTTCATCGACGACCTCCTTCTTTCGGCACGATGAGCAACTTTTCCTGCGTTACCCACGCACCGTTCGCATCCTTCACGGTTTCGACAACCGTAATGCCTTCACTGGTAATTGCCGTGATCTTGCCAAAGTTGCGGCCCATGTATTCGCCCACCCGTACATGCTTGGGCTTGTTCGGCGGCGGCGTCTGGACCAGGGCATAGGGCACCGGCCCCGCCATGATGACGCCGGTCACCCGCAAATCCTCAAGGGGAAAGATCTCCAGCGGTTGTTGTGGTCGCTCACGATCCGGCGCGGTCTTGTCCGCGGCGACCTCCAGCGTCACGATTTTGCCCGTAGCAAAGGGGGGGGTGAGCATCTCGGTTTCGTAGGAAACCACCGGGAACGGGGTTATTTCGGGGAGCGGTGCCACCTTGCCCTTCATGCCCTTCGCTTCATCACGCATCCACTGCCGCAAATCCTGATGTTCGTCGCTGGCGCAGCCCGATAGCAGCAACGGCAACAGAACCAGAAGCCTGTGCGACTTCATTTCTTGCCTCCCTTGCCTGGTTGCTGAGCCTTCTTCTGACTGGCCATCTCCGCTTCATCGAGATAGCGGAAGGTCTTGACCGTGGTTCTCAGCACCAGCGTCCCGTTCGGGTTCGCACTCATGTTGATGTCGTTCAGGGTAACGATACGCGGCAGCTTGGCGACATCTCCGGTAAACGCTCCGATGTCATGATAGCTGCCGGTAAGGTTGAGCGTGATCGGCACTTCGGCGTAGAACTCCCGCGGAGCCTCGCCGCCCGGTTTGAAGAGTTCAACGGCGAGCCCCCGACTCTGCGCCGCCTTGTTGATATCGACCAGCATGTCCCCCATCTCGGCCTTGTTCGGCAATTGCTTGAGCAAGGCGCCGAACGACCGGTCGATCTCGGCCAACTGGCGACGGTACTCGTCGAGATTCACCGCCTGCTTCTTCTTGCCCAGCCAGTCTTCCTTGAGCTTGGCTTCCTGCTGTTTCATGGCTTCCAGCTCCTCGAGCTGAACGCTCCATCCGATGGCCCCGAATCCCCACGCGGCGGCCAGCAACACGGCAAAAAACCCGAACAGTATGACGATGCGCGGCGCCAGGGGCCACAAGCCCGGATCCTTGGGATCCAGGGTCTTGAAATCCATGGCCAGCTGCTGGAAATTTATCAGCGGCGCCTTGGGTGCTGCCGGCTCGGACTTGCCCGCCTGCTTGTCCGCCAGTTTTTCCGCGGCAGACTTGCGCTTGAACAAACCGGCAATCGAAGGGGGCAGCTTCATCATTTCTTCCCTGGCGCAGCAGTCTGACGGGTGATCATCGTGGTGATGCTGAACGCGTTGAGTCGACGGTTGGCAACCACCTCGGCCTTGGTTTCCACCAACGTCGACCGCTCCAGCAAAGGCGATTCGTCAAGATTGTTCATCAGCGTGGTTATTCGCGCATTCGACTGGGCATACCCGGTGATGGAGATCTTCTGACCGGTTTGCACCAGGGTGCGCAAATAGATGCCCTCGGGGACCTGCTTGGCCAATTCGTTGAACAGGTGCACCGTTTCCGTGCGATTGGCCTGTAACGCCTCGATGACCCGCTTGCGCGCCAGCAGCGCGTTGGTCTGTTCCTGGATTTTCTTGATCTCGTTGATTTCCTTGTCCAGGCTGGCGATTTCCCGCTTGAGGAATTCGTTCGCATCGTTCTGCGCGGTAATCTGGCGGTTGATGAACGAGAATCCGAGGAACCAGATCAGTCCGGCAAGTACCGCAATCAGCCCCAGCAGGACGTAGAACTGCTGTCGCCGCGACTTGCGCTTCGCCTCACGATGCGGAAGCAGGTTGATCCGTATCATTGATCGAACTTCCTGAGCGCCAGTCCGCAGGCCACCATCAGTGACGGCGCATCCGTGGCCAGCTGCTTGGCGCGGATGCGCGGCGAAATGGCCATGCCGGCAAATGGATCCGCGAGCAGCGTATTGATATTGGTGCGCTGACCGACAATTTCCGCCACACCGGGAACCAGCGCCGAACCGCCGGCGAGAATGATGTAATGCACCTCGCCGTATGGCGTGGACGTAAAGAAGAACTGCATGGCACGCGCGACTTCCTGCGCCAGCCCCTCTATGAACGGGTGAAGGATTTCCGCTTCGTAGTTGTCCGGCGGCGTTCCCGAGCGCTTGAGGCTTTCCGCCTCTTCCGGCCCCATGCCGTAAGCGCGCATGATTTCCTCGGTCAACCTGATTCCGCCGAAGGCCTGCTCCCGCGTGTACAGTTGCTGGTCATCCTTCATGATGGTGATTTTCATCGCCGACGCGCCGACATCCACCAACGCCACGATCTGCCCCGCACCCTCGCCGGGAAGCTGCTTGGTAACGAGCTCGTATGCGGCCTCGGTTGCGTAGGCCTCCACATCCATCACCACGGGCTTCAACTCGGCCACTTCGGCGGCGGCCACACGATCCTCGACTTTTTCCTTGCGCGACGCCGCCAGCAGGACTTCGACATCATCCGGATTGCCCGGCGCCGGACCAATCACCTGAAAGTCGAGATTGACCTCTTCGAGGGCAAACGGGAGGTACTGGTTGGCTTCCGACTCGACCTGGATTTCCATTTCCTGATCGCGCAGGGTCGCCGGCAACGTGATCTTCTTGGTAATCACCGCCGCCGTCGGCAAGGCCATGGCGACAAATCGCGTCGAAGTACCGAGCCGCTTCCAGCAGCGTTGCAGGGTTTCCGCAACAGCCTCGATCGATGCCAGATTGCCGTCAACCACTGCGTCTTTCGGCAGCGGCTCGATCGCATAGCGCTCGACACGAGGCTGCCCCTTGCCGGCATCGACCAGCTCGACCATCTTGACGGCCGTCGAACTGATATCCACACCGATCAGCGGACGAAGCTTCGGGTCAAAGATCGACTTTAACGCTGCGACATCGATCTGCAAAGGATTTTTCCTTTATAAATATTGTGTTACAAGCTATACGGATAATTTACTTCAGATGCTAGCAGCAACTATATCGACTGTAAAGCAAAATTATCAACACCCGACTATCGAAGCGTGTCTCCGACGCCACAGCTATAATTCCTCGCGCCGCCTTCCGCCCAGCCCATCGTGTCCATTTCCGCCCTGCCCACCCCCGTTCGCTGGGTGTTGTATCTCCTGCTCCTGACCGGCGGCACCCTGTTATCGGTGGCCGCCCTTGCCGGCATCGTGCTGCTGCTGGCCTACCCGCAACTGCCCTCGGTCGAGGTACTGACCGACTATCAGCCGAAGATCCCGCTGCGCATCTACTCCGGCGACGGCTACCTGATCGGCGAGTTCGGCGAGGAACGACGAAACTTCGTGTTGATCAAGGATGTTCCCGCCGTCATGACGCAGGCGATCCTCGCCGCGGAAGACGAGCGCTTCTACCAGCATCCTGGCATCGACACGCTGGGCGTATTGCGCGCAGCGTATTCCAATTTCGTCGGCGGCGGCAAGCGCCAGGGCGCATCGACCATCACCATGCAGGTGGCGCGCAACTTTTTCCTTTCCAGCGAAAAGACCCTGACCCGAAAACTCTACGAGATGTTACTGGCTTTCAAAATCGAGAACAATCTGGGAAAGGATCAGATCCTCGAGATCTATATCAACCAGATTTACCTCGGTCAGCGGGCCTACGGCTTCTCGGCCGCCGCGCAGATCTACTTCGGCAAGGCGTTGCGGGATGTGAGCATCGCCGAGGCGGCGATGCTCGCCGGACTGCCGAAAGCGCCTTCGGCCTTCAACCCGGTCGCAAATCCAAAGCGCGCGCAACTGCGCCAGCGCTACGTCCTGCGCCGGATGCATGAGCTGAACTTCATCAACGACGCCCAATGGAAGTCGGCGCAAGCCGAGACCCTGCACGTAAAACGCGACGTCAATGACTTCGGCGTCCATGCCGAACATGTCGCCGAGATGGCGCGCCAGATCGTCGTCGAGAGCTTCCCGGACGAGGTGTACAACCGGGGCCTGCGCGTGATCACCACCATCAACCGGGCCGACCAGCAGGCTGCCTACCTGGCGCTGCGCCGCGGCGTCATGGATTACGACCGGCGTCACGGCTATCGTGGCGCGGAAGCCTACGTCGACATGACAGGCATCGACTCGAACCAGGACGAGGCGCTCGAAGAGCACCTGTCCGATTACTTCGACAGCGACGACCTGCTGCCGGCCATCGTCCTCGAGGCCGGTCCGAAGCTGGTGCGCGCCTATCTGAGGGGTGGCGAGGTGCTCAAGATCAGCGATGACGGCCTCAAGTTCGCCGCGCGCATGCTGGATGACAAGGCGGCCCCCAACAAGCGCATAAGGCGCGGCGCGGTGATTCGCGTGCAAAAGGCCGACAAAGGCTGGCAGATCGTCCAGCTGCCGGAAGTCGAGGCGGCATTCGTCGCCGCCAGCCCGGTCGACGGCGCAGTCCGGGCGCTGGTCGGCGGCTTCGATTTCAATCGCAGCAAGTTCAACCACATCACCCAGGCCTGGCGCCAGCCGGGCTCCAGCTTCAAGCCCTTCATCTACTCCGCGGGACTGGAAAAGGGCTATACCCCGGCGTCGGTGATCGCGGATGAACCGGTCTCGATCTCGGCCGAGGAGACCGGCTCCCAGGCGTGGGAACCAAAGAACTATGACGGCAAGTACGAAGGTCCGATGAGCCTGCGTACCGCACTGGCGAAATCCAAGAACATGGTGTCGATCCGCCTGCTGCGTTCAATCGGCACCCAGTACGCGCAGGACTACGTGACGCGCTTCGGCTTCGATGCCGACAAGAACCCTCCTTACCTGACCCTGGCCCTTGGCGCCGGTGCCGTGACCCCCTGGCAACAACTCGCCGCCTATTCGATTTTCGCCAATGGCGGCTACCGCATCACGCCCCATATCGTGCGCCAGATCGTGGACGACAAGGGCACGGTGCTGGCCGCCATGCAGCCCTCGCTGGCAGGCGACGAGGCGCTGCGCGCGATCGACGCGCGCAATGCCTGGCTGATGGACTCCATGATGCACGACGTGGTGCGGCGCGGCACCGCCACCCGCGCCGCGGCGGTGCTCAAGCGCGGCGACCTGGCGGGCAAGACCGGTACCACCAACGACTACATCGACGCCTGGTTCTGCGGCTACCAGCCCACGGTGGTCGGCGTCGCCTGGATCGGCTTCGATCAGCCCAGGCGCATGGGCAACGGCGAAACCGGCGGCGCCGCGGCGCTGCCGATCTGGATCGGCTTCATGGAGCACGCCCTGAAGGGGGTTCCGGAAAGCTGGCAGGAAACCCCGGAAGGACTGGTAACGATCGTCGCCCACGATCCGTCGGGGAAGACCACCAGGGAACTGATCTACAAGGAGCACCTGCCGCCGGCGGACGCCGAAGCCGAAGAGCCGAAGCAGGAACCGGCGCCGGTGGTGGATGCCAGGCCCAAACCGGTGGAAAAGCCGGTGGCGGAAAAGACCGCTGCCGAAAAACCGGCGGCACAAAAGCCGCCCGAGAAGAAAAACTAGAGCGCGATCCGCACCCCGGCCTGTTCGGAGACGGTACGCGACAGCGCAGCCAGCAGTTCCTCGCCATCGCGCGTGCCGAGCCAGCGCCCGCCGTCGGGCCGGAAGTGATACCCCCCCGACCTGGCCGCCACCCAGATTTCGCGCGCCGCGCCGTGGCGATTGACGATGATCTTCGAACCGTTCCCGAACTCGATCTCGATCACGCCGCCGGGCTTGGTCTCGAAATCAAAATCGGCGACGCCGCTCATCGAAGCCGCCTCCAGCGCCGCCTCGATGCGCGCCAGCTCCGCGTCCGCCGCGGCCATGAATTCCCGTTCATCCATCGCGTGTTACCATCCTTCGCCTGTCGCATATCTTACGCCTTCAGTTCCCGCCCGATGAGACCCATGCGCCCGGCCCGCCATGGCTGTCCTGCTCCAAGCTCGCCCTCGCCGCTGCGGCCAAGACCCCGCAACGGCACCCCCGCCGGAACAACCCGCTGCCGCAGCACCCGCGGCGCCGGCGCCCACCAACGCCGACAAGGCGACCGAGTCGCGCCGATGAGCCTGACCACGATGGGCAGGGACGGCCTGCACGTCGAGTCCGTCGCATTGGGCGACATCGCCGCGCGCTTCGGCACGCCATGCTACGTCTATTCGCGTGCCGCGCTCACCGCGACCTATGCCGCCTACCGCGACGCGCTGCAGGCCCACGGCCTGGCCGACCGATCGCTGGTCTGCTACGCGGTCAAGGCCAATTCCAACCTCGCCATCCTGAACCTTTTCGCCCGGCTCGGCGCCGGCTTCGACATCGTTTCCGGTGGCGAGCTGGCGCGCGTGCTGGCCGCTGGCGGCAGTGCGGGCAAAATCGTGTTCTCCGGCGTCGGCAAGTCGCGCGCCGAGATGCGTGCGGCGCTGGAGGCGGGCATCCACTGCTTCAACGTCGAATCCGCCAGCGAGCTGGACCAGCTCGACGAAGTCGCCGGCAGCCTCGGCCGCCGCGCACCGGTGTCGCTGCGCGTGAATCCGGACGTCGACGCGAAAACCCATCCCTACATCTCCACCGGGCTCAAGACGGCAAAATTCGGCATCGCCTTCGGCGAAGCCTTCGATATCTACCGTCGCGCCGCGCGCCTGCCGCATATCGCGGTGAGGGGCATCGACTGCCACATCGGCTCGCAACTGCTCGATCCGGCACCGGCCGCCGAGGCCGCGGACAAGGTGCTGGCGCTGGTCGATCGCCTCGCCGCCGCGGGCATCGCGCTGGAACACATCGACCTCGGCGGCGGCATGGGCATCCAGTACCGCGCCGACGAGCCGGCGCCCCCCGTCGCCGACTATCTGGCGCCGATGCTGGCGAAACTTGCCGGGCGCCGCGAAAAGCTGGTGTTCGAACCCGGCCGCTCGCTGGTCGGCAACGCCGGCCTGCTGCTGACCCGGGTACAGGTGCTGAAGCCGGGCGAGGAAAAGCACTTCGCGGTGGTCGATGCGGCGATGAACGACCTGATGCGCCCGGCGCTGTACGACGCCTGGCACGACATCGTGCCGGTCTCCGCCGCAAAAGTCGGCGCCGGCGACACGGCGACCGCGATGCCCTACGAAATCGTCGGCCCGGTCTGCGAGTCGGGCGATTTCCTCGGTCATGACCGGAAACTGGCGCTGAACGAGGGCGACCTGCTCGCCATCCTCTCGGCCGGCGCCTACGGCATGGCCATGGCCTCCAACTACAACAGCCGGCCGCGTGCCGCCGAAGTCATGGTCGACGGCGATGCCACGCACCTGATCCGCCGCCGCGAGGAGGTTCCGGAACTCTTCGCCCTCGAATCGGTCCTGCCTTGATGCGTCATCCCCTTGTTGCCTGCCTGGCACTGATTCTCCTCGCCGGCTGCGGCCAGAAAGCCGAGGAAAAGAAGGCAGTCCCGCCGCCATCGTTGATCACCGTGACCCAGGCCGCCAAGGGCGAGTTCGAGGTCGTGCTGGAAACCCTGGGCACGCTTGAAGTTCTCGCCGATCCGAAAATCGGCGCCGAAGTCGCCGGCCGGGTGACCCAGGTTCTGGCGCGCACCGGGACGCAGGTCAAGGCCGGCGACCTCATGGCGGTGATCGATGCCGGCGATGTCGCCCTGCAGAACAAGGCCGACGAAGCCGAAGCGCGGCGCATCGAGGCACTGGCGAAGCAGCAGGAAAAGCTCGCCGAGCGGCAGCAGACCCTGATGGACAAGGGCTTCCTGTCGAAGAACGCCGGCGAGGATGTCGCCGCACAACGGGCCGCGCTCGCCGCCCAGCATGAAGCGGCACGGGCGCGCGCCGACAACAGCCGCCGTTCGCTCGGCAAGACACAGGTGCGGGCGCCGATCGACGGCATCGTCGAAGTCCAGATCGTTTCCCCCGGCGACTACGTCAAGGTCGGCGATCCGCTGTTCAACCTGGTCGCGCCGAAAAAATTGCGCGCCCACCTGCCCTTTGCCGAAAGCCTCGGCCCGCGCCTGCAGGTCGGGCAGGAAGTCAGGCTCGCCTCGCCGCTGGCGCCGGGCAAGGTATTCACCAGCCGCATCAAGGACATCCGCCCCGGCATCGTCGAGGGCAGCCGCTCGCTCGACGTGCTGGCCGACATCGACAATGACGGCAGCCTGCGCGGCGGCGGCACGGTCAATGCCGCGGTGATCGTTTCGGCCAGGGCCGAAGCGCTCACCGTGCCCGAGCAGAGCATCGTGCTGCGCCCCGCCGGCAAGGTGGTGTATGTCATCGCCGACGTGGATGGCCAGAAGAAGGCGCAGCAGAAGCCGGTCAGGGTCGGCGCCAAGCGCAGCGGCCGCATCGAAATCCTCGAAGGCCTCGCCGGCGGCGAAACCATCGCGCTGGACGGCGCCGGTTTCCTCACCAACGGCGCTGCGGTCGCCGTCAAGGAAGCGGCCGGGGCTGCCAGCAAAGTTCCCGCAGGGACGCAGAGCGCTGGCGGTACGACGCCCGCAGGCGCGGCAGGCACCAAAGACGCCGCCAAACCCGAAGCCGCCCTGACCCCCAACCCCTCACCCGCGAGGGTAGAGGGGAGCGTCGCGAGTCGCTGACGCGACTTTTTTGGAATGACCCTGCCCGAGCTTTCCGTCAAGCGCCACGTCCTGGCGTGGATGGTCAATGCCGTGCTGGTGCTGTTCGGGGTGATCGCCTTTACCCGCATCGGCATGGACCGGCTGCCCTACATCGAATTTCCGGTGGTCTCCGTCACCACCGCGCTGAAGGGCGCCAATCCCGACATCGTCGATTCGAGCGTCACCAACCTGATCGAGGGCGCGGTCAATAGCGTACCGGGGATCGAGCACATCCAGTCGACCTCGTCGCCGGGTGTCTCCGTCGTAAACATCACCTTCGGCCTGGAAAAGAATGTCGATGTCGCCTTCACCGAGGTGCAATCCAAGGTCAATCAGGTGCTGCGCCGCCTGCCGAAGGACGTCGATCCGCCCGTGGTCGCCAAGGTGGAGACCAACGCTTCGCCGATCTTCTGGATGGCGGTGCAGGGCGACCGCACCCAGCAACAGCTGAACCAGTACGCGCTCAACGTCATCAAGAAAAAGCTGGAAACCATCGACGGCGTCGGCGAAGTGCGCCTCGGCGGCCGCCGCGACCGCACCATCCGCGTCAATCTGCTGCCGGACCGCATGGCCGCGCTGGGCGTTGCGGCGCAGGACATCAGCGACGCCTTCGCCCGCGAGCATGTGCAACTGGCCGGCGGTTTCGTCGTCGGCGAAACCACCGAGCACCTGGTCAAGCTCGACCTCGAATTCCATACCCTCGATGCGCTGGGCGGCCTGGTCGTCGGCTACCGCGGCACGCCACCCAATGCCGCGCCGATCCGGCTCATCGACATCGCCGAACTGGAAGACGGCCTCACCGACAACCGCCAGCTGGCGCGTTTCAACGGCGAAACCACGGTCGGCATGGGCGTGGTCAAGGTCACCAACGCCAATACCGTCGCCATCGTGGAACGCGTCAAGGAGAAGCTGGCCAAGGAAATCGAGCCGCAACTGCCGCCGGGGATGCGGATCAGCATCGTTTCCAACGATGCCGTGTTCATCCTCGAAATCGTCAACTCGCTCAAGGAACACCTGATCGAAGGCACGCTGCTGGCCTCGCTGGTGGTCTGGTTCTTCCTGCGTTCGCTGCGCTCGACGCTGATCGTCGCGCTGGCGATTCCCGTTTCGCTGATGGGGGCCATCGCCGTCATCTACTTCTTCGGCTACACGCTGAACTCGCTGACCATGCTGGCGCTGCTGCTGTTGATCGGCGTCGTGGTCGACGATGCCATCGTGGTACTGGAGAACATCTTCCGCCACCGCGAGGAGATCGATCCCGAACCGGTGGCCGCCGCGGTCAATGGCAGCAAGGAAGTGGTCTTCGCCGTGATTGCGGCGACGCTGTCCCTGGTCTCGATCTTCGCCCCGGTGATCTTCCTCTCCGGCATCATCGGCCAGTTCTTCCGTTCCTTCGCCGTGGTGGTCACCTTCGGCGTGCTGGTCTCGCTCTTCGTCTCGCTGACCCTGACGCCGATGCTGTGCTCGCGCTACCTCAAGGTCGAAAAGCAGCACGGCCGCATCTACCACCTGTTCGACCGGGTGCTGGGCGGCCTCGATCGCATCTACATCACGCTGCTGGACCGCGCCCTGCGCCACCGCTGGCACGTCGTCGCGCTCACCGTCGCCGTGGTCGGCTCGTCGACGTTCTTCTTCATGAACGTCGGCAAGACCTTCTCGCCCGAAGAGGACGAAGGCCGCTTCCGCATCTCGCTGCGCACGCCGCTGGGTTCCAGCATCGACTACACCGACGCCAAGCTGCGCGAGGTGGAGGAGGTGCTGGGCAGATACCCCGAGATCCGCACCGAGTTCGCCCTGATCGGCCTCGGCACCGCCGGCCAGGTGAACCAGGGCACGGTCATCGTGCGCATGCAGCCGCGCCGGGAACGCCAGCGCAGCCAGCAGGAAGTGGTGGCCGCGGTGCGCCGCGACCTGGCGGCGATTCCCGGCGCGCGCGCCTTCGCCTCCCCCTTCTCGGTGGTCGGCGGCGGCCAGCGCGGCGAGCCGCTGCAGTTCGTCCTCGCCGGCGACAACATCGACGAGATCGGCCGCCTTTCGCGCGAACTGCAGCAGAAGCTGGCCACCGTGCCCGGCCTCGGCCGCATCGACAGCGACGTCCAGCTCGACCTGCCGCAGCTGGTCTTCATCCCCGACCGCCTGCGCATCGCCGCCGCCAACCTGTCCTCCAGCGACGTGGCGCAGGCGGTGAACATGCTGACCGGCGGCGTCGACATCGCCAAGTTCAACGACGAACCCGGCGACGGCCAGCGCTATGACATCCGGGTCAAGGCCAAACCTGGCGAGTTCACCCAGCCGGCCGACCTGTCGAAGATCTTCCTGCGCAGCCGCGACGGCAGGATGGTGCGCCTCGATTCCGTCGCCCGCTTCGAGGAACGGCTCGGTCCGGCCGTGATCGGCCGCTTCGACCTGCAGTACGCGGCGACCTTCTACGCCACGCCGGCCATCCCGTTGGGAGAGGCCGTCGAGTCGGTGCGCCGCGCCGGACAGGAAATCCTGCCGGCCGGCTACCAGATCCGCCTCATCGGCCAGGCCGAGGAATTCGGCAAGACCATGAAGTACATGGTGTTCACCTTCGCCCTGGCGCTGGTGCTGCTCTACATGGTGCTCGCCAGCCAGTTCAACTCTTTCATCCAGCCGGCCATCGTCATGCTGGCGCAGCCGCTGGCCGTGGTCGGCGGCGTCGCCGCGCTATGGGCCACCGGCCAGACCCTGAACATCTATTCCATGATCGGCCTGACACTGCTGATCGGCCTCGTGGCGAAGAATTCCATCCTGCTGGTCGACCTCGCCAACCAGCGCCGCGAGCAGGGCATGGGAGTCGACGCGGCGCTCAGAAATGCCTGCCCTATCCGCATGCGCCCCGTTCTGATGACCTCGGCCACCGTGATCCTGGCGCTGGCCCCGGCCGCACTGGGCTTGGGCGCCGGCGCCGAGACCCAGCAGCCGCTGGCCATCGCCGTGATCGGCGGCATGTTCTCGTCCACGCTGCTGACGCTGGTCGTGGTGCCGGCGGTGTATTCGCTGATCGAGCGGCGACTGGAACTCAAGACCTGAAAGTCATGCCTCCGGCGAAGGCGGGGGCGTTATCCCTTGGGGACGGCGCCGGCGGCACGCCGCGGTGGCGCGCACCCCGCAGGGATCGCGCGAAGAACATGCGCCTGGAAGCTGTGTGCCAGCAGGGAAATGCTAATATCTGCGTCCCCCAACCGACCCGTCAAGCATTGAGTCGGCGGCATTTTGATGGTTTCAATTTTCCGGAGAACTGCATGAACAATAAATCCGTTATCGTCCGTTTCCTACTCGCCTTCCTCGTGCTGGCCTTCGCCCAAGTCTCGTTTGCGCAAAGCAACGACGCGCAAAAGCAGGCGGACGCAAAAGCGCAAGCCAGGCAAAAGGCCATGAGCGGACCGCCCGACGCTACCGCAGATTTCGAGGGCAAGCAGCTGCGCCTGATCGCTGGCGGTGCGAAGGGCAAGGGCGTCCTGCACTACAAGGGCAAGGATTATCCCTTCACGATGAGCGGCGTGTCGGTCGGCGGCATCGGCTACACCGAAGCCCACGGCACGGCGAACATCTACTTCCTGAAGTCGCTCGAGGATTTCCCGGGCACCTACCAGGGCATCGGCGCCGGTGCGGCGGCCGGCCCCAGCAAGGGCGCCAACACCTTCCAGAGCATGAAGGAAGTCGTCATCACCACCAAGTCGAAGGGCGAAGGCGCGGCGCTCAACCTGGGCGTCAGCTCCGTCACCATCACGCTCGACAAGTAACAGGTTCCATCGGCGCTTTCCCCTTGCGGGAAGGCGCCGACAATTCCGGCCATGCGCCGGCCGGAAAAAGTCGGCGCCGGCGATACGGCGAACCGACTGCCCGCCGCGCCAGATTTCCACGAAACGGCGAAGCGGATCACGCGAAGCGGCGGATCTATTCCCGCGGCAGCCGCGACAGGATTTTCATTTGCCCCCCCCAGGGAAAACTGTCTCGCGGCGGCAGGCGTCCGCCGGCCTGGCCGAGGGCCTCCGCCAGGCGCAGGCCCTCGTTCCACTTGGCCATGCGCTCGGAGCGGGCGAAGGAGCCGACCTTGAGCTGCTTCGCACCCCAACCCACGGCGAGATGGACGATGGTCACATCCTCGGTTTCACCCGAGCGCGCCGAGACGATGCTCTCCCATCCCGCCGCGCGCGCGGAATCGAGCGCGGCGCGGGTTTCCGAGAGCGTGCCGGCCTGGTTGGGCTTGATCAGCGCCGTGTTGCAGGCGCCCTGCGCAGCAGCGATGGCAATACGCCCGGCATTGGTGCAGATGAAATCATCGGCGACGACCTCGACCTTGTCGCCTGCGGCGGCGGTGAATTTGCGCAGGCCCTCGGCATCGTCCTCGGCCAGCGGATCTTCGATGGCGACGACGGGATAGCGCGCCAGCCAGCCCAGCAGCATTTCCGATAGCCCATCGGAATCGATGCGCCGCCCGTCGCGCGCCAGGGCGTACTCGCCCTGACGTCCGAAATCGGTGGCGGCGATGTCGAGCGAGATCGCCACGTCCTGCCCCGGCGTATAGCCGGCGCGCTCGATCGCGCGCAGCAGGAAGTCCAGCGCCGCTTCGTTGCTGTCGAAGGCCGGCCACCAGCCGCCCTCGTCGGCAACGCCGGCGAGCAGGCCGGCTTCATTCATCAGCACACCGGCGCAGCGATACACCTCGGCAGTCCATTCCAGCGCCTGCGCATAGTCGGCAGCGCCGACGGCGATCACCATGAAATCCTGCACATCGACGCGACGGCCGGCATGGGCGCCGCCGCCGAAAATCTGCACCTCCGGCAGCGGCAGGAAAAAATCCCCGCGCCCGGTAGCCAGGTAACGCCACAGCGGCAGGCCCTGCGCCGCAGCGGCAGCATGGGCGATGGCCATCGAGCTGGCGACGATGGCATTGCCGCCGAGACGCGACTTGTTCGGCGTGCCGTCGAGGGCGATCAGCGCGGCGTCCAGCGCGGCCTGGTCGCAGACCTCGCGCCCCGCGAGCATTCCGGCGATCTCGCCATTGACTGCGGCCAGCGCGCCCTGCACGTCGTAACCACCGAAGGCCGAACCGCCGTCGCGCCGGTCGACCGCTTCGGCGCTGCCGGTGGACGCGCCGGCCGGCGCCATGGCGCGGCCGGTCCGGCCGTCCGCCAAAGTGATTTGAGTTTCCACCGTGGGGCGGCCGCGGGAATCCCAGACGCGACGCCCGCGCACCGACTTGATCAGACTGCTCATGTATTGAGTTCCGTTTTCCAGGCCGCCAGCACGTCCGCCAGACGCGATGGCGGCGCGACGAGCAGGCCCCGCGCGCAGCGCCGCACGCGGTCACGGTCCCCGTCACTGCGAATGTACTCGACCGGCGACTTGCCGTCGACGCGGGCGAGGAACAGGCCGGGCAAGAGGCTCGCGGTACGCCGCTCGACGGCGGCGGCCGGCTCCCAGGCCACTTCGCCCAGATAGGCTTGCACCATCGCCTCGAAGCACGCGTGAAATCCCTCGCGGGCCGCCGGATTCCACAGGCATTTGAGCAGCATGTGGTTGAGGCAGAAGGCCAGGTCGAAGGCCGGGTCGCCGATGCAGGCGCACTCGGCGTCGAGGAACACCGGACCATCCGGGCCGAGCAGGATGTTCTTCGGACTGACGTCGCCGTGCACCACCACCAGGCGCGTGGCGCCGGTGCGCCGGCTGAGGCCGAACAGCACATCGCGCAGGTCCGGGTGGGCGGCGGCCGTCGCTTCGAGATAGGGTTCCAGGCGGATGGCATGGAAGATGTCGTGGCGCGGAAACTGCGCCGCGACCTGCGCATTGTTCGCCGTGGCGGCATGGATGCGGCCCAGGCGCCGGCCGACCTCCGCGGCATCCCCCGCAGCGGTGCGCCCATCGCGCAATTCGCTCTTCCACAGGCGATGGTCGCATGGGTCGAGATAGCTCATGGCGCAGCACATTTCCGCGGCGTCGTGATACAGGATTTCCGGCGCCGCGCCGGGAACGATGCCATGCGCGATGCGCATCCATGCCACTTCGTAACGGTTGCGTTCAACCGGCGCCTGCCAGTCGGCGGCCACTTTCAGCTTCGCCAGCGCGCGTTTGACGCAGAAGCTTCGCGTCGGCGTCGTCACCTTCCAGATGTCCGACGAAACGCCACCGGCCAGTGCCTCGAAACCGGCTTCGGCCGGATCGCCGAGCAGTCCGCCGCGTATCAGCGCCGCGACCAGGCGCGGGTCGGGCGCGGCGCTGGCGGATGGGGTGGTCACTGCGACAGACGGCTAGAGACGCGTCAGGCCATGGCTGGCCAGCAGCTCGACCAGCATGCGTCCGCTTTGCTCGCGGTGCGCGAAATGAAGCTCGCGCGCGCGTCGCGCGTCATGGGCGGCGACGGCGTCGACCACGGCCTCGTGATCGCGGTTGGACATCACGGGTTTGGGCCGCAGGCGCAAGGTCAGCATGCGCACGCGGTGCGACTGGCCGACGTAGGTTTGCACCAGTTCGGTCAAGCGCGAATTCCCGGCCGCTTCCACCAGCAGGGTGTGGAAGCGCTCGTCCGCAGCAGCCCAGGCGGCAAGGTCGTCGCGCTCCAGCGCCGCATCCATGTCGCGAATCGAGGCGCGCAGCAGCGCCACCGACCCGCCCTGATCGGAACGCGCCGCGGCCAATGCCGCGGCCGTGGACTCGAGCGCGGTAAGGACCTCGTAAATCTCGCGCATGTCGACCTGCGACACCGGTTTGATCCGCATGCCATGGCGGGGACGAACTTCCACCAGGCCCTCGCCGGCCAGGCGCAACATGGCTTCACGCGTCGGCGTGCGGCTCATCTGCAGCATGGCCGCGAGTTCCTCCTCGGTGTATTGCTCGCCCGAGGGCATGCTGTTGTCGAGGATGCGCGCCCGCAGCTCGCGATAGGCCTTGTCGGCAAATGGCTCCTTGGCAGGCCTGCGCCCGGGCCGGGCGGCGACCGCAGGCTTCTTGACGATCGTTGTCCTGGCGGGTTTGCGCGGCGGCGTGCCTGCGCGCGAAACGGGAGTTTTCATTGCATCGGGCATGGGGACGGGTAGCCGGAATTGTAGCGTTTGGCGCGCCTCAGGCACTTGCCAGTTCGTAGGCGTGGACCGCCTTGCTCGCCACCATCGCCTTGACGGCGGCATCGAAGGCCTTGAAATGCGCGGCGGCCAGATGCGCATCGAATGCGGCGCGGTCATCGTAGAGTTCGTAGAGGAAAACATGTTGCGGGTGCGCCGGATCGCGGCAGACATCGAAGCGGCGGCAGCCCGGCTCGGTCTCGCGGGAGATGCGCGCATTCTCCAGCATCAGCGGCATGAAGGCCGCGAGATGCTCGGGGTGAATCGTAAACTCGACGGTGATCACGTACATGAATGGACCTCAGGAGGGGTAGCGTTGACGCAGTTCGGCGACGTGTTCCGGGCTGAGCAGCCGCAGTTGCTGGCCGCGCAACAGCAGATAGAGTCGCGCCGTGGCTTCGAGTTCCTCGATCGCATCGGTGGCGGCGGCGAGCGAACTGCCGGCGACCACCGGTCCGTGGTTGGCCAGCAGCATGGCGTGATGCTTGCCGGCCAGCGCACCGACCGCGTCGGCCAGCGCCATGTCGCCCGGCGGATGGTAGGGCACCAGCGGCAACGTGCCGATGCGCATGATGTAGTAGGCGGTGAGCGGCGGCAGCAGGTCGGCGGGATCGAGTTCGGCCAGCACCGACACCGCTACCGAATGGGTCGAATGCAGATGCACCACCGCGCCGCTGCCGGGCCGCTGCCGGTACATCGCCAGATGCAGGAATGATTCCTTGGTCGGCTTGTCGCCCGAGATGTGGCGGCCATCGGCGTCTAGCCGTGACAGCCGCACCGGGTCGAGCTCGCCGAGCGATGCGCCGGTCGGGCTCATCAGCCAGCCGTCGTCGAGGCGGATGCTCAGGTTGCCGGTCGAACCGTGGGTCAGGCCGCGCTGGTACAGGGAGTGCGCGGTGCGGCAGAGGGCTTCGCGTGCGGCCGTTTCGGCGGTCATTCGACTACCCTCCTGTCACTGCGTGACATCCTCCCCAAGGGAGGACGAGCGCCGCCTGCGGGCGGCCGTGCGGCGGCGCTCACCGCACCATCTCCAGGGCCCGGCTGAAGAAATCGGTACGACCGAAGTTGCCGGACTTCAAGGCCAGCAGCAAGGGCTGCGGCCCCAGTACCCGTGTCCAGGGAACGCCGGGATCGATCTGCGGGCCGATGGCCAGCGCTTTCACGCCCAGCGCGCCGACTACCGCGCCGGAGGTCTCGCCACCCGCCACGACCAGGCGGCGCACGCCACGCGCAACCAGAGCCTGCGCAAGGTGGGCAAAGGCCTGCTCCACCAGCGTCGCCGCATGTTCCAGCCCGAGCCGTTGCTGGATCGAGGCTACCGCCGCGGGATCGGCACTGGAATAGAACAGCACGGTCTCGCCGCGATCCAGCGTGGCGGACGCGTTTGCCAGTGCGGCCTCGGCCAGGTGCACGGGGTTGTCGGCCGTCAGGGGGTCGATGACCACGGCCGGATGGCGGCCGGCCATGTCGGCCACTTGCGCCCGCGTGGCTTCCGAGCAACTGCCGGCGAGCACGGCCGCCGCCCCGCCGACCTGGCCGAGTGCATCGGCATCGGCGTGATCGGCCAGGAGGTTGTCATCGCGAAAATTCTGCGGCAGGCCCAATGCCAGCCCCGCACCGCCGACCAGCAGGCGCTGCCTGCGACAGGCCGTACCGATCGCATGCAAATCTTCGTCGCGCACGGCATCCACCATGGCATGACGCACCCCTTGCGCGGCCAGCGCCGCCAAAGCTTCCGCGATCGCCGTGTCGCCGGCGCCGACTTTTGACCAGGGCACCAGGCCCACCGGATATCTGCTCTGGCGACCGAGGACGCGCACCAGGTTGGCGTCGGTCATCGGCGTCAGCGGATGATTGCGCATCGGCGAATCCGAAAGCAGGACGTCGCCGACGAACAGATGCCCCTGGAATAGCGTGCGCCGATTGGCCGGATAGGCCGGGCAAACCACGGAAACCTTCTCGCCGAGGGCGTCGAGCAGGGCATCGGCGACCTGGCCGATATTGCCGGCATCGGTGGAATCGAAGGTGGAACAGACTTTGAAGAAGACCTGCCGCACCCCTTGCGCCTTGAGCCAGTCGAGCGCCGCCAGCGATTGCCTGACGGCGTCCGCGGCCGGGATGGTGCGCGACTTGAGCGCCACCACCACCGCGTCGCATTCGGGCAAAGCGGTCTCCGCCGTCGGCACGCCGATGGTCTGCACCGTGCGCATGCCGCCACGTACCAATATGTTGGCGAGGTCGGTGGCGCCGGTGAAGTCGTCGGCGATGGCGCCGAGCAGAATGCGCTTGTTCATCTCCTGACCCTAAAAAATCAGCTTGTAGACCACCGAGGTCATCCACGGCACATAGGTGATGATGCCGAGCACCACCAGGGATGCCGCGAACAGCGGCACCAGCGCCTTGGTGATGTCGCCGATGCTGGCATCGGCCAGCTTGGCGGCGACGAACAGGGTGCCGCCGACCGGCGGCGTGTAAAGGGCCAGCGCCAGGTTGGCGGTGACCACCACGCCCAGGTGGATCAGGTCGATCTGCAGCGCGTTGGCCATCGGCAGCAGCAGCGGCACGGTGAGCAGCATGGCCGGCAGCGGCTCGATGAAGATGCCCAGCAGCAGCAAGGCGACATTGACCATGGCGAGGAACATCCATTTCTCGGTCGCCACCAGCCGTACCCATTCGGCGAGCTGCGCGGCCACCTGTTCGACCGTGATCAGCCAGGCCAGGGCGCCGGTGGCGCCGATCACCAGCATCACCGTGGCACTGGTCGAAAAGGCCTTGAGGATGAGCCGCGGCAGATCGCGCCAGCCGATGTCCTTGTAGAGAAAGATCGAAATGCACAGGCCATAGATCACGGCAATCGAGGCGGCTTCGGTCGGTGTAAACAGCCCCGACCAGATGCCGCCGACGATGATGATCGGCATCAGCAGCGCCGGGCCGGCATCCTTGGTGGCAAACCAGATCTGCGGCAGGGTCGAACGTTCCTGGCCGTTGTCGCAGCCGCTCTTGCGTCCGTACCAGATGCAGACCACGATCAGTGCTATAGCCATTACTATCGCCGGCACAACCCCGGCCATCGACAGTTGGCGCATCGACACGCCGGAGATGAAGGCATACACCAGGAAGGGGATCGACAGCGGCATCAAGAGCGCCAGCGTGCCGGCCACCGACAGCAATGCGGCAGCGAAGCCGCGCGAGTAGCCCTGCTTGACCATGGCCGGAATCACCATCGAACCGATCGCCGCCGTATCGGCAATCGCCGAACCGGAGACGCCGCCGAACATCAGGCAGGAGGCCACGGTGACGACCCCCAGGCCGCCCGGCAGCCAGCCCAGCAGGGCATGGGCAAAGGCCACGATGCGGCGGCCGACACCACCTTCGGACAGCAGTTCGCCGGCGAAGATGAACAGCGGCACGGCGATCAGGATGAACGGTTCGACTCCACCGATATAGGACAGATAAACCGATGTCAGCGGATGGCCGAGACCGCCGGCCACGATGAAGCCGATGGTGGTCGCCAGCAGCGAGTACATCAGCGGCAGGCCGGCCAGGGCAATGGCGAAAAACACGGCGAACAGGGCGAGCGCGAACATGTCCTTCCCTTCAGTTGCAGCCGAAACGTTCCTGGTGCGAACGGCCGCGCATGATCTGCAGGCCATCCCAAAGCACGAACAGCAGGGTGATGAAGGACGCCACCGGCAGCGCCAGGTACTGGAAGGACATCGGGATGTCGAGCACCGTCAGGCGGTTGGTCCAGCCGGCCACGGTAATACCCCAGCCGTACCACACCAGCGAAGCCAGCACCGCGGCCGATACCGCCGAGATCGCCAGATCCATCAGCCGGCGCGGACCCGTGCCCAGCTTGTCGATCAGCTCGGTGATGGCCATGTGCGCGCCGCGCCGGGCTGCCGCCGCGCCGCCCAGAAAAGTCACCCACACCATCAGCAGCTCGCACATTTCCGTGGTCGCCGCCATGTCCTTGCCAAAGGCGTGCATCACCACGTTGATGAACACCAGCACGATCATCACCGCGCCGATGATGACGATGGACCAGTCGACCGCGTCACCGATCACACGCAATGGCGCCGGTCCCGGCGGCGCGGGGGGCAACAGCCCCCGCTGTGCCGGCCGGGCCTGGATCAGGTCATCGCCGCTGGCGTGCTGATGCAGGCCCGGGGATATCACTTGACGGCCTTGCGGATCGCTTCGGCGTCCGCCATCACCCCATCGACATCGGCGCCGTACTTCTCCTTGGCCTTGGCATAGGCGGGCTGCACCGCGGCGCGCCACGGTCCGATGTCCGGACGGGCGACCTTGGCGCCCTTGGCGGCCATTTCCTTCAGCTGGCGCTCGTCGTTGCCGCGAATTTCCTTGCGGCTCCATTCGCCCGCCTCTTTTGCCGCCCTGGTCACGGCGGCCTGATCGGCCGGCGACAGCTTCTGCCAGGTCTTCTCCGAAATGGTCAGCGGGATCGGGCTATAGACATGGTTGGTCAGCGTGACGTTGGGCGCAACTTCGTAGAACTTGTTGGAAAAAATCGTATCGATCGGATTTTCCTGACCGGCCACGGCGCCCTGCTGGATCGCCAGGTAGACCTCGGGCAGCGGCATGATCTGCACCGCGAAGCCCATCGATTCCAGTGTCCAGCGCATCATTTCATTCGGGAAGGAGCGCAGCTTCTTGCCCTTGGCGTCGGCCGGGCTGGCCAGCGCGTCCTTGGTGGTCATGTTGCGGAAGCCGGCTTCCCATGTAGCGAGGAAGCGGAAGCCCTTTTCCGGCGCCTTGGCGAACTGCGCCTGCAGCCATTTCGATTCGTCATAGAACTTCCAGCCCTGGTCGTAGTTCTCGACCAGGAAGGGCAGCATGGTCAGGTTCAGGGTCGCCAGGTGGGTCGCGTAGGACCCGGTGCTGGATACCGTGAAGTCGATGCCGCCGAGCTGCAGCTGCTCGATGGCTTTCGGGTCGTTGGCCAGCTGGCCCGCCGGATAGACCTTGACCTCGTAACGGCCCTGGGTGTATTCGGCGACCTTCTTGCCGAACAGTTCCGCCGCCATGTGGCGAGCGCCGCCGGGCTGGTCAGTGTGGCTGAACTTGAGCGCGGTCGCCGCGGCGGCCGACAGGGGAAGGGCAAAGGCCGCCGCGATGCTGGCGGTGATCAGGCTGCGGGCGATGAATGTTCTGCGTTTCATGATGTGATCCTCCTGGGTTGGGTCAGCTGAGTCAAATGGGGCCGTCGAACGTTTGCAGCACGGGGCGTTCCTCGGGATCGAAGCCGGCCAGTTCGATCCGCCTGCCTTCCTTGTGGGAGCGGTACACCGCTTCCTGAACCTTGAGATTGACCAGGTACTCGCGCGCCGTGTTTTCCAGCGGCGCGCCATGCAGCAGGTGCGCGATGACGTGGCGCTGCATCCACTCGCAGGCGCCGCCGCCGAAGCTGTCGAGCCGGCCCTTGTCATACGCATGCTCGGCCTCGTCGCCGTGATGCGGCTTCCACCACAAACGCGCTTCACCGTCGAGCCGCAGCACGCCGCCGCTGCCTTCGAGCCACATTTCGCCCATGGTCCGCCGCGGGTTGCCGGCGACGTGGTCGTTGAGGCGATTGCCGTCGAACAGGCCCGTCGCGCCCGACTCGTATTCGAAGATGATGTAGCCGGCGTCCTCTCCGGCGATGACCGGATTGACCTTGCGCAGGCGCGCATAGACCGCGCTGACCTCGCCCATCAGGAAGCGGAAGGTGTCGATCCAGTGAATGGCGGTTTCATACACCAGCAGGCGCGGCATCTGCTGGAAGTAGGGCTGGCGGTCGAGATAGGCCTGCGGACCCTGGCCGTCGCCCGGGCGCAGGCGGAACGCCGCACTGTGCAGCGTCCCGAGCTGGCCCTTGCCGATCAGGCGCTTCGCCTCGCGATACCACGGCTGCCAGCGGAAGTTTTCATGCACCACGAGCTTGATGCCGGCCTTTTCGGCGATTTCCGTCAGTTCGACGGCTTCGCCGAAGCTGCGGCCGAAAGGCTTCTGGCAGATCACGTTGATGCCGCGCGCGGCCGCCAGTTCGATGTACTCGCGGTAGGTCGCCGGCGTGGTGATGATGTCGAGCAGGTCGGGCAGCTCGGCGTCGAGCATTTCCTCGACATGCGCATAGACCTTCGGCACACCGTATTGCGCCGCCAGCGCTTCGCCCTTGGCGACACTCCGGTTGGCCAGGGCCACGGTCCTGACGTCATCCATGTTGCGCCAGCCCTGGTACTGGAACTGGCTGAAGTAACCGGCGCCGACGGCTGCCACCTTGATTTTGTCGTTCATCGCCGTCACGCCAGCGCCGACTCTCGGGCAAGCGCCTTGGTGATGGCATCGGTGATGGCGGCCGTGCCATCCCTGCCGCCGAGTTCGCAGGACAGCAGCCGGCCAGGAGCGAAGGCCGCATCGACGGCCCGCGCGAGCCGCGCCGCTTCCGCCTTCGCCTCGGGCATGCCGTGCTTTTCACCGAGCCAGTCGAGCATCATCGCCGCCGAGAGGATCATGGCCGTCGGATTGGCCTTGCCCTGGCCGGCGATGTCCGGCGCCGTGCCGTGGCTGGGCTGGAACAGCCCGTACTTGTCGCCGATGTCGCCGGACGGCGACATGCCGAGGCCGCCGATCAGTCCGGCGGCGAGGTCCGAAAGGATGTCGCCGAACTGGTTTTCGGTGGGCACCACGTCATAGTCCCACGGACGCTTGACGAGGTTCAAGGCCATCGCGTCGACATAGCAGTGGTCGGCGACGATGTCGGGATTCAGCTTGGCGCGCTCCCAGTAGATCTTGTGGAAGAAGGCCATGCTGTTCAGCACATTGGCCTTGTCCACGCAGGTGACGCGGCCCTTGGCCGGATTGGCGGCACGGCGCTGCCGCGCCATGCGGAAGGCGAAGTCGAACAGGCGCTCGGAACCCTTGCGCGTGATGCGGCCGAGGTCGAAGGCTTCCTGGTCGTTGGCGGCGGGTTGGTGTTCCGGGTAGAGCCGGCCGTAGAACAATCCTTCGGACTGCTCGCGGATCAGCACGAAGTCGATCTGCGCCGCGCGCGGATCGCTCAGCACGGAGGGCACACCCGGAATCGCGCGGATCGGACGCACGCCGGCATACAGGTCGAAATCCTTGCGCAGGCCCAGCTGCGGATTGACTTCGGTGCCATCCGGATAGCGGATGTGGGGCAGCCCCATGGAGCCGAACAGGATCGCGTCGGCCTCCTCGCAGGTGCGCATCGTGGCGTCGGGCAGCGCAACGCCGGTGTCGGCATAGTGCTGCGCGCCGCCGGGGCCGGGCAGGTAGGCGAGACTGAATCGCGGCTGGTCGACCAGGAGCCGGTGCAGCACTTCGATGCAGGCGCTCATGATCTCCGGGCCGATGCCGTCGCCGGGCAGCACGGCAATCTTGAATTGATGTTTGCTCATGGTCTTGCGATTCCTTTTCGATCTGTGCCGGCGATTCGTGGGAGTGCCGGGTCAGAAATTCCAGTGGTGGGGCGGGTGGCCGGCAACGGGCGAGGCAAAGCACGGCAGCCGGTCGTCGAGCAGGCAGCCCAGATAGGCCGTGCGCAAGCCGGGGCCGCCAAAGGCCAGGCTCGAGATGTTCTTCAGGATCCGGCCGCTGGCCTTGTCCAGGTGGGGGCGGCCCATCTCGCCGGCGAGAAAGGCCTTCTCCACCCAATCGACATGCACCAGGTCGCAGTCCTCCAGCATCAGCACCTGGCTGCCGTCCGGAAGCACGCGGATCACCCGGTTGGAGACGATGGAGGTGATCCAGATGCCGCCTTCCGCATCGAAGGTGAGGCCGTCCGGATACGTACCATGGCCGAAGGTGGTGACCACTTCCCGGCCCGAGAGCGAGCCGTCGGCGCCGATGCGAAAGCGCGTCAGGCGCCGTGCGAAGGTTTCATTGACGTACAGCCATTGTCCGTCCGGGCTGGGTACCGCCTCGTTGGTGTAGCACAGTCCGTCGGCAACGATGCGCGCACCGCGTTCGTCGATGACCGCGATGAAGCCGTCCGCGATGTCGCCGCGATAAGCCAGTGCGCGCGGCTGGTGGCGCGTGCTGACCGTCAGCCAGGTGCGTTTGCCGTCCTCGACCACATAGTTGGACGGCGGAACCGGAACGCCGTCGATCTGCTCGAGGAAGGGTGTGACGCTGCCGTTGCGCTGCAGATGGAAGACGCCACCCTGCGTATCGCCCAGGTCGGCCAGGAGGAAGCTGCCGTCGGGGCGCAGGGCAATGCCGTTGGGCTTGAGCGGTCGGCCGTCGGGAAGGCTCGCGGTGAACAGCCGCTGGCTTCCGTCCGGCAGCGTTTGCGCCACGCCGCCGCGCCAGTCCGCTGTGTACAAGGCACCGCGCGCCGTGGCAAGCACACATTCGGGACGCTTCAGACCGGAGCCGGCGAAACGCAACTCGGACAGCGGGATCTGGGGCGCGATGCCGGAAGTCGATGCCACGACAACTCCTCCTGTATTGTGCGTGCATTAATGTATGCATTAAATTACGCATTGTCAACAGAAAGCGGTTTTTGCAAGCCTCGGAAGGCCGGGAGGGAACGCTCGTGCCCCGCCTATCGAGCGGCTACTTGAGAGTAAGTGCCAACGCAATCGGGATGAACAGCAACGCCCCCAGGTTGCCGAGCATGACCATCGAGGCCACCTTGCCCGGTTCCTGCCGGTAACGCTCGGCAAACACGTAGTTCAGCACCGCCGGCGGCAGCGCGCCGAAAATCAGCAGCATGTCGGCGTCGCGGCCGGAGAGGCCGAGCAGCGGAACGGCCAGCGCGGCCAGCGCCATGCCGATCAGCGGCGTGGCGATGGCGCCGATCACACCCACCCGCAAGTCCGAAAGCGAGGACACGGCCATGCGCACGCCGAGCGAAAACAGCAGCAGGGGCACCGCGATCTCCCCCAGCAGCTTGATGGCGAGGTAGAGCGGATGCCATAACTCCACCTTGGCCACGCTCAGTCCGATGCCGACCAGGGACGCGGCGATGACCGGATTCCGCCACAGGGTCCACAACCGCGCCCGATGGTCGAGCAGCCAGGTGCCGAAGGTGTAGTGCAGGGTGTTCTCGACGAAGAACAGCACCACGGCCGCCGGCAGCGCGTCCTCGCCGAAGGCCAGCACCATCAGCGGCAGGCCCATGTTGCCGGCATTGACGAACATCACCGGCGGCACGAAGGTTTTGGCCTCTTCGCGCAGCAGGATCGCCAGCCCCCAGGCCAGCGCGCCGCTGCCCAGCATCACCAGCACGGCGCCGAGCGCCAGCCACTGGTAGCTCGCCAGTTCGAAGGACTTGGTCACCATCGCGGAAATCACCAGCGCCGGCACGAACACGTCCATGTTGAGCTCGTTGGCGAAGGCCATGTCGATGCCGCCGCGGGTGCGCCGATAGCGGGCGTAGCCCCAGCCGATCGCGACCACGGCGAAAATCGGAAAGACGATGGAAACGATCCGCAGCAGCGGACCGGCGTCAGCCACCATCACAGCACGTAACGCGAGAGGTCTTCGTTCTTCGCCAGTTCGCCGAGCCTGGCATCGACATAGGCGCCGTCGAGCAGCAGCTTTTCACCGCCGCGGCGGCCGGCGTCGAAGGAGATCTCCTCGAGCAGTTTTTCCATCACGGTGTAAAGCCGGCGCGCGCCGATATTCTCGGTCTTTTCGTTCACCTGGAAGGCGATCTCGGCCAGGCGCTTGATGCCGTCGGCGGCGAACTCCAGCGTTACCGCTTCGGTCGCCAGCAGGGCCTGGTACTGCCGCGTCAGGCAGGCGTCGGTCTGCGTGAGTATCCGCTCGAAGTCGTCCACCGACAACGAATCGAGCTCGACGCGGATCGGGAAACGACCCTGCAATTCGGGAATCAGGTCGGAGGGCTTGGCGAGGTGGAAGGCGCCGCTGGCGATGAACAGGATGTGGTCGGTCTTGATCATGCCGTACTTGGTGCTGACCGTGGTGCCCTCCACCAGCGGCAGCAGGTCCCTCTGCACGCCCTGGCGCGAGACCTCGGCACCGTGCGCCTCGGAGCGCGAGGCGATCTTGTCGATCTCGTCGAGGAAGACGATGCCGTTCTGCTCGACGTTCTTCAGCGCCTCGGCCTTGACCTCCTCGTCGTTGATCAGGCGCACGGCCTCTTCATCGGCCAGCGACTTCATCGCGTCGCGGATCTTCATCTTGCGCTGCCGCTTCTTGCCGCCGCCGATGTTCTGGAACATGCCCTGGATCTGCTGGGTGAGGTCTTCCATGCCGGGCGGGGCGAAGATCTCCATGCTGGCCTGCGGTGCGGCGACTTCGATCTCGATTTCCTTGTCGTCCAGTTCGCCTTCGCGCAGCTTCTTGCGGAACTTCTGCCGCGTACCGCCGGACCCGGACCCGTCTTCCGCCGTGTCGCCGGCGCCGACTCTTGCCTGGGGCAAAAGTACGTCGAGCACGCGATCCTCGGCGGCATCCATGGCGCGGTCGCGCACGACGCGCATGGCCTTTTCCCGGGCATCCTTGATCGCCGTCTCGATCAGGTCGCGGATGATGGTGTCGACGTCGCGGCCGACATAGCCGACCTCGGTGAACTTGGTCGCCTCGATCTTGATGAAGGGCGCGTTGGCCAGGCGCGCCAGGCGCCGCGCGATCTCGGTCTTGCCGACGCCGGTGGGGCCGATCATCAGGATGTTCTTCGGCGTGATCTCGGTGCGCAGGGGCTCGGCGACCTGCATGCGGCGCCAGCGGTTGCGCAGGGCGATGGCCACCGCGCGCTTGGCGCGCGACTGGCCGACGATGTTCTTGTCGAGTTCGGAAACGATT
The DNA here is from genome assembly GCA_016708585.1 of Sulfuritalea sp. Lineage (GTDB taxonomy): Bacteria > Pseudomonadota > Gammaproteobacteria > Burkholderiales > Rhodocyclaceae > Sulfuritalea. The sequence continues at coordinate 119,506 of JADJFK010000001.1, read as the reverse complement.
TCCGCGGGAGTCATTTGGGTCATTTACGTGCGGAACTTTCAGTAAGAGCGCCCTCCAACACCGAGCGCAGCGAGCAAACCAGTCACCTCCCCCGTGAGGGGGAGGCTGGGAGGGGGCGGGCCTTATTGCCACGATCGAAGTTCTCGATCATTCGAGAACTTCGATCAGATGGCTCTGATTGGTGTAGATGCACAGGTCGCCGGCGATTTCGAGCGACTTCTTGACGATCTCGGCGGGCGTCAGACCGGTGTTCTCCAGCAGCGCGCGCGCCGCGGACTGCGCATACGCGCCGCCGCTGCCGATGGCGACGATGCCGTACTCCGGTTCGAGCACGTCGCCGTTGCCGGTGATGATCAGCGAATGCTCGCGGTCGGCGACCGAGAGCATGGCTTCCAGGCGGCGCAACATGCGGTCGGTGCGCCAGTCCTTGGCCAGTTCGACGGCGGCGCGCATGAGCTTGCCCTGATGCTGTTCCAGCTTGGCCTCGAAGCGCTCGAACAGCGTGAAGGCGTCCGCCGTGCCGCCGGCGAAGCCGGCCAGGATCTTCTCGTTGTAGAGCCGCCGCACCTTGCGCGCGGTGGCCTTGACCACGATGTTGCCCAGCGTCACCTGGCCGTCGCCGCCCAGGGCGACGCTGTTGCCGCGCCGCACGGAAAGGATGGTGGTGCCGTGATATTGCTCCATGGGTTTCCGCCGGACCGCTTTTCGGGTCAGATGGCGCGGGCGCGCAAAACCGCGACGGCGTCGAAGCCGAGCGCTTCCAGATAGGCGGCCACGAGGGTGCTCAAGCCGATGATCCGCAGCTTCTTGCCGGCGGCATGGAGCCGTGTCAGGACCTCGAGCAGGGCCCTCGCGCTGGTGCCGTCGATGCGCACCAGGTTGTGGGCGTCGATGTCGAATTCCTCGCTGCCCGCCAGCGCCGTTTCCAGCGGCGCAAACTGGGCGATGTCGGCGCCCAGCATCTGCCCGCGCAGGACGAAGCCCTCGGTCTTTTCCGCCGTGGCGGATGAAGCCTGCGGCGTCGCCTCGGCAACCCGCGGCGGTAGCGCTTCCCACGACGGCGGCGAAACCTCGAAGGTCACGGCGTAGTTCACCGCGGCCTCCTCGAAGGCATCCTGCCGATAGGCCTGCTGATACAGTTCCAGCAGCAGCAGCCACATCGATTCATGGTTGCGCTCCCCCGGCACCAGCTTCGCCGCCAGGATCTGCGCCAGGTGATCGGGGCTGCCGAACACGGTTTCCTTCTTGGCGCGCTTGAGCGCGGCCAGGGCGCGCATCAGCAGCGTCGCGCCGTTGTTGTCGACATCGTCCAGCTTGGCCAGGTCCATGCGCACCACCGTGCTGGTAGCCGCGAGTTTCATGGCCTGCTTGAGGACTTCGCCGATGCCGGCATCGAGCACGCCGGAGAGCGAAACATGGGCCCGTCCGCCGCTGCTCTCGCTCGCCACATGCGGACCATCGACCACCGGACTCCAGGTCGGCGGCGATTTCTCGAAACGGCGCGCAAAGTTCAGCGCCAGCGCATCGAAGGCCGGACGGCGGCCAAGGGCCTGCAGCAGTTCGAACAGACAGCCCCAGGCGCGCACGGCGGCGTCGCCGAGGTCTTCATTGCTCTTGATCGCAGCCTCCAGGCGGCGCATGGCGTCCAGTTCCTGCCCGGCGGCGTAAAGGGTTGCGGCTTCCCGGAGAGCGGCCGGCAGCGGCGGGCGCACCGGCGCCGGGGGCGATGGGGGCGGCTCGGGTTCGACGGCAATTTCAGGCGCAACAGGCTCCTCCGGTGCCGTATCGAACGCACCGGGCACCGTGAAATCGAGGTCCATCAGATCGTCTTCGTCTGCCACTGGACTGAAGCAGTAATTGGGGGAACCGCCCTTATTGGAGTTCGATCAGTATAACTCGCCGGCCTCCCGCCTGAAAAAGGCCAGCCCGGACAGGGCCAGCAAGCACAGGCAGCAGACGACGGTCGCTCCGGCGGGAAGATCGACGCACAGGGAGAACGCCAGGCCCGCGGCATAGCCCGCCGCTCCCGCCAGATACGCCACCACGACTTGCCGCCAGCCGCCGAACGCGCGCGTCGCCACCGCCGGCGCGATCAGGCTGGCAAACACCAGCAGCACGCCCACCAGTTGTACCGAGGCGGTGACGGCGACGGCAAACAGCGCGTAGAACGCCAGGCCTTCGCCGCCGCCGCGACGCGCGAGCCACGCCCGGCCCGCCAGCACGGCGGCGGACAGCGCGGCGACGATGCCGATCTGGCCCCAGCCCGTCCACAGGATCTGGCCGGCCAGGAGGTCGCGCAGATGCTCGCCGCCGTGCGGGTTGCCGGCCAGCAGGAGGATGCCGGCGGCGGCGGCGAAGACGAACAGCAGACCGATCAGCGCCTCCTGGATCTCCGGCCAGCGGCGCTCGCAGAATGTCAGCAGCGCCGCCGCGCCCAGGGCGGCGATTCCCGCCGCAAGCTGGGTGCCGAAGCCGCCCCACCACTCGTCGAGATGCGCGAGTCCGGCGACGATGACACCCAGCGCGGCCACTTGCGCCACGGCAAGATCGATGAAGATGATGCCGCGCCGGAGCACGGTGATGCCCAGCGGCACATGGGTCGCCAGCACCACCAGTCCGGCGGCGAACGGCGCCGCCAGCAGGCCTGGATCAGTCGCCGCAAGATTCATGTCCCCAAGCCCTTGAGCAGGCGCTGCACCGTGGTGTCGAACAGCGCCGTCAGATCGGCCGCCTCCGGCGCGCCGACCGTGAACGGGAGCACCACGGCCGGCACCTTGGCCTCCTTCGCGAACCATTCCGCGGGTCGCGCCGAGTTGTAGGCGGCACGGATCACCATGCGCGGGCGGCTGGTCGCCGCCTGGTCGCGCACCAGGGCCAGATGGGCCAGCGAGGGCTCGACGCCGGGCTTGGGCTCCAGCGCGGCCACCTCGCGCATGCCCAGCCAGTCGTAGAGATAGGGCCAGGCCTTGTGCTGCGAAACCACGGCCACGCCCTTGAGCGGCGCCGCCTGCGCTTCCCAGCGCTTGATCTGCGTTCGCCAGCGCTCGGCGAAGGCGGCATGGCCGCTGCGATAGGCCGCGGCATTCGCCGGATCAAGCTGCGCCATGCGCGCCGCGAGCCCCTCGCCCACCGCCAGGACGTTGCGCGGATCGGTCTGGATATGCGGATTGCCGGCGGCATGCACGTCGCCGTCGGCACGATCGAGGCGCGCGGGCACATCGAGCAGCCGCACATGCTGTGCCGCCTCGAAGTATCCGGGCTGGCCGGACTGGATGCGCGGATTGCCGGATTCGCGCTGCACCACCGGCAGCCAGCCGACCTCCAGATCGGCACCGGTGGCGATCAGCAGGTCGGCGCTGCGCGCCCGCGCGATCAGCGAGGGCCGCGCGTCGACGTGATGCGCATCCTGCAAGGCCGTGGTGGCGGTGAACACCTGCACCCGGTCGCCGCCGATTTCCCGCGCCAGGGCGCCCCATTCGGGCACCGTGGCGAAGACCTTGAGCGCGGCCGCGGCCGGCATGGCGGCGATGGCGAGAAGAACAAGCAACAGAAGTTTCATGACGGCGGACTCCTAGAACTTGTGGGCGCCGTGGGCGCCCAGGCTCATGATGTATTGCAGGGTCACCTGGTTGTCGGTGATGCCCTGCATCGACTTGTCGTGCGCATACTGCAGGCGCAGGCGCGAGAATTCGCTCCAGCTGTAGTCCGCCATCACGCTGCTGCGGCTCGGGTGGTAGCTGTCGACGACGAGGTTGGCGGCGTTGATGCCGAAGTCGCGATCACCGGAGTCGAGGCGGTCGTAGCGCACTCCCGCGCGCCAGTTCGGCGTGAACTGGTAGACCCCCTGCAGGTACCAGCCGGACTGGCGGGTCTTGTAGTCGCTCAGGACGCTGGCGCCGACGGCAAGCGGATCGCAGGCGTTGCCGACCGCATCCTCGTCGAGGCAGTCGAGCGTGCCCTTTTCCTTGCGCTGGAACCATTCGCCCTGCAGCTTGAAATTCTGATACTTCGCGTTGCCCTCCGGCGCCCATTTCCAGACGAAGTCGGCGAGCCAGGTGCGCGAATCGCCGTCGAAGACGCCCTGCGCCTCCAGCCCGCCGACATCCTCGAAACGGGCCTCGCGGTCCCTGGCCCTGGTGCGCAGGTAGGAAACCCCGGCACGCCAGTTGTTGCTGGCATCAAGGTCGCCGCCGACGTGCGCGAAGATCGCGCCGTTGTTGCTGCCGTTCTTGTTGCGGTCCGTGCCCGGGAACTCGGCGCCGCGCCCGAACTCGGCGCCGAGTTCGATGAAGGTCTCGGTCGGCGCCACCCACTTGAGCTGCACGCCGTCCTGGGCATAGCTTGCGTGCTCGCCGAACATCACCGTGTACATCAGCGGCGCGTCAGAAAAGTCCCAGGCGTGGGGATGCTGTTCGTTGAGGTAGCCGATCCCGGAGCGGACGCGTCCGCCCTTGAGCCCGATGCCGTGGCCGATGCCCAGGGTCTGGACCCAGGCCTCCTCGACCTCGACCTCGTCGTCCCTCACGCCGAGCATCAGCTGACCGCGCCACCACGGATCGATGTTGGCGCCGAAAGCCAGCTCGCTGTGATCGAGCGAGAAGCCGCGCTGGTTGGCCTCGCCCGCACCGCCGCCATGGTCGTGGCCGGCGGCGGGCCAGAAGCCGGTGATGGTGCGCTCCGGTACCTCCTTCATGTCCTTGTAGCGGCCCTGCAGGATCAGCGAGATCTCCGGGTTGAAGGCGTTGGCCGGTGCCGGGCGCGCGCCAGCCTGCCGGGCGCTGGCCTGCGCCTGGGTGGCGCTGGCTTCGGCCTTGACCACCGTGGTCTCGGCTTTTTCCAGGCGGGATTCCAGCGCCTTGATGCGCTGTTCGTAGGCTTGTTTCATCTGCGCGATTTCCTCGCGCAGGGCGTTCAGGTCGGCATCGGCGGCCGACGCGGGGATGCTGGCCAGCGCGCCGCAGGCGGCCAGCACGATCAGCGATGTGCTTCTCATGGCTTTCTCCAAAATGACAAAGGCAATGACAATGGCAACGACCGCCGCGACAAGGCGGCGGCCGGCTGGATTCAATGGTCAGATTGGAAGAACGGGCGGGGCGCGGCTGCGATATGCCGCCGGAAAGGCAAAAGTCGGCGCCGGCGACACGGCGGCAGACACGTGCACCTGGCGCAACGTGCCGCCGGGGAACGCATGCAAACTCGCCGGCGGCGCCGGCACGGCGCCGGCGAAGGCGATGCAGTCGTCGCAGGCAGGCGTGCCGGACCCATCGGACCCATCCGGCGTTTCGTCGCCGCCCACCGCCAGCCCATGCGCGGCCGGATCACCGGCCTCGGCATGGAGATGCAGGAGCCCGGCCTGCTGCGTCGCCAGCAGCAGCAGAACCAGCAGGAAATGCCTCAGGGTGCGCATCGCGTCGAAACCGGATGGCGCGCCGGATCAGGCGCGCGCGGCGCCCGCCGCGTGCGGCGAACAGCCGGCGCACAGGCCGCGCACGTCATAGGCGACCTCGTTCAGGCGGAAGCCGCGCGGCAGTTTCGGCGGCGGCGGCGGCTCGGCCTTGAGGCAGAACACCCCGCCGCAGCCGGTGCAGCGGAAATGGATGTGATCGGCATGGCGGCGCTGCGCCCCGGCGGCGGAGAAACGGAACACGCCGCGCGTATCCACCGCCTTCAGCGCCAGGCCGCAGGCCACCAGCGAATCGAGGATGCGATACAGCGTGACGCGATCCATGGCGATTTCGCCGTCAGTGCCGAGCTGTGCCTCCATCTCGGCGTGGCACAGCGGCTGGCGGGCATCGTGCAGCGCCTGCAGTACGCGCACCCGGCCCCGGGTCACCTTGATGCCGGCGGCACGCAGGAGATCGGCGGGGGTTGACGGAATGCTTGCGCTGGCCATGTACGGATGAAACCACAGCAAGGCGACAAATGCAACACTGTTGCATTTGTCGCCTTGCTGTGCTTGAATGGCGCCTCCCGCTTCACGATGCCCGCACCATCCGCCGCGATGCACCTGCCGCTCCTCACCCAGATCGTCCTCGCCTGCCTGCTCGGCGGCGTGCTCAGCATCGCCGCGGCGGCGCTGGTGATGTTCGGCCTGCCGAAGAAGTGGCTGGGCTTCACGGTGAGCTTCTCCACCGGCCTGCTGCTGGCCACGGCGACGCTGCACCTGCTGCCCGAGGCGCTGGAAAGCGGGCTCGCGCCGCGCGAGGTGTTTCCGCTGCTGCTGGGCGGCATCCTCGCCTTCTTCATCCTGGAAAAATACGCGCTGTGGCGCCACGCCCATGCCAGCGGCGAATCCGACATGCACCAGGGCGGCCAGCAGTGCGACGACCACACCCACAGCCACCACCACCTGCACGGCGCCGCCGGCAGCCAGGGCGAGACGCTGTCGATCCTGGTCGGCGACGGCTTCCACAACTTCACCGACGGCCTGCTGATCGCGGCGGCCTTCCTCGCCGATCCTGCGCTGGGCTGGGGCACCACGCTGGCCATCATCGCCCACGAAGTGCCGCAGGAAGCCGGCGACTTCGCCATCCTGCTGGCGGCCGGCTGGAAGCGCGGCCGGGCACTGCTGTGGAACGGCGTGTCCAGCCTTACCGCGGTGGCCGGCGGCATCATCGGCTACTTCGCCTTCGACCACGCCCGCGACTGGATTCCCTACATCATTACCATCACCGCCGCGAGCTTCCTCTACATTGCCATCGCCGACCTGATGCCGCGCCTCAAGCGCGAAACGCAGTCGGTCGGCTGGCACGGCCTGCTGCTCGCCGCCGGCATCGCCGTGGTGGTGTTCGGCAGCGGCGGGCATGCGCATTGACCAATACGCGGAGACACACCATGCATCCGATCCACCTGCTCGCCCTGCTCGCCGTGCTTGCACTGCCCGCCCAGGCCCAGCATGCCCACGGCGAGGGCATGCTCGACGTCGTGATCGACAAGGACAGCATCGCCATCAACCTGGAGCTGCCGCTCGATGCCGCCGTCGGCTTCGAGCGCGCGCCGCGGAACGAACGCGAAAAGGCAGCGCTCGCCGCGACGGAAAGGACGCTCGGCGATGCGGCGCTGTTCGTGCCGACGCCGGCCGCCAACTGCAGGGCTCAGCCGCCCAAGGTCGTGATGCCGGCGTTCGGCGCCAAGGCCGGAAACGATGGCCATGGCGACATCGACGCGAGCTACACCTATCGCTGCGCCAACCCGGCGGCGCTGAAATCCATCGAAACCGGCATCTTCAAGCAGTTCAAGCGCCTCTACCGCCTCGAAGCCCAACGCGCCGGTCCCGGCGGCCAGGGCAAGCAGCGGCTGACGCCGAAGAATCCCGTGCTCGCCTGGTAGCGACCGGCCCATGACGGCGCTGCGGATCACCGACCTGGTATTTCGCTGGCCGCGACAGGCGCAGATCTGCCTCGACATTGCGCGCTTCGAACTCGCCGCCGGCGAACGCGTCTTCCTGCACGGCGCCAGCGGCAGCGGCAAGAGCACGCTGCTCGGCCTGCTCGGCGGCGTCGCCCTGCCGCAGCAGGGCCGCATCGAACTGCTCGGCACCGACATCACGCGGCTGGGCAGCCGCGACCGCGACCGCTTTCGCGCCGACCACATCGGCTTCCTGTTCCAGCAGTTCAACCTGCTGCCCTGGCTGCCGGCGCTCGACAACGTGCTGCTGCCCTGCACCTTTTCCGCGCGCCGCCGCGAACGCGCCGGCGCCGACCCGCGCGCCGAGGCCGAACGCATGCTGCGCCATCTCGACCTCGACACCGCAAGCTGGCGCAAGCCGGCCGGCGAGCTTTCCGTCGGCCAGCAGCAGCGCGTCGCCGCGGCGCGCGCGCTGATCGGCCGGCCGGAAATCCTGATCGCCGACGAACCGACCTCGGCGCTCGACGCCGAACGCCAGCAGGTCTTCATCGACCTGCTGCTGCAGGAATCCGCCGCGGTCGGCGCCGCGCTGGTCTTCGTCAGCCATGACCAGCGCCTGGCCGGGCACTTCGATCGCAGCATCGCCTTGCACGACATCAGCACCGCGATGGCGGAGCAACCGGAATGAAAGCCGTGCTGCGCCTCGCCGCGCTCTCGGCCTGGAGCCGGCGCCTGACGCTGGGCCTGACACTCGTCGCCATCGCCCTGGCGGTGACGCTGCTGCTGGCGGTCGAGCGCATCCGCGTCGACGCGCGGCAGAGCTTCACCCAGTCGGTGTCGGGCGTGGACCTGGTGGTCGGCGCGCGCACCGGCGGCGTGCAGTTGATGCTCTACGCCGTGTTCCATGCCGGTGCGGCAAGCAACAACATCACCTGGGACAGTTACCAGGCGATCGCCACCCACCCCGCCGTCGACTGGGCGCTGCCGCTGTCGCTGGGCGATTCGCACCGCGGCTTTGCCGTGCTCGGCACCAGCGCCGACTATTTCGCCCGCTTCCGCTACGGCGACAGGGAGGAACTGCGCTTGCGCCAGGGCCAGCCCTTCGCCGGGGTCTTCGAGGCCGTGCTCGGCAGCGAGGTGGCACAAGCCCTGGGCTACCGGCTGGACGACAGGATCACGCTCAGCCACGGGCTGGCGGAACTCGGCCCGGAACACGGCGACAAGCCCTTCCGCGTCACCGGCATCCTCGCCCCGACCGGCACGCCGGCCGACCGCACGATACATGTCAGCCTCGAATCGATCAGCGCGCTGCACCTCGACTGGGTCGGCGGCGCGCCGGTGCCGGGCGTCAAGATCCCGGCCGAATTCGTCGCCAAATTCGACCTGCGGCCGAAGCAGATCACCGCCGCGCTGGTCGGCCTCAAGCAGCGCGGCGACGTGTTCCGCATGCAGCGCTTCGTGAACCAGTATCGCGGCGAGCCGCTGCTGGCGGTGCTGCCCGGCGTCGCGCTGGACGAGTTGTGGCAGGGCATCGCGCTGCTGGAACGCACCCTGCTCGCCGTCTCCGCGCTGGTGGTGCTGATCGGCCTGGCCGGACTGGCGGCGACGCTGCTGGCCGGGCTCAACGAACGCCGCCGCGAACTCGCCATCCTGCGCGCGCTGGGCGCCGGGCCGGGCGACATGTTCCTGATGCTGACCGCCGAGGGCGTGCTGGTCACCGCCGCCGGCGCGCTGCTCGGCCTCGTGCTGCTGACCGTCGCCAGCAACCTCGCCGCCCCCTGGCTGCTGGACCGGCTCGGCGTGGTGCTCGGCACCCGCTGGCCGGGACGGGAGGAACTCGCCCTGATCGGCGCGGTCATTACCACGGGGCTGGTCGCCAGCCTGATCCCGGGCTGGCGCGCGTGGCGCATGTCGCTGGCCGACGGACTGACGCCGAAACTGTGAGGAGGAACCCGATGCGCAAACTCCTGCTCCTGCTCGCCCTCTGCCTCGCCCCGCCGCTGCACGCGGCCGACGATTACCGGGACATCAAATGGGAGGCGCTGGTGCCCAAGGATTGGGACCCGGCCAGGGACCTCAAGGCGCTCGACTTCGGCAAGCTGCAGGACTCCGATCCGCGCGCCATGGAAGCGCTGGAGAAGATGAAGGCGCTGTGGGACGCGGCGCCGACCGTGCCGGCGATGGCAGGGGCGAAGGTCAGGCTGCCCGGCTTCGCGATCCCGCTCGAAAACAAGGGCGGCAAGGTGTCCGAATTCATCCTGGTGCCCTACTTCGGCGCCTGCATCCACAGCCCGCCGCCGCCGGCCAACCAGATCATCCACGTCGTGACGAAGACGCCGGCGGGCAAGCTGAACAGCATGGACGCGGTCTGGGTCAGCGGCACGCTGAGCCTGCAGTACGCCAACACGCCCTGGGGCTCCGCCGGCTACCGCCTGACAGCGGACAAGATCGCGCCCTACGAGGAAGCGAAGAAAAAATAGCGCCGTAGCGCCGACGCCGATTTTTCAGTCCACCTGCAGCAGCAGGCCCTTGAGGTATTCGCCCTCGGGGAAAGCCAGGTCCACCGGATGGTCGGCGGCGCCGTGCAGGTGCTGCACGATGCGCGCATTGCGTCCTGCGTCGAGCGCCGCGCCGGCGAGGATCCTGGCGAACAGCTCGGCACCGATGCCGCCCGAGCATGAGTAGGTCATCAGCAGGCCGCCGGGCGCGAGCAGTTGCAGGCCCAGCAGGTTGATGTCCTTGTAGGCGCGCGCTGCCCGCTCGGCGTGCGCCGCGGTGTTGGCGAACTTGGGCGGGTCGAGGATCACCAGGTCGAAGCGTTCGCCGGCCGCGCGCAGGCTGCGCAACTCGGCGAAGACGTCGGCTTCGCGCCAGATCGCACGCGCCGCGTCGAGCTGCGGGTTCAGGGCCAGGTTGCGCTGCGCGGTGGCCAGCGCCGGGCCGGAACTGTCCACCGACACCACTTCGCGCGCGCCGCCGGCCAGTGCCTGCAGCGAGAAGCCGGCGGTATAGCAGAAGCAGTTGAGCACGCGCCGGCCGCGCGCCAGTTCGGCGACGCGGCGACGGTTCTCGCGCTGGTCGAGGTAGAAGCCGGTCTTGTGGCCGCCGACGATGTCGACCGCCATGCGCACGCCGTTTTCGTCGATCACGAGCGGCTCCCCCTCTCCCCCGGCCCCTCCCCCTCCAGGGGGGAGGGGAGCATTACGAAGCCAGCCGGTGACGGCTTCGAGGCCCTCAAGCTTGCGCACCTCGACGTCGGAACGTTCGTAGATGCGTGCGCAGCCGGTGGCCTTGAGCAAAGAGTCGGCGATGGCGCCACGCCACTTGTCGGCGCCCGCGGTAGTCAGTTGCAGCACCACGGTATCGCCATAGCGATCGGCGATGACGCCGGGCAGGCCGTCGGATTCGGCGTGGATCAGGCGCAGGCCCTGCTGCCCGGCAAGCTCCGGCAGGGCGTTGCGGCGCGCGACGGAGGCCGCCACGCGCCGCTTGAAGAAGGCGTGGTCGATGCTTTCCGCGGCGTCGAAACTCCAGATCCGGGCGCGGATCTGCGAGGCGGGACTCCAGGCCGCACGGCCCAGCGGACGGCCTTCGTGGGAAACGACATCGACGGTATCGCCCGGCCGCGCGCGGCCGTCGAGCTGCGCGACGGCGCCGGAAAACAGCCAGGGGTGGCGGCGCAGGACGGATTTTTCCTTGCCGGGATGGAGGATCAGGGTGGCCATGGCGCCATTTTGCGGCGTAATCGCGGGCCGTGCTCAGCGCTTCCTGCGCCAGGGCGCGCCGCCGAATTCCGCGACCAGGAAGTCGACCATCGCGCGCACCTTGGGCGACAGGTTGCGGCCGCTGGGATACGTCGCATACAGCGGCACCGGCTCGACATGGTGCCAGTCGGTGAGGATGGGCAGCAGTTCGCCGCGGCGGATCGCGTCGCCGACGATGACATCGGTCAGGCGCGTGATGCCGACCCCGGCCACCGCCAGTTGCAGCACGGTCTCGGCGTTGTTGGCCGCCACGTTGCCGCCCACATTCACGACGCGGATGCCGTCGTCGGTGTCGAAGGGCCAGCGGCGCAGGGCGGGCAGGCTGGTGATCCACAGGCAGTTGTGCTGCTGCAGGTCGTCCGGCGTGCGCGGCGTGCCGCGGCGTTCCAGGTAGGCCGGCGAAGCGCAGATCACCCGTTCCAGGTTACAGATGCGGCGCGCCACCATCGACGACTCGTCGAGCGGGCCGATGCGGATCGCCAGGTCGACGCCCTCCTCCATCGCGCCCAGCGGCTGGTCGCTGATGGTGATGTCCATCTCGACGGCGGGATGAAGCTCCTGGAAACGCGGGATGACCGGCGCCAGCTGGTGCATGCCGAAGGCCGAACCGCAATGCAGGCGCAGCAGGCCGCGCGGGCTGACACCGGCCTGGGCGACTTCGGCCTCGGCCTCGTCCATGGCAGCGAGAATCGGCCGCGCCCTGGCGTAAAAAGCTTCGCCTTCGGCCGTCAGTTGCAGCCGGCGCGTGGTCCGCTGCAGCAACCGGGCGCCGAGCCGGTCTTCGAGGCGGGTCACCAGCTTGGACAGGGCCGACGGCGTCAGCCCCAGATCCCGCGCCGCAGCAGAGAACCCGCCGGTTTCCACGGCACGAACGAAAGCAGTCATCTCTCCGGCGCGATCCATGGGCCTATTACTGAAATAATTTCATTAATGTTGTTCCGCTAATTGTAATTGTAATCTTCCTAAATAGTAATTACATTGCAGTCATGCGGTGTTGCACCGCAATATAAAAAGGAGTTCATCATGTCCCCCATCGATGTTTCGAAGATCGAACAACAAGCCCGCAGACTGCGCGCCGAAGAAATCCAGCGCATCCAGGGCTTGATGCAAGCCCGACTCGGTTTGTATTTCCGGCTGCTCGCTGCCAGCGTTCTGTCCGTCCTGAACGTTCTGGCCGAGAGTGTGCGCCCGCTGTTCGCATGGAATCCCCAGGCATCCGTGGCGCAGACCGCGACGCGCCGTCCTGGCCCGGGCCTGCCGACCCGCCTGAGCCTGGCCCTGCGCGCCCTCTTCAGCTGGAACCCGCAAGCCGGCCGTTCCTGACCGGAAGCCCGCCGCGCAAACGCCGGGTGCGCTGATCAGTTGGCGGGTTTCGGCGCCTGTCGCGCGCCCATCACCGCCCCGGCGGTAACGGCCGCGAGGCCGGCCAGCGAGAGCAGCGACAGCGGCTCGCCCAGCACGGGCACCGCCGCCAGGGCCGACAGCCCCGGCACCACGGCCATCATCAAGGCCACGGGCTGCGCCCCGATCTGACGCACCGCGAAGGTGTACAACAGCATCGCGACGAACACCACCAGCACGCCCTGATACACCGCCTGCAGGGCGATCTCGGCCGCCGGCGCCTGGCCGAGCGTGCTGGGCAGGAACAGCCACCACAACGGCAGATAGACGACGGCGCTGCCCAGGGTGGTGGCCACCGTCGCCGCCAGCGGCGGCATCGGATAGCGGCGCAGCAGCAGGGTAAATGCCGCCCAGGCCGACGAACCGCAGAGGAACAGCGCATCGCCGAGCAGTTGCAGGCCGGTAAGCCGGGCACCGTGCGACAAGGTATCGGCGGCGGTCAACACGATGCCGGCAAACACCAGGCCGAGCGCCACGCGCTGCGGCCGCGAAGGCGCCTGCCTGAGCCACAGCCAGGCGATCACCGCCGTAGCGAAGGGCAGCGCGCCGGGCATCAGCACCGAGGCATGGGCCGCGGGCGCCAGGCGGAAGGCCGAATACACCGTGACCGCATAACCGATGCCGCCGAAGATGCTGAACAGCGCAATCACCTTCAGCGGCGGCAGGCTCACGCGCGCCAGGAAAAACAGGGCGATCAGGCCGCCGACGCCGAAGCGCAGGCCCGCCACGTCCCACCCGGTCAGCATGCCCTTGCCGCCGGCGCGCGAGACCAGGATGAAGCCGGTCCAGATGCAGATCGTGGCGGCGACCGCGATCCATCCGGAGCGGGAGGAGGAAGGATTCGCGGTCAAGTGCGGAGCGCGGGCTCAGGCCAGCGTGCGGTACTGCCCGCCGTGGAATATCAGCGGCGGCTTTTCCTGGCGGCTGAAGTTCTCGACATGGCCGACCAGGATGATGTGGTCGCCGCCGGGATAGCGCGCCTGGCTGCGGCACTCGAACCAGGCACTGCAGCCGGGCAGGATCGGCGTGCCGCCGGCGCCGACTTTTGTCGCGATGCCGGCGAACTTGTCGTCCTGCGACTGCGAAAAGCGCTGCGACCATTCGACCTGGTCGGCGGCGAGCACATTGACGGCGTAGTGGCTGCAGGCCTCGAACACCGCCAGCGACGGCGACTGCAGGCCCAGGCTCCACAGCACCAGCGGCGGCTCGAGCGAGACCGAGGCGAAGGAATTGATGGTGACGCCGACCGGCTGGCCGTCGGCCGCGCGCGCGGTGACCACGGCGACACCGGTGGCGAATTCGCCCAGCGCGTCGCGCAGGCTGCGGGTGTCGAGGAAAGGCGGGTACTGCTGGTTCATCGGGGCGGCTCGCGAACAGGCTCTAAAATCGGGGGAACATCAATTTATCGGGAGCACCTGATGGGCGTCGTGAAACGTATCGGCACTCCGCTTTCTGCTTGCGCCACGCGCGTCATGCTGCTGGGATGCGGCGAGCTTGGCAAGGAAGTCATTATCGCATTGCAGCGGCTGGGATGCGAAGTGATCGGCGTCGATCGCTATGCCGATGCCCCCGGCATGCAGGTGGCGCATCGCAGCCACGTCGTGAGCATGACCGACGGCGCCGCGCTGCGCGCGCTGATCGAAAGGAAAAAGCCGGCACTGGTGGTGCCCGAGATCGAGGCCATCGCCACTGCCGCGCTGGTCGAGATGGAGCGCGACGGCGTGGCCGGGCATTTCCCCGAATTCATCCCCACCGCGCGCGCCGCGCAATTGACCATGAACCGCGAGGGGATACGCCGCCTAGCCGCGGAGGAACTCGGGCTGCCGGTCTCGCCCTACCGGTTCGCCGACACGCTGGGCGAACTGCAGGCGGCGATCGACAGCATCGGCTTCCCCTGCGTGGTGAAGCCGGTGATGTCGTCCTCGGGCAAGGGCCAGTCGCTGCTCAAGGGCCAGACCGACGTGCAGGCCGCGTGGGATTACGCGCAGGCCGGCGGCCGCGTCGCTCATTTTGGTAAACCGGGTCGCGTGATCGTCGAGGGCTTCATCGATTTCGACTACGAGATCACGCTGCTCACGGTGCGGGCCGTCGGCGCCAGCGGAGAAGTGGAAACCTTCTTCTGCGAACCGATCGGCCACGTCCAGGTCAATGGCGATTACGTCGAATCCTGGCAGCCGATGGCCATGACGCCGGCCGCGCTGCAGAAGTCGCGCGACATCGCCCGCGCCGTGACGTCGAACCTCGGCGGGCGCGGCATTTTCGGCGTCGAACTGTTCGTCAAGGGCGATCAAGTCTGGTTCTCCGAGGTCAGCCCGCGCCCGCACGACACGGGCCTGGTGACGCTGGCGACGCAGCGCCTGTCGGAATTCGAATTGCATGCGCGGGCGATACTGGGCCTGCCGGTCGACACCGCGCTGCGCCGCCCCGGCGCTTCGGCGGTGATCTACGGCGGCATCGAAGAAAAGGGCATCGCCTTCGAGGGCGTCGCCGAAGCGTTGCAGGTGCCCGAATCCGACCTGCGCCTGTTCGGCAAGCCGGAGAGTTTCGTCAAGCGGCGCATGGGCGTGGCGGTGGCGAATGCCGACACCACCGACGAAGCGCGCACCCGGGCCAAGCTGGCGGCAAGCCGCGTCAAGCCGGTCAGGGCCTGAAGCGCCCGTGAGCGACTTCGCCGCGCGCCTGGTCCGCTGGCACAAGCGCCACGGCCGCCACGACCTGCCCTGGCAGAACACCAGCGACCCCTACCGCGTCTGGCTGTCGGAAATCATGTTGCAGCAGACGCAGGTGGCGACGGTGATCCCCTACTACGCGCGCTTCCTGGCACGCTTCGGCACGCTTGCCGAACTCGCCGCGGCGCCGGTGGCCGAGGTCATGGCGCTGTGGAGCGGGCTCGGCTACTACGCCCGCGCGCGCAACCTGCACGCCTGCGCGCAAGCCGTGATGCGCGAGCACGGCGGCAGGTTTCCGCGCGGCCCCGAAGCGATCGCGCAACTGCCCGGCATCGGCCGCTCCACGGCCAACTCCATCGCCACCATTTGCTTCGGCGCCCAGGCGCCGATCCTCGACGGCAACGTCAAGCGGGTGCTGTGCCGCGCCTTCGGCATCGAAGGCTTCCCGGGCGCCGGCGCGGTCGAAAAACGCCTGTGGGCGCTGGCCGCGGAGCTGATGCCGGCGCGCCACGGCGCGACCTACAACCAGGCGCAGATGGATCTCGGCGCCACGGTGTGCACGCGCAGCAAGCCGCGCTGCGAAGCCTGCCCGCTGAGCGATCTCTGCGTCGCTCGCAGTAGCGGCCGCACCGCGGAGTTGCCGAGCGCAAAACCGCGCCGCACGATTCCGCAACGAGAGGCCACGCTGCTGGTGCTGCAGGACGGCGACCGCGTCCTGCTCGAAACCCGGCCGCCGGCCGGCATCTGGGGCGGCCTGCTGTCGCTGCCGGAACTGCCGACAGGCACCGACGCACGGGAATGGGTGGCGCAGCGCTTCGCCTGCCGCGTCGTCGCCGTCCCGCCGGCGCCGACTTCTTTTGACCACGCCTTCAGCCATTTCCGCCTGCGCATCACGCCGCTGCTGCTGCGCGTAACGCCCGGTCATGCGGCAATGGAGCCGGGCCTGCGATGGCTGGACCTGGCTGCTACCGCCGGCGCCGCGCTGCCGACGCCGGTGCGGCGCATCCTCGGACAGATTCAGGCTTCCGGCAGCAAGCCCTTGCCTTCCAGAAAGCGATAGATGATTTCGAGCCGGTCGATGCTGTCGTCGAGTTCCAGCAGTTTCTGCCTTGCCAGCGCGGGAATCGGCAGCACTTCGGCATAGCGCATGCCGAGCCAGCCGGCATCGAAAAACCGGTGCGGCGCGGCGGGCGCATTCGGCGCACCGGCCTCCATGTCCTCGACGATGGCGCGCAGCAGCGGCACCAGCCGGGCATAGGCGCCGGGCACCGGCAGCACCGCCGGCGCGGCGATGAGTTCGATTTCCCCCTTCTGCAGGCCGGAATCCTCGACCCAGTGGCGCAGCAGGCGAAAGCGCTCGCCGCCCTGGGCGATGATGTCGAGCACGCCCAGCTGCTGCATGTCCCAGTCGGCGATGTGCGCCAGCGTGCCGACCCGGTGCGGCGCGGCGGGCTTCTTCCCGGCGCTCGCCACCTCGTCCCCTTCGGCGATCAGGCAGATGCCGAAGGAGGTCGATTCCTTCAGGCACAGCTTGGCCATGTCCATGTAGCGCTGCTCGAAAATCCGCAGCGGCAGCCGGCCGCCGGGGAACAGCACCGACTGCAGGGGAAACAGGGGAATGATCATGGGCCGGGCTCCACTGTGGATGGTGTGGCGGTGGTAGCGGGCGTCGCCACGGGTGTGGACAGCAGGCGCGCCGCGACCAGGCCGTTGAGGGTACCGAAGACCAGCGCCGCCGTGGCGAACAGCGGCAGCAGGTAGAACACGCCGTCGTGCGGCACCAGCCAGGCGCGGGCCAGCGCGATCTGGCCGCCGATGTGGGCGAAGGCCGCCAGCACGCTGGCCGAGACCGGGCCGAAGAAACGCGACGGCAGATGCTGCGCCAGCGCCAGCACGCCGAGGCTGCACAGCGCGCCGGCCAGCGCGAGGAAGAAGCCGGGCGCGAGGAACTGGCCGATCACCAGGCTGCCGGCCACCACGCGCAGCAGGCTGACCCAGGCCGCATCGCGCCAGCCGTAGCGCGCCAGCACCACCAGCACGATGATGTTGGCCAGCCCCGGCTTGATGCCGGGCAGCGGGCTGGGCAGCGCGGCTTCGGCGACGGTCAGCGCGATCGCCGCTGCCGCGTAGCGCGCGATGCGGTAGTCGTCGGCGGTGACCGGCAGCTCAATAGTTGAGGGTGTCATAGGCATCGTTGCGGCCGCCGCGTCCCGCGAGCTGCAGCGTGACATGGTTCGGCGCGCAGATCGCCACGGCGTTGGCGCGCGTCAGCCAGCCCTGCTGCACGCAATACTGGCGCGGCCCCGGATCGGACAGCACGCGGGCGCGGCCGGGCTGCACCTCGATCACCGTGGTGCCGATGGCGCCGGTGACCTCGTACTTGCGCGCCACGTTGAGCGCCAGTTCGGTGACCAGCTGGCCATCGCGCCTGACGATGGCGCGGTCCGCCACGCCGCCGCGCCACAGCAGCGGATAGGACGCCGCGACCAGCGCCGCGGCGCAGACCAGCAGCAGCCAGTCGCCGGGTTTCAGCAGCGCGCGCCAGGGCAGGTGGCCGGCGCCCGTCGCCTGCGCCAGCATCTCGCGCAGGCCGTCCGGGATGCGCTCCTTCATTCGATGAGTGTGCGGTGGCGCACCAGCACCCGCGCCGTGCCGCGAAAATGCGCGGCGAGGCGTTCGGCCAGATACACCGAGCGGTGCTGGCCGCCGGTGCAGCCGATGCCGACCGTCAGGTAGGAACGGTTGTCGCGGACGTAGGCCGGCAGCCAGTCGCCGATGAAGCGGCGCAGGTCGGCCTCCATGCGCGCCACTTCCGGCTGCGCGTCGAGGAAGCGGATCACCTCGGCATCGCGCCCGGTGAGCGGGCGCAGCGCCGGGTCGTAATGCGGATTGGGCAGGCAGCGCACGTCGAACACCAGGTCGGCATCGAGCGGGATGCCGTGCTTGAAGCCGAAGGATTCGAACAGCAGGACCAGCCCGCTGCGTTCGTCGAGCGCGGCGAACTCCTTGATGCCGGCGCGCAGCGCATTCGGCCGCAGGTTGCTGGTGTCGATGTGGTGGCCGAGCGAGGCCAGCATTTCCAGCGCCTCGCGCTCGCGCGCGATGGCCTCCTCCAGCGTCACGTCGTCGCCGGCCAGCGGATGGCGCCGGCGGGTTTCGGAAAAGCGCTGGATCAGCACCTCGTCGCGCGCATCGAGGAAGACGAAGCGCAGCGTGACGCGCTCCGCCTCCAGCTTGCGCAGCTGCGGCGGCAGCGCCGCGATGCTCGCGCCGCCGCGCATGTCGACCGCCACGGCGACCAGCGCGTGGCCTTCCGCCCGCAGGTGGGCCACCAGGTCCGACAGCAGCGGCGCCGGCAGGTTGTCCACGCAGTAATAGCCGGAATCCTCCAGCACGTTGAGGGCGATGGATTTGCCGGAACCGGAAAGGCCGCTGATGAGCACGACTTGCATGGGCGAAAGGATAGCGGATTACGTCGGGCCGGGGCAGATCCGGCGCAAGGCAGCGGAAATACCCCGCGCTGCCGCCGGGCTATTTCCTCACTGCGCGGCGGACTCGCCGAGCCGCGTAATCACCTCCACTTCGGAGTGCAGCGTGCGGTGAACCGGGCATTTGTCGGCTATTTCCAGCAGGCGCCGGCGCTGCTCTGCGTCGAGCGCTCCTTCAATATGCACCACGCGTTCGATGCGATCGATCTTGCCGCTGACGGTTTCGCATGAGGAACAATCGCTGGCATGAACCTTCGAGTGCCTGAGCACGACCCGGACGTTGTCCAGGGGCCATTGTTTCTGCCGCGCATACATGCGCAGCGTCATCGCCGTGCAGGCGCCCAGCGCCGCCGTCAGCATGTCGTAGGGACTCGGTCCGAGATCGTCGCCGCCGACGCCTGCCGGTTCGTCACCCAGCCAGGTGTGCCGCCCGGCGCTGATGGCAACGGTAAACGCTCCCGTGCCGCGTTCCGCCACATGCACCGTTCCATCGCCGGCGGCAGCCGGCGCCGCGCCGGCTTGATCCGGCAAGCCGGCAGGCGGCAGGTAGCGTTGCGCCCAGGCGGCGATCACCCCGGCCGCGTAGCGTGCGTCGGCGGAGTTGTCGAGCAGGTGGTCGGCATCGTCGAGCGAGACAAAGGATTTCGGATGCAGGGCGGCCTCGAAAATCTGCCGCGCGCTGTCGACGGATACCACCGTGTCCAGCGGCGCATGCAGTACCAGCAGGGGACGGTGCAGTTCCCGGATGCGCCTGGCCTGCGCCTGGCCGGCCAGGTCTTCGACGAACTCGCGCCGGAGGGTGAAGGGCCGCCCGGCGAGTTGCACGGTGGCCCGTCCCTCCGCTTCGATCAGCTTGAGTCCGTCGGCGAATTGCCGGGTGACGTGCGTCGGCTCGAAAGGCGCGCCCAGCGTCGCCACGGCAACGCAGTCGGTGACGCGATGGGCCGCCGCGAGGACGGCCGCACCGCCCAGCGAATGGCCGATCAGCAGCGCCGGGGCGCCGTGGTTGGCGCGCAGCCAGTCCGCGGCGGCGACCAGATCATCCACGTTGGAACTGAAATGCGTGTTGGCGAAATCGCCGCCGCTGCCGCCCAGCCCCGTGAAGTCGAAACGCAGCACGCCGAAGCCGGCTTCCGCCAGCCCCCGCGCGATGAAGGAGGCCGCCTTGCTGTCCTTGGAGCAGGTGAAGCAATGGGCAAACACCGCCCAGGCCCGCGGCGCCGTCTCCGGCGTGTCGAGTCGTCCGGCAAGCTGGCTGTTCTGGCTACCGGCAAATTCGATTCTCTGGCTGGGCATGGCGGGTGTCCTTTCCTCAACAATTCGGATTCCTGCCGTTTCGCTCCCGCCGTCGCGGCCGGGTGCAGTGCTGCTAGCGGCCGAAGATTCCCTTCAGCAGTTCCACCGCCTGCGGAACTTTCAGCGGGTCCGCAGCCTCGTCCTGGGTCTTGTTGCGCCCGCGGCCGGCGTCGCCTCGTTCCTGGGCCATGTCCGCCATCCCCAGCATACCGCTGGCGACGGACTTGACGCGCAGCTTGACCGCCCACACCGGATCCCACTTGGCCTTCGGGTCCTTGGGCCGCGGCGGATGCACCAGGTTCAGCTCGTCGCCGTAGGCAATCAGCCGCAGCATGCCGCCGTTTTCGCCGAAGATCCCCTTGGGCACGCTGCAGGTGGTGGTGGCCGGCGCCAGCAGCACCTTTTCCTTGAGCCAGCGATCGACGGCGGCATTGGTCTGGTAATCCATCAGGCCGAAGCCGGTGTCCGGCAGTTCGCTGGAGGTCCACATCACCATGTCCTCCTTGGCGTTGCTGCCCATGGCCGAAACGAAGTAGGCGCGCGCCGTGGCAATCGCGTTCCAGCTCAGCGCCGTCACCCCGCCCTTCTCGGCCTGGTTCAGCGTCAATGCCGGCATCAGGTCCTGCGCCGGCGGCACCCTGAAGCGAAAGCCGTCGGGGATGCCCTTGCCGGAGAACGCGTGTTCGCCGACCAGCGAGGCATTCGCCGGGACCATGCGCGCGTCGGCCGGGCTCGGCCACACCGGGCGTCCGGCGGCGCTGTGGGCGCCGCGCTGGGTCGCGCTGCGCGCGACGAAGAACTTGGCATAGTCACCCGCCGATGCCGTCGCCATGTCGAGAACCCGCGGCTGGCCAGGGCGGATTTCGGCGCCGCAACCCCAGTAAAGCAGCATGCGCCCCTTGGGCTTTTCGGGGGGCTCGTGCTTCACCTCCTCGTCATCGCGCGCTGCGGCCGGCGCATTTTTCGGCGTCCTCAATTCCAGGGCCGGACTGAGGAACACCTCGGGCACCGCCTGCCGGGCCTCGTCGAGACCGGGATTTGCGCGCGCCCGCACCGTCACATCCACCCAGCGCCCGGCGCCCATGGTCCGGGTGTTGCCGAACACATTGCCGTCGCCGCCACCCTTGCCGCCGAACATGGCGCCGAGCGCGCCGCCCATGCCACCCGACCCGCCCATGCCGCCCATGGGCATGCCCATGCCGGAGAAGGTCGCGACGTCGATCCAGGCCTGCGCCGCCGGGCTTGCGGATTCCTGCGCGAAAGACGTTGCGGGAACGTTGAAAAGCAGCGAACAGGCCGCTCCGGTCACTATGACAGATATGTTGGGCAATGGCTTCATGGTTTGTCCTCCCTATGCGCCGCGAATGATACTCCCGCCACCATCACCCGCCGAAAAGTCGGCGCCGGCGGCACGGCGCGACGGACATCCGGGCGGTGAGGACGAACGGCGCGAAAGAACCGCGCCATTCGAGAAGCCCTGCGCCGTCGGACAATGGGCTTTCCGCACCTTCACCGTTGTAGTGAGCGGCCTGCGCGGCTAGCCGCTTGTACCGATTGGCACTGCGAGCGCAGATTCCATGTCGGCACGGGCCACTCAGAGCCCACTTACGATGCCGGATAAACAACTGCATGCGCTTCCCAACAGCCAAACCTATCGGTCAGCTCTCTTGACTTCGGGGGGAGTCAATATGCGCAGGGTTATGCCCCTGTTTGTGTAGTAACGAATATTCTTGACTTCCTGAATTACTGTTACCACAATAATGCCCATGAGTACCCGCGTTCTCTGGGACGAAACCAAGCGGCAAGCCAACCTCGACAAGCACGGGCTGGATTTTCTCGATGCCGTAATGGTGCTGGAGAGCCCTTACCGCCTGGACGTGGAAAGCGTGCGAGGTAGCGAAGAGCGGACGCAGTCGTTCGCTTATGTGTTTGATGTACTGGCGGTACTGACGGTGGTGCATGTCGCGCGCGACGAGGCATTGCGAATTGTCAGTTTCCGACCGGCGAGTGAAGAGGAAAGGAGCGCTTACCATGGCTGGCTCGAAGATGACTTCAACGGCAACTACCAAGATGCGCGCCGCTCTCAAGCGCGGCGAGAGCAAGACTGACGTGGCCAAAGTGCGTGCCAGGACACCGTATGCCTGGGATGGCAAGAACGAGGACGAGCGGCCGCTGACGCGCGAGGAAATGCAGGCCGGGATCGAGGCGTACCGGAGGCAGCGCGGGCGCCCGGCGGGGAGCGACAAGGAGTCGACCACCATCCGATTTGACCGCGACGTTCTCACCGCCTTCCGTGCTGGCGGTCCGGGCTGGCAGACGCGCATGAATGCTGCGTTACGCGAATGGCTCAAAACTCACTCCTCAGCGTAATGTCCGAGGCATAACGTGAAGATGACCGGCACTGCGCGGCCTTATCGCGCAGCGGCCGGTGGAATGATGGGCTCGGCCTCAGGCGACGCGCAAGACCAGGTTCTTGCCGCACGCTTTGACGTACTTTCGAAGGGTAGCGATCGAGGGAGAATGCTTGCCCGTTGCGAGTGAGCGCTCCAATCGGGCTATGCCGGCGCTTGCGTGCCCATGCGTTCCGCAACCTGCGCTTGCGTCAGGCAGGCCTCCTGGCGTGCCTTGAGCAGGGCATCCAGCAGAACGGCTTCGTCTCGCTCGATACGCTCGACTTCAGCGCGTACACCAGGACGGCGCATGAGCTTTTTCACCATCTGATCATGTGTTTTCACGTTTGATCTCCTTCATTCGGGTATCCACCCAAGGCCAAACAGTGCTGCAAGCCAGCGCTTGGCCTTGATGGAAGGCCATTGACTCATGCGGCGAGAGGGAGAGAGATATTGATTGCGACGGGGCGCGACTCGCTTTGCTCCAGGCGTTCGGCCATGGTGCGGAGGGCAAGCACCTCAGCCTTTGCCATAGCTTCGTCAGCGGTCTTGCCGTAGCACAAGACGCCAGGAAGCTGCGGAACCTCAGCGATCCAGCGGCCATCAATCTCTTCCTCACATTCAATGCTGAAATTCATGATTGATCTCCGGTAGGGGATGAGCCGGTTTGCAGCGCGCCATGGCTGATGACGCCGAGCGTCTGACACAACCGGCGCTGCGGGGCCTCATCGCGCAGCGTCCAGCGACCGAAGAGAGCGAGGTTGCGCACCATTTTAGGCAGCACTTGGCTCCTGCGGCGGCGCAGGCTTGAGTGATTCCGGTTCGGAGTGTTTCAGTGCTTGAGCGGCAGACACCGCTACCGCTCTACCCACAGGTGTCAGTTTGTAATACGGGCTGCCCGAATTAGGGTTGATGGCGACGGCGCGAGCGAAGCTCTTTGCGAGCAAGAGAGAAAGCCCGCTTTCGGTCGGTATCGATAGCTGCCCAAGTTCTGGGATCGAAAGATCTTGAGCCTTGTTGTCCGGAAGTGCCGCGAGAACCTGAAGCACGTGAAGTTCGTTTGGCGTAAGGCTTTGAATAGCCTGTTGGACTCTTGCGTCGTGCAACAGCGAATTCTCCGTCAATCGGTCAGCAAGTGCGGCCCTGAGCTTTTCTTTGGCGACATCTATGTCATGAAAGTCGATGGTGCACGTCGGAATGGTGCTCAAATCGAACAACAGTGGCTTTGTGTCATCACGAATTAGCAGGACGTCTGTAGGCGCGCTGACCTGTCCTGAATTTCTCGGACCAGCCTGATCTAGAGATAATGGCTCCTCAGACGAGGAGTTGGCATGAAGAAGAGCAGGTACAGCGAAGAGCAGATTGTCAGGATATTGCGCGAGGCGGATCGGGATACGGTGGTTGATGTTGCCAAGCGGCACGGCGTCAGCGAGGCATCGATCTACGCCTGGCGCAAGCGGTTCGGCGAGATGGTCAGCAGTGATGTAAAGCGGCTCAAGACACTCGAATCCGAGAACACACGGCTGAAGAAGCTGGTCGCCGAGCGGGATCTCGAAATCGAAGTGATGAAGGAGATCGCCGCAAAAAAATGGTGAGCGCACAGGTTCGCCGGGAACAGACCCGTTTTGCAATGAAACGCGGGCTGAGCCAACGGCGAGCGTGTGCGCTGCTGCAAGTCAGTCGGTCTTGTATCAACTATGAGGCGAAGATGCCCACCAAGAATGCCCCGGTGATTGAAGCGATGCGCACGCTCTCGGGCCAGTATCCGCGCTTCGGATCGCGCCGCATCCGCGTCATGCTGGCCCGTGAGGGAATCGTGGTGGGCAAGGACCGATGTGCCTCGCTTTGGGCCAAGGCGGGTCTGCAAGTACCGGGAAAGAGGCGCCGGCGTCGCATTGCGGGAAACCGGCCCAGGCCGCATGCGCCTGCCGCCAGGAATTCGGTGTGGTGCTACGACTTCGTGTTCGATGCCTGCGCCAATGGCCAGCAGTTGAAATGCCTGACGCTGGTCGATGAATACACACGGGAATGCCTGGTCATCGACGTGGCCGGATCGATCCGGTCGCGCCGCGTCATCGACGTCCTGAGTCGACTGATCAGCGTGCATGGCGCACCGCGCTACATCCGCTCCGACAACGGCCCGGAATTCGTCAGCACGGCCCTGATGAAATGGGCGCTGGAGCAGCAGATCGAGACGGCCTTCATCGACCCCGGCAAGCCCTGGCAGAACGGCACCAACGAAAGCTTCAACGGCAAGTTTCGGGATGAGTGCCTGGCGATGGAATGGTTTCGCAACCGGATCGAAGCCAGGATCGTCATTGAAGACTGGCGGATTCACTACAATGAGGTCCGACCGCATTCGAGTTTGCAGTACGCAACCCCGGCGGAATTCCGCCGGAGTTGCGAAATCAGTTCAACAACCGGGGCCACGAATCTCTAGATCGAATTGGTCCGATAAAACCAGTCAGGTCAGCGCGACAGGCAAGCGCAAGACCGACCTCATACATCACATTGGCATTGCGGATCGGCACTTGCGTGTAACGGCCTTCGTCAATTACGGAGACATCTGCAAGTACTAGTCGAGAGTGTGCAATCCCTGTGACGATTTCAGTAAGAATAGAGTCGCCTGACTTCGAAATATCAACTCGGCGAGCCACTAACTGGCGTCCTGCAATTGCCTCCTCCTCGATGGCTGGTTTGATGACGTCAGCGAAGCGCGCGTCAAAGCGCTGATCGAAACTCATCGCCACAAAGACTGTGTCAAGTATCTCTGCTCGCCAGAGAGTGCTGAGGAACGCGTTGGGGTGCATGTGCTGCCTAATGTTCAAAGTCACCGGCCTGCGCGGCTTTTCGCGCAGGTCCGGTGAACTGCCGGGTTAGCCCAACCAGGGCCAAATATGCTTTGCCTTTTCAAAGATGATGCTTGCAATCAGATTGAGAGTGATACCGGAAACGGCCGTTATTGCGATAGCAAAGACTGGATGCTCCTTCACCCATTCGATCATTCGGAGATACAGCGGCTTCCTGATCCGGGGAAGTTCGCGTTCTAGGGCTGGGATCAAGCCGGCAGGAACTTGCTTTGATGAGACGCGAGTTCTACACGCCGAGCAAAGAGATGGGCGATCCATCGAAAAGACGATGTCGAGTTTATTCGCGTTCATATCGAACAGGCAGCCGCGAACTTCGTCGTGTGCCCATGTTACGTAATCGGAAGGAATGAGTTTTCCATTTGCCACAAAAATAACTGCAAGCTCATAGGCATTTCGGAGAATGTACTGCTCAAGAGAAAAGCCAGAGTAACGGATGATGTCGGCCATTTCGTGGAAAGACAGGACTGCCACGCGGTCGGACAGGCGGCGCATGTAATAGTTGTCTTCCAACGGGAGGCTGATTAGGCCGAGAGTAACGTCCGATTCCTGTTCAGCGCCAAGGACACCGAGAAGCTGCTGGTCTGTGTACTGCCAGTCGACACCGTCAGAATCTGGAAGGTGCCCAACGGCGGCTCGGTGTTGAATGCGAAAAACATTGCTCTTCCAGCCCTCGATCTAGGCGATGTTCACCGGGTACTTTAGATTACCCAACAGAACGAGAGAAATTGTGATTTGGTGCATATGCAGAATGGGTGGGCTAACGTTAAATCGGTCGCATAAAAGATGGCAAACAACCCATCAAGAGCGCCGCTTTCCACTTCTTGTTTTTGAAAAAACCACTATTCATAGCATGTTGGCCAAATTTAGTGGCGCCTAAAAATGGAACCCGGTACCGGCGCGAAGTTTGACGACCTGGGTCAGGCGCGGACATTCCATCTGTCCCCGACGGCTGGCCAAGATTACGCCGTTGGCAATTCCCCGTCTAGCCGTATGGGATTAATGAGCGGTCGGAGGGAGGAACCGCTGATCGGGGCCGGAGCCAAAAAGTCGGCGCCGGCGGGACGGCGGCCTCAGCTTCGCTTCTCGGGAATCAGCATCTCCGCCACCTCGGCGCGACCGGGATTGTAGGCATTGACCACGTGGTCGCTCGGCCAGCCCAGCGCCAGGCCGCACAGCAGCTTGTAGGCCGGCGGCACCTCGAAGGCCTCGCGCACGGGGCCGGCCCAGGTGCCGAGCGCGCCTTCGGCGCAGGTGCCGAGGCCGCGCGCCTGCGCCGACAGCATCAGCGACTGCAGGAAGATGCCGGCGTCGAGCACGGAATAGGCGCCGAGTTCCCGTCGCACGAAGACGAAGAGCACCACGGGCGCGCCGAAGAATTCCCAGTTGCGGCGCATCTGCCGGTTGCGGGCCGCGGCATCTTTGCGCGCGATGCCGAGCACGGAATACAGCCCGAAGCCGGTCGCGCGGCGGCGCGGCGTCAGTTCCGCCGGATACTCGAAACGCGTATCGAAGTCGCCGTCGGGCAGGGCCTTGCTGCGCGTCAGGAATGCCGCGAGCTTGCCGAGCACGCCGCCGGCCTGCAGCTTCACCGCGGCGTCAAAGCGGGCCAGCAACTGCTCCTTGAGCCTGTCCTTCAGGGTGCCGCCGGCGACGGCGATCCTGTAGGGCTGGGTGTTCGACCAGCTCGGCGCCCAGCGCGCGTCGTCGAGGATGGCGGCGACCAGTTCCGCCGGCACGTCGCGGTCGGTGAAGTCGCGGACGCTGCGCCGGGTGCGCAGCAGGCGCGCCAGGGTTTCGGCATCCGCGTTGTCGGCCATCGTGAAACCTAGGGCGCCATGGTCGGCAGGATCCAGCCGTCGCGCACTTCGACGGAGCGCGAACGCAGCAGTTCGCCGAGCAGCCACGAGGCGAAATCCTCGTCGGAAAACTTGAGGATGCGCTGGTTGACGCCGTCGAAGAAAGGCACGCTCTTGAGGTAGGCCGGCAGATCGTCCTCGTGCAGGCGCTGCAGGTCGAGCAGGTTGAAGGTGAAGCAGGCGCGCACGGCATTGCGCCCGACGCGCGAGGAATCGGCCTCGAAGGATTCGAGCCGGCGCAGGGCGCGCGCCATGGCGGCGTCGAAATCGTCGAAGGCGGCGCCGTGGCCCGGGATGACGATGTCGACACCGAGCCGGCCGATCATTTCCAGCGTGCTGCGCGTGGCCGGCAGCGCGTCCTTGCGGCCCATGACCTCGCCGAAGATGATGCCGAAGCCGTCCTGCCACAGCGCGTCGCCCGAGATCAGGATGCGCTTCTCGGCGCAGTGGTAAACCAGCGCTTCCATGTCGTGGCCGGGGGCCGGCAGCGCCCGCCAGCTCATGCCGCCCATTTCGAATTCGCTGTTGGCTTCGATCAC
This sequence comes from Sulfuritalea sp., assembly GCA_016708585.1. Lineage (GTDB taxonomy): Bacteria > Pseudomonadota > Gammaproteobacteria > Burkholderiales > Rhodocyclaceae > Sulfuritalea. Next base: position 91,886 of record JADJFK010000001.1, on the reverse strand, counting down.
CGCATCGTGGGCGAAGCGCTCGCCGCGCTGCTTCGCGGCGTCGAGCAGCATGGCGTCGGTATCCCACTCGGCGACCATGCGCTCGATGCCGGCGGGGATCACGATGCGGCAACCGAAGGCGGCCTGCAGCGCGGCGTTGCCGCCGATGTGGTCGGAATGCGAGTGGGTGTTGATCAGGCGTCCCAGCGTCGCGGTCCCGCGCCGTGCCGCCAGCGCCGACTTTACGAGCTCGACGGTCTGCGGCGCATGGCCGACATAGCCGGCATCGACCAGCGTCGCCGACTCGCCTTCGAAGAACAGGATGTTGTTCGACGACAGCCAGCCGCGCTCGATGACCTGGATGGCGTCGGGCAGCTTCATCGGTCCCGGCGCGCGGCCACGGTATCGGGCTGGCTGCGCCGCTGCGCCACGGCAAGCAGGATCAGCCGCTTTTCGTCGTCGCCGATCCTGGACCAGCGGGCGATTTCGTCGATGGTGCGAAAGCAGCCGGCGCACAGGCCGGCTTCCATCTTGCAGACGTCGATGCAGGGCGACTTGACCACGGAACTTGCCTGCCCTTGCGGCGCGCCGTGCGAGTTCAGGCGCCGGCCGCCCGTTGCGCGGCGCGCCGGGCGAGGATGGCGAGCGCCACGCGCGACGCCGGCTGGCGCTTGAGCTGCTTCGAGATCCAGACGCCGGTATCGACCAGTTGGTCGAGGTCGATGCCGGTGTCGATGCCCAGCCCCTTGAGCAGCCAGGCCACGTCCTCGGTGGCGACATTGCCCGAGGCGCCGGCGGCATAGGGGCAGCCGCCGAGACCGGCGATCGAGCTGTCGAAAATGCCGATGCCCATCTGCAGCGAGGCGTAGATGTTGGCGGTGGCCATGCCGTAGGTGTCGTGGTAATGGCCGGCGATCTTCTTCAGCGGAATGCGGCGGGCGACGGCCTCGATCATGTCCTTGGTGCGCTCCGGCGTGCCGGCGCCGATGGTGTCGCCGAGGCTGACTTCGTAGCAGCCCATGTCGATCAGCGCCTGCGCCACGTCGGCCACGGCCAGCGGCATGACCTCGCCCTCGTAGGGGCAGCCGAGCACGCAGGAGACGTAGCCGCGCACCCTGACGTCCGCCGCCTTCGCCGCCTCGACGATGGGCCGAAAGCGGTCGAGCGACTCGGCGATCGAGCAGTTGATGTTCTTCTGCGAGAAGGATTCGGAGGCGGCGCCGAACACCGCGACTTCCTTCGCCCCGGCGGCCAGCGCCGCCTCGAAGCCCTTCATGTTGGGCGTCAGCACCGGATAGCTGACATCGGGCAGCTTTTCGATGGCGGCGAAGACGTCCGCGTTGTCCGCCATCTGCGGCACCCACTTCGGCGAAACGAAGGCGGTGGCCTCGATGCTCTTGAGGCCGGCGGCGCCCAGGCGGCGGATCAGTTCGACCTTGACCTTGCTTGAAACCGGCGTCTTCTCGTTCTGCAGTCCGTCGCGCGGACCGACTTCGACGATGCGTACTTTGCTGGGGAGGGTCATGGGTGCTTGCTGGCTAGTTCTTTTCGGCCTCGAATTCTACTAGCTCGGCGCCGTCGCTGACCTGTTCGCCGACAGTGAAATGGAAGGCCTTGACGGTGCCGGCGGCGGGCGCCGCGATCGTGTGCTCCATCTTCATGGCTTCGAGGATCAGCAGCGGTGCGCCCTTTTCAACCTTCGAGCCGACCGGGGCAATCAGGGCGATCACCTTGCCCGGCATCGGCGCGGTCAGCCCGCCCTCGGCGCCGCCGCCGCTGCCGGCGTGGAACAGCGGATCGATGGCGGCGAAAACGAAGCAGAGGCCGTCGATGAAGACATGGCGCTTCTCGTTGGCGGAAACCACGGTGACGTTGATGCGGCGGCCGCCGAGGTCGACGCGCAGCTCGCCGGCGTCGGTGAAGCGCGCCGCCGCGAGCGTGGTCTGGCCGTCGAATTCGAGCACGAAGCCGTCGCCGGCGTACCCGGCATTGACGGTCCGCTCCGTTTCGTCCAGGCGCAGGCGGATCTCGCGCCGCGTCATGCCGTTCAGGCGCCAGCCGTCGCGCGCATGCCAGGGCGAATGCGGATCGCGGCTGGCCACCGCCTCGGCCGCCGCGTACTGGCGGTCGCGCACCAGCTCCGCCAGCGCCGCCACCAGCCAGGCTTCGGCCGGCGGCTGCGCGCCCTCGGGAAAGAGGAAGCCGCGCTCGCGCTCGATCAGGCCGGTGTCGAGGTCGGCCTGGGCGAAGGCCGGGCAGGCCACCAGGCGCGAGAGGAAACCGATGTTGTTCGACACGCCCACCACGCGGTAGTCGGCCAGGGCCTGCAGCATGCGCGCCAGGGCGCGCTCCCGCGACTCGTCCCAGACGATCAGCTTGGCGATCATCGGGTCGTAGTGCGGCGAAATCTCGTCGTCCTGCTCGACGCCGGTGTCGACGCGCACGTTGAGCGTCTCGGCGGGCGGCGCGAGGTGGATCAGCTTGCCGATGGAGGGCAGGAAGCCCTTGTCGGGATCCTCGGCGTAGATGCGCGCTTCCAGCGCATGGCCGTGGATGCGCAGTTGCTCCTGCGCCAGCGGCAGGGGCTCGCCGGCGGCCACCTTGAGCTGCCATTCGACCAGGTCGAGGCCGGTGATCATCTCGGTCACCGGATGCTCGACCTGCAGCCGCGTGTTCATCTCCATGAAGTAGAAGGTGCCGTCTTGGTTGACGATGAACTCGACCGTGCCGGCGCCGACGTAGCCGACGGCCTGCGCCGCGTCCACCGCCGCCTTGCCCATCGCCGCGCGGCGCTCGGGCGTCATGCCGGGGGCCGGTGCCTCTTCCACCACCTTCTGGTGGCGGCGCTGCACCGAGCAGTCGCGCTCGAACAGGTACACGCAGTTGCCGTGGCTGTCGCCGAAGACCTGGATCTCGATGTGGCGCGGGCGCTGCAGGTATTTCTCGATCAGCACGTGCTGGTCGCCGAAGGACGACTTCGCTTCGCGCTGGCAGGAGGCCAGGGCTTCGGCGAATTCCTCGCCCTTCCACACCGCGCGCATGCCCTTGCCGCCGCCGCCGGCCGAGGCCTTGATCAGCACCGGGTAGCCGATCGCGTCGGCCTGCTGCCGGAGGAAGCCCGCGTCCTGGTTGTCGCCGTGGTAACCCGGCGTCAGGGGCACGCCGGCCGTCTCCATGAGTTTCTTGCTCTCGGACTTGAGGCCCATGGCGCGGATCGCCGACACCGGCGGGCCGACGAAGGCGATGCCGTTTTTGGCGCAGGCTTCGGCGAACTCCTCGTTCTCGGAAAGGAAGCCGTAGCCGGGATGGATGGCCTGGGCGCCGGTGGCCAGCGCGGCGCCGATGATCTTGTCGATCACCAGGTAGGATTCGCGCGGCGGCGGCGCGCCGATGCAGACCGCCTCGTCGGCCAGTCGCACGTGGCGCGCGCCGGCGTCGGCCTCGGAATACACGGCGACGGTGCGGATGCCCATGCGCCGCGCGGTCTTGATGACGCGGCAGGCGATTTCCCCCCGGTTGGCGATCAGTATTTTGGTGAACATGGTTTGGGCTCTATCGGTTTATGTTATTGCTTGTGAAAAGTCGGCGCTGGCGGGACGGCGCCGGCGCTTGCGGTAAATGCGGCCAGCACCCCCGGCAGGTCGCGCCAGCCGATGACGCGCACGCCGCTGCGGCTGTAGCTATCCGCCCCGGCATGGATCAGCCAGGGTTCCCGGCTTTCGTCCGGGGCGAAGCGATTGCTCTTTTGTCCGGCGCGTATGGTGTCGGCGGTGACCGTGGCGCCGGACTTGATTTCGACGGTTTGCAGGCGATCGCCATCCTCGAACAGCAGATCGGCTTCGAGACCGTTGTTGTCGCGCCAGAAATACAGGTCGGCCGGCTGGCCGGCGTTGTAGCGTGCCTTGAGAAATTCGCCGACGATGAAATTCTCGAACAGGGCGCCGCGCATCGGGTGCAGCGCGAGTTGATCGGACGCGCGCAAACCGAGCAGCCACGCCGCGAGGGCGGTATCGGTGAAATACAGCTTCGGTGTCTTGACCAGTCGTTTGCCGAAGTTGCGGTGGTAGGACGGAAGCTGGAACACAAGGTAGCTGGCTTCGAGCAGCGAAAGCCAGGCGCGCGCGGTGCTGTGCGCGATGCCGGCTTCCTCGCCCAGCGCGTTGAGGTTGAGCAGTTGCCCCGTGCGGCCGGCGCACAGGCGCAGAAAACGCTGGAAACTCGACAGGTCGCGGATGCGCAAGACTTGCCTGACGTCGCGCTCGATATAGGTCGCCACGTAGCTGGCGAACCAGTCCGTGGGGTTCATTTCCCCCGCATGAAGCGCCGGATAGCCGCCACGCTGCATCAGTGCGTCCGGATCGGTCTTGCGCAGCGTCGTCGCCGGCAGTTCACCCAGCGCCAGCGGCAGCAAGTGCGTAACCCCGACACGCCCGGCCAATGACTGGGTGATGCCGGCGAGCAGGCCGAACTGTTGCGAGCCGGTGAGGACAAAGCGTCCCGGCGTCCGATCCTGATCCACCATCCCCTGCAAATGCGAAAACAGGTCGGGCCAGCGCTGGGCTTCGTCGAAAATGGCCCCCGCGGCAAAGCGCGCCAGGAAACCGCGCGGATCCTCCTCCGCGAAGGCCCGTTCGATCGGATCTTCGAAGCTGACGTAGGGCTTGTCCGGAAACCGTGCCCTTGCCAGCGTGGTCTTGCCCGACTGACGCGGCCCGGTGATCAACACGACCGGAAACTGGGCGGTCAGGCGCGACAGGGCGACGGAGAGCTGTCTTGGGTACATTTTTATACTAATCAGCGATTATTTCGTCCGATTGTATAGAAATACGGCCTGTGGGGCGGAGTTCACGCGCCCTGGATCCAGCCGGGTTTGCGCTTCTCCAGAAATGCCGTCATGCCTTCACGCCCCTCCTCGCTGGCGCGCACGCGCGTGATGCGCTGCGCGGTGTCTTCGATCACCGCCAGCGAGAGCGGCTTCCACGCCACCGCGCCGATCAGCTGCTTGCACTCGGCGAGCGCCGCCGGGCCGTTGCCCAACAGCGCATCGATGACCTCGCCCACGGCTTCGTCGAGTGCGGCATCGTCCGTCACCATCTCGTGCAGCAGGCCGATGCGGTAGGCCTCGGCGGCCGAGAAGCGCTCCGCCGTGAGCATGTAGCGCCGCGCGTAGCGCTCGCCGATGGCGGCGATCACGTGCGGGCTGATCACGGCGGGGATGATGCCGAGCCGGACTTCGGTCAGCGCGAACTGGGCGTCGAAGGTGGCGATGGCGATGTCGCAGCAGGCGATCAGGCCGACGCCGCCACCGTAGGCCGGGCCCTGGATGCGGGCCACGGTCGGCTTCGGACACTGCGCCAGGCGGCGCAGCATTTCGGCCAGCGCGCGCGAATCGCGCAGGTTCTCCTCGCTGCTGTAGCCGGCGGCGCGCTTCATCCAGTTGAGGTCGGCGCCGGCGCAGAAGCTCTTGCCGGTGCTGGAAAGCACCAGCACGCGCACCGCCGGATTGGCCGCCATGCGCTCGATGGCGTCGGACAGTTCGGCGATCAGCGCATCGTCGAAGGCATTGTGCCGCTCGGGCCGGTTGAGGGTGATGATGCCGACGCCGAGGTCGGTTTCGGTAACGATGTTGGTATACATGGTTCCACCTTACATGCGGAAGACGCCGAACTTGGTCGGCAGGATGGGTGCATTGAGCGATGCGGAAATGCCGAGGCCCAGCGTGCGCCGCGTCTGCGCCGGGTCGAGGATGCCGTCGTCCCAGATGCGCGCCGTGGCGTAGTAGGGATGGCCCTGGGTTTCGTACTGGGCGCGGATCGGCGCGCGGAAGGACTCTTCGTCCTCCTTGCTCCACTCCTTGCCGGCGGCTTCCATGCCGTCGCGCTTGATGGTCGACAGCACCGAGGCGGCCTGTTCGCCGCCCATCACGCTGATCCGCGCGTTGGGCCACATCCAGAGCAGGCGCGGGCTGTAGGCACGGCCGCACATGCCGTAGTTGCCGGCGCCGAAGCTGCCGCCGATGATCAGGGTGAATTTGGGCACCTGCGCCGTCGCCACCGCGGTGACCATCTTCGCGCCGTCCTTGGCGATGCCGCCGTTCTCGTACTTGCGGCCGACCATGAAGCCGGTGATGTTCTGCAGGAACAGCAGCGGGATGCCGCGCTGGGCGCACAGCTCGATGAAGTGCGCGCCCTTCTGCGCCGACTCGCCGAAGAGGATGCCGTTGTTGGCGACGATGCCCAGCGGATAGCCGGAAAGGCGGGCGAAGCCGGTGACCAGCGTGGTGCCGTAGCGCGATTTGAACTCGTCGAAGCGCGAGCCGTCGACCAGGCGCGCGATGACCTCGCGCACGTCGTAGGGCTTCTTGGTGTCGAAGGGGATCACGCCCCACAGCTCGGCGGGGTCGTAGAGCGGCTCTTCCGGCGTCGCGATGTCGAGCGACACCGGCTTCTGCCAGTTGAGGTTGCCGACGATGCGGCGCGCGATGGACAGCGCGTGGTGGTCGTTCTCGGCGAGGTGGTCGCAGACGCCCGAGATGCGCGTATGCACGTCGCCGCCGCCGAGGTCCTCGGCGCTGACCACTTCGCCGGTGGCCGCCTTCACCAGCGGCGGGCCGCCGAGGAAGATGGTGCCCTGGTTCCTGACGATGACCGATTCGTCGGACATCGCCGGCATGTAGGCGCCGCCCGCGGTGCAGGAGCCCATGACGATGCCGATCTGCGGAATGCCCAGCGCCGACATGTTGGCCTGGTTGTAGAAAATGCGGCCGAAATGGTCGCGGTCGGGAAAGACCTCGTCCTGGGTCGGCAGGTTGGCGCCGCCCGAATCGACCAGGTAGATGCAGGGCAGGCGGTTCTGCAGCGCGATTTCCTGCGCGCGCAGGTGCTTCTTCACGGTCAGCGGAAAGTAGGAGCCGCCCTTCACCGTCGCGTCGTTGGCGACGATCATGCATTCGACGCCCTGCACCCGGCCGATGCCGGTGACCACGCCCGCCGAGGCGACCTCATCGGGTTCCGCTGTACATGCCGTAAGCCGCCAGCGCGGAAAATTCGAGGAAGGGCGCGCCGGGATCGATCAGCGCGTTGATGCGCTCGCGCGGCAGCAGCTTGCCGCGCGCCTTGTGCTTGGCCGCCGTTTCCGGCGAGCCGCCGCCCGAGACGGCGATGGTCTTCTCGCGCAGGTCGGCGACCAGCGCGCTCATCGCCGCCGCGTTGGCCTTGTATTCCTCGCTGCGCGTGTTGAGTTTGGATTTGATGACGGACACTAGAAGCCTCCCGTGGCGAGCCACTTGTCGATTTGCGGCAGGCGGTCGGCGCCCCAGAAGGGTTCGCCGTCCACCATGATGTAGGGTACGCCGAACATGCCCCGGGCGATCGCCGCATCGGTTTCCTGGCGCAGGCGATCCTTGATTTCCGGCGTGGCGATGGCGGCCGTGAAGGCGTCGCGGTCGATGCCCAGCTGGTCGGCGATTTCCAGCACCACCGGCAGCTCGCCGATGTCGCGATCATCCACCCAGTAGGCGCGGAACACGGCATGGGCGAACTCCCTCGCTTTCCCGCAGTCCTGCCCGTGCAGCCAGTAGTAACCGCGCGCCGCAGCAAGGGTCGCGACGGGAAACCTGGACGGGAACGCATAGGGCAGGCCCAGGAAGCGCGCCGAGCGCTCGATGTCGCGTTTGCTGTATTCGCCCTTGAGCGGCACGGTGAGCAGGAAGGGCAGGCCGGATACCTTGAACGCGGCCGCAATCATCACCGCGCGCCACTTCACCTTGCGCCCGTATTTCGCCGCGAGCTCGTCGATGCGCTCGCTGGCGAGGTAGGAGTAGGGCGAGGAAAAGTCGAACCAGAATTCGATGGGCTCAGCCATGTCGATCCTCCATTATTTGCTCAGGTTGCCAGCGAGCGACCAATTACAAGGCGCTGGATGTCTGACGCGCCTTCGTAGATCTGGCACACGCGCACGTCGCGGTAGATGCGCTCGACCGGGAAATCGCTGACGTAGCCGTAGCCGCCGTGGATCTGGATCGCGTCGGAGCAGACTTTTTCGGCCATCTCGGAAGCGAACAGCTTGGCCATCGAGGCTTCCTTGAGGCAGGGCTTGCCGGCGTCGCGCAGGGAAGCCGCGTGGTGCACCAGCTGTCGCGCGGCCTCGATCTGCACCGCCATGTCGGCGAGGCGGAAGTTCACCGCCTGGTGTTCGAAGATCGGCTTGCCGAAACTCTCGCGTTCGTGCGAGTAATGCAATGCCGCCTCGAAGGCCGCGCGCGCCATGCCGACGGCCTGCGCCGAGATGCCGATGCGCCCGCCTTCGAGGTTGGCCAGCGCGATGCGGTAGCCCTGGCCTTCGCCGCCGAGCAGGTTTTCGGCGGGGATGCGGCAGTCCTCGAACAGGATCTGCGCCGTATCCGAAGCGTGCTGGCCGAGCTTTTCCTCGACGCGGGCGACGATGTAGCCCGGCGTGTCTGCGGGCACGATGAAGGCCGAGATGCCCTTCTTGCCGGCGCCCGGATCGGTGACGGCGAAGACCACGGCGACCTGCGCGTTCTTGCCCGTGGTGATGAACTGCTTGACGCCGTTGAGCACCCAGCTGTCGCCATCGCGCACGGCCTTGGTCCTGATCGCCGCGGCGTCGGAGCCGACATGCGGCTCGGTCAGGCAGAAGCAGCCCAGCCATTCGCCGGTCGCCAGCTTCTTCAGGTATTTCTCCTTCTGCGCGTCCGTGCCGAAGGCGTTGATCGGGCCGCAGACCACCGAGTTCTGCACGCTGATGATGGTGGACGTGGCGCCGTCGCCGGCGGCGATTTCCTCCAGCGCCAGCGCCAGCGAAACGTAATCCAGGCCGGCTCCGCCCCATTGTTCCGGCACCACCATGCCGCAGCAGCCGAGCTCGCCCAGCGCCCGCAGCTCCTCGCGCGGGAAGTGCGACGTGCGGTCCCACTCCGCCGCCCTGGGGGCGAGCTGCTCGCGCGCGAAGTCGCGCAGCATGTCGCGGATCTGTTCCTGTTCTTCGCTCAGGATCATGGCTACACCAGCTCGATGCCGACCGCCGTCGCTTCGCCGCCGCCGATGCAGAGGCTGGCGACGCCGCGCTTCTTGCCGTGCTTTTTCAGCGCACCGATCAGGGTGACGATGACGCGCGCGCCGGAGGCGCCGATCGGATGGCCCAGCGCGCAGGCGCCGCCATGCACATTGACCTTGTCGTGCGGCAGTGCGAGGTCGTGCATCGCCGCCATGGTGACCACGGCGAAGGCTTCGTTGATTTCCCAGAGGTCGACGCTGTCGACGCTCCAGTTGTTCTTCGCCAGCAGCTTCTTCATGGCGCCGACCGGCGCGGTGGTGAACAAACCCGGCTCCTGGGCGAAGGTGCTGTGGCCGACCATCGTGGCGACCGGCTTGAGCCCGAGCTTGGCGGCGGTCGAGGCGCGCATCATGACCAGGGCTGCGGCGCCGTCGGAAATCGACGAGGAGTTGGCGGCGGTGACCGTGCCGTCCTTGCGGAAAGCCGGCTTCAGCGTCGGGATCTTTTCCAGGTTGGCCTTGAAGGGCTGTTCGTCCTTGTCGATCACCACGTCGCCCTTGCGGCCGGAAACCGTGACCGGGGCGATCTCCCAGGCGAAGCTGCCGTCGCTGTTGGCCTGCTTGGCGCGGGTGGTCGAGGCGACGGCGAAGGCGTCCTGCGCCTCGCGCGTGAATTTGTAGCTGCCGGCGCAGTCCTCGGCGAAGGTGCCCATCAGGCGGCCCTTGTCATAGGCGTCTTCGAGGCCGTCGAGGAACATGTGGTCCTTGACCTCGCCGTGGCCGAGGCGCAAGCCGCCGCGCGCCTTGGGCAGCAGGTAGGGCGCATTCGTCATCGACTCCATGCCGCCGGCGACCATGACCTCGACGCTGCCGGCGGTGAGCATGTCATGCGCGTACATCGCCGCGCGCATGCCCGAGCCGCACATCTTGTTCACCGTGGTGCAGCCGGCCGCCAGCGGCAGGCCGGCGCCGAGCGATGCCTGGCGCGCCGGCGCCTGGCCCTGGCCGGCGGGCAGCACGCAGCCCATGATGACCTCGTCGACCTGTTCCGGCTTGAGGCCGGCGCGCTCGACGGCGGCCTTGATGGCGACGCTGCCGAGCTGGGCGCAGGTCAGCGAGGCGAAGTCGCCCATGAATCCGCCCATGGGCGTGCGGGTGGCGGCAACGATGACGATGGGGTCGGACATGGCGTTTCCTTCAGAGCAAGGTTGAAAGCGCTGTGGTGTAGCGGCCGGGAAGCTGGTCGGCGGCGTTGACGGTGATGTCGAGATCGCGCATCAGGCCGTCCTTGAGGCCGTAGATCCAGCCGTGGACGGTGAGCGGCTGGCCGCGCGCCCAGGCATCCTGCACGACATAGGTCTGGCAGACATTGGCCACCTGCTCCAGCACGTTGAGCTCGCACAGGCGGTCGTGCCGCGCCTCCGGCGGCAGGGTGTCGATTTTCTGCAGGTGCTTGGCGCGCACGTCGCGCACATGCCGCAGCCAGATGTCGACCAGGCCGACGCGGGCGCCGTCCAGTGCGGCCTTGACGCCGCCGCAGCCGTAGTGGCCGACCACCATGACGTGCTTGACCTTGAGCACATCGACCGCGAACTGGATCACCGACAGGCAGTTGAGGTCGGTATGCACCACCACGTTGGCGACATTGCGATGGACGAAGACCTCGCCCGGCAGGAGGCCGACGATCTCGTTGGCCGGCACGCGCGAATCGGAGCAGCCGATCCACAGCAGCTCGGGCGTCTGCAGGTGCGAGAGCTTTTCGAAATAGCCCGGATCGACTTCGCGCATCTTGTTCGACCAGGCGCGATTGAAGTCGAACAGGTGGTGCAGCGTGCGGTTGTTGAGCGCGTCCTCGGACCAGTTTTCGAGGTCGAGGGCGAGGAATTGCGTACCCTCGACCGGCGTCTGGTAATAGGCGGGCGCCTCGTCGAAGCCCAGTTCGCGGTAGAGCTTGACCGCGATGCGCATCGCCGGCAGCGTGTCGAGCAGGATCTTGCGGTAGCCGATCCTGCGCGCCACGCGGATCGCCTCCAGCGCCAGGTCGCGGCCGACGCCGAGGCCGCGGAACGCGGGATCGACATAGAGGCGCTTGAGTTCGCAGACGCCCTCGGACAGCAGCCGGATGCCGACGCAGCCGGCCCCCCTGCCATCCACCGTGGCGTAGAACAGGCGTCCTTCCGGGGCGGAATAACGGCCGGGCAGGCTGGCCATTTCCTCGTCGAAATTCTGGAAACTGAGATCGACGCCGAGCCAGGCTGCATAGTTGCGGAAGAACTGGCGCACCTGTTCCAGCTCGGCGACATGTTCGGCGCCAAGCACGCGAATCGCCGTTACCTGCCCGCGAAGCGGAGTTCCAGGTACGCAAGGCGAGCCGGCGCCGACTTTTACCGTATCGTTCATGGCGCAACCCTAAACATTGAAAATCAGGCAGGTGGTCGTGGCATGGGCGTAGAGCTTGCCGTCGGCATCGACCAGCTTGCCCTCCGCCGTGCCGATCTGCTTGCCGGCATGGATCACGCGGCCTTCGGCGCGCACCGGGCCGACGCGATCGGTCAGCGCGCGAATGTAGTTCACCTTCAATTCGATGGTGGTGTAGCCCTGGCCCGCTTCGAGCGTGGACTGGATGGCGCAGGCGACGCAGGAATCCAGCAGCGTGGCGTGGAAGCCGCCGTGCACCGAACCGATGGGGTTGTAGTGGCGGTGCTGCGGCGTACCCTGGAATACCACGCGCCCCTTCTCCGCTTCGACCAGGCAAAAGCCCAGGGTATCGCTGATCGGCGGACGGGGGAAACTCGCCGGCGATCATCTTCTGGAACAGTTCCAGGCCCGAACACTCGCGCAGGTTTTCCAGCGTCAGCCCACCGGTGCCGGGGGAGCGCGCCAGCACTTCGTCCTGCAGCTTCTGCCATTCCTCGCGTTTGTGCTGGCTCATCACATGGTCTCGTTGTAGAGCTCGCGGCCGATCAGCATGCGGCGGATCTCGCTGGTGCCGGCGCCGATCTCGTAGAGCTTGGCGTCGCGCCAGAGGCGGCCCGTCGGATATTCATTGGTGTAGCCGACGCCGCCCAGGGCCTGGATCGCCTCGCCGGCCATCCAGGTGGCCTTCTCGGCGGAATACAGGATGGCGCCGGCGGCGTCCTTGCGCAGCGTGCGCGCATGGTCGCCGCGGTCGCAGGCCTTGCCCAGCGCATAGACGTAGGCGCGCGTGGCCTGCCAGGTCGAATACATGTCGGCCAGCTTGCCCTGCATCAGCTGGAACTCGCCGATGCTCTGGCCGAACTGCTTGCGCTCGTGGATGAAGGGCAGCACCACGTCCATGCAGGCGGCCATGATGCCCAGCGGGCCGCCGGAGAGCACCGCGCGTTCGTAGTCGAGGCCGCTCATGAGCACCCTGGTGCCGCTGCCCACGCCGCCCAGCACGTTCTCCACCGGGACTTCGCAATCGTCGAAAAACAGCGGATAGGTGTTCGAGCCGCGCATGCCGAGCTTGTCGAGGTGCTGGCCCTTGCTGAAGCCCGCAAAGCCCTTCTCGACGATGAAGGCGGTCATGCCCCTGGCGCCGGCTTCGGCGTCGGTCTTGGCATAGACCACCAGCGTGTCGGCATCGCCGCCGTTGGTGATCCACATCTTGGAACCGTTCAGCACATAGCGATCGCCTTTCTGCTCGGCTTTCAGCTTCATCGACACCACGTCGGAACCGGCGCCGGGCTCCGACATCGCCAGCGCGCCGACGTGCTCGCCGGAGATCAGCTTCGGCAGGTACTTCTGCCGCTGCGCGTCGCTGCCGTTGCGCCGGATCTGGTTCACGCACAGGTTGGAGTGGGCGCCGTAGGACAGGCCGACCGAGGCCGAAGCGCGCGAAATCTCCTCCATCGCCACCATGTGCGCGAGGTAACCCATGTTGGTGCCGCCGTATTCCTCGCCCGCCGTCATGCCGAGCAGGCCCATGTCGCCGAACTTGCGCCACAGGTCGGCGGGAAATTCATTGGCGCGGTCGATGTCGGCGGCGCGCGGCAGGATTTCCTTCTGCGCGAAAGCCCAGACGGCGTCGCGCAGCATGTCGATGTCTTCACCGAGGTCGAAGTTGAGTCCGATCATCATTTTTCCTTTTTGGCATGCATGGTCATCAGGGTCTGTTGCATGGTGGCGCAGTGGGTGGCGTGGCCGTTCTTGATCGCATACACCTCGCCGCGGGCGATGACGAGGTTGCGGCCGGATTTCAGCACCCGGCCTTCGGCGACCAGGAAATCGCCGTCGGCGGGCGCCAGCAGGTTGAGCTTGAATTCGACGGTCAGCACTTCGGCGCCGGGCGACATCAGGGTCAGCCCGGCATAACCGCCGGCGCTGTCCACAATCGTGGCGGTAACGCCGGCGTGGAAGAAGCCGTTCTGCTGGGTCAGGTCGTCGCGAAAGGGCAGGCGGATTTCGCAATGCCCGGGAGCGAGCGCGACCATTTCCGCGCCGATCAGCGCCATCACCCCCTGGCGGGCGAAGCTGCCGCGTACCGTCGCCTCCCAGTCGGGATTGCGCGGTTCAAGAGTCCTGCTGGCGGGACGTACGGTATGGGTCATGCTTCCTCCGGCGGATGACGCGCATGGTAGTTGACGTTGACGTCAACGTCAACTACCCGGATCCTGATGTGCGGCGTTTTGGTTGGCGCACGGTTGGCGCCGCGGGTTCCTCGGCCTTCAGCATTTCCCGGCATTGCCGTTCGAAACGGGCGATTTCCTTGAGCACGGCCTGGATGTCGTCGCGCTGCTGTTCCAGCGCCGCGCGGCGCTGCGCCAATACGTCGAGGAAGGACTGCAGCTGGGTCGACTCGTCCTCGACCGTGTCGTACATGTCGATCAGTTCCTTGATCTCCGCCAGGCTGAGCCCCAGGCGCTTGCCGCGCAACGCCAGCTTGAGGCGGGTCTGGTCGCGCTTGCTGTAGATCCGGTTGCCGCCCTCGCGCGCCGGCGAGACCAGGCCGTGGGATTCCCAGTAGCGGATGGCGCGGGTGGTGACGCCGAAATCGCGCGCCAGCTCGGTGATGGTTTGTGTTTCGTTCATGGCGACACGCTCGCATGCGGTCTATGCTGCACCGCACATAAAGCCCTGAAAATTGGATATGATGGCAGACCAACTGTCGACAAGTTAAGCAGATTTCGTCCACCGATGCAAAGAACCCGGCACAGAGACACGGCTTGAACGCTCCCATCGCCTACCCGCACGAGACCGCCCCCGCCCCCGGCACGGCCGTGCCTGTCGCCCCCGGCATCGAATGGCTGTGCATGCCGCTGCCGTTTGCGCTGAACCACATCAACCTCTGGCTGCTGGCCGACGGCGACGGCTACGCCGCGGTCGATACCGGCTTTGCGCAGGACCCGATCAAGGACGCCTGGATGTCGGTGCTGGCGGGGCGGCGCCTGACGCGCTGCATCGTGACCCATTGCCACCCCGACCATCTCGGCCTCGCGGCCTGGCTGGAACGGGAAACCGGCGCCCCGCTGTGGATCGCGCAGGGCGAATACCTGGCGGCGCACATGATGGCCGAACAGATCGCCGGCTACGCGATTCCCGCCATGGTCGAATTCTTCCGCCGCCACGGCCTCGACCAGGCGCGCATGGACGCGCTCATCGCGCGCGGCAACGGCTACAAGCGCGGCGTGCCGGAAATCCCCGCCACCTACCAGCGCCTGTTCGCCGACCGGTCGCTGCGGATCGGCGACCACGAATGGCGCACCATCGTCGGCCACGGCCACGCCCCGGAACACATGAGCCTGTATTGCGCCGAACTCGGCGTGCTGATTTCCGGCGACATGCTGCTGCCGCGCATCTCGACCAACATTTCGGTGATGGCGAGCAACCCGCTGGGCGATCCGCTCGGGCTGTTCCTCGCCTCGATCGACGGCTTTCGCGCACTGCCCGAAGACACCCTGGTGCTGCCGTCCCACGGCCGGCCCTTCCGCGGACTGCACGCCCGCGTCGAGCAGTTGCACGCCCACCATGCCGAGCGCTGCGAGGTACTGCTGGCGGCCTGCCGTGACGAGGCGAAAAGCGCCGCGGACCTGATCGCCGTGCTGTTCAACCGCGAGATTCCCGACCCGCACCAGACCATGTTCGCCATGGGCGAAGCCATCGCCCACCTGAATTACCTGCAGCACGCCGGAAAAATGCAGCGCATCGAAGAGAACGGCCTGGTCCGTTTTGTCAGCAGCTAACTCCCATGTCTTTGAAACCCGCCCTCGAAACATGAAACGCTCCCCCCTTCCTTCTCCCCCCCCCGCGCCCGCGCCCCCCCCCCCCCCCCCCCCCCCCCCCCCCGGGTTTTTGTTCTCCCCCCCCCCCCCTCTTCGCCCCCGCCCCCCCCCCCCTTCTTTCCGTTAACCCCTCAAGGAGTCGCCATGTCCGCACCAGAAACCCCCGCTTTGCCCGATCCCAAGGAAATCGCCAAGACCTACGCCGAGGTCGCGCAGCGCGCCTCGAACCTGATCACGGCGCACACCAAGCGCCAGATGAAGAAGGGCATTTCCGCGCCGGCCGACGAACTGGGCATCGCGCAGGCCTTCATGGACATGATGGCGCAGATGCTGGCCAACCCCTACAAGCTGGCGCAGGCGCAGATGAACCTGGTGTGGGACTATTTTTCGCTGTGGCAGCACTCGATGCTGCGCTCGATGGGCATGGAGGGCGCGCCGGTGGCGGCGCCGAAGAAGGGCGACAACCGCTTCAAGGACGCGCACTGGGAAGAGCACTTCCTGTTCGACTTCATCAAGCAGAGCTACCTGATCAGCGCCCGCCACATCCACGACGCCGTCAGCAACGTGGAAGGCCTGGAAGACATCTCGAAGAAGAAGGTGAATTTCTTCACCCGCCAGTTCATCGATGCGCTGTCGCCCTCCAACTTCGCCGCGACCAATCCCGAGGTGCTGCGCGAGACGGTCAAGACCCACGGCCAGAACCTGCTCAAGGGCTTCAACAACCTGCTGCGCGACATCGAGGAAGGCGACGGCCAGCTGCGCGTCAAGATGACCGATCCCTCCGCCTTCGAGATGGGCAAGAACGTCGCCACGGCCAAGGGCAAGGTGGTGTTCCAGAACGAGATGATCCAGCTGATCCAGTTCAACCCGAGCACCAAGGAACAGTACAAGCGGCCGCTGCTGATCGTCCCGCCCTGGATCAACAAGTACTACATCCTCGACCTGCGCGAGAGCAATTCCTGGATCAAGTGGTGCACCGACCAGGGCCACACCGTGTTCGTCATCTCCTGGGTCAATCCCGATGCAAAACTGGCCGAGAAAACCTTCGAAGACTACGTCGCGGAAGGCTCGCTGGCGGCCATCGACGCCGTGTGCCAGCAGACCGGCGAGAAGGAACTGAACCTGATCGGCTACTGCCTCGGCGGCACCCTGCTCGGCTCGACCATGGGCTACATGGCGGCGAAAAAGGACAAGCGCGTCGCCTCGGCGACCTTCTTCGTCGCCCTGCTCGACTTCTCGGTTCCCGGCGAACTCGGCGTCTTCATCGACGAGGGCCAGATCGCCAGCCTGGAAAAGAAGATGGAACAGCGCGGCTACCTCGAAGGCTCGGAAATGGCCGGCACCTTCAACATGCTGCGTTCCAACGACCTGATCTGGTCCTTCGTGGTCAACAACTACCTGATGGGCAAGGACCCCTTCCCCTTCGACCTGCTCTACTGGAATTCCGATTCCACGCGCATGCCCTACAAGATGCACAGCTACTACCTGCGCAACATGTACCTCGACAACAAGCTGCGCGAACCCGGCGGCATCACCCTGCTCGACACGCCGATCGACCTGTCCAAGGTCAAGACGCCGTGCTATTTCATTTCCACCATCGAAGACCACATCGCGCCCTGGCGCGGCACCTATCTCGGCGCCACCGCGCTGGGCGGCCCGATACGCTTCGTGCTGGGCGGTTCGGGGCACATCGCCGGCATCGTCAACCCGCCGTCGGCCAACAAGTACGGCTACTGGACCAACGAGGCGAAGGCGTTTCCGGAAACCCCGGACGCGTGGTTCGAGGGCGCCAAACAGAACGAGGGCTCCTGGTGGCCCGACTGGCAGAAGTGGGTCACCGGCCTCGACGGCGCCAAGGTTCCGGCCCGCGACCCGGCCAAGGGCAAGCTCAAGGTGCTGGAAGACGCGCCGGGTTCTTTCGTCAAGTTCCGCCTGGATTCGCAAAAGAAGGCCAAGTGACGGCTGTTGCCGCGTTACTCGGGACGGGCGCGGAGCCGCAAGGCTCCGCGCCCGTTTCTTTTGCACCGAAAGCACGGCGCGTGGTGCTCGACACCAATGTGCTGGTCTCGCTCTACGTCTTCGCCGACAGCCGCTTCGCCCCGCTGCGGGCGCGGATCGAACGCGGCGAGTGGCAGGCGATCACCAGCGAGCCCTGCTTCGGCGAGTTCCGCCGCGTGCTGGGCTATCCGCTGTTCGCGCTGACCGACGCGCAACAGCAAGGCGCGCTGGTCGCCTATGCCGCAAGCGCCCTGCAGCATCGCGACGCGGCGCCGGCGACGGCCGCCGCCCTGCCGCGCTGCAAGGATCGCGACGACCAGAAATTCCTCGAACTGGCGCGCGACAGCGCGGCCGACTGGCTGGTCACGGCGGACAAGGCGCTGCTGCGCCTGGCGCGACGCGACCGGCTGTGCGGCCTGTTCCGCATCCTCACCCCGGAGGCGGCGCTGGCCGAAGCCTGAAGCACACGGCGGCATGAAAAAGTCGGTGCCGGCGACACGGCGAAAGCCCTGGCGGCGATCGGACGCGCCCGTCATGGCGGCTTTTCGCATAACATCGCCACAGCCCTGGGCTTGCTAGACACCATGTCATTGACTCGCCGTTCGCGACACTACTCCCGCTTTCTCGCCTGCCTGTCGCTGTCGCTGGGACCGGCCATGGTGGCGGTCGACGCCGCCGGCGCCGAACCGCGCACCGCCAGGGCGCAGACCGCCAGGCCTGGCGCCCAGGCCAAACCGGCAAAACCGGCCAAGCCGGCCAAGCTGCCCGCCGCGAAACAGAAAGCGCCGGCGGCCGCAGCGGCACAACCCGATGAGGTCACCGAACTCGAGATCATCAACGGCGAGGCGATTGCCCTGAGCGGCGCGCTGGCTGCCGCGCCGGACGATACGGAGCTCCGCCAAAAGCTCGCCTTGCTCGCCCTGCGCGCCGCGCGCGCCGCGGAACGCGTGCTCTCGCGCGGCGACGACGATCTGTTCACCGCCTATCGCGCGCAGTTCCGCAAGCACTTCGCCGCCACCCGTCCGGGCCTCGAAAGCATGGCCGCACGCGGCGTCGGCGCCGCCGAGTTCGCCCTCGGCGTGATCGATCTGCACGGCATGCCGGGCGAACGCGATGTCGCGCGCGCCTGCGCGCATTTCGCCGCGGCGCTCGACCGGGGTTTCGCTGGCGCCAGGTTCCGCCACGCCCGGTGCATCGAGCAAAAGGCGCCGGAGCGCGCCGCGGCCCTGATGCGGGAAGCCGCCGATGCCGGGCATGTCGGCGCCATGGAACAGCTCGGCCGCAGTTGCCTCGACGCCCGGCCGCCCGATGCGGCCTGCGCCCGGACCCGCCTGGAACGCGCCGCGCGCGAGGGCCACCCCGGCGCCACCACGCTGCTCGGCCGGATGCATGCGGAAGGCATCGGCGGCAAGGCGGACCCGGCACGCGCCGCGCGCTACTACCGCGAGGCCGCCGGGAAGGGCGACGCCACGGCACGCAACAACCTCGGCGAGCTTTACGAGCGCGGGCACGGCGTCGAACAGGATCCGGCCAAGGCCTTCGACCACTACCTGCTGGCGGCGCTCGCCGGTTTCCCGCCGGCCCAGTTCAACCTCGGCCGGCTCTGCGCGACCGGCAAGGGCACCACGCGGGACCTCGACCAGGCCCGGCGCTGGCTGGGCGACGCGGCCCGGGCGGGGATTGCCCCGGCGCGGCAGCTGCTCGACGACCTCGACAAGGAAGCGGCGGCAAACGGGGAAGGGGCGGCAGACAAGAAGGCAGCGGCCAACTAGGCCGGCGCTGCGGCCTCGACCCATGCCCACCCGATTCCTCGCCTGCCTCGCCCTGCTGCTGCTCGCCGGCCGGCTGCGGGACGTCGCCGCGCAAGGCTTCATCGACTAAACCGAACTGCTGCACCGCGCGCCAAACGCCCAGATCCCTGTCTGGCGTTCTGCAAATGGCCGCCCGCGCAAATCCCCCAACGGGAAAACTCCGCGCCTTCGGCGTGGATGCGGGCAGCGGACGGGATCACCCGACCCTGGCCTCATCCTGCAGGTCTGGTTGCTACTTCAGAATCGGCCTGGCGTTTACGGCCTGCAACGGCCGGTTGTTGGCAAAGCCAAGGGTCTTCTGGAAGGTCTCGATCTGCTGTTTCGATACCGTCAAGGGCTTCTTCATGACGATCCAGCGCACTCCCTCGGAGCAGGGGGGCGTGGTCAACGAACCGTTGTAGCGGTAGTAGTCGCGGTCAGCCGGCAGGATGCCGGTGGCGGCAACTTTATTGGGCAGCGCATTCTTGCCCCCGGCCGACTTCGGCATCTGGCCCCAGGCCGCCCCGACCGCGGAGTTTTCCTTGCCTTCGTCGAACATGACCGAGACCACGGCAAGATTTCCGTCCTTGTCCGCGTGCACCAGATGGGCTTCGAGCGGGAAGGATTTGCCGTTGATCCGATTTTCGCTCGGCGAGTGGAAATGGAACTGCTTGAGGTCGAACCGGGTGCCGTCGACCTCGATGCCGCTGCCGGCATCGTAGTTCACCTGGATGGCGTGGCCGTTATTGACGACCTCGCTGCCCCCCTGCTTGTAGTCGAACTTCACCGGAGGCAACTGCGCCTCGATCAGCCCGCTGACATCGATAGGCGACTGGTTCTTTCCGGCACAGGCGGAGAACTCCGGCTTCAGCTTTACCCAGCGGTCCGGCCCGACGTCTCCGGAGTAACCCCAGTGGGCGCCATGTCCCGCCTGCTCGCCCGCGCCATGGATGGTGCCGGAAAACATGACGAGGCTCAGACCAAGTACTGATAATGCATTTTTCATTTCGTGTCCTTTCGCGATTGGGATTCGAGTTTGGCTATGCTCGCCGTGCCGCCGGGTTGCCATTGGTATTCTATCGAAGCCCCCACTGCCGCCGCAAACCTGAAGGATGCGGTGGAACGTACCCAGGCGCCGATCCCTGCCTGGCGTTCGGTAAATGAATGTCCGCACGTTCCGCCAGGACATAACCCACTCGGGGTAATGTCCGGCTCTCCGAGCCAGACATACCCCACAAGGGAATACCGTCCGGCTCTCCGCACCATAAAAACGGGCGCCGCGAAGGGCGCCCGATGAAGAACCGCAGGAGGGGGAGGAGGCCCTGCGGGTGCCCCTTGCTCGCGCAAGGGACGGGGAGACGGATCAGTTGTGGTAGGCCGATTCGCCGTGCGAGGTGATGTCCAGGCCCTCGCGCTCTTCGTCTTCCGGCACGCGCAGGCCGACGACGATATCGACGATCTTGTAGCAGATGAAGGCAACCGTACCGGACCAGACCAGGGTCACGCCGACGCCGGTGGCCTGGATCATGACCTGGCCCATGATGTCGTAGTTGTCCGCGACCTTGTTCGCCACGTAGTCGTAGATGCCGCTGCCGCCCAGGCTGGGCGCCGCGAAGACGCCGGTGAGCAGCGCGCCGAGGATGCCGCCGACGCCATGCACGCCGAACACGTCGAGCGAGTCGTCGGCGCCGAGCAGCTTCTTCAGGCCATTGACGCCCCACAGGCAGATTACGCCGGCCGCAAGGCCGATGATCAGGGCGCCGACCACGCCGACGAAGCCGGCCGCCGGGGTGATCGCCACGAGACCCGCGACGGCGCCCGAAGCGGCGCCCAGCATCGAGGGCTTGCCCTTGACCAGCCACTCCGTCACCATCCAGGAAGTCGCCGCCATCGCGGTCGCCAGCCAGGTATTGACGAAGGCCAGCGCCGCCGTGCCGTTGGCTTCCAGCGCCGAGCCGGCGTTGAAGCCGAACCAGCCGAACCACAGCAGCGAGGCGCCGATCATGGTCATGGTCAGCGAGTGCGGGGCCATCGAGTCCTTGCCGTAGCCGACGCGCTTGCCGACCAGGTAGGCGCCGATCAGGCCGGCGATCGCGGCGTTGATATGCACCACGGTGCCGCCGGCGAAGTCGAGCGCGCCCTTCTGGAACAGGTAGCCGGCGGTGGCCGTGGCCTTCTCCGCGGCCTCGGCCGTGGTGTAGGCATCCGGGCCGGTCCAGTACCAGACCATGTGCGTCATCGGCAGGTAGGAGAGGCTGAACCACAGCACCATGAACAGCAGCACCGCGGAGAACCGGATGCGCTCGGCGAAGGCGCCGACGATCAGGCCGCAGGTGATGGCCGCGAAGGCGCCCTGGAAGGCGACGAAGATCAGCTCGGAGACGACCACGCCCTTGCTGAAGGTGGCGGCCACCGAATCCGGCGTGATGCCCTTGAGGAACAGCTTGTCGAGGCTGCCGAAGAAGGCGTTGCCCTCGGTGAAGGCCACGCTGTAGCCATACACCGCCCACAGCACGCTGATCACCGAGAAGATGACGAACACCTGCATCAGCACCGCCAGCATGTTCTTGCTGCGCACCAGGCCGCCGTAGAACAGCGCGAGGCCGGGGATGCTCATCAGGATGACGAAGGCCGTGGCCACCATCAGCCAGGCGTTGTCGCCGCGGTTGGGCACCGGCGTCGCCGCCGCCGCGGGGGCGGCGGGTGCGGCGGGTGCAGCCGCGGCAGCGGGAGCAGCCGCCGCGGCCGGAGCAGCGGCTTCCGCCGCCGCGGGCTTGTCGTCGGCGGCCCAGGCGCTCGGGGCGCCGCCGCCGATGCCGATGGCCAGGGCCGTCAGCAGGGTTGCGAATAGGCGTTTCATTCTGGCTCTCCCTTAAAGGGCTTCCTCACCGGTTTCGCCGGTGCGGATGCGGATGACTTGTTCGACGTCGAAGACGAAAATCTTGCCGTCGCCGATCTTGCCGGTGCTGGCTGCCTTTTCGATGGTTTCGATGACCTGGTCCACCAGGTCGTCGCGGATGGCGGCTTCGACCTTGACCTTGGGCAGGAAGTCGACGACGTATTCGGCGCCGCGATAGAGCTCGGTATGACCTTTCTGCCGGCCGAACCCCTTGACCTCGGTGACGGTGATCCCCTGCACGCCGACGGCGGCGAGGGCCTCGCGTACCTCGTCAAGCTTGAACGGCTTGATGATGGCGGTGACGAGTTTCATGGCTGGTTCCTTTGCAATTTTGAGGAGGTTGGGTAAGTCTTGAAACATCCCGCCGGTGCCGGCCGGGTCGCCGGCGGGGTTGGTTCAGATGCCTAGAACGATTTGCTGACGGAGACCACGGCGGTGCCGCGCCCGGCATCCTTGGTGTCGTTGCCGCTGCTGTTGGCGAAACAGTAGAACTGGCCCTTGTTGCAGCTGCCATCGGCGTTGGTGTCGATGTAGGACAGGCCGAACACCCAGCCGTTGATGTCCTTGGTCACGCCGATCTTCCAGTCCGTGTAGCTGGCGTTGCGCATGTTGTCGAAATCGAGATAGCCGACGTGGCCATTGACGCCCCAGCCATTGCCCAGATCGTAGTTGGCGGCCAGGTCGAGGTAGCTGCTGCCGTCGGTGTCCGGCGCCGAGAAGTAGTCGTCCACCGAGTAGAAGTACTTCGCGGAAAGGAATTTCCAGGTCGCGCCGACATAGAGTTCGGTATTGCTGACGCCACCCGAGTGAACCTTGCCGGATTTGTTGTTGGCCGGCGAAAACAGCGTCCCGACGCCGGCATCGCTGCCGGGGTAGTAGTAGTAGATCGCGCCGACATCGATGCCGAAATCACCGACGCTGAACTTGTAACCGCCGTAGAAATCCATCTCGAGGTTGGCATCCGGGAAGCCGGCGCCTTCGCTGACGTTCGAGTTCCAGTTGCCGAGGTAGATGCCGCTGGAATGGCTGTAATCGATGCCGCCCTGCAGGGCCGGCTTGCCGAAGGTCTGGTCGATGCCGCGGAAACGGTAGCTGGAATAGATGCCGAGGTTGCCGGCGAGCGTATGCGGGCTGGCCGGCGCGGCAGCATCCTTGGACGGGTCGCCGGTCTGGGCGACGGCAGGCAGTGCGAACAGGCCGGCAACGGCGGCGGCGATGAGGGTCTTGCGCATGGTGGTGCTCCTGGAAGGATTGGGGAAAACTACAGGCTCCTCTATGCAGGGACTGTGCCAGAAGATTTTTCATCGATTTTTCATCAAGTTGCGCGCACCATGCGGCGCAGCATCGACAAGCCCGCACCAAACCAAGCCAAAAACACCCGGCAGCGCACCGCCATGGTGCAAGCTCGCCGGCCACCGGGACCCGGAATATCGCTGTGCTAGACTTTGATTTATGCCGCTACGCTTAACGCGGATGAACCAAGCGTCAGCCTTCACTGAAACAAGAAGACGTTTTCCCGACTTCCAAAAAACGCCAACATCATGCTGAATCCCAAGTTGCTCGATGAAATGTCCGCCCGCGTGTCGTCGCTGCTGGCCGCGACGCCGGCCGGCGAGATCGAAAAAAACCTGCGCGCGGCGCTGGCCGGCGCGTTTGCCAGGCTGGACCTGGTGACCCGGGAAGAATTCGACGTGCAGCGCGAAGTCCTCGCCCGCACCCGGGCAAAGCTCGAAGCGCTGGAAGCGCGCGCCGCGGAACTGGAAGCCCGCAGCCGGAAATCCCCGCCCGACCCGGCGCCCGGTTCTTAACACCGCCCCCGATGACGCTCGCCGTTCTCCGCTCGCGGGCGCTGGCGGGCCTTGCGGCCCCGGAAGTCACGGTCGAAGTCCATCTCGCCGCCGGCCTGCCTTCCTTCACCCTGGTCGGCCTGCCCGACACCGAAGTCAAGGAAGCCCGCGACCGCGTGCGCGCCGCGATCCAGAACTGCGGCTTCGAGTTCCCGCAGCGGCGCATCACCGTGAACCTCGCCCCGGCCGACCTGCCCAAGGAATCCGGCCGCTTCGACCTGCCGATCGCGCTCGGCATCCTGATCGCCTCGGAACAGATCAAGGCGCCCGGGCTGGATGCCCACGAATTCGCCGGCGAACTCGCGCTCTCCGGCGACCTGCGCGCGGTGCGCGGCACGCTTGCCATGTGCGCCGCGATCC
This sequence comes from Sulfuritalea sp., assembly GCA_016708585.1. Lineage (GTDB taxonomy): Bacteria > Pseudomonadota > Gammaproteobacteria > Burkholderiales > Rhodocyclaceae > Sulfuritalea. Next base: position 67,757 of record JADJFK010000001.1, on the reverse strand, counting down.
GCCACGAAGCCGGACCACGGTACGACACCGGGCACGCCACCGGGCACAACGCCGCGCGCGCCTTCGTCCTGCCGCTCGAAAGCGCGCCGGAAGCCGCGCTGATCGAAGGCATGGAAATCCTGCCGGCGCAGAACCTGCTGCAGGTCTGCGCCCACCTCGCCGGGCGCGAAATGCTGGCACCCTTCGCCGTGCCGCCGGCGCCGACTTTTGCCCGCTACCCCGACCTGGCCGAGGTCAAGGGCCAGGCCCAGGCCAAGCGCGCGCTCGAAGTCGCCGCCGCGGGCGGGCATTCGATCCTGATGAGCGGCCCGCCCGGCGCCGGCAAATCGATGCTGGCGCAGCGCCTGCCCGGCCTGCTGCCGCCGATGACCCATGCCGAGGCGCTGGAATCCGCCGCCGTGCATTCGCTGGCCGGAACATTCCGCCTCGCGCACTGGAACCAGCGCCCGTTTCGCGCCCCGCACCATTCGGCATCGAGCGCCGCGCTGGTCGGCGGCGGCGGCACGCCGCGCCCCGGCGAGATTTCGCTGGCGCACAACGGCACGCTGTTCCTCGACGAACTGCCCGAGTTCCAGCGCGGCGTGCTGGAAGCCCTGCGCGAGCCGCTGGAAACCGGCCACATCCACATCGCCCGCGCCGCCCGCCGCGCCGAATTCCCGGCGCGCTTCCAGCTCGTGGCGGCGATGAACCCCTGCCCCTGCGGCTGGCTCGGCCATCCCGCCGGCAAGTGCCGCTGCACGCCGGACCAGGTCGCGCGCTATCGCGGCAAGCTGTCCGGCCCGCTGCTCGACCGCATCGACCTGATGCTCGACGTGCCGGCGGTCGACGAGGCCGATCTTTCCGCACGCGGCGACGGCGAATCCTCGGCCACCGTGCGCGACCGCGTCAGCGCCGCGCGCGCCGCGCAGGTCGCCCGCCAGGGCAAACCGAATGCGCAGCTCGGGCCCGACGACGTCGACCTGCATGCGCAACCCGACGCGGCCGGCGCGCAACTGCTGAAGCAGGCCATGGCGCGCCTGTCGCTCACCGCGCGGGCTTATCATCGCATCCTCAAAGTCGCGCGCAGCGTCGCCGACCTGGCCGGCACGGCGCAGGTCAATGCATCGCACGTGGCCGAAGCCATCCACTACCGGCGCGGACTCGCCGAACAGGAACGCCAATGAAATACCGCATCATCCCCGTCACCCCCTTCGAGCAGAACTGCACCCTGCTCTGGTGCAGCGAAACCATGCAGGGCGCCTTCGTCGATCCCGGCGGCGACATCGACCTGCTGGTGGATACCGCCGCGCGGCTCGGCGTCCGGGTCGAGAAGATCCTGCTCACCCACGGCCACATCGACCATGCCGGCGGCGCCGGCGAACTGGCGCAGCGCCTCGGCGTGCCGATCGAAGGCCCGCAGCGCGAGGAAAGCTTCTGGATCGACCAGCTCGTCGCGCAAAGCCGCAGCTTCGGCTTCCCGCCGGCGCAGCCCTTCACCCCGACGCGCTGGCTGGAAGACGGCGACACCGTCACGGTCGGCAGGGAAACCCTGCAGGTGCTGTACACCCCCGGCCACACGCCGGGGCACGTGGTGTTCTTCCACGCGCCGTCGAAGCTGGCCCTGGTCGGCGACGTGCTGTTCGCCGGCAGCATCGGCCGCACCGATTTTCCGCGCGGCGACTACCAGACCCTGATCGATTCGATCAGGGGCAAGCTCTGGCCGCTGGGCGACGATGTCGAATTCATTTCCGGCCACGGCCCGATGTCCACCTTCGGCCGCGAGCGGCGCAGCAACCCATTCGTCGGCGACGGCGCCTGACCGTCCCGATCACATCCGGTTTTTTCAGTCGAAAGGGAAAACAGCCATGAGCATAGCCTCCGAATTCAAGGAATTCGCCATGAAGGGAAATGTCGTCGACCTCGCGGTCGGCGTCATCATCGGCGCGGCGTTCGGCAAGATCGTCGACTCGCTGGTCAAGGACCTGATCATGCCGATCATCGGCCGGGTGATCGGCGGACTGGATTTCTCCAGCTACTTCATCCTGCTGGCCAACCCGCCGGCCGACTACAAGGGCGCCATGACCTACGACGCGCTGACCAAGGCCGGCGTGCCGCTGTTCGCCTACGGCAACTTCATCACCGTGGCGATCAACTTCATCATCCTGGCCTTCGTCATCTTCATGATGGTCAAGCAGATCAACCGGCTGAAGAAGGAAGCGCCGCCCCCGGCGCCGGCGCCCACGGCCGAGGACGTGCTGCTGCTGCGCGAGATCCGCGACGCGCTGAAGAAATAGGTCGCGGGCGGCGTCAGGAATAACTGCCCGCCAGCCGCCCCCCTGGCGCGCGCCGCCACCCCCGCGCCCGCCGGGCGTCGATCTCGCCCGGCGGCGCCCAGCAGCGCCAGCGCCAGTTCGCTGAAAAGCGCGGCTCACGCTGCGCCGCCGCACCCCCTCCGGCGCCCCGCCCCGGCTGACTTGCTTACCCCACCCCCTCCCCGGCCCCCCAATCGCAAACGTCGCAGGCGACCTTCCCCTTGAAGGGGCGGGAGCGCGCCGAGGCGCTGTGGCACAATGGACCGCACCCGCCGCCGCGCCCGGAAGCAAGAACAACATGACTGTCCGCAATCTCGAATTCCTCTTCCATCCCAGGTCGGTCGCCGTGGTCGCCGAACCGGCCGAGCAGGGCTGCTATGCCGACGTGGTGCTGCGCAACCTGGCGGCGGGCGGATTTGCCGGCACGGTGACGCCGGTGGCGGCGAAGAAGCATTCGCTGTTCGGCATCGGCACCCACGTCCATCTTTCGCAACTGGCCGCGGCGCCCGACCTCGCCGTGGTTTGCGCGCCGCTGCGCGACGTGGCCGGGATCGTCGCCGAACTGGGCAAGCGCGGCACGCGCGCCGTGATCGTCGGGCCGTCGCTGCGCGAGAAGCTGGGCGAAGCCCAGGTGGCCGCGGCGCGCAAGGCCATCCTCGACGCGGCGCGGCCGAAGCTGGTGCGGGTGCTCGGCCCCGGCAGCGGCGGCCTGGTGGTGCCGTCCGGCCGCCTCAATGCCAGCGTCGCACCGGTGATGGCCGGGCGCGGCAAGATCGCGCTGGTGGTGCAGTCGGCGGCCATCGCCGCGGCGGCGCTGGACCACGCGGCGGGCAAGGGCATCGGCTTCTCCGCCGTGGTGCACCTCGGCGCCGGGCTGGACGTCGACCTCGCCGACGTGCTCGACTGGCTGGCGGAGGACCCGGAGACCGAAGCCATCCTGGTGCAGTTCGAAACGGCGCCGGCGGGGCGCAAGTTCATGTCGGCGGCGCGCGCCGCGGCGCGCAACAAACCGGTGGTGGCGATGCGCGGCGCGCACCTCGACAGCCGCGCCGGAAAAGCCGGCCCCTTGTGCAGCGACGACGTCTATGAAGCCGCGCTGCGCCGCGCCGGCTGGATCCGCATCGACGCGCTGGACGACCTGTTCGACGCCGCCGAGGCCATGGCGCGGGTGCGCCCGCTGCGCGGCGAGCGCCTCGCCATCGTCGGCAACGGCCGGGGCCTGGGCCGCATCGCCGCCGGCACGCTGCTGAAATTCGGCGGCAGCCTGGCCCGGCTCGGCCCGGAAACCGCGCAGAAACTCGCCGGCCTGATGCGCACCGGCGCGCCGCCGGGCAACCCGCTGGCGCTGCCGCCCGACCTGAGCCCCGCCCACTGGACCGCCGCGCTCGACGCGCTGGCCGCGGACGAAGGCATCGACGCCGTGCTCACCGTGTATTCGCCCTCGCCCTTCGCCTCGGGCACCGAGGTGGCCGCCGCGATCGGCGCCGCGGCGGCGCAGACCGCCAAGAACATCTTCAGCTGCTGGGTCGGCGGCAGCGCGATGCGGGAAGCGCAGCAGGTGGCCGCCGCCAAGGGATTGCTGGCGCACGACTCGCCGGAAAAGGCCATCGGGGTCTTCCTCGGCATCGTCAATTACGAGCGCAACCGCGAGCTGCTGCTGCAGATGCCGCCCTCGGTGACCGAGGAATTCGTCCCCGACCTCGATGGCGCCCGCGCCGCCGTGGCCGAGGCGCTCGCCGCCGGCGCCCGCGTGCTGCCGCCGCGCGGCGCGCGCCAGCTGCTGCTGGCCTACGGCATCGAATCCGGGGACGCCGTGGCGGCGGGCAACATCGACGCCGCGATCGACGCCGCCGACGCCGCCGGCTATCCGGTCGACATCGCGCTGGCGCTGGCCAGCGATGCCGGGCACACGCTGCTGGCGCGCGAGCTGCGTTCGCCGGAGGACATCCGCATCGCCGTGCGCGGCCTGCGCGCCCGCGCCCGCGCCGAATTCCCCGGCGTGCGCGTCGGCGGCTACCGCCTGCGGCCCAGCGTCGCGCGCAGCGGCCTGCCGCCGCTGCGCCTGGGCGTCGCCGACGACGCCGTGTTCGGGCCGGTGATCTACCTCGGCGCATCCGGCGGCGACCCCCGCGACAACGTGGTGGCCCTGCCGCCGCTCAACCGGCGCCTGGCGATGGACCTGGTCACCCGCGGCGGCTTCGCCCGCGAGGCCGCGGAGGAAGAACGCGAAGCCCTGGAAACCGCGCTGGCGACGGTACTGGTGCGGCTGTCGCAACTGCTCACCGACATCGACGAAGTCACCGCCGTCGAACTCGACCCGATCCACGTCGAAACCAGCGGCGTGGTGGCGCGCGAACGGCACATCCACGTCGAGCCGCGCGGCCGCCACGCCGGCTTCCGCCGCTTCGCCATCCGCCCCTACCCGCGCGAACTCGAACAGCAGATCGACTGGCGCGGCAGGAAGCTGCTGATCCGGCCGATCCGGCCCGAGGACGAGACCACGCTGGCCGACCTGATCGCCTCGCTCGACCCCGAGGATTCGCGCATGCGCTTCTTCGGCGCCATGCGCAAGCTGCCGCGCTCGCAGCTGGCGCGCTTTACCCAGATCGACTACGACCGCGAGATCGCGCTGGTGGCCATCGAGCGCGACGCCGGCGGCGTCGAGCGCTCGCTGGGCGAGGCGCGCATGGTGGCCGACCCGGACAACGCGGTGGCCGAGTTCGCCATCCTGGTCGCCTCCGACGTCAAGGGCGGCGGCCTCGGCCGGCGCCTGATGGAAAACCTGATCGCGTGCGCGCGCAACCGCGGCATCGGCGAATTGCGCGGTGAAACCCTGAGCGAAAACACGCGCATGCAGGACCTCGCGCGCAAGCTCGGCTTCACCCTGAAGACCGGCCCCGGCGTGGTCGACATGCGCCTGACGCTGCACCCGCCGGCGGCATAGGCCGCCCGCTTCAGCCCGGCGGCTTCCCCGTGTACATGTGGATGCGGCCGACGAAGGCGATGGCGAGGCAGGTGGCGCCGACGGCCAGCCAGCCGACCCGGTCGTAGCCGGCGATGCGTCCCGAGGCATCGGCGGCGATCATCGCGCCGCCCAGCCATGAGGCGCCGCCCGAGGCCAGTTGCTGCACGGCGCCGTTCATCGAGAGGAAGGTGCCGCGCAGGCGCGGCTGCACGGCGGAGGTGACGATCGCCATGGCCGGCACCATGCGTCCCGGGACGAAGATGAAGAACACGGTCGACCAGAACACGGCGACCCACAGCGCCACCGGCCACAGGTGGGTCTGCACCAGCAGCGGCAGCATCGAGCACAGCGCCATCGCGCGGTAGGTGCGCACCTTGCCGTAGCGGTCGGCCAGGCGCCCCACCAGGCGCGAGGTGAAGAAGGTGGCGCAGCCGCCGCACAGGTAGACCAGCGGAATGTCCTCCAGGCGGACGCCGACATTCGCCGTCAGGTAAATCGTGATGTAGGGAATCACGCAAAAGCCCGAGACCATGATCAGGGCCATGAACAGCAGCGCGCGCAGGTGGTTGCGGTCGCGCAGCACCGCCGCCATGGCCGCCAGCGGATGCGCGCGCTCGGTCTCGCTGACGGTGGCCGTCGGCAGGTGCCCGCGCAACTCGGGCAGCATTTTCCAGCCCAGCAGCAAAAAGCCGCAGGCCAGCAGCGCGATGAAAAAGAACGGCGAGCGCCAGCCGAACTGGTTGGCGAGATAGAGCGACAGCGGCACGCCGGCCACGGTCGACAGCGAGAAGGCCGACATCACGGTGCCGCTGGCGCGGCCGCGGCGCTCGAAGGGGATCAGGTCGCCGACCATGGTCTGCACCATCGAGCCGAGCACGCCGCCGAAGGCGCCCGCCGTGCCGCGCGCAATCAGCAGCGTCCAGTAACCCTGCGCCAGGCCGCAGGCCAGCGTGGCCACCGCGAACAGGGCGAACATGGCCAGCAGCAGGCGCTTGCGCTCGAAGCGGTCGACGAAGGTCGCCGCCAGCAGGCCGGTGCAGGCCGCGGAAAAGGTGTAGGACGACACCAGCAGGCCGAACTCGCGGGTGCCGACGCCGAATTCCCGCATCAGGATCGGGCCCAGCGGCATCATGATCATGAAGTCGAGGATGTGCGCGAACTGGATCCCGGCCAGCGTCACCAGCAGCGCGCGTTCGCGCGCCGGGTCGAGGGGCGGGGAGGACGGGGCAGGGTTCATGGCGGGGACGGAACGCTGCCGCAAAAGTCGGCGGCAGCGGCACGGCGGCTGTTGCGGGCGTGAAATAGTACCTTGCCGCGGCCCATTGCTTGCCATATAAAGCAAGCGTTGATTCTGAAACAAGGCAAACCCGTCGAAAGGCGGCGACGCAAAATCACCGGCCTACAGGGCGCCAAACCCGGCGCCCCAGGGCAGCGGGATCACCAGGAGATCGATATGGCCACGTCCGTCAGCGCTACCCCCGACTTCGCAAAACCGCCATCGGGCAGCATCCCCCCCCACGCACGGCCGCCGCGAATGCGGCAAGCGCCGCCAAGGCGCCGCCGCCCGCCGCCGGGAGCGAGCAGAAACCCGCCTTCCTCGACGCCGCCGAATGCGCCGCCTGGCTGGCGCGGGTGCCGCTGGCGAATGTTTCGCTGGCGCAGCCGATACTGCTGCGCCAGCTCAACCTGCTGCACCGCCACGAGCTGCCGCCGGGCGAGCGCTTCGCCATCCTCGAAGCCCTGCGCCAGCCGGTCATCGAGGTGCAGGCCGCGGCCGCCGCCATCTTCGCCGGCCGGCCGCTGCCCCTGGCCAACCCGGAGCAGGCCGCGCTGGAACGCACGCTGGAGGTGTGGAGCATCCTGGCGCAGGGCTACCTGCGCAGCTTCACCGCGCTGTGCGATGCGGGCGGCGGGCGCAACCTGCCATTGACGGCATTGCTGGCCCAGCGCGCGCTGGCCGCATTCGCCGACTGGCAGGTGGATCTGTGCCGCGGCGAACAGCTGCCGGATGCGGCCTACTGGCGCGACCTGCACCAGGTCATTGCCGTCGCCGAAGCGCTCGGCATCACCGAAACGGCGGTCAGCGACCCGCTGCGCCACGGCGGCACGCAGACCAGCGCGCTGGCCGCCTACGCCGAATGCAACCTGTTGAGCGCCGCCAGCCCCTACGAACTGCCGGCGCGGCACATGGCCTGGATCGCCCGCTGGGCGCGGCGCTGGGGCGCCAAGCCGGAACTGCTGACGGCGCCGCCGGAGGACATCCGCAACCGCGCCGTGCCGCTGTGGGTGGACCTCGACGCGGGGCGCCCGCCCGGCCATGTGCCGCAGCCGGCCGGCAACGGCCGCTGGCTGGAAACCACGGAACTGCGCAAAAGCCTGGCGGCCCGCATCGCCCTGCTGGAACAGGGCCGCGCCCCGGCCGAGCTGCAGCTCGGCGACGACGTCACCCAGCCGGCCGCCGGCCAGTTGCTGCAGCGCCTGCTGCAGCGCTGGTGCGCGGGCGGCGCCAGGCGGCGCGAAGAGCGCCGCGCCGCCACCGGCGCCTGTCGCGTCGTGGCCGGCTTCGAGGCGGTGCACTTCCAGCTCAGCGGGCGCCAGGCATTCCGCGCGCCCTCGCGCGACGATGCCACGCTGCGCCGCGAACGGGAGGAGTTCGAAACCTTCGGCGAGCGCCGCCATACGATGCAAGCCGATTCCGGCCGGGATGATTCGCAGGTCGAGAACTGGCTGGTGATGGACGACTGGCAGGTGGTCAACGAATCGGCGACCGGGCTCTGCCTGGCGCGGCCGCTGCGCGAAGGCGTGCGCATCGGCGCCGGCATGCTGGTCGCCGTCAAGATCGGCAGCAGCGAGCGCTTCGTGCTGGCCTGCGTGCGCTGGGCCCTGCGCGGCGCGGACGACATGCTGCAGGCCGGCATCCAGCTGTTCCCCGGCGAAGCGCGCCCGGTGGCGATCCGCGCCATCGATCCGGGCGAGGACGCCGGCGCCTGGCGCAAAGGCCTGCTGCTGCCGGAAATCCCCGCGCTGCGCGTGCCGACCAGCCTGGTGGTTCCGGCCGGCACCTTCAAGCTGGAACGCCGCGTCCAGGTCATGGTCGATCACCAGCCCCGGATGGTGAAGCTGTTCCGCGTCCTCGAGCGCGGCAGCGAATTCGAGCGCTGCAGCCTCTACGCCGGCGGCTGAGGCGGCGGCGCGGAAACCCGGCACTGGACGTAGCGGGGAATTCGCGGAGCGCTGCTCCGCGTCCGCACAGCCGGCCGGCTGTGCAAAGCCGGCCGTCGAGATGACGGCGATTCAGGCGATCTGCCGGCGCAGGGCGGCCAGGTAGCGCAGGCCGGCGATCGCCCGGCTGCCGTACCAGGACACCATTTCGCCGTCGATGCGGGTCACCGGCCGTTGCGCCAGGCGGCCGACTTCGGCCAGGTGCCGGTCGCTGAAGGCATAGGGTTCCGAGGGCAGCAGCACGCGCGCGACGCCGGCCAGCCAGGGCGCATCCCAGGCGAATTCCGGATAGCGCACCGACGCCTGTTGCGGCAGGGTGTCCCAGCCCGCGGCGGCGAGCATGGCGGCGATGTAGGTGTCGCGCCGCACCGTCATCCAGGGCCCGCGCCAGATCGGGTAGAGCACGGCTTCGCGCGGCAGCGTCGCCGCCAGCGCGGCGAGTTCCGCGCGGGCCGCCGCGAAGTCCGCGGCGAGCCGGGCGGCTGCGGCAGCGCGGTCGAAGACGCCGCCGAGCAGCGCGTAAAGCGCCAGGTTGTCATCCACGCCGCGCGGATGCACGACGACGACATGCGGCACGAATTCCATGATTTCCTCGACGGCGTCGCGGCGGTTTTCGTCGATGTCGGCGATCAGGTGGGTCGGCGCCAGCCTTCGGATCACATCGAGCTTGGCGTCCTTGGTGCCGCCGACCTTGGCCACCCCGCGCAGCGCTGCGCGCGGATGGACGCAGAAACCGGTGCGGCCGACCAGGCAATCGACCAGACCGAGGTCGCAGACGAGTTCGGTCAGGCTCGGCACCAGGCTGACGATGCGCGGCACGCCGGCAAAGCGCCGGTGCTGGCGGCCGAGCGCATCGATCAACGACTTATCCCCCAACCCCTTCTCCAGGAGAAGGGGTGACCACGGCTCGCTGCGCTGGCGGGCTCTTTACGGGTCTGCCCTGGGGCGGCCCGGCGGCAAACCAGCGGCATCACAGGTCGAGGCCGCGCGGCTTCCTGCCGGCGCGGGCGAACAGGGCGTCGAACAGCGGATCGGGCAGCAGGCGCAGCAGCTTCGCCGCCACGCCCATCTGCCAGGGAATCACGGTGTAGCTGGTGCCGCGCTCGATGGCGCGGGCGAAATGCCGCGCCGCAGTGTCGGCCGGCATCAGGAAGGGCATCGGGTAGCGGTTCACCGCGGTCATCGGCGTCGCGATGTAGCCGGGCGCGATGGTGACCACCCTGACCCCGCTGCCGCGCAGTTCGACGCGCAGCGCTTCCAGCCAGGCGATGGTCGCGGCCTTCGACGCCGAGTAGGCGCCGGCGCCGGGCAGGCCGCGGATGCCGGCGACCGAGGCGATCCCCGCCAGCCGCCCGCTGCCGCGCGCCTTCATCGCGGCGACGAAGGGCTGCAGGGTCTGCGCCATGCCGATGAGATTGGTGTCGAGGATGCGGCGCAGGGCCGGCAGGTCGCCGGCGTCTTCGCCCAGCGTGCCGGCGGAGACGCCGGCGTTGGCGATGACGATGTCCGGGCAGCCGTGGCGGCCGATGAAGTCGGCCGCCGCGGCCTGCAGCGCGGCGGCATCGGCGACATCCAGCGGGTAGCAGGCGTGGCTGCCGGGAAGCCCGGCGGCCAGCGCGACAAGCCGGTCCTCGCGCCGCGCCGCCAGCCCCAGGGTGGCGCCCCGTGCGGCGTAGTGGCGGGCCAGCGCCGCGCCGATGCCGCTGGAGGCGCCGGTGAGGAAGACGCGCATCAGGCGGGCGGTGCACGCCAGGCGCGGCGTGCCGGTTTCGGCGCGGACGCGTGCCGCCGGGCTTCCATCGCTACTCCGTCAGTTTGATGACGGTGCCCTGCACGCCGTTCTGCGACAGCAGCGCGCGCGCCTTGTTCATTTCATCCGGATCGCGGAAGGGGCCGACGCGGACGCGATGCATGGTGCCCTTCTCGGGGATGCTGACCTCCTGCACGCCGGCCTCGAGCCCGGTCAGGGCGAGCTTGGCCTTGAGGTTGTCGGCATCGGCCGGCTTCTGGAAGGCGCCGACCTGGAGGTAGAACACGGTCACCGGTCCCGGCTTGGCCTCGGCGGCGGGGGCGGCGGGGGCGGCGGGGAGCGGGCGTGCCGCCCGGCGTCGCGGCCGGCGCGGCGGGCCGGGGCGCGGCCGGCTGCTTGCCTTCGAGCAGGTCGTAAAACTCGAAGCGCCCGGGCGGCTTGTCGCCGGGCTTGCCGGGCAGGGGCACCGGCGCGGGGGCGGGGGCGCCCGGTGCGGCGGCCTTGCTCTTGTCATCCTTCGGCGCCCCTTCGTACTTGTTCTGGAAGGGCAGGGTCGCCTTGTTCAGGTACCAGACCACGCCGAAGGCGATCGAGATGCCGATCACGAGGCCGACGAACACGCCGAGCAGCGTGCCGCCGGCGCTGGATTTCCTGCGTGCCGGCTGCGGCCGGGCCGCGCCCGAAGTCTGATCGAATTTGCCCATACCGTTCCTAGTCGATTTCAAGTTGAGACGCGAGGCCCAGACAAAGGTTTTGGGCCCGCGCAAGGGCCAAAAACAAAAAATCGCCCCCGAAAGCGGCGGACTCATGCTCACCGGTTGCGAGACACCCAGCAGGGAAAGCCCGTTCTGCAGCACCTGGCGCGTCGCCAGGGCCAGCGCGAGGCGCGCGTCGCGCGTCGCGGCATCATCGACCAGCACGCGCTCGGCGTTGTACCAGCCGTGGAAATCGCCGGCCAGGTCCTTGAGGTAGAAGGCCAGCGCATGCGGTGCGTAGTCGCGCGCCGCCTGCTGGACCAGCTCGGGGAATTCGGCCAGCCGCGCGCACAGGGCGAATTCGCGCTCGTGCCGCAGCGGGGCCAGGTCGGCCTTGCCCAGCGCCGCCGCGTCGCCCTGCCATTGCGCCAGCACCGAGCAGATGCGGGCATGGGCGTACTGCACGTAGTACACCGGGTTGTCGTTGCTCTGCGACTTGGCCAGGTCGAGGTCGAAATCCAGGGCCTGGTCGCACTTGCGCAGCATGTAGAAAAAGCGGCAGGCGTCGTTGCCGACTTCGGCGCGCAGCTGGCGCAGCGTGACGTAGTCGCCGGAGCGGGTGGACATCGAGACCTTCTGCCCGTCGCGGAACAGGCTGACGAACTGCACCAGGGTGACGTCGAGCCTGGTCGCATCGGCGCCCGACGCCAGCAAGGCGCCCTTGACGCGCGGGATGTAGCCGTGGTGGTCGGCGCCCCAGACGTCGATCACCTTGTCGAAGCCGCGCTCGAACTTGTTGAGGTGGTAGGCGATGTCGGAGGCGAAATAGGTATAGAGGCCGTTGTCGCGCTGCACGACGCGGTCCTTCTCGTCGCCGAAGGCGGTGGACTGGAACCATCTGGCGCCGTCCTGGAGGTAGATGTGGCCGGCCTTTTCCAGCTTCTCGACGGCGCGCGCCACCATGCCGGTGTCGTAGAGGCTGCGCTCGGAGAACCAGACGTCGAAATGCACGCCGAATTCCTCGAGGTCGGCGCGGCAATCGGCCAGCTGTTCGGACAGCACGTGGCCATGGACGTAGGCCCAGTCTTCGCCGAGCAGGTCCTTGCCGGCGAGGATCAGGGCGTCGAGGCGGGCCTCGTCGTCGTCAGTGTCGGGCACGCAGGCCAGCACGGCTTCGGCCGGATGCACGTAGCGGTCGCCGTGGGCCTGCTTGATCTGTTCCGCCATCTCGTGCACGTAGCCGCCCTGGTAGGCGTTGGGCGGGAAGGGCAGCGGCTCGTCGAACAGCGCCAGGTAACGCAGCCAGGCCGACACGGCGAGGATGTCCATCTGGCGGCCGGCATCGTTGACGTAGTACTCGCGCGTCACCTCGTAGCCGGCGAAGGCCAGCAGCGACGCCAGGCTGGCGCCGTAGGCGGCGCCGCGGCCGTGGCCGACATGCAGCGGGCCGGTGGGATTGGCGGAAACGAATTCGACCTGCAGGCGGCGCGCCATCCTGCCGTTGCGGGCCGGGCCGCGCCCGAAGTCGCCGCCGGCGGCGAGCACGGCGGCCACCACCGCGGTACGCGCCGCGGGCGCCAGCGTGAAGTTGATGAAGCCGGCGCCGGCGACCTCGGCGCGGACCACGTGGGGCGACGGCGGCAGTTCGCGCACCAGGCGTTCGGCGACCTGGCGCGGATTGGTCTTCAGTTCGCGCGCCAGCTGCATCGCCAGGTTGCTGGCGAAGTCGCCGTGGCTGGCCTGCTTCGGGCGTTCGAGGACGATGTCGACGGCGCCGTGGGACGGGGCCACGCTGGCGAGCGCGGCGCGCAGGAGGCCGGCGAGGTGCTGGCGGGCGTCGAAGGCGGGCGCGGGAGGGACGCTGGATGCGGTCATGGGGATTCGCGGAGTGTTTGCTGGGCGTTGCGGGCGTTTCCGATGAAGCCTGAATTATACTGCCCGTTTCCCGTCCGCTCCGGCCCTCCGTGCGCATCTTCCGCCTGATCCGTATCGCCCGCGTCGCCTATCGCTACGGGCTCGACAGCCTGGTGCTGGAGCACGAGATCGAACCCGGCCTGCGCACCCGCTTGCTGGCCGCCGCGCAGCGCCTGATGTTCTGGCGCGACCTGTCGGCGCCGCGCGCCGTGCGCCTGCGCCAGGCGCTGGAAGACCTCGGCCCGATCTTCGTCAAGTTCGGCCAGCTGCTGTCCACCCGCAGGGACATCCTGCCGCTGGACATCGCCGACGAACTGGCGAAATTGCAGGATCGCGTGCCGCCCTTTCCGTCGGAGCTGGCCATCGCCGAGCTGGAGAAGGCCTACGGCAAGCCGGTGGACCAGGTCTTCGCCGCCTTCGAGCGCGAGCCGGTGGCCTCGGCCTCGGTGGCGCAGGTGCATTTCGCGGTGCTGCCGGATGGCCGCGAGGTCGCGGTGAAGATCCTGCGCCCCGGCATCCAGCCGGTGATCGAGCACGACATCGCCCTGCTGCAGGTGGCCGCCAGCCTGCTGGAAACCCTCTGGGCCGACGGCCGGCGCCTGAAGCCGCGCGAAGTGGTGGCCGAGTTCGACAAGTACCTGCACTACGAGCTCGACCTGATGCGCGAGGCGGCCAACTGTTCGCAGCTGCGGCGCAATTTCGAGGGCTCCGACCTGCTGATCCTGCCCGAGGTGCATTGGGACTGGTGCAGCACCAGCGTGATGGTCATGGAGCGCATGCACGGCACGCCGATCTCGCGCATCGACGAGCTGCGCGCGAAGGGCGTGGACATCCCGCACCTGGCCCGCGCCGGGGTCGAGATCTTCTTCACCCAGGTGTTCCGCGACGGCTTCTTCCACGCCGACATGCATCCGGGCAACATCTTCGTGTGCACCGAAGGCCCGCGCCGGGGGCAGTACATCGCGCTCGACTTCGGCATCGTCGGCACGCTGTCGGACGTGGACAAGAACTACCTGGCGCAGAACTTCCTGGCCTTCTTCAAGCGCGACTACAAGCGCGTCGCCGAGGCGCACATCGAATCCGGCTGGGCGCCGAAGGAAACCCGCGTCGACGAATTCGAGGCGGCGATCCGCTCGGTCTGCGAACCCTTCTTCGACCGCCCGCTGAAGGAGATTTCGCTGGGCCGCGTGCTGCTGCGCCTGTTCCAGACCTCGCGCCAGTTCAACGTCGAGGTGCAGCCGCAGCTGGTGCTGCTGCAGAAGACCCTGCTCAATGTCGAGGGCCTCGGCCGCGAGCTCGACCCCGAGCTCGACCTGTGGCAGACCGCGCTGCCCTACCTGGAACGCTGGATGAGCGAGCAGCTCGGCTGGCTGGCCTTCGAGAACAACCTCAAGCGCGAGGCGAGCAACTGGGCGCGCCTGCTGCCGGCCCTGCCGCGCCTGGTGCACCAGGCGCTGGCGGCGACCGCGACGCCGGCGCCGAATCCGGAACTGGAAAGCCTGGCCGCCGAAATGCGCGGCCTGCGCCGGCTGCTGTGGCTGGCGTTCGCGGTCGCCGCCGGCGCGCTGGCGTTCGCGGCCCTGCGCTAGAATGCCGGCGTCCGTTCGGGCCTGTTGCACCGGCTTGGCATAAACCACACGCATTTTCGGCTGACGGGGATTTCCGATGCTGCTCTGGTTCGTCGTGCTCTACCTGATGGTGTCGGTCGGCATCGGACTGTTCGCCGCCACCCGCGTCCATAACGCCCGCGACTTCGCCGTCGCCGGCCGCAGCCTGCCGCTGCCGGTGGTGACCGCCACGGTGTTCGCCACCTGGTTCGGCGCCGAGGCGGTGTTCGGCGTCTCCGCCACCTTCGTCAAGGACGGCCTCGGCGGCGTGGTGGCCGACCCCTTCGGCTCCTCGATGTGCCTGATCATCGCCGGCCTGATCTTCTCGCGCTACCTCTACAAGCTCAACATCATCACCCTGGGCGACTTCTACCGCATGCGCTACAACCGCACGGTCGAGGTGATCACCACGATCTGCATCGTGCTCTCCTACCTGGGCTGGGTCGCGGCGCAGATCAAGGCGCTGGGCCTGATCTTCTTCGTCGTCACCGACGGCGCCGTGTCGCAGAACGCCGGCATGATCCTCGGCGCCGCCATCGTGCTGACCTACACCGTGTTCGGCGGCATGTTCTCGGTGGCGATCCTCGACTTCGTGCAGATGGCGGTGTCGATGGGCGGCCTGCTGTTCATCGCCTGGACGGTCAGCGGAAAAGTCGGCGGTGGCGCCACGGCGGTGTTCGACCACGCCGCGGCGGCGGGCAAGCTGGACTTCTTCCCGGCGCCGGACCCCTGGCTGTGGCTGACCTTCCTCGGCACCTGGATGACCATGATGCTGGGTTCGATCCCGCAGCAGGACGTGTTCCAGCGCATCACCTCGGCGAAGACGGCGAACATCGCGCTGTGGGGCTCGATACTGGGCGCCTCGATCTATTTCTGCTTCACCTTCGTGCCGATGTTCATCGCCTATTCGGCGACGCTGATCGACCCGGCGTTGTTCAACGAGCTGCTGGCCAAGGACACGCAGCTGGTGCTGCCGACCCTGGTGCTGCAGCACACGCCGCTGTTCGCCCAGGTGCTGTTCTTCGGCGCCGTGCTCTCGGCCATCATGAGCTGCTCCTCGGCGACGCTGCTGGCGCCCTCGGTGACCTTTGCCGAGAACGTGGTGCGCGGCTTCTTCCCGGGCATGGGCGACCATGCTTTCCTGCGCGTGATGCGGATCTGCCTGGTGGTGTTCACCTGCATCGTGCTCGGCTTCGCGCTGAAGTCCGAGGCCTCGATCTTCAAGATGGTGGAGAACGCCTACAAGGTGACCCTGGCCGGCGCCTTCGTGCCGCTCGCCGCGGGCATCTTCTGGCGCCGGGCGACGACGCAGGGCGCGCTGGCGGCGACCTTCGGCGGCCTGCTGTCCTGGGTGCTGGTCGAGGTGCTGATCGGCGAGGCCAGCCTGGTGCCGCCGCAGCTGATCGGCCTGGGCATCTCCATCCTCGGCATGGTCACCGGTTCGCTGCTGCCGCAATGGGTCGGGCACCTGCTGCCGGGCCAGGACCCGCATGCGATCCTGCACCACCATGCGGCGTCGCAGACCCACCATGCCGAACCGGAGCACCGGCATTGATCGGCGCCGGTGGCTGACAAGCAGTCCCTCTATGACCTGCTCGGCCTGAGCGACAAGGCGTCGCCGGAGGACATCCAGCAGGCCTGCGCGGCACTGCGGCAGGCGCTGGATGCGCAGCCGGACAGCGAAGAAAAGCACAATCGCATCGCGATCCTGCAGGATGCCCGCGACGTGCTGCTCGATCGCCGGCGCCGCGCCGGTTACGACCGCCGCCGGCGCGATCGCCGCGACGGGGACCACCGACAGGCCGCGACACGGGAATTGCCGCGCCGGACCAAACCCGTGCTGGCCGCACTGCTGATCGCCGCGATCGCCTGGCCGGCATGGCGCTACGCGGCCCCGCCGCCTGTCGCGGCCGGCAAGCCGGCGGCGGCAGCGGTCGCGTCGCCGCAGCTTGCGGCAGCCGCTGGCGGGCCGGAAGCGATCAGTGCCGACGTCGCCGCGCTGCTGCCACCGCCATCGCCCGCGCCACACGTCCCGGACATCGTGCCGGGAGCGGCAGCGGGCAAGGCCCCCGCCCCGCAGGCACCGCCGCAGCAACTGTTTGCGGACTCCGCAGACTCGCCCACGCTGGACAAGTTCTCCGCGTCGACCTACCTCATCATCGGCGGCACCAGCCTCGGCACCGGGGTGGCGGTCGAAGGCGACAAGTTGCTGACCAATTGCCACGTCATCGCCCCCAACGTGCTCAAGGGGCCGCTCTACGCCGTCAACCCGGCGACGGGGCAGAAGACCCTGATCGTCGCCGCCGCCTTCCTGATCACCGAGGATGCCTGCGTCGCCCATGCGCCGGGCCTCGATGGCAAGCCGATCGCGCTGGGCAATGCGGCGCAGCTGGCGCGGGGCGCGCCGATCTACAACATCGGCTTCGCCCAGGGCCGCCTGATCGCCTCGGGCGGCAAACTGCTCGGCGTGATCAACCGCCACGGCCAGACTTATCTCGTGTCCTCCAATTACTGCGACCACGGCGTCTCCGGCGGGCCGCTGGTGGACGCCGAGGGGCGCCTGGTCGGCCTCACCTCGGGCGGGCCGCGGGACCGCAGCTTCTGCCTGTCGCTCACCACGGAAACGGCGCGCCGCGTGCTCGACCAGACCCTGATCGCGATCGACGCCTTTCCGCCGAATTACCTGAGCAACCTGGCGCGCCGCTGGTAGGTCACGACAAGCCGCACCGCCGCGCAGCTTGTCCCGCCGCGGCGAAGCCGGCAGAATCGGCCCTGTGGCAAACGGCGCGCGCACCCACCTGACCCTCTACCTGACCGGCAGCTACCTGCTGCTGATCGTCTACGCCAGCCTGTATCCGCTGACCGGCTGGCGCGACAGCGGCGACGATGCCCTGTCCTTCCTCGGTGCGCCCTGGCCGCGCTATTACACCGGCTTCGACCTGGCGATGAACATCGCCGCCTACCTGCCTTTCGGCTTCCTCTGCGCCGCGGCCATGCGCCGCCGCCTGGCGGGCCTGCCGGCCTGGCTGCTGGCGGCCCTGTGCGGCGGCGCACTGAGCCTGGTCCTGGAGCTGCTGCAAAGCTACCTGCCCAACCGCATCCCGTCCAACCTGGACCTGGCCTGCAACTTTGCCGGCGCGCTGCTCGGCGGCGGGTTCGGCGCGCTGTGGGGCGCCCCCCTGCTGGAGCAGGGACGGCTGGCCGACCTGCGCCGCCGGCTCATGATGGACGGGTACGGCGCCGACATCGGCGTGCTGCTGGCGGCGGCGTGGCTGATGACCCAGCTCTCCCCGGAATCGCTGCTGTTCGGCAGCGGCAACCTGCGCCAGATGCTCGACCTGCCGCCGGTCCAGCCCTTCCTGGCGGAACGCTTCGTCGACCTGGAAACCCTGATCGCCGCCGCCGGCCTGCTGGCGGCGGGGCTGGTGTTCTCGATGCTGCTGCGCCGCCACGCGCGCTGGCTGACCCTGTGCCTGCTGTGCCTGGCCCTGCTGGTCAAGACCGCCGCGCATGCGCTGCTGATGGGGCCGGCGGCGGCGCTGGGCTGGATCACGCCCGGCAACAGCCTCGGCCTCGGCATCGGGCTGGCGCTGTGGTGGAGCGCGACCTTCCTCGGGGCGCCGCTGCAGCGCGCCGTCGCCGCGCTGGCGCTGCTGCTGGCCACGGTGATGGTCAATGTCGCGCCGGAGAACCCCTATCTGCAGAACATGCTGCAGATCTGGAACCCCGGCCAGTTCCTCAATTTCAACGGCCTGACGCGGCTGGTGTCCTCGCTCTGGCCCTTCCTCGCCCTGCCCTGGCTGATGACCTACCGTCCGAGAAAAAATGACTCCCATTACTGACCTGACCACCCTGCGCGACGCGCTGCGGGACTTCTGCGCCGCCCGCGACTGGCATCGCTTCCACACGCCGAAGAACCTGGTGATGGCGCTCAGCGTCGAAGCCGCCGAACTGGTCGAACATTTCCAGTGGGCGACGGCCGAGGAAAGCCTCAGCCTCGCGCCGGAGAAACGCGCCGAGGTCGCCGACGAAATCGCCGACGTGCTGATCTACCTGACCGAACTGGCCGACGTGCTGGGCATCGACCCGATCGCCGCGGCGCGCGCGAAGATCGTCAAGAACGCGGCCAAATATCCGCCGCCCCTATAATCCGCGCTTTGCGCAAAGGCCTGCCCATGAGCCATTTCAAGCACCACGTGTTCTTCTGCACCAACCAGCGCGCCGCGGGCGAAGCCTGCTGCAACAACCACGGTGCGAGCGAGATGCGCGCCTACGCCAAGGACAAGGTCAAGGCGCTGGGCGCCAAGGTGCCGGGCAAGGTGCGCATCAATTCGGCAGGCTGCCTCGACCGCTGCGAACAGGGGCCGGTGCTGGTGATCTATCCCGAGGCGGTCTGGTACACCTACGTCGACCGGGAAGACATCGACGAGATCATCGACCAGCATCTCGTCAACGGTCGCGTTGTCGAACGGCTGAAGATCTGAAACGTGTCCCGCCACGAACACCTGCTGCTCGACGGGCCGGACGGCAAGATCGAGGTCTTCGTCGAGGGCCACGAGGACCCGCAGGGCATCGCCCTGATCGCCCACCCGCATCCGCTGTTCGGCGGCACCGCCGACAACAAGGTGGTGACCACGCTGGCGCGCGCCTTCCGCGAGCGCGGCTGCATCACGCTGCGGCCCAGCTTCCGCGGCGTCGGCGGCTCGGAGGGCGAGCACGACCACGGCGAAGCCGAAACCGAGGACCTGCTGGCGCTGCACGACTGGGCGCGCCGGCGTTATGCCGGCTGCGTGACGCCGGCGGGCGGACCGCTGCCGCCGCCGTTGCCAATTTACCTGGCCGGCTTCTCCTTCGGCGCCTATGTCACCACGCGCCTGGCGCAGCGGCTGGCCGCCGCCGGCGACCCGGCGCGCTGGCTGGTGCTGGTCGGCACCGCGGCCGGCTTCGTCGAGGGCATGCGCCGCTACGAGACCGAGGCGGTGCCGGCCGACACGCTGGTGATCCACGGCAGCGAGGACGAGACCGTGCGCCTGGCCAACGTGCTGGCCTGGGCGCAGCCGATGGGCGTGCCGGTGGTGGTGGTGCCCGGCGCCGACCACTTCTTCCACCGCCGCCTGCACCTTCTGCGCGACATCATCCAGCGCGCCTGGGCCGGCGCGCATCCGTGAGCCCGCTGGTCGTAACGGCGCTGCGAAAATCCTACGACGGCCGCGAAGTCGTCGCCGGGCTCGACTTCGAACTGCAACGCGGTGAATGCTACGGCTTGCTCGGTCCCAACGGCGCCGGCAAGACCACCACGCTGCGCTGCTGCCTGGGCCTGACAACGCCCGATTCGGGTCAGATCACGCTGGTCGGCGAACCGGTGCCGGCGCGGGCCCGCGAGGCGCGCATGAAGATCGGCGTGGTGCCGCAGTTCGACAACCTCGACCCCGACTTCACCGCCGCCGAGAACCTGATCGTGTATGGCCGCTACTTCGGCATGAAGGATGCCGCGATCCGGCCGAAGATCCCGGAGCTGCTGGAGTTCGCCGGGCTGGCCGGCAAGGAAGACGCCAACATCCGCACGCTCTCCGGCGGCATGAAGCGGCGCCTGACGCTGGCCCGCGCGCTGGTGAACGACCCCGAACTGCTGCTGCTCGACGAACCCACCACGGGACTCGACCCGCAGGCGCGCCACCTCATCTGGGAACGCCTGAAGCGCCTGCAAGGCCAGGGCAAGACCATCCTGCTGACGACGCATTTCATGGACGAGGCCGAGCGCCTGTGCCAGCGCCTGGCCATCATCGATGCCGGCAGGATGGTGGCCGAAGGCGCGCCGCGCGAACTGATCCGCGGCCACATCGAGGCGCAGGTGGTCGAGGTCTATGGCGAGGACGCGCCCGCCTGGGCCGCGCAGGAAGCGCAAGCCTTTTCGCGCCGCGTCGAAGTCAGCGGCGAAACCGCCTTCTGCTATGTCGAAGATGCCGCGCCGCTGCTCGCCCACCTCGCCGCCCGGCCCAGCCTGCGCACTTTGCACCGGCCGGCGAATCTGGAAGACGTGTTCCTCAAGCTGACGGGCAGGGAACTGCGGGACTGAGAAAAGTCGGCGCCGGCGGGACGGCGACGCCGTCAGCGAGTGTCAAGCACAGATTGACACTCGTCAATTACAGCTTTACACTTTGCCAATGATTCTCAGCTACCGGCACAAGGGCCTGGCGGAACTCGCCGATACGGACAAGTCGGCCAAAGTACGTCCCGACCTGTGGGCACGAACGGTGCGGCGACTGGACGCCATCGCCACGGCAAAGACGCCTGAGGCGCTGCGACTGCCCGGATTTGATTTTCATCCGCTGAAAGGTGTGCCGCAGCGTTACAGCGTGCATGTAAATGGGCCGTGGTGCCTCACCTTCGGCTGGGAAGGTGAAAATGCCATCGATGTGGATCTGGAAAACTATCACTGAGGAGTGTGCCTGATGAAGACGATGACGCGCTGCCCGACGCATCCGGGCGAGATTCTGCGAGAGGATTCCCTGCCTGCGATGGGTCTGTCGGTGGCGGCGTTCGCCCGCGCGCTGGGTGTTTCGCGGCAGACGGTGCATGGCATCCTGGCCGAGCGCTCCGCCGTGTCCCCGGAGATGGCGGTGCGTCTGGGAGCGTTCTTCGGCAACGGCCCGCAGTTGTGGATCGACATGCAGACCCGCCGCGATCTCTGGCTGGCGGAAAGGCGCATGGCGGGCCATTTGCCGAAGACGTTCGCGAGCCTGCCGGCGTAATGATCCAGAAAGCTTCGCCGTGATCGGGAGCCCGGGTCCGTGAGCACACAGGTCATTTCCATGCCGCAACTCTCGCTGCGCGCCCTTGCCGTCTGGCGGCGCAACTTCCTGGTCTGGAAGAAGCTCGCCATCCCGTCGTTGCTGGGCAACCTGGCCGATCCGATGATCTACCTGTTCGGCCTCGGCTACGGCCTCGGCGGGCTGCTGCCGCAGGTGGGCGGCGTCTCCTACATCGCCTTCCTCGCCGCCGGCACGGTCTGCGCCTCGACCATGAACGCGGCCTCCTTCGAGGCGCTGTACTCGGCCTTCTCGCGCATGCACGTGCAGCGCACCTGGGAGAGGCGATCATGAACGCGCCGGTGACGCTGGAGGACGTGATGGCCGGCGAGCTGCTCTGGGCGGCGTCCAAGGCCACGCTGTCGGGCGCCGCGATCCTGGTGGTGATCGCGGTGCTGGGCCTGGTCGCCTCGCCGCTGGCGCTGTGGGCCGTGCCGGTGGTCTTCCTCACCGGGCTGGCCTTTGCCGCACTGGGCCTGATCGTCACCGCGCAGGCGCCGTCCTATGATTTCTTCATGTACTACTTCACGCTGTTCGTGACGCCCATGGTGCTGCTGTCCGGCGTATTTTTCCCGACCGACCAGCTGCCTCCCCCGGTGCAGGCAGTCGCCGCCTGGCTGCCGCTGACGCATGCCGTGGCGCTGGTGCGGCCGCTGCTGTCCGGCGAGGTTCCGCCCGGCATCGCCGGCCACGTCGCCGCCCTGCTGGCCATCGCCGCGATCGCCTTCTGGATCGCCCTGACGCTGATCCGGCGCCGCCTGCTGAAATAGGCTCTAAAATCGCGACATGGACCTCATCGTCAACGGCGAACCGCAGCAACTGCCGGCGCCCATTTCCGTCGCCGCCCTGCTCGAAGCGCGCGGTCTGGCCGGCAAGCGCGTCGCGGTGGAAAGAAACGGCGAGATCGTGGCGAAGAGCCGCCATGCCGACACCCTGCTCGCCGCGGGTGACCGGATCGAAATCGTCGTCGCCGTCGGCGGCGGCTGAGTTTTTCAGGAAACCCCACCATGAGCAACGATCCCCTCGTCATCGCCGGCAAGTCCTATGGCTCGCGCCTGCTGGTCGGCACCGGCAAGTACAAGGACTTCGCCGAGACCCGCGCCGCGATCGACGCCTCGGGCGCCGAAATCATCACGGTCGCCATCCGCCGCACCAACATCGGCCAGGAGCCCGGCCAGCCCTCGCTGCTGGAAGTGCTGCCGCCCGCGCAGTTCACCATCCTGCCCAACACCGCCGGCTGCTACACGGCCGAGGACGCGGTGCGCACCCTGCGCCTCGGCCGCGAACTGCTCGACGGCCACGCGCTGTGCAAGCTGGAAGTGCTGGGCGATCCGCAGACCCTCTTCCCCAACATGCCGGAAACCCTCAAGGCCGCAGCCACCCTGGTCAAGGAAGGCTTCCAGGTGATGGTGTATTGCGCCGACGACCCGATCCAGGCGCGCATGCTGGAAGACCTCGGCTGCGTCGCGATCATGCCGCTGGCATCGCTGATCGGTTCCGGCATGGGCATCCTCAATCCGTGGAACCTGAAGCTGATCATCGACCAGGCGAAGGTGCCGGTGCTGGTCGACGCCGGCGTCGGCACCGCCTCGGACGCGGCGATCGCGATGGAGCTCGGCTGCGACGGCGTGCTGATGAACACGGCGATCGCCGGTGCCCGCGACCCCGTGCTGATGGCCGGCGCCATGAGGAAGGCGGTCGAGGCGGGGCGCGAGGCCTTCCGCGCCGGGCGCATGCCGAAGAAGCATTACGCGGCGACGCCGAGTTCGCCGCTCGGCGGAATGATCGGCGGCGACGGCAAATGAACCCCTGCCGCGTGGCGGCGGACCGGGAGCGGACGCCTGCCGCGCGCCCTGCGCTGCGCCTTGGCGCCACGCTGGCCTGCCTGCTGTGCGCGCTGCCGCCGCCCGCGGCGCGGGCCGCGGATACGCCGCCGGGCGTCGCGCCGGCGGCCGGACTGACGCCGGAGCGCACGGGCTATGCCGTGGACCAGCCGGAGATGCTGCTGCGCCAGCGCCTGTTCGGCCGCGCCCACGGGTTGTCGCTGCTGGCCGCGGCCTGCCTCGACCTGCCCGCCTATGCCACGGCTGTCCGCGATGCCTACGCGACCTGGCATGCGCAACAGTCGAAGACGATCGAAATCATCGTGCAGGACCTGGCCGTCCATTACTTCGGCGCGCGCGCCAACGAGGCGCAGTGGTTCGACCTGTCGCGCGCCATGAACCTGCCCGACAGCATCCAGCCGGCGCTGGGCGAAGTCGGCCTGCATGCGGCCTGCGCCTCCCTGCCCGAGGCGATCCCGCGCCAGCGCTATGCGCTCGACAAGCTGCTGGCCGGTTCGGCCGACGTCGATCCGGCGCCGGCCGACACCGGCGCCGTGACGCCGGCGCCGACTTCCCGAAAGCCCGCCGAATGAGCGCCGCGGAACAGCACCGCGCCGACCACATCCGCAGCTTCGTCCTGCGCCAGGGCCGCGTCTCCGACGCGCAGCGGCGCTTTCACGAACAGGGCATGCCGCGCTGGGGCCTTCCCTACCAGGCGACGCCGCTCGACCTCGATGCCGTGTTCGGCCGCCGCACGCACCGCATCCTCGAAATCGGCTGCGGCATGGGCGAAACCACCGCGCTGATCGCCGCGCAGCATCCGCAGAACGACTACCTCGGCATCGAAGTGCATACGCCCGGCGTCGGCAGCCTGCTCAAGGAAATCGCCACGCGCGAACTTTCCAACCTGCGCGTGATCCAGCACGATGCCGTCGAGGTGCTGCGCGACATGATCCCGCCCGGATCGCTTTCCGGCATCCACATTTTCTTCCCCGACCCCTGGCCGAAAAAGCGCCAGCAGAAGCGCCGCCTGATCCAGCCCGGATTCGTCGCGCTGCTGGCCAGCCGGCTGACGCCGAGCGGCTACCTGCATTGCGCCACGGACTGGGAAGACTATGCGAACCAGATGCTGGAAGTGCTTTCCGGCGAAGCGCTATTGACCAACATGGCCAAGGACTTCACGCCGCGGCCGCCCTACCGGCCGCAGACCAAGTTCGAGAGTCGCGGCCTGCGCCTCGGCCACGGCGTGTGGGACCTGGTGTTCCGCCGCAAGGCCTGAACATGCTCGATCTCGACGTTCGTTCCGTCATCCTGATTTCGGGCATCCTGAGCCTGCTGATGGCGGTGGTGCTGTTCTTCCTGCGCCGCAATTACCCGCCGACCATCCTCGGCCTGCGCGAATGGGCAATGGCTCCCGCCATCCTGTTTCTCGCCACCCTGCTGTTCGGCGCCCGCGGCACGATCCCGAATTTTTTCTCGATCCTGATCGGCAACCTGTTCTTGTTGAGCGGCGCGACGCTGCTCTACCTGGGCAGCCAGCGCTTCCTCGGTTTCAGGCCATCCGTCAGGCTCTGGGCCGGCGCGGTTCTCCTGGCAATGGCGCCGCTGTTCTGGTTTTCGCTGGTCGAGCCGCACTACGGTGTCCGCATCGGGATCACCTCCGGCCTGATGGCGGCGGTGTCCTTCGCCCATGCCCTGACAATACTGCGCCACGGGCCGCGGACCTTCTCCACCTACTTCACCGCAACCGCCCTGCTGGTGCTCGCGCTGACCCAGACGCTGCGCCTGCGCTCCGCCTTCGGCCTGCCCGCCGGCGGCGGCGCCTTCGACAGCTTCCAGCCCGAGCAGACCGCCTACATCGCGATCTATGCCTTTGCCATCCTGACGACGACGATCGGCATGGTGCTGATGGCCACCGACCGGCTGCGCGGCGAACTCGAACACCTGGCGACCCACGATTCCCTGACCGGCGCGCTCAACCGGCGCGCGCTGATCGAGGCCGCCGAACTGGAACTGGCGCGCTGCCGCCGCAATCACGGGATCATGGCCTTGCTGATGATCGACCTGGACCACTTCAAGGCGATCAACGACACCCACGGGCATCCGGTGGGCGACCGGGTGCTGGTGGATTTCGTCGCCCGCGTCAAGAACCTGCTGCGCCAGCCCGACCGCTTCGGCCGTTTCGGCGGCGAGGAGTTTGTCGCGCTGCTGCCCGAAACGCCGCTGAACGAAGCCCGCCTCGTCGCCGAACGCCTGCGCGCCATGATCGAGGCGAACACCGCGGAGTTGCCGCGGTGCACGGTGAGCATCGGGGTCAGCGTGAGCCGGCTCGACGATGCCGGCCTCGACAACATCATCTCGCGAGCCGATGCCGCGTTGTACCAGGCCAAGCGCGCCGGCCGCAACCGTGTCGAGTCGGTGACCGCGCTGGCGCAATGAGGATTTCCGCGCACCCCTTCTGGCTGGTCGGCTTCCGGCCGTTTTTCACCCTGGCCTGCCTCTCGGGACTTTCGCTGCCGCTGCTCTGGGTGCTGATCCACCTCGGCGCGCTGCCGGCGCCGGCGACCCCCGTCGGCGCCCTGCAGTGGCACGCCCACGAGATGTTCTTCGGCTTCGGCTGGGCCGTGCTGGGCGGTTTCCTGCTGACGGCGACCAAGAACTGGGTAAGCATTCGCGGCTATCACGGCACGCCGCTGGTGGTGCTGGTCGCGGCCTGGCTGTTCGAACGCGCCGGCATGTGGTTCGGCGCCGACTGGCCGGCGGCGCTGTTCGCGCTTTCCAACACGCTGTTCCTGGCCGCCATCGTCGCCATGCTGCTGTGGACCCTGGTACGGCATCGCAAGGACGACAGCTATCGCGACAATTACTTCTTCCTGCTGGTGCTCCCCGCCTTCCTGCTCGCCAAGCAGCT
Organism: Sulfuritalea sp.; assembly: GCA_016708585.1. Taxonomy (GTDB): domain Bacteria; phylum Pseudomonadota; class Gammaproteobacteria; order Burkholderiales; family Rhodocyclaceae; genus Sulfuritalea. Next base: position 41,770 of record JADJFK010000001.1, on the reverse strand, counting down.
GATGCTGGGCGGCGAGCACTTCCAGGCCGGCATCGCCATGGCCACCGGCCTGTTTCGCGTCGCTTTCCTGGTGATGCTGGAACGCACGCTGACCCAGTTCATGAAGAACGTGTTCCAGGCGGAGATCCTGCGCCATGCGGCACTGGACAAGGCGATCAAGCTGCTCGCGGTGCTGCTCTGCGGCGCCGGCTTCCTGCCGCCGGCGGCGGCGGCCTGGCTGTCGCTGCTGCTGGCGCTGCTGCTGGCCGGCAGGTTTTTCTTCTGGAAGCCGCTGCTCGCGCTGCGCCGGCTCGACCTCGGCATCATGTACCTGGGTTATGCCGCCATCGTGCTGCAGCTGCTGCTCGAATTCCTCGGCCGGATCGCCGCGCCGGCGTGGGTCGGCGCCGTGTCGACGCACGTCTTCGGCCTCGGCGTCATGGGCCTGATCATTCCGGCGATGCTGATCCGCATCGCCAGGGGCCACACCGGGCGCAAGGTGGTGTTCGAAGCCATCGACAAGGCGGTGCTGTGGATCATGATCGGCGCCTTCCTGCTGCGCGTGGTGGCGCCGCAGGCGCTGCCGCAACACTATGCCCTCTGGCTGGTGCTGGCCGCCTGCGGCTGGCTGATCGGCTTCGGCATCCTGGCCTGGCGCCTGGTTCCCTTCCTGTTGCAGGCGCGCATCGACGGCAAGGAACACTGACTTGCATGCTGCGGGATTATGTTTCCCGCAGCATGCAAGTCAGTGCTTTTCAAAGACCCGCCCCCTTCGCCCCCCCCTCACGGGAGGTTTCTGGTTACCTTCCGCCGTCGACCACGATGTCGAAGCGCAGCGTCCCCGGCGCATCGGCCTGCGCCACGCCGACCAGGCGCTCACGCGCACCCGATTCGACCGACATGAACAGGCCGTCGCGCCGGTTGCCGCTGCCGGCCGCGCCGGGCAGGTACATCTGCGTCACCAGCAGCTCGCGCCCGTCGCGGCTGAGGCGGAAATGCACGTGCGGCGTGCGCCCCGGATAGGCCACCGGCAGCACCGTGCGGAAGCGGTAGGCGCCCTCGCCGTCCGTCGTGTCGCGGCCGTAGCCGCGGAAGTTCGGATCGCGCGGCGCCGGACTGTCGTCGTGCGGGTGGTGGTAGCGGCCGTGGGCGTTGGTTTGCCAGATCTCGACCAGCACGCCGGCCAGGGCGCGGCCGGCGCCGTCGCGCACGCGGCCGACGATGGAGAGCGGCGTGCCCTGCGCACGGGTGCGGCCATCCGTCGTGGCGAGGTCGTTGCCGGCGGCGGGATCGGGCTGCAGGGGATAGAACGGGCCGGGCATCTGCGCCGGGGTCGCCGGCAAGGCGGCCACCGCGCGCAGCGACCACGGCAGGATCGCGAGCAGCGGCAGCGACCGGATGAAGCGGCGGCGGATCACGTCGCGGTACTCAGGCCGGCAGCTCCAGGTCGCTGGTGAAGGGCCGGCTCGGATAGTGGAAGGCCACCGGTCCGTCCGGCTCGGCATGGATGAACTGGTGCACCGACGGATCGGCCGAACTCAGCAGTTCGTCCGGCGTGCCGGCGGCGACCACCACGCCACCGTGAATGAAATAGGCATAGTCGACCACCTTGAGGGTTTCCGAGACGTCATAGGTGACGATGATCGAGGTGCCGCCGAGCGCATCGTTGAGGCGGCGGATCAGCTCGGCGATCAGGTTCAGCGAAATCGGGTCGAGCCCGGCGAAGGGTTCGTCGTACATGACCAGCATCGGGTCGAGGGCGATCGCGCGCGCCAGCGCCACCCGGCGCGCCATGCCGCCGGAAAGCTCGTTGGGCATCAGGTTGCGCGAGCCGCGCAGGCCCACGGCATGCAGCTTCATCAGCACCAGGTCGTGGATCAGGTCCTCGGGCAGGTCGGTCAGCTCGCGCATGGGAAAGGCGATGTTTTCATACACGGAGATGTCGCTGAACAGGCCGCCGGCCTGGAACATCATGCCCATCTCGCGGCGCATTTCGTAGAGGCCCTTGTTGTCCAGTTCGTGCACCACGCGGCCGTTGACGCGGACCGCGCCGCGGTCGGGCCGGCGCTGGCCGCCGATCAGCTTGAGGATGGTGCTCTTGCCGGCGCCGCTGACGCCGAGGATGCCGACCACCTTGCCGCGCGGCACGGCCAGCCGTATTCCCTTGAGCACCTGGTTGCTGCCGTAGGCAAAGTGCAGGTCGTCGATTTCGATCAGGTTGTGCGAGTGGTCATTCACGTTGTTGCGTCCTTGCCTGCCGGTTGCGTTCCGGCGCCGGGCCGTATGGTGACATATTTTCGCCGCGCGGATCGGGCGCCGTGCCGCCGGCGCCGACTTTTCGATGGCACAGTCGAGGGCGGCGCTCAGGGAACGATCGAGAGGAACAGGAAGGCGGCGAACAGCACCAGATGCACCGTGCCGTGGAGGACGGTGGCGCGGCCGCTGGCCAGGGTGATGATGCTGACGGCGAAGGTGAGGACCAGCAGCACGATTTCCTTCGGCGGCAGCCCGAGCACCATCGGCATGTCGAAGACGATGGCGACGAGGCCGATCGCCGGAATGGTCAGGCCGATGGTGGCGAGCGCCGAGCCGAGCGCGAGGTTGAGGCTGATCTGCATGCGGTTGCGGATCGCGGCGCGGAAGGCAGCGCCGGTTTCCGGCAGCAGGACGATCAGCGCGATGATGACGCCGACGAAGGAACTCGGCGCCCCGATCGCCCTGACCACGGCCTCGATGCCGGGGGCCAGGGTCTTGGCGAGCCCGACCACCGCCACCAGCGCGACGCAGAGCAGCGCGAAGGCGGCGACGGCGGTGCGCTGCGCCGGCGGCTCGCCGTGGCCGTCGTCGGCATCGCCCGGCGTGTGGATTGGCAGGAAATGCTCGCGGTGGCGGATGGTCTGGACGAAGACGTAGACGCCGAACAGCAGCAGCGACATCAGGCCGGCGAAGGCCAGCTGCAGCTTCGAATAGGTGGGGCCGGCGGTGGTCGTGGTGAATTGCGGCAGCACCAGCGCCAGCGTGGTCAGCGGTATCAGCACGGCGAGGGCCGGGCTGCTGCCTTCGACACGGAACACGGCGACATGGTTGCGCAGCGCGCCGGCAAGCAGGCAGAGGCCGACGATGCCGTTGCAGACGATCATCACGGTCGCGAATACCGTGTCGCGGGCCAGCGCATCCTGGCCGGCGCCGCCGAAGAGCTTGAGCGAAACGATCAGCGACACTTCGATGACCGTGACGGCGAGCGCGAGGATCAGCGCGCCGAAGGGCTCGCCGACACGGTGGGCCACCGTTTCCGCGTGCTGCACGGCCACCATCACGCAGGCGACCAGGGCGACGGCGATGGCGACCGCGACCAACCCGCCGAGCGGCCGGCCCCAGACGGCTGCAAGCAGGGCGCAGGCGGCGATCGGCCCGGCAACGGTCCACAACGGAAGGGAACAGGGTCTCGGCAGGTTCATGTCGGGTCGGCGCAGGGGGTTGGCACGAAGGCTGGCAGATCGCAGGATACCGGGATCAATGGCGGACACTTCACGTGCGGTACATTATTTTCGCCTCCATTTTTCCGCGTGCCGCCGCTGGCATCGCCCGAATGACAACACGCCCTAAGCCAAAAATCCCGCCAACAGTCGGTTGAGGAAGCGCCGGCCCTGCCTCGTCGGACGAAGCAGCCCATCCACGGTCTCCAGCAGGCCCGCGCGCCGTGCCGCCAGCGCCGACTTTTCGATGGCGGAAAGCGGCAGGCCGGTGCGCTCGGTGAACAGCGCCGGCGGGAAGCCGTCGTTGAGGCGCAGGGCATTCATCATGAATTCGCCGGGCAGGTCGGCGCGGGCCACGTCCTGCCGGGTGCTGGTGAAATCGCCGCGCGCGGCGCCGGCGAGGTAGGCGCGCGGATTGCGGTGGCGCGCCTCGCGCCAGATGGTTTCGTGGTTCGACAGCTTGCCGTGGGCGCCGGCGCCGATGCCAAGGTAATCGCCGAAGCTCCAGTAGTTGAGGTTGTGGCGGCAGCGCTGGTCTTCGCCGCGGGCGAAGGCCGAGGTTTCGTAGTGGCCGAAGCCGGCGCCGGCCAGACGGTCCTCGACCATCTCCTGCATGTCGGCCGCCAGTTCGTCGTCGGGCAGCGGTGGCGGCGCGTGGTGGAAGGGCGTGTTCGGTTCCAGCGTCAGGTGGTAGGCGGAAACATGGCCGACGCCGGCACCGATCGCCGTGGCGATGTCGGCTTCCGCCTGCGCCAGCGACTGGCCCGGCAGCGCGTACATCAGGTCGAGATTGACGCGCTCGAAATGGCGCTGCGCCATCTCGATCGCGCGCCGCGCCTCGGCGCCGTCGTGGATGCGGCCCAGCGCCGCGAGCTTGGCGTCGGCGAAGCTCTGCACGCCGAGCGACAGGCGTGTGACCCCGGCGGCGCGGAAGGCGGCGAACTTCGCCGCCTCGGCGGTGCCGGGATTGGCTTCGAGCGTGATCTCGGCGCCCGGATGCAGCGGCAGGCGCATGCGGATCGCCGCCAGCAGCGCCTCGGCGGTTTCGGCGCGCATCAGGCTGGGCGTGCCGCCGCCGATGAAGACGCTGAGCACCGGCCGGTTCCAGACCTGCGGCAGGGCGGCTTCGAGGTCGGCGACCAGCGCGGCGAGGTAGGCGGCCTCGGTTTCGGCATCGATCGCGCCACCGCTTTCGTGCGAATTGAAGTCGCAATACGGGCACTTCTTCACGCACCAGGGCCAATGCACGTAGAGCGCCAGCGGCGGCGGCGCGACCAGGCCGGAGGAAGCTGCAAAAGTCGGCGCCGGCGGGACGGCGGCGACGGGATGAATCGGAATCACGCCCCGGCCCGCAGGCGCGCCAGGAGTTGCGCCAGCGCCTGGCCGCGGTGCGAGCGACGGTTCTTTTCCTCGTGCGGCAGTTCCGCCACGGTGAGCCCGAGATCGGGCACCAGGAAGTAGGGGTCGTAACCGAAGCCGCCTGCGCCGCGCGGCGCATCGATGATCTCGCCATGCCATTCGCCTTCGGCGACGATGGGTTGCGGATCGTCGGCGGCACGCATCAGCACCAGCACCGCGACGTAGTGCGCGCGGCGGTCGGCAACACCCGTCAGGTCGGCCAGCAGTTTCGCGTTGTTCTTCGCATCCGATTTCGGCTGATCGGGTGACAACTGCCCGTAGCGCGCCGACCAGACCCCCGGTGCACCGCCCAGTGCCGACACGCACAGCCCCGAGTCATCGGCCAGCGCCGGCAGGCCGGTCAGCTGCGCGGCGTGGCGCGCCTTGGCGATCGCGTTCTCGACGAATGTGATGTGCGGCTCCTCGGCTTCCGGCACATTGAAGGCCGACTGCGGCAAGACCTCGAAATCGAAGGGCGCCAGCAGCTGGCCGAATTCGCGCAGCTTGCCGGGGTTGCCGGAGGCGAGGACGAGTTTCTTCATGGTGCGGGAGTTCCGTTCAAGGCGCGCCGGCGCCGGTGATTTCATCGAGCGCCGCGCGCGGCGTGAGGATGCGCAGTTCGCCGAGCGGGTCGAGGCAGAGCAGATCGTCGTCGCCGGTGATCAGCCACGTGGCCTTGGCCGCCAGGGCCAGGGCGATGAACTTGTCGTCGTTGGGGTCGCGGCACCAGGTCTGTGCGTTCAAACTGGCCGGCACTTCATGCCACCGGGCACTTTCGCGAGTGTTGGAAAGAAAGCGCCGCCGGCTTTCGATGCTTGCGTAGCGGTCGAATTTTGGCAGCCACAAGCGCGTACGCAGTTCATCGAAGGTACTCTGCGAGAACCCATGTTGGAAGTTGCGCTCGATCAACAAGCGGCATAGGACCGCTGCCGTGCCGGTTCGGGTAAGCGCGGCACTCAGCCAGACATTGGTGTCGATGACCACGCACTGGCGTGGATCAGCTTTCATCGGCGAGCAGTTGATCGAGTATTTCCGGTGTCAGGCCGTTGCGTGCGGCCTCATTTGCCATGGCATCCATCGACTTGATCAGCCGGTCGGCATAAAACTGCCGCATCGCCTCGTAGTCTTCGGCGCTGACCATGACGCCGACCACGCGGTCGTGCCGGGTCACTTGCACCGGTTCGCGCTGGACGCGATCGAGCATTTCCCCGAAACGGGTCTTGGCTTCGTTGGCGGTATAGGTTTGCATGGCGGTCGCTCCAGGTCGATTGACGTTGCCAGCTTAGCAGAATCGTTCGATTCGTTCAAATCGAACGATTCGTGCGATTGTTACCGTGCCGCCAGCGCCGACTTTTGTGCGGCGATGATCTCGCCGATGCCGGCCGCGGCCAGTTCCAGCAGCGCGTCGAGTTCGGCGCGCGAGAAGGGCTCGCCTTCGGCCGTGCCCTGCACTTCGATGATGCCGCCGCCCGCCGTCATCACCACGTTCATGTCGGTATCGCAGCCCGAATCCTCGGCGTAGTCGAGGTCGAGCAGCGGCACGCCGCCGACGATGCCGACCGACACCGCGGCGACCAGTTCGCGCATCGGGTGCCGCGCCAGCTTGCCGGCGGCGACCAGCGTGGACAGCGCGTCGTGCAGTGCCACGCAGGCGCCGGTGATCGAGGCGCAGCGGGTGCCGCCGTCGGCCTGCAGCACGTCGCAGTCGAGCGTGACCTGGCGTTCGCCGAGCGCGGCGAGGTCGGTCACGGCGCGCAGGCTGCGCCCGATCAGGCGCTGGATTTCCTGGGTGCGGCCGGACTGCTTGCCCTTCGCCGCTTCGCGCGCGGTGCGCGTGTTGGTGGCGCGGGGCAGCATGCCGTATTCGGCGGTGACCCAGCCCGAGCCCTTGCCGCGCAGGAAGCCCGGCACCGACTCTTCGACGCTGGCGGTGCACAGCACCCTGGTGTTGCCGAACTCGACCAGCACGCTGCCTTCGGCGTGGCGGGTGTAGTTGCGGGTGAGGGCAAGGCGGCGCAGTTGCGCCGCGCTGCGGTCGGTTCGTTGCGGCGGCAGGGTCATCAGGATGCTCCGGCGGGATCAAAGGGAATGTGGCGGCGGATCTCGGCGACCGCGAGATCGAGTTCCTCGTCGCTGAACGCCGCGAGTTCCCGCTCCGGCGGCACGGCACGCTGCTTGTCGCGGGTGGCGGAATCCGGATCGGGCGCTTCCCAGCGCATGACGAGCAGGGTCAGATTGTCCGCGCGCGGGCCGGCCGCATTTTGCGCGGCGTCGAGCACCGCCGGTACGCCGGCACCCGGCGGCGCGCGCCGCAGTTCGCTCACCAGCGATTCGCCGAGGGGCGCCCAGGCGCCGTCGGTACACAGGGCGATCAGGTCGCCATCCGCCAGCGCGACTGCCGGCGATACCTCGACATGCGGCAGCTCGTCGCCGCCCAGGCAACTGAAAACACGGTTGCGCAAGGGGTGGCTGGCCGCATCCGTGCGATCGATGATGCCGTCGTCGACCATGCGCTGGACCACGCTGTGGTCGCGGGTGTGCACCACGCCGCCGCTCGCGTCTCCGCCGCGGTGGATCAGGTACAGCCGCGAATCGCCGGCATGCGCCCAGGTGGCCTGGCCGTTTTGCACCACGCAGGCGATGCACGTCGTGCGCGGCGCGGCATGGGACGGAATGCCGCGTGCGGCGGTATAGCGGACGATGGCGTGGTGCACCTGGTTGAGTGTCACGGAAAGGAATCGCGCCGGGTCGGGGAGCAGTGTCCTCGCTTCGCTGCTGAAACGCTCGCAAAACGTGTCGACGGCGATCTGCGCCGCGACTTCGCCCTGCAGGTGGCCGCCCATGCCGTCGGCCACCACCATCATCACGGCATCCGCGGTGGCCAGCCAGGCGACGCGATCCTGATTGATTTCGCGCCCGCCGATGCGGGTTTCCTGGGCGATGGCGTAGTTCATTTGAAGCCGGGCAGGCCGAGGCGCGAAAGCCATGAGCCGGGCGGCTGGTCGCCGGGCGTGTCGGTGTTGAGCGAGGCCTGCAGGGCCCGGGCGTGCTGCGGCCGCCGCGTCGGCTCGATGCGCAGGCATTCGTCGATGGTCGCCAGCAGGCGCGGCGAATACTGCGAGCCCCAGCGCTGCCGGGCCGGCAACAGCTGGTCGTCGGCCATGCGCTCGTCGGCCGCCTGCGGCGCGCTGCCGGCCAGGGCCGCGTACATGCAGGCGCCGACGGCGTAGATGTCGGTCCACGGCCCCAGCGTGAACCTGCCGTGATACTGCTCGGGCGCGGCATAGCCCGGCGTATACATCGCCCGCGGCTCGGGCGGGCCGATATCGACGGCATAGCGCGCGGCGCCGAAATCCAGCAGCACCGGGCTGCCGTCGGTGCGCAGCCAGATATTGGCCGGCTTGATGTCCAGATGCAGCAGGCCGCGGCCATGGACCTCGCCGAGGCCGTCGAGTGCGCCGGTGAACATCTTGCGCATGAAGGGCTCGGCCAGCCTGCCGCGATGGCCGCGGATGTGGTCGCGCAGGGTCTGCCCGGTTTCGAAGCGCATGACCAGGTAGACCGTTTCGTTGGCGCGGAAGAAATTCAGCACGCGCACCACGTTCGGATGGTCGAGCCCGGTCAGCGCGCGCCCCTCCTCGAAGAACAGTTTCAGGCCGTGGTTGAAATCCGCCTGGAACTCGGGGGGAATGACGGGGGTGATCTGCCCCTCGCCGCGCAGGACCACCGCATTGGGCATGTATTCCTTGATCGCGACCGGCGTGCCGGCGGCATCGTGCGCCAGATAGACGATCGAAAAGCCGCCCACCGAAAGCTGCCGCTCGAAGCGGTAGCCTTCAAGTTCATAGCCTGCTGGAAGCGGCTGGTTGTTCTGCGCAAACACGGAGGGGATGTCGGAACGGGTTATATACTTGCCCAATTTTCCTTGTTCGTCCGCCCGCTGTAAACCACTCGTTTCGGATGCGGCGCGTCGGCGACAGGAACGGAGGCTCCGCAAAATCATGATCCACAGCATGACCGGCTATGCCGCGGCCAGCCGCGACCTGGGCAGCGCGGTGTTGAACCTCGAACTCAAGAGCGTCAACTCGCGCTACCTCGACATCGGCTTTCGCCTCGGCGAAGACCTGCGTTTCCTCGAAATGCCGCTGCGCGAAAAAATCGCCGAACGCATCGCGCGCGGCAAGATCGAAATGCGCGGCTACCTGCAGGCACAGCCGGCACAGGGCGCCGCGGCGCGCCAGCGAATGCCCGATGCCGTGCTGCTGGCCGAACTGGGCCGGCTCGACGCCGCCGTGCGTGGCGCACTGCCGCAGGCCGCCCCGCTGTCGGTGGCCGAAGTACTGCGCTGGCCCGGCGTGCTGGGCGACGATTCAATCGGCGCCGGGCAGTTGCAGGCCGCCGCGCAGGAACTCTTCGCCGGCCTGCTCGACGAATTCGTCGCCAGCCGGGAGCGCGAAGGCGCCAAGCTGGCCGACGTGCTGCGCGACCGCGCGGCGCGCATGCGCGAGCGCATCGCCGCCGCCGAACCGCTCTTGCCGGCGGCGCTGGCGGCCTACCGCGAACGCCTGGCGGCCAGGCTGCGCGAGGCCGTGGCCACCCTCGACGAAGACCGCATCCGCCAGGAAGTCGGCGTGTTCGCCGCCAAGATCGACGTCGCCGAGGAAATCGCGCGCCTCGTCACCCACATGGACGAGCTCGACCGGGTCCTGAAAAAGGGCGGCGCGGTCGGCAAGCGCCTGGATTTCCTGATGCAGGAACTCAACCGCGAAGCCAATACCCTGTCTTCCAAGTCGGTCTCGGCCGAAGTCACCGCCATCGCGCTGGACCTCAAGCTGTTGATCGAACAGATGCGCGAGCAGGTGCAGAACCTCGAATAAAGCGCGCGGGCGCCGTGTCGCCGGCGCCGACTTTCCCGGGCGCACCAGGAAAAACGCCGGCGCAAGGCCGGCGTCCAGGCAATGCGGACGACGCGCCTCAGAACTTGTAATTGACTCCCGCGTAGAAAGAGCGGCCCATGCCGGGAACCGCCGTGCCCCACTGCGGATAGTTCGGCAGCGCAGGGTTCGTCATGGTCGTGCCCTGGCCGGTGTAGGCGCCCCCCAGCGGCAGGTAATAGTGCTTGTCGAACAGGTTCTCGATGCCGAAATCGACACGCACCTGCTGCCACGAATGGCTGCCACGCAGATTGATCAGGCTGTAGCCCGGTGTTTCGATTTCGTTGCGCGCATCCGAGCCATCGTTTTTGCTCTTCACGGTCACCAGTTCGACCGCGTTGTCCCAGCCGCCCTGCCGGTGCGTCAGCGCCAGCCGGGCATTGAGCGGCATGATGTTGTAGAGATCGTCGCCGGTATCGCGGTTCCTGCCGTTGGTGTAGTTGAGCACGCCCTTCAGGCCGAATTCGCCGATGCCGGTCTTGCCCAGCGGCATCTTGCCGGAGAGGTCGAGGCCGTAGAGACGCGCCGACTGGTTGACGTACTTGAGCACCGCAAACCGGTCTGTCAGTTGCGGGTTGCGCGCCACGTTGGTGGTGCCATTCCACTGCACGGCATCGATGTAGTCGGTGACGCGGGTGTAGTAGGGCGTGGCCTTGAATTCCCAATCGCGCTCGGCCCCATGCCAGTCGAAGGTGGCGGAAAGCGTGTGCGCCTTTTCCGGATCGAGGTCGATGTTGCCGACATAGCCGTTGCCGTCGCCGACGAAGTTGTTCATCAGCGCCGCCATCTGCCAGGTGGACCAGGTGTAGCGCTCGTAGAGGTTGGGCGAGCGCACCTTGCGGGCAAAGCCGAATTCGATGTCCTGCGTCGCGTCCGCCGTGTAACGCACAAGCGCGGTCAGGTCCCAGTTGTTGTCGGTCCTGTCGCGATCGGCATTGTTGAGGTTGGCGGCGTCACGCGTCTGGTTGCCGGAGCCTGCCGGCACCGGGCTGGTCGGAAAGGTGGCGAGGTTGTAGCCATGCACCGGGTCGGCATCCGTGCTCACCCGCTCGTAGCGCAGGCCGAGCAGCGTCAGCCAGTGCGCGCCGGAGCGCTTTTCCCATTCGCCGAACAGTGCCGTGCGGTCGCGTTTGCCGTCCTTGACGTTCCAGAAGCTGTTGGGGCCCATGCCGCCACCGGAGGCGGTCCACCAGTCGTCGAGGCGGTACTGCTGCAGCTCGCCGCCGATGCGCAGCAGGTCTTGCGGGCTCAGGTCGATGCTGGCCTTGACCGAGGCGCCGGTGGTCTTGCCTTCGCTGTACATCGGCATGCCCGCGGCGCAGCTGGTTGCCCATGCCGGACACCGCGGGAGCCCCGCACCCCCCCCCCTCCATACCAGTAACGCTTGTCGTCGCCGAAGTCCATGAAGTGGTCGACCTCCTCGCGGTAGGCGCGCGCTTCGAACATGCCCCAGTCGAACTGGCCGAGGTAGCGCAGGTTCAGACGCTTCTGCTCGTTGTCGAGCATGTCCATGCGCTGGTTCGGGTAGAGCTGGTAGGGCAGGTCCTGGTAGCCCAGCTTGGCTTCGACAAGGTGGTTGCCGCCCTTGAAGGCGAAGCCCAGCGTGTGGTTGCGGGTTTCATAGGCAGTCGAGCCGACTTCGTCACGTGGCAGCGTATGGCCGCTGCGGCCGGTAAAGCCGTAGTTCTTGAAGTCGCCGCCGGCGTCGTAGTTGTCGGATTCGGCGGTGGCGCCCGAATACGTCATGCTGAAGGACTCGGTGGCGTAAGTGGCCGAAAGATTGGCGCCCTTCACATTGCCGTTGCTGCGGTAGAAGGCACCGGCCTCGCCCTTGAACAGGCTGCCCTGGCCGGGCGCCGCAAAAGTCGGCGCCGGCGTATCGGCGACGATGGTGCCGCCGATGCTGTCGCCGCCGACGCTGACCGGCGTGATGCCGGCATACACCCTGAGCGAACCGACATTGCTCGGATCGAGGTAGGACAGCGCCGGGTTCATGTGGTTCGGGCAGGAGGCGATCAGGTCCATGCCGTCGACCTTGATGCGCAGGCGGTCGTCGGCCAGGCCATGGATGGATGGCAGGCTGGAGACGCCGCCGGCGCCGTAAAGGCTGACGCCGGGCACATCGCGCAGCAGGCTGGCGGTATCGCTGGTTGCGGCGCGCAAGGCCTGCACGCCGGCCGCATCGACGGTCGTCGCGAGGGGTGGTGCCTGCTCCTTGCTCGCCGTGACGACCACGGGTGTCAGGGTCGGCTCGGCGGCAAGCAGGGAAAAAGGCAGTGCGGCGAGGACGGCCGCCAGGGTGGTGCGTTTGCAGGACATGTGGATCTCCGGAACGGGAAAACGAACAGCGCCCGATTCTATGGAGACCCGCACCACGCCTGATGCGACATGATGCCGCAGCAGGCCGCCTATCTACCTCAGCGCTTGATATCCATCAAGCGCCACCTCGCATTCATCGCGCGCTGCCGGCTCACGCACCGCGGCCCGGCGACTGTCGCTCTCGTGGACCGACGCCGTCATGCGCGACGCGCGAAGCGAAGCGGTGCGCATCATGATCCCGGCGCCGGATCGGTGACAAACCCGATCCGCGTCAGGCCGGCTTTTGCCGCCACACTCATGACCAGGGCCACGCTCTCGTAGCGCGCATTGCGGTCGGCGCGGATATGCAGTTCGGGTTGCGGCTGCCGTTGCGCCGCCGCCGCGAAGCGCGGCCCGAGGTCGGCAAGCGTCAGCTTCTCGCCGTTCCAGAACAGGTCGCCGTCCTCGCGAATGCCGAATTCGATGTGCTCGGGCTTCGTGATGTTCGCGCTCGACGAAGCCTTGGGCAGGTCGATCCTGACCGAATGCGTCAATAGCGGCGCGGTGACGATGAAAATCACCAGCAACACCAGCATCACATCCACCAGCGGCACCACGTTCATGTCGGCCAACGGCGTCTGGTGGCTGCGCCCGTTGAAACTGCCGATCGCCATCTCAGTTCCTCCGCGCCGGCGCGCCGACCGTGGTCAGCACGTAGAGGTCGTGGGCGAAGGCATCCAGCCGCGCCAGCCAGATGCGGTTGCGGCGGTTGAAGGCGTTGTAGGCCAGCACCGCGGGGATCGCCACGGCCAGGCCCAGCGCGGTCATGATCAGCGCCTCGCCGACCGGGCCGGCGACCTTGTCCAGCGTGCCCTGGCCGGACAGGCCGATCTGCACCAGCGCATGGTAGATGCCCCACACCGTGCCGAACAGGCCGACATAGGGCGCCGCCGAACCGGCCGAGGCCAGCACGGTGAGGCCGTGCTCGACGCGTGCCGCTTCCTGGTCGATACCGTTCCTCAGCACGCGGGTCAGGAACTCGCCGAGCCCGCCGGCCGCGGCGAGTTTGTGCGGACTCTGCGCCTCGCTGTCGCCGACGGACTGCAGCGCCTGCCGCGCCAGTTCGGCAAAGGCGTTGTCGACGGGTTGCGTGGCGAGCGCGCGGCTCACTTCCTCCAGGGATGGCGCATCCCAGAAGCCGGCCAGAAAATTCGCGGCCCGCCTTTGTGCCAGGATGTTGGCAAGGGCCCGTGTCACGATCAGATACCAGCTCGCCACCGAGAGCAGCAGCAATGCCGCGAGCACCAGCCGGCCGACGCCGTCGGTGTGGGTGAGAAAGTGGGCGAAGCCGAGTTCCTGGTCCATGGTTCAGTTTCCTTGCAGGACGAATTTGAAGGGTTGCAGGGCGACGGCACGCACGGCCTGGCCGTCGCGTTGCGCCGGGTTGCAGCGCCAGGCTTTCACGGCGGCCAGCGCGGCGTCATCAAGCCGCGCAAAACCGCTGCCGGTGGCGATGCGGGCCGAACTGACGTGGCCCTGTTCGTCGAGCTCGACACGCACTACCGCGATACCGGCCTCGCCCATCCGGCGCGACAGCGGCGGATAGCCGGGCGCCGCACGATCGGGGCAGGACACCGACAGTTCGGCATCCAGGGTCACCGGTCCGACCGGCTTCGGCACCGGGGCCGGTGGCGCCTCGATCACGGCGGGGGGCGGTGGTGGCGCAGCGACATATTCGGCAGGCGACAGCACGGGCGCGGCGGCGACCAGTTGCTGTGGCTGGGGTGTCGCCACCGGGCGGGGCCTGGGGCGGGGCGGCGTGGGCGGCTGTTCCGCCTTCGGCGCCGGTGGTGCGACGAAGTTCACGAACAGGGTCATCGCCTCCCGCGGACCCGGTAGCAGCCGGTGCTGCCACAGGCCCCACAGGGCGGCCGCATGCAGGGCCACCACCAGCAGCAAGCCGGCAAGTTTGTCCCATGCCGGCCGAAACAGCATCCCGATCGCTTGCTCAGGGCCGCAGGAAGGCGCGCAGGAGATTGGCCTGCAGATCGATCAATGCTTGTGTTCCGGCTCCGCCTTGGCGGGTGTCGTCAGCGGCTTGACCGCCGCCTTGACCTCGACCGTGCTGCGCTTCCTGTCCTTGCTTTCGACGACCAGCGTCACCGGCACGGTGGTGCCTTCCTTCATCTGCTCCTTGAGGTCCATCAGCATGACGTGGTAGCCGCCGGGCTTGAGCTCGACCGTCTTGCCGGCGGGCAGGTCTAGGCCCTTCATGGCGCGCATTTTCATGACATCCTTTTCCATGACCATTTCATGGACCTCGACCACGCCGGCGACCGGCGATTTGGCTTCGACCAGGCGCGCGTCCTGGGCCGAGGTGATCTGCATGAAGGCGCCGGTGGCCTTCTGCGCCGGGACGGTGGCGCGCACCCAGGGATCCTTGACGGTGACCTGGGCCATGACGGGAAAGGCGGCGAACATCAGTGCGGCGAGAGTGATGCGTTTCATGTGAACTCCTTGGGTGGGGTGGCGGGGCGATGCGGTAAGGGGTGGCTAGGCGGCGGCAGGTTCGGCGGCGACCAGCATCAGGCCGTGGCGGCGGTCCTGGCGCTGCAGGATGCCGAGCCGGCGCAGGCGGCTCATGGCGCGCGAGACCGTCTCTTCGGTGAGGTTGGTGATCGCCGCCATGTCGCGCAGCCCGGGAATGGTGATTTCCCGGCGGCCGTCGTCGCAATAGCGCGCCAGCAGCAGGCACAACCCGCGCACGCGTTCGAAGGCTTCGCCGGCGCGCAAGGCCAGCGCATCGGCGGCACGGCGCTCGGCGGCCGCCAGCGTCTGCAGCAGGCTCTCGCCGGAGAGCGCCTTGTCGGCGGCGAGCCAGGGTTCCAGTTCGCAGTCGCCGATCGCGCTGGCGGCGAAACTGTATATGCCGTACAGCAGGGTTTCGGCACCGATCACGTCGCCGCGCAAGGCCAGGCCGGCGTAATGGCTGCCCTCGGGGGTGACGCGGTCGAGACGCACCGCGCCGCGCCTGACGCGCCAGGCGATGCCTTCGCTGCCGGCGGCATAGATGTGCCCGCCGATGGGGATTTTGCGCAATTGCATTGTCGGCAGCCTGTTCGCCGCCGCCGGTGTTGCCAGGGTTGTCTGCATGTTCCTGCTCCTCGTTCGTCGTCGAGGCGCCCGGCTTGGCGCGGGCGCGACTTGGTCCGCCGCGGACGCGGCGAAAGGCGGAGGGTCAGGCTGCGGGGGGTCCGCGTGGCGGGTGCGCCAGCCATGCGCTGGCGGCGGGGCGGGGTGACGAAGGGACGGCAAGGTCGCTGCGGAAAGTCGGCGCCGGCGGCACGCCGATCGCGGCGTCGGCCAGCAGCAGCGGCGCGCTGGCGGCGCACAGCGTGCAGCATTCCTGATGCCCGGCGTCCGGCAGCGACGACTTGCCCGACTGCGACGCCGGCGCGAGCTTGACGACGCCCTTGCCGGTGCAGATTTCCATCTGCAGGCCGCCGCCGGCATGGCGCAGCATCAACCCGCTGCCGCCCATGGCCTGCAGCGCCATGGCAAACAGCCCGATGGCGAGCAGCCAGGCGGGCGAATGGCGCAACGGACGGAAACGGGCGGATCGACGCATAGGCCGCGTATACTAGTACAGCCCTCGTCCGTGCGGGATTGATCAAACTCAAGTCTGGACCAACATGCCCTCAGGTACCCTGTTCATCGTCGCGGCGCCCTCCGGCGCCGGCAAGACCACGCTGGTCAGCCGCCTGCTGGCCGAGGATGCCAACGTGCGGCACTCGATTTCCTACACCACGCGCGCGCCGCGCCCCGGCGAAGAGAACGGCCGCGAATACCATTTCATCGACGGGCAGCGCTTTCTCGCCATGCGCGAGCGCGGCGAGTTCGCCGAATGGGCCGAAGTGCATGACAATTTCTACGGCACCTCGCGCCTCTGGCTGGAACAGCGCATGAAGGAAGGCTGCGACATGATGCTGGAGATCGACTGGCAGGGCGCGCAGCAGATGCGCCGGCAGTTTCCCGAAGCCGTCGGCATTTTCATCCTGCCGCCGTCGGTCGCCGAACTGGAAAACCGGCTGCGCCGGCGCGGCGCCGACAGCGAAGATGTCATCGCGCGCCGGGTGGCCGGCGCCCTGGGTGAAATGCGCCACGTAGGCGAGTTCGATTTTGTTATAATCAACAATGACTTGGATGTGGCGCTCGGCGAACTGAAAGCCGCCGTGCGCGCTTCGCGTCTGCGTTTCTCGCGTCAGCGCGCCCGCCACCCCGACGTATTCCGTTTTCTTGATCAGGACTGAACACCATGGCCCGTGTCACCATCGACGATTGCATCAAGCTCATTCCCAACCGGTTCCAGCTCACCCTGGCGGCAACCTACCGCGCCCGCCAGCTCACGCTGGGCAGCACGCCGCAGGTCGAGGCGGAGCGCGACAAGCCGACGGTCATCGCCCTGCGCGAAATCGCCGCCGGCAAGGTCGGCGTCGAAATCCTCAACCGCAGCAGCACGTAAGCACCATGCGCACGGGGTGAAACGTGACGGTCGCCGTTCCGCCCCTCTCGGCATTTCCTGCCATCGACCCCGGCGTGGTGCCGGGCGCGCTCGACGAACCGCCGCTGATTTCGGCGGACATGCATCCGCCGGTCGACCTCGCCGAAGACCTGGAACGCTTCAACGGCCTGCTCGCCACCTACCTCAAGCCCGAAGAAGCCACCCGCGTCGGCGCCGCCTACGTCTTCGCCGACGCCGCGCACCGCGGCCAGCAGCGCATCAGCGGCGAACCCTACATCTCGCATCCGCTTGCCGTGGCGGAAACCCTGGCGGGCTGGCATCTCGATCCGCACGCCCTGGCCGCCGCGCTGCTGCACGACGTGATGGAAGACACGGCGATCACCAAGGAGCAGATCGCCGAGCGTTTCGGCCAGGTGGCCGCGGACCTGGTCGATGGCGTCTCCAAGCTGGATCGCATCGAACACCAGAGCTTCGAAGAGGCGCAGGCGGAAAACTTCCGCAAGATGCTGCTGGCCATGGCGCGCGACGTGCGCGTGATCCTGATCAAGCTCGCCGACCGCCTGCACAACATGCGCACGCTGGACGCGATGCGCCCCGAAAAGCGGCGGCGCATCGCGCGCGAGACGCTCGACATCTACGCCCCGATCGCCAACCGCCTGGGCCTCAACGCGCTCTACCGCGAACTGCAGGAACTGGCCTTCCGCCACGCCCATCCGCTGCGCTTCCGCGTCCTGTCGAAAGCCGTCAAGGGCGCGCGCGGCAACCGCCGCGAAGTGGTCGGCAAGATCCTCGACGCCATCCGCAAGGCATTGCCGGCCGCCGGCATCGATGCCGACGTCATGGGCCGCGAAAAGCATCTGTATGGCATCTACCGCAAGATGCGCGACAAGCACCTGTCGTTTTCCCAGGTGCTGGACATCTACGGCTTCCGCATCGTGGTCAACGACCGGCCCACCTGCTACCTGGCGCTGGGCGCACTGCATGCGCTTTACCAGCCGGTGCCGGGCAAGTTCAAGGACTACATCGCGATCCCCAAGGCCAACGGCTACCAGTCGCTGCACACCACGCTGATCGGCCCCTTCGGCACGCCGGTCGAGATCCAGATCCGCGACGCCGACATGCACCATGTCGCCGAGTCGGGCGTCGCCTCGCACTGGCTGTACAAGGACGAAACGGCGCTCGACCAGTTGCAGAAGAAGACCCACAAGTGGCTGCAGTCGCTGGTCGAACTGCAATCGACGACGGGCGACTCGTCGGAATTCCTCGAACACGTCAAGGTCGACCTGTTCCCCGGCGAGGTCTATGTGTTCAGTCCCAAGGGCAAGATCTTCGCCCTGCCGCGCGGCTCGACCCCGGTTGACCTGGCCTATGCCGTGCATACCGACGTCGGCGACCGCTGCGTCGCCTGCCGCATCAACTTCGAAACCATGCCCTTGCGCACCGAACTGCGCAACGGCGACCGGGTCGAGATCGTCACCGCGCCCAATGCCGCGCCCAATCCGGCGTGGCTGGGCTACGTCAAGAGCGCGCGGGCACGCTCCAAGATCCGCCACTTCCTCAACACCAAACAGGCCGAGGAATCCGCGGCGCTGGGCGAGCGCCTGCTGTCGCACGCCCTGCGCGACCTCGGCCTGGCCCTGGCCAAGCTGCCGGCCCAGGCCTGGGATCGCTTCAAGCGCGCCTCGGGCGCCCGCTCGCAAAAGGCCGTGCTGGCCGAGATCGGGCTGGGCAAGCGCCTGCCCGCCATCGTCGCGCGCCGCCTGGCGGAAGGCGTCGAGGCGGATGCGGCCACCGCCGCGACCAATGGCCGCGGCCGCCAGGCGATCCTGATCCACGGCCCGGAAGGCGTCGCGGTCACGCTCGGCGAATGCTGCCGGCCGATTCCCGGCGACCCGATCGTCGGCCTGATCCGCAAGGGGCGCGGCCTGGTGGTACACACCCACGACTGCAGCGCGATCGCCAAGCTGCGCAGCGAGCGCGGCAACTGGGTGGACGTCGAATGGGAGCCGGAGACCAGCGGCATGTTCGAAGCCAGCATCCGCGTCGTGGCGAAGAACGTGCGCGGCGTGCTGGCGCGGCTCGCCGCCGGGATCGCCGAGGCCGATTCCAACATCGTCAACATCAGCATGGACGACGACAGCGGCGAAGCCACCACCCTGTTCTTCACCCTGCAGGTGACCGACCGCGTTCATCTCGCCCGCATCCTGCGCGCGCTGCGCCGCGTGCCGGAAGTGGTGCGCATCGCCCGTTACGTCGACAAGAAGAACTGACCCCGAATTTCAATCAAGCGAAAGGACACACCATGGCCCTCTACGAATCCGAGCACACCAAGTTCATGCGCGAATGGATGGAAAAGCATCCCGAGGAAAAACTGGAACAGCAGAAAGGGCGCGCCCTGTGGTGGGACAAGCCGCCGCAGCCGCTCGAAGCGATGAAGGAAGTCGCGGCGGCGAAGGTGCCGAACAAGGCCTACTACTACGACGCGAACTGAGAGCTTGTGAATAAATCTACTGCGCGTGCCGGATCGGGGCTTGGGCGGTGCTCGCTATCCTCATGTACAACGACGTACATTCCGGTAGCTGCGCTCCGGCCGCACCCCGCTGCGGCCCGCTCGCTACGATTTCTTCACAAGCTCTGAGCGGCGCCTGCCGCAACCGGCGGCGGTGGCCTTGCCTGCCGTGGCGCCGGCGCCGGCGCCGTCCGCAGGAGATACCGCCCCCGGCTTTGCCTGGGGGGAAAACTTTCGCGGCAATCCGGGAACTTCAGAGCGACAGGATCCAGCCGGCGAGGTTTCTCAGTTCCTTCGGGTCCGTGGTGTCGATGACCTTGTGCCTGTCGCGCGTGCCGTCCTGAAACTCGATCACGGGGCCGCTGGTGATGTGCTCGACGATCACGTCCACGGCATCGGGCTTGGTCTTCAGGCGACCCGCGATCCGCGTGTAGGGCGGACCCTTTTTGGTCTTGTCGATGGCGTGGCACTTGAAGCAGTCGTTCCGCTTCGCCAGCGCCTGGGCAGCCTCGGCGTCGACTTCCGCCCGCGCCGGTCCGGCGGCGATGCCCAGCAGCAGCATTCCACCCAGTGCAATCATTTTTTTCACGATCATCGGTTCCGGTCCATGTCGCCTGTGATGATCCCGTTTCAAGGCCCGCGCCTTGAAACGGGGATCCCTCAGTGACCGCCGCCGGCGAAGCCGATCGCGATCAGCACCAGCAGCGTCAGGCCGAAGGCGATCAGCACCAGGCCGAGGATCTTCGACGCCAGCGTGAAGGGCGCCGAGGGCGCGTCCACCAGATATTTCTCCAGCTGGCCGCTCGCCACCAGGCGATCGTACTGCGCCCGGTGCTCGTGCCTGAACTCCTGCAGCGACTGGGTGCCGGTGAACATCACCACGTCCGGCGGCGGCAGCTTGTCGGGCCGGAAGTGGTTGTTGAAGAAGTGCACCGTGAACAGGAACACGGCGGCGAGCACGGCTTCCTCGCCATGCACCACCATCGCCACGTTGAACACCCAGCCCGGCAGATAGGCGGCCACCACGTGCGGGAAGGCCAGCATCATGCCGCTGCCGCCGATGATCGCCATGCCCCAGAACACCGCCCAGTAGTCGAACTTCTCCCAGTAGGACCAGCGTTCGATCGCGGGGCGCGGCCCCTTGCCGACGAACCACTTGAACATGCCGATCATGTCGTACATGTCCTTCCAGTTCGGCACGAAGGAATCGGGGCCGAAGAACCTGAAGTCCTTCCACTTGCGCAGGATGGTGATCGTGACCGCCACCAGGTGGATGGCGAAGATGCCGAGCATGGTATAGGCCGACAAGCGATGTATTTGTCCGGCCACTTTCGGGCTGCCGAATGCTCCCATCACGGTCCTGGCCCAACCGGTCTCGGGGAAGAAGGCCGCCATCCCGGTCAGCACCAGCAGCATCACGCTCAAGGCGAACAGCAGGTGCGCAAGGCGCCACATCGGGCCGAAGCGTCTGACATGCCTGGTGGCGAATTCCGCCGGCAGCTTGTCGGTCATTACATGCGGCACGTGCTTGCCCTGCTTGCGATCCGCATACTCGCGATACCACCACAGGCCGGAATGCAGCCAGAAGAAGGCAAAGACACCGACCAGCAGGGCGATCATGGCCTTGGTGGTGAGCCAGATTTCCGGATACTTGGCGAAGTCGTGACTGTTGCCATGCGGGCTGAAACTGAGGAAGCCGGCAGTCGCCAGACCGGGCTTGCCTTCCTTGCCGCTGTGGCACTTCTGGCAGGTCTTCAGCCGGTTCTTCTCGTGCATCCTTGACTTTGGATCCTTCGAGGGCTCGATGGCATGGCTGCCATGGCAGTCGGCGCATTTGGCGGTGTAGGCATAGCCCAGGCGGTTGACCTGACCGTGGTAGGAAGCCTTGTAGGACTCGTAGGCATCCTTGTGGCAATCGCCGCAACTGGCAGTAATCGCCAGCTTGGCCTTGTCGGTCGAACTGCCGACGATGTCGTGGGTGGTATGGCAATCGGAGCAGACCGCCGTCTTGAAATTCTTTTTCTCGGCTTCCCGGCCGTGTGCCGACGCCGTCCAGTCTTCCAGATGGTCCGTGTGACAGGTCTCGCCGCACACCGTGGGCACGGTGAGGTGCCAGTCCTTGCGCTCCTGCGTGCCGCGCGGCGGCACGTCAAAGGTGTGCACGTTGTGGCAGTCGCTGCAGATGGCGTTCTGCTTGTCCGGCTCGTCCTTGTTCGGCTTGGCGTGGAAGGACTTCCTGTAGGCCGCGACATTCTCGGCGACGATGCCCAGCCGCGGCTTCTCGACGGTCTTGTTGTCCTTTTTCGCAGCTTCCCACAGGTCCAGGTGGCACTGCGCGCACTCGACTTTCGGTGCACCGGCCACCTTCTGGTGGGGGGTAACGCTATCGATGATTTCCCTGTGGCAGGCGACGCACTCCATCTTGGCATGCACGCTCTTGCCATATTTGTCCGTATTGACTGTCTGCAACGGGCGCTTGGCGCCATCCGCGGCGGTTACTTCGAGCTTGCCCTTCTTGCCATCGTGGCAGGTCTGGCAGGTCGCGTTGTCGAGTTTCTGTGCGACAGGAGCCGCGTCCTTGCCGGTTGCCGCAACGACCCAGTCGCTGCCCAGGGTTCCGGCCGCACAGACCGTGGCTGCTGCAAGCCATGCTGCAAGCTGCCTGGTACGCATGATTCCCATTCCCCGCAAACTCGTTGCCTTGGTTGACGATTCATTCATGGCTCGGCGGCACCGGCAAGAAGCCGTCGGGGTCTGCCGGACAGGGCCCGACGGATGATGGCGCGGATTATTGCGAGAGAATCCACTGCGCCAGGTTGCTCAGCTCTTTCGGATCCCTGGTTTCGATGTCCTTGTGATTCTCTTCGGTGCCGTCTTCGAGCTTGACCTTGGGGGCAGTGGTCATCTGCTTGATGGCATCCTTCTCGCCGAGTTTCTTTTCCTTGTACTTGGCGGCGATCTTCTTGTAGGAAGGCCCCTTCTTGCTCTTGGCAATGTCGTGGCATTTGAAGCAGTCGTTCTTCTTGGCCAGGGCCTTGGCCGCAGCTTCATCGACTTGCGCATGCACGGGTGCCAAACCGGCCAGGGCGAACAGCAGCGATCCGGTTACGAGAAAGGTGGTTTTGGTTTTCATGATTCGACTCCGATAAAAAAGTTCTTTGCAAAAAGACCGCCGGACTGGCCGGCGGCTTTCCTTG
Organism: Sulfuritalea sp.; assembly: GCA_016708585.1. GTDB lineage: Bacteria > Pseudomonadota > Gammaproteobacteria > Burkholderiales > Rhodocyclaceae > Sulfuritalea. The sequence continues at coordinate 19,457 of JADJFK010000001.1, read as the reverse complement.
ACTACAGGACCACGGTTACAGATTCTTCGTGTCGTGGCAGGCCGCGCCGCAGGGCTTGGTGTAGGGGATCGGCATCGCCGCGCCCGGCGCCACGCCCTTGACGCCCTTGTTGTCCTTGCGCGGCACATCGTAGATGTGGGAAGTGATGTCGTTCAGCCAGTAGTTCTTGCCATCCTTGCCCGTCAGGCCCTTGCCGAAGCCGGCGCCGGTCTGCATGGTCTTGGTGTTGTGGCAGTCGGAACAGGTGATCTTGGCTGCATCCACCGTGCACTTGGCCTTGTCGGCAAGGTGCGCCTTCAGGTCGGTGCTGTCCTTGTGGCAACTGGTGCAGGACTCGGCCTTGTTGGTATCGGCCTTCATCTGGTGCGGGAACTTCGAGTCATGGGTATCGTGACAGTCGGAGCAGGCCACCAGCTGGTTGCCATTGCGATGCTTGGACGACTTGATGAAGTCCGTACCCTGCTGGTGGTGGGACTTGGAATGCAGTCCGTCCGCCCAGTAGTCGCCCTTGGCCGCATCCTCGCGCGTGGTGTAGTCCTTGAGGTAGGTGTTGCGGGAGGTGCCCGGCAACATCATCTTGTTGGCCGTGTTGACCGGCTGGTCGTTCTTCAGGTTGCCCTGCGGCCGGCTGTGGCACTGGACGCAGATCGCAGATGAGCGCTCCGCCGCCAGCTTGTTGGGGCTGACGATGGTGGCCGGCATGTCGATTTCCTTGGCCTTGTCGTGTACCGAACCGGGACCGTGGCAGGTTTCGCAACCCATGTTGATCTCGTTGGGCTTGCCGTCGCCGTCGATGTCGAGTTCGCCGTTGCGGTCGTTGCTGGCACCGGCCTTGTAGTCGCCCGCCGCCGTCTTGGTCAGGGTGTAGGCGTTGTAGTGGCAGGACGCGCATTCCTTGTCGAAGGACTTGGCCTGGGGCGGATTGGCCAGCTTTTTGGTTTCCTCGTTGAAGAACCAGTCGGCGTGGTAGTCGCGCCACGGCTTGCGACCGCGGTCGGCGAAGGACTCGTCGCCGTTCTGGTTGAACTGCACGAAGGGGAACAGGTTGGCGCCGACGCGGACCAGGTAGCGCTGCTTGTACACGGCGCCGCCGTAGGTCATTTCCACCGGATAGACCCGTGCCGGATCGTTGGGGTCCTTTGCATTCTCGGCGCGGAACTTCAAAGAACCGTCCTTATCCTTGTAGAAGGTGGCGGTAAAACTCACGCTGGCCGCATCCGCGGGCGCCTTGGTGCTGATCTGGTACTTGTCGAAGCCGCGCGTCTTGTCATAGCCATGGAACCAGAACTTGGTGCCGGCCATGAGCTTGTCCAGCCCCTTGTTGAACTCGGGGAAGCGGGAGAAGTCCTGCAGCTTGCTTTGCTTGCCGATCACCGTGATGCCCAGCCGGTGCGCGGTCTTGGTGAAGTGCTTCTGATCCTCGTGGCATTCGATGCAGGCGGTGCTGCCGATGTAGGTGGCATTCGGCGGCACGTTGCCGGAGACCTTGATCAGCATCGGCGCGGCGCCCAGTTCGTCGGTGCCCAGCGCCTTGCGCGACTTGTCGCCGCCCGGCAGGTACTTGGCGGTGGCCGGCTCGACATAGACGAAGTACTTGCCGCCGGGCACGTCGGCGAAGCTGAATTCGCCCCTGGCATTGGTCTTCGCATTCAGGTAGCGCCCGCGATTGGCGGCCAGGTTGTCTTCCAGCGGTTCGTCGTTCGGCGAATCCTTTTTGATTTCGATCGGCGTCTTGCCCATCGCCGCGACGTCGGTGGCGGGGATCAGCCAGACCGTGGCATCGGCGACCTTGAGGAAGGTCTCCTTGCTGCCGTCCTCGACCACGCCCTTGAACGACGTGTTCGGGTAAGTCTTGACGCCGCCGGTACAGCCGTAGATCAGGAATACGGATACGAGCGCCAGCAGGCTCCCGGCAATGGTCTTTTTCATCATGATCCCCTCTTCTTGTTGGAATGCCCTCCCTAATGCCAGCAATCCTTGTGCCACAGGCGGTTTCCGTAGCCCGCGGCCCTATACGTCCGGAAACGCCGCCGGATTGTCGCTTGATCACGACGCCTGTCGCTAATCAGTGACAATCCCCCATCGCTTCATGCGCACATAAAGATTCTGCCGCGGGATGCCGGAGAGGCGCGCCGCCTCCGACATGTTCCCTCCGGCGGTGTCGATCAGATGCCGGAAGTATTGCTGCTCGAACTCCTCGCGCGCGTCCTGGTAGCGCAACGCCGGCGCAGCGCCCGCGGCCTGCGCCGCGCGCGTCGAAGGCTCGCCGGCGGGAAACAGGTGCGCGACATCGATCGGACCGCCCGCGTGCAGCGCGACGGTACGCTCGATGCAATGCTGAAGCTCGCGCACGTTGCCCTCCCAGCGGCAGCGCTCCAGCGCCTGCAGGGCCGCCGGCGTCAGCGGCCCGCTGGCCTTGCCGAATTTCGCGTTGTAGTGGTCGAGGAAATACGCGGTCAGCGGCACGATGTCGCCGGCACGCTCGCGCAAGGGCGGCAGGCCGACCGTCACCACCGCAATCCGGTAATACAGGTCTTCGCGAAAGCGGCCGGCCTTGACTTCGCCCAGCAGCGAACGGTTGGTGGCACAGATCAGGCGGAAGTCGGCCCGGCGTGCCTGGGTGCTGCCGATACGCGTGAAGCTGTGGTCCTGCAACACGCGCAGCAGGCTGCTTTGCAGCTTCGGGCTCATGTCGGCGATTTCGTCGAGGAACAGGTTGCCGCCGTGCGCCTTTTCGAAATAACCCGGATTGGCCTGGCCGGCCCCGGTGAACGCCCCCTTCTCGTAGCCGAACAACAGGCTTTCCAGCAGGGTTTCCGGCAGCCCGCCGCAATTGACTTCGAGAAACTGCTTGTCCGCGCGCTTGCTCAGGGAGTGGATCAGCCGCGCCGCGAGTTCCTTGCCGGTACCGCTTTCACCCTCCAGCAACACCGTGGTATCGAGCCCGGCAATCTGGCGGATCTGGCCCAGCACGCGTTCCATGGCCGGCGACTGCGCGATGACCTCCGGCGTGCCCGATTCGCTCGACAGCCGGGCGCGCAGTCCGTGGATTTCCCGATAGGCCCGATCCAGCTCCAGCGCCTTGCCGATCACCGCTTCCAGCGCTTCGAGGTCTTCGAAGGGCTTGGTCAGGTAGTCGAACACGCCCTCGCGCACCGCCGCCACCGCATCGCGCACATCGGCGAAACCGGTCATCAGGATGCCGACCAGATGCGGCCGCCGCGCCCGGAACTCGCGCAGCAAGTCGATGCCGTTGTCGCTCGGCAGGCGCTGGTCCATCAGCACCAGATTGAAGTCCTCCGCCGCGAACAGCCTGCGCGCCTCTGCGCCGTCGACGGCCAGGCTGACCACGGCGGTTCTGGCCAGCAAGCGGTCGAACAGGATGCGGGTATGGCGATCGTCATCGACGACGAGAATTTTGGGCAGGATCTCAGGCATGGACGGAATCATCTTCGGGTGCGTCGGGCATGGAATCTGGCAACGAGTCGGGTAACCACACCGCAATTCGCGTGCCACGGCCGGGCTCGCTGCTGACGCTGACCTGCCCGTCATGCAGCAAGGCGACATGCTGCACCACCGGCAGCCCGAGCCCGGTACCGTCGCTGTGCGTGGTGTAGAAGGGCACGAAGATATTCTCCATCACCTCCGGCGCCATGCCCTGGCCGTGATCGCTCACCGCCAGCGACCAGCCCGGCAGCCCGCGCACCGGATCATTTTCGCGTGCCACGGTGATCAGGATGGCGCCATCGCCGGTGGTGGCCTGTGCCGCGTTGACCAGCAGGTTGAACAGGGCATGGCGGATCAGGATCGGATCGATGTCGAGGACCACCGGCTCCTCCGGCAGTTTCACCTCGACCGGCAGATGCCTGTTTTCGGTCTGCCGGAACAGCAGCACGGTATCCTCGATCAACTCCGCCATCGGCGTCGACTTGCTGTCGAAACAGGAAACCTTGGAAAACGCCAGCATGCGCTTGACGAAGGCATGGCAGTCCTCGCCGGCGCCGCGAATTTCCCGCAGCAGATCGCGGATGCGTTGCGGATCGCCGGCTTCGCGCTCGGCCAGCTGCGCCAGATTGACCACGCCGACCAGCGGATTGTTGAGCTGGTGGGCGATGCTGCCGACCATCGTACCCAGGGCCGACAGCTTTTCGAGTTGCAGGATCCGGCTGTGCTGGGCATTGAGGCGCAGCAACTGGTGTTCGAGATCGTGCTGGCGCCGGTAATCCTGCTCGACCCGGTCAAGCGCCAGGTAGAACGCGCCGAGCACTCCGATGGCGGCCAGCAGGCCGATCGCGGTGACGATCGCGATCGACCATTGAAAGGCAAACTCCAGCGCGGTGATGTCGCGAATCACCACCAGGTCGCCGATGTGGCGCCGACCGACATCGCGCAGGGGAATCAGGGCCAGGTGCAGCGAGCGCCCGCTTTCCCTGATCTTCACGGTCCGCCCGGCAAGCAGCTTTTGCAGCGTCGGTTCGTCGAGCGCCGCCGGCAGCTGATCGACTGTCTGCGCCAGCGCGACATGGGTCGCAAAGCGATCCCAGTTGCCCTCGCGCTTCATCAGGGCCTGACCGCGCTGCCACTGTTCCGGCAACACCATCTGCTTGTCCAGCAGCACCAGCATGTCCACCGCCAGGCCGTCCCGCAACTCGCCCATCAGGTGCTCGATTTCCTCGCCGATCTCGAGGTAGCCGAGCACCTTGCCTTCGCTGCGCCAGGGCATCACCAGGCGCAGCGTCAAGGTCCCCAGCGCGCCCAGTTCCAGGCCATGCACCGGCTCCTGGCGCGCCTGCGCCTTGAGCGTGGTGACCCGGTCGATCCGGTCGCCGAACTCCTCCGGACTGTGGAAGCGATAGAAATTCACCAGGTCCGGCCCGCTGAAGTACAAATGCGTAATGCGGTGATGATCGCGCAGGCTGGCGAACAATGGCCCGCCGAGCTGCGCGAGGGCCTCGCGGTCGCGCTGGCGAAAGGCGCGCTCGATGGCCTGGTTGGTCATCAGGGCGCGCATCGTCGCCACCATCAGGTTGGTATCCTTGTCCATCTTCTGCAGGAAGATCTGCTCCACCGCCGCCGTCCGCTCGGCGATGTCCCGGTCGCGAATATGCGCCTCGACCATCAGGATCGCGACCGCAAACACCCCCATGATGAACATGAGCACCACGGCGAGGGGCACCATGAAGCGCGCCTTGACACGGCGCGGTCCGCTCGACGGCGGGACGGAACTTGTTTGCGTCATCGGCCAGAGTGTGCCGTGACCCCCTCCCCATTGCAACTGCCGGGAGCTGCCGGCATGCGATCCGTCAATGGCGGATCGTCAGTCGCCGCCGTGTCGCCGGCGCCGACATCGCCGACACCACCGCCCTGCCCGTCATCAGCCGCAGGACGTGTGACGCGATCGACCCGCCTTCAGCCCCCCGGCTTGACCGCCCGGTGGAAGCCGATCATGCCGTGGAACACGGTATCTACCGTCACCTCGACGAAACCCAGTTCGCGCAGCACGATCGACAACTCTTCCGCCGTATAGAACAGGTCCAGCGCATCGATGAAATACTGCTTGAAGCGGGTCGCCGCCGGGCTGCTGCCGACGATCAGGCTGGTGAAGTTGAGGCAGGTCCTGAGGTAGGCGTAATACAGGTTCTTCACGATCGGATTGCGCGGGCGCAGCATGTCCGAATGGTGGAAGTGGCCGCCCGGCTTGAGTACGCGCAGGATCTCGCTGAACACCTCGCGCACGCGCAGGTGGCGCGAGGCGAACTGCAGGGTGACGACGTCGAAGTGGTTGTCGGGGAAGGGCAGGGTATGCACGTCGCCGATGGTGCTCTTGATCGTGAAGCCCAGGGCTTTGGCATTTTCCTGGCCGACGGCCTGCATCTCGGCGCTGCGGTCCATGGCATGCACATCCAGCGTCGGTTCGCGCTTGAGCAGGGCAACGCCGATGGCGTTGGTGCCGGCGCAGACGTCGAGCACCTTTTGCTGCGGCGTGATGTCCACCGTCTGCATGAAACGCCTGAGGAAGCTGCTCCAGAGGCCGAGCGCGGCGATCTCGTTGGCGCGGTCGTAATAGCGCGCGATGTCGGCGAAGGCATCGTTCAGGTCGTTGTTCCAGAGTTCGCCGAAGCGTTGTTCGCGAACCGCCTCGCGCGAGGCCAGCGGGGGAGGTGCCATGGTCGATTCTCCTGCAGGTGAATTAGATTTTGCTGATAGACGACGGATTTAGCCTTCATAGCGGCGGCCTGTCAAGTCGGCTTGGCCGTCGAATGGGAAAAGTCGGCGCTGGCGCTACGGCGAACAACTCCATATTTCGGCAGGCGCGGCCGGCGTTGCCTCACTTCAGCGCGTTGCCGACCACCTCGGCGACGTCGCGCGCCAGCCCGGCGCAGGCCTGGATGCGTTCCAGCGCGGCACGGGCATGGGCCTGGCGGCCGGCGTCGAACTTGCGCCAGCGGTCGAAGCTGCGCGCGATGCGCGAGGCGACCTGCGGATTCATCGCCTGCAATTCGATGATGACGTCGGCGGCGAGCCGGTAGCCTTCGCCGTCGGCGGCATGGAAGTGGCGCGGGTTGGCGCCGCAGAAGGCCCGCACCAGCGCATACACCTTGTTCGGGTTGCGGATGTCGAAGGCCGCATGCCGCATCAGTTCGCGCACGCACTGCGCGGTGCCGGGCAGGCGCGAGGTGGCTTGCACCTGCAGCCATTTGTCGACCACCAGCGCTTCGTCTTTCCACTTCTCATGGAAGGCGGCGAGCGCCGCTTCACGCTCGGGCAGGTCGAGGTTGGCCAGCGTTCCCAGCGCGGCCATGACGTCGGTCATGTTGCCGGCGCCGTCGAGTTGCGCCAGCAGGCGCGGCATGACGCTCGACTTGAGATGGGCCGGTTCGCTCTCGGCGAGATAGGCCAGGCAGAGGTTGCGCAGGGCGCGGCGGCCGACCTGGGCGCCGTCCGGCGCGTAGGGCGCGGTCGGCGCCAACGCCTGCCACACGGCCTCGAATTGGTCGCGCAGCAGCGCCGCGAGATGGCGGCGCAATGCCAGGCGCGCGGCGTGGATGGCCTCGGGGTCGATGGCCTGGCCGCGCCCCGCCACCTCCTCGGCCAGCACCTGTTCGGCCGGCAGCACCAGGGCTTCGGCGGCGAGCGCCGGATCTCCGGTGAGCCCATCGTCGAGCACGCGGGCGACGGCGGCGACGTAGGCGTCGGGGATCCAGCCGGTGCCGGCGCCCGCCACGGCGATGCCGGCGAGCAGGACGCGGGTGGCCAGGCGCTGCCCGGCTTCCCAGCGGTTGAAGGCATCGCTGTCGTGGGCCATCAGGTGGGCCAACTCGGCGTCCGTCTGTTCGAAGTCGAGATGCACCGGCGCCGAGAAACCGCGCAGCAGCGAGGCCACCGGCGCGGCGGCGATGTTCTCGAAGACGATGCTTTGCGTGGCTGCGGTCAGCGAAAGTACTTGCGTGCCGGACGGCAACGCATCGCTGCCATCCGGCAACACCAGGCCGACGGCGACCGGGATGTGCAAGGGGCCGTCGTCGATGGCGATGCCGGCCTCCTGCAGCTTGCGCTCGTAGGCGGTGGGCGCCAGCGATTGCGCCAGCGTCAGCGTGTAGCGTTTGGCGGCCGCGTCGTAAGTGCCGGTAGCCTTCAAGTGCGGCGTGCCGGCGCGCGCGTACCAGCGGCGGAACTGGCCGAGGTCGACCTTCGATGCATCCTGCATCGCGGCGACGAAGTCCTCGCAGGTCACGGCCTGGCCGTCGTGGCGCCGGAAGTAGAGGTCCATGCCCTTGCGGAAATTGTCGCGGCCGAGCAGGGTGTGGATCATGCGCACCACCTCGGCGCCTTTTTCGTAGACCGTGGCGGTGTAGAAGTTGTTGATCTCGGCGTAGGAGGCGGGCCGGATCGGATGCGCCATCGGCCCGGCATCCTCGGGGAACTGGGCGACGCGCAACTGGCGCACTTCCTGGATGCGCGTCACCGCGCGCGAATGCACGTCGGCGCCGAACTCCTGGTCGCGGAACACCGTGAGGCCTTCCTTCAAGGACAACTGGAACCAGTCGCGGCAGGTGACGCGGTTGCCGGTCCAGTTGTGGAAGTACTCGTGGGCGACGACGCGCTCGATGGCCTGGTAGTCGGTGTCGGTGGCGGTGTCCTGCCGCGCCAGCACGTACTTGGTATTGAAGATGTTGAGGCCCTTGTTCTCCATCGCGCCCATGTTGAAGTCGCCGACCGCGACGATCATGTAATGGTCGAGGTCCATCTCCAGGCCGAATCTTTCTTCGTCCCACTTCATCGACTTCTTCAGCGCCGCCATGGCGTGGCCGCACTGGTCGAGCTTGCCCGGCTCGACATACACCGCGAGGCGCACCTTGCGCCCGGATGCCGTGGTGAAGCTGTCCTCCAGCACGTCCAGCTTCGCCGCGACCAGGGCGAACAGGTAGGCCGGCTTGGCGAAGGGGTCCTCCCAGCGCGCCCAGTGGCGATTGCCTTCCGCTACGCCCGTGGCGACGAGGTTGCCGTTGGACAGCAGTTGCGGGAAGCGCGCGCGATCGGCCTCGATGGTGCATGTGAAGCGCGCCATGACGTCGGGCCGGTCCGGGTAGAAGGTGATGCGGCGAAAGCCCTGCGCCTCGCACTGGGTGAAGTAGCCGTCCTTGGAACGGTAGAGGCCGGAGAGCTGGGTGTTGTTGTCGGGCTCGATGCGGACCAGGGTTTCCAGCGTGAAGGCATCGGGCAGCGGCCCGTGCAGGGCCAGGCTTTCGTCGCCGACGGTGTAGCGCGATGGCGCGATCGCCGTACCGTCAGCGCCGACTTCCACTAGCGTCAGCTCTTCACCGTCGAACACCATGTCCTGCTGCGGATTGGCCGGATTGCGCCGGCAGGCGAGGCGTGCGCGCACCTCGGCATGGCCATCGTGGATGGCGACGTGGAGCTCGACCGTGTCGATCAGCCAGGCCGGCGGGGTGTAGTCCTTGAGGTAGATGGCGTGGGGCGTTTCGGTGCGCATGGTGGTGAGTGTGCTCTCGGGCGGAGATGGGCCGACGGTGCCGGCGCGGAGGCGGCAGTATTTGCGCGATGGCGGCTGCGGTCAACTGGCAGCCGCAAAAAGTCGGCGCTGGCGGGACGGCGGTTACGGCATGCTGCGGGCTTTCACGCCGGGGGGCTGGCAAAGCGATAAAGGCGCCGCGCAATCAGAAGCATGCAAGCTCACCTCGCGGCCAACAAAGGCAATCATTTTTCCGGCCCTGAACCGCGCCCAACTCGCTGGCATATACTTGCGCCTCTACTGGACTACGCCCCGCCAATGACCCATCTTTTTCAGGCTCTTGCCCAAGGCGTTGACACTTGGCGGGTCGAAAACTACCCCTGCTCTGATTTCCCGGCGATCCGGGAAATTCTTGAGTACGCCCAGGAAGAAGGCGGACAGTTGCGCTACCTGCGTCGCGCCCAATTTCGCGCACTGGAGACTTACTGGTATCTGCGCCTGGTACTGAATACGCCGCGCATCGGTGATCTCTATACCCAGTTGTTCCCTGCACTGCGCGACCGACGCGCAGCTATGGGTCTGACCTCTCCGGAAATCGTCGCGCTGATCGCCGACGAGGGCCTGGATAACTTGCTCCAGCGTCTCCCGACCGACAACGCGTTCGTCAAACAGCACGGTCTGGAAAGCCTGCGCGAATCGCTGGCGCTCGACTATCCGAGCTACATACTGGCGCTGGCCATGGGCGCGGGCAAGACCATCCTCATGGGGAGCATCGTTGCCACTGAATTCGCGCTTGCCCTCGAATATCCCGACGGCCCATTCGTCGAAAACGCCCTGATCTTTGCGCCTGGCAAAACGATTCTCGGTGCGCTGCGGGAGTTGGCTGACATTCCCTATGAGCGTCTCTTGCCTCCGCGCTTCCACAAGCCCTTCGCTGCGAGTCTGAAGCTCACCTTCACCCGCGACGGCGACAAGCAGATCCCCATCACCTGGGGCAGCAGCTTCAATGTCATCGTCACCAACACTGAAAAAATACGCATCCAGAAACCGACGGCGAAGAGCGGCGCCCAGCACCGGCTGTTCGGCGGCGTCAAGGAAGAGGAGGCGACCGAACTGGCCAACCTGCGCCTGCAAGCCATTGCCTCGCTGCCGCATCTTGCGGTGTTCTCCGACGAGGCCCACCACACCTACGGCCAGAAGCTGCTGGGCAAATGGGAAACAAACGCCACCACGGGCGAACCCGTCTTCAAGGACGACGGCATCAAGAAGGTTCGCCGTACCATCGACTATCTGGCGCGCGAAACGAATCTGATCGTCGTCGTCAATGCCACGGGCACGCCCTACTTCCAGCGCCAGCCGCTGCGTGACGTGGTGGCCTGGTACGGACTGGGCGAGGGCATACGCGACGGGGTACTCAAAGAATTAGCCGGCAACATCAAGGTCTTCGAACTCGGCGATGCCGAGGCCGCGCAACTGGTCGGGGAAGTCATCGACGACTTCGCTGCCGACTACTGGCCCGTCGCACTTCCCAACGGCGCGCCGGCGCGTCTGGCGCTGTACTTCCCCAACATCGAAACCCGCGACGAACTGCGCCCGACCATCGACTCCGCGCTCGCTCGGCGCGGCATCGGCGCCGACGCGGTGCTGGTTGTGGACAACAAGTCGTCCGAAGCGACGCGCCGCGCTTTCGAGGCCGTGGCGCGCGACCCCGCCGCGCCGCATCGCATCCTGCTGCTGGTCAACATGGGCACGGAAGGCTGGAACTGTCCAAGTCTGTTTGCTTGCGCGCTGGTGAGAAAGCTTGCGCACAGCAACAATTTCGTGCTTCAGGCGGCTACCCGTTGCCTGCGCCAGGTGCCCGGCAATACCCATCCGGCGCGCGTCTACCTCACCAGTACCAATCGCAGAACGCTGGAAGAGCAACTGGCGGAAACCTACGGCACCAGCCTTCACGAACTCGACTCCCAGCATGCCGCGAGGATCGAGAAGGAAATCCGCTTGCACAAGCCCCATTTGCCGCCGCTGCTGATTAAAAAGCGGCTCTTGCGCTTTCGGCGCAAGGCAACTGGTGCGGCGGGCGCCGTGTCGCCAGCGCCGACTTTAATCGTGCCAGACGTGCCGGCCCCGGCCGCGTCGGTCGTCGCCACCTACACCATCGCCGAGACCGCCGGCGGCGACACGCGCCTGCAGCGGCTGGATGCTGGCGACGAGACTTTGTCGCCGGATGTTCTGGAGTGGGGCATTTATTCCGCCGCCGCCGAACTCGGCGCCCAGTACCACCTGGCGACTGCCGACCTGCTTTCCTCGCTGCGCACTGCGTATGGCGAAGCGGATATTCCCGCCCATCACCTGCCCCATCTCGGGCGGCAAATCGAGAGTCAGCGTGCCGAGTACGAGGAGTATCACGAGGAAATCGACGTCGCCATCGCCCTCGTCAAACCGGACGGATTCGACATTCGCTTCGAGGACGGCCAGCCGGTCTATACCGCGCGGATCAGCTTCGCCAAGGAGCGCGCCAGCCTCTACAAGACCGCAAGCAACACTGCCGACGCCGCGCTCGCGCTGGAATCCAGCTTCCACTATGAGGGCTACAACTTTGATTCCGCGCCCGAGGCGGAATTCCTCGACTGGACCCTGGGCCTGTTGAAGAATCACGCCCACGCCATCGAAGGTCTGTGGTTCACCGGCGGCCTGACCGATCCGGCGAAGACCGAACTTCTTGCCGAATACCTTGGCGAAGACGGACGCTGGCACCGCTACACCCCCGATTTCGTCATCCGCCGTGCCGATGGCAAGCATCTGGTGGTGGAGATCAAGAAAGACACCGAGAGTCCCGCCATTACCGCCGATCTTGCCCGTCACGCGCGCGGCGACTCGCCGCAAAGCGCCGAAGGCCGCAAGGCCGTCGCCCTCAAGCGCTGGGAAGACCTGAATCCGGATCGGCTGGCCTACCACGTCATGTTCGCCGACACCGCGCTGCACGACGAGGGCAAGAAAGTCGTGCGCGACTTCATCCTTGGAGGAAAGACAGCATGACTCCACCCATCGTCGCCGTCGATACCGTGTCTGGTCGCATCCACCTCGTGCGCGGCCAGCGCGTCATGCTCGATGCCGACCTGGCCGAGCTTTATGGCGTCGCGACCAAGGTCTTCAACCAGGCCATCAAGCGCAACATCGAACGCTTTCCGGCCGATTTCATGTTTCAGCTCACGGCCGAGGAACATGACTCTTTGAGGTCACAAATTGTGACCTCATACGCCATCGATCCTTTAGGGTCACAAACCGTGACCTTAAAAACCGGTCGCGGTGGACGCCGCTACCTTCCCTACGTCTTCACCGAGCACGGCGCCATCATGGCCGCTTCCGTGCTCAACTCGCCGCAGGCCGTCGAAATGAGCGTCTTCGTCGTGCGCGCCTTCGTAAAACTACGCGAGCTTCTCGCCAGCAGTCGCGAACTGGCGGACCGGCTCGACGATCTGGAGCGCAAGCTCTCCACCCACGACCAGGCCATCGCCGGCCTGATCGATGCCATCCGGCGCCTGACCAGCGTGCCGGCAAAGCTGAATCGCCCCATCGGCTTTACCGCCGACCTGAAAGACCGCAAACCATGAGCAAGAACGAAATTCCCGTCGCCAAGGCCAAGGGCCGGCCGATGCTCACCTGGGTCGGCAAGAAACCGCTGGCCCGCGTCACCGCCTTCCCCGCCCAACACATTGAAACCGTGCCCGCGCCGCAAGCGGCGGTCGGCGCGAAGCTTGGCCCCGCCGACTGGAAGGATTGGCCACGCGATCTGCCGCAGGGCGGACTGCTTTACCACGGCGACAACAAGGAAGTGCTGGCCCACCTGCTGGCTAACGGCATTCGCGGCCAGGTCAAGCTGATCTACATCGACCCGCCCTTCGACAGCGGCGCCGACTATGTGCGCAAGGTCCAACTGCGCGGCCCCAAAGGCGGCGGTAAAGTCGAAGGCGAGGACTACACGCTGGGCGAGCAGGTGCAATACAGCGACATCTGGGCCAACGACAACTACTTGCAATTTATGTACGAGCGGTTACTGCTGCTGAGAGAGCTGCTTCACGAAACTGGCAGCTTAGTTCTTCATTGCGACAGTAGTAGGTCGCACCATCTACGTTGCCTTTTGGACGAAATCTTTGGTGCCGACAAGCAATTCAAGAATGAAATCGTATGGCTTTATCGTCGTTGGCCTACCAACTCGAAAACGTTCCAAACGATGCACGATAATCTCTTCTGGTACACGAAGAACAACGATAATTCTCACACTTTCCACCGCTTGTATGAGGCGGCATCGGAGAGAACACTTAGCGACTATGGCGGGAAAAAGTTGACCACCCTCATTTCTGAGGATGGGACACAAATTAAGAGGGAAACAGAAGAGGAATCTCTTGGCGTACCCATGCGAGACGTATGGGAAATTCGCCGCGAGCACACACGTAGTCACGAACACACCGACTATCCGACACAGAAGCCTGTGGAACTAATCGAGCGACTCCTGATTGCATTGTCAAATCCTGGGGAGTTGATCTTTGACGCCTTCATTGGCTCGGGAACAACTGCAGTTGCAGCGCAAAAACTCGGTCGCCGCTGGATCGGCTGCGACATCAACAAGGGCGCGATCCAAACCACGGCCAAGCGCTTGCAAGGCGTCATCGCCGAGCAGGCAAAGTCGGTGCTGGCGGGACGGCAAGGCGAACTGGTCGTGGACGCCGACGCCCCGCCCCTGCCCTGCCAGCTCGCCTTCACCACCTGGCGCGTCAATGACTATGACCTGCAAATCCAGCACAACGAAGCGGTGGAACTGGCCTGCGAGCACCTGGGCATCACGCGCCGCCGCACCGATTCCTTCTTCGACGGCGTGCGCGGCCAGATGCTGGTCAAGATCGTGCCCTTCAACCATCCGCTGTCGCCGCTCGACCTCGGATCCATCCGCGGCGAACTCAAGACACGCGCCGAGGAAGAGCGCGACATCCTCGTCGTCAGCCTGGGGCAGGAACACGCGGCGCGCGACTGGGTGACGCACTACAACCAGAACCGCCCGATCAACAAGATTCACCTGATCGAACTGCGCAGCGACCGCAAGTCGGGCGGCTTCATCCGTCACGAACCGATGTCGGCACAAATCGCGATCCGGCGCGAGGGACAAAGTCTGGTGGTGGAGATCGCCGACGTGGTGTCACCCAGCATCCTGCAACGCCTCAACAAGGAAGCCGGCGTGTTCCGCGCCGAGATTCCCGACTGGCGCGCCGTGGTCGATTGCGTGCTGATCGACACGGACCACGACGGAAAGGTCTTCAAGGTGGCGCTGGCCGACGTGCCCGAGCGCAAGCAGGACCTCGTGTCGGGCCGCTACGAGTTGCCCGCGCCGAGGGCCGATGCGACCGTGGCGGTGAAGGTCATCGACATGCTGGGCGAGGAATGCGTGGTACGAGCGGCCTTATAGGCGAAACTTAAAAAGTCGGCGCCGGCGGGACGGCGATGATGGCGCCGGTGGCTGTCAGCAGCAGTGACCCTTGCCGTGCTCCTGGATCGGCGGGCAGGGTACGGTGCCGTAGGAGCAGAACACGCAGCAGTCGCCCGGCTTGGGTTTGAGCAGCGCGTGGCAGCCTTCGCATTCATAGAACCACTGGCAGGCGTCCGTCGGCATGGTCTCGGTCTTGACGTGGCCGCAGAGCGGGCAGGTCAGGGTCGATTCGAGGATCATGCCGGCTTCAGCCAGCCGGCGATCTCTTCCTTGCTCGGCATGCGGCCGAAGACCGCGACTTCCTCGTCGATCACCAGCGCCGGAGTGGTGGTGATCGGGTAGGCCATGATTTCCTTCATGTCGCGCACGTGCTCGAAGCTGGCGTCGACGCCTTGTTCGGCGACCACTTCGCGCGCGAGTTGTTCGAGGCGCTGGCACTTGGCGCAGCCGGTACCGAGGATCTTGATCAGCATGGGGTTCTCCTGTTCTCGATGAGATTGAGCGCGACGACCAGTGTAGCGACGAAGCCGCCGACGATCAGGACCAGGGTCAGTGCCGGCGTGCCGTCCACCCAGGCGCCGTAGGCCAGCCCGGCCAGCGTGGAGAACAGCGCCACCAGCCCGACATAGGTCCAGGCCTTGAGCTTGCCGATGATGGCCGAAGTGATCAGGATGCTTTGCAGCGAGAGTTCCGGGTCGGCCATCAGGTAGGCGATCAGCGGGCCGGGGTGCATGCCGAGCGAAAGGAACATCTTCGCGATCGGCACTTCGACCAGGGTCGGGAAATACATGAAGACGCCGAACACCACGCCGGCGAGGTTGGCGGCGACGGTGTTGCTGCCGGCGACCAGCTTGATCCATTCCGGCTGGATGAAGACGCGGATGACGCCGATCAGGAACACGCCGACCACCAGCAGCGGGAAGATCATTTTGACGAAGCGCCAGGTCTCCCACAGC
Source organism: Sulfuritalea sp. (assembly GCA_016708585.1). Lineage (GTDB taxonomy): Bacteria > Pseudomonadota > Gammaproteobacteria > Burkholderiales > Rhodocyclaceae > Sulfuritalea. The sequence goes on along the minus strand of JADJFK010000001.1, from coordinate 4,048 downwards.
CACTGCTGCATGTCCCAGTCCTCGAAGCGGCGCACCTGCGGCAGCAGCGCGGCGCACAGCAGGGGCACGGCCAGCGTGCGGCCGCTGACCGTGACGTCAATGCCGGCGTCCGTGACGCGCAGGCCCAGCGCGGCGAAGGCCAGCGTCAGCACGGTCAGCGCCAGCGCGGGCACGGTGAGCCGGTTCACGCCGTTGTCGATCAGGCCGAGGCCGCGCCATGCGGCGGCTCCGATCAGCCCGAGCAGCGCGATCAGCGCCACCCCCTGCAGGCTGATGCCTTCGGCGCCGGTGGCTTCGTTGGCCGGCACCCAGCGATCGAGTAGCGCCTGCGCGCTTGCCGCCTCCGGCCAGGCGACGCTGTGCTGCCAGAGCGTCGCGGTCAGCATCTCTACCTTCAGCGTGCCGGCGATCAGCAGCGCCACCAGCGTGCCGAGGAACAGCAGGGTTCGTCCCGGCACGCGGCCGTCGCCGGCGAAGGCGCGCGCATCACCCTGGCGCACGGCTTCGCTCCTGCGGAAGATCATCGCCATGATCATGCCGATGCCGATGCCGAAGGAGAGCGCCAGCACGATGCGCGCGATGGCGATCTCGGCGCCGAGGGCGACGCCGGTGTAGGACAGGGCAAGGATGTTGGCGGCGGGGGCGAAGAAGAGGAAGGTGATGGCCGGCCCCAGTCCCGCGCCCTTGCCATAGATGCCGGCGAACAGCGGTTGCACGGTGCAGGAGCAGACGGCGAGCAGGCTGCCGGCACCGGCGGCCGCCGGATAGGCCACCCAGCGCGGCGCATCGGGGCCGAGGTAGCGCGTGATCGAGGCCTGCGGCACCAGCGCCGAGAGCGCGCCGGCGATGAAGAAGGCCGGCACCAGGCACAGCAGCACGTGCGCCGCGAGGTAGGCGGCAAGGCTGGCCGCACCGCCCTGCAGCGCGGGAATCAGGAAGTCCATCAGGCGCCCCGTTCGTACCAGCCCTTGCTGGAGTTCACCACCTTGACCACCAGCAGCATCACCGGCACTTCGATCAGCACGCCGACCACGGTGGCCAGCGCCGCGCCCGACTCGAAGCCGAACAGGCTGATGGCGGCGGCCACGGCGAGTTCGAAGAAGTTGGAAGCGCCGATCAGCGCCGAGGGGCAGGCGACGTTGTGCTTTTCGCCGACGGCGCGGTTGAGCCAGTAGGCCAGCGCGGAATTGAAGAAGACCTGGATCAGGATCGGCACCGCCAGCAGCGCGATGATCAGCGGCTTGTCCACGATGGCCTTGCCCTGGAAGGCGAACAGCAGCACCAGCGTGGCCAGCAGCGCGGAGATCGACCAGGGGCCGAGCTTTGCCATCACGGCGTCGAAATGCGCCTGGCCCTTCTTCAGCAGTGCCTTGCGCCACAATTGGGCCAGCGCCAGCGGGATCACGATGTAGAGCACCACCGAGGTGACCAGCGTGTCCCAGGGCACGGCGATGGCCGAGATGCCGAGCAGCAGGCCGACGATGGGGGCGAAGGCGAAGACCATGATGGTGTCGTTCACCGCCACCTGCGACAGCGTGAACAGCGGGTCGCCATTGGTCAGCCGGCTCCAGACGAAGACCATCGCGGTGCAAGGCGCGGCGGCGAGCAGGATCAGGCCGGCGATGTAGCTGTCGAGCTGGTCGGCCGGCAGATACGGCGCGAACAGCTGGCGGATGAAGATCCAGCCCAGCAGCGCCATCGAGAAGGGCTTCACCAGCCAGTTCACGAACAGCGTCACGCCGATGCCTTTGACATGCTGGCGGACTTCGTGCAGCGCGCCGAAATCCACCTTGACCAGCATCGGGATGATCATCACCCAGATCAGCAGGCCGACCGGGATGTTGACCCGCGCCACTTCCATCCGCCCCAGCGCCTGGAAGGGTGCCGGCAGGAACTGGCCGAGCGCGATGCCGGCGACGATGCAGAGGAAGACCCAGACCGTGAGCCAGCGTTCGAACACGCTCATCGGTGCGTTGGCGGCGAGCTTGGCGGTGACTTCGCATTGGGCACTCATTGCGGGTTCTCCTCGTGGATGCGCCGTGCCGCCAGCGCCGACTCTTCGCGGCCCAGGGTTTCCAACGGCAGGGCGAGGAAGGCATCGATGCGCTTTTTCAGCGACTGGTAGGCTGCTTCGAAGGCCTGACGCCGTGCTTCGATCGGTTCGACGTGCGCCGGATCGGGAATGCCCCAGTGGGCGGTGGCCGGATGGCCGGGCCAGACCGGGCAGGTCTCCTGTGCGGCGTTGCCGCAGACGGTGAAGATGAAGTCGAACTCGGGCGCGCCCGGTGCGGCAAATTCGTCCCAGGATTTGCTGCGTGCACCGGCGCAAGGCACGCCATGCATCTCCAGCGTTTCCAGCGCGACCGGATTGACCGTGCCGCCCGGCTTGCTGCCGGCCGAATGCGCCTCGATGCGCCCCTGCCCCAGATGATTGAACAGCATCTCGCCGAGGATGGAACGCGCGGAGTTGCCGGTACATAGCACCAGCACCTTGAAGGTCTTGCCCATCGCCAGTTTTTCCTTACAGATCGAAGTCGGCATCGAAGGGCTTCGCACCCTTCACCACCGGCAGGGTCAGGGTGCGATCCCAATCGCCCCAGCCGCCGTTGTAGACGCGCACGTCCTTGTAGCCGAGCGCTTTCAATTGCAGCCAGGTCAGGGTGGAGCGGAAGCCGTCGTGGCAGTAGGTGATGACCGCATGGCCGCGCGGCACGTCCTTGTACATCGTCGCCAGTTCGGCGAGGGATTTCCACTGTTGCGACTGGCCGTCGACGCCCTGCAGGCTGACGATGTTGATGGCGCCTGGGATGTGGCCGCCCTGCACCGAGTGCTGGATGCGGCTGCCGTCGTACATGTCGGACGGGCGGGCATCGAGCAGCACGATGTTCGGCTCGCGGCCGGCGACGACGCGGCGATAGACCTCGGGCCAGCCGGCCATGGCGGCTGCCGGCGGCGCCTTCAGCGTCACATTGCCGGGCCGGCGTGGCGCGGTCGGGGCTTTCGTCAGTTCGTTGAAACCGGTCCAGCCGATGGTGCCGCCGTCGAGCAGCTTGACGCGCTTCGCGTCGAAGCCGTAGAGGTCGAGCAGGTAGATCACGCGCGAGGCCAGCGCGGTCGAAGAATCATCGTAGACCACGACGGTCGAGTCGTCGTTGATGCCCCAGCGCCGCAGCGTGGCCTGGAAGGCCGCGCGCGAGGGAAAGCGCATGATCGGCATTTCGTCGTTGGCACCGAGGTCGGCGAAGCGCTGCACCTGCACGGCGCCGGGGATGTGGCCGACGGTGGCGTGGCGGTGCGGGTGGTAGCGCACTTCGAGCAGCACCAGCTTCGGATCCTTCAGGCGTTCCGCCAGCCAGTCGGCATCGACCAGGAAATCGGGCCTGTCCGCAGCGCGCGCGGACAAGGGCAACACGGAAACAAGGCACAGCAATGCGACAAGCAGCCATCTCGGCATTTCAATCCTCCTGCGAAAATATTGCCGCGACAAAGGCGAGGTCCATCGCGACGGCCATCAGGCCGCAGGCGGCGCCGGTGGTGGATGCACCTTGCACGGCGACGAACCGGGCCCTGTCGCGGATGCGCCGTGTCGCCGGCGCCGACTTTTCGCAGCCCGCTGGTCCCGGTGACAGAACGGGCCGCCTGAACGCCATGTTCCGCTCACGCCACGTTCCGTCGCCGCTTCGCCGTGGTGGCCGCCGCGACGGTCTTGGGCAGGCACTGCCCGCCCTGGCAGCAGTTGTCGGTGAGGAAGGCGATCAGGTCGTCCATCGCCGCGAAGCCCGCCGCGTAGAAGATGAAGCGGCCTTCCTGGCGCGCGCCGACCAGCCCGGCGCGCACCAGGTGGGCAACATGGAAGGACAGCGTCGCCGGCGGCAGGGCCAGCGCCTCGGCGATGGCGCCGGCATGCAGGCCCTGCGGTCCCTGCTCGATCAGCAGGCGGAAGATGCGCAGGCGCGTCTCCTGCGCCAGCGCGGCCAGCTTGTCGACAGCTTCGGTGGTTTGCATGAGTCGTTTCGATATTTCCAGAATTATGGAAACATTTTAGGCG